>NZ_PREV01000027.1:0-1200000 GCF_002959965.1 Microbulbifer pacificus
GAAGCATAGCTGCTCTGGGTCGATAAGTATCAAATTAAAGGGTGCAGATACAGACGTATTATCTCCTTTCGAAAAGCAAGGAGAATATGTTAAAAATTTTCCTAAAAGGAAATGCCTTGTCTTAGAGAGTGAGGGATAGAATAAAAAATGTTGAGTAAATAACGGTGGCTTAGGAATCTTGGGACTGCTTGATTGGGAGTGTCAGAATGACAGATGTTTTGTCTGCCGAGCAGCGAGCATACTGCATGTCACAAATAAAGGGGGCCAATACTGAGCCAGAGTTGAGTCTCCGTAAGGCACTATGGATTTTGGGTTTAAGGTATAGAATAAAAAATAAATTGCCAGGTAGACCAGATATTATATACCCAACTTCTAAAGTGGCTATTTTT
This sequence comes from Microbulbifer pacificus, assembly GCF_002959965.1. Lineage (NCBI taxonomy): Bacteria > Pseudomonadati > Pseudomonadota > Gammaproteobacteria > Cellvibrionales > Microbulbiferaceae > Microbulbifer > Microbulbifer pacificus. The sequence goes on from NZ_PREV01000027.1 coordinate 390, forward strand.
GTTGATGGCTGCTTTTGGCATAAGTGTCCAAAGCACTACACTCCGCCTAAAACACGAGCCAAATTCTGGGAGGAAAAAATTTCAAAAAATGTCGAAAGAGACAAGAAGAATAACGCTCTACTTGAATGTCAGGGTTGGAAAGTTATCAGGTTCTGGGAGCATGAAATAAAGGATTCGCTGGACGATTGCGTAGAAGTAGTTGTTAGAACTCTAGAGTCGCGACAGATTAAAAGTTAGAGAGCCACTTGGTTATGGCTAGATATGATCCGATTTTTTCCTTGAGAATTTTTACAATATCTGCCCCTGAAATAATGATTACGGGATGATTGTCATCTTTCAGTTCAGTGTACGCCTGGGGAGCCAAGTACGATGTCGTCACCAGAACCCCGAATTGGCGGTGCCGCAGCCTGGAGAGCAGGCGGGAAAGCTCCTTAACACCAACACCAACACCAGATCCGGGCTTGTAGCATTTTGCTTCCAGTGCGAAGTCCACCTCGATGGCACTGGGTCCGCTGCCGATCTTGTAGCTTCCTATGGCATCTCTCCCTCCATCTCGCCAGGGACGCGTGATCTCGCAGGAACCAATGGCTGGCATCATAAGCTTGGCAATTGCAACAGCGCAGTACTCAAAACGTACGGGGTTTTCCTTGAACTTCCTGTAAATTGATTCCAGTATTTTCAGATCCTCGGTCTTTGCGGGGAGCTGCTGCTCTTTACTGCGGATTTCCAGGCTATGGGGTGCATAAAGAGGGGTAAATTTTCGGGATTTTACCCAGTCAAGCCAGGTTTTCGGCGCATGTGGGGAATTTACGGTAAGGCCTTCCTTGATGTCATCAATCCACTTGCGTGATACAACGGGAACATTCAAGACTGTAAAGATAGATTTATAATTCTGGAAGCGCTGGTTAGCGGAACCCTTGGCCCGCCATATCGCTACCAAATCTTCATCCGGACCAAGATCCTGGGCACCAGGAACAGCCAAGCCAAGAAATCGTACATCGCGATACTGCCCTGTTCCGCCGAACAGCAGTATTACGGGAAAGTGATCAAAGGAAGTTGAGGTATGTCGGGCATCGAACAGGTTTCTGAGAATTAAATTGCCCTTTCTCGGAGTGTCATGAATCTCGCGGACGGATTTGTTGTCTCCAAAATAAGTGAACAATCCGCTTTCAGTGTCCAGGTGATCGGGCCAGTCTGGATCATTGAAGTTTGATTTGAGCGCGAGCAGCTTGAGCGTTTCTATTTCCGGCCGCTTGCCCAGATGTCGGAAGCCGGCCCCGCTGTCTACCCCCAAAAGTTTGGGAAGTGGATCATCCGAAGCATTTCCTTCCCGGGATCCACCGTAAACACGGTCAACAATCAAGTCAGTCTTCGAAAGATTCACTTAGGATGCCAGATCTATTTCGCCCAGATGAATCTGGGAAATCTGTTTAAAAATCATTTCCATCACCGGTGAGCAAACACCATTCCCACACAATTTAACTTTTTCTCTTCTGTTACCGTGCGGAAGAGTATGTTTGGATCCTGCCCCCATGGCCTTCAGCAGTTCTGGTGGCTGTAGCATTCTTATGTACGGAGTAGTGCCATCCCAGGTTACCAGCCCAAAACGGTCCAATGTGGTTATCGTGCGAAGTGGAGCATCCAGAGATTGCCATCCCCCTGCATAATCGGAACCGTAATACACGATAATAAAGTCTTTGCCGTGACCGAGAGCCTCCATAGCCCTTTCAGCGCGCTCAATAGTGGCCTGGGCGCGCCCGGGTTTGTAAAGAGGGGTGCTTTTGTACTTTCCAGACCAGTCAATAACTGACCTTGCGTTTTTCAAGCCTCTCTTGTGAAGCGATTTAAGATCTTCCTCAGTGATGACTGAGCCTTCCTTATCGCAAATCAAAAACATCCGCTTCCTGGCCTGTGGAGTGCCAAAGTCAGCAGCATTCAGATACAGGTCATTAACGGTATATCCGTATGATTCGATAGTGGAGATAAGCTCATTGTGCCGTCCCCATTTCTTCATCCGGTTTACATTTTCAACAATAAGCCATCTTGGTTGCATGGCCTTTATCCAGGGAATTATTCCAATAGCTGTTTCTTTGCTTTTCTCACTGCCTGGCTTTGCTCCGCGGGCTATGGAGTGAGAAGTGCATTCGGGAGATGTCAATAAGACATCTGGCCGGTACTTCTTGGCCAGCTGTGAAGGCTTTAATCTTTCTATCGGCGAGCAGATAACCTCTGCGGATGGAAAATTGCTTTTATAGGTTTTGGTGGCCAAATCCCACGCATCGACGGCCAGCAATGGCCGGGCATCCGCGTTCACGGCTCCACGGGCCCCAAAGCCTCCACCACAGAAGAGATCTACAAAGCTGATCATATTTTATACTAGAGCGAGTCTGAAAGAATTCGCAGTATCTTACCAGGCCAAATCATCCCCGGGTAAGGCTTTTGCCGTTGATCGGGGCTCTGCCGGATATTCGTGCAGCTTTTGACTGAATTTGCATCAAATTGGGCGCCGGCAGGGTCTATTCCACATTTCTGGAACTCACGTACAATTTCAGGTTATATGTTAATAACAAAACCGTTGATGGCCTCGTCAACCATGCCATTTTCCGGTCCAAGTCAAAACAATAATTAAAGTGGAGCTGTTAATTGATGAATATCGCTGAAAAGGCACCTCTGAGCTCAGGTTGGGATCAGGATCAGCTCACAGTGATAGAAGCAGACAGTGAAGCACGGCTTGCCGTCGAAGCAGGTCCCGGGACGGGTAAAACAGCAGTTGCCTGCGCCCGCCTCGCACATCTGATCAGCGAGGAGGATATCGAGCCAACCAACACATGGATGATCAGCTTCACCAGGACCGCTGTTGCGGAAATCCGTGCCCGGCTTCATTCATATGTGGGTGACGATTCATTCTCGATCCGAATAGCAACCGTCGACTCCCATGCGTGGTCCATTCATTCCGGACACGATACGAGCGCCCGGCTCACCGGAACCTACGAGGAGAACATCGAGCGTGTTATCGAACTTCTCGAGAATGATGAAGATGTTGCAGACGAGCTATCCCAGATAGAGCACGTCGTAATCGACGAGGCTCAGGACCTTGTGGGTCAGCGGGCAGATTTGATTGAAGCGCTGGTCAAACGATTGCCTGTAGACTGTGGGGTAACCGTATTCGCCGATGAAGCCCAGGCAATCTATGGCTTTTCCGATGCTGCGATCGGATGCGGCAAAGCTGCATCCGCAAAGCCCGGAAGCTCATTACTCGACCGACTTCGAAGTGCGGAGGGGCGGCGCTTTACAACCGTTGCCCTGCGAAAGATCCACCGTACTTCCTCCCCCGGGCTTAGGAAAATATTCTCTGAACTTCGAAGGGAATTGCTCGACGCTCAAAACCAAAGGGTGGGATTACACGCAGAAACCGCTCAAAAAATCAGGGATTTGGCGGATAGAAGCGGGCTTAGTTGGAGACAGTTGAAAGTTGCTGACTTTACGGCTGAAGATCTCCTGCTCTTCCGAACCAGGGCCGAAGTCCTGATGGCCTCGCAATTCTGTGATCTCCCGCATCGACTACGTCTCTCGGGCTATGGCGCAACATTGCCATCCTGGCTTGCACTTTGCTTTTTTGATTTCCTCGAGCCATTCCTTCCAGAGCGTGTCTTTCTGGATTTGTGGTCAGCACGGGTCGAGAACAAAGCTGCTCCGGAATATGGCCCTGCCGACGCATGGAGTCGTCTCCTGAGAATTGCCGGGAAAAAGGACGGATCAGTTGATATGCAGAGATTGAGACGCCGGTTGAGCCAGAATCGGCCGCCCGTTGAACTGGCTCTGGCAGAACACGGTCTTCCTGGACCGATTGTCGGGACCATTCACGCGAGCAAAGGCCGCGAGGCAAGTAACGTTGTTTTGCTCCTGCCGAAAGGCGGAGAGTTTGAAGACATTGCAGATGAGGCTGAGGAGGCGCGTGTGTTGTTTGTCGGCGCCACGCGGGCACGAACCTCTCTTGTTGTCGGTGAAGGGCTTGCTTCCAGATCAGGGACACTTTCATCCGGTCGAGTTTATGGCTGGACGATGAGAGGTAAAACGATGATTGAGACCGGTCGTGACGGCGACATATCCGCAAGCGGGCTCGTTGGGCGGAGTGAATTCAGTCCAGGAGATGCCGCTGCTGCACAGGGGTTCCTCGCAAAGGTAGCTGATGTCGTCACCACATATTCGCTGACGGCAGACCCCGATCTTGATTGGCGCTATCGGATTTACGCTGACAGTGAAGGGCCGTGTGTCGGATCTCTTACGCGCAACATCACATATGATCTCTGGGAAATCCTTACGAATAGGAGTCAGAAGGGCAGCCATACACCGCCAAGATACGTCAATCACGTACGGGGGTTGGGCTGTTCCACTATTGTCTTGGCGTCGGACGACAGTGAGCTTGAAGTCCTGAATGAGCCCTGGGCGTCTTCCGGTTTCATACTGGCACCGAAAATTTCTGCCTACCCATCTTTTTATTTTGGTAAGCGTAAAAGGTAGCAACAATGCAAGATAAATCAGATGAAAGAGATGTTGTTGCCTGCCGGCTCGCTGAGGATCTGGTCGGGCCACACAGTACATACGAGGAAATCACGGCACGCCCTTCCGATGTCTATCTTACGGGTATTCTCTGGCCACAGCGTACTGCTATGTCGGGCGAGGATGATGAACGCCTCGCAACTGCGGCTTCCGGCACCAGCGAGGAGAGTGATAGCGAGAACGATGCAGTCAGGACACGCTCGATTCAGAAGCCCTCTGTTGCCGGCCTTTCGTTCAGCTGCGCTTCCGAAGGAACACCGTACGTTCGCGTCACATGCACCTTTGCCACATATCGACAAGAGAAACGTGAAAATATTGATGTGTGGATCCGACAACCGCACAGAGTGGAAATCTCGAGTTTGGCGCTCTCACCAGGCCCCACGCATGAGGTACGTCTTGCAAAACACGGCGATAAGATTCCCGATGTTTCCCTAAGCGTGCGTTGTATCCGCGCGGGGAATGCCGTTCTTGTAACTCTAACGCTGGTAAACACCATCACGGCTGAACAGAGCCGCGACGAAATCGAGGCCGCAACACTTTTTCAGACCGCAATCCATGTAGAGCCGTGCGAGGGTACCTCCCTCGTGCCAAAGCCCCCCCGGCGCCCGGTTTCCGCGGGTCCGGAGCGAGAGGACGAAGGTGCGGTCGCTCAGGTCACTGATGAGCAAAGCGGGGCACTCCTATATAGAAATGTCTCGGAGTTCGCGGTGGGGCATGTCTGCTCTGCGGAATGGGAAGCTTTGGGCATCGATGCAGGACAGCACCCCGCGGCGAGGTGGGTCGCCACCACTTGGCTGCCGTCAGCGATCGTCGAGGGAGTAGACCCCAATGGCCACGAGTTCTTTGCTGAGCTTGGCAAAGGGGGGCGGGTCTTCGATCCATTGTCGGCCGAGGCTCTGGCTTCTGCAGATTCGGCGGCCCTCCAAGAGGCACTTCTGGCATTCTGCAGCGCTTACGGGCGCTGGCTAAACCTGCAGCGGCAACGTGTCGACGACCCTGGAGATGTAAACCCTGCACTCAGTGATGTTGCAAAGGCACACCTTGGCCGATGTGAGGAAGCACTTGAGCGCATGCAGGCATCGGTGGAGGAGCTGGGCACGAACCCGCGGTTGCGGCGGGCATTCCAGCTGGCAAATCTCGCCATGCACCTGCAGCATTCATGGGACAATTCCAAGAGCCGCCACGGGCCATTGCGTTGGCGCCCGTTCCAGCTGGGATTTTTGTTGCTCAGTGCTCCATCCTCGGTGGATAGGGATCATCAGGATCGAGGGATGATGGATCTGCTCTGGTTTCCGACCGGTGGTGGCAAGACTGAAGCCTACCTCGCACTGATTGCATGCGTCGCGGTTTATCGCCGGCTTTCCGATGACCCAAATGATCATAGCGGCGTGTGTGCGCTTATGCGCTACACACTTCGTCTTCTAACAACGCAACAGTTTGCGCGTTCGGCTGCCATGATAGTGGCTCTCGAGGCAATACGATTGGGGCGCGTGGCTTCAGGGGAGGGCATGCCGCTCCAGGGCGAGGAGCCCTTCTCGATTGGTCTTTGGGTTGGGGGCGATGCGACTCCCAACAAGCGGGCGGAGGCCTTAACCTCCCTCCGGGGTTCATCGGAAGTCGCATCGCCGAAGCAGCTGGCCCGCTGTCCGGCCTGTAGCAGGAAAATAACCTGGAAGATGGAGAATGCGACCTCACCCGTAAGCGCTGAATGCGCGAACGAAAAGTGCATAGTGTACGGGCCACTGCCAGTATTCACGGTCGACGACGATGTTTATGACAGCCGGCCGACGTTGTTGATCGGAACGGCCGACAAGTTTGCCCAGATCGTCAGGGAGAGGAGGACAAACAGCCTTTTTGGCATTTCGGATGGCTCGCCACCGGATCTCATCATCCAGGACGAGCTCCATCTAATTTCCGGACCTTTGGGGACGATTGCGGGGACCTACGAGGCGGCGTTTGACCTTTTGTTCGCTACGCGCGGACACAGGACGAAAATCATCGGCTCGACTGCCACCATCCGCAGGGCACCTGAGCAAGTATTGGCGCTATTCGATCGGGACGCATTTCAGTTCCCGCCTCCCGCTATCGACCATGATGATTCCGGATTTGCTGTCGGCGACAGACGGCCCACCGCGACAGGCCGAAGATATCTTGGGGCCACGACAGCAGGGCGATCGGCAAAGTTTACACTACAGGCCGTGGCCGGCTCCCTATTACAGACCGCTTTTGGTGCCTTCAGTGATGATGTTCGCAAGGACGCCTACTGGACCCTCGTTGGCTATTTCAACTCACTTCGCGAGCTGGGTGGCGCGCTCGTTCTGATGCAAGACGACGTGACGGACAGTATCTCCCTCTATGCGAAGGCTCGGTCTGAGGAAGAGAGACCCCTCAGCAATGTCGAAGAACTGACGTCCCGAAGAACACAGGAGGAAATTCGAGGGATGCTCGACCTCTTGGATATCCGAGTCGGTTTCCCGGGCGCGGTTGATGCCGTACTTGCCACAAATATGGTGAGCGTCGGCGTGGACATCTCGCGTCTTGGGCTGATGCTGGTCAACGGTCAGCCTAAAACCATTGCAGAGTATATCCAGTCCACAAGCCGGGTTGGTCGGGGGGGAGTGAGTGGACTGGTCGTCTCCGTTCTCAACAACGCGAAAGCGCGGGATCGCTCGCATTTCGAGACATTTTGCAGCTGGCATCAGACGCTCTATCGGGACGTCGAGGCAACAAGCGTCACACCGTTCGCATCGAGAGCTCGCGACCGGGCGATGCATGCCGCGCTGGTGGCAGCTGTCCGCCACTTGGTTCCTGACATGCTCGATTCTCCTCGCATGGATGACGACGCCGAAGACAAGGCGATGGATATCATTGACCGGATCGTCGAACGCGCTAATCGCATCGATCCCGAGGAGCGGGCAGTGAGGGAAGAGCTCGAGCGGCGGCTTGACGCGTGGAGAGCAAGGTCTCCGGAGGTTTACTGGAGCGATTACAAGGGCGGTAAATCCCTGCTCCAAAGTGCGGAACGCGCCGCAGCACGCAGGGCCGCGGGACGTGATACAGGAAATGCGTGGCCAACACTGAATTCAATGCGGACGGTGGAGGCAGGAACACCTTTCAGAATGGCCCCTGTCCTCAGGGCAAAGGATGATACATATGAAGAATGAACTTCAGGAGCTTCGCCGCAGCGCAGTGGTTACGACATTCGGCCCTGGTTCAGTAGTGGATTTCAGGGCAGGTGGAGGTGCTGTTTCCGGTATCGCGGCAGGGCTTGAGGAATGGGACCGGTCTTTCCCTCCCGCAGGTATGGCCCATCCTCAAGTTATCCGGGAGACACGTCTTCAGAAGAAGCTTGGCGTCAAAGGTTTCAGAACACCTCCGGTCACACTGGAACGTGGAAAGGACGATGAGCCCGACACAAGGCGCCTCGTTGCAGTACGATTCCCGAATTGGCTGCAATGCCCTGGCTGTGATGTCATCAAGCCAGAAAGGCGCTGGAAAGGCGATCCGGGCAAGGCGTATCGCTACTGCCCCTCATGTACCGAGAAATCCCATGGCGGTAACAAAGTTTTCGTGATCCCGGTGCGCTTTGTTATGGCATGTAAGCAAGGCCATGTGGACGAGTTTCCGTGGGATTGGTGGGTGGGGCACACGCCGGATTGCGCTATATCAAAGCGAGATAACCCTGACCGCCATCCCGGCTTGCTCCTTCGTTCAGAGAAGCCAGGCCTTGCCGGTCTGATTCTGAGCTGCAATAAGTGCGGCGCTCGCAGGTCGATGGATGGCGTTTTTTCCAAGAAAACGTGGGAGCGTGGGCCGAAGTGTCGGGGACGTCGCCCTTGGTTGGCCAACGGAGACGAAAAATGTGGACAGGAGCAAAATGCTGTCCAGCGAGGTGCGTCGAACCTCTTTTTTGCCGTCACGGAGTCGGCTCTCAGTATTCCTCCGTGGTCCGACCAGGTTCAGGAGGCGCTCGGGGACTGGTGGAGTGCGCTCGTAAACCTTGACGATCTCTCGAAGCTTGAGGATTACATCGAGCTACTCGCAAAGGGTGATCTCGAGAGTGTTCTAAAGGAGCTCGACATGACCCCTGCCGAACTCGCAGAGGTTATCCGGGCCCGCCTCACGTCGTATGGACAAGTTCGCACCGATGATCTGAGGCCCGCTGAGTACCGCCAGTTCGTTACGGAACCGGGTCGCAGTCGAGCTCACGATATTGATTTCGAAACCCGCCGTGTAGCGGTGGCAACAGAAATCGCTCCCTGGGTGTCTCGCGTGGTTCGTGCGGTCCGATTACGAGAGGTCCGCGCCCTAAGGGGGTTCACGCGGATCAATCCCCCTGGTGACCCGGATTCGCCTGAAGTCGCTGCGCTCTCAAAAGAACCTCTAGACTGGCTCCCCGCAATCGAGGTGCGTGGTGAAGGTATCTTTCTTGCTCTGAATGAGGAACGGCTGTCACTGTGGGAAAGCCGACCAGATGTGGTCAAGCGTGCTGCCGAGTGCGATACACGACATCGGGCCGACTGGAAGGATCGCTACGGTGATGACGCGAGATCACCCGAGCCGATCACGGCACGCTACATGCTTTGCCATACCCTTGCTCACGCGCTCATGCGTCAGCTGACACTGGAATGCGGATACTCGTCTGCGTCCCTGCAGGAGAGAATATATGCTGGAACCGGTGATGACTCGATGGCAGGGCTACTCATTTACACGGCCACGCCGGACTCAGACGGTACACTTGGCGGCCTGGAAAGACAGGGTAAGGCGGGGCGAATTGAGGGCATTCTACAGCGCGCAATCGAAGCGATCGAATGGTGTTCGTCCGACCCGATCTGTATTACGGACATGATGGGAGCTGTCAACAGCTACTCACACTCGGTATGTCACGCTTGCTGCCTTGCGCCGGAAACATCCTGCGAGGTTTTCAACAGCTTTCTCGATCGTGGACTGTTGACTGGCGATGGCACTGGCTCGGGTCTCGGCTTTTTTGAAGACATGCTTAGGAGATCCTGATGGCTGTGCTCTGGCCCAGAAAACTCCCCCGTTCAGTTCTGGAAGATCGGCGGCGCCGGGCAGAGGTGCGCGTATACAATAGGCTCGCCGAAGTCCTTGACGACAGTTTCCAGGTCTTCTATTCGAGCCCATGGCTCGGGACCGACAGACTGGGAAATGAAAAGGATGGCGAGTGCGACTTTTTGATCGCACATCCCGACCATGGGATCCTCGCTATCGAGGTTAAAGGCGGCGAGATCTCATACGACCCAACGGATGATCAGTGGCGAAGCAAGGACGCCTTTGGTTTTGTTCACAAGATTAAAGATCCCGTTGGGCAAGCGAGAAGTGCCAAGTACGAGATCTTGAAGCGCCTCAATACCTCGAACCGGTGGCAACGCCGTTACATCCACACAACACATGGTGTGATATTCCCGAGTGCGGCCTCACCTCCAAAAGATCTCGGTTCCGACCGTCCCGGGCGAATATTTTGTTGCTCCACTCAGTTACGTAACGGACTGCGTGATTGGATCGCGGAGCGCATGAAGGAAGGGCAGAGGCCCGATAACTGTCAGGGCCTCGGGCATGACGGAATTGCCGCGCTCGAGGACCTGCTAGCCAAGCCATTCACCCTGAGTTTTCGGATCGGTGCGGCAATCGCCGAAGCCGATGCTGAGTTTACCGCTCTTGAGCCTGCCCAGTATCAGATTCTTGATACAATTGCCGAGATTCCGCGCGCACTGGTACGCGGTGGAGCGGGGACAGGAAAGACGGTGGTCGCAGTCGAGGAGGCAATCAGATCTGCTGCGAGTGGCCGAAAGACCTTGCTCACCTGTCTCAGCCGACCTTTGGCAAAGAATCTCGAAAGGACGTTGAATAATATTCCAAACCTTACGGTCGTCGGATTTCATTCGCTCTGTGGCCGTATGGCACACTTGGCAGATATTCCGGTACCGACCGATCCGGGCGGACAAGAGCTCTACGAAAGCATTCTTCCGAACGCGCTATACGAAGCAGTGGAATCCCGGCCTTCGCTGAAATGGGACACGATCATTATCGATGAAGGCCAGGACTTTCGAATTGACTGGTGGATCGCAATCGATGCCTGCCTGAAAAGTGAAGGTAGGCTTCGGGTCTTCATGGACAGCAATCAGAAGGTATACGAGCATGCTGGAACCGGAATTCATGATCTGAGCGTTGTACCTGTCCGCCTTTCCCGGAACCTTCGGAACACAAAAAACATTCACAATAGCGCACTGGTGCACTATTCCGGTCCCGACATCACTGCAGATGGCCCTGATGGGCTTGAGGTTGCTTGGATCGAGGCGGAGACCGAGCAGGCTAAAATCGAGGCAGCTTTCAGGGAGCTTCGACGACTCGTGTTCAATGAAGAGGTCGCGCCTAGCGAGATTGCTGTGCTTGTAAACAGCCCGTCCGCGCGGATTGGCTTCCTGGAACGGTCTAGTGGAACCAGTATTCCCATTGCTGATGCAGAAGACATGTCACTCGAAGAAGTCGTAGTGGATACGGTGAAACGCTATAAGGGACTTGAGCGTCCCGTAATTATTCTTGTTGTTTCCGGAGAAGAGATGGAGCGCCGTGAATTGGCTTACGTCGCTTTTACTAGAGCTCGAGCATTTCTCTGTGTCGTGGCATCTGGTAATGAAAAAAAGTTGTTAGCGGATGGGTGGATATAGATAAACAAATAGAACAAAGATCCAGAATTCTTTTGTGCGAGATAAGGAGATCAATCCGGATCTGAAATATCCGAAAGGGTTCAAACCCGAGCTGCTACAGGAATGGCCTGCCGACAGTACGCTTGTGGCCCCGGTTGATGCGTTACCTGCAAACCTTAAGGCCAGCATGGGGGCGCACTGGGAACTCACGCAGAAAAAGCCGGAAGGTATTGGAGGAGCGAAATATGGACTGAGTTCTGGTCATTGCTTGAAGGCTCGCTACCCCAAGGCCTTAAATTATTCTGTTAAGTAGTGGAGGGGCAGCGATGGCGGGAGTCGAAAAGCCATCCTAACTCATTGATTTATTGAGGGTATCCATAGCTATTTTTTAAGAACCCGTCACAAAACCCGTCCAGATGAATAAAGTACCCAGTCTAATGACGAGAGCCTCTACCTCTGGTGGCGCAATCTTTTGAGTGGATATTAGCGTCGCATTCGTTTAGAGAGCCTTTGTATGGCTTTATTGAAGTCGTGTTCGAAGTTTTCTTCCGTGGTTATTCGACTCAAAATCGTGGGCAAGACGTAAGAGTAAGGGGGTACCTTTGCCCACTTTATCCTGTGCTGTCATCCATCGCCCTGTATGCATGTGGTGGGGCGCTGGTAGGGCGTGATGGCGGGAGTGATTTCACCCCCCTTCGGGGCGGCCCTTCGGCCGTCTTAACGCGCTTTGCGCGCTGATCGAACCCTCGCTAAGCGTTCCACTCGCGACAGCTCGCCAAATTAAAAAGGCCCGTTACCTTGCGGTAACGGGCCTTTTTAATTTGGTGGAGATGGCGGGAGTCGAACCCGCGTCCGTCAGCACTCTGCCAGAGGCTCTACATGCTTAGTTCCGCCTATTGATTTAGCTCTTTACAGCCCAGCGGGCAGGACGTGAAGAGCGAGCCTGAATAAGTTTTAGGCCATCCACGTCAGGTACGCTTCAGGACGATCCAGTTCTGTATGACAGCCTGCAGCGCGGTACTGGAACCTTACTGAAGGCCGCTAAGGGCGAACCCTTAGTAGTGCGTCACGGGCTGCTTACGCAGCCAGTTGGGCACCGTAGTTGTCGTCGTTGGCAACTAATAAAATGCAGCTTTGGATTTACGTGATTCGCTACCCTCACGGCATGCACCCATGGTTTCGCCACCAACGTCGAATCCAAGTCATCCCCGGAAACTCTGTTCGTGCGGCTGCGGTGAAGCAGCTCGGTACGAAACGCATTTGCGTGGCGGCGAGTATACCTGAACGTCACTGGCCACCATAGGGTGGTGGAGAAATTTAGTGACCGTTCAGTTACTGCCGTTCAAACAGGGCAATGGATTCCACATGGGTGGTGTGGGGGAACATATCCATTACGCCTGCCTTACTGAGACGATAGCCGCGCTGGATTAGTTCCGCAGTATCCCGTGCGAGTGTGGCCGGGTTGCAGGAGACGTAGACGATGCGGCTGGCGTTGAAGTGACCGATATTGCGCACCACTTCCAGCGCGCCGGTGCGCGGTGGGTCCAGCAGGATCTTGTCGAAGCCACCGCGGGCCCAGGGGCTGCGGGTGAAGTCGGCGGTGAGGTCGGCGGCCTGGAACTGGATGTTATTGAGGCCGTTGGCGGCGGCGTTCTCCTGTCCGCGGCGGGTGAGTTCCAGGATGCCCTCCACGCCCACCACTTCGCGCGCGCGGGTGGCGATGGGGAGGGTGAAGTTGCCGAGTCCGCAGAACAGGTCCAGCACGCGGTCTTCGGGCTGCAGATCCAGCAGCTCGACGGCGGTGTGCACCATTTTGCGGTTGATGTCGAAATTGACCTGAATGAAGTCCTGCGGGTGGAACTGCAGGGTGACGCCGAATTCCGGCAGGGCGTAGGCGAGCCGCTCCGCACCGTCTTCGGGCCACGCTTTGTGGGCCTCTTCGCCGGGCTGCAAATACAGCTGCAGGCCGTGGTCGCGGGCAAAACCGAGCCACAGGCTGTGGTCATCGTCGGTCAGTGGTTGCAGGTGGCGCACCACCAGTGCCGTGGCGTCTTCGCCGATGGCCACTTCGATATGGGAGATGTGGCGGCGGGTGTTGCAGCGCTTCACCAGTTGTTTCAGTTCCGGGATCAGTGTGGAGAACGCCTCCGGCAGCACCAGGCACTGGCTGATATCTGTAAGGTTGTTGGAGCCTTTTTCACGAAACCCGAATACCAGCTCGGGCCTGCCGCCGGTTTTGGGTTTCACGTAGCGCAGACCGAGACGGGCCTTGCTGCGGTAGCCGAGGTCGGGTCCGGTCAGGGGAGGCAGAATCTCCGCCGGGGCCGCGCTGGCAAAACGCTGCAGCTGGTCCAGCAGGATATGTTGCTTGGCCTCGATCTGCGCAGTTGGCGCCATGTGCTGCAGCGAGCAACCACCGCACTCCGCTGCATGGGGGCAGGGTGGCGCTTGGCGGATCGGCGCGGGCTCCAGGATTTCAGTCGCCACCGCCTCATCGAATTTGGCGCGACTGGCAGTAATACGGGCTTTGACCTTTTCCCCGGGCAGGGCGTTGTCCACAAACAGGGTTTTGCCGCGGTGGCGGGCAATGCCCCGCACCTCGTGACTCAGCTGTTCGATGTCGACTTCCAGCATTTCCTGGGGGTGAGGGCGCCCGGTGCCGCGATCAGTGCCAGAGCGGTTTCTTTTCGGTGGAGGTGATGATTTCTTGAAACGCATGAGGGAATACAAAAACGCGGGGCCGCGATCTGCGGCCCCAATCGATGGTTACAGTATGGACTGGACAAACGCCGCCAGGATCAGCACCGGGCAGGCGATGCGCACATACCAGGGCCAGACTTTCCAGAACAGGGTTTGCTCGATGTCCTCGTGCCCTTTTTTCAGCTCTGCCAGTAGCTGGTCCTTGCGCCAGATCCAGCCGGCAAACACGCACAGGACAACCCCCAGCAGTGGTTGTCCGTACTCGGTGCTGATGGAGATGACCAGGCCGAACAGGGTCTCGAAGTTGAAGATGATCAGGCTGCTGATACCGAAGATGATCGCGCCCATCAGCAGAGTGGCGGGTTTGCGTTTGAGGCCGAGATTCTCGATGGAGAAGGCCACCGGTACTTCCAGCATGGAGATGGAAGAGGTAAGGGAGGCGATGACCATCAGCGCAAAAAAGGCAATGGCCACGAACAGACCAGTGGTACCCATAGTGTCGAACAGGGCGGGGAGAACCTGCAGGATAAGGCCAGGGCCGGCAATCAACTCACCGGACTCGGCAAAGATCTGGGTGCCGGCTTCCTGCGCCACATACATGGCGGGCAGAATCAGCAGGCCGGCGGTAAACGCGATACCCACGTCGATCAGGGTCACCAGGGCGCCGAGGCGCGGCAGGCTCTCCTGTTTGCTCAGGTAAGAGCCGTAAATCAGCATAGTGCCGACACCCAGCGACAGGGAGAAGAACGCCTGACCCATGGCGGACAGCAGCAGCTGCGGTGACAGTTTGCTGAAGTCCGGGATCAGGTAGGCCTCCAGACCCAGTATGGCGCCGGGCTGGGTGAGCACGTAGGCGATCAGTAGCAGTAACAGAATGATCAGTGCCGGCATCAGCAGGGTAGACCAGCGCTCGATGCCTTTTTCCACACCACTGGCAATGATCAGCATGGTGAGGCCGCTGAAGATGGCGGTGAAGGTAAAGTTGCGCGCGGTGCTGCCACCGGTGAGCCATTGGGCGGTGTCACTGGCGCCGACCAGTTGCGCGAAGGGATCGGCGAGGTGTGCCACCATCCAGCCGGCGACAATGGCGTAGAAGCTGAGAATCAGGGAGGCGACCGCGATGCCGGCGAGACCGGCAACAGTGCCGGCAGCACGGCTGGTGGGGCCGGTGGCGATGCCGCGCAGTGCCTGCACCATATTGCGACGCGCGTGGCGGCCAATGGTGAGTTCCGCCATCAGTACCGGGTAGGCGAGCATGAACGCCAGCAGCAGATACACCACCACAAACGCGGCCCCGCCGTTGGACGCTACGTTGGTGGGGAAGCCCCAGATGTTGCCGAGGCCGACGGCAGAGCCGGCGGCGGCCATCAGAAAGCCGAAGTTGGAACTGAACTGTCCTCGCGGTGCACTCATGGAAAATCCTGTAATTATTCTTCTGGTCGGTGTTGTCGACGGTCAGTGGATAAAGGTTACGTCACCCCACCGCTTGTGGCGGCGGGCTCCAGTATCAGGGATCAGCGGTGATCGTGGCGCATCAGGCGCTGCTTCTCGCGGTTCCAGTCGCGCTCTTTCTCGGTATCGCGTTTGTCGTGCAGGGCCTTGCCCTTGGCCAGCGCGATTTCGCACTTGATCAGGTGCTTTTTCCAGTAGAGCGCGGTGCACACACAGGTGTAGCCCTTCTGCTCGACCGAGGCCATCAGTTTGGCGATTTCCTTGCGGTTCAACAGCAGCCTGCGGGTGCGGTCCGGTTCGGTCACATAGTGGGTAGAGGCACTTATGAGCGGCTGGATGCGCGCGCCCAGCAGCCACGCCTGCCCATCTTTGAACAGGACGTAGCTGTCGGTGAGCTGGGCTTTGCCCTCGCGGCAGGATTTGACTTCCCAGCCCTGTAACTCCAGGCCAGCCTCAAACTTTTCCTCGATGAAATAGTCGTGCTTGGCCTTCTTGTTCAGGGCGATGGTGTTGGAAGCCGGGGCTTTCTTCTTTTTTGCCATGTGTACAACTTGCGCCTTTGCAGGCTTTGTCTCTAAACAGTCAGCTTCAGATGAAGCTGGTGCCGAAGAACTTCAGGGCAACGGTGTTGATGAAGATCAGCAGCAGAATTACGGGAATGAAGGTGCCGAGTGCGAAGTTCACGTACTTCTGCGACAGGGAGCCGGCAAAGCCGCTGTCTCCCTCGGTCAGCTCCTGGTCGAAATTGGCCCGCTTCCACTTGTAGATCACGAAGAGGCATACCAGCAGGCCATTGAGGGGCAGAATGGTATCGTAAAACAGGATTTCTACCAGATCGAAGAAGGATTTATCGCTGCCGGCAATCTTCACGAACTGGGTCAGCCAGTCGGCCATACCGAAAGACATGGCGCAGAGCGCGGCCAGCACAAACTGTACCACCGCCAGGGTGGTGATGGCCTGTTTGCGGCTCATACCGCGCTCATCGCGCAGGGTGGCGATGGGGACCTCAATGATGGAAACCAGAGAGGTTAACGCGGCCACAAACACCAGGAAGAAGAAGGCTGCAGCGATGGCGCTGGCGCCAAAATAGCCAATGCTGCTCTGCAGTGACAGGAATATTTTCGGCAGGAACAGGAAGATCATGCCGGCGGAGGAGTCACTCAGGGTAGTGGGGTCGATCTGCGGGTTAAAGTGGAACACGCTCGGCAGAATCAGCAGGCCGGCGGTAAACGCCACCAGTGTGTCGGTGAGGGCAACCGCCTTGGCAGACCCGGGAATGGAATCCCGTTTCTTCATGTAAGAACCGTAGGTAATCATGATGCCCATGCCGAGCGACAGGGAGAAAAACGCCTGTGCCATGGCCTTGCTGACCACTTCCGCATTGAGCTTGGCAAAGTCGGGAATCAGGTAATACTTCACGCCCAGCAGCGCATTTTCCTGAGTGAGCACAAACAATACGAGCGCGACCAGCATGATGAACAGGATTGGCATCAGGGTCTTGGCGGCGCGCTCAATACCGTCTTTGACCCCGAGGGAGAGGACGCCATTGATAATGGCCATCAGCACGATCAGATAGATGAACACCGTTTTGGAGTTAATGAATTCGCCGAAGTAGGCCTCGGTGGCGAGGGTATCCAGGTTCCCCTTGAAGATCTCCACCATGTAACCCAGTACCCACACGGTGACCACCATATAAAAGACGGCGATCATAAAAGGGGTGATCAGCGCGAGCCAGCCGGGGATACGCCACAGTTTTGAACCGCCGGAAAGCTGGCGATAGGCGCCCACGGGATCTTTATCGGTTCTGCGGCCGAGGGCCAGTTCCGCCATCATGACCGGCAGGCAGATCAGGAATACAAACAGCGCGTAAACCAGCAGGAAAGCACCGCCGCCACTTTTGGTGGCAGCCACCGGGAAAGATACCAGGTTGCCGATACCGACTGCGGAACCTGCGGCGGCCAGAATGAAGCCGATTCGGGATCCAAAATGTTCTCTTGCTGCGGACATAGATTTCTCGCTTGCCTGTTATTCTTGTCGTCTGATTGATTACCGCTGCGTCACACGTTGTGCGGCGGAATCGGCCCACCCTGAGGGGCGAGAATGTCGGAAACGCCCTGAATTCACCTGAGTGGATGGAGGGCGATTGTTGCAGGATTTATCCGCCTTGAGTAGCGTCACGGGCGAAATGTGTCCCGTGCGACACAGAATAGGCAAAAAATGCCTTTGCGGAACAATGTTTGAGCAGTGGGCCTATTTGAGCAGAGACAAAAGTTGAGCAATGACAAAAATTGAACGCAGTGCGCTGGTGATGTTCAGTGCGGAACAGATGTTTGATCTGGTGAATGATGTGGGCAGTTACCCGCAGTTTCTGCCCGGTTGTCGCGGTGCGGAAGTACTTCACCAGGATCAAAACATACTCGAAGCGCGGCTGGACCTCGCCCGAGCCGGTATCACCCAAAGCTTTGTTACCCGCAACAGCCTGGAGCGTCCCGAGAGAATGACGCTTACGCTGGTCGATGGTCCATTCAGCCGTTTCAACGGCGTTTGGACGTTTACCCCACTTGCGGAAAATGCGTGCAAGGTCGGTTTTATCCTGGAGTTTGCCGTAAGTAATCGCCTGCTGGGGGCGGCGGTAGGGAAATTGTTTGGGGGCATCGCCAATCAGATGGTTGATGCCATGTGCGAGCGGGCCGGGAAAATTTATGGCGAGAGACAAAGCGGAGATAAAGGATGACCAGCCAGAAAACCATCGCGGTGGAAGTTGTGTACGCGCTGCCCCATGAGCAGCGGTTGATCAGTATGCTGGTGGAGCCGGGCACCACCGCGCTGCGGGCGCTGGAGCTCTCCGGTATCCCGCGGGAATACCCCGAGGTAGACCCAGCGACAGCCCGGCTTGGGATTTTTGGTCAGGCTTTGGGCACCAAGGGATTGGCGGCGGCTGCGGAGTATGTACTGCAGCCGGGGGATCGAGTGGAAGTGTACCGCCCGCTGATCGCGGACCCCAAGGAGGCGCGCAAACAGCGGGCGGAAAAAGCAAAGCGTCAGGCCGGTAGCGAATAAGCTGGCGGGCTACCCGAAATCAGGGCCAGCCGGCGGGCTGCCAGTCGCCACTGGTCTCGATCAGCTGGTCTCCGTTGAAATAGACCGTGAAGCGTTTCTGGGACTCCTCGCCATCGGGTTCGCGCACGCGATTGATGTAATCCCAGCGGTTGGGATTGAATGTGTCTTCTACAAGCGGTGTGCCCAGGACAAAACGCACCTGGCGGCGGGTCATCCCCGGCTTCAGCTGATCCACCATCTCCTGGGTGACGATATTGCCCTGCTGGACCTGGATACGGTGCACTCCGGGAAACTTGAACAGGCTACAGGCAGTAGCGAGACCACACAGGCCCGCGATCAGCAGGATTCGTACAACGGATGGCATTGATTGCTCCATCTGGATTTTTTATTGGGTTCTGGTTTGTCTCGGGCTGCGGATGAATATTGCAGTTCCGGCCAGAAGCATAGTCGTCAGTGGGCCGACAAAGTTCCCGCTGAGGCTGAAACCCGGGGTTCCGGTTTCCTCTCCGGCGGGTGGATCGCCCGTCCCGCTGTGGTGTAAGTGGGTAATCACTTTCTCTGCGCCCCCCGTTCATACAGGATATAGGAGGATTCCGGGCCTAATCCCTGTTTGGGGTTCCGCTGCCACCATCGGGCGTGGATAATACCCGAACTGCGCGCCCGCCGACAGGCGTGTGCATGATTACGATATAACGACTACGAGCACACATCCGGAAAGTAATACTCATGTTGAATGAAAATCAGGAACTGCGTAAGGCTGGCCTCAAGGTCACACTGCCGCGAGTCAAAATTCTACAGCTGCTGGAAGGCGCGAGCGACCAGCACCTGAGTGCCGAGGATGTGTACAAGATGCTGCTGGACGCTGGCGAAGATGTGGGGTTGGCTACAGTGTACCGGGTGCTGACGCAGTTCGAGAGTGCAGGCTTGGTCATGCGCCACAATTTCGATGGCGGCCACTCCGTATTTGAGCTTGATCGCGGTGATCACCACGACCATATGGTGTGCACCGACACCGGAGATGTCATCGAATTTCACAATGAAAAAATCGAGGAGCTGCAGCATCAGATTGCTGAAGAGCACGGTTACGAGCTCACCGGCCACAGCCTGGTGTTGTATGTGAAAAAGAAGGGCGGTTGAGCCCGGAAATGAAAAAGGGAGCTTTCAGCTCCCTTTTTTGTGTCTGCCGTAGCCGCGGCGTTTGACACGCGGTAATGGCTTACACCGGCGCGGTGTAGTCTTCCGGGTACTTGCCCACCTTGGTGGCGTAATAGCTGCCGAAGCGCGCGAGTTCCTTTGCCAGGTTCTCGCTCATTTCCATCACCGGTCCGAGACCGGCTTCCTTCTTGGCGAAGTCGATAAAACCGCACACTACCGGTACCGCCGCGCCGCGGGCGATATGGTAGAAACCCGTCTTCCAGCGCTCGGCCTTGCCGCGGGTACCTTCCGGCGGAACGGCGATCACGAGTTCTTCCCGTGATTTGTACTGGTTTACGGTGGCCTCCACCAGGTTATTGGACTTGCTGCGATCCACGGCGATGCCGCCAAACCAGCGCATGGTGGCACCCAGGGGGAACTGGAACAGCTTGTCTTTGCCCATCCACTGCGGGTTCACCTTCAGTTTCAGTGCCGCGAGGATGAAAAAGTACCCGTCCCAGTTGGAGGTGTGAGGGGCTGCCAGCAGCACATACTTTTTCAGGCGCAGTGCGCGCTCGTCGGCGACGACCTTCCAGCCGTGCAATTTGAGAAGCGCGCGCGCCAGAAGGCGCAGGCAGGGAGTGAGAATGGGGGTGTTGAATATGGTTGTCTGCATGGTATGACCGAGTTCTTCGCCCGTCAGTGTAGTTGGAACCCCTGGTGTGGTGTAACGCACCCAATGGGCGCGGCAGTATAAAGTGAATCCTGTGCCGCTTTCGGTCAATTTCGGCCCGGGAAGGATTCCGGGCCGATTATCTGTGACTACTCAGGTCCGATTGTCGGAAATTACACCGGGTGACAACCATCAGGCCCGGTTCAGCATTTCTTCGGCATGCGCCAGGGACTGGGCGGTGGCTTCACCGCCCAGCATGCGTGCAATCTCCGCACTGCGCTCGCCGTCTTGCAGCTCCCGCAGCGCGACAAACGCGGCGGCGCCATCGCTGTGCTTTTCCACCAGGTACTGCCGGTGGGCGCGGGCAGCCACCTGCGCCAGGTGAGTAACGCAGATCACCTGACCACGCTCACCCAGTTGCCGCAACAGCCTGCCCACTACGTCGCCGGTAGCGCCGCCAATACCCACATCCACCTCGTCGAAGACCAGGGTGGGTGTGCGGGAAGTCTGTGCGGTGACCACCTGGATCGCCAGGCTGACCCGCGACAATTCACCGCCAGAGGCTATCTTGCCCAGCGCCCGCGCTGGCTGGCCCGGGTTGGTGGCGATCAGAATTTCCACCTCCTCGAGGCCGGTGGCGGCGGGCTTATCCAGTTCGACGAGTGCCAGTTCCACCCGTGCGTGGGGCATAGCCAGATCCGCCAGCTGTGCATTGACTGCCTCGGCGAGCTTCTTCGCCGCAGCCGCGCGCAGTTGACTGAGCTTGCCGGCGCTGACGCGGTAGGTTTTCTCCAGTCGCTCGCAGTCCGCGGCCAGCTTGTCCAGGGCATCCGGCGCACCGATCTCGTCCAGCTCCTGCTGCCACTGCTGCTGTACGTCCGGCAGCTGGTCTGGTTGCACCCTGTGCTTGCGGGCAATGGAGTAGATGGCGGAGAGGCGCTCCTCCACTTCCGCCAGGCGTTCAGGGTCCATCTCAAAGCGGTCGATATGGCGCGACAGGGTGCTGGCGGCCTCGTCCACCTGAATGCGGGCGCTGTCGAGCATCTGCGCCACATCCATCAGGGCCTGGGTCTGCTCGGGCATGGCGCCAACAAGATGCAGGGCGCGGTGTAATTGTTCCGCAATATCGCCTTCGCCGCCGTTCAGCAGGGCGGCCAATTGGTAACTGCCGTTCAGAATATCGCCGGCGTTGGCCAGCTGGCGCTGTTCGCTCTCCAGTTCATCCAGCTCACCGGGCTTCAGGTTCAGCTGTTCCAGTTCCTGCAGCTGGTATTCCAGCAGGTCGCGGCGTGCCTGGGTTTCCTCGGCGCTGTCGGCGAGCTTGCGGTAGCGGCGGTACTGATCCTGCCAGGTCTTGAAGTGAATACGCACTTCGGCGGACTGTGCCTCCGCATGGGCATATTCGTCCAGCAGGCGGCGATGGGTTTCCTTCTTCAGCAGCGACTGGTGTTCGTGCTGGCTGTGAATGTCGATGAGCTGCTCGCCGAGGGCGCGCAGTTGCAGCAGGGTTACTGGCTGGCCATTGATATACGCGCGGGAGCGGCCGTCGGCGCCGATGGTGCGTCGCAGGATCACCTCGCGCCCGACATCCAGCTCCTGCTCCTCCAGCCAGCTGCGGGCCTCCTGGTGGCTGCTGATATCGAAGGTGGCGTGGATATCGGCCCGGCTGGCGCCGGTGCGCACCAGCTCCGCGTTGCCGCGGTCACCGAGGGCGAGGCCGAGGGCGTCGAGGGTAATGGACTTACCGGCGCCGGTTTCCCCTGTCAGGGTACTGGTGCCGGGGCCGAATTCCAGTTCCAGCTGGTCGACCAGGGTGAACTGGCTGATGGACAGATGCAGCAACATGGGATCGCGCTTGCTAGTTGTTAGTAGTGGTTGTTTATACAGTATTTGGCGGAGAATTTTCAATCACCCCGCGTGTGAA
Source organism: Microbulbifer pacificus (assembly GCF_002959965.1). NCBI lineage: Bacteria > Pseudomonadati > Pseudomonadota > Gammaproteobacteria > Cellvibrionales > Microbulbiferaceae > Microbulbifer > Microbulbifer pacificus. Next base: position 22,561 of record NZ_PREV01000027.1, read on the forward strand.
TTGACTCGCAATTGTTTTTCGCGGCCGCCATGGCGCCACCTTACTCTGGCAGCTGTTTTGTTGTCGGACTCCGGTGAGAAGGGCGGTGGTAATGCTTGAAGTGTGCGGGAACGTCCCCATATACGCCTGCATTGCCGGCGTTCGCCGGTGTTTTTACTGAATTTGACCCAACTGGCGGCAAGCCGACGAGTACAGACGGAGACAGCAGTGGCCAAAGAGCGCAGCGAAGACCAACAGGAAGAACAGCAGATCGACACTGGCGAGCACGCCGTCGAAGTAGAGACCCCCACCGAGGACCAGCAGCATGCGGCGGAAGACGTCCTGCAGGAGGAGCTGGCGGTCGAAAGTGCACAGGAGGTTGAGATCGCCTCTCTGCACCAGCAGTTGGCCGAGCATAAGGACATGGTGCTGCGCGCCCAGGCCGAGGTGCAGAATGCCCGCCGTCGCGCCGAGCAGGATGTAGAGAAGGCGCACAAGTTCGGGGCGGAAAAACTGCTCAAGGAGCTGCTGCCGGTGGTCGACAATCTGGACCGCGCCCTGTCCACCATTGACAGTGAACAGGAAGCCAACAAAGCGGTGATCGAAGGTATCGAGCTGACCCGCAAGTCCTTTCTCGACACCCTGAACAAGCACGGTGTGGAGGTGGTGGACCCCGCGGGCGAACCCTTTGACCCGGAGCTGCACCAGGCGATGACCCAGGTGCCCAATGGCAACGTGGAGCCGAATACCGTGCTCGACGTGTTCCAGAAGGGCTACCGCCTGCACGGCCGCCTGCTGCGTCCGGCCATGGTGGTGGTTTCCAAGGCGCCTTAGTTCAGTTCTCTGCAATTCGGCGATGAATGGCAGAGATCGACACCCGCAGCGGCGTATGTCCGCAGCGGGGACCCGGGGTTCAGTGCGATGCGCTGTCTCGAAAGCGGTACTCACGGTGCCGCCCAATTGAAGGTGTTGCCCTTGAAAACAAAGTGGCGGCACCAATATATGCAAGCAACCGAATACAAACGCGCAGCGCCAGGCCAGACATCACGTTGAGAGCCGGCGCGCGCCGCAAAGAGGATACAGATCAATGGGAAAAATCATCGGCATCGACCTGGGCACTACCAACAGCTGTGTCGCGGTACTGGATGGTGACAAGGCGCGTGTTATCGAGAACGCGGAAGGCGATCGCACCACCCCCTCTATCGTTGCGTTTACCGACGACAACGAAGTGCTGGTCGGCCAGTCCGCCAAGCGTCAGGCGGTGACCAACCCCAGTAACACGCTGTTCGCGGTAAAGCGCCTGATCGGCCGCAAGTTCAAGGACGATGTGGTTCAGAAAGACATCAAAATGGTGCCTTACTCCATCGTTGAAGCCGACAACGGCGACGCCTGGGTACAGGTGAAGGGCGACAAGAAAGCCCCGCCGCAGATCTCTGCGGAAGTACTGAAAAAGATGAAGAAAACCGCGGAAGACTTCCTCGGTGAGAAAGTGGACGCGGCGGTAATCACCGTGCCGGCCTACTTCAATGACTCCCAGCGTCAGGCTACCAAAGACGCCGGCCGTATCGCCGGTCTCGACGTCAAGCGCATCATCAACGAGCCCACCGCGGCTGCGCTGGCCTACGGCCTGGACAAGAAAGGCGGCGACCGCACCATCGCGGTATACGACCTGGGTGGTGGTACCTTCGATATCTCCATCATTGAGATTGCCGACGTCGATGGCGAAATGCAGTTTGAAGTGCTGTCCACCAACGGCGACACCTTCCTCGGCGGTGAAGACTTCGACCTGCGCCTGATCGATTACCTGGCGGAGCAGTTCAAGAAAGAGCAGGGCATCGATCTGAAGGGCGACCCGCTTGCCATGCAGCGCCTGAAGGAAGCGGCCGAAAAAGCCAAGATCGAGTTGTCCTCCAGCCAGCAGACCGAAGTGAACCTGCCGTACATTACCGCAGACGCCACCGGTCCCAAGCACCTTGTGGTCAAGCTGACCCGCGCCAAGCTGGAAAGCCTGGTGGAAGACCTGGTGGCGCGCTCCCTGGAGCCGGTAAAAATCGCGCTGCAGGACGCCGACATGACCACCGCCAAGATCGACGAAGTGATTCTGGTGGGCGGCCAGACCCGCATGCCGCTGGTGCAGCAGAAGGTGACCGCGTTCTTCGGTAAAGAGCCGCGCAAAGACGTGAACCCGGATGAAGCGGTTGCCGTGGGCGCTGCAATTCAGGGCGCGGTACTGGGCGGCGACGTGAAAGACGTACTGCTGCTGGACGTAACCCCGCTGACCCTGGGTATCGAAACCATGGGTGGCGTGGCCACCGCGCTGATCGAAAAGAACACCACCATCCCGACCAAAAAGTCTCAGGTGTTCTCCACTGCCGACGACAACCAGACGGCCGTGACCATTCACGTGGTGCAGGGTGAGCGCAAGCAGGCGGCGCAGAACAAGTCCCTGGGTCGTTTCGACCTGGCCGACATTCCGCCGGCGCCGCGCGGCATGCCGCAGATCGAAGTGACTTTCGATATCGATGCCAACGGTATCCTGCATGTGCATGCCAAAGACAAGGCGACCGGCAAGGAGCAGTCCATTGTCATCAAGGCCTCTTCCGGTCTGTCGGACGAGGAAATTGAACAAATGGTGCGCGACGCTGAGGCCAACGCCGAAGCGGACAAGCAGTTCGAGGAGCTGGTGCAGGCCCGCAACACCCTCGATGGCCTGATCTCCGCCACCCGCAAAACTGTGGACGAAGCCGGTGACAAGGCGACCGCGGAAGAGAAAGCCGCGATCGATGCCGCTCTGGCGGAAGCTGAGGAAGCGGTGAAAGGCAACGACAAGGCCGCGATCGAAGCCGCCACCACCAAGCTGACCGAAGCCTCAGGCTCTCTGGCACAGAAACTCTATGCCGAGCAGGCCCAGGCCCAGGACGCTGCGGCCCAGCAGGCGGAGCAGGCGAGCTCCGGTGGGAAGTCCGGCGGCGACGACGCAGTGGATGCAGAGTTCGAAGAAGTCAAAGACGACAAAAAAGACGGCAAGTAATAACTTACCGCTTTAATCCCAAGATGTAGGAGCCTGCTTGCGATGGTTCGCCTGCAAGCAGGCTCCTGCAGGGGAACATAGAAGGCGCGGACGTTCGAGAGAGCTTCCGCGCCTTATGCAGTTTTAAAAAGAACACACAGAGCTATGTCCAAACGCGATTACTACGAAGTCCTCGGCGTCAGCAAAGGGGCGGATGAAAAGGAGCTGAAAAAGGCTTACCGTCGGGTGGCGATGAAATATCACCCGGACCGCAACCCTGACGATAAAGAGGCGGAGAACAAATTCAAAGAGGCCAACGAGGCCTACGAAATCCTGTCTGACCCGCAGAAAAAAGCGGCCTATGACCAGTTTGGCCACGCCGGGGTGGACGGCCAGGCGGGCCATGGCGCCGGCGGCTTCGGCGGATTCTCCGACATCTTTGGTGATGTGTTTGGCGATATCTTTGGTGGTGGTGCCGGTGGTGGCCGCCGTGGGCCACAGCGCGGCTCCGACCTGCGCTACGACCTGGACCTGGATCTGGAAGACGCGGTGCGTGGTACCACGGTTAAAATCCGCGTTCCGACCCTGGCCAACTGTGGCACCTGCCATGGCTCCGGCGCCAAGGCGGGCTCCAAGCCGCAGACCTGTGGCACCTGTGGTGGCGCCGGTCAGGTGCGCATGCAGCAGGGCTTCTTCTCTGTACAGCAGACCTGCCCCAACTGTCGCGGTCGCGGCACAGTGATCACCGATCCCTGTGGCAGCTGTCACGGCCGCGGCCGGGTCGAGGAAACCAAAACCCTGTCGGTCAAGGTGCCACCGGGTGTGGATACCGGCGACCGTATCCGTCTTGCGGGCGAAGGTGAGGCGGGCCCGGATGGCGGACCCGCGGGCGATCTGTACGTACAGGTGATGGTGAAGGAACACGAGCTGTTCCAGCGCGATGGCAAGAACCTCTACTGCGAGGTGCCCATCAGCTTCGCGACCGCCGCCCTCGGCGGTGAAATGGAAGTGCCGACGCTGGATGGCAAGGTCAAACTGAAAATCCCGGCGGAGAGCCAGACCGGCAAACTGTTTCGCCTTCGCGGCAAGGGTGTGACCCCGGTGCGCGGCGGTGCACCCGGCGACCTGCTGTGCCGTGTAGTGGTGGAAACGCCGATCAACCTTTCCACCAAGCAGAAAGAGTTGCTGGAAGAGTTTGCCGGCACTCTGAGCGAAAAGAAAAATTCACCGCGCCAGACCGGCTGGTTTGAGGGGGTGAAAAATTTCTTTGGCGATATGAAGCTCTGAGTTTTTCTGTCGCGCGCCAAAAAACCCGAATCCACAGATTCGGGTTTTTTGTTTCTGGATCAGTTGTCTTTCAACCTGGCGCGAAGCTCCTGATGGAATTCCTTCTGGATTTTCTTGAGCTCCTCGAGTTGCTCTTCGTTCAGGATGTGAACCGCTTCCACCCGCGTACTGGCGCGAACGGCAATGAGCTTTGCGTCGATTTCCTCTTTTTGTTCTGTGGTCAGCTTGGGGACCATCTTGCCGGGTTCAATACCGTATTCCTTCATGACGGCCATCTGCAGTTCGAAGTTCTTTTCCATCAATGGCAGCATTTTGCCCTCCTGTTCGGGAGTCAATTTCAGACGCAGGGTGACCCAGTCCGCGATATCGTCATATTTCTCCCAGAAGTCGTCCATTGAACCCAGTTTGGCGTCGGATGCATGGCTGCTGGAGATAGTAAGTAGCGATGAAAGCAGCAGCGCCAGAATGGCTGCGGATAAGTTCGACCAAAAAGAATTTTGCGTATCACACGTCATGATTGGCGCCCCGTTCGTTTAGGTTATTAAAAGCCTAGTAGAGGATTGCCGCGCCGCAAGGCGTACCGCCGGGTCATTACTCTGATATGTTGGATGGGGTGTGCAGACTGGCTGTGCGGTATTGCCCGCAATGGAAACCGGGGTAGAATCCGCGCCTTTCAAGCCCGGCCGAAAGGAGAACGATATGGCGATAAACATAGCAATCACGGGATTTGGCGGCCGTATGGGGCGTGTGCTGGCTGAGGCGGTGGCGCTGGCAGAGCGGGATGGCAAGGCCAGACTCAGTGGCGCCATCGTGCGTCCGGGCACCAGTCTGGTGGGGGCGGATGCCGGGGAAGTTGCCGGTCTTGGCCGCAGCGGCCTCGCGATTGTCGACAGCCTGGCGCAGGTCGAATTCGATGTGCTGATCGATTTCACATCTCCGCAGGCCACGCTCGACAACGCCGCCTATTGTGCCGAGCACGGCAAGGCGATCGTGATTGGCACCACTGGTTTTGATCCCGAGCAGAAGGCGCAGATGCTAAGCGCTGGTGACAAGACACCGCTGTGTTTCGCGACCAATTTTTCCACCGGTGTGAATCTGTGCTTTAACTTACTGGAAACCGCGGCACGGGTGCTGGGTGACGATGTGGATATTGAGATCGTCGAGGCGCATCACCGCCACAAGGTGGACGCACCTTCCGGCACGGCGCTGAGTATGGGGGAGGTGATTGCGGATACCCTTGGCCGCGATCTCGCCAAAGTGGCGGTCTATGGCCGCGAGGGTCAGACCGGTGCACGGGAGAGGGAGACTATCGGTTTCGCCACCGTGCGCGGCGGCGATGTGGTGGGTGAGCACACGGTTTCATTTTTTGCCGATGGCGAACGTATTGAAATTACGCACAAGGCCAGCAGCCGCCTGGCCTTTGCCCGCGGTGCGGTGCGGGCGGCGATCTGGTTGACTGGCCGGGCCGCAGGTCGCTACGACATGCGCGACGTGCTGGCACTCAAATAATTTTTTGGAGTCTTCTGTTTGGAAAAGAAAATTATCGTCGGCAGCGAGGAGTGGTGTGCATTCCCGGGGTTGGGAATTCCCGCCATCAAGGCACGCGTGGACTCCGGTGCCAAAACGTCGTGCCTGCACGCCTATAACATTCAGCCGTTTAATCGCGGTGGCGAGCCCTGGGTGAGTTTTGAGGCGCACCCGCTGCAGAACCTGCGTCGTCCACGAGTGCGCTGCGAGGCGCGGGTGCTGGACAAACGCACGGTGCGCAGCTCTTCCGGCGATGCGGAAAAACGCCTGGTGATCAAAACCAGCCTCAGCATCGGCGGCAGCGCCTGGGATATCGAACTGACGCTGACCAATCGCGACTCCATGGGCTATCGGATGCTGCTCGGTCGCGAGGCGATGATGGGGCGCATGCTGGTGGATCCGTCAGAGAGCTTCTGCCTGGGGGAGATGCCCCCGAGTCAGCTGGAAGAGTACTATCACGACGAACATCATATGGCGGGTACCGGCTTGCGTATCGGTCTGCTGGCGTCCAATCCGGATCTCTACAGCAATCAGCGAATCATGGAAGCGGGAGCCGAGCGCGGTCACCGCATGACCTTCCTGAACATTCGTCAGTGCTATATGAAGCTCGATTCCACCGAGCCGGAAGTGCACTACCGCGACGGTCGTATCCTCAACAATCTGGATGCGGTGATCCCGCGTATACGCCCGAGTCAGACATTTTACGGCTGTGCGCTTACCCGCCACTTCGAAAGTATTGGGGTGTTTGCATTGAATGGCTCCGCGGCCATCAGTCAGTCCCGCGACAAGCTGTTTTCTCTGCAGCTGTTGCAGGAGGGAGGATTGAGTATTCCGATCTCCGGCTTCGCCAATTCACCGATGGATACCAACGAGCTGATCGAAATGGTTGGCGGTGCACCGCTGATTGTGAAACTGCTGGAAGGCACTCAGGGGCGCGGCGTGGTACTGGCGGAAACCCGCAAGGCGGGGGAGTCGGTGATCAACGCGTTCAAGTCCCTGAAAGTCAATCTGCTGGTGCAGGAGTTTATCCGCGAGGCCCAGGGTAAGGATCTGCGCCTGTTTGTGATCGACGGCAAGGTAGTGGCGGCGATCCAGCGGGAAGCGGCGCCAGGTGAGTTCCGTGCCAATATCCACCAGGGGGGCACAGCCTCGGTGGTCAAGATCAGCCCGGATGAGCGCAAACTGGCGATCAAGGCCGCCAAGGTATTGGGATTGAAAGTGGCAGGGGTAGATATCATCCGCTCCAAAAAGGGGCCACTGTTGCTGGAGGTCAACTCCTCACCGGGGCTTGAGGGTATTGAGAGCGCCACCCGCAAGGACGTGGCTGGCAATATGATCATGGCGATCGAGCGTGCGCTCAAATGGCGTCCGACCATCACCGGTGCTCCCACTTTTGAGGATGAGTGAGGGCTGGCGCTCAGTGGAATTCTGGCGCACGGCTGCCGTTCGGCATTGGTGAGCCGGGCCGGCAGATACTAACCTTTGGGGTGCCCCGTACCTTTCGGCGGGGATGCCTCGCAAGCCGCTACGATGTGCGGGGCGTGAATCCATGCCCCGGCGTTCGATCTGATGTCCAAGCCCGCTTTTGCTCATATACCCCATAACGCTGCCCCGGTTTTCCGGAAGCGGTCCCTGCCAGCAGCGGGGTGCGGCTTCGGGCTATTGTTACTGATTTTCCTGTTGCCACTATCGCCAGCCAGGGCCCAGGCCGAGCACCTCTCGGACACGGATCTGGGGCGCAAGGTCATGGTGAATTACATTGTCCATTTCGCGCACCACCTGCAATGGCCCATCGAGGTGTTCAGTGGCAGCGGTGCCCCCTTCCGTATCTGCGTGATGGGCGACGACGAACTGGTCGCGCCGCTCACGGCCAGATTGCATCACCACCGTGTTCAGGGGCGTCTGGTGTCTCTGGAGCGGGTCAATGATGGCGAAATGATGCGCGCGCGTCGCTGTCAGATCGTGGTGATGGGCGATATGGACGCCGAGCGTCTGGCACAGGCGGTGGGGGCGTTGGAGTTTTTCCCGGTGCTGACCGTGAGTGATACCAGCCGCTTCGCCGCCCTTGGCGGCATGGTGGAGTTTGCTGGCAGTGGCGCCAACATGGCCCTGCAGTTGAATAAAACCCGGCTCGATCGCGCGGAATTGAAAATGGGCAACAGCCTGTTTCGCCTGAGCAAGCAGGTCAACTGACCGAATATTCTTCTTTCCCCCTATGCGTGCTGTGGGGGTCGGTGATTTTCCCTGCCATTTCCTGGAGCCATGCCTGATTGTCCGCAGTGCCATTCTCTGCAGACGTGGCGCAAATTTGTACTGGCGATCAACCGCGTTTTCCCGTAGAATCTGCGCCCGGCTTGGAAAGGCCCCACCGTAGTCGCTCGCGCCAGAAACAGGTTCCGCTAGTTGCGGATCAGGCCGCTGAGCCCGTGGATTTCCAGCCAGAAAAGTGCCGGTTGCGGCGGAGTTTCCGCCCTCCAGATACGCATTCTCTGGATGCCGGCCACACTGTGAGAGCCCAGTTGAACGCCACAGCGAGCGCCCGTGAATAACTTTATAAAAAAGCGAGATGAAGCAGCCGTTTCATCTCGCTTTTTTATAAAAGGCTTCCGGTAAATAAGTTGCAGCTGAAACTGCAGCTGGCGTCGCCACCCCGGCTACGCCCTCTCACCCCGCCCGGAAGCCGTTCTGACGATTGGAGATTGAATTGAACAACGCCGTTCCTACACCGGAATCCCTGATGCCCAGCACTACCCCGGCACTGCTGGTGCTCGCCGATGGCAGTGTCTTCCATGGTCGCGCCATTGGCGCTGAAGGCTCAACAGTCGGTGAGGTAGTTTTCAATACCTCCATGACCGGATATCAGGAGATCCTGACGGATCCGTCCTACGCCCGTCAGATCGTCACCCTGACATACCCCCATATCGGCAACACCGGTACCAACAGCGAAGATGAAGAAGCGAGTGAGATCTGGGCCGCCGGCCTGGTGATTCGCGACCTGCCGCTGCTGGCCTCCAGCTTCCGCAGCGAGCAGTCCCTGGAGGATTACCTCAAGGCGCGCAATATCGTCGGCATCGCCGATATCGACACCCGTCGCCTGACCCGCATCCTGCGCGACAAAGGTGCGCAGAGTGGCTGCATTGTGACTGGCAACAGCATCGATGAAGCGGAAGCGCTGAAACAGGCGCAGGCGTTCGCTGGCCTCAAGGGGATGGACCTGGCCAAGGTCGTCTCCACCAAGGAGAAGTACGACTTCAACGAAGGTACCTGGGAACTGGGGCTGGGTCACAAGCCGGCACCCGCCGCGCAGCCCTATAAAGTTGTCGCGTATGACTTCGGCGTAAAACGCAACATCCTGCGCATGCTGGTGGATCGAGGCTGCAGCATCACCGTGGTGCCCGCGGAGACTCCGGCCTCCGAAGTGCTGGCGATGAATCCGAATGGCGTGTTCCTCTCTAACGGCCCCGGCGACCCCGAGCCCTGCGACTACGCGATTGCCGCGATCAAGGAATTCCTCGACGCTGGCCTTCCCACCTATGGCATCTGCCTCGGCCACCAGCTGCTGGGCCTCGCCGTCGGCGCCAAGACCGCGAAGATGAAATTCGGCCACCACGGCGGCAACCACCCGGTGCAGGACCTGAATTCCACCAAGGTGATGATCACCGCGCAGAACCACGGTTTTGAAGTGGACGCTAGCAGCCTGCCGGACAATGTGGAAATCACCCACAAATCCCTGTTCGACGGCACCCTGCAAGGCATCCGCCTGAAGGACAAGCCGGCGTTCAGCTTCCAGGGACACCCGGAAGCGAGCCCCGGTCCACACGACGTGGCGCCACTGTTCGACCAGTTTATCGAGATGATGGAAGCGCGCCGCTAAGGCAAAGCTTTCCCTTTGCTGGAATCTGCCCAAGGCAGGTTCCAGCAGCCAAGACCAGAATTTTATCCGCCGGATAACGGCCGATTAGATACGGAAGAAAGATGCCAAAACGCACAGACATTCAAAGCATTCTGATCATCGGCGCAGGCCCCATCGTCATCGGTCAGGCCTGTGAATTCGATTACTCCGGTGCCCAGGCCTGTAAGGCCCTGCGTGAAGAGGGTTACCGGGTCATCCTGGTGAACTCCAATCCCGCCACCATCATGACCGACCCGTCCATGGCCGACGCCACCTACATCGAGCCGGTGGAGTGGAAGACGGTCGCCAAGATCATCGAGAAAGAGCGCCCGGACGCGATCCTGCCCACCATGGGCGGTCAGACCGCGCTGAACTGTGCGCTGGCGCTGGACAAGCACGGCGTGCTGGAAAAGTTCGGCTGTGAGCTGATCGGTGCGGACAAGAACGCCATCGAAAAAGCGGAAGACCGCGATCTGTTCGACAAGGCGATGAAGGCCATCGGCCTCGAGACCCCGCGCGCCAAGATCGTCCACACCATGGAGGAGGCAAAGAAGGTCCCGGAAGAATTCGGCTTCCCGGTGATCATCCGCCCGTCCTTCACCATGGGCGGTTCCGGTGGCGGTGTGGCCTACAACTGGCCGGAATTTGAAGAGATCTGCAAACGCGGCCTCGACCTGTCCCCGACCAACGAACTGCTGATTGACGAATCCCTGCTCGGCTGGAAAGAGTACGAGATGGAGGTGGTTCGCGACAAAAACGACAACTGCATCATCGTGTGTTCCATCGAGAACTTCGATCCGATGGGTGTACACACCGGTGACTCCATCACCGTGGCCCCGGCGCAGACCCTGACCGACAAGGAATACCAGCTGATGCGCAATGCGTCCATCGCGGTATTGCGCGAGATCGGCGTGGAAACCGGCGGCTCCAACGTGCAGTTCGGTATGGACCCGAAAACCGGCCGCATGGTGGTGATCGAGATGAACCCGCGGGTGTCCCGCTCCTCCGCGCTGGCCTCCAAGGCCACCGGCTTCCCGATCGCGAAGGTCGCCGCCAAGCTGGCGGTGGGCTACACCCTGGACGAACTACAGAACGACATTACCGGCGGTGCCACCCCGGCGTCTTTCGAACCGTCCATCGACTATGTGGTTACCAAGATTCCGCGCTTCACCTTCGAGAAATTCGGTGAAGCGGATGCGCGCCTGACCACCCAGATGAAATCCGTGGGTGAAGTCATGGCCATCGGCCGTAACTTCCAAGAGTCCCTGCAGAAAGCGCTGCGCGGCCTGGAAGTGGGCTCCTTTGGTTTCGAGCCGAAACTGGACCCGGCGGAAGTGGGCTCCATGGAGCTCTTGCGCCGCGAACTGTCCGTGGCCGGCGCCAACCGCATCTGGTATGTGGGCGACGCCTTCCGTATGGGCCTGAGCATCGACGAAGTGTATGAGCTGTCCGGCATCGATCCCTGGTTCCTGGTGCAGATCAAGGAACTGATGGATATCGAAGAACCGCTGAAGTCCATCCCGACTTCCGCACTCGACGCCAAGACCATGCGCTTCCTGAAGCGCAAGGGCTTCTCCGACAAGCGTCTCGCGGACCTGTTGGGTGTCAGCCAGAAGACTGTGCGCGAGTTCCGCCAGAAGCTGGGCGTGTTCCCGTCTTACAAGCGCGTGGACACCTGCGCCGCGGAATTCGCTACCGGCACCGCCTACATGTACTCCACCTACGATGAGGAGTGTGAAGCGGAGCCGACCGGTAAGAAGAAAATCATGGTGCTCGGCGGCGGTCCCAACCGCATCGGCCAGGGCATCGAGTTCGACTACTGCTGTGTGCACGCGGCACTCGCCATGCGCGAAGACGGTTACGAGACCATCATGGTCAACTGTAATCCGGAGACCGTATCCACCGACTATGACACTTCCGACCGCCTCTACTTCGAGCCGGTGACTCTGGAAGATGTACTGGAGATCGTGCGCAAGGAAAAACCGGAAGGCGTGATCGTGCAGTTTGGTGGCCAGACCCCGCTGAACCTGGCGCGCTACCTGGCCGCCGAGGGCGTGCCGATCATCGGTACCACGCCTGAGCAGATCGACCGCGCGGAAGACCGCGAGCGCTTCCAGCAGATGATCATGCGCCTTGGACTCAAGCAACCGCAGAACGCCATCGTGCGCTCCGAGTACGAAGCCATTCAGCGCGCGAAGGAAGTGGGCTACCCGCTGGTAGTGCGCCCGTCCTATGTGCTGGGCGGCCGCGCCATGGAGATCGTCTACAAGGAAGACGAACTCAAGACCTACATGAAGGAAGCCGTGCAGGTTTCCGAGGATGCGCCGGTGTTGCTGGATCACTTCCTGCACTCCGCCATCGAGGTGGATATCGACGCGGTATCCGACGGCAAGGACGTGGTGATCGGCGCGATCATGCAGCACATCGAGCAGTGCGGCGTGCACTCCGGTGACTCCGCCTGCTCCCTGCCGCCCTATAGCCTGCCGGCGGACGTGCAGGACCTGATGCGCGAGCAGGTAAAAGCCATGGCCCGCGAACTGGGCGTGGTGGGCCTGATGAACACCCAGCTGGCCTACCAGGACGGCGAGATCTACGTGATCGAGGTGAACCCCCGCGCGTCCCGCACCGTGCCGTTCGTGTCCAAGTGCATTGGCACTTCGCTGGCGAAGATCGCCGCGCGCTGTCAGGCCGGTGTGAGCCTGGCGGAGCAGGGCTTCACCAAGGAAATCGTGCCGGATTACTACTCCGTCAAGGAGTCTGTATTCCCGTTCAACAAGTTCCCGAAAGTGGACCCGATCCTCGGCCCGGAAATGAAGTCCACTGGTGAGGTGATGGGCGTGGGCGAGACCTTCGCCGAAGCCTTCGACAAATCCCTGCTGGGGGCCGGCGATAATCTGCCGGAATCCGGCAAGGTATTCATCTCCGTGCGCGATGTGGACAAGGCCGGCGTGGTGGAAGTTGCCCGAGAGATGTCCAAGCTCGGCTTCGAGCTGGTGGCCACCCGCGGTACCGCCAAGGTCTTGCAAGATGCCGACATTGCGGTTACAACGGTGAACAAGATGAACGAGGGCCGGCCGCATATCGTCGACATGATCAAGAACGACGAGATTGCCCTGGTGGTCAACACCACCGAGGGGCGCCAGGCCATTCGCGATTCCGCGGATATCCGCCGCAGCGCCGAGAACCATCAGGTTTGCTACACCACCACTCTGGCGGCAGCAAAAGCCATGGCCATGGCCATGCAGATTGCCGAGCCGCATCAGGTGCGCAGCCTGCAGGAACTGCATCAGCGCGTCGTGCGCCTGCAAAACTGACCGGCTTGCTCCGAATGGCTTCCTCCGGGTAGCCACAAGAGCGGACAAACTGAAAAGCTCTGCCACCGGCAGAGCTTTTTCGTTAATGAATAATTGAGGAATTCTGGAGGTTCCGTTGAACCGAGTACCAATGACTGTTGAAGGCGCGGAAGCGCTGCGCGCAGAACTCGACGACCTGAAAAAAGTACAGCGCCCGGCGGTTGTACAGGCGATTGCCGAAGCCCGTGAGCACGGCGATCTGAAGGAAAATGCCGAGTACCACGCCGCCCGCGAAAAGCAGGGTTTTATCGAGGGTCGTATTCAGGAAATCGAGGCCAAGCTGTCTATGGCTCAGGTGATCGATGTAAAAGCCATCGAACCTTCCGGCAAGGTCATTTTCGGCACCACCGTGACGATTATCCGCGTGGAAGATGATTCCGAAGTGACGTACAAGATCGTGGGCGATGATGAAGCCGATGTGAAGAACAAGAAAATTTCGGTGAACTCACCCATCGCGCGTGCGCTGATAGGTAAAGAGGAAGGCGATCTTGTTGTAGTGAATACGCCATCGGGAGCGGTTGAATATGAGATAGATACCGTCGAACATATCTGACGGTACAATCCCTCCCTTCAAAAAAAAGCGGTCCTTAGGACCGCTTTTTTATTTCGGGGCAGATATTGTCAGACTACTGCAAGATATTTGCCTGGTTGCCTATGCCTGACTGAGAAACGACGGCTGCGTTTGAAGCCGACATCTGGCTGATGTAAGCGTTATTGAGCAGGCCATCCTGGGTCACCATGGCGGTATTGCCGCCGAGCACGCCAACCTGGGATATCACGGCGATGTTGGCAATACCGTCCTGCGTCACCATCGCGGTATTGAAGCTGGATGTCTGTGTCACACTGGCAAAGTTCGCGGTGCCACTCTGGACAATATCAGAGCTGTTGTACTGCCCACCCTGGGTGCTGAGCGCGACATTGTAATTCCCGCTTTGAAGAACGTTGGAATAATGTCCCACTCCGGTCTGGGTAATCCAGGCCTGCTGGCCAGTTCCAAACTGGGTGATATGCGCATCGGAGTCCTGGCTGGCAAACTGCCCGATATTGCCGTTATGAAGAGACCCGAACTGCGTAATGGTGGCCAGATTATCGGTGCCGCCGATTTGAACAATGTTGGCATTGTTGATGTTGCCAACCTGGAAGATATACGCCTCACTATTGGTGGTATTGATCTGGAACACGGTGCCCCAGTTGTCCAAACCCAGTTGGAAAATGGAGCTACTGTTGTCCTGCCCACCCAGTTGCAGGGAGTAGGCGTCATTGAACAGTCCGAATTGCGTGTGTTGCGTAACACTACCGAAAGATGCCGCGATCGTATTGCTCTGATTGAATCCGCCAGACTGCGTATTGATGATGACACTGCCATCCATGCCTGTCTGATCAATGAGTGCCGCGTTCCCATTTCCCGTTTGCGTAAGGATCGCAACGTTGTTTGACGCCGAGGCTAAGCCACTCGTTGCCAATGCTGCTGCCAGTACGCAGTAGTGGAAGGCTTTCATTGGAAACTCCTTTACTGCTTACCTCAAAGGAAGTTCAGGCTTGTCCCGAACGCGTAATGTTGTCGGCGGCCTGTCGGCCGCCGAACCATGGGCGGGCGTTAATTACTGGATAATTACACCGAGGTTACCCACACCGAGCTGAGTACCTACCGCCAGGTTGCTGTCGGTGGTTTGAGTGGTGATGTGAACGTTCAGTGCACCAGCCTGCGCAGTGAATGCGGCGTTGCCATCGCCAGTCTGACCAACGTAGGCAACGTTCAGAACACCAGCCTGGAGGGTGGAAGCCAGGTTGTCGTCACCGAACTGATCGTGGTCAGCAATGTTCAGTGCACCTACCTGAGTGATGACTGAATCGTTGCCGTTACCAACTTGCAGAACGTCAGCGAAGTTGAGGATACCAGCCTGGTTGGAAACAGAGGTGTTGCCATTTCCTTGCTGCAGATGGTTGGCCACGTTCAGAATGCCGAACTGGTTGGCCAGTGCAGTGTTGCCGAAGCTGGCAGACTGGTTGATGTTTGCCAGGTTCAGAATGCCAACCTGGTTCACAGTGGCATCGTTGAACGCGGATTCATTCTGACCGATGGTGGCACCGTTCAAAACGCCAACTTGGTTGATAGTGGCATCGTTGAACAGTGAGTTGCTCTGGAAGGTGGTCGCCTGGTTGAGAACACCCACCTGATTGATGGTCGCGTCGCTATCAACGGTGATAAAGCCATCCTGCAGAGAGAACGCATTGTTCAGTGCGCCAACTTGCAGATGGTTGATGTCGTTGAATACGCTGATGAATCCGACCTGCAGCGCAGTGGACAGGTTCAGGGCACCAATTTGAGTTTGGTAAACTTCGTTGAAGCCACCAAGAGCCTCAAGTTGAGTGGAGGTTGCCAGGTTGAACACGCCAACCTGGGTCTGAACGGCAATATTGTCGTCAGCGAAAACACTGCCACTGGAAACAAGTGCGATGGCAGCAGCGATGCGGGAAAACGTCTTCATGAGTTGCTCCTTTACTTCGGACGTTAAATACAACCAGCCCCGGGGGTGCTGATTCACAATGACGCAGCGATAAGCGCCATGTCTGGTTGGCGGAAACTCTGTGATGTGTTCAGCGCCATCGCTGAAAGAGTTTCATCGCCATGAATTTGTCAATTCGGGTAAGTGATCCACCAATCAGAGCGCACTTGTACAACCCGGCTTGGGTGTGATTGAAATACAGCCTGATTGGGTGAAATTTGATCGTCTTGCTATTGAGTGTTGTCGGTGCACCGGTGTGGCGCTATAGGAGGGAAGTCATGAAAGAGTAGGAAAAAAGTACAGTTTTTAAGCAGTAATTATTCGGGTTGAGAGGGTTTGATAACCGAATGGGCCAAATATGGCGCTTAAGTTATCTTGTGGCGCAAATATCCGGCGGATATCCAGGCTGCCGTGTATTTCCTATGGGGAAGCGAAAAGTCACAACGGACGTGTTGGATCAAGCGGTGGGATGGTCGGTATGCTACTGCGTCAAGGAAACAGAGTTGCCATTACCAAACTGGTTGACGATTGCGGTGGCGGAAATGCCACTCTGGACAATCCCCGTGGTGTTGAAAGTGCCTATTTGACTGACAACGGACTGGTGGTTGCCCCCGAGACCAAAGGCACCCGTTTGACGAATGGCAGTCTGGTTCAGTGAACCGCTCTGGGTTGCACTGACCGTATTGAAATTGTCCTCCTGAATGAACTCCGTCTGATTGGAAAAGCCGCTCTGTAGTAGATCGACTTCCTGCAAGGCACCCGACTGAATGACCTGCGCCTGGTTAAATGCTCCTTCCTGCGTCGCCGCAGTAAAATGAGCCGTGCCACTCTGTTGAACGTCGGCGTCGTTGTCGTTGCCTTGTTGATCCAAATGCACACGACCATGGAAACTCGCGCTTTGGCTCACATTTGCCTGGTTGAGCAATCCGACCTGATTGATTCTTACCTTGTTGAAATTCCCATTGAGCTGATCCACGTCAGACGCATTGCCGAACCCTCCCTGTCGTGTCGCGACGTTATTGTCATAGGCGACTGACTGCAATATCAGCGTTGAATTCTGAGCGCCGATCTGCAGACTGTAGACTGTGTTGCTCGAACCGTATTGCTGCTGAGCGAGCGCGTTGTTGAAGGCGCCGTCTTGCACCTGGGTGATGCTGCTTGAATTCTCTTCTCTCTGGATTCCTTCGGCGTTGTTCTGTACACCGTTCTGACTTTGCTCGAAGCTGTTATCACTATTATGGGGCGTTGGTTGTAAGATAATTGCGATGTTTTCGACTCCCTGCTGATATAGGTCGATCGCACTCTCATCAGCCCTGATCGAGTGCGGCAGTGCGGCGAATACGATCACTGGAATAAGCACACTGATCGGAGTGGATTGCTTCGTAAGCACGATGCAGGTTTCCTTGAGTCGATGGCAATTATTGGCTAATCGTATTGATTAACGGTCGTGGTCATGGAAACGCCGGTCTGGACGACCGAGGTATGCAGTCCATTTCCACGCTGATTGATCGTGACCTGGTGGGAAAGACCTATCTGTTCTACATTGGCGGAATTGGCAACACCATACTGGGTCACATTGGCCTTGTGCGCATAACCTACTTGCTCCAGCAAAATCAGATTCTCATATCCGGCCTGTAATAGAGCTGCTATGTTGTTTTGTCCGGCCTGGCTGGCGATGGTTGTGTTACCTTCTCCCACCTGTGCCGTTAAAAGCAGGTTTTTGTAGCCCGACTGTTCCACCGACAGAAAGTTGACCGTACCGCGCTGGTCTGCGGAAACGTGGTTGAAATTACCCTCCTGCGTGATGACGGCCATATTGGCAATCGAATAACCACCATAAACCTCGAGCTCGCTGGTGGCGGATAATTCTGAGCTGGTGGCCAGTTCCTGGGCCGGTGCCGAAAGGGTATAGCAGATCAGTGGACCGGCAAGCAAAAATTGGGTCTGACCCAGTCCGCGTCTGAAACATTGAGTCATCATTCAGTCCAGGTGGTAGTTAGACATTATGTAAGCTATTACAACCTCCGGATTTCTACAGAAATGCAACATTTTCATTCAGGTAAAACTGCAGGACGGGGTTGTTGATATCTTCCGGATTCTGCAATGCCCAGGAATTATTGACGATGCCCTGGCCAATCAAATGGATCACCGCGGATTCCATCGCGGATAGCAGCGCCAGTTGTGCCGGTTCATTCGTCGTCGTACCGAGCTCTATTTCCAGCAGTCGCTTGAATTTCACGTAGCGGAATACATCGCCACTGATTGCCTTGGAATAGACGGTCTTTGATGTGAGAACAGAATGAAGTACCCGGCCCGAGCGTATATCGATTGCGCGCAGGTTGACGGTTATCTGATCTACCCGGTACTGTTCGTCGGCACCTATCCCGAAGTAGCGGGCTCCGGCGCCCCCCGTCTGTATGTTGGAGTCGTAAGCAACGATTCCGCCTTCGAGTAAAATGTTCGCCGCTACGAGAGAGGGGAGGATCGTGTTGTTTTCCGGTGCGTCAGGTTTGGCCAGAGCAGCGCGAATAATCTTTCGCTCGGTCAGCAGATTTTGCAACCCCTCTCTTTCCAGGGGAATAAACCAACCGGACTCATTGAGTACGTTCATCAGCATGGAAGCTGCGCCCTGAGTAACCGCCGTGGAGAAACTGCTGGCCGGGGTTGGCTTATATTGGCCCGTCTGGTCCCTGAAGTTGTAGACGGCGGCCAGTATCTTGCCTTTGGGTTGCGGCAGGTTGAGAAGATCTCTATAGGTGTTATTTCGCGGGGTGAGTTTGGCATCTTCCAGTCCCGGACCGAACAGCGCGTCCCCGGTATTTTTGACGGCGGTGCAGCCGCTAATTGTCAGCGCAAAGGCCAGCGCGGTGACTATTTTTGAACCTCTGGTAAACATCACGCGTTTCTCCGATATTATTCGCGATTATTCAGGATTTACGGGTCAGTCCGGGTGCTTCATTGTGGACTTGTTTCGTTACTTCCTTCCGTGGTTTTCCTGTAAGTGCACTTGATTGCGTTGAATCAGTTGGTGGGGTTTAGCCCACTGACGATGATTTCGCTTTTATCACCTGTAGCGCGGTCGGTGATGAGTACTGTAAGAACACCATCGTTATCGAGAATTTGAACGATGAAGTCATCGGTAACCAACTCACCGCTATTGCCGTCACCCACATCGGTCAACAATTGGTTCAGAAGCCGGGTTTCCAGGGAGTCGGTAAACCGGTCAAGGGCGCTGGGAGCTTCGTAGAGATCCTCCGGCCGGTCCGGATCCTGATGATCATCCTGCGACTGTGCATTCTGTATCAAATAGGTGCCGTTAAGCGGGTTGCCACCGAAATTCGGGTTGCGTGGTTCGTAAATCAATTCTGTCGCCGTGGCCGGGCCGCAACAAAGGGCGAAGCACGGTATCAGAAGCACCCCTGCATTTATTCTGTATTTCATCAGAGTTCATCCTTTCCTAAGTCGAAGTGATCGGTGAATGCTTCACGAACTTTCTCCTGAAGCACCATTTCATGGATCATTTGTGATGCCTGTTCCGCCATTTCGCGGATGTTATTTGTGCTCGGACTGATAAAGCGTCGAAATACCGTTTTATCGTTGTAGGTAATCCAGATCAGGTTTCCCCAACGTGCAGACGGACGTTCCTGTATGGTGAGGTTGTAATCACTGTCCGGGTAGTTGAGGTTCCGGTACTCGCTCATATAGCGGGCAAAATCGTGCCCGGTGCGAGTGATGGTCTGATCTACATTGAATCCGCTGATTTCATCTTCGATGCGCCCGCTGTCTTCACTCGCGGTGTTCGATTGCTCCAGGGTTCCGCTGTCTCCATCCTGAGCGAAACTGAGTTGAGCGAATAATATAAGTATCAAAAAGAGAAGCTTCATATCCTTTCAACCTGGAGATGCAGCTTTGCCCAATTGCTCGCCTGTAGGCGATTTTTAACTCCGATCTTCCGGAAAATGTTGTACATGTGATTCTTGACGGTGTGCTCGCTGAGATGCAGGCGAGAGGCAATGATACTGTTCGGTTCTCCGGTGGTAAGCTGCGCCAGTATTTCCTGTTCGCGTTTGGTAAGAAGGAGCTGTGAACGAGAGTCACTGTCTCCCTGAGTCCGCGTGTTGTGAATGGCAAGATCCAGTTTATTAATAAGCTCTTTCTGACTGGATCGATTGTCGCAAAGAAAAATGAATTTCCTGTCTTCCAATGGGATGGTTATGTATCCGGGAAGGTCTGCCGGGAAATTGATCAGCAAAACCCTGGAGTGAGTTATGTTTTTTAAGTAGTTGAACTCTGCACTTGGCGTGGATTTTGCTGTTAGGGCATAACAATCCACAACGATTACGTCGTAGTTTTTGAGGCAGTGTTTTTGTTTCCCGAATTCTGATTTTTCCCAGTTGAATGGAAGGGATTCTGAAATAAGTGAATACAGCAAATCCCCATGGAGGCCGGAATCGCTCAGAAAGAGAGTCGGCATAAATGTCCCCAAAAGTTAGCCCTTGAATGTCAGAAAATAAGATGTTTGGCACTGTCTGGAATATGGGTTGGCTGTCGGCCGACATTCCTTGTGTGCTTTTGGAGTGGCGGGACACTCTTGTTGTTTTGCAGACGGAGTGTGCGCCATTTCACTTAAGTGAAAAATCTCATTCCCTGAGAAATTTGTATGGAGTGTAGACGTGATTTCTGGGTGGGCTGAAACTTTCAATGCCAGTTGTTACATGATTTTTTGCGTTAAGAAATATATTTTTAAGAAGTCGTTTATAGGTGCTCGTTTAGGTGCTCGTTTTTTACCTGGTGCATTTCAGGTAATGGCTCATGATGTTGGAGTAATACTCTAATTCCACTCTCTCGGTTGCCGTCACTTTGAGAGTGTGGGATAAATAGGGGGGAATATTCCGCCATGGAGAATTTTCGATTAACTCTGTAAAACCTGTTTCTCTAAATTCGATCATGGATGTGGTGATGTTCTCACTGCTGTCACTGGCCCTCATTTCTTGTGGCCAGCGGCGAGATACTGCGCTCGGTACCCTCGAGTGGGACCGCATTGCCATGCCTGCGCCGGCGGCTGAGAGAATTGTGGATATTCGTGTCAGGGAAGGGCAGGAGGTACAGCGAGGGGACATTCTGTTACAGCTTGACCCGGAGCAGACCCGCGCCAGGTTGGCCTCTGCCCAGGCCGCGGTGAAACAGCAGATGGCGGCATTGGTGGAGCTGGAGGTTGGCCCTCGCACCGAGGAAATAGAGCGTTCGCGCGCGGAGCTGGCGGCGGCCCAGGCCAATGCCGTGGATGCGGAAGCGGACTACCGTCGTCTGAGTGCGCTGGGCCCCAAAAATTACGCGTCCAAATCGGATATTGATGCGGCTCGTGCAGCGGCGGCGGGTGCCCGCGCACAGGTACGGGCCGCCCAGGAGCAGTTGCTGGAGCTTGAGCGCGGCAACCGCCCGGAAGATATAGAACAGGGCGAGGCCTCTCTGGCGCAGGCTCGCGCCGAGGCGGAGGCCCAGAGAGTATTGTTGGAAAAACTGACGCTGCGTGCGCCACGCAGCGGCTTCATCGACAGTATTCCGTTCAAGCTTGGGGATGAAGCGCCGGTGGGGGCATCGCTGGTGGTAATGTTGGTTGGGGAAACACCTTACGCGCGGGTCTATGTTCCTCAGTCCATACGCAGCCGGGTACAGGTGGGCAGCTCGGCGCTGGTTACTCTTGAAGGTACTGGCGGAAAACACAACAGCGATTTCGGGACATTCACCGGGCGCGTGCGTATGGTCCGCAATGATCCAAGCTTTACTCCTTATTACGCGTTGACCGGAGATGATGTTGCGCGTCTGAGTTATATCGCCGAGATTCAGTTGCAACAGAATGCGGCTCACCTTCCGGCGGGGCTGCCGCTGCGCGCGGCGTTCGTTCCCTCATCCGCGGCCAATCCACGAACTGCTGACATTCCGCGCTTGCCCCCGGAAAACCGGAGTTTCGAATCGGAGAATGACGAGACTGGAGAGTATAAGGAGGGCGGTGCGCCGTATCCGGATACTCCGTTTCCCGATGCTGAAAAGGAATCTCTCGATTATTTCGAGAACCACAAATAAATACGGCCAGATGCAATGGACGACGACATCGCCATCCGGGCGCGTGGGCTCAGTAAAACATTCGGCAGCCTGAAGGCGGTGGACGATGTGGATCTCACGGTGCCGAAGCGGCAGATCTATGGATTTCTCGGCCCGAATGGCTCGGGTAAATCCACCAGTATCCGGATGCTTTGCGGGCTTCTCACGCCTACGGCGGGGGAAATAGAGGTGCTTGGCTTGCGGATTCCCGCGGAGGCGGAAATCCTGCGTCAGCATATCGGCTATATGACCCAGCAATTTTCCCTGTTTGCCGATCTGAGTGTACGTGAGAACCTGGAGTTTCTGTCCGCGGTGCAGAATATGTCGTCGCGGGCGGCGAAAGCACGAATCGACGAGCTGCTGGTGGAGTATCACTTCGAGGGGCGTGCCGATCAGCTGGCGGGCACAATGAGCGGTGGGCAAAAACAGCGTCTGGCACTGGCCGGTGCCGTTATCCATCAACCGGAACTGCTGTTTCTGGACGAGCCCACCAGTGCAGTGGATCCCGAATCCCGGCGGGATTTCTGGGAAAAACTGTTTGAGCTCACCGATGGCGGTACCACCATCCTCGTATCTACTCACTATATGGATGAAGCGGAGCGCTGCCATCGTCTCGCCATCCTCGACCGGGGCCGGTTGGCTGCGGACGGCAGCCCGGCGGAGCTGACCGACAGGATAGCGGGGCGCACCTTGCTGGTGGAAACCGACCGTCAGCGCAGTGCACGGGAGGTGTTGCTGGGCGTCCCCGGTGTCATCAGCGCGGCGCAGATCGGTAACAGTCTGCGTCTCCTGACCGAGGGTGCACAGGTAACCCCGGAGGCGATGCGGAAGGAAATGCAGGAGGCGTTGCGCGCCGCCGCTGTTGATGCGCGGATCCATCCGGTAACGCCGAGTCTGGAAGATGTGTTTGTGGCGGTTACCCATCACGCCTCTGACTCTGAACGCAATAGGCAGAACACGGTCTCCCAGCAGGAGCGCCTGTGAACGGTCGCCGCCTGTTTGCGGTACTGCAGAAGGAGTTCCGGCAGATGCGCCGGGATCGCATGACGCTCGCGATGATCATCGGCATTCCCATCATGCAGTTGATCCTGTTTGGCTATGCCATCAATCTCAACCTCCGCCACCTGCCAGCGGCTATTGCCGATCAGGCGGAAACGAGCGCTTCGCGTCAACAGGTGATGGATATGCTGGCCACCGAAGTGATTGATCCGGTGGCGAACGCGCAGACGCCGGAGCAATTGATGGCGATGCTGCGCCGCGGCGAGATCAGTGTGGGCATCGTTATACCCTACGATTATGAGCGGCGTCTCGCACTGGGGCAGGAGGCAATCCAGATTCTGGTGGATGGCAGCGATACCGTGGTACAGAGTGCGGCGGCACAGTTGGCGCAGGTGCCGGTGAGGGAGCCGCCGCCGGAGAGCGACATTCGTTTACCCGTTCGTCAGTCCTCAGTACCGCTACCGCAAGGTCCGGTAAGTATTGTCAGCTTCTACAATCCCCAGAGGGTGTCGGCGATCAATATCGTACCGGGACTGATCGGCATTATCCTCACCATGACCATGGTGATGTTCACCGCCGTGGCCATCGTCCGCGAGCGTGAGCGGGGCAATATGGAACTGCTGATTGCCACGCCGGTAAGCAGCGCGGAGCTGATGATTGGCAAGGTACTTCCATACGGTCTGGTGGGATTGATCCAGACCAGTCTGATCCTGCTGCTCGGCACCTGGCTGTTTGGCGTGCCCATTCGCGGCAGTATGCTGGATGTGTATATCGCCGCAGTGTTGCTGATTCTCGCGAACCTGACCATGGGGTTACTGATCTCCACCCGCGCCCAGTCCCAGTTTCAGGCGATGCAGATGACCTTTTTCGTGTTTCTGCCATCCATCCTCCTTTCCGGGTTTATGTTCCCCTTCGACGGCATGCCAAAGGCGGCGCAGTGGTTGGCGGAAATACTGCCACTCACCCATTTCCTGCGCCTGATCCGCGGTGTGATGCTGCGGGGGGCCGGGGTGCTTGAGCTGTGGCCGGACCTGCTGGCGCTGGTGGTGTTTATTGCGGTGATGATGACCCTGACGGTGTTGCGCTTCCGCAAACGTCTCGACTGAGCCGGCAGCCTGTCGGTGCAATACAGTGCGGAGTTCCCTTGTATATTTTGCCGCCATGGCGAGTTTCGCGTCGGAAGTGTGATCCCATAAAAAGTAAATAATGCGGTGTGTTTGATAGCATGCGAGGGACATTTCACTTTTTCGGGCGGCAGTTTCCGCCACGCGCACGACTACGAGACTGATGTCGGGTCTGTACATAAAAGAATCGTTGCTGGATGCCAGCAGGGGAGGAAGCTGTACCATGACCGAGATTTTCCAGAGTTTACCTACGTGGCTGTGGTTTATTGTTGCGCTGACTGCGTTGTTTCTGGCGCGCAGGCCTGTGCATCAGGGGATCTACGCCCTGGCGCGTTTTTTCCACCAGTCTCTGCGCCTGGGGGCCAATGCAGTCGCAGCGACGGAGGCGCGGCTGCAACTGCGCAATCGCGAGGTGCTGATGGCCGCGGGTCGCGAGGCCACCGAGCGGCATATCGAGCGGGAATTCGACCGTATCGAGAGCGCGATGAAAAAGGAACTCGCGCAGTATCCGGCCCTGCACCGCAGACTCTGCGAGCAGTTGACCGCCATCGACGAAGACTATGTGCGCAGCGCCGAAGTGCCGCCGGAACCCACCAACTGGGCCAAGGCCATTAAGGCCGTGGCGGAGATTCCCGCCAAACAGGACCCGGTGGTGGGGGATGTGCTGGAGACCATTCACGGCTCCATGCGCAAGGCGGAAGCCAAGGCCCTGGAAGCCTACCGGGAATCCGCGCGCGAACGACACCAGCTGTTAAAGCGCATGATGCCTGCCTGGCGCGCGATTCTTCACAGCCTGGGTAAGGTCAACAAGACGGTCACCACGGTGCACCAGCGTGCCAAAGTCGTGGATGGCCATATGGACCGTTACGAAGAAATCCTGCAGAGCAGCGACCGCGCCCAGCGCATGCTGTCGTCCTCTTCCCTCAGTCAGTTTTTCATCTCTGCGTTTGTGTTGGCCATTGCGGTGGGTGGTGCACTCATCAACTTCCACCTGATTGCCCGGCCAATGACCGAGATGGTCGGTGGTACCAGTTATATCGGTAGCTTCCGAATTGCGGACATATCTGCGCTGGTGATTATCCTCGTGGAAATCACCATGGGGCTGTTCATGATGGAGTGTCTGCGCATCACCCGCCTGTTCCCGGTGATCAGTGCCCTGCACGACAAACTGCGCACGCGGATGATGTGGGCGGCGTTTGCACTGCTATTTTTTCTGGCCTCGGTGGAGGCCGGGCTCGCATTTATGCGCGAGATCCTGATGCAGGAAGACCTGGCGGTGAGCGCCCAATTGCGTGGAGACGAAGTGGCCGCGACCACGACAAGTGTCTACTGGATCACTACCGCCGCGCAGATGGGGATGGGCTTTATCCTGCCGTTCGCACTGACGTTTGTGGCCATTCCACTGGAAAATTTTATTGCCTCCACCCGCACCGTGATCGGTATTTTCGCTGCATTTTTCCTGCGGGTTCTGGCGGTGGTATTGCGCCTTACCGGTACCGGAATCTGGCGCACCGGCACGATGCTGGCCAGGGTGTACGATATCGTCATCTTTTTCCCACTGTGGCTGGAAAGCCGCTTCCAGCGCTGGCGGGAGCAGGTGACATTGAAGTCGGATAAAACCAAATCCCCTGCGGAATTGGAGGAGGCTCTATGAGAAACCCGATACCGGTTTTGGTGTGGGTGATGAGCGCGCTGTTGCTGGTTTCCTGCGGTGAACCCATCGCGCGCAATCAGGGGGTGTACATGTTGATCGACACCTCCGGGACCTATACCGATGAACTCGGCAAGGCGCAGCAGGTGATCAATTACACCCTGGCCAGGCTCAACCCGGGAGATACCTTCGCCGTGGCCAGCATCAACACCGGCAGCTTCAGCGAAAAAAATATCCATGCGAAAGTAACCTTCGACGACCGCCCAAGTGTTACCAATAAACAGAAGCAGGCGTTCCAGCAGGCCATCGACAGCTTTGTTGCAAGTGCCAAACCGGCGGATTACACCGACATCACCGGCGGTCTGTTACAGGCGGTGGAATTTCTCAATGAAAAAGAACCGGGGCGTAAAACCATCCTGATCTTTTCCGACCTCAAGGAAGAAATAAAGGAAGGTTACAACCGGGAGGTGCCTCTGGCATTGCAGGGATTCGATCTGGTAGCCCTGAACGTGACCAAACTGCGCTCGGACAATGTCGACCCCAACGCATACCTGACCCGTCTGCAACAATGGCAACAGAAGGTGGAGCAGAATGGCGGCAGCTGGCGGGTGGTAAACGATCTCGAGCGGTTGGAAAAAATCCTGCAGTAAACGGCCACGGAACGCAGTAACCCATGAGTGATGTCACGCCCGGGAGCGGGTGCTGGAACAGTGGACGGGCGCGTCCCATGGTGATAGCCCATGGCGATGAATCCGGCTGTGGGCTCTATCCCGGCAATACCCTGTTGTATCTGCACAAGATGGTTGAACTGGGTGTAGAGGCACTGGAGCTGGACCTCAATCTCACTGCAGACGGCCACCTGATTCTGATGCACGACGCGACCCTTGAACGCACCACCGATGGCCGTGGTGCGGTAATCGAACACACACTGGCGCAGTTGCGCACACTCAATGCCGCGCACAACTGGAGTCGCGATGGTCGTTGCTTTCCCTACCGCGACAACCCCATCCGGGTTGCCACAGTCGACGAAGTATTTGCACAGATTCCGAACGTTCCCCTGATCATCGAGTTAAAAAACAATGATCCGGAGGCTGCGCGGGCACTGAGCCGTGCCATTGAAACCGCAGATTGCCACGAATGGGTGATCGTCTCGTCATTCCACCGCGCGGTCATTCGCGAGTTCCGCCGGTTGTGTCCACAGGCGCGCACCGGTGTCACCATGCCGGAAGCACTATTGTTCTATATCGCCCAGTGGCTGGGGGCTGCGCGTTGGCTGCACTGCGAATACCGGGCCATGCAGTTGCCCATGCATTACCTGGGCCTGAATGTGTACTCTCGCCGGTTTGTATTCGCCGCGCGCAAGCACCATCTGCATTTAGCTGTCTGGACCGTGGATGATGAAAAGCAGATGCAACACTATATCGCCCTTGGCCTCGACGGTATCGTCACCAACCGGCCGGACAGGCTACTGAAATTGCTGGAAGAATAAATGTTGAAACGACTGTTCACTTTGCTGTTACTTGCGGTGTTGATCTTTATCGGTTGGCGCTGGCTGGCGGCGCGCCCGGCTGCGGATCTGGGGTTGCAGTTTCCGGAGCATACTTCCGAGGGGTTCCGTCGCCCGCAGGTGATCGCCCATGCCGATGACACCGGTCAGGGGCTCTACCCCGGCAATACCCCGATATTCCTGCGGCAGATGGCGGCCATGAATGTGGATGTACTGGAAATGGATGCACATGCCTCCGCCGATGACGAACTGGTGCTGATGCACGACGATACCGTTGACCGCACCACCGAAGGCAAGGGTGCCATCCGCGACAAAACCCTGCAGGAACTGCAAAAACTGAACGTCGCCTATAACTGGAGCCAGGATGGTAAAACCTTTCCCTACCGGGATAATCCGCAGCGTATTCTCACCGTGGACGAAGTATTCAAAACTTATCCCGGCTACCCGATGGTGATTGAACTGAAATCTCCGGACCCGGACGCGGCCCGCACCCTGTGCCGCAAGCTGATGGCTTTCAACAAAAGCAACCAGGTGATCGTATCGAGTTTCCACCAGTCTGCCATCGATACCCTGCGTGAAGACTGCCCTCATGTGGCGACCGGAGCTGGCTCCGATGAGGTCAAGATGTTCGCGCTCGCCACCAGGCTGCACGCCTTCCGACTACTGAGCCCACGCTATCAGGCGCTGCATATTCCCACCGAGTACGAAGGTATCTCCCTTATTGATCGGAGTTCCGTATCCCAGGTTCAGGACCACGGAGTGCGGGTGGATGTGTGGACGGTAAACGATGAAGCGGAAATGCGTCGCTTAATAGAATTGGGTGTGGACGGCATCATGACGGAGAGACCGGATCGCCTGTTCAAGGTGATCGAGGAAGTACAATTGATGCACGAGATGGATGAGTAATTTCCGTAATTTGCGAATGTTCTTTTCTGATGGTAAGTGAAAGACACTGCAATTTCCGCGAAGGCGCTGATGCCGGGTAATTACTTGTGAGACCTTCCGCGAGAGGGGCCGAAGGCGCCGCGAATGCATGGAGCGGCCGGGCCACCTCGCGGAAGAGCCCCCATGGATGGGTTGAGGGGGGGCGCCTAGCTCGTGTCTCACAAGTAATTACCCGGTAGCAGTGCCGCCACAGGCCCTACTACCGGGACCACCGAACTAATTCTAACTACCTCTACTGTTCTTTAACTCTAAACCACGCCGCATAAAGCGCCGGCAAAAACAGCAGTGTCAGCGCCGTCGCCACAATCAACCCTCCCATGATTGCCACCGCCATAGGCCCGAAAAAGTCACTGCGGGAAAGCGGAATCATCGCCAGTACTGCGGTGAGCGCGGTTAGTACAATCGGGCGGAAACGTCGCACGGTGGATTCCACAATGGCTTCCCAGGGAGAGAGTCCCTGTAGTTTATCCTGCTCGATCTGATCCACCAGAATCACCGAATTACGCATGATCATGCCGGCCAGCGCAATGGTGCCGAGCATCGCCACAAATCCGAATGGCTGGTTGAACAGCAGCAGGAACAGGGTGACCCCGATAATCCCCAGCGGTGCTGTGAGAAACACCATGGTGGACAGAGAGAAACTGCGTAGCTGCAGCATCAGCAGGGTAAACACCACCAGCAGGAACAGCGGCATCCCGGCATTGACGGATTCCTGCCCGCGCGCCGATTCCTCCACGCTGCCGCCGATCTCCAGCAGGTACCCCGGCGGTAATTTCTCGCGCAGATATTGCAATTGCGGCCAGATATTTGCCACCACGGTAGCGGGCTGTTGCCTGCCGTAAATATCCGCGCGCACTGTGACGGTAGGCAGGCGGTCGCGATGCCAGATGATGCCCTCCTCAAATGCATAATCCAGTGTTGCCACCTGATTCAGCGGTAGCGATTCTCCGCGTTCGGTCTGCACGGCGAGATTGCCCAGCTGGGCCAGTGCCCGGCGCTCCTGTTCCTCACCGCGCACGGCCACTGCAATCAGCTCGTTGTCTTCACGGTACTGGCCCACCGTGGCTCCGGAGAGCGAGCCCTGCAGAGCCTGTGATAGTGCCGCGCTGTTTACGCCCATCTCCCGTGCACGCGCCTGGTCCACGTCCAGATTTACCACCTTGCTGGGCTCCTCCCAGTCCAGATGCACATTGGCCACGTCGTCATTTGCACGCACAATCTCGGCAACCTCGCGGGCGATGCGACGTATTTCAGGAATGTGTTCGCCGGATACCCGGAATTGCACCGGGTAACCTACCGGCGGGCCGTTTTCCAGGCGGGAAATACGCGTGCGTACCGCGGGAAACTGCTCGGCAAGCGTTGTGATCAGCCACTGGCGTACCGCCTCGCGCTCCTCGATATTGCGGGTCAGCACCACAAACTGGGCGAAACTCGCCGCGGGCAGCTGTTGGTCAAGCGGCAGGTAAAAGCGCGGCGAGCCGGTGCCCACATAGGCCACGTAGTTTTCCACCTGAGGGTTCTGCGCGAGCAGCTTCTCCAGACGCATGGCTTCCTCTTCCGTGGCCCGCAGGGAGGCGCCCTCATTCAGTTTGAGGTCCACCATCAACTCCAGGCGCGCGGAGGAGGGGAAGAACTGCTGCGGTACAAAGCGGAACAGCATGATCGCACCGACAAATACCAGCACCGTCAGCGCCAGCACGGTTTTGCGATAGCGCAGGCACCACTGCAAAACACGGCGGAAGCGCTGGTAAAACGGTTTTTGATAGGGGTCCGCGTGGCTGGTTTGCGCTCCATGCTCCGGTAACAGTCGGTTGCCGAGGTAGGGAACGAAAATCACCGCGGCCACCCAGGACGCCAGTAGCGAGAGGGTCACCACCTGGAAAATCGAACGGGTGTATTCACCGGTACCGGACTGAGCGGTGGCGATGGGCAGAAAGCCCGCAGCGGTAATCAGGGTGCCGGTCAGCATCGGAAAGGCGGTGCTGGTCCAGGCGAAGCCCGCGGCTTTCAGCCGTGAGAACCCCTGCTCCATTTTGATCGCCATCATTTCCACGGCAATGATGGCGTCGTCCACCATCAGTCCCAGCGCCAGTACCAGCGCACCGAGGGAAATCTTGTGCAGGCCGATGTCGAAATAGTTCATCAGCCCGAAGGTCATCGCCAGTACCAGCGGAATTGACAGGGCGACAACCAGGCCGGTGCGGAATCCGAGGGAGAAAAAACTCACCAGCATCACAATGATGAGCGCTTCCACCAGCACCTTGACGAATTCGCCCACGCCGCTTTTCACTGCCGCCGGCTGGTCGGAGACTTTGCGCAGCTCGAGCCCCAAGGGAAGGTCCTTTTGCAATTCGCTGACCGCGGCATCCAGCCGTTCACCCAATTGCAGAATATCGCCACCGGATTTCATCGACACGGCAATGCCAATGGCATCTTCGCCCATAAAACGTACCCGCGGCTGGGGTGGATCACTGAAGCCGCGCTCCACTTGGGCGAAGTCTCCCAGCGCGATGGTGTGGCCATTGGCATATATCGGGAACCGACGGATTTCCTCCACACTCTGGAACTGGCCACCGACGCGAATGCGCACGCGGTCGGACACCGCTTCTACAAAACCCGCTTCCGCCATCTGGTTCTGGGCCTGCAGTGCGGACTGCACCGCGGCGAGGGGGATGCCGAGTGAGGCGAGCTTGGCGTTGGAGATTTCCACCCAGATACGTTCGTCCTGCAGGCCGAGCAATTCCACCTTGCCCACATCCTCCACCCGCTGCAATGCCAGCTGCAGGCGGTCGGCGTAGTCCTTCATCAGCGCGTAGTCGAAGTCCGGGCCAGTAAGCGCGTAGATATTGCCAAAGGTGGTACCGAACTCGTCGTTGAAAAAGGGCCCCTGAATATCCGGTGGCAATGTGTGGCGGATATCGCTGACTTTTTTTCGTACCTGGTACCAGAGATCGGGAATCTCACTGGAACGCATACTGTCGCGGGCGACAAACATGACCTGGGACTGACCGGGGCGTGAGAAGGAGGCAATCCGCTCGTAGTTACCGGTCTCCATCAGCTTCTTTTCGATCCGCTCGGTGATCTGGCGGGAGACCTCTTCGGCACTGGCGCCGGGCCACAGGGTATTTACCACCATCACCTTGAAGGTGAAGGGGGGATCTTCGCTCTGCCCCAACTGCGTGTACGACAGGGCGCCGATAAGGCCGAGTATGAGCATGGCGTAGAGCACCAGCGGGCGGTTATTCAGTGCCCACTCGGAAAGATTGAATCGCATGGTGATGTATCTCGACGGTATGCGGTGGTGGTGCAGGAAAATGGTTGGCGTTTAGCCGATGGCGTATGGCTGTGTTCTAAAAGCCCTGGGCCACACTCCCCTCAAGTTCGATGGGGCGGTTGTGGCGATCCACCGGGCGCACGCGCTGACCCTCCCCGACCAGTTGGGTACCGGCCGCAACCACCCAGTCTTGCGGTGTGAGTTCCGACACGATCTCCGCGGTTTTCTCACCGAAGCGCACAACCTGAACGCTGGTTTTTTGCAGGGTGAAATCATCCGGGTTCAGTTTCCACACATGGGCGTGCTCGCCATCGGCAGTGATGGCAGCCATGGGCAGCTGCAGCGAAGAGGTGCCGTGATGGGTTCCGGTGCGGGCGAATACCCGCGCGCTCTGCCCGGGCTGTACATCGGGCTCCGCATTGTCGAATGCTACCCGTGCCTCAAAGGTGCGCAGGCCCGCCTCCGCGGCAGGAGATATTTCCCGCACCTGACCGGAAAAAGGTTCGCTAGGTCGCGACCAGAGTTCAATTTTGACCGGCTGCCCTATGGTGAAGCGGCTGACGTCCTGCTCTGGAAGGTCGATGCGCACCTCCCGTTCGCCGTCGGCCGCGAGTACAAAGGCGGTCTGCCCCGCGTTTACCACTTGGCCGGCGTCGACCATACGCCGGGCGATAACGCCGTCGCGGGGCGCTTTCAATATGGCATAGTCCGCCTGGTTGCTTGCCACCTTCCACTGGGCGCGTGCGCGTTCCAGCTGTGCGACGCTGCCATCGTGACGGGTTTTGACGGTATCGAACTGGGATTCGCCGATCAACTTGCGTCCCAACAGCTCGCGGTAGCGGGCGAGTTCATTGGCGGCATTGCGGTTTTCCGTCTCCGCCGCCTCCAGTTGCGCACGTGCCGCGTTACGTTGCAGCTGCAGATCTTCCGCATCCAGCTCCGCCAGTGGCTGACCTTGCTTTACCCGGTCTCCGGCTTCCACCAGACGACGGGCTACCGCACCGCCCACCCGGAAGGCCAATGCGGGCTCGTGTCGCGCGCGTACCTCGCCGGGGTAAACCGCGAGCTGTTCGCCGGCCATTTCCGGGTGTACCACGATGGCCGGGCGGGGTGGTTTGACTTGGCCTGTTTCGGGTGCCGAGCAGGCACTGAGGGCCAGTGCCGCCAGCAGCGTGGTGGCGACTTGCAAGGGGAAACGACGTAGGTGGAAGCGGTGCATGAATGCCTCTGTCCTTGTGAATCACTCTTTTGGGGGTGGGGGGCCGGACGGAAACTGGTACAGTTGTGCGTTTGCCGGCCCCGGCACCATTGCTATACTGGCGAGTATAGTAAATATATTAAACTCGCGAGTCCACTAATTGAATGGACGCGAGCGCGTGTTTCAACCACCGGTGTTTCCGCGGTGGATGGGCGCTGAAAGAGTGACGATGACGACTGATGAATGAACCTATGCCCTCCGCGACTGCCAGCCGCGGCCGCCCGAAAGACCCCGCCAAGCGGCAGGCCATCCTGGATGCGGCCAAACATCTGTTTCTGACCCATGGATTTACCGGCGCCAGCATGGATGCCGTGGCCAATGAAGCGGGTGTGTCCAAACTGACGGTATACAGTCATTTTTCCGACAAGGAGACGCTGTTTACCGCGGCTATCGAGGCCAAGTGCGTCAGTCAGATGCCGGTGATTATGTTCAATCTGGAGCCGGGTATGCCGGTGGCGGAGATGCTGCAGAAAATCGGTGAGGCGTTTCTGGAGATGATCTACCACGAGGACTCGCTGAAACTGATGCGCCTGCTCAGCGCCGTGGGTGCCCAGGACCAGACCATGGCCAATTTGTTCTACGAGGCGGGCCCTATGCGTACCCGCAATGAAATGATCCGTTTTTTGCGGCGGGCGTGCGATTTGGACCAGTTGCGGGTTCTGAACCCCGAACGGGCATCGGAGCTGTTTTTTGGGATGTTGCAGGGCGGCTGCACCCATATCCAGATTATGCTGGGTTGTAGCGAGCCACCGTCAGCGAAAGAAGTTTCCGCCCATGTAGAAGAGGTAGTGCGGGTGTTTACCCGGGCTTATGGGCCGAATTGAACGCGCAGAGATAAATAGGGCGGAGGCCCGCGGAGAACGACAGGTTGTTTTTCAACAACCTGCCAGACCACGGGCTTTTTTCCAGAAATGATGTCCGTCAGGTGCGGATCTTGTAACCGGTTCGGAAAACCCACCATACGGCTGTCATGCAGGCAAGCAGGAACAGCAGTGTCATTGCCAGGCTGATCCCCACATTCACATCGGCTACGCCGTAAAATGCCCAGCGAAACCCACTGATCAGATATACCACCGGGTTGAACAGGGTCACCTTCTGCCAGAATTCCGGCAGCATATTGATGGAATAAAAGGCACCACCAAGGAACGTCAGTGGGGTGATCACCATCAGTGGAATGATCTGCAATTTCTGAAAATCATCTGCCCACACACCAATGATAAAGCCGAACATGCTGAAGGTGACCGCCGTCAGGATCAGAAATCCGATCATCCAGAACGGATGGGCGATATGGTAATCCACAAAAAAACGCGCGGTAATCAGAATCAGCAGGCCGATAATCACCGATTTGGTGGCCGCCGCGCCCACGTAACCGGCGACGATTTCAAATGCGGATACTGGCGCGGAAAGTACTTCATAAATGGTGCCGGAAAACTTCGGGAAAAAAATCCCGAACGACGCGTTGGAAATACTCTCCGACAGCAGTGAGAGCATGATCAGCCCGGGAATAATAAACGCCCCGTAGCTCACGCCTTCGATGTCGCCGAGGCGGCCGCCGATGGCGGTGCCGAACACGATAAAGTACAGGCAGGTGGAAATTACCGGCCAGGCAATACTCTGCATCAGGGTGCGCCCGGTGCGGGCCATTTCAAATTTGTAGATGGCGCGGATGCCGTGAACATTCATTGACTTTACTCCTTTTTCATCCGGCCTGCTGGCGCTCGCTCTGGTTCTGGTGCACCAGGCTCACGAAGATTTCTTCCAGAGAACTTTCACTGGAATGCAGATCCTTGAATTCGATACCCTGCTGATTCAGCGCGCGCAGCAACTCGGCGATACCAGTGTGTTCGCGCTGGGTATCGAAGGTGTAGATCAGCTGATTGCCATCGTCTGCCACATCCAGAGCGAATGTATTCAGAGATTCCGGCAGTGACGACACCGGGCTCTGCAATTGAATTGCCAGCTGCTTCTTGCCCAGTTTGCGCATCAGTGTGTGTTTGTCTTCCACCAGTACCAGTTCGCCGCGGTTGATCACACCAATGCGATCTGCCATTTCTTCGGCTTCCTCGATGTAGTGGGTGGTAAGAATAACGGTCACACCGCTTTCGCGCAGCCCTCGCACCATTTCCCACATATCCCGGCGTAACTCCACATCGACACCGGCTGTGGGTTCATCGAGGAACAGAATGGACGGTTCATGTGACAGCGCTTTGGCGATCATCACCCGGCGCTTCATGCCGCCGGAGAGCGCCATGATCTTGCTGTCCTTTTTGTCCCACAGAGAAAGCTGGCGCAGGATTTTTTCGATGTAGTCGGGATTCGGTGCCTTGCCGAACAGGCCGCGGCTGAAATTCACCGTGGCCCATACACTTTCAAAGGAATCCGTGGACAGTTCCTGCGGAACCAAACCGATCTTGCTGCGCGCCGCGCGAAAATCCCGTTGAATATCGTGGCCATCGGCGGTGATCTTTCCCGTGGATGGATTGACGATGCCGCAGATGATGCTGATCAGTGTGGTCTTGCCGGCGCCGTTGGGCCCGAGCAGAGCAAAAATTTCGCCGCGTTGGATATCGAGATCGACGGAATGAAGCGCGGTAAAACCACCTGCATAGGTTTTGCCGACGCCCTGAACGGATATGATCGGTTGCACGTTTCCCCCTCGGTCAAAATTCAGTGACGTATTGTGCCTTGAAGTTCTGCATTGACGCTAGCCTCAGGTTTTGAGGCGTACATTTGCGGTTGCCTGTCTGGCTGCACACACGTGAGCGCGACTGTCCGTGCCAGTGGCAGGCTCTGGCTTTCCGCAACCATCAGGTTTGCCATCCAATGTACCCATTGTTGAATTACGGATTTCCCGGGTTTCTTCATTTCCTGCTTCCTGTCTTGTCATTAGGTGCGCCGCAGTGTAAAACCTCAAGTTAACTTGAGGTCAAGATGTGTGAAAGGGTGTTTATGTCCAGGCAGAATGGTGTTCTTACGGTGGGACAGCTGGCAGCGCGCAGCGGGGTATCCGTTTCCGCATTGCATTTTTATGAATCCCGTGGGCTGATCAGCAGTTGGCGTACTACGGGTAATCAGCGCCGTTACGGCAGTGATGCCCTTCGCCGAGTGGCGATTATCAAGGTGGCGCAGCGCACGGGTATTGGGTTGGAGGAAATCAAGGCTGCTCTGGAGACCCTTCCTGCGAACCGGATACCCACCAAGCGGGATTGGACGCAGTTGTCGAAAAGTTGGCGCGCCACACTCAATACGCGCATCGAGCAATTGACGGCGCTGCGGGATCAGCTGGATGGCTGTATCGGTTGTGGCTGTCTTTCACTGACGGATTGTCCGTTGCGGAACCCGGAAGACAAGATGGCAGAGGAGGGGAGTGGCGCCCGCTATCTCGAGGTCGATAGCGGGCAGGCTGATTAATCGGGTTGTCCGCTTGAGCGGGGTGATACTTGATCAGCCCTGGAAGATTCTGTCGTAGAAAGTGACGGCACCTTCGTAGGCACTGTTGGCGGCGTCTTCATTATATGCAAGGGGAATACCGAACTTCTCTCCCCGGCCCGTAGCGGCGGGATTGGTGAATCCGTGTTTCACACAGGGGAAACTGATCAAATCAAAGCGTACGCCAGCGCTTTGCATTTCCTTGACGAAGTTGGCAACGTCTTCGGCGGGAATCATGTCGTCGTCGCCACCGGTGTAGACCTGGATCTGGGCTTTAACGTCGCCAGGCTTGATTTTGACGTCGGTCTGCAATGCACCGTGGAAACTGACCACCCCCTTCAGCGGCAGGCCGAGGCGAGCCATGGTGAGGGCGACGGCACCGCCGAAGCAGTAGCCCTGGGCGGCGATATTCCCGGGTTCTACGGTTTCGTGGGCGTTGATAAGGTCGAGGGCGGCCTGGAAGCGTTTGAGGGGGGCACCTTCGGTTTCGAGGGTTTTGTTCATGAGCGCGGCGGCGTCGCCCGGGTTGTCGGCGCCAATGCCCGTACCGTACATGTCGAGCGCGAAGGCGGTGAAACCTTCAGCGGCGAGGCGTTCGGCTTCTTCGCGGGTGAAGTCATTCATACCCCACCATTCGTGCACAAGGAGGATGGCCGGGCGCTTGCCTTCGATGCTGTCGTCGTAGGCCAGGTAACCGGTAAAGGATTCGCCGTCGACGGTGTATTCGATCTCTTCGGTGTGCATTATTTCCTCTCTGGAGAGTCGGTTTGAATATGTCTGCCGAGAGGGTAGCCGCGTAGGTTGGGTAAAGCAACGCGTGTCCAATAATCACAGGTTCGGCTGACGGTATTTTGGATCAGCTGGCGGAATGATATCGCCGT
The DNA here is from genome assembly GCF_002959965.1 of Microbulbifer pacificus. NCBI lineage: Bacteria > Pseudomonadati > Pseudomonadota > Gammaproteobacteria > Cellvibrionales > Microbulbiferaceae > Microbulbifer > Microbulbifer pacificus. Next base: position 59,286 of record NZ_PREV01000027.1, read on the forward strand.
CCTCATCCAACTCCGGAAATGGCAAATCGTACTTCTCGCAATACTTCACCATTTTCGGGTGCATCCAGCGGAACAAAATGTCTTTGATGGCCGGGTCTTGTTCGTCGAGGGTTTTGTTGTCGTACATGCCGGCTTTCATGCGCTGCTGCATGGCTTCCTGCAGGATGATCGCGGCGGCGACGCTGACGTTGTAGCTTTCGACCATGCCGATAATCGGGATGGTGACGTGGTCGTCGGCGTGTTCGGCGGCGTAGTCGCTTAGGCCGTCTTTTTCGGCACCCATGATGAGGGCGAAGGGTTGGGTGTAGTCGGCTTTGCGGAAGTCGATGGCGCGGTCGGACCAGTGGGCGGCGTACAGGTGCATGCCGCGACCTTTGAGTTCGGCCATGCCGGTCTGGATATCGGGGTAGACGCTGTTGCCGGTGAATTTACCGCTGCCGCCGGCGGTGTTGCGATAGATTCGGGTTCCGTAGGAGGGCTGGACCATGTGGATTTCGGGAATGCCGACGGCGTCCGCGGTGCGCAGCATGGCGGAGATGTTCTGGCCTTTGTGGACCTGGTCGGTGAGCAGGGTCATGTCGTGCTGGCGCAGGCGGAGCACCTGCTTGAATTTCTCGTAGCGGCTGCGGCTCATGGTACTTCTTTCTTCGGAATTCTGAATTGGCCGCGGATTATAGCATCTTGGTTTTGTGGTACCTGCTTGGGTAGTGTGGTGGCGGCGCTTTGCCTTCATATCGAAGGAATTACAGTTCGACGAGTTCGTAGTGTTCCACCTCGGGGAATGGGTCGTAGAAGTGATGGAGACGGGCTTTCCATTCCTGATATTCAGGTGACTTCCTGAATCCTTCGGTATGGTCCTCAAGCCTTTCCCAATTGACCAATAGAATGTAGCGATTTTCCTTCTCAATGCATTTTTGCAGCTGATGATTTATATACCCATGCATCGAAGAAATAATGGATTGGGCATTTCCAAAGGAAATTTCAAATTCTTTTTGTTGGTCCGCTTTAACATCCAGAATTGCGACTTCAAGAATCACATCATTTCCCCAAACCAAAATTCAAATCAGTCAGATAAAACTCAAAATCCCATCCCCAGTGCTTTGCCGCCACCGGACTCCCTTACCAGGGACCACCAATCTATTTCAGAGGCGCAGTAAACGGTTCAACGGTAACCCAGTCCCCGGTCTCACAGTCCCCTCCCTCTCTAGGCAAAACCACGAAACAATTTGCCGCGGCAAAACCGGAAAGAATGTGACTCCCCTGGATACCGCGAGTCTCCACCACCTGAATACCATCGCCATCGCGATAGGTAAACCCGCGTTGGTAATCCGTGCGCCCCGGCTTTTTGCGAATGCTGTTCAGCAATCGCGCGCGCAGTTGCACTGGCGGTTGGCGATATTGTTCGGATGTACCGCGAAGCTTTTCCAGCGCGGGAACAACCAGCTGATACAGGGTGACGATGGCGGATACCGGATTTCCGGGCAGGCCGAAGAACAGCGCTTCGCCATTTGCTTTCGGCAGGCGGCCAAAAGCAAAGGGTTTGCCGGGTTTGATGGCAAGTTTCCAGAAATCGATTTCGCCGAGTTCCTGCAACACCGTTTTGGTGAAATCCGCTTCACCCACGGAAACTCCACCACTGGTAATTACAAAATCCGCGTTGTTTCTGGCGTGAATGAATGCTTCGCGGATACTTTCTGGTTGATCGGGATAGCAGCCGAGATCCAGGATAGCCACATCCAATTGCTCCAGCGCGGCGCGCAGAGCGATGCGGTTGCTGTCATAGATATCGCCGTCGCCCAGCTCCGTCACCGGGGTGCCGATGGGTTTCAGTTCGTCGCCGATGGAGAGCAGGGCGGCCTTGAGTTGGCGCAGCACAGTGACTTCGGCCACGCCAGCCGCGCCCAGCAGAGCGATATGGGGGACTTTTATTTTGGCGCCGACGGGGATCAGGCTCTGACCCAGGTGCACGTCTTCACCGCGGTGGCGAATATTTTCGCCTGGAGCGGCGGGGCGGCTCATGCTGAGCTGGTCACCCTCGAGTGTACAGTTTTCCTGCATCTGCACACGGTCGGCCCCGGCGGGGACGGCCGCGCCGGTGGTAATACGGGTTGCCTGTCCGGGCTCCAGTGTTCCCGAGAACGGGTGGCCGGCGAGGCTTTTGCCCACGATGGTGTAGCGTTCAAACTCGCCACACAGGGCGTAACCATCCATGGCAGAGTTGTCGCAGGGGGGCAGATCGAGGGCGGAGAGTACCGGCTCCGCGAGTACTCGTCCGCAGGCCTGATGCAGTGGAATAGTCTCGGTTTCGGTGATCGGTTTGATGCCATCGATCAGCATCTGCTTGGCGGCTTCTACGGAGCGCAGGCCATTTTCTGCACAGGCGTCTGACATAGCTCTTGCCTTTTGTTGCTATCTGCTTGATCCGCAAGATAGCCGGCCACACCGAGCCTGCCAAGCCTCAGTCGACGGCTACCGCAAGGTTTGTGGTCAGCAGTGCTGAGATTTCCGGTTTGCAGGAGCCGCAATTCGTACCACAACCCAGCCGTTTACCCAGCTCTTCTAACGATGTCGCGCCGTCGGCGATGGTGAGTTCGATTTCCCTGCGGGATACCTGCAGGCAGGTGCATATCATCTGAGCGCCGGCTGGTACATCGTGCAGTAGTTTGGCGGGCGCGTCTGGTAGCGGTTGCTGCAGAGCGCTTTCCAGGGTTTTGCGGTCTGGCAGGGACTGCCATGCGGCACTGGTGAACACCAGCAATTCCATCTGTTCACTGTGCAACAGCCAGCGTTCGCCATTCGGCAATTGCAGGCGTTTGCGGTTGAGGGGGCGGGCGCGCAGGTTGAACAATCTGTCGGCCAGCGCCTGCCAATCCGGCTGAGTTTTCAGGGCCAGCTCGAAGCGGTAGCCACCTTCAACTGGGACCCGGTACCAGTGCAATATCGTCTCAAACAGTTGCGCATCGCCAGCTTGTAGATACCGGTGCAGTTCTTCCGCGGCACGGGTGCGCAGCAGCAGGCAGGCAAAGCTGTGGGCATTCAGGGGTTCTATCTTTACCGCCATCTGCTTCAGTTCCGGCTGACCGGAGAAGGGATCGGTAACGGGGGCGGCCAGTGCGCTGACGGTAGCATGGTGGGCGAGGCTGTCGCTCCAGTGGATGGGAGCAAACAGCTGGCCGGGCTTCTGGCTAGTGGTGACGTGGGCGCGGCCGAAGAACTGGCCTTGTTCACTTTCCACACGCACCAGCTGCGCGTCTTCAACGCGGAATCTCCGCGCTTCCTGCGGATGTACGTGCAGCTCCGGCGCTTCGCTGTGGTCCAGTAGTTTACGTGCGCGGCCGGTGCGGGTCATGGTGTGCCACTGGTCGCGCATACGGCCGCTGTTCAGTACCAGTGGATACTCGTCGCGGGTTTCCTGCATCGGGCACCGGGGTGTCACTGCGACGAAGCGGGCGCGGCCATTCGGTGTGTAGAAGTCATCGTCGCTAAACAGCCGCGGCGTGCCGTTCGGGTTGGCAGCGGTGACCGGCCACTGCACCGGTGTGAAGTTATCGTATTCGGTATCACTGATATTGGCCAACGCGGAAATATCAAATGCGCGGCGGGCCTGCTCGCGGTTGTTTTCAAAACCCGAGAGTGCGGCGTGCTCGCGGAAAATATCCGCCGGGGATGCGTAATTGAAGGCATCCGCGAAGCCCAGACGTCGGGCCACATCGCAGAGGATTTCCCAGTCGTGGCGCGCGTCACCCGGTTTCGGCAGGAAGCCTTTCTGCCGTGAAATACGGCGTTCGGAGTTGGTGACAGTACCGGTCTTTTCTCCCCAGGTTGTCGCAGGCAACAGCAGGTCCGCACAGCGCGCGGTGTCCGTATCTGCCACACAGTCGGATACGATCACCGTTGGGCAGCGCTTCAGGGCCTTCGCCACCCGGCGTGCGTCCGGCATACTCACCGCCGGGTTCGTGGCCATGATCCATACGGCTTTCACCTGACCGCTCTCCACCGCCTTGAACAGATCCACCGCCTTGAGCCCGGGGCCCCTCGCCAGGTTGTCTGTATTCCAGAAACGGCCGACGCGGTCGATATTGTCCTCGGTGAAATCCATATGCGCAGCGAGCACATTCGCCAATCCACCTACCTCACGTCCTCCCATGGCATTGGGCTGACCGGTAATGGAAAAGGGCCCGCAGCCGGGCTTGCCGATACGCCCGGTAGCCAAGTGGCAGTTGATGATGGCATTGTTCTTGTCGGTGCCGGTGCTGGATTGATTGATGCCCTGGGAATAGAAACTGATGGATTTTTTTGTGGTACGGAACAGCTCGTAGAATGTGAGCAGCTGCTCCAGCTCCAGGCTGCAGTACGCCGCCACCCTCTCCGGCGTCCACTCGGCCGCCGCATACAGGGTATCGGTAAAATTTTCCGTATGGTTTTCGATAAATGCGTGATCCAGCGCGCCGAACTCGGCAAGGTAGTGCAACAGCCCATTGAACAGCGCCGCATCACTGCCCGGCGTGATCGCCAGATGCATATCCGCCATTTCACTGGTGGCGCTGCCACGGGGATCGATGACCACCAGTTTCGCATTGCCCGCCTGCATGCGCTGGAACAGAATCGGGTGGGTCCAGGCGGCGTTGGAACCGATCAATACCACCAACTCAGCCTGATCCAGATCCTCGTAATTACACGGCACCGCATCCGCACCAAACGCGCGCTTGTACGCCGCCACCGCGGACGACATACACAGACGCGAATTGGTATCCACGTTGGCCGTGCCGATAAAACCCTTCATCAGCTTGTTGGCCACATAATAATCTTCCGTCAGCAACTGCCCGGAAAGATAAAACGCCACCGAATCCGGCCCGTGCTCGTAGATGGTTTCGCGCAGCTTCGACGCCGCATATTCCAGCGCCGTATCCCAATCACAGTCCACACCGTGCAGGCGCGGCTTCAACAGACGCCCGTGATCGCCAAGGGTGTCCGCCAGCGAAGAACCCTTCACACACAGCTTGCCCCTGTTCGCCGGATGCTGCTCATCGCCCTGGATGCGAATCACCTCCTCACCCCCGGCCGCCGTCTTCTCCCGCGTCGCCACAACACCGCAGCCAACGCCGCAGTAAGGGCAGGTCGTGCAGGACCTGCGTGCGCTGAACAGTTCTGGTAAAGCCATCGTCTACTGCTTATTTCAAAAGGATTATGGTCCGACCCGGATCAACACATCGTCGCCTTCAAATGCCACGGGAAATACGTCCAGCTGATACTCCGGTTTTTCCAGACACCGGCCGTCGCTCAGGCGGTAATGCTGCTTGTACAGCGGCGACGACACCGTCAGCTCACCGTCGATCTCCGCAACAAGACCGCGGCCGATCACCCCGGCATCGGCGATCGGGTCCCAGTTGTCGATGGCATATAACTGGGCGTCCTGATCGGGTAAAAAAAACAGGGCAATCTGACGATCGCCCACAAGAGCGCACACTCCGGAATCGGCTACAAGGTCTGATCGCTTGCAGACTTGCAGCCACTCGGCGCGGGTTATGGCAACTTCGCTCATTCTGGCTCTCCACAAAGTAGGTGGTGAAATTCAAAAATTTTCTTGTGTAGCCAGTTCTACTGAACTGGATTCCGGCCTGCGCCGGAATGACACGGAACGGAGTAATTTACTTCGATGTGAAGGTGGTGCGCCGGGTGTGAGGTTTCAGGAGCGTCGCAAACAGGAAGTTTGCGCCGCAGCGCCCATGGATGGGTTTACCGCGGTCCTGAAACCTCACACCCGGTGCTCCACCGCTACCGGGCCAAATTAAAAACTTAGGCGGGTTCGCAGATCTTGACGATCTCCTCTCGGGTCGCTGGCCGACGCTGCTCGCGCTCTTCCACGAATACGATCTTCTCGTCCTTCGCATCGGTGTTCACAAACTGGCGGAAACGCTTAACCATCTCAGGGTCATTGATCGCAGTCTTCCACTCACACTGGTAAGTGCCCACCACATTGCCCATCTGACGTTCCAGCTCATCGCAGAGTCCCAGACTGTCCTCGATCACCACCTCGCGCAGGTAATCCAGACCACCTTCCAGGTTTTCCAGCCACACCGACGTCCGCTGCAACTTGTCCGCCGTGCGCACATAGAACATCAGAATGCGGTCGATATATTTGATCAGGGTGACATCATCCAGATCCGTCGCAAACAGGTCCGCATGGCGCGGGCGCATGCCGCCGTTACCACACACATACAGGTTCCAGCCTTTCTCGGTCGCAATTACACCGATATCCTTGCTCTGCGCCTCCGCACACTCCCGGGTACAACCGGACACCGCCATCTTGATCTTGTGCGGCGAACGCAGACCCTTGTAGCGATTCTCGACCGTGAGCGCCATACCCACACTGTCCTGCACACCGAAGCGACACCAGGTACTGCCCACACAGGATTTCACCGTACGCAAAGACTTTCCATACGCGTGGCCGGTCTCAAAGCCCGCATCCGTCAACTCGCGCCAGATCTCCGGCAGCTCCTCAAGACGCGCACCAAACAGATCGATACGCTGGCCACCGGTGATCTTCGTGTACAGGTCGTACTTTTTCGCCACCTGCCCCAGCACGATCAATTTGTCCGGTGTGATCTCGCCGCCGGCGATGCGCGGAACCACGGAATAAGTACCGTTTTTCTGCATATTCGCCATAAACGTATCGTTGGTGTCCTGCAGACCCACGTGCGGTTTCTTGTGGATATGTTCGTTCCAGAGGGACGCAAAAATGGAAGCGGCAGTGGGCTTGCAGATTTCGCAGCCCTTGCCGCGACCGTGTTTGTGCAGCAGCTCGTCAAAGGTCTTGATTTCTTCCACCTGCACCATGTGGAAAATCTGCTGGCGGGTGTAGGGGAAGTGCGGGCACAGATCATTGTTGACCTCCACTCCCAACGCCGCCAGCTCCGTGTCCACAACATTTTTCAACAGCGCGGAACAACCGCCACAACCGGTGCCGGCCTTGGTGCAGTCTTTCACTTCGCCCACAGAACAGCAGCCGCCCTGCACCGCACCAATGATGTCGCCCTTGCTCACGTTGTGGCAGGAACAGATGGTCGCTGTGTCTGGCAGCGCACCTGCACCCAGGCCAGGCTTGGCGCCGTCCAGGGCCGGCAGGATCAGCTGCTCCGGGTGCTCGGGAAGATCCATATCGTTCAGGTGATACTGCAGCAGGGTGTCGTAATCGTCGGTATCGCCCACCAGCACCGCGCCACGAAGTTTCTTGCCTGTGCGATCGGTGATCATGCGCTTGTAGACGCCGGTCTGTTCATCCACAAAGGTGATTGCGGCGGAATCTTCGGCGCGGCCGTGGGCGTCACCGATGGATCCCACATCCACACCGAGTAACTTCAACTTGGTACTCATATCCGCGCCGTTGAACTCGGCCGCGTCGCCGCACAGGAGGGATATGGCCGTGCGCGCCATGGAGTAGCCTGGAGCCACCAGGCCGAAGATGCGGTTGTCGAACAGAGCACACTCTCCGATGGCGAAAATATTCTTGTCGGAGGTACGGCAATGGTTGTCGATCACGATACCGCCGCGCTCGCCGAGGGTGATACCCGCAGAGCGGGCCAGGTTGTCTTCCGGACGGATACCGGCGGAGAACACGATCAGATCGGTGACCAGTTCTCTCTCACCTTTGAACTGCATCCGCAGGCGGCCGCCGTCCACTTCCTCGATCAGTTCCGTGGCCGTGCTGGTGTGCACCGTCACGCCCAGCTCTTCGATTTTTTCCCGCAGTAATTTGGAACCGCCTTCGTCCAGCTGTACGGACATCAGACCGGGGGCGAACTCCACCACATGGGCTTCAAGGCCCAGCTGTTTCAGTGCATTGGCCGCCTCGAGGCCCAGCAGGCCGCCGCCCACCACTACGCCGACCTTGCCGCTTTGCGCGGCAGCCTGGATCTTGTCGAGATCTTCGAGGGTGCGGTAAACGAAACACTTCGCATGCTGGTGACCGGGAATTGGCGGTACGAAAGGATAGGAACCGGTGGCCAGTACCAGGTGATCGTAGGGTTCGGAAGCGCCACTGGCGGAGGTCACGATTTTGTTTTCGCGATCGATGTTCACTGCGGCATCGTTCAGGCGCAGGTCGTAGCCCCATTCGCGGTACTGCTCCACCTTGCCCATGGCCAGGTCGTCCGCGCTGCGGCCGCCAAAATATTCTGAGAGGTGTACCCGGTCGTAGGCGGGGCGGGGTTCGGCGCAAAATACCAGCACGTCGAACATCGCCCGCTCCGGGCGGCTCGCCAGTTGTTCCAGGAAGTGGTGACCCACCATGCCGTTGCCGATGACGACGATTTTCTGCTTGACCATAATCTCTGCCGTATTTGCCCGCTGGGCGTACCTGAGGTTCTTCGGCAGAGGGAGAGGGGAGCTTGGTGGCGTGAGGTCGCACGGCTGCCTCTCTTCTGTCGAAGAGCGTCAGGCGCCGTTGCCTTGCTGAATAGTTCGGAAAAAGTTTCGGATTGTGACTTTAGGTATTCAATCTCTGTGCCAACTTTCTGAAGTGGCACAGGTGGTGGGAAACCACAGGATTTATATGGGTTATTGACGATTTTGAATGTATCGGCGGTACAACTTGGTGCGCGCCGGCGAATTGCGCACCAAGGTGGCTCAGGCGAAAGAAGGTACTTACAGAAAATAAATGAGATGCGAGAGGATCGCCAACACCGCCAGTGTCTGCCAGAACAGCAGTGGATTGCGCTCGATTAGTGGCGGTGTTTCCGTATTGGCGAAGCGCCTGTTTGGTGTGCTGAGATCGTGCACAAATTCCGACAGCGCCGGGTAGCGGCTTTTCGGGTCCGGCGCACAGGCCTTGCGCAGAGCACCGTCGATCCATTCCGGAATGTTGTCTCTGTGCTGGCGCGCACTGATGTAGCGCATACCGGCGTAATTCTTCAATTGATAGTGGCGGCTGCCGAGGCGCTCTTTATACGGATACTGACCGGTAAGCATTTCATAGGCGATGACGCCGAGGGAAAAAATATCCGAACGGTGGCTCGCGCCGTCGCCCACGAAATACTCAGGTGCACAGTAATTCTTGCTGCCGGGTGGTGCGCTGTCCTGATAGCGCAGTAGCTCCAGTAGTCCCGCCGCATTGGCACCGCCGAGATCGATCAGCTTCAGGCGACCTGAGGAATCCAGCATGATGTTTTCGGGCTTCAGATCCCCGTGCACAATTTCCAGCCGTTGCAGGCGGCGCAAAGCGCTCACCAGCTGTTGCACCAGATTGCGTACCTGATCCAACGGCGGTTGCGGATTAAGCTGCATCCACTGGCGCAGATTCTGTCCGTCCACATACTCCATAACATGATAGAGAAAGCGGCGCTCCTTTTTTGGCGGAAACACCTTGACGATGGCCGGATGATCCAGCCGGCGCCCGGTCCATTCCTCGGCGATAAAACGCTCGATATAGGCCGGATCATCAATGAAGTTTTCCGACGGTGCCTTCAGTGCACACAGAATTCCACTGTCCAGATCCCGCACCAGGTACAGATAACTGCGGCTACTCGCATGTAGCTCCTGTAGCACTTCATAGCCGTCGATCTTGTTGCCCGGCTGCAGCGCAGGCGGGAAGGGCAGCTGGCCGGTGGTCAGCACAAGATCGTCGGACTCCAGCGCCTCCAGCATATTCACCCGGCACAGTGCCAGGCTCAGATTGTCGCTACTGCCGTTATCCAGTGCGGCCGCAATCAACGGCTGCGCCGCGTCCAGCTGATACTTTTCCAGCAACGCCGCAAACTGCGGCAGCGGCAGAAAATCGTGGATGCCATCGGTCGTCACACAGAAAAGATCGCCCGCTTCCAGCGGCTCCTGCCGGTAATCCACCTCGATATGCGCATCCATTCCCAGCGCGCGACTCAAAAACGTCCTGTCCGGCCCCAGCGTACGACTGTGGTCCCGCGTCAGGCATTCAAGGTTTCCACTGCGCAGACGGTAAATCCGCGAATCCCCGATATGGATCAGGTGGGCCGTCGAACTTTTCAACACCACCGCCGAAAACGTCGTCAGCCAACCCCGTTGCACCTCATCCGCGCCGCCACTCTGGCGATACAGCCAACCGTTCAACGCGTGCAACACCCGCGCCGCCGCCTGCTTCACCGACCAGGAATCCGGCGTACTGTAATAGTCGGAAATAAACCCACTCACGGCCGCCCGCGCCGCCGCACCCCCGGCCTCCGCACTCCCCACCCCATCCGCAATCGCCGCCAGCGAACCGCGATACCGCAACTCACTCCCACTCGCCCGATACACCGCCACCGCGTCGTCGTTGTACGCGCGCTGGCCGCACTCGGTGGCGGTGGCGAATTCCAGCTTCTCGGAATAGGAAGCCGCTTGATCAGATTCAGGCACGATCGAAACTTCGCAGGTGGTATTCAAAATAGGCGATCAAATATCTGAAGGTTGAAGTGAAACCGGGTGCTGGTAAGCCTTTGCAGGACTGTCGAAAAGAGGGACCTTTTCGACAAGCCCCCAATGGATGGGTTCACGGTGTGTCCTGCAAAGGCTTACAAGTATCCGGCGTCCGGAGCATGTTCCGGAACGCCAAAAAATGCACGATCAGGCGACGTCGATCAGAGACACACTACCGTCAGGCATGACTTCCGCCATCTGACCTTCCGGTTCCTCAAGAAACAGCAGCGTAACAAACCCCAACACCGCCGTGCCCGCAATCACCAGAAAAAACGTCTGGTAAGAAACCATGCTCAATACCGTCAGGTAAAACACCGCGCCCACATTCCCGTAAGCCCCGGTCATCCCCGCAATCTGCCCCGTCAGCCGACGCTTGATCAGCGGCACCACCGCAAACACCGCGCCTTCCCCGGACTGCACGAAGAAGGAACAGGCCATCGCCGCCGCCACCGCCAGATACAGTGGCCACTGCGCATCGATCATGCTCATCGTCAGATAGCCCAGCGCCAGCCCCGCCGTCAGAATCAGCAGTGTGCTCTTGCGCCCGAAACGATCACTGATCAGACCGCCTGCCGGGCGCGACATCAGATTCATGAACGCATAGGCCGAAGCCAGCAGTCCCGCCTTCACCGGATCCAGCGTAAATGTCTCCGAAAAAAACAGCGGTAGCATGGAAATCACCGCGAGCTCCGAGCCAAAAGTGGCGAAGTACAGAATATTCAGCACTGCTACCTGCTTGAACTTGTAGCGATGAATCGGCTCCGGCAGTTTTACAAAAATCTCGCGGTTGACGTCGTAGCACTTTTTCGCATCAAACACATACAGCATTGCCAGAGCCACATACATCACCATTGCCAGTGGCATCGCCAGCATATCCACCCCGGCGGGTGACAGTTTCCAGGTCAGCAGCGCCAGCGCCGCGTACATTGGCACCTTCATGACCAGCAAAAGCAGAAAGTCCGATGGGGTGGACACTTCCATACCGCCAATTTTTTTCGGCTTGAAATAAGTGCCCCCCTTGGGGGTATCCGTGACCGAGCGAAAGTAAACGATGCTGTACAGCAATGCCATCAAGCCGGTAATGCCGATGGCATAACGCCAGCCGTCCTGCCCGCCAAACAGCAGGGCAATGGTGGGCAGGGTCATGGCTGCGGCGGCGGAACCAAAATTTCCCCAGCCACCGTAAATACCCTCAGCGGTGCCCAGCTGCCGGGCCGGGAACCACTCGGACACCATGCGGATGCCGATGACAAAACCGGCCCCGATAAAGCCCAACAGGAAGCGGCCGATGGCCGCCGCAGTAAAACTGTCAGCCAGCGCGAAAATGAAGCAGGGAATACTGCTGATTGCCAGTAGCAGAGAGTACGTCAGACGTGGCCCGTATTTATCGGTCAGCATGCCGATAATGACACGGGCGGGAATCGTCAACGCCACGTTCAGGATCAACAGGGTTTTCACCTGCTCGGAGGTGAGCGAAAGACTGTCGGCAATTGCCATCAGCAGCGGTGCATGGTTGAACCAGGCAAAGAAGGTAATGAAGAAAGCGATCCAGGTCAGGTGTAAAACCCGGATTTTTCCCGTGAAGGAAAACAGATTTAAGGAGTCGGAAGCCATGACAAATCCCCGATGCGTCGTTTGATTCTCTCATCACGCGTGATTGGACAGGTGCCAGTGGGTTTCCAACAGGCATAAAAAAAGTCCACAGGCACAGGCGGGCTGTGCCGGTGGACTTCGATGTCCGCGTATTCGGTTTTTGCTGCGCCGGAATATTTATCTCAGGTGGCCTGTGGCCAATCCCTTTATGCGCCGGCGGAGAGTCGGATGCCTCGCTGCCGCGCAGAGAGGCATCCGACTCAACTTAATGGAATACAATTTCTGTGCCACATCCGGGCACGGAACAGCTCTGGTGCGCGAAAGTGCGGAGTTTTGGGGCGAACCGGAGAGGCAGGGCGTCAGTGACCGCCTGCGGAAATGCGGAATCACGCAGGAGGCGCACGGTGATGCCCTGCTTTGGGGTGTGTTAAGTATCGAATGCCCGCTGCCTGCACCGGTAGTGGGCGCGGGGACCACATTCCTGAAACATGCCTTGCCAGGGCATCTGTCGTTACGGCGCCTGCTGTCGCTGATTGTGGCGAACGAAATCCAGGGTCTGCTGGTACAGGTCGGCGCGGAATAGTTCGGCTGCGCCGGTATCCACCGGCGCGATATCGTTACACAGGGCCAGCAGTTCGCGACCCTTTTGTTCCGTGGGGCGACCGTGGTCGCTCTGCGGATGCGCAAACAAATGCCAGCCGGGATTTGTACTCGCCGCCCGCCCGCAGTGGGTGAACAGTTCATCGTTCAGAGAGGCGGCGATGGCGGCTTCCGGCAGATCGAGATATTCCGGGCGCGCCAGAATACCTACCGCATCCCGGCGTCGGTCGCGATCGCTCAGCCAGCCGCAGGACTCCAGCAGCGCGGCGCGCAGCGCCAGGTGTGTGGCCGGGTTTGCTTCGTGCCAGCTGCGGGTAACCGCCAGTACTTTTTCCGGCATGGCGGGCAGCAACGTATTGCAGGGGGTGGCAACAACGCCGATCCCCTCCTGCACCGCCAGGGTATTCCAGGGTTCACCCACACAGTAACCATCGATATCGCCCCGGCGCAGGTGATCCACCATCTGTTCCGGGGGCAGTACCACGATGCGCACATCCACATCGACGTTGATACCCGCCGCAGAAAGCCAGTGACGCAGTTGCAGGGTGTGACTGGCAAAGGGGTAGACGCTGGCGAATGTCAGCGGTTTGCCGCTGCGGATGTCGATAAAGCATTTGAGCGCCGCGCCGGTGTCGTTCATGGCGGGATCCAGCTGATCGTGGAGTGTCCGCGACAGGGTGATGGCGTTGCCATTACAGCTCAGGATCAGACCGCTCAGCAGCGCTTCGTCGCAGTGGGGGAGTGTCTGCGGCAGGGTCAATGGCATTGGCGCGAGGATTGAGGCCGCGTCCGCGGCGCCGCCGATCAGCTTGTCGCGCAAGGTTGCCCAGGATGTTTCCCGTTGCAGCACTACCTTGAGTCCCCAGCGGGCAAACAGGCCCAGCTCCTGCGCCACGATGAGCGGTGCGCTGTCGGTCAGGCGCAGGAACAGGAGTTTCAGGTTGGGTTTTTCGACGTGCAGACTGCTCACAGTGGTTCTCTCGCATGTTCTGGCTTTGATGGATGTGTACACAGGCTATTTCACTGGCCGCTGCAGATGGATGATGATCTGTTCCGCCACATTGCGCATGGTGGAATTACTGTTCATGGCCAGGGTGCGCAGCGTCTGGTGCGCGGCCTGCTCACAGATATTCTTGCGTGCCATCAGCAGGCCCTTGGCGCGCTCAATAATCTTGCGCTCGTCCAGCTGTTGCTGGGTGCGCGCGAGAGACTGGCGCAGGTGCTGGTAGCTGCGGAACTGGGCCATGGCAATCTCGATGGCCGGTGCCACCCGCTCGGCGGACAGGCCATCCACCATATAGGCGCTCACCCCGGCTTCCACCGCGCTACTGATGAAGTCGGCACCGCCGCGCACGGAAAACATGGCCACCGGAGTGGGGTTGTGCTGGTTGATCACCGCGAGACTTTCGAGAATATCGCGATCGGGAGACTCGATGTCGATCAGGACAATGTCCGGGCGGTGCTTCTCCACCTGGAACAGCAGGCCTTCGGCACTGGTGAGTTGCGCCAACAGGTTGTAGCCGGCGGCATGAAGCTGCTCGGCCACCATGGCGGCGCGCTCAGGCTGATCGTCGACCAGCAGGATACTGATGGGGGATGTCGTCATCGCTCGTTAAAACTTCAGTTCGAACAGCAGCTGGAACCTGTCGGTATTGCTGCTGAATTCGTCAGCTTTTACCCCGCCTGTATGTTTGGCAGGTGAATATTTTTGTACGGTGGGAGGCGGCGGTCGCTTTCCACATCGCTGTTCTCCCGCGGCATCGCAGCGGCGGTGTGTCCGTCGTCCGTTTTTCCCTGGGCATAAAAAAGCCCGGCGGCACAGACTGTGCTGCCGGGCGCCGTTGCCTGTGTCTTCATACAATCAAAAGTCGTACCAACTATTCAGTGCCGCGTTACCTCTCTGGGCGCTGGCTTTGCCCGTCAGCGGAGGCGGTATTTTGCACGCCGAGGGTGCGCGTCGCGGTTGGTGTGCGCGCTTTTGGTGCTCGCGCTGAGGGGGTGGCGGCACTCACCGCGTGATTTTTCCCAGGGAAATCGGTGCCGATGGTGTGGCACTTCGCTGTCCCAGGGGCTATTAGTTTGTGGGCTCCGGGTGGAAATACAGGGAAGTGACAGGATCGGAGCTGGCAGCCTGGTCTCGACATGCGGCATTTGTGACGCAAAACGTTCGATTCCTGTGCCATGGCCGCACTACAAATCCAGGAACACTATGGAAGGATTCAACCCCGACCGGCGCAACTTCATCAAGCTATGCACCGTGGCAGGCATTACGATATTTGCGGCGCCGGCGTTGTGGCAGATGGGGAATGCCCGGCCGTCTGAACTGGGGCGCGATGGGCTGAGCTGGCGGGGCAGTGGTCCGGAACCCGCATTTCGTACCGATGGCGTAGCCAAGGTGACTGGCCAGAAAATATTTGGCCGGGACTTTCGCGCCCGCGATATGCCAGGCTGGAAGCAGCAACAGCACTACGCATTTGTGCTGCGCTGCAATCGGGTAGAGCGGCAGTTCAATGGTGTTGACTGGAGCCAGATACCTGCAGACGCACAACCCTACGCGAAAATCACGGCAGAGACCCTGGCGGATAAAAAACTGAAGTTGCCCGCGTTCTACGGCGAGGCAATGCTGTTGTCCGCCGGCGCGTCACCACTCTATTACGGCCATGCGGTAGCGATACTCTTATTCGATGATTTTGAGAAATACGCCACCGCCAAACAGGCACTCCAGTTTAACGATCAGGTGATTCGCTACGGCGAGCAAACACCGCCAGTGGTGAGAGACCCTTACGCCAGCTGGCGTATCATCCGTGTAGAGGGAGCGCAGGGGCCGGAGGGCGAAGATCTCTACTCGCCAATGCAGGACGGTCTGTTTTTTCCCATCTACCGCGATCATAAGCCGGAGTGGCCCAGGGGCGCGAACCTGTCGGGGAATGTCAGCGAGCGCGGTATGTACTACGCGCAGCAGATTCACGATCAAACCCGGCGTGAAACCGAATCCGGCAACTGGCACCTTGTGCGTGGTGAGTACCGGACCCAGATCATTGACCCGATGATGATGGAGCCGGAGGCGGCGAACGTCTGGCTCGACGGTGAACAGCAAACCCTGCATCTGGTTATCACCAGTCAATCGCCGCAGGATTTCCAGGAATTGGCGGCGCATATGGTTGCGGAGAGCGCATTCGCCACAAAAATCAAGAATATCGTGGTGCACTCCGCGGTCGTAGGCGGCGGCTTCGGCGCCAAAGACCATTCGATTTTTCCCTACTACGGCTTGGTCGCCGGGCTTTTCGGTTCCGCGCCGGTGCGGCTGGCAAATAACCGTTTCGAGCAATTCCAGGCGGGTCTGAAGCGTCATCCTTTCCACATGCGCAATACCCTGGCGATCGATAAAAAGACGGGAAAGTTTCAGTCCCTGATTGCCGAGATGCAGGTGGATGGCGGTGGTCGGCAAAATTTCAGCGCGTCGGTTTCCATGGTGGGCGCCAGTGCGATCCAGAGTATCTATTATCTGCCTCGCAACGATATTTCCGCGGTCGCCAATCAATCCATGAACGTGGATTCCGGCTCCATGCGTGGTTACGGCACGCTGCAGACCATGACGGCCATGGAGATGATGGTAAATCAGGCCGCGGAAGAGCTTGGAATTGACCCCATCGAATTGCGATTGCGCAATGCCTTCCAGAACGGTTGGCGCAATACCCAGGGGGCAGTACCCAAGGTGGACCTGCGCTACCGGGAGCTTCTGGAGCGTGCCCGAGAGCACGCGATGTGGCGCGAGCGAGTCCAGCGTAAACAACGCTTCGAGCAGGAGAATCCCGGCTACCTGTTCGGCACTGGCTACGCCATCGCCACCAAGGATTACGGTACCGGCGCCGCAGCCCCGAGCGCGGCGGTTCAGTTTGATGCCGCGGGCCGGCTGTCGATGGCCGTTGAGTTCATGGAGATGGGCACCGGTATCGGCACGGCCCAGTCCCTTTTGCTGGAAAACATTCTCGGCAGCGCGGCGGATCACTGTACGGTGGGGGAGGTGGACGCCTGGCACGCGCTGCGGCAGTTCCAGACCGAAAGCCCCTATACCATGAGCCAGCAGCATCAGGATCAGATGTCTGCCGATCCCCTGTGGACGCCGGTAACCGCCATGGCGAGCGCCGCGTCCATGTCCGCCTATTTCCAGAGCCATGTAACACTGCAAGCGGCTGAAATACTGTTTCAGCAAGGACTGTTACCCGCGGCCCGGCGGCTGTGGAAAAGAGATGAGCTGGACGGCGCGTCTGCGCAATGGCGCGACGGCAAGCTTCACTACGGGGACTTACCGCCCCTGACACTGGCGCAATTGGCGGCGGAAGCCCACCGCGATGGCGGTGTCACCGGGGTGATGGTGCACGGCTTCAATCGCTGGGAGTGGACCGAGGCGGATTTCGAACTGGATGGGCGCCAGTGGACCTGGAGTATCGATGGCCTCGCGTTGCGTCGCGGGGGCAGTGCAGAGACGGTTCGCGGCGACGAATACCAGATCGAGAAGCGCTCTGCGGTGCGCTACCCGAGTACCGCGCTGAACAATGCCATGGTGACCTACTACGCGCCGACCGCGGCGCTGGTGGAAGTGGCCGTGAATTCGGGCACCGGCGAAGTCCGTATTCACGGGCTGCAGAACTATATGGACTGCGGTCGCACGATCGTACGTCCATTGGTAGAGGGGCAGATTGAAGGCGGCGTGGCCATGGGGATTGGCCACGCGCTATACGAATACCTGCCACCCCTTGCAGAGGGCGCCGGCAACGGCACCTGGAATTTGAATCGCTATCAGGTACCCCTCGCAAAACATGTGCCGGTGTGGAATCAACAGCACGAAATTCTGCCGCCCGCAACGGAAAAAGACCCGCACAAGGGAATTGCCGAAGTGGTGATGATTCCCATTGTGGCTGCTCTGGCGGAAGCGATTTACCAGGCCACGGGCAAGCGATTCAACGAAGTTCCCATCACGCCGGAAAAACTGCGCCGCGCGCTTAATCCCCAGGTACTGTGAGGAGACGAATCCAATGGCGAAGATTCCGGTGTCCATGGTGGTAAACGGAGAGAAAATCGGCCCGCTTGAGGTGGAGGAATATACCTCGCTGCTGGATTTCCTCCAGGAGTACCTGAACCTGACGGGGACCAAACTGGGCTGCGGTATTGGCGTGTGCCGTGCCTGCACGATTCTGGTCGAGCGTGAAGACGGTTCCCGGGAACCGGTGCGCAGCTGTATCAATAACGTGGGCCGGTTTAACGGTACATCCGTTACTACCGTGGAAGGGCAGGCCGAGCGCAACAGCGACGGCGAGATTGTAGCGCTGTCGCCGATACAGCAGGCATTTCTGCGCAATTTTTCATTTCAATGTGGCTGGTGTACCTCGGGCTTCGTCAATGCCGCCACCGCGCTGATCGACCGCCTCCGGCGTGAGCCGGTATCGGCGAACGCCATCGAGGGCGTGATTGACGAAGCGCTGGGGGAGCATATCTGTCGCTGCACGGGTTATGTACGTTACTTTCGCGCCGTCCGGGAGGTAATCGAGTCGACCCCGGGGCTATTAAAGGAAGCAGAATAAATGGGTAAGTTTATTTTCGCTTTTCTTTTGCTGCTGACAGGCGCCCACGCGGCGGCGCAGCAGCCGGCGCCAGTGAAACCGTCCGCAGCGGAAAAAGGCCGCTACCTGGCTGCCGCCGGCGACTGTGTCGCCTGTCATACGGCGACCAATGGTCGCCCATATATTGGCGGCAGGCCTTTTCATACGCCGTTTGGCATTCTCTACTCCACCAATATCACGCCGGACAAAAAAACCGGAATCGGCAACTACACCCTGGAGGATTTTACGGCGGCCATGCGTCGAGGAAAGGGAACCCACGGCAATCTCTATCCGGCCATGCCCTATACGTCTTACTACCTGATCCCCGATGAGGATATTGCATCGCTGTATGGTTATTTCATGCAATTGCCGCCGGTGGAATACGTCCCCCCTGAGAATGATCTGTTTTTTCCGGCCAACCTGAGATTTGGCCTGGGCTTCTGGAACTGGATTTTCTTTGACAAAGCGCCACTCCCGCCGCCTGAAGGCAAAAGCCCGGAGTGGCAGCGTGGCAATTACCTGGTCAATGCGCTGGGTCACTGCGGGGAGTGCCACACGCCGCGCAATTTCGCATTTGCGATGAAAAGTGATGAAAAATTTGCTGGCAACATACTCGAGGGATGGGATGCGGTAGATATACGGCCCGCGTCACTGCGTCGTCAGGGGTGGAACAGTGAGCAGCTGCGCTTGCTGTTTACGACTGGCGCCAGCGAGCGCGGTACCGCCGTCGGGGAGATGTTCAGCGTAGTGAAACACAGCCTGAGTCATCTTTCCGAAAGCGACGTTAACGCGATCATTACCTATCTGCTGGATGACAGCGAGAACACGAGCGAAACTATCGGTAACCCACAAGTCGCTGCGGAGCAGTTCAAACAGGGGCGCGCGGACTTTGTTGCCTATTGTGCGGCCTGCCACGGCCGCGAAGGTCGTGGGATAACACTTTCTTTCGCGCCGCCCATGGATCGCAATGCCGCAGTTCGCGGAGAAAACCCCTACAACACGATTGCCGTCATTCTGCGCGGATTGCCGGCCCAGCGTATGGACCGCACCAATGCCCGTGCCGGTATGCCCGGGTTCCATCGCGAACTGGATGATACCCGAGTGGCCGGTCTGGTGAATTTTATGCGCGCCGCTTGGGGAAGTGCCGAGAAACCGGTGACGCGGGAAGACGTGGCGGAAATACGTCGCCAGTTGCGGGAACACGATTATCTGGATGCGATGGAATGAACAGATACCGCCGGTTTTTTCGGCTCTCTACCTTGCTCCTGGCAACGGGCTGCCTGCTGCCCGCTGAGGCCGCGGAATGGTCGGCAACGGAAGCCCAGTTGCAGTATGGCCGGCTGGATAATCCATTTGCCGGAGGCTCCACGGATACCACCATTCTTACCCTTCAGCATGCGAGTGGCTGGAAGTACGGGGACAATTTTTTCTTCGTGGATTTTATCAACGATGGCGTGCGCGATGGCTACAACGATACGGATGTGTACGCCGAGTGGTATCCAAGCTTCAGTCTGGGGAAAATCACCCGGTGTGACCTGAGTTTTGGGCCGGTGAAAGATTTCGGCCTGGTGGCCGGATTCAACTACTCCGCGGATGCCAACGTGGAAAAATTCCTGCCGGGTATTCGTATTGCCTGGGCAGTACCTGGAGACGCGTTCCTGAATACGGATATTACGGGTTACCAGGATATCGGCTACGGCGATGGCGCGCCGAAAGAAGGTGACAGCTATATGATCGACTTCAATGGCGCCTTTCCGTTCAGTATCGGCAATCAGGATTTCAGTATCGAGGGGCACATTGAATATATCCATAACCGCACCAGTGAATTCGGTGATGTAAAAAACTGGGTGCTGGCACAGCCCCAGTTTCGCTGGGACCTGGGAAAGGCCCTGTTCAAGAGCCCCAAACAACTGTTCATTGGCATCGAGTACCAGTACTGGCGCAATAAACTGGGAAACGAAACCGATGAAAGTGCCGTGCAGGCGTTGGTGGTATGGCGTTTCTGATTCGTGGCCTGTCGCTGGCCGGGTCGTAGCGTGAGTATGCAGCACCTGGATGTGCAGGTCGTCGAGCAGGCACTCACCTGGGTGAATCAGGGGGAAGACGTATGGTTGTGCACGGTCCTGTCGACCTTTGGGTCGTCCCCCCGCGCGCCGGGCTGCATGATGGCGGCACTCGGTAATGGCCGCCATATAGGCTCTCTTTCCGGGGGCTGTATCGAAGAAGATTTTCTGGCGCGGTTGACTCAGGGAACGCTGAATCACGGCATCGGTGTATTGCGATACGGCGATGATGGTATCGGCGGACCGAAGGTGTCGCTTCCCTGTGGCGGCGCGCTGGAAGTTCTAGTTGAGCATTTTCCGGCGGAACCCTCCAGTCAGGAACACCTGGAAGTCCTTCTTTACAGCCTGTGTGGTCAGCGCAGCCTGGTGCGCAGAGTGGATCTCGTCGGTGGTGACAGAACACTGCATGATGACGAAAGTGGCGGAGCGCGTGTTGTACGGCACCCGGATTTATCCTCTGTGCAAATCCGGGTCGGCCCCGCGGCCAGATTGATCATCGCCGGCGTTTCGCCGGTGTCGGTAATCTGCGCCGAATTTGCCCGCACTCTCGGTTTCGAAGTCATCGTCTGCGATCCACGGGAAGACGCACAAGCGGGGTTCCATTGCGCTGGCATCGACTTCCGCCCGGTGCTGCCCTCTCTTGTCATCGGCAGCCCGGGCGTTTGTCACTCTGGCACCGCGGTGGTTGCCCTTACCCACGATCCCCGTATCGACGATCTTGCCATGATGGAAGCGGTGAATACGCCAGCCTTCTACATTGGCGTAATGGGATCAAAGCGCACGTCTGAGGCTCGTGCTCAGCGTCTGCGCCGCTCCGGCGGATTGAGCGCGCTGGATATCGAACGCATTCATATGCCTGTGGGCCTGGCTCTGGGCAGCAAAACTCCGGCAGAAATTGCGCTCGCTGTTATGGCGGATATTGTGCGTGTGCAGCGCGGCCTGGCTCGCCATGCGCTTTAACGGAACTGTCGCACTGGTGATGGCGGCGGGGTGTTCGCGCCGCTTTGGTTCAGCCGATAAACGCCGCGCGCTGTTGCCCAATGGTCAGCCCCTGCTGCTGAGTACCGTTGCGCGGGTGCGAGCCTTCTTTCCCCACTGGCGTCTGGTGTGGCGCTGCCGGGATGACCTCGAGAGTTTCGGGCTGCCGGCGCATACGCCGGTTATTCATGCTCCCGGTGCGTCTGGCGGCCTGGGGTGCAGTCTCGCCGACGCAGCTTGTGCAATCCGCACCGATCCCCTCTTGGCCACCGTAGACAGTGCGGCCATTTTTCTTGGGGATATGCCTGCGATCCGCCGCGATACCCTGAGCACCCTGCTGGCACAGACTGACCGCTCCGCGATATTGCGTCCCACCTACCGGGGCCAGGTTGGGCATCCGGTCGTTTTCGGGCGGGACTTCTGGGATGAGCTCGCCGCGTTGGATGGCGACACCGGGGCGAGAAATCTGATCCGCCGTTTTCACTCGCACTACCGCGAGCTGTCCGTGTCAGACCCTGGGGTAACCTTCGATATCGACACCACCGAGGATATTGATCAGACTGCGCACTAGAAGTTGGCGACAGAGGCTTGAAAACGGGCTTCTTTTCTGTTGCCGTAAAAGGCGTAGCGGCTGTTTGCGGCGCGATGCCCCGCGCAGGCATACGCCCGGTCAAAAGGATGTGACGATAGCAAAATGAACACTCCACCAGCGCCCACCGGTCAGGGGGGCGCCAATTCTCGAAATTCCGTGTGTCGTGTCTGTCCTGTGGTTTTGGCGGGTGGTCTATCCAGCCGCATGGGGCGCGATAAGGCGCTGCTAGAATTACCCAATGGGCGCACGCTTCTTGAGCAGGCCAAATCCCTGTTTGATGATCTGAACCCTCCTGCGGGAGTGAAAATCCTGCTGCCTCTGGTGAGCGGAACACGCCCCGGTGGTGTACCCGACCGGGTGCAAACCGCGGGCCCTCTTGGTGGGCTGCAGGCGATTGCCGATCATCTGCAGCAGTGGCAGCTCGACTGCGATGCCCTGCTGGTTGTGCCCGTGGACATGCCGCTGCTGAGTCCGGCGCTGCTGCGGCAGTTGTGTGTAGCCGGGCAGACGGTGCAGCAGGCAGTATGCTTCGGCGATTTTTATCTACCCTGCTGGCTGCCGTTAAATCCGCGTTGTCGCCGCTATCTCGACGCCGCGGCCATGGGCAATGCCGTTGCCTCGATGCGCGCGCTGTTCGGATATCTGGGCTGCATGCAGCTGCCGGCACCGGAGGGGGACTGGCACCTGAACGTCAATCGGCCGCAGGATTTCGAGCGCCTGAATCTCTAGCCGGCAAGAGCCTTTTCGGACGAGCGTCTCTTTGCCACAGGTTGGAGCGAATTGCGCCAGGGATGGGATAGGGAGATTCAGGCTCATGCTCAAACGACTTCTGCTGTGCACCTTGTTGCTGCTCGCGGGTTGCGATCGCGATCTTCCTGAACTGAAGCTTGCCGTCGATGCGGGGTTTCACCCGGCAATGGAGACCCTGCGCGGGGATTTTGAAACGCAGTGCAAGTGCCGGCTCAAGCTTGTCGCCGGGTCCAGTGGTCTGCTGTACAGCCAGATTCGCGCGGGCGAACCTTTCGATCTTTTCCTTTCCGGTGACAGCGCGCGCCCGGTCCTGCTGGAAAAAGCCGGTCTCATTGTTCCTTCCAGTCGTCAGGCATACGCACGCGGACAGCTGGCGTTGTGGGTGAGCCGGCAGTTACCCGCGGAGAAGGCGGCGGGGTTTTCCGCGCTGAGTGCGGAGCTGGCGGGCAATCGCATTGAGCTTACACCGCGCCAACTGATCCTGTTGTTGGGAAAGGGTAAGCACCGTCTGGTGATCGCCGATCCGCAACTGGCACCGGATGGCGACGCCGCAGTGAAAATGCTGAAAAAATTCCGTCTGTGGCCGCGCCTGAAAAACCGCATGGTGTACGCGGGCCATGCCGGGCATGCGCAGATTCTGCTGCACCAGGGCGAGGGTGAGATGGGGGTGATCCCCTACGGGCAGGCACTGGCCTCCGGCAAAGGGGGGCAATATATGCGGATTCCGATCCACTTCCATCCACCGATCCTGCATCAATTGGTCATCCTGCGCGGTACACGCGAGCGCAGTCGGGCCATACGGTTGCTGCAGTACCTGCAGTCTCCCCAGGTGCAGAAGAGACTGGAGTCTCTCGGTTATCTGGCGATCGTCGCAACGGATGGCACCTCCCCCGACGGCACCTCCCCCGATGGCACCTCTCCGGATAGAACTGCCCCCGATGGCACGGGGCCGGACAGTGTGACACCGAAGGAGACGGGGTTGGATCGGCGGCGTCTCGACCCGGGTGAGCCGAGCGGGTTTGAGCGGGTCGTCAAAATGGTTTCAGATAAATCCGTTTCTATTTAAATCAAATATTGGTTTTATCTGTTACCTATTCCATTGCTGACTGATATCTATTTCAAAGGGTTATTATTTTTCAAACCGTTTGGAATAGTTAATTAAATATTCTTTTATATGAGTGGATATCGTCGCTTGGCGGGAATTTGATTAATTTCAGACGGGTAGTACCGTCGATTGAGAAAAATAACAAATTGTCGCAAAAGTCACATTGAGCCTGTGGTTTTTCGGATGATTTATGCTCGAAACAGCGGTTTTTTACACATTTTTAATAGAATTCTATTGGCCATCTAATAAGAAACCTCTATTTCCGTCGCCCAATTTTATTTTCTTTAATGCATCGACTTACCGAACAGGTTTTAATTCTCTGGAAAAATTGTTTTCCCCGGGGGCGCCCGCCTTCGCTCTGTTGTCGGGTGCTCCGAAGTCGGAATAAATACGGGAAATAAATATCCGGGAATCAATCAGCGGTATTCAAAGTGTCCACTCAGGGCACGCCCGGATTCACGGGTGCTATAACAACGACGAGTAATGAACGGGAGCAAAAACGGTGATTATTGCCATACCAAAGGAGACGGCGCCGGGCGAGGCGCGGGTCGCGGCAACGCCAGCCAGCGTACTGCGACTGCAAACGCTGGGCTTTGATGTTGTCATTGAGCAGGGTGCCGGGGAAGCCGCCAGCTTTCCCGATGCGGAATACGAAAAAGCGGGGGCAAAAATCTGCGCCAACGCTGCCGACTGCCTGAGCCAGGCCGGCCTGGTGCTGAAGGTGCAGGGACCCACCGACGCCGAGCTGGAATTGATCCCCGCTGGCGCCACGCTGATTTCTTTCCTGAAGCCCGCCCAGAACGGCGAACTGCTGCAGAAGCTGGCAGACAAAAACATCAACGCGCTGGCGGTAGAGTCCATTCCGCGTATTTCCCGCGCGCAGAAGATGGATGCGCTGAGCTCCATGGCCAATATTGCCGGTTACCGCGCGGTGATTGAGGCCGCCCACGAGTTCGGCCGTTTCTTCACCGGCCAGATCACGGCTGCCGGCAAGATCCCACCGGCCAAGGTGCTGGTGATTGGCGCCGGTGTGGCGGGTCTGTCCGCCATCGGTACCGCCAAGAGCATGGGCGCCATCGTGCGCGCCTTTGACACCCGCCCGGAAGTGCGCGAGCAGGTGGAATCCATGGGGGCCGAGTTCCTCACCGTGGAAATCGAGGAAGACGGCTCCGGTACCGGTGGCTACGCAAAGCAGATGTCGAAAGAATTCATCGATGCCGAAATGGCCCTGTTCCGTGAGCAGGCCAAGGAAGTGGACATTGTCATCACCACTGCGCTGATCCCGGGCAAGCCGGCACCGAAGCTGTGGCTCGCCGACATGGTGGACACCATGGCGAACGGTTCTGTGGTCGTGGACCTGGCGGCGGAAATGGGTGGCAACTGCGACTACACCGAAGCGGACAAGAAGGTGGTGAAGAGCGGCGTGACCATTCTCGGTTACACCAACCTGGCGAGCCGCGCGGCCACCCAGTCTTCCACCCTGTACGCCACCAACCTGTGCCACCTGCTCTCGGACATGACTCCGGAGAAAGACGGCCAGATCAATATCAACTTCGACGACGAGGCAATCCGCGGCGCCACCGTGGTGAAGGAAGGCTCCATCACCTGGCCGCCACCCGCGCCGAAACTGTCTGCTGCGCCGCAGAAGCCGAAAGAAGCCGCACCACAGATCAAGGTGGAGCCAAAGCCGGAGAAGAAATCTTCCCCGCTCTCGCTGGTAGCCTTCTGGGCCGTGGCCGGTGCGTTACTGCTGGCGTTGGGCAAATCCGCACCGGCGGATTTCGTCGCTCACTTCACCGTGTTCGTGCTGTCCATCTTCATCGGTTGGCAGGTGATCTGGAACGTGTCCCACGCGCTGCACACCCCATTGATGAGCGTGACCAACGCCATCTCCGGTATCGTCATTATCGGCGCGTTGCTGCAGGTGGGGGCCACCGGTTCCCTGCTGGTGACCGTGATGGCGTTTGTGGCGGTACTGTTTGCCAGTATCAACATCTTCGGTGGCTTCTTCGTAACCCACCGTATGCTGAAAATGTTCCGTCGATAAGGAGAAACAGACATGAACAGCGTTATATCCATGGCTTATCTGTTCTCCGCGGTGATGTTCATCTTGAGCCTCGGCGGACTGTCCACCCACGAGACCGCAAGGCGCGGTAACTTCTACGGCATGGTGGGGATGGCGGTCGCCATCATCGCCACCGTGGCCGGCATCACCTCCGGCGCCTACCTGCCTGTGGCCATCGCCATGGGCGTGGGTGCGGTAGTGGGTATCCATCTGGCGCGCAAGGTCGAGATGACCGCGATGCCGCAGCTGGTTGCCCTGTTGCACAGCTTTGTGGGTCTCGCCGCTGTGCTGATCGGCTGGGGTGGCTACCTCGATCCGCGCGTGAACCTGGAAGGTGCCGCGCACATCGTGCACAACTCCGAGATCTTCATCGGCGTATTCATCGGTGCCATCACCCTGACCGGTTCCATTGTCGCCTTCGGCAAGCTGCAGGGGTTGATCTCCGGTAAACCGCTGATGCTACCGGCGCGCCACTGGCTGAATCTGATCGCGATTCTGGTGTGTGTGCTGCTGGGTGCCTGGTTCATTCCGGCGGATGTGAGCTCCACCACGATCGTCTATCTGTTGGTGATGACCTCCATCGCGCTGCTGCTGGGCATACACCTGATCGCGGCGATCGGCGGTGCCGACATGCCGGTGGTGATATCGATGCTGAACAGCTACTCTGGCTGGGCGGCGGCGGCTACCGGCTTCATGCTGAGCAACGACCTGCTGATTGTGATCGGTGCGCTGGTCGGCTCCTCCGGTGCCATCCTCAGCTACATCATGTGCCGTGGCATGAATCGCTCCTTCATCAGCGTGATCCTGGGAGGCTTCGGTTCTGACGGTGAAGTCGCCGGTGGCGACAGCGAAGTCGAAGGCGAAGTGGTTGCCACCTCCCATGAAGAGCTGGCGGAAGACCTGCGCAATGCCGAAAGCATCGTGATCGTGCCCGGCTTCGGTATGGCCGTGGCCCACGCCCAGCAGGCGGTGAGCGACCTTACCGACAAGCTGCGCAAGGCCGGCAAAACCGTGCGCTTTGGTATCCACCCGGTGGCGGGGCGTCTGCCCGGGCACATGAACGTACTGCTGGCGGAAGCCAACGTGCCCTACGACATCGTGCTGGAAATGGAAGAGATCAACGACGATCTGCCAAAAACCGACCTGGTGCTGGTGATCGGTGCCAACGACACCGTCAACCCGGACGCGGTAGAGAAGCCCGGTTCCCCCATCGCCGGCATGCCGGTACTGGAAGTGTGGAAGGCGGGCAAAGTGGTGGTGCTGAAGCGCTCCATGGCCTCCGGCTACGCCGGCGTCGCCAACCCGCTGTTCTACAAGGACAACTCGCGCATGCTGTTCGGTGATGCGAAAGAGAGCCTGCAGAGCGTACTGGGCAAGCTGAATCCGGCCTGATCACCGAAACCGGTATTCTTTTGGAAGCGGCCCCGCGAGGTGGCCGCTTTTTTTGTTTATGAATTGGCCAATTTACGGGTGTCGATCATTGGTAAGGCCAGTGGTAACCTATGGCGTTTATCTATCCACGATACAACGCACTACCCACGATACAACGCATCAACAATAAAAAGACTCTCCATGGCAGCCGCATCGTATTTCTCACCTGCTTCCCTTGTTCGGCCCCTTGTTCGCCCCCTTGTTCGCCCCCTGATTCAGTCCCTGCGGGGGGCTCTGACCGTGGCCGCACTGACTGCCTGCGGTGGCGGGGGCTCTTCCGGCGGTTCACCGGCGCCGAGCCGCACCCCCGACGACAATACCGACGTTGTTTGGCAGCAGGGTGTGTTCCTGCCAGCGGAAACCTTCGCCAATCGCTGCGAATCGCCACGCTCGGGCATTGATTCGAGTGGAAACCCATTCCCGGATGTGAAGGGCAGTACGCTGGATGAGAACAACTGGCTGCGCAGTTGGAGCAATGACCTCTATCTCTGGTACGACGAGATCGTCGATCAGAATCCGGAAGGGTATGCTACGGACGATTATTTCGAAACGCTGGTAACCACGGCATCCACCGTGTCCGGCACGCCCAAGGACCAGTTCCATTTTCTGGTGCCCACCGACGAGTGGATTGCGCAGTCCCAGTCGGGTATTTCCGTTGGTTACGGCCTGCAGTGGGCACTGCTGAGTGCGACACCGCCGCGCGAAGCCGTAGTGGCCTATACCGAAAAAGAAAATGACCCCGGACTGCCGCCGCGCGGTGCACGTATCCTGTCGATCGACGGTTACAGCATCGACGTGAATACCCAGGCGGGGATCGACGCGCTGAACGCTGGTCTGTTCCCCTCCGCTAAAGGCGAGAGCCATCATTTCGTCATGCGTTATCTCGACGGTTCCGAACACGCAATGACACTCACCGCCGGTGAAGTGGTTTCCGACCCGGTACAGAATGTAAACGTGGTGGACGGCAGTATGGGACGCAGGGTCGGCTACATGCTGTTTAACGACCATATCGCCACCGCCGAGACGGGACTGGTGGAGGCCGTGAATTACCTGAAGGACCAACGCATCGACGACCTGGTTCTGGACTTGCGTTACAACGGCGGCGGTTATCTGGCACTCGCCAGTGAGCTGTCCTACATGATCGCGGGTGAGGCGGCCACTGCCGGTAGGATTTTTGAAACCCTGACGTTCAATGACAAACACCCTGAGACCAACCCGGTTACCGGTGAACCGTTGGTGGGCACACCGTTTATCAATGAAACCACCGGGTACTTCTCCCTCGCCGCAGGTATCCCTCTGCCCACGCTGGACCTGTCGAGAGTCTTTGTGCTCACCGGCCCCAATACCTGTTCCGCCAGTGAGTCCATCATTAACGGTCTGCGCGGTGTCGACATCGAGGTGGTTCAGATCGGTGATACCACCTGTGGCAAGCCCTACGGTTTTTACCCCACGGACAATTGCGGCACTACCTATTTCACCATCCAGTTCCAGGGCAATAATGACAAAGGTTTCGGCGACTACGCCGATGGCTTTACGCCAGAGCATTCCGGTGATGCGGGCGTGGAAATCGCCGGTTGCCCGGTCGCGGACGACTGGAACCACGCGTTGGGTGATATCAATGAGGCCCGTTTCGCGACCGCACTGACATACATCAACAGCGGCTCCTGTTACAGCTACGGTGTGATGAGTGCGAGAGCGGAACCCCGTGCTGGTTCTCCGTCAAAAGACGTCAGGCTGACCAAGCCCGTCTGGCGTGAAAACCGTATCTACGTGAGGTAATCACATGACGTGGCATGCGTTTGGGCACCTGTTCGTTTGCTGTGTTTTTGCTGGATTGATTTCCTGCGGATCGATTACCGCCGTAGGCGCCGAACAGCCGGCACGGATAGCGAATCCGAGCGTGGACGGGATGGCACAGCTGCGACAGTTACTTATCGAGGCCAACCACGGCGTATCTGTCACAGTGACTGAGAATGTGTTCAGTGACAGCAGCCGACTTGCTCTGGAAACGGGGCGGCTGGCTAACGGGCAATCCCCCCATCTGCGGGGGAGGGATCCAGGCAAACCCCGCATCTTCCGGTTGGTAAAAAACAGGCGAGGATGCTGGCTGGTGCGTGACGAAGATGGCGAGCGCTGGTTGCTGGACAAGTTGAACTGCATTCCCGAAATCATTGATTAAGGCCGAAAATACGGTCATTCATCTCCGCAAATGGCAAATTTCAGTAAGTGCAATTTTCAGAGAGTTAACAACCATGAGACGCTTGAGTAGATTTTTGTTTGCCGCCATCGGTTTGCTGTGCAGTGCATCTGCCGTTGCCGAACCCCGGACCACCATTTTCATGGCCGGCGACTCGACCATGGCCATCAAGGAAATCAAGGATTACCCGGAAACGGGCTGGGGTGTGCCCTTCGCGGTATTTTTTGACGATTCCGTTAAGGTGGACAACCGGGCGATGAATGGCCGCAGTACCCGCACCTTTATCGAGGAGGGGCGCTGGAAGGGCATCATGGATGAACTCAAGGCCGGCGACTACGTAATCATCCAATTCGGCCACAACGACGAGTCGGAGAGCAAGAAAGACCGGTACACCACTCCGGAGCAGTACAAAACTAACCTGTCCCGTTTCATCAACGATGTGCGCAAGGCCAAGGCCGAGCCCATCTTGATGTCGCCCATCACCCGCCGTTATTTCGAGGGTGAGTACAAAATCAAGCACACCCACCCCTACGCACCGCTGGTACGGGAAGTGGCTGCTGAGGAAAAAGTAGAGTTCATCGATATGGAGGTGACCACCCGCGAGTACTTCCAGGCCATGGGCGACCGGGACAGCGCGCTGCGCTTTATGCACATCGCCCCGGACCTTCACCCGAATTACCCGGTGGGGGTGCGCGACGATACTCACCTGAACAACCTCGGTGCGCGTGAAGTGGCGCAACTGGTGCTGGCGGAACTGCGCAAGCGCGAACACCCACTGGCCAAGCGTCTGCGCAACGCGGACCCGAAACATCTGGCCCTGCAATACTGATCCCGCCGCTATCCCGGCGCGCGGCTTACACGCTGCCGCGCCGGGCATCCCGCACGGCAATTTCAACGCGCCGCTGTCAGGGTTTTTTTACCTCGGATTGCATCTGCTTGAAATCTGCATAGGCGTGGCTGCCGAGCACGCTGCCGTCGATGGTTTTTCCGTAGTAACCGGGGTGGTTGTGATAGCGCTTGCGCAGGGCCTCCACATCGCCTTCAAAGCGCGGGTCCTGTGGGCGCTCGCGGGAATTGATATAGGCGGCCACATCCCAGGCCTGTTGCGGCGTTAACTGGATGCTTTTACCGAGCGGCATGTTCTCGTAAATGAACGCCGCCGCGGTGTTCACTCTGTGCATTCCCGCGCCCCAGTTGTAACTGTCTTTCCCCCACAGGGGCGGCAAATTGTAAATGCCAGCGGCTTCCGATCCCTGTCCATCGACCCCGTGGCAGTTCATGCAGTGCGCGGCGTAAACGACTTCACCTTCCGCGGGTGAATAGGCGCGCGCGGGTTTGCCCACCGGGGGGTAGCCGCGCCCCGGAAGCTGGTCGCGCTGATCCAGTGGCAGCGCGCTGGCGATTGCTGCAGGCAGCGGGAAGTCCTCGCGTCTGGCGCCGGTCACCAGGTCCGCGTCGGCGATCTCCGGTACCTCCCCGTCGATGCCGAAGTGATCCATCAGGCCGCCCATGGCCAACCAGTAAGCGTAAGCGGAAAGGGCGATGATTTCGGGACCGTTCTCCGGCGGGGGCGCGCCGTTGGTTGAATAGGTGAAGCAGCCCTGTATCCGTTCAGCAAAGCTGTTCACCTTGTCGTTTTTCTTGCGGAATGCCGGGTAGGCGAAGTAGGCCGCCCACAGCGGTGAAGCGTGGGCGCGGCGACCGGCGTCCACATGGCAATTCACGCAATTGAGCGCATTACCCACATATTTGCCGCGCAGTTCCTGAGTGTTCACGAACAACTCGTAACCCCGTCGAACCTTGTCGCCGAAGGCGCCCTGAGGAATCTGCTCCAGTGGTCGCGGCTGGATTCTCGGCAGACCGGAATCAGGATCGGGACTCGGGATTGGGGCCTGTCGGTCTGGCAGTTCCAGCGCAGGCGCTGGTTTGAGGGTTTCACCCCGGTCGCAGGCCGTGAGGAGCAGGGCGCCCAGAGCGGCAGACAGCGACAGCAGAATGGCGCTGTGTGATGCGCTCATCACCGTTCGCCCTCCTTGCCGATGGTCGCGAAATAAGATGCCAGTGCATCGATTTCCCGTTCACTCAACTTGTCGGCAATCGTCGCCATCACCCGGTCGTTGTCGGTGGTGCGCTTGCCACTCTTCCAGGCCAGCAGCTGATTCCTGAGGTAGCTTTGCTGTTGGCCCGCAAGCCGGGGAATATTGCCGGAACCAAGCCCGGAGGCGCCGTGGCAGGTAACACAGGCGGGCAGGGTGCGCGACCAGTCTCCCTGGTAGGCGAGTCTTTCCGCAGGGTCAGTGAACACTGCCTGGGCGCCGCGCAGTTTGGGGGCGATATTGCGGAGCGGGCGGCTGGAAAAGTACCTGGCTACCCGGTCCAGCGGTTCGCCGGAAATTTCCTTACCGAGCGTGTCCATGGTCTCGTTGTTGCGCTTGCCCGTCTGGAATCCATGCACCTGCTCGCGGAAATAGTCGAAGGGGAGGCCAGCCAGGCGTGGCCCCAGATCGGGAAGCCCCTCGCCCTGCAGGCCGTGACACTCGGCACAGACTTCCGCTTCTTTGGGAAAACCGGGAATTGCGCGGGCGGCATCGGTGGCAGGAGTGGGCCGTTCAGGCACCGTGTCTGGCTGGGGGCGGAAGGGTTCACCGCGGGGTTTGACGCCGTCCATGTGCGTGCCGTCTCTGTCGCCTTCGGTTTGGGCATGGCCGGCGAGCGCGGCCAGCAGGGCGCAGAACATCAGGGTGGAAACAACCCGGTACCTGCGTGACTGTTTCAAGGAAGCCTCCGTTGCCGCAGCAGACGAACAGACAGTTCTGGGAACTGTGTTTTCAGTCTAGAGGACAGCAGGGGCGAATGTGTCTGAACTGGCCGCGGGAGGTCGGGGGGCAGAGGTGAGGGGAGGTGAGGAGGTAAGGGCCGGCTCGGGCCGGCCCGGCGGAGACGTCAGCGCAACAGATTGGAAAGCTTGGCGTTGGGTTTGTCCGCTTTACGGAAGATCAGTGCGATCTTGCCGATTTCCTGCACCAGCTCCGCACCACTCTGCTGGCACAGTTCGGTGATCAGCTCGCGGCGTGCATCGCGGTCATTGACGGCCAGCTTGACCTTGATCAGCTCGTGGTCATTCAGGGCGCGGTTCAGTTCTTCCGCCACCCCTTCCGTCATTCCCTTCTCGGCTACGGTGACCACTGGCTTGAGGTTGTGACCGATGGTGCGCAAGGCTTTTTTGCGGTCGGCGGTTAAAGGCATACAATACTCCATCCTTAAATGCGGCAGAGGCTGCCGCTGTGGGCAGGCAGTGCAATTCCCTACGCTGTATAGGTGAGCGTAGAGGGACAAAGCCCGCTGTCATACGAAAGTGTGGTCAGCAGCAGCGTTGCATGTGCCCGCCTCTATCAACCCCGATCCCGGTCAACCGCGCTGTATTTGCTGCGGGGGCCCGGATTTCAGCGATGTATTGTAACTGATGGCCCGATCAAAGAGCAGCCACCGCTGGCTGCGCGAACACTTTAACGACCCCTACGTCAAACAGTCCCAGAAAGACGGCTACCGCTCGCGGGCGTCCTATAAACTGCAGGAACTGCAGGAGAAGGACCGCCTGTTCAAACCGGGCATGACCGTGGTGGACCTGGGGGCCGCCCCCGGCGGCTGGTCTCAGGTCGCTGCGGAACTTGTTGGTCACAAAGGGCGGGTTCTGGCCTCCGATATCCTGCCCATGGACGCCCTCGCCGGGGTGGATTTCGTGCAGGGAGACTTCACCGAGGAAAAGGTGTTCGACGAGCTGCTGGAAAAGCTGGGCGAAGAGCGCGCGGACCTTGTGATTTCCGATATGGCCCCCAATATGAGTGGAATACGCGCGGCAGATCAGCCCGCGGCCATGTATCTGGTGGAGCTGGCTGTGGATATGGCACGTCAGACCCTGAAACCCGGCGGTGCCTTTGTGGCCAAGGTGTTCCAGGGGGAGGGGTTTGATGAACTGATCCGCGATCTGCGCAGTCAGTATCAGACCGTTGTCACCCGCAAGCCCGGTGCATCCCGCCCGCGCTCCCGTGAGGTCTATGTAGTCGCACGCGGCTTCAAGGGCTGAGTCATAGGATCGGGTCCGCTTTTGGTGCGGGCCTCCCGGTGTGGTAAAAGGACCAGGCGCCAAATCTCCCTCCTCGCCCGATACCGGTGGCGGCGGGGTGACTGGTGCGACAGATTTACGATTTTCGCCGCCTATACTGGGTGGAATGGAATTACCGGCCGAGGCAGACGCCGAGGCGTAGGCAAGAGGGCATACCCTTTGAACGATATGGCAAAGAATCTGGTGTTGTGGCTGATCATCGCTGCGGTGCTGCTGATGGTCTTCCAGAACTTCAAGCCGCAATCCAGGGATGAAGCCCTCAGCTATTCCCAGTTTGTACAGGATGTGCAGTCCGGCCTGGTGAAGAGTGTGATGGTGGACGGCCTGGTGATCACCGGTGAGAAAGCCGATGGCAGCCGCTTCAAGACCATTCAGCCCCAGATCATCGACGACGAGCTCACCAATGAAATGGTGCGCGGCGGCGTGCAGTTCAACGGCCGCGAGCCGGAGTCTCCCAGCATATGGCAGCAGCTGCTGGTGGCCAGCTTCCCGATCCTGATTATCATCGCCGTATTCATGTTCTTCATGCGCCAGATGCAGGGTGGCGCCGGTGGCCGTTCCGGCCCCATGGCGTTTGGCAAGAGCAAGGCTCGCCTGCTGGGTGAAGACCAGATCAAAACCACCTTTGCCGATGTGGCGGGGGTGGATGAAGCGAAGGAAGATGTGCAGGAACTGGTGGAGTTCCTGCGAGATCCGTCCAAATTCCAGCGTTTGGGTGGCGCCATCCCCCGCGGTGTACTGATGGCGGGCCCTCCCGGTACCGGTAAGACCCTGTTGGCCAAGGCCATTGCCGGTGAGGCCAAGGTGCCGTTCTTCTCCATTTCCGGTTCCGACTTCGTGGAAATGTTTGTGGGTGTGGGCGCGTCCCGCGTGCGCGATATGTTCGAGCAGGCCAAGAAACAGGCCCCGTGCATCATCTTTATCGACGAAATCGACGCTGTCGGCCGTCACCGCGGTGCCGGTGTGGGCGGCGGTCACGACGAGCGCGAACAGACCCTGAACCAGCTGCTGGTGGAAATGGACGGTTTTGAAGGCAACGAGGGCGTGATCGTCATCGCCGCCACCAACCGCCCGGATGTGCTCGACTCCGCGCTGCTGCGCCCGGGCCGTTTCGACCGCCAGGTGTTCGTCGGGCTGCCGGATATCCGCGGCCGTGAGCAGATCCTGAAGGTGCATATGCGCAAGGTGCCGCTGGACGAGCGTGTCGATCCGCAGACCATCGCCCGCGGAACCCCCGGCTTCTCCGGCGCGGACCTCGCGAACCTGGTCAACGAGGCCGCTCTGTTTGCCGCCCGCGCCAACAAGCGCATGGTGACCATGGACGAGTTTGAGCGCGCCCGCGACAAGATCATGATGGGTGCCGAGCGCAAATCCATGGTGATGAACGAGAAGGAAAAGACCAACACCGCCTACCACGAGGCCGGCCACGCGATCATCGGCCGCCTGGTGCCGGAGCACGATCCGGTGCACAAGGTCACCATCATTCCTCGCGGTCGCGCGCTGGGTGTTACCCAGTTTCTGCCGGAGGAAGACAAATACAGCCTGAGCAAACGCGCGCTGGAATCCCAGTTGTGCTCCCTGTTTGGCGGCCGTATTGCGGAAGAAATGACCCTGGGAATCGACGGTGTTACCACCGGCGCCTCCAACGACATCGAGCGCGCTACCGACATCGCGCGCAACATGGTCACCAAGTGGGGCCTGTCCGAGAAGCTCGGTCCGCTGCACTACGGTGAGGACGACCGCGGCCAGCCCGGCCACGGCAACCCGATTTCCGGCAAGACGTCCAACGAGATCGACGAGGAAGTGCGCCGTATCATCGATACCTGCTACTCCCGCGCGCAAAAGCTGCTGGAAGAGAACCGCGATATCCTCGAGGCGATGAAAGACGCGCTGATGGAATACGAAACTCTGGACGCCGAGCAGGTCAATGATCTGATGGCCCGCCGCAAGGTGCGCCCGCCGCGCGACTGGCACGACAGCGACTACACCGGCGGCGGCTCTGCCGATGGCGTGCAGGAGCCCGAGACCAAGCCCCAGGATGGCGACAATCCCGTCGGTGGACCAGTCAACGGCCACTGAACGATTCAGCGCTTTTTCCTGTGTAAGAAATAAACACCGCTGGAAAACGGGCCCCCGGGCCCGTTTTTGTATTTCCGACCTGTTAATGACCCGTCCTATGAAGCTGAGCTGCGGAAAGCACATCCTCGATCTCGCCCGTCCCCAGGTAATGGGTATTCTCAACACTACCCCGGATTCCTTTTCCGACGGCGGCAGCTACTACGCCGACGGCGGGCTCGATCTGGATCTGGTACTGCGCCGCGCTGAGCAGATCTGCCGCGAGGGCGGCACTATTGTGGACATTGGCGGCGAATCCACCCGCCCGGGCGCGGCAGTGGTTACCGAACAGCAGGAGCTGGATCGCGTGGTGCCGGCGGTAGAGGCCATCGCACAGCGTTTTGATGTTGTGATCTCCGTCGACACCAGTACCCCCTCGGTAATGCGAGAATCCGCGGCCGTTGGCGCGGGTATCATCAACGACGTGCGGGCACTTACACGCAATGGCGCACTGGAAGCCGCGGCCACTACCGGCCTGCCGGTGTGTGTCATGCATATGCAGGGGGAGCCTGGCTCTATGCAGGCGAAGCCGGAATACCGCGATGCGGTGAGTGAGGTGCGTGCCTATCTCGATGAGCGCCTCGCCGCCTGTGTGGCCGTGGGCATTTCCCGGGAAAAGGTGATCTATGACCCCGGTTTCGGCTTTGGCAAAAATGACGAGCACAATCTCGAATTGCTCAGGCGAT
The DNA here is from genome assembly GCF_002959965.1 of Microbulbifer pacificus. Taxonomy (NCBI): domain Bacteria; kingdom Pseudomonadati; phylum Pseudomonadota; class Gammaproteobacteria; order Cellvibrionales; family Microbulbiferaceae; genus Microbulbifer; species Microbulbifer pacificus. Next base: position 95,609 of record NZ_PREV01000027.1, read on the forward strand.
TGCCGGAGCTGGCGCCATCAGCGCAGCCAATGCTGGTGGGCATGTCGCGCAAATCCATGATCGGGCGACTGCTGGACCGCGCCGTGGACGAGCGCCTCGCGGGCAGTCTGGCGCTGGCTATGCTGTCCGCCCAGCGCGGTGCGCACATCATCCGTGTCCACGATGTGGCGGCGACGGTGGATGTGCTGAAATTACAACAAGTGGTGGACTGCCCATAAGCCGGGTGGTTTGCGGCGGCCGTATGGAACCCATGCGGCCGGGAATCAGGGATATGAGAGTTACACGATGACAAGAAAATACTTTGGCACAGACGGCATCCGCGGCCAGGTAGGCGAGGGTGCTATCACCCCGGACTTCATGTTGCGCCTCGGCTACGCCGCCGGAAAAGTACTCGGTGCTAAGCGCCAGGGAAAAGGCCGCAGCCGTATCCTGATCGGCAAAGACACCCGGGTTTCCGGCTACATGTTCGAAGCTGCGCTCGAGGCGGGCCTGATCAATGCCGGTGTCGACGTCGGTCTGCTGGGCCCAATGCCCACGCCCGCCATCGCCTACCTCACTCGCACCTTCCACGCCCAGGCGGGGATCGTCATCAGCGCCTCCCACAATCCGTATCAGGATAACGGTATCAAGTTCTTTAGCTCTGACGGCAGTAAGTTGCCAGATGAGGTGGAGGCCGAAATTGAAGCCGCCCTAGACCTGCCCATGGAAACCGCCGGCGACCTCGGAAAGGCCTGGCGTATCGACGACGCCGCCGGCCGCTATATCGAGTTCTGCAAGGCCAGCACCCCGTGGCGCTACTCCCTGCAGGGCCTCAATATCGTGCTCGACTGTGCCAATGGCGCCACCTATCACATCGCCCCCAAGGTGTTCCGCGAGCTGGGCGCTGAGGTACACGCCATCGGCGTAGCGCCGGATGGCCTCAATATTAATCTGAATTGTGGCTCCACCAAGCCCCAGCAACTACAGAACGTGGTGGTGGAGCGCGGCGCCGATCTCGGCATCGCGTTCGACGGCGACGGCGACCGTGTCATGTTCGTAGACCGCCACGGCAACCTCGTCGATGGCGACCAGCTGCTGTTCCTCATTGCTATCCACCGCCAGCAGTTCCTCGGTGGATGCAATGGTGTGGTCGGCACCCTGATGAGCAACTACGGCTTCGAGCTGGCGCTGAAGGAGCGCAAAATTCCGTTCTCCCGCGCCAAAGTGGGCGATCGCTATGTTCTGGAAATGATGTACAAGAATGGTTGGACCCTCGGCGGCGAGTCCTCCGGCCATATCGTGTGTACCGATGTGACCACCACTGGCGACGGCATTATCTCTGCGCTGCAGGTACTGCGCGCGGTGAGCGACTTCGGCGAACCTCTCGATCACCTCAGCCAGAAGATGCAGATGCTGCCGCAGCACATGATCAACGTGCGGTTGGCTCGCCGTGACGGCGTATTGGAGCACAGTGATGTACAGACCGCGGTGGCCCAGGCGGAGTCCACTCTCGCCAACGACGGCCGCGTGTTACTGCGTCCGTCTGGCACCGAACCCCTGATCCGGGTCATGGTCGAGGGAAAGGACCCCGTGCTGGTCGAGCGCCTGGCGGGAGAAATCGCCAGTGTGGTGGAGCGTGTCGGTAACGTTTGAACAGCGCCCGATCTCGTAGACGCGTCCGGAAGCCATTGAAAATTCAATAAATATCCGGAAACCCTGGTTGTATGTTCCCGGCAATACCGCTAAGATTTGCGCCCCTTGGAGGAGCACCGATGCGAAAAACACTGGTAGCTGCCAACTGGAAGATGCACGGTAGCAAAGCGTTTGCCGAGCAACTGTTGGCCGAGCTGAACAGCGGACTGGAGTCCGACGAATGCTCCACCGAAGTTGTCATTTGCCCGCCCTTTCCCTACCTCTGCGTAGTGGCTGCGGTGGCGAAAAATGCGGAACAGGTAGTTCTGGGGGCGCAAAACCTCAGCGAGCAACCCTCCGGGGCATACACCGGTGAAGTTTCCGCAGAAATGCTGCTGGATTGCGGCGCGCGCTATGTGATCGTCGGTCACTCCGAGCGCCGCAGCCTGTACGGCGAAAGCAGCGAGCTGGTCGCGGCCAAGTTTGCCGCCGCCAAAGCCGCAGGCCTGACGCCGATCCTCTGTGTGGGGGAATCGCTGCAGGAGCGCGAGGCGGGCAAAACGCTGGACGTGATCGCCAGGCAGATCCAGGCCGTTGTCGAGCTGGGCCTGACGGATACCTGGCACAATGCCGTGGTCGCCTACGAGCCCGTATGGGCCATTGGTACCGGCAAGACCGCTACCCCGGAGCAGGCGCAGGAAGTGCACCAGTTCATTCGCCAGCAACTCGGCGAAGCGGGCGCGGTGACGCAGATCCTCTACGGAGGCAGTGTCAAAGCGGCCAATGCCGCAGAACTGTTCGCCCGGGACGACATCGACGGCGCCCTGGTGGGCGGTGCCTCTCTGCAGGCGGACGAATTTATCCAGATCTGTCGCGCTGCTGACTAGCGCAACCGGTCAAAATCTTTTGAGCAAGGGCACATGCCCGATTGCAGGTTTTCTGGACAATGGAAAAACTGGTTTTAGTGGTTCACATCCTCACCGCGCTGGGTATCATCGGCCTGATTCTGCTGCAGCAGGGTAAAGGTGCGGAAGCCGGTGCCTCCTTCGGTGCGGGCGCTTCCCAGACCGTATTTGGCAGCCAGGGCAGTGGAAATTTCTTTTCCCGCTTGACTGCAATTCTGGCCACTGTATTCTTCGCCACCAGCTTCGGCCTGGCGGTACTGTCCAGCCGCGATGAAGCGCCGGAGCTCGACGGTATCCCTCAGGTGCCGGCGGCGATCGAATCCCGCGAACAGCAGGATGATGTACCGGCAGCAATCGAAAGTGACGTGCCTGAAGTTCAGGACGCAGCCCCGGCGGCAGGTGACCTGCCCGCAGCAGAAGAAGCCCCTCAGGCGGAACTGCCGGAAGCCGGCGCTGAAGAGCAGCAAACTGAGGAGCAGCCTCAGTAAGCCGAAAGGCTTAAATCAAAAACTGAAAAGTTTTTGCCCAGGTGGTGGAATTGGTAGACACGCTATCTTGAGGGGGTAGTGGCTTCGGTCGTGCGGGTTCAAGTCCCGCCCTGGGCACCACATCAAAGACCAGAGAGATCTGGCAACATCTGAAAAGCCCCGCCCTGCGGGGCTTTTTCGTTTCTCGGATTGCTTACATACCCCATTGTGCGTTGGATACTGTGGGGTGCTGTTCTATTAATCAAACCGCTCCCGACAAAACCCAAACCCGAAGTTCCGACAATGCCGCTGCAGTTCCTTAGCCAGTGGCACGGGGCCACAGTAGTAAACCACCACCTTTTGCCCGGCATGCTTGCCGGCAAGCCCCGCAAATAACGCCTGCCAGTCTGGCCGCCCTGGGCTGGTGACTGCCTGTAGCTGGGTGAAAGGATCCCGCTGGTGCTTGCGGTAAAACGCATCGGCGGCAATTTGCATGGCGATGTTGGTGAGGTTGTGGCTCAGGCTTGTGAGGTGGATGTGCAGGCGGAAGTTATCGCCCAGACGGGTTTCGGCGTTTGCGAGCAGGTGCTGGAACCACTCGTAGGAACGTTGGGAGCGGTTGAGCCAGTGGAAGTAGACGATTTGTCGGGGGCGGTTTTTGTCTTCGGCCTCGTGTCGCATCACCAGGCTTTCCAGCGCGCTGGCGAAGGGGGTGACGCCGATACCGGCGGCCACCATGACGGCGACCGGCGCACGGTAGATGCTGCTTGTTGGGGCTCCGTAAGGGCCGTCGATTTGTGCACGCAGGCCGTTGTTTTCCAGTTGCTGTTGCAGGTCTTGTTTGCGTGAGAGATTGTGCAGGGCGCCGCTCCAGTCGCCGTTGTTGCGGATATGCACGTCAAAGTAGCCCGCTTCCGGTGCGGCGCTGATGGTAAAAGGGTGCCATTCCCAGCGAGAGATGGCGGGCACTCGCAGGCGCAAGTAGTCGCCGGGGAAAAACCGGAAATCGCGAGGTTTGGCGAAGCGCACCGCGGTGACGCCGTCTGCCAGGGGGCGCACGGAGAGCACTTCTACCCGGCGGGTTTTGATGAATGCGCGATACAGGGCGTCGAGGAAAAACAGCCCGGCGGGTACCGCCAGCCAGGCCCAGAAGACGGGGCCGTGCAGCAGTATCGCGATGATAAACCCTGCGTAGAGCAAATGGCTGCTGGTAAAGCGCTCCCGCTGACGGCTGTGCCGGGCGGCGATCCCGCGGAGCATCAGTGCCAGCAGCCCGAGGGAGATGGCGCCGGTGGCAAAAGCGGAGTCCTGCAGCAGATCCGGCGTGAGCAACCCTTCGCCCCAGTAGTTGAAGGTGTGAGCTGCGAGGTGCACCAGGGTAAACAGCACGATGGTGTAGCCCACAGTCCGATGCATGTCGATCAGACTGTCGATGGGGAGCAGGTGTGCCACCCAGGTGTGCCGCAGCCAGGTCCACAGGCTGCGGCAGATGGGCAATAGTATCAGGGCGAGGTTAAAGTTTAGACAGGCACCGGCGCTGCGGGCAATCTGGATGGCTGTGCCGGCACCGCGGGCGGCGTACTCGCTGGCGGCGTGGGCAAACAGCAAGCCGTTGGCGAGCAGGTAGAGGCTGGCCCAGAACAGGGTCTTCCCGTGCATTTGCAGCAGATGGCTCAGTCGCCGGCCGGGCCCGATGGACAGTTCGGGGGCAGACTGGGTCGCGGGGGCGCTGCTATCGGCTCGCCCGCCGATCCAGGTCTGGGCGAAGCGTTCAAACAGCGAATCTGTGTTGTGGAAGTCTGCAATCGCGGCGACAAATTCCGCCTTGTTCACGGTGTGCCGGCGTTGGCTGGGAAAGGCGGAGAGAAAGCAGCGAGCCAGTTCCGCCAGGTCGTCATCACTCACTTGTAGTGACTGCTCACCGAGGCTTGCGGCGAGTACTTCGCGCATGGTTTTCTGGTTCAGTGCGCCGTCGTCGTTGAGGTCGTAAATATCGAACAGGAGTTGGTAGCGGTGGGGGGAGTGGCGGTCTTTCAGCGTGGCGACAAACTCGCAGTATTCGTCCTCATCAATATAGCCGGAGCCGTCGGTGTCGATAGCGGCGAACAGCCGGCGTGCCACCAGTGGGTTTTTGAGTCCTAAAGCGGCCTGCCACTCGCGGAAGTCGATCAGCTTGTCTGTGCCGGCCAGTGCAAAAAATGCTTTGCGGGCGCGGCGTTTGAGGCGGTATCGGGAAAAGAAGGCGGCGAACATGTGTATCCCTCGTTATTAGTATTGCGCTGTAGGTGGCGCTGATATCGGCACGGCCGATTGGGATGACGCTGAACATGCGGCCCATGATATGTGTATTTCTTCCGGTTACAGTACCTGTCAGAGTGAAACTGACGGGGAAAACTTTGCGCGGTGTTTAAGCGGAGAGGGGATACAAGGAGAGGCGGTTACAAGGAGAGGGGCTCGGGGAGAGCAATCAGGGGAGCCGCCGAGTGGGCTCCCCAGGGAAGGGTTGCTGTACCCGCTCAGTTACGGGTTTTCCACATTGTGATAAACCGCCTGCACATCCTCCAGGTCTTCCAGCATGTTAATAAACTTCTCAAACAGCGCCACATCGTCCCCGCTGATCCGGGTATAGGTCTGCGGTACAAACTGAATCTCGTCCACTTCAAAGTCGATATCGCCAAACGCCTCAATCAGCGCCTGCTTGGCCTTGAAGTAATCCGTATGCGGAGCGAATACGGAGAGCTTGCCGTCTTCGTTTTCGATGTCGGTGACATCCACGTCCGCTTCCATCAGCGCTTCCAGCGCGGCTTCTTCGTCGTCGTGTTTGAACACGAGGATGGCCAGGTGATCGAAGCTGTGGCTGACGGAGCCTTCGGTGCCAATTTTGGTTTTGGTTTTGGTGAAGGCCTGGCGCACGTCGCCGAAGGTGCGGTTGGGGTTGTCGGTCAGGCATTCGATGATGGCCATGCAGCCGCCGGGGCCAAAGCCTTCGTAGCGGGCGCGGGCGAAGTCTTCACCGGCACCACCCTTGGCCTTGTCGATGGCCTTCTCGATCACGTGGGTGGGGACCTGGTCTTTCTTGGCGCGCTCGATCAGGCTGCGCAGGGCCAGGTTGCCGTTGGGATCGGTGCCACCAGACTTTGCGGTCACGTAAATCTCGCGCCCATAGCGGCTGTAGACCCTGGCCTTCATGTTTGAGGTCTTGGCCATTGACTCTTTGCGGTTCTGGTAGGCTCGGCCCATGGGGTATTGCTCCGGTACTGCAGGTTTTCATTGAAGCGCGATTTTACTGTCGGCCCGGGGGGAAATGAAGTGGGTTACTGTGGACTGGATGTGTTGCCAGCCCACGGAGAGTGGCTGGAAATCCGGCAAATGAATGCTAGCCCGTGTAATTACCTGTAATTGCATATATGTATCAATTTGTCGTAGCTTTAGTGGCTTCTCTAAATGGGGGGGATTCCGTGCCAAAATTTGCGGCATTCGGGGTCATTTGAATAAAAAATATACGCCCGGTTCGGACAATGACAATCAATACAAGAAAAATCATAACTCGCGGCCTGCTGCTGCTGTCTGTAAACATTATTACGGCTTGTGGCGGAGGCGGTGGTGGTGGCTCTTCCCAGTCGTCCGACCCATCCACGAACCCACCTTCCGAATCCCCCGAACCGGTTTCACTGGGTGGCTACGCTGTCAAGGGACCTCTGAGTAATGCGGATGTCGGTGTTTACACCGTACAGATGGGAAACGCCGCGTTGAAGGGAACCAAGCTCGCCAGTGGGAGCACGGGAGCCATAGGGCAGTTCGACGGCATCGAATTTGAATTGGAGAAGAGTGATTTCTATCTGATAGAAGTGACTGCAGATGCGGACACCTTGGACATCTCTACGGGCGAAGCGCCCATAATCCCCACGCTGAAAACGTTTGTTTCGGCCGATGCGCTGAAAAAGTCTGAACCTGCCTATGCGACTATTAGTACAACCATGGTCTTCGAAATGCTGCGCCTCAAAGGCGGTGTGGCAAACACCACTGAACTGGCCAGCCAACTAAATAGTTTCTCTACTACGGTCGCTACCGAGTTGGGGTTCGATTTGCTACAGGGGATTGACCTGTTTGAACAGAGCCCGCTCGTTACCGATACCGCACCCGCGACTCAGCAATTGCTCAATTATCGAACCGCACTCGAAGCCCAGGCTGCCCTCATCTGGTATATCTCGGTAGAGCTTGGGGTTCCCGTTAACCGGGTAATCGAATGGATGGCTGCCGACCTGCTCGATGGCCAATACGATGGCCTCACTTCTCTGGCTGCGGCTGACTACGTCGACGGAAGCCGGCAGGTATTCGAAGTCGCCGCGCGCCAGTTGATCTCCGAACTGAGTATCCCAGGCACCGGAGCATTACGCTCTGGTGGGGAAGGAGACTACCTGGCGGGCGAGACCGTTCAGCTGCTGCTCGCCGAAGCGGCAGTTACTGCCCCCTCTGCCGATGTGCAGTTGCTGGAAAATGCTCCATCGACCGTGATATTGGCGGCGGTTGGCCCCGATATGGATGCAGATGGTAAGCCCGATGCTATTGATCTGGATATCGACGGCGATGGCGTAGCCAATGCCGAAGATGCATTCCCTCGCGATCCTTCAGAAACAATGGATAGCGATAGCGACGGTGTTGGGGACAATGGCGACGCTTACCCTCTGGATGGTAACTGCAGCGTCGCGGCCCACGGTGATGGTGCCCAATGTTACATGACGGCACTGTCCAATTATGACGTGACCGACAGCTTTGCCGATGAAGACGGCAGTATTCTCCTTGTTGCAAACTCGGGAACCGAGCTGGCTTTGTTTCGGTTTCTCCCTGACTCGCAACGTATTGAGGAAAAAATTGGGCTCGCTGTTGACGGGGTAACGCCTACTACCATTCTCGTTCACAAAGGCCACCAGAGAACCTATGTCGCCTATCCTGACGGTGCAATCCGCTATCTGGCTGGCGGCGAGCCCAGGCTGCTTACAAATGTCGGCTTCCCTATTTCCGATCTCGCCTTTGCGGGGAATTACCTGTTCGTGATAGGCGATGATGAAGTGGGCGAGACGCACCTGACACTATCCAGTTCAGGGCAGCTGATGTACCGAAGGGATTACCGGAGCCATTTTGAGTCGTTCGACTGGTCTGAATCCCGTGATCGCCTCTATTTCCGCTATTCCTCCTCAGCGCCCTATCGCCTGGGTTACATGACAGTAAACCAGAGTACAGGTCAATTCGACTCCGGAAGTCTGTACTCCTACGACAGCGAGTTTTACCCGGAAGGCCAGGTGTTGGTACTCGATAATGTGGACCGGGTAGCGACGGGTTCAGGTCTGGTATACGAGATGGGCAGCTCTGTACGCTCCCCGTTTGATGTGTCCCCGTTTGATCGCGCGGTGTATGACGGGAATGACCTGGTGGCAGCCACGGCAAGCCCGGCCGGGAATGCAAACGTCAATGCCTATTCCGCTAGTGGCGCCTTTTATCAGTCACTGGAATTTACTGGCACACCCAGCACCCTCCTCAAGCGCGATGATGACTATCTGCTGGTCGCCCGCGACGGGTCTGGTGAGTATCGTTTTCACACTTTTGTGACCGATCGCGATCTGGATGATGACGGAGTAGATAATGTTGATGACCACTTTCCCGCTGATCCGGCCGCATCGCTGGATACGGATGGTGATGGATGGCCAGACAGCTGGAACGCCGGCTACAGCGAGGGAGATTCAACCAGTGGCCTTACCCTTGACGCCTACCCCGAGGATTCTGCCTGTCAGGAGGTGAATGAGGGAAATGGCAGTGAGTGCGATGTCGAAAGCCATGTTGTGATCGATGAAGTTACCCAAACCATTCTCCATGAAAATATCGTTTACGCGCTGTCAGCGGCTGACCAGGCTGTTTACCGTTGGGATCTTGTTAACGAGCAGCTTCTCAATCCGGTGCTGTTGACGCGTGAGTTGAATGGCGCACCCGCGGTATCCATTGCAGTGTCCGATTCCGGCAAGCTTTTGGTAGCCGATGATTCTGGCGCTGTATTTCAGGTTTCCAGTTCCCTGCCATTGCAGGCGCAGCGGATATACCGGGTAACCGGTGGTGATGTCAGCTTGATTCAGGCGGGTAAGCAGCTGATTGTGGGCGAAGCCACAGACTACGGGTACCGCCGGTTGAATGTTCTCAGCGAGCAATTTGAAAAACTCGCAGATTTCACCGTTTACGGCGATAACACCGAACTTGAATACCATGCGGAAAGCGGCCGGGTTTACTGGGTGGAAGATTACTCCGGCGGCTCGCTGCGCAGCAGCATCCTCGACCCGGTTTCTGGATATCCCACAAGCTCCAGGAATTTCAGTTTTGGGGATACGGGGCTGCCTGTTTTTGTATCTCCTTCTACCGATGAAGAACGTATTTTTGTCGGTGGGGATGTTGTGGTGCGCAATCTACTCGGCAAGCCTTATTTGCAACAGCTGCCCATATCGGATCTATGGCCGTCCCTCAGCAATCAGTTTTACCCGCGCGACGCTTTCTGGTGGAGTGAGATGGCAGCGGCCCTGTTCCAGAACGGAGAAAGTGTTTGGCTGGCCGCCTATGACACAAAGCTGAACAAACAACTGTTTGGGTTGGATCTTGGCGTGCTGGATGGCCAGCAGGTGCTGCAATATGACGAGGGATTGGTATATCTGGAACCGGATGCCGGGAGCGGCATGTCGTTCCGGAAATTACCGCTGCTTGTCGACGGTGACAGTGATGGCCTTCCGTACTGGTGGGAACTTCAGTTTTCTCTCGATGACGATAATTCTGATGACGCCGGACAGGATCCGGACAGCGACGGCCTCACCAACCTGGAAGAATTTATTGCCTCAACATCCGCAAGGGTGTCGGATAGCGACGGCGACGGTTTAAGTGATGGCGATGAGGTGTCACTGTACGGAACCGACCCCAATTCCCAGGATTCCGATGGCGACTTTATGCCCGATTCATGGGAGTTGGTTGCTGGGCTCGATCCCAACAGCGCGGATGATATGGAAGGGGACCTGGACAGCGATAGTTACTCAAACTATATCGAATTCATTAATGGTTCTGATCCCTCGGATGACACCTCGTTTCCCGATAGTGTGTCGGAAGTACTGTTCTCATTTGAAGATGGCAATGTTCCCGACGAACTGGTCGTTGTATCCTCGCCTGACGAAATCGCGGTTTCCGCGGATTTTGCAAGTCATGGAGCGTTGAGTCTGTCGCTGAATGGTGAAGCCGCTATTACCTGGGAGCGTACATTTTCTCCTATAGAGTTGTCTTTCGATGCCATGTCGGATTGCTACAGCAACTACCATAAAAATCTGAGTGTCCGTCTCGACGGTGAAGAAATCTATTCTGGGTACCCACAGCAATCCATCTGGAAAACGCACAAGTTTTTGGTGTCTCCAGGAAAAAAAGAGCTGACCATTAGCGTTGAAAGCAGTAGTTCGGGTTGCTCCGTGTACCTGGATAATTTTGTGGTCGCACCGCTGAAAAATATTTTTGAGATGGGCACCAGCTTTGTCGGCGTCGACAACAACAAAATCCAGTTCTATGACATGGAGGGAAGCCTGCTTAAGGAGGTGGATGTCACCGGTAATTCTGAGTACACAGGATATGCACGGGATATTTCCGTTCTCGAAGATGGGCGTGTGGCGGTGTTCAACGGTACCTTCGAGCCGATCTTGAGTGTTTACTCTCCAAGGCGACATGAGTGGGAACACTATGCGGCGCCGGGGTGGTCCACCATAAATAACGCATCCTACGGTGGCATTGACGCGATCGGAGAGCGGGTTTTTGTGACCAATATGGCGACTTCCGGTAGCCCCAATCAGGGACTGGTGGTATTCGATCTCAGCGATGGCACTCTGGAATTTGTCAGTGGCAGTGGCTATATCGACCTGACGGTGGGAGAGGACGGCTACCTCTACGCATTTACCGGTTCGACCATTGACAAGTACGACCCTGACACGCTGCAAGTAGTGTCGCAGATTGCGGTAAGCACCGGCAGATCAGTGGCTGTCAATGCGACCGGTGAAATTTTTGTTGCCGACTGGAGTGGCTATGTCCGTAAGTATGACCAGTCTGGCAATCAGCTGGCCAGTCTGGAAATCGGTGGCAGTTTTTACGATATATCACTGCGCATGAATGGTGACTTGATGGTGTCATCTCGTTTCGAAGATCTGGTGGTGACGGATTCCAACCTCAGCGGGTTTGTCCGCTTGCCGATCTATGCGGAATTTATCGACTTTACGCCAGACATCGATAGCGACAGCGACGATCTGCCTGACTGGTGGGAAGCGGGCAATGGTCTCGATGCTCACAATGACAGTGATGCGGACTCCGACAACGATATGGATAATCTCTCCGCCACCGAAGAGTTTGCGCTGGGTACCCGGGCAGATAAAGCAGATACAGACGGAGACACTGTAAACGATGGTGACGAGGTTCTGGTAAGAGGGACCGACCCGCTCAATCCTGATACGGATGGAGACGGTCTGAACGATGGCGAAGAGGTTGCGGCGGGCACTGACCCCAATCTCATTGATAGCGACAGTGACGGCCTTTCAGACCGTGATGAAGTGAAGGTATATGGTACCGATCCTTTGAGTGGTGACTCTGATAGTGATGGTATGGATGATCGGTACGAAATTACCTACGGACTGGATGCACTCGTCAACGATGCATCGGGTGACTTTGATGATGACGGCCTGACAAATCTGGAAGAATCCATCTTGGGCAGCTCTCCCATAGTGTCCGATACTGATGGTGATGGCCTGAACGATTTCGACGAGTACGCGATCCACAATACATCTCCACTGTTGAAAGATACTGACGGCGATGTGATGCGGGACGATTGGGAAATTGCAGTTGGTCTGGATCCCAATGACGCGAGCGATGCCGCAACGGACATGGACTCCGATTCATTTTCCAATCTGGAAGAGTTTGTCGCTCATACTTCACCTACGGAACAGACCGAGTTTCCCGTACCGGTTGTGTGGGGGAGTTCGCAGGGCGGTCCAGATCATACCGGTTATACCCCGTGGGATCTTGACGAAGGTGACTTTGCCTTCCGCTGGAGCAAGGTTTTTGCCGATACCCCACAGTTGAACGGTGTTGCGGCTGGTGATGGAAAAGTCTTTGTTTCCAGTGACAGCTATTTTGGCAACCAACGTATTTATGGACTGGGCAGCACAGCGGGAGAAATTCTGTGGGAGAAGTCTTACGATGATATTCACAGTGTGAATCCACCGGCATATGAAGGAGGCAACGTCTATTTTCAAAGTGGTGGGCATGAGGATTCCTTTATCCGCAGCGTTGATGCCACAACCGGGAACTTGCTGTTTGCTACCTCCTACGGCAATCAATGGTCAGAATATCTCGCGCCGACTCTATTCGACGGCCAGCTGTACATGGCGGGAGGCTACTATGGCGGTATGTATTCGCACAATGCAGAAACCGGTGTACAAAACTGGTTTGCCAATACCGCCCAGTACGACGGCTTTACTCCGGCCGTGGATGAGCAGTATGTGTATGCATTTATCACAGACTTTGCCGCGTACGACCGCCTGACCGGTGAACTTGCCTACCGTATTGATTTTCCCAGTTTTGATTGGCATGGCTATGACGTGGGTATGGCGACGGTGCTAACCGGGCTGGGTAATTCCGTTGCAATCCAGAATGGAACCCTGGTGGTGTTTGACCTCGGGCAAAAATCTATCCTATGGGAGAAAAGCGGTAGCTACCGCGGCCAACCCTCCTCCCATCTTGGGCAAATTTTTGCCATCGAATCCGGAGTTCTCAAGGTGATCGATGAGTCCACAGGCACGGTATTGTGGAACTATGAGGCGAGTGAACCCCTGTCGTCCAATATTGTTGTCACACGGACGCACGTGTTTGTCGGCGGCAGCACGACAACTTTCGCAATAGATCTGGATAGCAAAACATCCGTGTGGAATTACGCCGCCTCCGGCGCGCTTGGCCTCAGTGACGAGGGTGTGCTGTATATTTCCGGCAACGCATTGACGGCTATCGATTTGTTACCTGAATAGTCGCTCGGAAAAAAAGACCGGCACGAGGCCGGTCGCAAGACAGGGTAGGTGTTGGTACCCTCTGTGAACTTTACTGCTGCGGGCCGGCTTCAGCCGGCTTTCGCGTTTAACGCACCCGCACCGCCTGGTGCACTCAGTGTTTTGAGCTGACTCCACTGGAGCCCGCGCCGGCTTTGCTTGTCCGCGGTACCGGACTCCGTGGCTACCAGTGCGATCAACTCTGCGCTGATGGAAACCGCCACTTCCATGGGACGTTTACCGGGCACATCTGAGCGCCCTACCGGGCAGCGGATGTTGGCAATTTCCTCTTCACTGAATCCCCGCTGCAGCAGCCGTTGCTGGAAGCGCACGGCCTTGGTCTGGGAACCGATCAGGCCGATGGAGGCGGGAGGAGGGCCCTGGCGCCGTTGTTCCAGCAGTTTCCAGCACAGGTCGAAGTCCAGCGCGTGGTTGTGGGTGAGGATCAGTACGTGGGCGTTCTCGCACAATTCGGCGGCGTCGCCGGCCGGGTCGTCGGTGTGATGCACGGTGACATTGGCGGGAATCTGCTGCGGGAAGGTGTCCGCGCGGGAGTCCACCCAAGTGACCTGCCACGGCAGTTGCCCGACGATCGTCATCAATGCCTGGGCGACGTGCCCGGCACCGAATACCACCAGCCTGGCATCACTGCCACCCTGCGTTTCCATCAATACCGCGACGCTGCCGCCGCAGCACTGGCCGAGGCTGGCGCCGAGGGGGAAGTGAGCGAGGTCAAAGCCGAGCTGCCGGCTACTGAGACGCTCGCGCGCGCGTTCGATGACCTTGTACTCCAGGTGACCGCCGCCGATGGTGTCGAAAGTGTCGGCGGCGGTGATCACCATTTTGCTCGCGGGCTCCCGCGGCACAGAGCCGGTGACCCCAAGTACCGTCACCAGTACATAGGGTTCGCCCCGTTGTTCACAGTCGGCAACGGCCTTGTGCCAGGGGAGTCGCTGCATCATGCCGGTTCGCCCTCCCGAGCTTTGTCCGCAGATGGTTTTGCTTTCGCCTGCGCCTCAACCCATTGCTGGGTGCGGGTAACGGCGGCGAGGACGCGCTCCGGCGTGGCCGGCGTATCCAGCGGGGTGCTGTGACGATAATCCGCGACACTGGCGACGGCGTCGCGCAGTGCCGACCACACCGACATGCCCAGCATAAACGGCGGTTCGCCCACGGCTTTGGAGCGGAATACGGTGGCCTCTTTGTTGGGACTGTTTTCCAGCAGGCTGACCCGGAAATCCAGCGGCGCGTCAGACACCGCGGGGATTTTGTAGGTGGCCGGACCGTTGCTGAGCAGGCGGCCGTCATCGGCGTAGACCAGTTCCTCGGTGGTGAGCCAGCCGGCACCCTGCACAAAGGCCCCCTCGATCTGGCCGATGTCGATGGCCGGGTTCAGGGACTGGCCCACGTCGTGGAGGATATCCGCGCGCAGGGTGCGGTATTCCCCGGTGAGGGTGTCGACGATCACTTCCGAGCAGGCAGCGCCGTTGGCGTAGTAATAGAACGGCCGGCCGGTGCCGGTGCTGCGGTCGTAGTGGATTTTCGGGGTTTTGTAATAGCCGCTGGAGAACAGTGGAATACGCGCGGTGTAGGCGCTCTGTACAAGCGCGGCCCAATCTTCGCGGTGGTCACCGGCGATCACCTGATTGTTGGCGAACTGGACTTCGCTTTCCGCCACGTTGAATTTCTGTGCGGCGAAGGCCACCAGGTTGGCCTTGATTTTTTCGCAGGCATCCAGCGCGGCCATGCCGTTCAGGTCGGAGCCGGAAGAGGCGGCGGTGGGGGAAGTGTTAGGCACCTTGTCCGTGCGGGTGGATGTGACCTTGATCTTGTCGAGGTCCACCTGGAAGGCCGCGGCAACCACCTGGGCGACCTTGATATACAGGCCCTGGCCCATTTCAGTACCGCCGTGGTTCACCAGAATGCTGCCGTCGGTATAGATATGCACCAGCGCGCCGGCCTGGTTCAGGTGCTGCACGGTAAAGGAAATACCGAATTTAACCGGGGTGAGTGCGATGCCCCGTTTCAGCACCGGATTACTGCGGTTGAACGCGGCGATTTCTTGCCGGCGTTTGCGGTAGTCCGAACTGGTTTCGAGTTTTTCAATCAGATCTGCCAGCACGTGCTGTTCCACCACCTGGCCGTAGTGGGTGGTGTCGCGTCCCGGCCGGTAGAGGTTGCGCTTGCGCACATCCAGTGGGTCCAGATTCAGGTAGCGGGCGATATCGTCCATGGCCATTTCAATGGTCATCATGCCCTGGGGGCCGCCGAAACCGCGGAAGGCAGTGTTGGAAACCGTGTGGGTTTTGCAGCGGTGGCCGGTGACCCGCGCCGGGCCTAGGCTGTAGGCGTTGTCCGAGTGGAACATGGCGCGGTCGACGATAGCGTCAGACAAGTCCGGGGAGTAACCACAACGGCCGGCGACCACAATGTCTGCGCCCTGCAGTACGCCGTCGTCGTCGAAGCCGAGATCGTAGGTGTTGTAAAAATCGTGGCGCTTGCCGGTCTGCACCATGTCGTCGTAGCGGGCCAGGCGGTATTTCACCGCGCGGCCGGTTTTGCGCGCGAGCAGTGCGGCCACGCAGGCCAGCGGTGCGGCCTGGGTTTCCTTGCCGCCGAAGCCGCCACCCATACGGCGCACTTCCACGGTGACTTCGTGAATCGGCAGGTTCAGTACTTCGGCCACCAGGGTTTGCACTTCCGACGGGTGCTGGCTGGAGGTGTGCACGTGCACGCCGGCATCTTCGGTGGGTTCCACCAGGCAGGCCTGGCCTTCCAGGTAAAAGTGTTCCTGACCGCCCACGTTGATTTCACCCTGCAGCCGGTGCGGGGCTTCCTTTAATGCTTTTTCAAAATCGCCGCGCTGCTGGGTGTGGTCCGGTCGCACGAACAGCTGTTTTTTCAGTGCATCGTGCACGGTGACCGCGTGATCGAGAGGTTCGTATTCCACTTTGGCGAGACGCGCGGCCTGGCGCGCGGCGCGCAGGCTGGTGGCGGCGACCGCGAACAGTGGCTGGCCGATGTGTTCCGCCAGTCCGTTGACCAGTACCGGGTCGCCGGGGAATACCGGGCCGATATCGATATGCCCGGGTACGTCGTCCGCGGTGATGACGTCCACCACGCCGGGGTAGGCGCGCACCGCGGATAAATCCATGGACAGGACTTTGGCGTGAGCCACCGTGCTGTGGCCGACAGCGGCGTGCAGCAGTCCTTCCGGTTCTGGAAGGTCGTCGATATAGCGGGCTTCGCCGCGCACATGTTTCCAGGCGCTGTCGTGCATGGCGGAAAGGCCGGCGACGCCGCGAGCGGATTGTGTCTGCGTGCTGTTGCGTGCGTTTTCTTCTGTGTTGGAAACGTCCGGGAGTTTACGCATATTCATTCACCATCAATGGCTTGTGGTTATTGTCCGTGTGGTGTTTGACGGGCTTGAAGTCGCTGCGCGCCGAGTCGAGCAGGGCGCGACGGATCAGGTTGCCGGCCACCTGCTGGCGGTATTCCGCGGAGGCGCGCACGTCGCTCATGGGGGAGAAGTCTTCCGCGAGTGCGCCGACCGCGCGGGCGACGGAACTCAGGTTCCAGGGCTGGCCACGCAGTGCCGCTTCGGCATTGGCCGCGCGCTTGGGGATGGCCGCCATGCCGCCGAAAGCGAGACGGCAGTCTTCCACAATGGCACCGTCGAGCTTCAGCCAGAAAGCACCGAGCACCGCGGAAATATCGTCGTCCAGGCGTTTGGAGATTTTGTAGATCAGCAGCTGTTCATCGGACAGGGAGGCCGGGATCCATACGCCGCGGATAAATTCATTGGGGCGCAGGTCGGTTTTTTTGTAGTCGTGGAAAAACTCCTGCAATGGCAGGCGGCGAACGCCGTCCACACCGTCCAGCTCCAGCTCGGCACCGAGCGCAATCAACGCCGGTGGCATGTCACCGATGGGGGACGCGTTGCCGATATTGCCACCCACGGTGCCGCGGTTGCGGATCTGTTTGGAGCCGAGGCGCTCCAGCATGGTGTGAAAGTGGGGCCAGCGACTGGCCAGCGCGTGTTCCGCGGCGCGGTAACTGGCGGCGGCACCGAGGTAGAGGCCGTCCTGCTGTTCGCGGATTTCCTGGAGCTCGGGAATGTTGTTTACGCTGATGACATGGTCCAAATCTCGCAGGAACTGGGTAATTTCCAATGAAAGGTCGGTGCCGCCGGCCACCAGGCGGGCCTGTGGAAATTCCGCGCGCAGTTGGCGCAGCTGGGCGAGGGTGATGGGGGCATCGTAGCGGCGGCCGTTCTCGGCGGCGACCGTAACCGGGTTGTTCTGCACCTGCTTGAGTTGCGCGATCATCGCCGGATTTTGCAGCCAGGCGGGGCCGCGCAGATCGATTTCAGCGGGTGTGCTTTTCTGCTCTGTTCCCTCTGCGGGCTGCCACTCCTGTACCGCGGCCTTGCGCCCCGCTTCCACAATGGGGCGGTAGCCGGTGCAACGGCACAGGTTGCCGCCGAGAGATTCCATCAGCGCCGCATCGTCTACGGTTTTACCGCGGGCGCGGCTTTCGGTGTGTAATGCAAACAGGGACATGATGATCCCCGGTGTACAGAAGCCGCACTGGGCGCCGTGGCATTCCACCATTTCTTTCTGTACCGGGTGTGCGGGCTCGCTTTGCAGACCGTCTACGGTAATCAGGTGTTTGCCGTGCAGGCTGCCCACCAGGGCGATGCAGCTGTTGACGCTGTCGTAGCGCAGGCGCTCGCTGTCGGTGGAGGAATCCAAGGTGCCGATGGCCACGGTGCAGGCACCGCAATCGCCGGAGGCGCAGCCTTCCTTGGTGCCGGTCAGCCGTGCCTCGGTGCGCAGCCATTCCAGAACGGTGAGGTTGGGGTCGACGCTCGCCAACTGCCGATGCCGCCCATTCAGATAGAACTCGATCACAGTGATCCTCGCATTTCTCGTTTGCTTATTGATTTTGCGATGGTGTTTGCCGGCCCTGTGGGTGTCGGGTTCCGGCAGATTTCTCTCTCCGCATCTTTGTTACGACCGCCAGGACAGCGCTCCGAATAACCTGGCGAGCCTTTGTTTTACATTTTCTTGACCAAATGGACAAGTAAAAAATTTGATCAAATAGTCTGATTTGAAGGTTGTGTGGCCGTATGCGCCGTAAAAGCTGACCATTTGGTTTGAAAATAAATTGCGACCGAGCTCGCCGTTTCGGTCCCGGTACAGGTTCTTGGAGAGGGGTGGGATGACCGGTTGGGGGAGGGGGGAAAGTGTGGGCCGGTATGCCGGGGGCATCGGTCTGCGCTTTTTTGCCTGCGCCGGGCAGTTAAGCTATTGTCGGTCGCCTGTAAAAAACAATCACAAACTTGCCGCTATGCCCCGTCCCAAAAACTCGCCACTGAGCTCTTCGCACAACGCTGAAGAAATCGAACTTGCCCGCGCACTGGATATGGACGTTGAAGGTGCCGGCAGGCCCGGCCGCAAAAAGCGCCCGGGTAAAATCCGCACGCGCAACCGCGAGCGGATCCTGATGGCGGCAGAGGAAGAGTTTGCCCTGAACGGTTTCCGCGGTACCACCATCCAGCGTATAGCCGAGCGCGCCGAGCTGCCGAAATCCAATGTGCTGTATTACTTCAGCAATAAGGAGCGCCTGTACACCGCCTTGTTTGACACGATTACCGGGCGTTGGAATGCCATGCTGGAGTCCATCAAACCGGAAGACGACCCGGCGATGACACTGGCGCGCTTTATCAAGGCCAAAGTGGAGATGTCCCGCACCCACCCCCTGGCTTCACGCCTGTTCGCCATGGAGGTGATCCAGGGGGCGCCGGTGCTGAAAGAGCATCTGCGCACCAATATGCGCGACTGGGTACGCGACCGCTCACGGGTGATGCAGCAGTGGGTCGACGAGGGGCGCATGGCGCCCGTGGACCCGGTGCAGCTGATCCTGTTGATCTGGTCCTCCACCCAGCACTATGCGGATTTCCAGACCCAGATTCTGGTGATCGAGAATAAAGCGGAGTACACCCGCGAGGACTTCGATCACGCGGCGAAATTCCTGATCGAGGTAATTCTGCGGGGCTGTGGGCTGAACGTGCCTCCGTTTGAGTCGGTGGAGGTGGACCTGGATTTCGATGCCGAGGGATGAAAGGCGAGACAGGCTATTTTTCTGACCATTTGATCAGGTTTTTGTTGACGTCGGTCCACTCACTGGTTTAATTTTTTGCTGCCCGCGGAGGGGAGAGACCGCGGGCCACAATAAAATTATGTCCAGATGAGAGTTACCATGTCCCAACGCAAAGCCTACCGATCCGCCATTCTCCACAGCATCGCCGATCCCCGTGATGTCGGAATCGAGGCTTCTTACGCATATTTTGAAGACGGCCTGCTGGTGGTCGAAGACGGCAAAGTGCTCGACGTCGGGCACGCGGATACGCTGCTTGGCAAGTTCTCCGATGCGGATCTGACGACCTACTCCGACACCCTGATTACCGCCGGCTTTATCGATACCCATATCCACTATCCACAGCTGGACATCATCGGCGCCTACGGCGAACAGCTGCTGGAGTGGCTGGAGACGTATACCTTCCCGGCGGAGCGCAAATTCGAAGATCCCGAGCATGCCACCCGGCTTGCCCAGGTCTTTCTGGAAGAACTGCTGCGCAACGGTACCACCACCGCGCTGGTGTTCGGCACTGTGCACAAACAGTCCATTGACGCCTTTTTCAGTGAGGCGCAAAAGCTTGATCTGCGCATGATCGCCGGCAAGGTAATGATGGATCGCAATGCGCCGGAATACCTGCGCGATACCCCGGAGTCCGCCTACGCCGACAGCAAGGAGCTGATCGAGCGCTGGCACGGCAAGGGCCGTCTGCACTATGCCGTTACCCCGCGCTTCGCGCCTACGAGTACCCCCGAGCAGCTGGCCCTGGCGGGCCAGCTATTTCAGGAATATCCGGGTCTTTATATGCACACCCATATCTCCGAGAACAAACAGGAGATTGAGTGGGTACGGGGGCTCTTCCCTGAACGCAGTGGCTATCTCGATGTGTACGACCACCACGGCCTGATCGGTGAGCGCGCGGTGTTCGCCCACGGCGTTCACTTGTGCGATGACGAGTGTCAGCGTTTGGGTGAGACCGGTTCAGCGGTGGCGTTCTGCCCCACCTCCAACCTGTTTCTCGGCAGCGGTCTGCTCAATCTCGACAAGCTCGAAGAGTGCGGTGTGCGCGTGGGCCTCGGTACCGATGTGGGGGCCGGAACCAGCTTCTCGCAACTGCAGAGCCTGAACGAGGCCTATAAGGTAATGCAGCTGCAGGGCAAAAAACTCGACCCGTTCCGGGCGTTGTATCTGGCTACGCTCGGCGGTGCCCGCTCGCTGTACCTGGATGATCGGATCGGTAATCTGCAGCCGGGCAAGGACGCGGATTTCGTCGTACTTGATTACAATGCCACGCCGCTGATCAGCCGTCGTATGGCGCAGGCGACCACGCTTGCGGAGCGGCTTTTCGCACTGATGATCCTGGGTGATGACCGCGCGGTGAAGGAAACCTATGCCGCGGGCGTGTGCCGCCATCGCAAGTAGTATTTGTCACGCTTTTGTTTTGTTGTTCTTTGATCAATTTTCGGGGCTCTGAGGCCCCTTTTTTGTGCTTTGGATTTGGCGTCATATCTGTCGGGACATGTGTCGATTGCGATGACACCCGTTTGATATTCCTGTGCGCAGATTTTTCGGGCGTCTCGGAAGTTTCGTGACGATGGCCGGGTTGGCTGAAAATCGTACAGCGTGAAATGATGTAGTCATCCTTGTTTTCCTGTGAACACCGCAACTTATATTTCGCTTAATCCCCATAATTAATAGATGAATCCCGGCCCTGTTTGCACGATGTACTATTTTTTAAATTATTGTTGCAATTATTGTATACAGGAATAGGATGGGTTCAGGCCTTACTTCTTGACCTTTTAGTCGAATTAATGAGGGGGACAGGCGCAGGAAAGGCGGGCCAGGCCATCACCTACCTGAGACAGATGTGCGCTCTCTGGTACCAACAACAATAATGAGAGGACCACTTGTGGAAACGCTAAAGCAGGACCAGCATGTACTCCGTCCGTCGGAGCCTTCAATGAGCTCAGAGAGCGCCGGTATTCTCGACCGGATTTTTAAACTCAACGAACATCAGACCACAGTAAAGACCGAGCTCATCGCGGGCCTCACCACGTTCTTTACCATGGCCTATGTGATTTTCGTAAACCCCAACGTCATGGCCGCGGCTGGCATGGATCATGGGGCAGCGTTTGTCGCCACCTGTATAGGCGCCGCGTTGGCCTGTTTCCTCATGG
Source organism: Microbulbifer pacificus (assembly GCF_002959965.1). Classification (NCBI taxonomy): domain Bacteria; kingdom Pseudomonadati; phylum Pseudomonadota; class Gammaproteobacteria; order Cellvibrionales; family Microbulbiferaceae; genus Microbulbifer; species Microbulbifer pacificus. The sequence continues at coordinate 117,004 of NZ_PREV01000027.1, forward strand.
GACTGTATGCCAACTGGCCTGTAGGGTTGGCGCCGGGTATGGGGCTCAACGCCTTCTTCACCTACACCGTGGTAGGGGAGATGGGCTACAGCTGGGAAGTGGCGCTGGGCGCGGTCTTCCTTTCCGGTGTCCTGTTCATGATCATGAGCCTGTCGCGGATTCGGGAGTGGTTGCTGAACAGTATCCCCATGAGTCTGCGCTTTGCCATGGGGGCTGGAGTCGGTCTTTTCCTCGGTCTGATCGGTCTCAAGACCGCGGGCATTGTGGTGGATAACCCGGCTACTTTGCTTTCCATGGGCAGCTTCAGCAATCCGTCCGCGCTGCTGGCGGCGATCTGTTTCCTGCTGATTGCCATTCTGAGTTATCGCAAAATGTTTGGCGCCATCCTGTTCAGCATGCTGGCGGTGACCGCCGTTGGCTGGGCCTTTGGCCTGGTGGAATATCAGGGGCTGGTTTCCGCACCGCCGAGCCTGGCATCAACCTGGCTGGCAATGGATGTCAAAGGTGCGTTGAACGTGGGCATGATCAGCGTAATCCTCGCCTTCCTGTTCGTGAACATGTTCGACACCGCCGGTACCCTGATGGGTGTCGCTCACCGCGCGCATCTGGTGGATGATGATGGCCGGATCAAAAACCTTTCCCGCGCACTGAAAGCGGATTCCACTTCCAGTGTCATGGGCGCGTTTCTCGGCTGCCCGCCGGTCACCAGTTACGTGGAAAGCGCGTCCGGTGTCGCCGCGGGTGGACGTACCGGTCTCACCGCGGTGACGGTGGGGGTGCTTTTCCTGCTGGCCATGTTCCTGGCACCCCTGGCCGGTATGATTCCCGCCTATGCGACCGCCGGTGCGTTGATCTACGTGGCGATGTTGATGATGGGCGGTATGGCGCACATCAACTGGAAGGATCACACCGATACCATCCCCGCCATCGTGACCGTGGTGATGATGCCGCTGACGTTTTCCATTGCCAACGGTATCGCGCTGGGTTTTCTGACTTACACCGCTATGAAGTTGTTCACCGGCCAACACGACAAAATTTCAGTCAGCCTGTATGTGCTGAGCGCAATTTTTATTGCCAAGTTCGCATTCCTGTAAAGCGTTTCTTCCGAATCGAATCCATTTGAACGGACTCACCGTCGGGACGGACATCCCGGACCGGTGAGCGCTGCCTGCGAGTTGAGAATCAAGGGCCGTTAAGAGCCTGAAATGTGTTGTTGGAAGTTTGCAGTCGACGACGTTTTTTAAATGCGCGCCGCGAGCGCGCGAAATAAAAATAACCTGAGAGACTGAGTTGTGAAATCAATCAAAAATATCCTGACCAAGGCCATTGTGGCCTCCGCGTTTACCGCGGCTATCGTACCTGCCGCACACGCCGAACGCTTTTTCGGTACATCCACTCTGTCCCTGTTACACAGTGGCCAGTACGAAACCTTTGGTGGCGTTCAGGAAGATGCAACCGTATTTACCTTTGAAAACATCGCCGCGAATAACTGGGGCGACAGTTTTTTCTTTATCGACCGCTATCAGGTGGAGGATGAGGACGCTGGAGTGAATGACCTTTATGGTGAGTTTGCCCCACGTGTAAGCCTGAGCTGGCTCACTGGCAGTGAGCTGACGTTTGGCCCGGTCAAAGACGTCTTGCTGGCGGGAACATACGAATTTGGCGGTGGTGCCGATGCGGACAATTACCTGGCGGGTGTTGGTGTAAGCTGGGATCTTCCGGGGCTGCAGTACTTCAATACCAACGTCTACTACGTAGACAACAATACTGCCTTTGACGATCCCAACGACTGGCAGATGACCGTCACCTGGGGCGCGCCGTTTGAGATCGGCTCGGCCAAATTCCTGTTTGACGGATTTGCGGATTACTCCTCCGGTGTGAGCGGTGCCCAGGCCGCGGAAACCCACATCAATCCACAGCTGACTCTGGATGTGGGCAGTCTTACCGACAGACCTGGGGTGATGTACGCGGGTATCGAGTATTCCTACTGGCGCAACAAGTTTGGCAGCCGCGCGATTGATACTGAAAATGCCGTGAGTGCGTTGGTGAAGTTTTACTTCTAACGTCTGAGTTCACGCGATAACAAATGCCCGGACAGTGATGCCCGGGCATTTTTTTGGTTTGGTGGTATGTATATTCGTTATGTTGTGGCGACCAGGCACTGGGTATCGGTTTTCAAAACCGCTGTGACCCCCCGTAAACGGGGCCGGCCGCCAAACAAGGATTGGCGTCGTTCGGCTGCGCGAAGCAGTGCTTCGCCAGCACTTGCCTCACCCCTGGGCGCTGTGTCGCAAAGTACCAGGCCGCTTCAACGCGGCGCCTTCGGCCCGGTTTGCGCCGCTTTTGAAAACCGATCCCCAGTACCTGTCCTTAACTTCTGACTATTGTGCTCTGTCCACGAGGCGTAGCCGCGCAATCTTGTTGATTTGCTCGATTGCGGTTCTGCGCTCTTCTTCAATGCTGTTTTTCAGGCGTACTTCGAAGGCATCGAGGATGAGGAAACGGTTGCTGCCTTTTACTGCCATGATGAAGGGGAACTGGAAGCGGTCTTTGTAGGCGTTATTCAGTGTCTCAAACTTCGCCAGCTCCTCTGGCGTGCACTGGTCGAGCCCTACACCTGCCTGTTCCTTGGTGGAGTCGTCGGTCAGTTCCCCTGCCAACGCCGCCTTGCCTGCCAAATCCGGGTGAGCGCAGATCACGCCCATCTGCTCTTCCTCGCTCGCCCCCCATAGCTCCTGCGCCATCGCCTCTGCCAGTACCAGTGGATCGGAATGGTCTTCTGACAGTCCTCTGTCCCACGCTCTCTGTGCAATCCACGGGGAGTGTTCGTAGATATCCCCAAACCGTGCAACAAAATCCTCACGACTCTGAGTGGCCGGCGCTGGTGCCAGGCGGTTTGTTGCTGTCGTCTCTGTCATTGTTTTCTCTCCCGGTCTTTTATTTGTATCGCTAGCTTAATGTATTCATTTGCAAATTCAAATTGTATACACAAAGTGTTTGAATATGTATCCATGTTTGGTGTAAAAATAAATCCACAACAAGCAGAGGTCCCCGGAATCCTCTGGAAACCGAGTGCCGAAAGAATCTGAGAGAACAGAAGAACACAGGAGAAAACGATGGGACGCCTGACAACCCACGTACTGGACACCGCCCGCGGCTTGCCGGGGCAGGGGATCCGTGTCGAGGTCTACCGCCTCGCCGGTGGCAACCGCACCTGGTTGAAAGAAGTGGTCACCAACGACGACGGCCGCTGCGACGGCCCGATTCTGGAAGGGGAGGAGTTTCTGGTGGGTGAATACGAACTCGTATTCCACGCCGGCGAATACCTGCGCCGCCAGGGCAATCGCAACGGCGAGCCGCGTTTTCTGGATGTGATTCCGCTGCGTTTTGGGGTTTCCGATTCTTCCCAGCACTTTCACGTGCCGTTGCTGGTATCCCCATACAGCTATTCCACCTATCGGGGGAGTTAAACGAACAATAGCTAACATCTGAGGCTGTTCGGAGTCAGGTCTCAGATGTGAAGGGAGGGGACCCGCTGATACGGAGAAAGGTGGGCCCGCGAAGTGGGGAAATAGTTTTTCCCGCTTTGGAAAACAATAAGCGAGAAAGAGAACGGGCTATGGAAACTTTTATCCTGGAATTTGCAAACTTTATGTTGCGTTGGCTGCATGTGATTGCCGCCATCGCCTGGATTGGCGAATCGATTTATTTCGTCATGCTCGACAACGGGCTTAAGAAACCGGAAAACGAAGCCTGCCGTAAAAAAGGCGTCTTCGGCGAAATGTGGGCCGTGCACGGCGGTGGTTTCTATCACAACCAGAAATACGCAACCAGCCCGGAAAAACTCCCCGACGACCTCCACTGGTCCTTCTGGAAATCCTACACCACCTGGCTCTCCGGCTTCGCCCTGTTCATATTGCTCTATATGACCAACCCGGCCTTCTATCTCATCAACACCCAGAGCGACTGGGCCTGGGCCGCAGGTCTCAATGGCTGGCAGGCCAACGCCGTAGCCGTCGGTTTCCTGCTCTCCGGCTGGGTCATCTACAACGAACTGTGTAAACGCATCAGCCCTAACATGGAGCGGGACGGCATACTGAGCATCGCCGTAGGCATACTCATGATCGCCGTAGCCTATGTCAGTACCCAACTCTTCGCCGGTCGCGCCGCCTTCCTGATGACCGGTGCCGTAATGGCCACCGCCATGTCCGCTAACGTCTTCTTCTGGATCATTCCCGGCCAGCGCCGTATGGTCAATGCAATGAAAGAAGGCAAAGCGCCCAACCCGCTTGACGGCAAGCGCGGCAAGCAGCGCTCTGTACACAACACCTATTTCACACTGCCCGTGGTGCTGCTCATGATCAGCAATCACTACGCATTCACATATACCCACGAACACGCCTGGGTCATCATGACCTTGTTCATCTTTGCCGGTGCACTGATTCGGCAGTTCTTCGTACTGATGCATTCCGGCCAGATCAAACCGGGTTACCCCGCCACGGGGGCCGCGTTGATCCTGCTTGCCTTCTGGATAGTCTCTCCGCAGGCCGCACCGACTCCGCAGGCAGCACCGAATCCAAAAGTGCCTGTCGCTCAAGTAGAAGGCACGGAGCGGGCTGAAGAAAAGGCGGAGGTTGAACTTGAAACTGTGAACGAGGCGCGTACCGCCGAAGTACAGGGAGAAACAGCCGACGTGAAACCTGCGCAGGCGCAAGCTCCCGAAGCAGCGGCCGCCGACGAAACGGCAGCTTCTCGGGGAGGGGAGCTGTATGCCGTGGTCGAGCGCCGCTGCGCATCCTGTCATTCCCAGAGCCCAAGTCAGCCGGGATTCGCCGCACCACCTGCCGGCTTCGCTTTCGACAGCCGCACACAGATCGAACAGACCAAAGCCAAGATCCAGGCGGCCGTTGCCAGCGGCTATATGCCACTGGGTAATATGACCGGAATGACCGACGAAGAGCGCGCACTGATTGCGGCCTGGTCTGCGGAATAGTTACTACCGGGGTGGAAGGCAGGGATGCCCCTCTCCCGGGACCGTATGAGGCATGGATGCCGGTTACGAGCGTACAGGGACGTATTCACAGCGAGTCTCGGGAGGGCGGATTCTTCCCTCCTTCAACGATTCTTACATCGATTGGTTTCCAGCCCCCTAGTTTGTATACAATAGCCGGCTTTCAACGCCACTATTGGCAGCACAGCCGTCATACAGGAACCCAAGGGGAATGGCCCAGACCACCGCGGATCCCGCACCCACCAAACGCAAGCGTCAGGAAGGCACCGAGCGCGAGGATGCGATCTATCAGTCCATCAGCGATGCCATCGTCGAGCACCGACTCAAGCCCGGTGCCCGCCTGCGTGAAGACGCTCTGTCGGAGGTTTTCGGGGTCAGTCGCACCGGTATCCGCAAAGTGCTGCAGCGCCTGGCCATGGAGCAGCTGGTCACGATCGCCCCCCGTCGCGGTGCCAGTGTTTCCCGTCCCTCCGCGGATGAAGCCCGCGAAGTGTTCGCCGCGCGGCAGATGGTCGAATGCGGTCTGATGCCTGAGGTTGCAAGCCGCCTCAGCAGGAGCGACGCCGCCGAGCTGCGCGAGCTTGCGCAGCGGGAGGTGCAGGCATTGCGTGACGGTAACAACAGCCTTGCTATCCGCACTTCGTCTGAATTCCACGAGCGTCTGGCGCACATGTCCGGTAACAAAACCCTTGCCGAATTCGTCGGTCGTCTCTGCTCCCGCTCCTCACTGATTCTTGCGGTGTACGGCAACGCCTCCAGTGAAAATGTGGGCTGTGAATCTCACGACCACGACGAACTGGTGCGCCTGTTGACGGCGGGAGACGGCGAGGGCGCCTCTGCATTCATGCTGGCGCATCTGAAGGCGGTGGAAGGTTCGCTGTCCATTGTCGAAGGCGCCGCGGAAGTACCTGATCTGTACAGTATTTTTGGTAGCTGACACCACTCTTTCGGCCTGAATCTCTTTCGGGCCATCTCTCCTCTCTCCGATAACTACCTCCCGACTCTGCGGCTATCGCCGTAGCTACTCGCGCGCCCGCAAAAAAACTTCCCTTGCGTTCAATCTGGCGATTGCAAAACTGCTGAATACACTATATCGTTATCTTGTATACAAGAAATGTCGACCAAAAATGATCTTCAGGTGTACTTAATCGCCGGCCAGGTAAAGCCCGTCCGGTGAAGTTGCCAGTAGTAGTCAGCAACCCATAAGGAACAAAACTTGAGCGCACTGGATCTGGATCAATACCCCCGCGACCTCATTGGGTATGGCCGCGACGTGCCGCAGGCGAACTGGCCTGGAAAGGCGAAGGTCGCGCTGCAGTTCGTATTGAATTACGAAGAGGGTGGAGAAAACTGCGTATTGCACGGAGACAGCCACTCCGAGCGTTTTCTGTCAGAGATTGTTGGTGCGGAAGCCTATGCCGACCGGCATATGAGCATGGAGTCCATCTATGAATATGGCTCCCGTGCCGGTGTCTGGCGCATCCTGAACGAATTTGAAAAGCGCGGCCTGCCGCTCACCGTATTTGGCGTTGCCATGGCTCTCGAGCGTCACCCCGAAGTGGCGCACGCCTTCAGCGAACTCGGTCATGAAATCGCTTGCCACGGTCTGCGCTGGATTCACTACCAGAATATTCCGGAGAACATCGAACGCGAGCACATGCGCCGCGCCATCGAAATTTTTAAAACGCTCTACGGACACAAACCACAGGGCTGGTACACCGGACGCGACAGTCCTCATACCCGCCGCCTGTTGCTGGATGAGGGAAGCTTTCTCTACGACAGCGACAACTATGGCGACGACCTGCCGTTCTGGACCGAACACCGGGACAGCAATGACGAGAGCCGCATCCATCTCGTAGTGCCCTACACCCTGGACACCAACGATATGCGATTCGCCACGCCGCAGGGATTTAACACGGGCGAACATTTTTTTGACTATCTGCGCGACGCCTTTGATGTGTTGTACGCAGAGGGCGAAGACACGCCGAAAATGATGAGCGTCGGTCTGCACTGCCGGTTGATCGGCCGCCCCGGCCGCTTTCGCGCCCTGCAAAAATTTCTCGATTATATCGAGCAGCACGACCGGGTCTGGGTAACCCGCCGTGTCGATATCGCCCGCCACTGGGCGACGTACCACCCAGCACAGAAACTCCCCGCCCAGAGCGGGAATGGAAAACTGGTTTGTAGCCGTTTGGACACAGTACTGGAACAGCAATGAGCAACTCGAACTATCCAATGCATACCTATTACGCTCCCAAAGGTGGTCATCCACCGCAGACACAGCTGCTGTCTGATCGCGCCGTGTTTACCGAAGCCTATGCGGTCATTCCCAAAGGCGTAATGCGGGATATTGTCACCAGCTACCTGCCATTCTGGGAAAAAACCCGTCTGTGGGTTCTGTCCCGCCCGCTGTCTGGTTTCGCCGAAACGTTCTCCCAATACATCATGGAAGTGCAGTCCGGCGGCGGCAGCGAGCGGCCGGAATCCGATCCCAATGCCGAAGGCGTGCTGTTTGTCGTGGAAGGGGAGCTGACACTCACCCTGAATGGCCAGCGCTATCGTATGGAAGAGGGCGGCTACGCATTTATTCCGCCGGGCAGCGACTGGCAGGTACGCAACGAGTGTGCGTCCACACTGCGTTTTCACTGGATCCGGAAATATTACGAACGCGTCGATGGCATTGATGTGCCGGAAGCCTTCGTCACCAACGAAAAAGATATTCAGCCCATTGAAATGCCGGACACCGAAGGTTGCTGGGCCACCACACGCTTTGTCGATATCGAAGATATTCGCCACGACATGCACGTGAACATAGTCACTTTTCAACCCGGTGGTGTGATTCCATTTGCGGAAACCCACGTGATGGAGCACGGCCTCTACGTCCTCCAGGGCAAGGCCGCCTATCTGTTGAACAAAGACTGGGTGGAAGTGGAAGCTGGCGATTACATGTGGTTGCGTGCGTTCTGTCCCCAGGCGTGCTACGCCGGTGGCCCCGGTCCCTTCCGCTATCTGCTTTACAAAGACGTCAATCGTCAAATGAAGCTGGGCGGATTTGGCCAGCGCTGATTGCTATGCGCATACACGGAAGTGGCGCACCCAAATTCAAGTAAAAAATGGAGAGAACCACCATGCTCGAACTCAAGGCACAACCGCTCACGGCCGAAGCCTTTGCACCCTACGGTGATGTGATTGACAGCCGCACTGCGGATTCCTTTGCGATCAACGGCGGACGCGCGCAGCGCTATCACGACCTGGTGCAGATCGAAACCCTCGGTGAAGACGCCCGCCCACTGGTGAGCATCTTTATCAGTGAGCCGGTGGATCTGCCGCTGCAGCTGACGTACCTGGAGCGGCACCCGCTGGGCAGTCAGGCGTTCATTCCGATGCACGAAGAACGCTTTGTCATCGTGGTGGCGCCGAAGGGGGAGTCCATCGATCCAAAAGATGTGCGCGCATTCATTACCGACGGACGCCAGGGCGTGAATTACCGCGCGGGTCTGTGGCACGGCGTGCAATCGGTGATCGAGCGCAAAGGCGAGTTCGTGGTGGTGGATCGCGGTGGCAAAGGAAAAAACTGCGACGAGTACCCGATGGATATCCGGGTACATGTAGAAGATGTGGTCGTGGGCAAAGAGGCCATGGCGACCGCCTGATGAGAGAACGCCGGAAACCGGGAACAGAAACGGTGCCGGTGCGGGAAGCAAGAATAACCAAGCAATTTCTGAAGTGATGACTTCAGTGGGAGAAAACTATGGCTCGCATGACAGCTGCAGAAGCCGCGGTTCACGTGTTAAGAAAAGAGGGCATTGACGTTGCCTTCGGCGTGCCCGGTGCCGCGATCAACCCATTCTACGCCGCGCTGCGCAAAGTCGGCGGTATCGACCATACCCTGGCGCGACACGTGGAGGGCGCCTCGCATATGGCGGAGGGTTACACTCGTACCAAGGCCGGCAATATCGGTGTTTGTATCGGTACCTCTGGCCCCGCCGGTACCGACATGATTACCGGTCTTTACTCCGCCAGCGCGGATTCCATTCCGATCCTGTGCATCACCGGCCAGGCGCCGGTATCCAAACTGCACAAGGAAGATTTCCAGGCGGTGGATATCAAAGCCATTGCCGGTCCGGTCACCAAATGGGCGATCACCGTGATGGAGCCCGCCCAGGTGCCGCGCGCTTTCCAGCAGGCGTTCCACCTGATGCGCAGCGCGCGCCCGGGTCCGGTACTGATTGACCTGCCCATCGACGTGCAGATGACCGAAATCGAATTCGATCCGGATACCTACGAGCCGTTGCCCGTGTACAAGCCGGCCGCTACCCGCGCTCAGGTTGAAAAAGCACTGACCATGCTGAATGAGGCCGACAAGCCGCTGCTGGTTGCCGGTGGTGGTGTGATCAATGCGGACGCCAGCGATCTGCTCACCGAGTTTGCGGAAATCACCGGTGTACCGGTAATTCCCACCCTGATGGGCTGGGGCACTATCCCGGATGATCACCCGCTGATGGCGGGCATGGTGGGCCTGCAGACCTCCCACCGTTACGGCAATGCGACCATGCTGGCTTCTGACTTCGTAATGGGCATCGGCAACCGCTGGGCCAACCGCCACACTGGTAATGTTTCGACCTACACCGAAGGTCGCAAGTTCGTACACGTGGATATCGAGCCCACCCAGATCGGTCGTATTTTCGGCCCGGACTACGGCATTGTTTCCGATGCCAAGGCCGCGCTGGAATTGATGATTGAAGTAGCCAGCGAATGGAAAGCCGCCGGTCGTCTGAAAGACCGCGCGCAATGGGTTGACGAATGTCAGGAGCGTAAACGCACCCTGCTGCGCAAGACCCACTTCGACAACGTGCCGGTAAAACCCCAGCGCGTGTACGAGGAAATGAATAAGGTCTTCGGCAAAAACGCTCGCTACGTTTCCACCATCGGTCTGTCACAGATTGCGGGCGCCCAGTTCCTGCACGTGTACAAGCCGCGCCACTGGATCAACTGCGGCCAGGCTGGCCCGCTGGGCTGGACGGTTCCCGCAGCGCTCGGTGTAGCCAAGGCCGACCCGGAAGCGGAAATTGTCGCGCTGTCTGGTGACTACGACTTCCAGTTCATGGTGGAAGAACTCGCCGCCGGTGCCCAGTTCAACCTGCCGTACATCCACGTACTGGTGAACAACTCCTACCTGGGATTGATCCGTCAGGCCCAGCGCAATTTCGATATGGATTACTGCGTGCAGCTGGCGTTTGAAAACATCAACTGCCCGGAAATCGAAGGCTACGGTGTGGACCACGTTTCCGTAGTGGAAGGCCTCGGTTGTAAAGCGCTGCGTGTCACCCACCCGGACGATATTGCCCCGGCACTGGAAAAAGCCCGCGAACTGATGAAGCAGCACCGCGTACCGGTTGTGGTTGAGGTAATTCTCGAGCGCGTCACCAACATTTCCATGGGTGTGGATCTCGACGGTGTAAACGAGTTTGAAGCGCTGGCCGAAGGCGAGGGCGACGCGCCCACCTCTATCGCCGCACTGACTTAAGACAGGAGAAGCACAATGCCAAAATTTACTGCCAACCTGAGCATGCTGTTCACCGAGGTGGATTTCCTCGACCGATTCAAAGCCGCCGCTGATGCGGGCTTCAAGGGCGTGGAATACCTGTTCCCCTACGATTACAGCGTGCAGGAAATCAAACAGCGCCTGGACGACAACGGTCTGACCCAGGTGCTGCACAACCTCCCCGCCGGCGATTGGGCCGCGGGTGAGCGCGGCATCGCCTGTCACCCGGATCGTGTAAAGGAGTTCCGGGCGGGCGTTGCCAAAGCCATCGAGTACGCCACCGCGCTGGGCTGCAAACAGGTGAACTGTCTCGCGGGTATCTCGCCGGCGGGCGTGGGCAAGGAAGAGGCACGCCAGACTCTGATCGAGAACCTGCGCTTTGCCGCCGACAACCTGCAGGCTGCCGGCATTCTGCTGCTGGCGGAGCCCATCAACACCCGCGATATTCCCGGGTTTTTCCTGAATGGCACCGAGCAGGCGCTGGAAATTTTCGATGAGGTGGGCAGCAACAATCTGAAGTTGCAGTACGACATCTACCACATGCAGATCATGGAAGGTGATCTCGCGCCGACCATCGAAAAGCATCTGGAACATATTGCCCATGTTCAGCTCGCGGACAACCCTGGCCGTCACGAGCCGGGCACCGGGGAAATCAACTACCCCTTCCTGTTCCAGCACCTGGACAAGCTCGGTTATGAAGGTTGGATCGGGTGCGAGTACAAGCCGAAAACCACCACCACCGAAGGCCTGGGCTGGCTGGATGCGGCACACGGTTAAGCCGTAAACCAATAAATGTAAAAAATCCTGGAGAGAGAAATGAGCAAGATCGGATTTATCGGACTCGGCATCATGGGCCGCCCAATGGCGGGCCACCTGCTGGACGCAGGCCACGAGCTGTTCACCAATGATCGCGGGCGCGCGCTGGATGCCGCCCTGGCCGAAAAAGGCATGCAGGTTGTCGCCAGCCCGAAAGCCGTGGCGGAAAACTGCGAAATCATCATCACCATGGTACCGGACACTCCGGACGTGGAATCCGTCCTGTTTGGCGAAGACGGTGTCGTCGAAGGCCTGCAGCCCGGTGCCCTGGTGATCGACATGAGCTCCATCGCCCCGGTGCCGACACAGGCGTTCGCCAAGCGCATTGCCGCCGCCGGCGGCGAATACGTGGATGCGCCGGTATCCGGCGGTGAGGGTGGTGCTATCAATGCGGCGCTGACCATCATGGTGGGAGCTACCGAGGAAGGCTTCGTGCGCGCAAAGCCGATTCTCGAAATCATGGGTAAAACCATCACCCATATCGGCCCCCAGGGTTCCGGTCAGACCTGTAAAGTCGCCAACCAGATCATCGTCGCACTCACCATCGAAGCCGTCTCCGAAGGCCTTCTGTTTGCCTCCAGAGCCGGCGCCGATGTGGCCAAAGTACGCGAAGCCCTGCTGGGCGGCCTGGCCTCCTCCAAAATCCTGGAAGTGCACGGCGAGCGCATGATCAAACGCACCTTCGACCCCGGCTTCCGTATCCGACTGCACCAGAAGGACCTGAACCTGGCCCTGGAAAGTGCCCGCGCGTTCAACCTCAGCCTGCCGGGCACCGCCAATGCCCAGCAACTGTTCCAGGCCTGCGCCGCTAACGGCGGCGCCGACTGGGATCACTCCGGCATCGTGCGTGCGCTGGAGAAACTGGCGGATCACGAGATCGGTCAGTAACGACAGAATGTAAGTAAAGAACCCAGTGTGTTTCCGCTGGCGACGAAGAATCGCCGTCGCCAGCGGCTTTTTCCGGAACCCTTTTTGCATTGCTCATGTATGAGAGCGCAAAACAGACCGGATAAGGGAGGCGTGTCCACGGACTCCCCAGTAAGGCTCTTCTCCGTGAGTCAAGCTGTCGGACACGTTTCCCTTATCCGGTTTGAAAGTCAAATAACCTGAGACGGCACTACACTGTCGAAAGATTTATTCAGATGCGAAGTGCAGAAATTTGACGTGAAGGCGGAGTGCTGGGTGGAAGGTTTCGAAAGCGTCGGCGACAAGGATGTCGCCGACGCAGCGTACAGGGATGTATTCACAGCGGTTTCGAAACCTTCCACCCAGTGCTCAGCCGCTACCACGCCCGCTATTGATAGCTGGACTGTTTGGCGCGCCACAAATAACAAGAGTGAGGTCACTGTCGATGAACAAACTGCCCGAAATGAAGTCCCTCAACCGCCCCGCGGATTACATCGCCTGGCTGCGGGACCTGTCTGAAATCGCCATCGCCTCCGTACACCCGGACACATTGCTCCCCTCGCGCCTGCCCGAGCCCCCAACCGGCCGCACCATCGTCATCGGCGCAGGCAAGGCCGCCGCCGCCATGGCCGCCGCCCTGGAAAAAGCCTGGGCGAAGAAATACATGCGCGCCGAAATCGAAGGCCTCGTCGTCACACGCTACGAACACGGCGCCAGCTGCAAAAAAATTGAAGTCCTCGAAGCCTCTCATCCCATGCCCGACAACATGGGAGAAATCGCCGCGAAACGTATGCTCGCCGCCGTCAAAGACCTCGGTAAAAACGACCTCGTCATAGCCCTTATCTCAGGCGGCGGCTCTGCACTGATGACCCTGCCTGCCCCCGGACTGTCGCTGGAACAGAAACAGGCCATCAACAAGGCACTGCTGCGCTGCGGCGCTCCTATTCGCGAAATCAACACCGTGCGCCGACACCTGTCCGCCATCAAAGGTGGCCGTCTCGCCGCCGCCGCGCATCCCGCGCGCGTAGTCACCTACCTCATTTCCGATGTGCCCGGCGATGACCCGACGCTTATCGCCTCAGGTCCAACCCTGCCGGATGCCTCTACACCGGTGGATGCGCTGGAAATACTTGAACGCTATAACATCACCATTGATGACGCCGTTCGCACACACCTGCAAAGTGGCAAAAAGGCCCCCAAACTCGGCGACAGAGACTTTAGCCGCGACACCGCCCGGGTACTGGCCAAAGCCAGCGACGCGCTCAATGCCGCCAGTGATGCCGCCATCGCCGCGGGTATCGACGTGCGGGTACTGGGCGATAATCTCGAAGGTGAGGCGCGGGCGCTCGGTCGCGAACATGCGCAGCTTGCGCTTCGGGCACAGCGGGAAATCACCCATCCCTTGCTGATCCTGTCCGGTGGAGAAACCAGCGTTACCGTCACAGGAAATGGCCGCGGTGGACGCAATGTGGAATATCTGCTCGGATTGTTTACCGCGCTGGGCGGCGCTCAGGGGATATATGGTCTTGCGGTGGATACTGACGGCATCGACGGTTCCGAAGATAACGCAGGGGCACTGTTCTCCCCGGACGATTGGGCGAAGATGCAGGCGCAGTCCCTCAACCCGCGGGAATACCTGGCCAATAACGATGCCTATAGTTTCTTTGCAGAGCTCGAAAATCTGATTGTTACCGGCCCCACGCGCACCAACGTAAATGATTTTCGCGCCATCCTGATTTTGCCGGCGTCAAAATAGTACAAGGGCGTGCAGTTCTTTTTAGTGCGCGAGGCGGCACTGCTGCCGGTGATAACCTTGCGAGACCGAACTAGGCGCCCCCCGGAACCCATCCCTGGGGGCACTGCAAAAACATCCTGTTTTTGAAGGTCTCGCAAAGTTGTCCCCGGCATCAGCGCCTTCACGGCAAACTATGTAGTCTTGAATGACGCCAGATTGAATAAATAGAGGTCCCGATGAGCCAGAAACCCGCCAACCAACGCACGGCCAACCCCATCCGTCGCACCAAAATTGTCGCCACGCTTGGCCCCGCCAGCGACAAAGACGGCGTATTGGAAAAAATGCTCAAGGCCGGCGTGGATGTGGTGCGGCTCAATTTTTCCCACGGTACTGCCGACGATCACCGCCGTCGCCTGCAGCAGGTGCGGGAAATCGCCGATCGTCTGGGAAAAACCGTAGCCACACTCGGCGATCTGCAGGGGCCGAAAATCCGTATCGCGCGTTTTAAAGAAAGTGCCGTTTTCCTGCGGGAAGGCCAGCCGTTTGTGCTGGACATGAACCTGGATTCCAGCGGCGGCGACGAGACACGCGTCGGTTGCGATTACAAGCAGCTGATCGATGACGTTACCGCTGGCGACGTGTTGCTGCTGGATGATGGTCGTGTGGTGCTGGAAGTGAACACTGTTACCAGCACGGAAGTACATACCACCGTAGTGGTGGGAGGCCGACTCTCCAACAACAAAGGCATCAACAAACAGGGCGGTGGTCTTTCCGCCGCGGCGCTGACCGACAAAGACAAGGCCGACCTCAAGACCGCAATCGACATCGGTGTGGATTACCTGGCGGTATCTTTCCCGCGCTGCGCCGCGGATATGGAGGAAGCGCGCGCATTGCTCGGAGAGGCCGGCAAGCACATCGGCCTGGTGGCAAAAGTGGAGCGTGCCGAAGCCGTCGCCAATGACGATGTCCTGGACGACATTATCCGCGCGTCCGAAGCGGTGATGGTGGCCCGCGGCGACCTCGGCGTTGAAATTGGCGATGCCGCGCTGATTGGCGTCCAGAAGCGTATGATCAAACGCGCGCGGCAGTTGAACCGCGCCGTCATCACGGCCACACAGATGCTGGAAACCATGATCACCGCACCGCTGCCCACGCGCGCGGAGGTGTTTGATGTGGCCAACGCGGTACTGGATGGCACAGATGCGGTCATGCTTTCGGCGGAGACCGCCGCGGGGGACTTTCCGGTTGAGGCGGTGGAGGCCATGACCCGGCTTTGCCTCGGGGCCGAGCGCGAGCGCTCGGCGCAGGAGTCCGGACACCGGATGCACCAGGGTTTTACCCGGATTGACGAAACCATCTCCCTGTCTGCCATGTACGCGGCCAATCATCTCGAAGATGTTACCGCTATCGCCTGCATGACCCAGACCGGCTATACCCCCCTGATCGCCTCGCGCATCCGCTCCGGCCTGCCCATTGTCGGGCTCGCCCACGACCCCGTCGCCCAGCGCCGTATGGCCCTGTATCGGGGGGTGATCTCGGTGCTGTTTGTTCCCGGCGAAGGGGAGGGCGACCGGGAACTGAATCGGCGGGCGCTGGAAACACTGCGGGCCCGGGATATCGTCAAGGCGGGAGAGAAGGTGATCCTGATCCGCGGAGACCTGATGCAGTCCCACGGTGGTACCAATACTCTGAAGATCCTGGAAGTCGGGAATTGAGTACATTCCGCTAAACAGATCGTATACACTGGCTGGCGACATATAGAAAGATAATTTGGCTGCCATTTTGCATGAGTTCTGCCTGAGGACATCAGGCCCATGCAGATCAGGCACTACCAGCGGAAGAACAGCATGAGCAAGTCCTGGCGACAGGAGGTTCTGGAAGAGGTCAAAGCGGGCGGTCGCGTGACCGATCAGCAGATTGTGGACAAAATCCGCAAAGCGGTACTGACCCAGCGATTGCCGCCGAACACCCGCCTGCCGGAGGTTACCCTCGGGGAGATCTTTGGCGTGAGCCGTTCGATCATCCGCAAGGCGCTGACACGGCTGGATGCGGACCATGTGATCATCCAGTCGCCCAACCAGGTGGCGCGGGTGCGCGCGCCCTCCATTGAGGAGACCCGCGAGACCTTCGAGGCCCGCAGGTTGGTGGAAGGGGAAGTCTGTGCACTGCTGGCGGGCAAACTGACCACCGCTCAGCTCAGGACGATGGCGAAACTGGTGCAGGCGGAGATCGATGCCCACAAGGTCGGCGATGAGCCCGCGCGTATCGAGCAGTCCATCGCCATTCACCATATGGTGGCGGATCTGTCGCCGAATCGGGTGCTGGGCAATTTCCTTACGGATCTGGTGCTGCGCACCTCCATCGTGATCGCGCTGTACAAGAGAGAGGGGCTGGCCTCCTGTTACCTGAAGGGTGACCACACCCGCCTTCTGGAGTGCCTGAAATCCGGTGACGGAGAGGGTGCCAGGGACGCCATAGTTACGCACCTGAACAGCCTGGAAAACCTCATGGATCTGAGCACGAGAGACGCCAGCATCGACTTGATGTCTATTCTCGGGCAGAGAGTAAACTGATTTAACAACACCGAGCCAATAGCGCTAAGTCTCCGGATAGGTGCTACTGGCCGCGGACTGCACCGCAGCCCGCCAGGGTCGCCAGGGAAACCGAACGGCCTCCCGTATTTGGAAAGGTGATGAGACAGAACGAAATACTGGAAGACGGTCACGGCCGTCGCTTCTACTACCTGCGCCTGTCGGTAACAGACGTCTGCAACTTCCGTTGCGACTACTGCCTGCCCAATGGTTACCAGGCCACCCCGAAGTCGCCCGACCTGACTGTCGCCGAAGTCGCCACCGTCACACGCGCCTTCGCCCAGCTCGGCACCAGAAAAGTGCGCCTGAGCGGCGGCGAACCGTCCCTGCGCAAAGACCTGCCGGAACTTATCCTCAGCGCCAAAACCACCCCCGGCATCCGACGCGTCGCCGTCACCAGCAACGGGTACAAACTCCCCGGTGTCATCGACAGCTGGTTCCAGAGCGGCCTCGACCAGCTCAACATCAGTATCGACAGCCTCAACGACGCCGAATTCGCCCGCATCACCGGCCACGACTGCCTGCCCAAAATCCGATCCGGCATCGATCGCGCACTGGAATTGGGCATCCAAACCAAGGTAAACGCCGTCCTGCTCTCCGATGGTGCCCAGGCCCGCTTGCAGCAGTTCCTCACCTGGCTGCGAACCACCCCGGTCACCCTGCGCTTTATTGAACTCATGCAGACCGGCGACAACCGCGACTACTTCGCCAGCAACCACCTGCGTGGCAGTGATATCGAACAACAACTGATTCAGAACGGCTGGCAACTGCTGCCGAGAACACTCGACGCCGGCCCCGCCCGAGAATACGTTCACCCAGACTATGCCGGCCGCATCGGTCTCATCACCCCCTACAGCAAAGACTTCTGCACCACCTGCAACCGCCTGCGCGTCTCCGCCCAGGGAAAACTGCATCTCTGTCTGTTTTCCGACACCGGCCTCGACCTGCGCGAAACCATCCGCACTGGCGACGCCGACGCACTGGCAGAAAAGGTACGGGCACTGATCGGCAGCAAAGAAGTCAGCCACTACCTGCAGCAGGGAAATACGGGGGGAACCCAAAACCTCTCGATCATCGGCGGGTAGTTGTAAAAGCTAACGAAGTACCAAAATTTGAATTGAAGGTTGGGTGCCGGGGGCGGGTTTTCAGGATCGTCGCAAACAGGGCCGAAGGCGCCGCGCTGAAGCGGCCGGGTACTTTGCGACGAAGCTCCCAGGGATGGATTCGCAGGGGGGCGCCTAGCTCGGTCCTGAAAACCCGCCCCCGGTGCCGAACCGCCACGAAACCAAGAACAGAGCACCCAAGGCTACGGAGCACAAAATGTCTCACGCCCCAACAAACAAAAACCAGAAACTCAATATCGCCATCCTGACCGTGTCCGACACCAGAACCGAAGAAAACGACACCTCCGGACGATACCTCGTAGAAGCCCTGCAGGAAGACGGCCACACCCTCGCCGACAAAGCCATCGTCATCGACGACAAATACCTCCTGCGCGCCAAAGTCTCCGCCTGGATCGCCGACCCAGAGATTCACGTCATCATCTCCACCGGCGGCACCGGCTTCGCCGGCCGCGACTCCACCCCCGAAGCCATCGCCCCGTTACTCGACAAACACATCGACGGCTTCGGCGAAATGTTCCGCTCCATCAGCTATGAAGAAATCGGCTCCTCCACCATTCAATCCAGAGCCCTCGCCGGAATCGCCAATCGCACCCTTGTCGCCTGCCTCCCCGGCTCCACCGGCGCCTGCAGAACCGGCTGGACCAAATTACTGAGAGAGCAGCTCACCGCGTCGCATATGCCGTGTAACTTCGTCGGCTACCTCACAAAGTAATTCGCTCAAGGCTGTAAAAATGACCCTCACACACCTCAATCAGAAAGGCGAAGCCAGCATGGTCGATGTCACTGACAAAGACATCACCGACCGTTCCGCGCGCGCCCAATCCGCCGTCGCCATGTCTTCTGAAGCCTTCGCGCAACTCAAAGCCGGCAACAATAAAAAAGGTGATGTACTCGCCACTGCCCGTATTGCAGGAATTCAGGCCGCCAAGAAGACCGCCGACCTTATACCTCTGTGCCATCCACTGGCGCTCACCAAAGTGCAGGTGGATTTCGAATTGGATGAGGCGGCCAATACCGTGAATATTTCCAGCTTTTGCCGCCTAGCTGGCCGCACCGGAGTGGAAATGGAAGCGCTCACCGCTGCCAGCGTGGCCGCGCTCACCATTTACGACATGTGTAAAGCGGCCGACCCCGCCATGGTGATCGGACCCACCAGGCTACAGGAAAAGACCGGCGGCAAACGCGGCCACTGGATGCCGGAAAAGCCGGAGGAACGCTCGTGATCAGGGTACTGTTTTTCGCCA
The DNA here is from genome assembly GCF_002959965.1 of Microbulbifer pacificus. Taxonomy (NCBI): domain Bacteria; kingdom Pseudomonadati; phylum Pseudomonadota; class Gammaproteobacteria; order Cellvibrionales; family Microbulbiferaceae; genus Microbulbifer; species Microbulbifer pacificus. The sequence continues at coordinate 135,976 of NZ_PREV01000027.1, forward strand.
GCCTGAGAGAGCAACTCGGTTGCGATACCCTGGAGCTGGACGCGGTGGGTATAGGCAGTATCGCTGAACTGCGCAGAAGGCTCGCGGAGAAAGACGGCTCATGGAAGGCTGCGCTCGCCAGCGAGCAGCTACAGGTAGCCCTGAACCAACAGCTCTCAAGCATGCAGGCCGCCATCAAAGACGGCGACGAAGTTGCCTTCTTCCCACCGGTTACAGGAGGCTGACGTGGCTGCCGAGATTTTCATATCCGTGCAGGCGGAAGGTTTCGATCCGGGTACGGAATACCATCGCCTGCGCAGTGAAAACTGCGCGGATGGCGCCACCGCCATGTTTGTGGGTAATGTGCGGGATTTCTCCCCGATAGCCCCCGACGATGCCCCGGCAGGGTCTGAAGTGTCCCCGGCGGATTCCGTAGGGCGTAGAGCCGTTGCCGTGCTCGAGCTGGAGCACTATCCGGGCATGGCCGAATCGGCGCTTACGGACATCGCGCGTCAGGCCGCCGCGCGCTGGCCGCTGGGGCGGGTACGGGTGATCCATCGCTTCGGCCAGTTGAGTGCCGGAGAAGAAATCGTATTTGTGGGAGCAACCTCGGCCCACCGCCAGGCCGCGCTGGATGCCTGCGCCTTCATCATGGACTTTCTCAAACGTCGCGCGCCCTTCTGGAAAAAGGAAATCGGCGAGGGCGCCAAGGAGGGCAGTTGGGTCGAAGCTCGCCACAGTGATGAAGACGCGCTGAAAAAATGGTGAAGTACATTCACGCTGGCGAGAACTTCTTAAGTAAGTACTCGCTTTGCCGTTAATCCTCGTATTGTGTGAAACGCTCGCATTTTATCGGTGTGAAATTTGACCTGGTTCCGTGGTAACGATGGAAACTGTGATCCTGTGCACAATGGTGCTTTGCGCAAGGGTCGTGAAACCTGTCACATAATCGAGCTTTTTTCTCTTGTCCTTTGAATTTTAAGAAAAAATTCTTATCCAACTCTCTGCGCGAGTTTTGAAGCGCCTCACATATCCCCCCGCCCGGCTTGCCATACAATCGCCCCGCTAAGTACTCGTATTCGACGTTGGTCGGATGAATTCGATCGGATTTTTCGATCAATAAAAAAAGGGTTGGGGTTCGAGGTAAAAGGGATATGTACAGAATTCTGATGGCAACCGTTCTGCTGATGCTGGCGGTAGTGACCAATGCGCAAGAGGTCAGTCGGGAAGAAATCCGTGGCCTTGATGAGCAGATCCAGGACGTAAAAGAAGATGTGATCGGTCTCACATCTGAGCTCAACCGCCTGGAAGAAAAGCTGCTGTTCCCCTCCAATACCCAGGTGGCTCTGTTTGTCTCGCTTCCCGATAGCAAGGAATTCAGCCTGGAATCCGTCGAAGTAAAACTCGACAACCAGATCGTCGCCCACCATCTCTACACCTATCGTGAAATCGAAGCTCTGCAGCAGGGTGGGGTGCAGCGCATTCACACTGCCAACGTGCAGACCGGCGCGCATCCACTGGAAGTGACCTATTTCGGCAAGTCCAAGTCCGGCAAGGAGTACCGCGCGACGGCCAGCTACAGCGTTGAGAAAGCGGTGGGCCCGAAATTCGTTGAGATTCAGATTGCCGGCAATCAGTCCGCTATCAACTTCAAGGACTGGTAAGCATGATTTCCCGTCTGGCCAGTGCGATTGCCGGGGCAGCGCTGACTGCGCTGTGCGCCGTGCCCGCGCAGGCCAAAGCTCCCGGCGAGTCTGATCCGAGCGCGTTGCAGACCCAAACGCTGCGCGATCTGTTTTTCGGTGAAGCGCTATTCGATGCGTATCAGGACAATTATTTTGATGCGATTACCGGGTTGGACACGGAACTCAAACAGGTTCGCCTGTTGGATGATCCCGAGCTGGACCCCTTTAGTCTGCATTTTGGCCAGGCGGAATTCGCGGTGGGGGATCTCGAGCTCTCCTACCGTATGCACCGGGAAGCCGGTCGCGCCATGGAGCAGGTGCTGAATGGCAATGTGCCGCAACCCATCAAGAACGAAGCCGCCTACCGTCTGGCGAAAATTCACTACCACAAGCAGCAGTTTGCCAATGCTCTGCACGCTCTGGAACTGATCCAGGGGCGAGTGCCCGAGCGTGTACGCTCGGAAGAGCAATTCCTGCGCGCGCGGGTGTATATGCAACTGGGGCGCTTTGAGGAAGCGGTGATTCTGCTGAAGGACCTGAAGGGCGAAAAATCCCTGTCTGGCTTCGTGGAATACAATCTGGGTATCGCGTTGCTGAAAGCGGGCGAAACCGAAAAAGGGGTGCTGGAGCTGGACGGCCTCGGTCGCAATGCCGGCAGTGGCGATGCCATGAGCGCATTGCAGGATAAAACCAACCTGCTGCTCGGCTACCAGCTGATGGAAGCCAAAGAGTACGAGCGTGCGCGCACCTATTTTGATCGCGTGCAGCTCTCCGGCCCCTTCTCCAATCAGGCGCTGCTGGGTGCCGGCTGGGTGGAGGCCAACGCGGGCCGCTTCGATCGCGCGCTGGTACCCTGGCAATTGCTCACCCAGCGTCAGTCCACCAATGCGGCCGTGCAGGAGGCTATGCTTGCGGTGCCCTATGCGTATGGCAAATTGGATGTGCACAGCACCGCAGCGGTGAATTACGGCCAGGCACTGGACCTGTTCGGGGACCAGGTAGACGTACTCACCCAATCCATTCGCAGCATCCGTGAGGGTAAGTTGCTTGAGGCGCTGCGCCGCAAGGAGGCCAGCCAGGTAAAAAACTGGGTGGTGGAGCTGCGCAAACTGCCGGGCGCGCCAGAAACCCATTACCTGCTGGACCTGATGGCGTCCAACGACTATCAGGAATTTTTGCGCAATTATCAGGATCTGAATGACCTGCTGGAGCGTAATAAAGACTGGCTGCAGAGTCTGGATGCGTTTGAAGAAATCATCGCGTTGCGCCGAGGCTACTACGAGCCGATCCTGCCGGGGCTGGATGTACAGTTTCGCCAGGTTGACGCCCGTATCAAGATGCGCCTGGAGCAGCGTCAGCATTTGGCGGCGCGTATTGAAAATCTGCTGGTCAATCGTCGCCCGGAATTACTGGCCAAAAGTGATGAAACCGAGTCCCGTCTGATTCTGCAGCAGATCCGTGAAATCCTTGCCTACAACCCCACCCTTAACAGTGAGGAAACGGACGCGCGTATCCGGCGTCTCGAAGGGGTACTCAAGTTTCGCTTGTCTCGCGAGTTTGATACACGCCTGACCGAAGCCTACAAACACCTGCAGGAACTGGACACGGTAATCGCCACGTTACAGGAAACCTATCAGCGCTACGTGCGCACCCGCCAGGCGGCAACGCACAGCTACGAAGGGTATACCGACCAGATCACAAGCCTCCGTGCTGGTCTCAATCGCGCTCAGGATCGCATCGAGCAGTTGATGGCACGTCAGGGGCGCATGTTGGAGCAGCTGGCGATCAACGAACTGGATCAGCGTCGCGCGCAGCTGGAGAGCTATCAGATCAAGGCCCGCTTTGCCCTGGCCGACAGTTACGATCGCGCTAACGAATTGCAGGAACAGCGCGCAGATCAGCGCAAAGTCGAGGAGTATGAGCAGCGGATGGAGCAGCTGAAGCAGGCTGAGCCCGTGGCCAATCCCGATGGGGAACCGCTGCCCACTGACAATCCCCCAGAACTTGACGCACAAGAGCCGGAAGCGCCCGCTCGGGAAGCGGAGGCCGCCGGTGATGAATAAAAAGCAGCTCTCCGCGGCGATTAATACATTTGGTCTGGCAACCGCCGCGTCCGTGGCACTGTTGTTGGGGGCCTGTGCCAGTAACAGCGGAAAGACCATCGGCAGTCTGCAGAAAGTCGATATTAAGATCCAGGAAACCCATATTGATGGCAGTCTGGAAAAGGCGCTCGCCAGTTACCAGAAATATTTGCAGGAAACACCGGAAACTGCGCTCACGCCAGAGGCCATCCGCCGTATTGCCGACCTGAAGATCAAGCAGGCGCACCGCGCGGAAGAGGGTATTCTGCCGAGCAGTACCGAAACCCGTATCCTGTCTGAAGAAGATGTTGTCGCGGCGAACCGGCTCGCGAACAAAAAGACCGTGGCGGCGCGAGCCGAACTGGACGCGCCGGAAGTGGCCGGTGTTGCCTCCAGTGCAACTGCCTCCGAGATCGCACTGGACAGCGTTGCCAATATAAACGGTGAAAGCCAGTCCGATTTCGAGTCCCGCGCCAGTGGCACCGTGGACCTGAGCGGATTAGAGGGGGGATCGGAGGTTGCCGTGCCGGGTGACAACGCGGATGCGTTGCTCGCCGCGAATGCCCGCGAGGCTATTGCCCTGTACAAAAAGTTGCTGGTGCAGTATCCGCTGTACGAGCGCAATGACCAGGTCATGTACCAGCTCTCCCGCGCCTATGAGGAAACCGGTGAAATCGAGGAGGCCGTCGGTATCCTGCGTCAGTTGGTTGCCAAGTATCCGGCGTCCCGCCATCTGGACGAAGCCTATTTCCGCTTGGGGGAATACTATTTCACCCGCAAGAAATACCTCGATGCGGAGGAGTCCTACGGCCGTGTGATCGACATGGGAGAGATGTCGAGTTTCTATGAGCTTGCCATGTACAAGCGCGGCTGGGCCCTGTTCAAGCAGGATATGTACGAGATGGCGCTCGACGATTTTGTGCGTATGCTCGACTACAAAGTGGCCCAGGGCTACGACTTCGAACAGCAGAGCAACGAGACCGAGCGCAAGCATATCGAGGATACTTTCCGCGTTATCAGTCTGAGCTTCTCCTATCTCGGCGGTGCGGAATCCATTGTGGATTTCTTCACTCGCAAGGGCGCGCGGGATTACGAGTCCTATGTGTACAGCCACCTAGGTGAGTACTACCTCGACAAGCGGCGCTACCAGGATGCGGCGGAATCCTACAACGCTTTTGTGGAGCGCAACCCGCTGCACAAGGTGGCTCCGGACTTTTCCATCCGTGTGATCGAGATCTACCAGAAGGGTGGCTTCCCTCGTCTGGTGCTGGATGCGAAAAAAACGTTTGCCAATACCTATGCGCTGGATGCGCAGTACTGGACCGTATTTGACATTCAGGAGTACACCACCGTGGTGGAATTCCTGCAAACCAACCTGATCGACCTGGCCAGTCACTATCACGCCGCTTACCAGAACGTGAAAGCGAAGGATCAGGACTTTGCCAGGAAACGTAGCGAAAACTACGCAGAGGCCATCCACTGGTACCGCCGCTACCTCGCGTCCTTTGCGGACAAACCCAAGGCGCCGGAAATCAACTACCAGCTCGCCGGCCTGATGCTGGAGAACAGGGACTTCCTCAATGCGGCGGTGGAATACGAGCGCACGGCGTATCACTACACCGGCCACACGGAGAACCCTCTCTCCCAGAACAGCAAGGCCAGCGAAGCGGGTTACGCCGCCGTGTTCGCCTATCGCGAACACCTGAAAAACGATCTCGCCGACGGTGGCATCGCGCAGAAGGCCGCCGTACAGAAGGAGATCATCCGCTCGTCCCTCACCTTTGCGGAAACCTTTCCGCAGCATGAAAAGGCCCCTCAGATTCTGCTGGGTGCGGTAGACGATCTGTACAAGCTGAAAAGTTTCCCGGAGGCCATCCAGAACGGCCGCCTGTTGCTGGAAACATTCCCCGCAGCGGATCAGGAAATCCGCCGGTCCGCCTGGCTGCTGGTGGCTCACGCATCGTTTGATACCGAGCTTTACACCGATGCCGAAGCGGGGTACCGCCAGGCACTGAACCTGACTGCGACCGACGCCAAAGACCGCACAGAACTGGTGGACAACCTGGCTGCGGCCATTTACCAGCAGGGCGACCAGGCGCGCAAAGCCGAAGACCACCTGACTGCCGCGGAGCATTTCCTGCGTATTCGCAACGCCGCACCGGGGGCCAGTATTCTGGCTACCGCCGAGTACGACGCCGCCGCCTCCCTGATCCAACTGGAAAACTGGACCCGTGCCGCGGACGTATTGAAGGCGTTTCGCAACAACCATCCGCAACACGAGTTACAGAAAGAAGTCACCAAGAAGCTCGCGGTGGTCTACCAGGAAAGCGGGCAGCTGCTGCTGGCCGCGGCTGAATTCGAGCGCATCGAGCGCGAATCCGAAGACGAAGATGTGCGCCGTGAAGCGCTCACCCAGGCCGCAGACCTGTACAGTGCAGCGAAGAGCTACGACAAGGCACTGGCGGCCCTCAACCGCTACGTCAAACTCTTCCCGCGCCCCATGGAGCCCGCGCTGGAAACCCGGCAGAAAATTGCCGACATTTACCTCAACAGCGGCAACAAAAAGGCCTACTTCAATACACTCGACGACATGGTGCGCCTCGAAGCGCGCGGTGGCAGCGAGCGCAATGATCGTACCCGCTATCTCGCCGGCAACGCCGCACTCAAGCTGGCGGAACCCAAATTCGAGTCCTTCGCGGAAATCGCGCTGGTTGCTCCGCTGGAGCAGAACCTCAACACCAAGCGCGCCCGCATGAAAGCCGCCACCAGCGCTTTTACCGATCTGATCGATTACCAGGTAGCCGACGTCACCGCCGCGGCGACCTTCTATCTCGGCGAAATCTACCTGCATTTCAGTCGTGCCCTGAAGGACTCCGAGCGCCCCACCAACCTCGACGCGATGGAGCTTGAGGATTACGAACTGGCTCTGGAAGAACAGATCTACCCGTTCGAAGAGCGCGCCATCTCCGTGCACGAGAAAAATATCGAACTGATGACTGCGGGTATCTACAACAGCTGGGTTGCAAAAAGTATCGACCAGCTCGCCGGCCTCGTGCCCGCGCGGTACGAGCGCATCGAAGATGCGGGAAATGTCGTAATGACCATTGTTCCGGTGCCCCAGGCTGAAGAGACATCAGCCACCGACGTTCAATCGGATCCTGAGCAGACACAAGAAAGCGCTTCGCCGGCTGTCATCGCCGAAAACACCACCGAGGAGGAGCAGGGCTAATGTTATTCGCACATCTCCCGCGCCTTGCCTTCTGTATGCTGGTCCTGTTGCTGAGTGCCTGCGCCAGCGGACCGCAAACCTCCAGCCGCCCGGTTGACCCGATGAACGTCAGCGTTTCAGGTAGCGTCAATCGCGACTTCCTGCAAGCGGTGGAATTGCTGCAAGGCGAGCGCTATCCCGAAGCCATCGAACTACTGCAGAGCGTCGTCGAGCGCGAACAGCGCCTGTCCGCCCCCTACGTCAACCTCGGTATCGCCCACTATCGGACCGGCGATGAAAAGCATGCGGAGGAGTCCTTCCTCCAGGCACTGCGTGCCGCCCCGCTGGACCCGGTGGCCAGTAACGAACTCGCCGTACTCTACCGCCGTCAGGGTCGCTTTGATGAAGCCAGAAAAACCTACACCGAGTCGCTACAGCTGCACCCGGAAAACCTGCCGCTCATCAAAAATCTCGGCATCCTTTGCGACCTGTATCTCCAGGATGTGAATTGTGCACTCGCACAATTCGAGCAGTACCTGAAGTATCGACCTGAAGATTCCAAAGTCGCCATCTGGGTAACCGACCTCAAGCGGAGAGCCAACTGATGAAAAACACAGCGCAGACCATTGTCGTCGTTTTCCTGCTGCTCACCGTGGCTTCGGTAAATGCACAGGACGAACAGAAAGAAGGCGAAGCAAAAGTCGACAAAGAGGTAAAGGAGCTTTCCGGTATCTCCATCATCGGCAACAAAGAGGCTCCCAAATCTCTATACATTGTGCCGTGGAAGAGTTCGGAAGTGGGTGTAGAAAGCGGCCTCAATTCCAGCCTGCTGGACCCGAGATTGCAACCACTGGATAAAGAAGTGTTTTCAAGAGAGCTGGAGTTCTACCAGCTCAGCCTGACGGACGAGTAACGCCAACAGGCTTACGAAGTAATTTAGTTCGAATTGAAGGCGGGGTGCCGGAGGAGAGTTTTCAAAAGCGTCGGCAACAGGGAAGTTGCCGACGCAGCGTACAGGGATGTATTCACAGCGGTTTTGAAAACTCTCCCCTGGTGGTCCGCCGCCACCGGGCTCCAATCAGAGCTCAAACAAACTCAACAACGAAGCACAGAAACCAAAGGTAAAGCGGAACCAAACCGCGGACCCGAGAAAGAAAACCAAGAGGGGCAAATGATGGATTTCTTGAACAGCGTAGTCGCGTTTTTCCAGACGGGTGGTGCATTCATGTACCCCATTCTGGTGGTATTCGCACTCGGCACCGCGGTAGCGATTGAGCGCTATATTCGCCTTGTCTACGAACGTCACACCAACCGCACAACCTGGGAGAAGCTCCAGCCGGTACTCAACACCGGCGACTTTGACCGCGCACGCAATCTCGTCAAGAACGACAACACTGGCGTAGGCCGACTGCTCGCCATGGGTCTCGAACGTCAGGGCGCCGTACGCCGTCGCGAAGACATCGAAATCGCCATGGAAGAAAGCATCATGGAGACCATTCCACAGCTGGAAAAACGCACTCCCTACGTCGCGCTCGGCTCCAACATCGCCACATTGCTCGGCCTCCTCGGCACCATCATGGGCCTCATCGAAGCCTTCACCGCCGTAGCCAACGCCAACCCCGCGGAAAAAGCCGACCTGCTCTCCGCCAGTATCTCCGTGGCCATGAACACCACCGCGTTCGGTTTGATGGTCGGTATTGCACTGCTCATCGTGCACGCACTGCTTAACTCCCTGACCGGCCAGATTGTCGACAGCCTCGAAATGGTCTCCGTCAAGGCATTGAATATCATGTCCTCCGGCACCCGCCGCCGCAGCGAAGTCACCGCGGAAGAAAAGGCACCGGAAAAAGCGGTCAACCGTGACATCGAACAAACCCAGAAGGCACAGCAGAAAGCCGCCGCGACGGAAGCGGGTGCTGATAAAAATTCCAAACCGGAATCCGCGTAATGAGAAACAGGCGTCACAGCAGATCCAAAGAAGCGCCGGAGCTGGACATCACCGCCTTCCTCAATCTGATGGTGGTGCTGGTGCCCTTCCTGCTGGTTTCCGCGGTGTTCTCCCGGGTCACCATTCTGGAACTCAATATGCCCGCCGGTGCCGGTGGCGGTGCGGATGACCCCGGCGTAACGCTGGAAGTGGTGGTGCGTAAAGACGTACTGGAAATCAGCGACGGCAGCAAAGTGGTCGCGCGCTTCCCCAATCTGAACCTGGGAGAAGCCGGGGCAAGTGAAGGGGAAGGCGAACCGACGGAAACACCCGTCGACGAACACGGTATGCCCATCGTTCCGCCGACGGAAGAGGTGTACGACCTTGCACAGCTGCGCGAACAACTGATCCGCATCAAGCAGACGTATCCGGAAAAGACCGATTCCACACTACTGATGGAGCCGGAAGTCGCCTATGAACATCTTGTGGGTGTCATGGATACCGTGCGCAGTGCGCAGGTTATGCCCAAGCTGGAAGAGGGCGCCGTACCTGACCCGGATGCAAAACCTGAAACAATGGAACTCTTTCCCGATATTTCCCTGGGAGACGCGCCGTGAAACGTGAAAGCAGACGCATGAAGCGCATGGCGCGCAGCCGTAAGCGCAAAACACCCGGCATGAACCTTACATCGCTGATGGACGTGTTCACGATTCTGGTGTTCTTCCTGCTTACCAACAGTTCCAGCAACGAAGCCATTGAAGCGCCCAAGGTTATAACCCTGCCGGATTCGGTAGTGGAATCCAAACCGCGGGAAACCGTCACCCTGATGGTCACCCACGATGAAGTACTGATCGAAGCCAAGCCGGTGATGACCACCGAGGAACTGTTCCAAAGTGAAGAACTGGTGATCGAGGCCATTCAGCAGGCAATGATCCAGGAAGTAGGCAAGGCGATGACCATGGCAGGCACCGAATTGGAAGAGGCCAAGGCCAAGCTGGCAGAGCGCGCCGCCGCCGGTGAAGATGTCGCCGCCGAAGCCGCGGAACTGCTGGCGGAGCCGCCGGAAGTGAATATCCTCGCGGACCGCGGTGTGCCATTCAGCGTGCTGAAAAAAGTCATGTCCAGCTGCACCAATGCCGGATACACGCGTATTTCCCTGGCGGTCATTCAAAAAGCATCTCAGAGTTAGTGAGCGTTTGTGAATAATTTTCATCAGCAAAAACAGGCACTGACAGCGAAGCAGGAAGCGGTTCGCCAGCAGCTGGCCACGCTCGAAAGTGAGTGTGCCCAGTTAGACGGCAAACTGGATGCGCTGCGCCGCGATGAAGCCAAGCACCAGCTGCTGGACGAGATTTCCGATCGCCTCGGCAAGCTCGAGGAGGCGGGTGCCGGGGATTTGTTCTGGGCGGAGCACTACAAACAGGATGCTTCCAAGGCACTGATTCATCGCCTGCAGAAAACCGTCAGCATCTACCATGCCAATCTGAACCTGTTGCACGAGCGCAAGCGTAAGCTGCAGGACCAGATGGAAGACTGCCGTGATGACCTGTTCGACCTGGATGCGGAATTTCGCGAGATTCGCCAAGCGGAAGAGGACGTCCATTACGAGTATGAGGTCACGCGTGAGTTGGGCGACTCCGCTTTCCGCAACGCGATCATGCCGTGGAACACCAATGGTGAAGATGAACGCCGCTTCCGCATCAGTCTGCTCGCGTGTTTGCTGTTAGCGTTCTTCCTCGGTTTCGGTATCCATGTTTGGAAGCTGCCCGAACCCGATGAAAACGAAGTTGTAGAGGTGCCCGAGCGATTGGCCAAGCTGGTGCTCGAGAAGAAGACCAAGCCCAAGCCTCCACCGGAGCAGGTGGTGAAGAAGCCGGACGAGAAAAAGCCGGAACCTGAGAAGCCGAAGCAGGAAGTGGCGAAGGAGGAACCCAAGCCATCCAATGTTGAGAAGAAACAGGTCAGCAAAAAAGTGGAGCGCGCCGGTGTGCTGGCGTTCAAAGATAACTTCCAGGATCTCATCCAGGATGATCTCGACAAGCGCCTCGGCCAGCAAACCCAGCTCAGTACCACTGGCAAGCAGGAGAGTCGCAGTCAGCGCTCACTGATCACTGCCGCCGCGAAATCCGGTTCCGACGGTATCAATACCGCCGCGCTCAGCCGCAATGCCGGTGGTGTCGGTACGGCACTGGACGGCGTAAGTTTCTCGCGCGTGTCCAGCGGTATCGGCACCGAGGGCGACTTCGCCGGCGAAGACCGGCCGCTCAGCGATGGCGTGGGCCCGTCCCGTACCGACGAGGAAATCCAGATCGTCTTCGACCGTTACAAATCGGCGCTGTATCGGATCTACAACCGTGAACTGCGCAACAACCCGGCACTGCAGGGCAAAATGGTGCTGCGAATCACCATCCTGCCGGATGGTTCCGTATCCGTGGCCAAGGTTGAGAGCAGCGATATGGATTCGCCGGCACTCAACGCGCAGATCGTGGCGAGGGTGAAGCGGTTCAACTTCGGTGAAAAGGCCGGCGTGCCGACCATCACCATCCTCTATCCGATCGACTTCCTCCCGGCGGCCTGACCCGGAAAGCGGAGTTTCAGCTCCGTACGGAAGGCTCGTCCTTCGCAATGCGAAGGGCGAGCCTGTGCATTTCAGAAAGTTCACAAATTACCTGAGCTTTACCTGAGAACTGTTTGGCAAACGTAGAAAAAGTTCCTCCCGCTGCACAACAAGTTTGACTTGCTTCACGGTGCCAACTACCCCCTTCCAATAAAGTTCCGCGACCGGCCCCTTCCCCGGTGCTGCCGCCTGTGCGGCAGTTCTCGAAACACAATTTTGACTGGCAGCGGAACGCGATGAAGTCTGAAGTAACTGGGCGAAAATCATTCGGAAATGCACTGGCGGCACTGGGACATTCTGTGCGGTGGTTGCTCTCTGCTGCGCTGTTGTTGTGTTCGGGGCAGGCGTTGGCCGCGTATACCAACATGTGTGTGGTCGGCCAGGAGAATCCGACCAGCAGACTTGTGACCGTCCAGAACAGCTACTGTGAGTTCTGTGGCTATGGGTTTGTGGAAGTGCAGATCACCAACCCGTACCGCAGGGGTACCAATGCTGCCGATGGTGATCAGCCGTATCAAACGCAGGTGGTTCAGGAGTGGTACAACCCGCCGGGCCCGGGGGGCCCTGCTCTGTACGATGTTACTCAGAGCCGTCGCAATCCGAATTACGGATCGCAAAACCCTTCACTGGATTTCAATAATTCAGGCGGCGTAACCATTAGCTTGAATAATGGCCTGGAGCTGTATACGGAGGTTGTGGCGTCGCTGCCGCTGGGCGGAACTCTCAGCGGTACCAGCACCATTTCCGTGAACAATATGGCAGACCTGCCGCCTGGCCAGGTTGTTACGCTGCGTATACCCGTACACCGCAGACCCACCAATAGCCCGGAATCGCTTTTCAACACCAATCCCCAGGCCACGGCCACCATCAACTACACGATGGCGGACGGCTGTAACGATAATCCTGGTCGTAGTTATAACTGGCGAAATAACGGTTGGTACGACAATTTTCCGGGGAACGCGGATAATCCGCCCACCGATTTCTGGGAAAACTACAACCGTCCCCAAAACCAGCACACAGGCAGTGTGGATATCCGCGAGCCGGGAATTGTACTTAACAAACAGGGTTGGAACTACGACAGCGGCCAGCGTCGCGATACCCGCAGTGACCAGGTGTTTGGTCACAACGACGACGATATCGTATGGCGAATCAACGTCCGCAATACCGGTGACGCACCGCTGCAGGATCTGCGTATCGACGATCTGCTGAGCCGCGCGGATGTGATGACGGCAAACTACGTCTGTCCTTCCGCGGATGCTGCCGACACGGTTGCAGCCAACAACGGCGCGCTTCCTGTCGGGTCCAGCTGCGTTGCCACCGATGCCGCCACTGGCACGGTATTGAGCAACTGGGATGTGGATGCCCCCTTTGGTCACAACGACAATATTCCCACGCCCTATGCCGGTACCGTAAATGCGGTTGCGGCTGGTACCTCTAACGACGCCATTGATATCCGCCAGGGCGGCAATATTAATCTTTATGTGGTCGGCAAGATTCGCAATAACGGCTCTTGTACGGCTGGCCAGCTGGTCAACACCTTTAACGATGTGGAATTTGGCTGTGCGGTTCAATCGCCTCCCGGCGGTATTGATTCCAATCAGTCGGAAACCGCACGTCTCGATACCTACTACGGCCTCAACGGCGGTACCAGTGCATTGCGCGTGGAGCGCCAACTCACCGGTATTACCGGCACCGGCCCTGTGGGCATGCGCGGCCTGATGACCATTACCCTGCGCAACGAAGGGCGAGGCACCGTCTGGTTTGACCCATCCATGGCTTGGCATCTGCGCGATGAGCTGCCGGACGAATATGTGGTGGATCCCAGCTACGCGCCCAGAATTGAAGCCCAAAATTCCCTCTATGGAACATACCCGGGGCGCGTAGACACGCTGGAGTGGGTCAATGCCCAGGGGGCGATCCCCGGCGACATCAGCGATACCACCAGTTACCTGAATAACTCCGAGCCACAATTCAAGCTAACCAGCAGTACCACGGATACCGATGCGGACCAGGCCGAGGAAAGCACTGGCCTGATGCGTCATGGCGATGTAGTGGTGATCCGCTTTGCGGTAGTAATGAAAGCGGCCGAATATTTTGATCGTGCGGCGGACCTGGACGTATTGGAGGAACACCCGGCCGTTGCTCTGTTCAAACGCCCCGGAGAAAAAACCGATCCGGATTTGAATGGCTTTAGCGGTCTGGACAATATTGTGGAAATGCAGGTCAAGACACTCTGTAACGGCCAGGGTGTACTGCAATCCCGTATGACCGGCAACGGTCAAAACAATACCTTCGCGGCAAACAGCGGGGGCACTCCGGTACAGTTCTCGCCGGAAGAGCTGGATGTCAATATCGACCAGCCCACGTTCATCATTACCGACGACCGCAGCCAGACCACGCCGCTGTCGGTCACTCTGACCAACCGCGGTGGCGATGAAGCGCGGGACTTCCGTGTGTTCATCAGCTTTGGTGCCACCATCAATGTGGTTAATGACACGCCGCCGATGGGCTTCAGCTGCGCCGTGGTGCCGATTGCGCAAACCAGTGTGGACGGCAACGGTCGCCCCATGGGGCACCCGGATCCCTACAAGGTGTGGGCGGTGAACCCGGCACCGGATCAAGTCGACAAGATGCATATGCTGCTTCCGACCAACGGCACCGTGTATCAGTGTCAGCCGAGCGGATCACCGTTCAATGCATCACTGGCCGCGGGCGCCAGCGTGACGTTCGAGTTCGAGGTTAATAAAACCACCAACCCTGCGGGTATTGCCGCGGACGATCTGACCTTCCGTGCAGATGTGGTGGGCGAGATCTTCACCCTGAGTGATTTCGCAATCACACCGGCGCAAATCAACTACAGCACGACCAATGTCAATCAGGTCAATAACGGTGGTAACCGCAACGTTTCCAATATCACCGTGAATAATCCCACCGGGATCACCAATGGCCATCCGCTGTGGTTCCCGGCTCCGGGCAGTGCCAGTAACACCCGCAGCGACGGCGAAGTGGATCGCGGCAATCTCTACTCACTGGATGCACACTGGTCGCGCGGGATCGGTTTCAACCTGAAGAAAGATCAGGTGGCCGCCGGTGATACCGATTCCGGCAATTTTGGCGGGGTGCCGGATCTCGGGGTGTGCAACGAAAACGCCGCTGCCGTCACTCGCGCCCCGGCAAATACTTTCCCCGGTCAGACCAAGTCCGCCGAGCATGTGCAGATCGGTGAGGAATGTACCGTACGCATCCAGACCGGTGGCTGGTTTGGTTTCGACTCCCGCGGCTTCAACTTTATCGGTGTGCGCGATATCCAGGTACTGGATCTGATCCCGAACGGGCAGGGCTATATTTCCAGCACCACACCGCTGGTGACGTCGCAGATAGCCGGCGCAACCCAGGCACCGAATGATCCGAGTACCACCGCACTGGGTGAATTCAGTCCGTTCGGCTGGCGCTTTACCGGTACCGAGGCATCGGGTTTCAGCGGTGCACCGAATAGCGACTATGTTATCGACATCGATCAGTGGTTCACGATCAACAATACCAGCCGTTTACTGAACCAAACCCAGAACAACCGCGCCGCGCCCAACCTGCATGGCAGTGACAGTGCCAATGTGCTGGACTCTTCGTTTAAAGGGGTTTTCTTCAACAACAACACTGGCATCTGGGAAGAGTACGAGTTCGGCAGCTATGGCGGTGGCGAGACCGTGGGTTACCCCAAAGAGCCCATTCGTCGTGTGGATGTGGTGGTGACCGAACCACTCATCAATGTGGTGAAGGAAATCTGTGCAGCCTCTGATTTCAATGCGGCAACGGGAGCCTGCGGTGCCGGATGGACGGATGATTATCAGGGGGCGGTGACCACCAATGACTACATTTACCGTTTGACCGTCAACAGTGAAACCTCCGCAGATGGTCATCCGCGGCCCCCGGTCTACGATCTGACCGTAGAAGATTCCCTGCCGGATTTACTGTTTATTGAAGACCTGAATACCGATGGCATCGACAACGATGGCGATGGCTTGGTGGATGGCGCCGATCCCGATGGTGAGGGCGTTATCGTCGGCAACGTCATGAACGATGGCAACGGTACCACCATCACCTTCTCCCATACTCAGGGTGTGGACGGAATCGGTTTGCGTCGCCTGGAGTCGGGTGCCAGCGCGCATATGTATTACCGCGTAGATCCGGACGATCGTATTGCGCCGTCGGAAGTTCTCACCAATACCGTTGCTGTGACCTATTACGACTCGCTGGAAGGAAGTGGCAATGAGCACAGCAATCAGACCGTTATCATGCCGGGCAGTGGTGAGCTGGGCGGCGCGCGTATCTATCCTGCGGCAGCGGATGCCAATACCGAAGCACAGGCATCGCTGACCTTTAGTGAGCCTACCACCGAGCCGAAAACCATCACCGGTCTGTCGGAAACACCGCTCGCGGGCAGTGGTGTTCAGCCGGTTAAAATCGGCGAGGAGATCGAATACACACTCACCGCCGAATTGCCGGTGGCGCAGTTGCGTAACCTCACGGTTACCGATCAACTGCCCGCGGGCCTGGTGTGTGCGGATGCACCCACCATCGATCTGAGTACCGATGCGCCCTGGAGTGCCGCCGGGTTCAAGCGTCCGAATCTATCCAATGTGGGTGATGTTACGCCTGTCTGTAGCGACAGCCAGGTGCAGTGGTCTTTCGGCGATGTGGTGCTTACCAATCCTTCGCCGGACCGCGACCCGAACCGTTTCACGTTCGAGTTGAAATTTATTGCCCGGGTTCAAAACAGCGCGACAAATAATGACGGCACGGCTCTGATTAACGGCCAGCCTGCCACCAATGCCACCCTGGAATGGCGTGACGAAGCCAACAATGATCACAGCCTGGATTACGGCCAGGTTGAAGTGCAGGTAACTGAACCGCTTATTGCGCTGACCAAAAGCTGGGATGCCGTGGCAGATATGGATGCGGGTGATCTCGTTACCATCACGCTGACCGCAACCAACAATGGCACCGCCAATGCCTACAACCTGCGGCTCTGGGACGATCTGCTCGACAGCGAAATGACGTTCGTCGACACCAGCGTTACTGGCACTACACTGCCAGACAGTGTGGATACCGCTACCTTTGGTGCAAATCGCCCGGTGTTTGTATGGAATCCGGAAAACCCGCTGGCACCCGGTGCGAGCCGGGAGTTCAGCTTCCAGGTCCGCATCGACGATACGGCTCAGCCGCTGCAGCAGTTGAGCAATATCGCCCACGCCGCCTGGACTTCCCTGCCGGGGCAGAGCACTGCACTCAATCCTACTGGCGAGATTGGCATCGACGGCGACCTGGACGGCCAGCGTATCGGCGAGCTGCCCCATGCCGGTGACGGCATCAACGATTACGAGGCGAGCAGTAATACGGTCGATATAGAGCTCGCCGCGCTCGCCATTACCAAGCAGGACATCACCGTAAATGGCGCTACGGCGGAGAACCGCACTGTTGGTGCGCACCGCGAATTCCAGCTGGAAATCACTCTGCCCGATGGCATCAGCAATAATGTGCGTATCACCGACCGCCTGGCAGCGGGCGGTACCAGTTACGTGATGGCCCGCGATGCCAATTACGATATCCGCTGTACCTACATTGGCATCGAGCTGATCAATGGCGCAGCACCGGTGGATGGTGCGTGTAATTTCAACGGCGTTCCCGCCGCCGAGGCGACCGGCGATGTGGTGTGGAACATCGGCACCGTGGATACCGCAAGTGAGGACGATGCGGGCGCGACTCCGGTTGTTCCGACCATCACCATTCACTACTTCGCGCGTATCGATAATGAAATTGTCGAGACCGAAGATGGAGATACCCTGCGCAACGAAGCCACGCTGAATTACAGCAATGGTGAAACCGGCGCGGAAGAAGCGCTCACCGATACCAGTGTTGCAATTACCGCGGTAGAACCGGAGCTTGAGATTCTGAAAGCGGTCACCAACACCACAGGATCCGCCGGCCTCGCGCAGGGCGGGGATGTACTGGAGTATGTACTGACCATCCGTCACACCGGTGCCTCGACGGTCGACGCCTTCGACCTGAATGTGCTGGATATCCTGCCGCCGGAAGTGCGCTTCGACTCTTCCGTAGCACCGACGGCCACCATCAACGGCACCGCCGTGGCCGGCTTTGTCGCGACACCCGCGACGCCCGCGTCGAATCAGTTGGTATGGGGCCGTGAGAATGCGGACAACGGGCTGGATCTGCCGCTGGGTCAGACGCTGGAAATAACCTATCGCGCCAATGTGGTGTCGGTGTTCGGTCAGCCGGTGCTGAACGAAGCCTACGTGGACTGGACGTCCCTGAATGACGACGTCATCGGCCAGGACATATACCAGCGCCACGGCAGCGGCTGCCCCAGTGTTACCGATCCCAACAATTACTGTTCGGGGCCGGCGCAGGCGGCCATCAATACCGTAGACAACAGTGGTCTGCAGAAACGGGTGGTGAGTGACAGCTACGCCGACCCCGCGGACAACACTGTGCGCGTCGGGGACACGGTGACTTACCGTCTCGAAGTCAATGTGCAGCCGGGCACCACTAATGACGTGGTCGTCACCGATACCATGGCCACCGGTCTGGTGCTGGAGTCATTCAGTATTGATGACGCCGCCGGTGGCTATATGTTTACGCCGGTGAGCCAGCCCGCGGCCGGAGATACCTCGCTGACCTGGAATCTCGGCAACGTGACCCGCGAGCTCGGCACTGCCACACCACTGATTATTGAATATGTGGCGCGGGTGACTGAAGACCGCGGTATTCCTCATGTGGCGAGCACGACGCTCGATAACACCGCAAACCTCACGTACACCGATGGCAGTGGCAATCCGCCGACCGACCCTGCGGTACTGGCGCGACTGGAAAGCTCGGCCACGATAACGGTACTGCAGCCGGTCATCGACAGCCTGACCAAAACGGATCGCGACGGCCGCAGCAGCCCGTATCTGGTCAGCGACCTGGCCAACGATGTAATGCGCTTCAGCCTGCAGGCCTGTAACAGCGGTGCGGCACCGGCTTATGGTGTGCAACTCACTGATGACCTCGCCTGGGAAATGGACGAGACCTCGATCCAGAACCTCGAGGTGAGCATCGATGGTGCGGTGCTCGCGGCCAGCGATTACACCTACACGCCCGCGGCAGCTCGCGATGGTGATATGGCGTTCGCGCTGAATGTGCCGCTGGATTCGGGCCTGTGTGTCACCGTGAATTACGACATCGGCTTCCACACCGATGTGGGTGGCGACCGAAACTGGCAGAACAGTTTTGTCATCGATGAGTACTGGTCACTGCCGCCGAGCAACGCGCAGAAATATGCTCCCGTAACACTGCCGGCACCGTACCTGATGTCCACAGCTCCGGTCAGTCTCGATCCGCTGCAGAAACTGTTGCTGGCACCGGTCGATGGCACCGCGGTTGTCGGTGAAGAAGTGGTGTACCAGCTGCTGGTGCCGGCCACCAACACCAGTTCTGCCATTTACGACCTGACTGTCAGCGATGTGCTCGACCCGAGCCTGGAAATCATCAGTATCCAGGAGCTGGGCGGACTGCCGGTTACCGACAATTCCAGTGGTAACAACATCGCGCTGGCACTGGATCTGCTGCCGGCGGGTAGCCGCGCGCAGATCGAGATCCGCGCGCGCGTGGCCAACAACGCAGCCGCGCAGGAGGGGCACAACTTCGACAATGTGGCGAGCTTTACCTACGCAGAAACCGATGGCGGAACCCAGATCGACGGCGGTGCCGGAACGGCGCCCACGCTGACCGTGATCGAGCCGCAGTTGAGCGCGGCTAAAACCGTCGTCAACCAGACCGCGCCGGGTACCGAGCCCGCCGCAGGTGACGTATTGCGATTCACGCTGGATCTGACCGAGGCCGGCATCGCCGATAACAGTGCGGACGCCTTCGACCTGCTGTTGCAAGAACAACTGTCCCTCGGCCTCGAGTTCGTGCCGGGCAGTGCGACCTTTGCCGGTATGGCCATAGTCGATCCGGTGATCAGTGGTGACGGGCAGGCGGCGGCGCAGGCGCTGCGCTGGGATGTAGCTACGGCGGATCTCGATATCGCTTTCGGCACCAGCGCCACGCTGGTATTTGATGTACGCGTGCTGGAAACCGTGCTGGCGGGTGCGGACCTCTCTGCGGTGAGCCGCGTGGAGTGGACCAGCCTCGACGACGACAACAGCGGTGTTTACGAGCGCAATGGCAGCGGCGGCCTCAACGATTACTTTATCGATGGCACCACCGCCGCACTGGTAACGGCAAATACCACCACCCTGGAAAAACGGCATATAGGCGACAGCTACAACGCAGCCGACAAGCAGTTGCGCGTGGGCGACCTGGTGGAATTTGAACTGCGGGTGAACCTGCAGGAGGGGGCCCACCCCAATGCGGCCGTGACCGATACCTTACCGCAAGGCATGGTGTTCGAGCGCACCGTTTCCATCAACGGCGATACCAGTGCTCCGTTTGCGGCGGTTGCACCGTTCAGTCACGGCGAGGTGATGGAACCGGTACAGTCCGGTAACCCCGCGTCCGGTCCCACGACGGTCAGCTGGCAACTTGATGATTTGATTAACCAGGGTGATAACGACGCGACGAACGATGCGTTTGTGATCCACTATCTGGCGCGTGTTCTTAATCAGGACGTACACCCATGGCCCGCCAATAGCACGCCGCTTACCAATAACGCGGAGTACGTGTTCGAGACTGCCGCCGGCAGCGCCAGCATGACCTCGGCAGAGACTGTTGAGCTGTTGCAGCCGGAGGTGGCACTGGCCATCGCGGGCACGGCCGCCAACGGCGATGCGGTGCTCGAACCGAATGAACTCGTCGAGTTCACGGTTACCCTGACCAACACCGGCTCTTCGCCGGCCTATGACCTGGCCCTGCGCGATCTGGTGCCGGCGGGACTGCGCCAGGCAGGTGTGATGGTGGAAAGCACCACCATCAACGGTGGCGGTGTAGCCAATGTGACCCCGGTATACGACGCGGCGACCGGTGAAGTGCGCTGGGACTTCGTTGGCAGTGGCTATGCGATTCCCGCCGGCGGCATTCTGGAGATGACCTATCGCCTGCAGGCGGATGCCGATATCGGTGCCGGTCTCTCTATCGAAAACGGCGCTTTTATCGAGGTTTACTACTCTCTCGCCGCGGACGCGCTGCCGACCTTGGCGGCGGTGAATGTGGCCGAAGACATGCGCGAAGACTATGGTCCCACGGCACCACAGGGTGTCGCGTTCAGCACACCCAGTGCGGTGGATCTGGATATCGCCAACACCCAGGAAACGGCATCGATCGGCGAACCGTTCCGCTATCGCATTACCATTCCGGCCACCACCCAGGCGGCCGCGCTGAACGATGTGCAGGTGGTCATCGATCTGCCGGACACCGCGGAGTTGGTATTTGTCTCGGCCGAGAAAGTTTCCGGCAGCGCCAGCTTTGCGCCGGTAAATACCGGTACCGGCAATCAGCTGATTATTGAAGACACCACCAACGGCATCGATGTGCCTGCGAACGAGCAGGCGGTAGTGGATGTGATCGTGCGCCTGCGGGATGTGAATCCACCGAATGCGGACGGCCAGACGTTCAATAGCAGCGCCACTTACCGCTACAACTTCGTCAATGATGACCCGGCCAGCGGCCAGGGTGCCGGCGGCGGCAATGCTACCGCGGATATGACCGTGGTGGAGCCCACCGAACTGGTGATGACCAAATCCATGGCCAACGGCGCCAGCACCATCCAGTCCGGCCTGTCGGGGCGCTTCCTGCTGGATGTGCACAACCGCGGCACCGGTCCTGCCTGGGATCTCACCGTGCGCGACTTCCTTCCCAGCACGGCGCAGGGCGGTCTGTGTGCAACGCCGCCGGCCAACTTCGCCGCGACCATTCTGGACGCGGGTGGCAATGCGGTGTCGACCCTCACTGAAGGCAGTGATTTCACCGTCGCGTTTGACGCTGATGCCTGCACACTGACGTTTACTACACAAGGTACAAATGCGCCTGTGGCCGCGGATTACCATGTGCAGTTTGCCTACGATGCGTGGCTCGACGACAACACCGTGGATGGCACGGCGCTCGATAATGTCGCCGGCGTCGAGCGCTGGTACAGCTGGGACAGCACTGGTCCGGATGCGCGTATATACGAGCGCGCCTATGCCGCGAATCCGCCCGATGGCACACCGTCTGTGGAAGACCATGAGGACGTATTCACTGTTACCGCCGCAGTGCCGAGCGTGCTGTTTGAGAAAGTAGTGGAAAACATCACCACCGGTGTCAGCCCGGCAACCACCGCCACTCCCGGTGATCTGCTGCAGTACACCGTGACGCTGCGTAACCTCAGCGATCTGGAGGTAGAAAACGTCTCTGTGATCGATGAACTGGACCGACTGAATGCACCGGCATTCTTCGCGCCGGGCACACTGCAGCTGATCTCCGCACCGGCAGGCGCGGATACTGCGGCGACCTCCGCAACTGGCGGTGCCAATGGTAGCGGTCTGGTGGATGTGCGCAGCCTGACTCTGGGCGGCGCCGGCAGCGGTACGGAAGAAATCCAGCTGGTGTATCAGGTGCAATTGGTGGGCGTGATCGACAACGGGACCGCCGTGCTGAACCAGGCGCAGGTGCAGTTGCCGGGGCAGCCGCTGATCAACAGTGACGACCCCAACATCAACGGCGCTGCCGACCCGCAGGTGACGGGAGATGAAGACCCTACCCGCGTGATGATCGAATCCGCACCGGTGCTGAAGGTCGAAAAACTCTCCGAGGATCTCACCGGCGAGCCGGACAGCCTGATGCCGGGCGATACCCTGCGGTACACCCTGCGGGTAGAAAATATCGGTAACGAAAACATGCTGGAGGCCAGCCTGCGCGATCAGGTGCCCGCCAACACCACCTACGTTGCCGGTTCTACCACCCTGAACGGCGCGGCGCTGGAAGACGTCAATGGCAGTACTCCGCTGGTGCAGACTCTGGTGATCCACTCCCCGGGTGCGGAAGCCGGTGAACTGCAGGCGGACCCAACCGCCAGCGGTGCGCAGGCTGCGGTAATCACCTTTGATGTGACCATCAACAACGTCAACGACGGCACGGTGATATCCAACCAGGGCTTTGCCAACGGTGTCGGCGCGGGCAGCGGCAATACTCCTGTCGACGAGCAGCCGTCTGACGACCCCACCACTGAAGTGGCCGACGACCCCACCATCGACATCGTCGGTAATGTTCCGTTGCTGCGCGCACAGAAAACCGTACAGCTGGCAGTGGACAACATGAGCGCCGGCATCGTCGACCCGGAGGACACACTGCGTTACACCATCACCATCCGCAATATGGGTGGCAAGGATGCAACGGAGGCGCGCTTTGTGGATCTGGTGCCCGAGCACACCACCTACGTTCCCGGCAGCACCACACTGAACGGCTTTGCGATCGCGGACAACGGCGTGGATTCACCGCTGGTTACCGGTATCGCCATCAGCAGTGAAAACCTGACACCGCCGCTGCCCGCGGCAGGTGAGGGGGTGCTTACCACCGCGCAGACTGCCACCATCGTGTTTGATGTGAAGGTGAACGCGGATACCGAGCGCGGCACCATCATCAGCAACCAGGGCAATGTTTACAGCCTCGAATTGCCGCTGACCCTGACCGATGCAGATGGCAACAGCAGCAATGGTGCCCAGCCCACCGAAGTGGTCGTGGGCGATGCCCAACAGCTTTCCATTACCAAGGAAGTTGCGGTTGTCGGCGGTGGCGCGGCGGAGTCCGGCAAGGTGCTGGAATACATCGTGCGCGTGACCAACATCAGTGCCGTGCCCGCGAGCCTCGTGACCATCTACGATGACCTGCTGGTGGCCGGTGAAGGCGTGCTCACCTATGTAGCAGACTCCGCGCGTCTGAACGGCCAGGCCAACGGTGTAATGGTGGACGGCCCGCTGATCACCGCGGACTACAGTACCAACTACGGAGACCTGCAGCCGAGCGAATCCATCACCCTGCGCTTCGAAGCCAAGCTGGGGGATAACCTGGCCATGGGTTACTCGGTAGTGAACACCGCTCAGGTGAAATGGAACGATCCGCCCGCCTACAACGAGGCCACCGTGGCCATCGACATCGGCGGTACCCCGGGTATTGCCAACCTGTCCGGTTACCTCTGGCACGATGTGAATTTCAGCGAGACCGCCGACAGTGAAGAGCAGCTGCTCACCAACTGGAGCGTATCGCTGTACTTTAACAGTGCGCTGCTGGAAACCGTGCAGAGCGATGAGAATGGCTACTTCGTGTTCGACGGTCTGGTGCCGAACATGGACGGCGAGAACATGGGCGGTGCCGCTTACGAGTTGCGCTACCTGGCACCCAATGCCGTGGACTCCACCGCGTCCCTCGGTATCGCAAGCTCCGACTACACCAACGGTCCGCAGCAGATCCGCGATATCTACGTGGGCTCCGGGGCCAACCCGCAGAACCTGAATCTGCCGATCACCCCGAACGGTGTGATCTACGATTCCGTACTGCGTGCGCCGATCAATGGCGCCCGTGTGCGCATGCTGCAGGCGTCCAGCGGCCAGCCGCTGCCGGACAGCTGTTTCGAAGATCCCAAGCAGCAGAACCAGGTCACCCTCACCGGTGGTTTCTACAAGTTCGATGTGAACTTCAGCAGCGCTGCCTGCGCGGTAAACGCGGACTACCTGATCGAAGTGGATGTGCCGAGCGAGGATTACGTTTCCGGTCCGTCGCAGATCATTCCGCCGCAGACGGGTGTCGATACCGGCAGCTTCGATGTTGCCGCGTGTCTCGGCAGTACCGCGGACGCGATACCGGGTACTGCGGATCACTGCGAAGTGCAGATTTCCGTACTGCCGCCATCCATTGATCTGGATGCGCGCAGTGCAGAGACCGACTACTACCTGCGCCTCAATCTGGACGATACCAATCAGCCCGGAAGCAGCCAGCTGTTCAACAACCACATCGCGCTGGACCCGCAGCTTGAAGGTGCACTCGCGCTGACCAAAACCGCGGCCATGCTGAATGTGACTCGCAGCCAGCTGGTGCCCTACACCATCACCTTCAGCAACTCGCTGCCGGTGCCGCTGACGGATCTGCAGCTGGTGGATTACTTCCCCGCAGGCTTCAAGTACGTGGCTGGTTCCGCGAACCTGGACGGCCTGCCGGTGGAGCCGGAAGTGAACGGTCTGCAGCTGCAGTGGCCGAGCCTCCGCGCAGAGCCGGAGCAGACCCACAGTCTGAAACTGCTGCTGGTAGTGGGCTCCGGTGTGGGTGAGGGCGAATACGTCAACCGCGCACGCATGTTCAACGAACTCTCCGGCCAGCAGACCTCCGGTGAAGCGATGGCCACGGTGCGCGTGGTACCGGACCCGACCTTCGACTGTACCGACGTGATCGGCAAGGTGTTCGATGACAAGAACCTGAACGGTTACCAGGACCAGGGCGAAGGCGGTGTGCCCGGGGCTCGCGTGGTGACGGCGAACGGCCTCAAGGCCACCGCCGATGCCCACGGCCGATTCCACATTACCTGTGCGGCGGTACCGAACCCGGACCGTGGTTCCAACTTTGTACTGAAGCTGGATGACCGCAGTCTGCCTTCCGGCTACCGCCTGACCACGGAAAACCCGCGAGTTCAACGTGCTACCCGAGGCAAGATGCTGGAGTTCAACTTCGGTACCAGTCTGCATCGTGTGGTGCGTCTGGACCTGGCGGAAGCGGTGTTCGAACCCGGTACCAGTGAGCTGCGCCCGCAGTGGCAATCGCGTACGGAACTGTTGCTGGAACGCCTGCAGGAAGCGCCGTCCGTGCTGCGTCTGTCCTACCTGGCGGAAAACGAAGATCCATCGCTGGTAGACGCGCGCCTTGAAACCATCAAGGCCCGTATCGCCGAGGACTGGGCGGCACTGGATTGCTGTTACCCACTCAATATCGAAACTGAAATTTTCTGGCGCCGTGGTGCGCCGCCCGAGCGTGGCGGTGTGCTGGACGGGCTCAAACGCAGTGTTAACCGCATGATCGGAAGTGATGATCAGGGAGGCGCCCGCTAATGCTCCGTCCTTCTAAAAATAAACTGGCCATTGTCATGGTGGCGCTTGTGAGTGCTTCGGCGCTCGCGCAGGAAGAAAGCAAAAAAGAAACTGCCTGGTGGCAATTGATCCCCGGCCTCTCGCCACAAGTGGAGAGCGGGGGTGAATACACCGAAAAGCCGCTGGGCAGTAATACAGAAACCACCCTGATTCCCAGCGTCGGCCAGTTGTGGGTACAGGATGCGGAATCCTTTATTGCCCCTGAAGAGGCGGTGCTGGAAAAAGACGTGCTGCCGCCGCTGCTGTATCGCGAGGTGGACGAGGAAATTGATCCGGCGTTGATCGCACAGTTGCGGGAACGGCTCGCTGCCCTGAGCAATGCCCATGAACTGCAACTGATTTTTACCGGTCATACCGATAGCGATCCACTGAGTGACGAACAGCAGTCTGAGTACGTGGATAAAACCGCGTTTACCCAGGCGCGTGCGCAACAGGTGGCGGAGTATTTCCAGACCGCACTGGAAATACCGGAAGACGCCGTCGTGGTGGAGGGGCGCGGTGACAGCGAGCCACTGACCGAGAACATCACCGAAAAGGGCCGCGAACTGAACCGCCGGGTGGAGGTGGCCCTGCGCTATTTCGAGTTGGATCAGGAAGCCCGCGATGCCCAGCGTCGTGCGGAGGCGCTGCAGCTCAACCGGGTAAAAGTCTGCCGTCAGGAAACGGTGTGTAAACTGCGCTACACCGCGGGCACGGATCAGCGCGCGCGCCTGAAGAATCTGGTATCGCCGCTGCGTCTGCAGCCTGGACAGGTGGATCTGCCGGCGGCGTTTGTGCGCCGTATTCAGGAAGTGCGCAATACCCTGCTGGACAGGCCCAATCTCACCATTCACTTCGTCGGCCATACCGACGGCGCGCCGCTGCCGGAGGGCCCGGCGGAGCTGTATGACGACCAGATGGCGCTGTCGCGCGCGGAGGCGCGCCGCGTTGCCCTGGCCGTTGCGGACCAATTGAACCTGCCGGGATACATGGTGACCAGCAGCGGCAAGGGGGCGACCCAGCCCATCGCCGCCAACGATACCGCCAAGGGCCGCTCTCTGAACCGTCGGGTGGAAGTGGAATTCTGGTACGACGATTTACTGGAGACCGCCGCCGACGGCGTGCAGGCGTGTCCGGAATCCGCCACCGCGGAAACCATTACCATCGCCCACGAATCCCCCACCGGCGATGTGCCGCCGATTTTTCTCGACGGTGGCGACCCGCAAATTTCCGGCGCGCAGCTGGCGCAGATGCAGCGCCTGATGGAAGAAGTGGCGGGCAAGCAAAACGTGCGCCTGAGCTTTGTCGGCTACAGCGATAACAAGCGCATGGAACGCCGCGAGGCGATGGTCTACGGCGATGATGTGGGTCTTTCGTCCGCGCGGGCGAAAAAAACCATGGAGCTGGTGCAGGAAAAGCTCGGCCTCGACGATAACCAGGTGGAATTTGAAGGCCGCGGTTATGTGGAATCCAAGGATGTGGTGCAGACCGGGTTTATCCACATGGACGGCGCCCGTGTGGAAGTACAGGTGCTCTACGATGAACTGGCGGTTCTCGCTGAACAGGACCGTCTGGAGATCGAGCGCCTGCAGCAGGAAGCCCTGGCCCACAACCCCTACGCCCTGAACCTGATGCGTATCACTGTCGATGGTGCACCGGAATACGATCCGCACAAGAACTCCGCGGACCTGCAGCGCTGTACCGACGTGGCGCTGGAAAATGCCAACATCCAGTTCCGCTTCGACAACCAGTCGATGCAGCCGCGCCTCAACGTCACCGCCTTCCCCAGCACCATCCGCTACGCGGACGATCCGGAAACAGAGCTGGTGGAGAGTCGCGTGCAGTTCAAGCGCTACACCAACTACCCCTCGTTCATTACCCGCGCGGAAGTGCGTATTTTCGAGGAGCAGCAATCCCTGCGCGACGCACCGCTGGCGGTGGTGACCCTGGACCAGAACGGCGAGGGCAGCTGGGACGCAGACTTCGACAGCTTCCAGGCTCCGCTGAAAAAACTGCAGTACGTACTGCGCGTATACGACTGGAAACAGCGCTTCGACGAAACCCGCCCGCAGACCCTGTGGCTGGTGGATAACTTCGAACCGCAACTGCAGGAAGCCACCACCGAAAAAGAACTGCTCGTCGGCTATGGTGAAAATCGCCTGGCGGAGCGCAATATTCCGGTAAACGGCAACGCGGTGCTGGTGAACGGTGCGGAGATCCCGGCCAACCACAGCGTGTGGCTGGCGGGCCGTAAAATTCCGGTCAGCAGCAGTGGCGATTTCGTCGCCGAGGAAATTTTTACCAAGGGCCTGCACACGGTGGAAGTGGCGGTGCTGGATGAGCAGGGTAACGGCGAGCTGTTCCTGCGCGACCTGGAGTTCAATCGCGACGACTGGTTTACCGTGGGCATTGCCGACGTAACCATCGCCCGCGACGACACCAATGGCCCGGCGGCGCTGGTCACCGGCGACCAGACCCACTACGACAATTCTGCGAGCTACGATGGCCGCCTGGCGTTCTACACCAGCGGCAGTTTCGGCGACGGCTGGCGTCTGTCCGCCAGTGCGGATACGGAAGAGGGGCCCATCGACCAGCTCTTCACGAATTTCATGGAAAAGGACCCCAGTGCGCTGTTCCGCCGTCTCGACAGCGATCTGTACTATCCGACCTTCGGCGATGATTCCACGGTTGTGGAAGACGCGCCCACGTCCGGCAAGTTTTTCATCAAGCTGGAAAACTACGACGATTACGCCCTCTGGGGTAACTTCAAGGCGTCTTACACCGACAACGAACTGGCGCATATCGATCGCGCACTCTATGGGGCCAATTTCCACTTCGAGACCGATGACGTCACCGATTTCGGCGACAAGCGTTTCGAAATGGATGCGTTCAGCGCGGAGCCAGGCACCATTGCCGGTCGCGATGAGTTCCGCGGTACCGGCGGTTCCCTCTACTACCTGCGCCACCAGGATATTCTCACCGGCTCCGAGCGCCTGCGTGTGGAAGTGCGGGACAAGAACTCAGGCCTGGTGCTGGGGGTGAAAAACCTTACCCCGGTAATCGACTACGACGTGGATTACATTCAGGGCCGCGTACTGCTGAACCGTCCGCTGTCTGCCATCGCGAATGACAACCTGATCGTGCAGGATGGTTCCTACAACGGCAATCCGCAGTATCTGGTGGCCCGCTACGAGTACACCCCGGGCTTTGATGATCTCGATACCCTGGCGGTTGGCGGGCGCGCCCAGTATTGGGTGGGTGATCATGTGCGTATTGGCATGAGCGCGAGCCAGCAGGATGAGGAAGACAACGAGTCGTCACTCAATGGCGTTGACCTGACCCTGCGCAAAACCGCCGGTACCTGGATGAAAGTGGAAGTGGCTGAGAGTCAGGGCAATACCCTGGAAAACCTCTCTTCCCTCGACGGCGGGTACAGCTTCAACCAGGGTGGGTTCGAACAGGGCGGCGTTGATCCGACCCCGTTTGACCCGGATGCCAAGGCCGGTGCGAACAAGGTCGAAGCCGCGCTGCAAATGGGAGATTTCTTTGAGGGCGCGCGCGGCTCCATGTCCATTTACGCCCAGCAGCGGGATGCGGGGTTCTCCGCGCCGGGCCAGCTGGCTACCCAGGAAACCGAACAGTATGGAGCGGTAATCAATCTGCCCATCGGTGAGCGTTTCGATGTAGGTCTGAAAATGGACAACAAGGAACAGCAGCAGGGACTGCAGACGGCGGCAACCGATGTGGAGCTGGGCTATCGCCTCAGCGAGCGCTGGCGTCTCGCGGCCGCTGCGCGTTCCGATTCCCGCGAGGACCTGTCACCGGTGGTGCCGGTTACCCAGAAACAGGGCGATCGCACCGACGTGGCCATCCAGGCCGGTTATGACTCCGGCGCGAACTGGAGTGCGTTCGGCTTTGTGCAGCGCACCGCGGAGTTGTCTGGCAACCGGGATGAAAACAACCGCGTCGGTTTTGGTGGCGCCTACCGGGTGAGTGATCGTCTGACCGTGGACAGCGAACTCTCCGGTGGAGACACCGGCAACGCCGCGCGTCTCGGTACGGATTTCCTGGTGACCGACCGCACCAATCTCTACCTGAACTATACCCTCGACAACGAGCGCACCGACACCGGCGTACGCGCGCGTAAGGGCAACCTCAACAGCGGTTTCCGCAGCCGCTTCTCCGACACCACGAGTATCTACGGCGAGGAGCGCTACACCCACGGCGATGTGTCCACTGGCCTTACTCACGCCCTGGGTATCGACCTGGCGCCGAGCGACAAGTGGAACTACGGCACCTCTCTCGAGGCGGGAACCCTGGAAGATCCTCGCACCGGTGCCGAGACCGAGCGCCGTGCCATGGGGGCCAGTATGGGTTTCAACGATGGCGACTTGCGTCTGTCGAGCGCACTGGAATACCGCATCGACAATATGCAGACCCTGTCCGATCCCGAGACGGTATTGGAAAACGAGCGCAAAACCTGGCTGCTGAAAAATGCCCTGAGCTTCCAGATCAGCCCGGACTGGCGTCTCGTCGGCAAACTCAACTACTCCGACAGCCAGAGCTCGGCGGGACAGTTCTACGACGGTAAATTCACCGAGGGTGTAATGGGCTATGCCTACCGCCCGGTGGAGAACGACCGCTGGAACACGCTGCTGAAGTACACCTATTTCTACAACGTGCCCACCAGTGATCAGGTGCTGGTGACCTCCAGCAGCAACAGCAGTGCCATCGATTTCGTGCAGAAGAGCCACATTTTCTCCGTGGACACCAACTACGACCTGACCCAGCGCTGGACTCTCGGCGCCAAGTACGCCTACCGCTTGGGGCAGTTGAGTATGGAGCGTGAAAATCCGGAGTTTTTCGACAGCAACGCGCATCTGTATGTCCTGCGCGCGGACTGGCACTTTGTGAATCAGTGGGATCTGCTGATCGAAGGCCGCCTGCTCGACCTGCCGGAAGCGGGCGATAGCCGCAGTGGTGCGTTAGTGGCGCTGTACCGCCAGATGGGACGGCATTTCAAGGCGGGTATCGGTTACAACTTTACCGACTTCTCCGATGACCTGACGGATCTGGATTACGACAGCCAGGGGGTATTCATCAACATGATCGGCAAATTCTAAGAGTCATTGCAAAGCTACTGCGCGGGCGTCATACGGCGCCCGGCGGTGCGCTTTCCAAAGACTCTATCCAAATAAAATCAATTCCATCCCGCCAGAACTATCTTGCCGATGGTGCGCCCGGTTTCCAGTTGTCGGTGGGCGAGGCGCAGGTTGGCAGCGTTGATGGGCTCCACGGTGTCGCCGACCGTGGTCACCAGAGTCTCGTTATCCACCAGTTCCGCGATCCGGTTCAGTATCCAGCCCTGGTGGTCCATGTCCTCGGTTTCAAACCTGCTGCGGGTGAACATGAATTCCCACACAAAGGTGGCGCTTTTGGGTTTCAGCAGATTCAGCGGCAGCGGTTCGCGGTTGTCCACGACGCAGCAGATTTTTCCCTGGGGTTTGATGGCGCTGGCCATGGCGGGGAAGTGCTGGTCGGTATCGGCGAGGCACAGGATGTAGTCCACCTCCGGAATGCCGATGTCTTTCAATTCCTCATCCACCGGGTTGCGGTGATTGACCACATGGCTCGCACCCATTTGTTTTACCCAGATACTGGATTTGGTGCGTGAGGCCGTGGCGATGACCTTGAGTTTGGCCAGTGAGCGGGCGAGCTGAATGGCGATGGAACCCACGCCACCGGCGCCGCCGATGATCAGGATAGACTTGCCCGCGTCGGCGCCGGCGCTGGAAATTCCCAGGCGGTCGAACAGGGCCTCCCAGGCGGTGAGACTGGTCAGCGGCAGGGCCGCAGACGCCGGGTGATCCAGCGTGCGCGGCATTCTGCCGACGATACGCTCGTCCACCAACTGATACTCGCTGTAGCAACCAGGGCGTGTGACGTCACCGGCGTAATACACCTGATCGCCCGTGCGGAAGTTTTTCACCGCGCTGCCTACCGCAATGACCTCACCAGCGGCATCCCAGCCGAGAATTCTGGGGGACGTTTCGGTAACGGCATCCGGCTTGGGCGCGCGGATCTTGGTGTCGACCGGATTGACCGCGATGGCTTTAACGGCAATCAGCAGGTCCCTGGGGCCGGGTTCCGGTTGATCGACGTTGAGGTCGACAAGGGATTCTTCGCAATCAATGGGCAGGTACTGAAAAAGACCGACAGCTTTCACGCGGGAACTCCATATCCTTGGTGGTAGTCCTGAGTATCTACATCCGTGATTCAATTTCCGCGCCAGATACTGCCTATGTTTCGGCAGTAATTCTGCAGACGCGGTCGCAGTTTAGTTGAGCGGGCACCCGTCGGCTGTGACCTGGCTCAGACTTCCACGGGCTTGTCAGAGGGAACGCTTTCGGGGGTGTTGTCGGCGTTACGGGAACTGTGTGACAGGCGGGTTTTGGCGCCGACTCGAAGCCTGCGCTTCTGCCACCACAGGTAGAGCCCGGTGCCAAACAGGAGTGTGGGTGTGAGTCCTGTGAGCAACACCAGCCAGCGCCCGACGATGCCGAGGGCGTCGCCGTTGTGCAGTGGGAATTGCCAGCGCAGGATCTTGTTGCCGAGAGGGATTTCGGTGACGTTCTGGTGCATCAGGACTTCGCCGGAATACTGGTCAATACGCACGATGCTGGCGCCGTAGTTGGACCAGACTTCGCCAGCGGCGCGGAAGGTGAGGCCATAGCTGTCTTTGTTGTCCCTCGGCAGATAGATGCGTTTCAGCACCCCGCCGGGAAATACCTGTTCGCCGATGGCGACAGCCTGGTCCGCAGAAATTGGCGCGCCCTTGTCTGTGTGCGAGCCGGGGAGGGTTGGACGAGGGGCGACATGGAACAGACTGCCCACCACCGTTTCAACTTGGGACGGGAATACCAGCGCCACGCCGGAAAAGCTGGTCATCAACAGCAATGGCAGAAAATAGATGCCAAACACCTTGTGGAGATCAAAATAGAAACGGAAGCGGTTGCCGCGGCGGGAGATGGTAAAGGCGCGTTTCCAGCGGCCTGTACCGGCTTTGAGCGCCTTCGGCCACCACAGTACCGCGCCAGTGATACAGAACGCCATCAGCAACAAGCCCATAAAGCCGACCACCGTCTTGCCGGTTTTCCCGGCGAGCAGGGTGTAGTGGAGGCGGTACAACCAGGTCATGGTGTAGCTGGTGGTACCCCAGGTGCGCACCGCAAGCACCTCCGCATCGGTAGGCGACACGCTGACTTCCACTGGACCGGGAGAGCCTTCCCGGGAGGGAAGACGCACCACATACGGGCTGCCGGGCTGGTACTGGGTCATCAGTCTCGTGGGGGCGGGATTACCCGGCACCGCCGCCTGCGCCGCAGCGAGAATATCCGCGTAACGGGCTGGCTGACGGGTTGGGTTGAACACTGTGGTGTGTGGTGCGAGTTTTTCATCCAGCGTGTGATCGAACACCAGCAGGCTGCCGGTGAGTCCGATCAGTGCGAGTAGCAGACCGAGGGTGAGACCGGCGTATTTGTGCAGGACGAAAAGGGTTTTGCGCATCAGTGTAAGCGTCCAACCGGGTTCGCCTGCTCACAGGCGAACGGGTTGCAGGTAAAAAATTAAAACACTTTCGAATAAGACAGGTTCACCGCGCGCCCCAGGCCCTTGAAGTTGCGGATATCGTTACCCGCAGTCTGGGAGTTGTAGGTGAAGTAGTCTTCGTCGGTGAGATTCTGGATACCCAGTGCGAACTCCCCGCCGAGCGCTTTCAGCTGTGCGCTGGCGTCGATGGTGGTGTAACCGTCGAATTCCTTGGTTACCACGCCCGCGCTGTTTTTGAAATCCCGGTCCAGCAGCCAGTTGGCCTGCACGCGGGTACTGAAATCGTCGCTCCAGTTACGCGCCCAGCTCAGGTTGAAGCGATTGGGGGCAATATTGCGGCCGTCCAGATCGGTATCCACCTTGCCGTCGTCATCGGAGTCGTAGCGCCCTTCGGTATAGGCGTAACGCGCTTCGATGGTATCGGCGTCGGTGGCGAACCACTGGCCGCGCAACTCCAGACCGTCGATATCGGTTTTCTCGCGGCTGACGCTGTAGATACCGTCGTTTCCGAGATTCAAACGCTGGCCGAAATCTGAATCCGACGTGTAATAGGCCACCTGGGCAGTGAACGTATCGTTGTGGAAGTCGAGGCCTATTTCCTGGTTTTCGGTGAGGATTGGCTGCATGTCGAGGAAGCTCTCCACACTCAGATTGGGCTCATCGATTCCACGCAGTACGCGTCCCACGTCCGGCATGGAGAAACCTTCCGAGTAGTTGGCGTAGACCCGCAGGGCGTCGTTGAACGCGTATGTCGCGCCGATATTTCCGAGGGTCTCACTGAACTCCGGGTTGCCGCCTTCGACAAACTGGCCGCCGTTGTAGGAATACAGCGTGGTGAAGTCGTCCACCTGTAGCTCGGAAATCTCGTGGCGTACACCCGCGGTGATGGTCATGCGTTCGATGCCGCTGAATTCCGCCTGTGCGTAAGGGGCGATGCTTTTGTATTTGGTGGGCGGAACCCAGGCGCGGTTGGTAAGGATCAGCTGCTGCCAGGTTTCGTCCTGCAGCAGGTCGACACCGTAGGCGAGGCTTACCGGTGCGCCGGCGATGTCGTCCTTGATCAGGGTCAGTTTCAGACCGCGTTTTTCCGAATTGTTCTGGGACTGGTCGAATACCTCTTCGCCGTAAGCCGGGTCCTGAAAGGTTCCACTGGGTGTGCCGCCGTAGGTACCGGCGAAATCCTGGGAGAACGCCTGTGCGCGCAGTTTCTGCCCAAAGAAATCTTCCTTGGCGTACTGGAAATTGATCGTAGTGACTTCATTGGACGGCGACTTGCCCGGCACCTCCGCTTTGATGGCTGTCGTGGGAATACCTTCGGAAATGTCTCCGTCGACGCTCAGCCAGTTGTTGTTACCTTCCACCAGATAGTGGTTGATGGTGAGCTGTACGCGCTGGTCATCCCAGCTGTAGCCGGTCTTGATAAAGGCATTGACGGTTTCGCTGTCCATGGTATCGCCCTGGGTATTGTCGAAGCCGACAATTTCTCCGTTGGCGTCGTAACTGATACCCGTGTCGCGGTAGGTCACACTCGCCAGGACGTCGATGTCATTTACCCTGCCGGAGAGGCTGTAGCTGCCGTTATAGCCGAAGGTGTCGCCGATCTCCTCTGGCTGCAGGCTCGATTCCACTCGCAGGCTCTGCTGGAATTCGTCGCTGGGGGTGCGGGTCACCAGGTTGATGATACCGCCGGAGGCGCCCATCCCGTGGATGGCGTTGGCGCCGTGAATTACTTCCACACGCTCCAGCATGAGCGGGTCGATCGTGTGGCCGTCGCGGCCGCCGTCGCGGAGAGGGTTGGACTGGGGGACACCGTCAATCAGGTACAGGGGCTTGCGACCGCGCAGGCTCTCGCCGGCGCTGGTCATTTTCTGTCGGCTCGGGGAGAAACTCGGAATCAGATTGCCGAGGATGGTGGACAGGTCGCTGGTGGCGGCCATCTGCTTGGTCAGTTCCTGCTGGTCGATCAGGGTAACGGTGTTGGGGATGGCGCTCAGGGGCTTTTCGGTGCGGCTGGCGGTGACCACGACTTCCTCGGCGATGTGCGCGTCGGACTCTGCGGCATTGGCTATGGTGCCGGTGATGGAACTGGCGGCGGTAATTGCCAGGGCGAGTGAAGTGCGTGTCCCGCGCATGCTGAACTCCTCGGGGAATCGGTTAGTAAATAACGTTGTGAACCACGGTTTATGGTGTGGGTGTGGCAGATCGACTTGCGTCACACTGGCGGGGATAGATGATGTACCCGCCCGGGTGTCCATTGGACCCGGTAAATTTGGGTCGCGATCATAAAGAAAATGAGAATCTTTAACAATTAACATTTGAGAGCGGATGTCTGCTGAGTCTTTAATTTCTGTTGATGGGCCGGTGCGTGTAATTAAATGCCAGAAGTGACTTGACTCCCCCGGGGTCGATCAATAGAATGCGCAGCCTCTGAGCGGTTGGGGTCACCCACCGCAGGAAGTCGAAGTCTTACCAGGTCGATTTCCAGGGTTGTTGGTGCGGGGTGGAGCAGCCTGGTAGCTCGTCGGGCTCATAACCCGAAGGTCGTAGGTTCAAATCCTGCCCCCGCTACCAAATTTCCATTTATACTTCTGAAGTTGTAAGTGGTTGTGAGATCCCAGAGTTGTTGTTGCGGGGTGGAGCAGCCTGGTAGCTCGTCGGGCTCATAACCCGAAGGTCGTAGGTTCAAATCCTGCCCCCGCTACCAAATTCTGTAGGCACAATAATTTGTGACTACGCAGTTGAAGCCCCTGTTAGGGGCTTTTTCGTATCTGCGGCAAACGGGTGCGTCCCGGTTTGCCATCCGAATGGGCCGGGAGTCGGCGCCGCGGTTTCTCATTCGGGCCGTGGGGCTAGCTTCGCTGCCCATTTTTTGTTTTTGCAATCTGCTCCGGCAGTTGCGTATCCGCCCCGGTGGTCGGCAATACAGCCGGCACGATCGCGGGTCAAAGTGGTGATATGGCAAGCAAACGCGAACTTTTGGAAGAGCTTCTGGCTCCGGTGGTTGAATCACTGGGTTGTGAACTGTGGGGGATTGAGTATCAGACCCACGGCCGCAATGCCCTGCTGCGCATTTACATTGATGCGGAAGAGGGCGTCACTGTGGAAGACTGCGAGAAGGTCAGCCGCCAGGCGAGTGCGGTGCTGGATGTGGAAGACCCCATCAGCGGTAATTACACCCTGGAGGTTTCCTCTCCGGGTATGGATCGTCCGCTGTACAAGCTTGAACAGTTTGAGCGCTTCACTGGTGCTCAGGTGGAAGTCCGCCTGCGCATGCCTCTGGAGGGTCAGCGCAAGTGGCGTGGCCTGCTGGCGGGTGTTGAGGGCGACGAAGTCGTCCTGCGCATCGACAGTGAAAATGAATACCTGCTGCCGATCGATAGCATCGAGCGGGCGAATGTGATTCCGCAGTTCGAGAGCGGAAAAAAGAAGTAACGCATTCGCCGCACTGCCCGCTCAGGTAATTGCCAATGCGGGTATAACGGTATTTGGGCCCGGGCTTTCCGGGATTATTTTGTAGGGCAATGCAGAAGTAGCAGGTGGGAATGGCACACGTGTCGCTCACCATGGCATTGAATTAAAAGCACGTAGCGTTTTTGAAGAGGCAGCTGCATGAACAAAGAAATCTTGCTGGTAGCCGAGGCGGTTTCCAACGAGAAAGGCGTTGACCGGGATATTATTTTCCAGGCAATCGAGGCGGCCCTGGCAACGGCCACCAAGAAGCGCTACGACGAAGATTCCACCATTCAGGTGATCATTGATCGTCGCACCGGTGATTACGAAACGTTCCGCAGTTGGGAAGTGGTGGACGACGAAACCCTGGCAGAACTGGGTACCCAGTTCACCCTGGAAGAAGCGCACGAGAAAGATCCCGAACTGAAAGCCGGTGATGTGTACCGTGAACAGGTGGAAAACGTCGAGTTCGGCCGCATTGCTGCGCAAACCGCCAAACAGGTGATTGTGCAGAAAGTGCGTGAAGCCGAGCGCGCCAAGATCGTCGACGAGTATCGCGATCGCGTCGGCGACCTGATCAGTGGCACCGTGAAAAAAGTGACCCGCGATTTTATCGCTGTGGACTTGGGTAATAACGCCGAAGCGCGCCTGCCGCGCGACCAGCTGGTTGGCCGTGAGATTTTCCGTCTCGGCGATCGTGTGCGCGCCATCCTGAAGGAAATCCTGCCGGAAGCCCGCGGCCCGCAGCTGATGCTGAGCCGTTCCTGTCCGGAAATGCTGATCGAGCTGTTCCGCATTGAGGTGCCGGAGATCTCCGAACAGGTGATCGAGATCAAGGGCGCCGCGCGCGATCCGGGCCTGCGCGCCAAGATCGCGGTGAAAACCAACGATGGCCGTATCGACCCGGTGGGCGCCTGCGTGGGCATGCGCGGTGCGCGTGTACAGGCCGTTTCCAACGAGCTGTCCGGCGAGCGTGTGGATATCGTGCTGTGGGACGACAATCCCGCCCAGTTCGTGATCAACGCCATGGCCCCGGCGGAAATCGAATCCATCGTTGTGGATGAGGACGCAGGTTCCATGGACGTGGCGGTTGCGGAAGAAAATCTGGCGATGGCCATCGGCCGCAGCGGCCAGAACGTGCGCCTGGCGTCCGAGTTGACCGAGTGGCAGATCAACGTGATGAGCGTTGATGCCTGGCAGGCCAAGCAGGAAGCTGAATCCGGCAGCATCATCGAAGTGTTCATGGAACGCCTGGATATCGACGAAGACGTGGCCGGCGTTCTGGTGGATGAAGGTTTCACCAGCCTGGAGGAAGTGGCCTACGTACCGATGGAAGAGATGCTGTCCATCGAAGGTTTTGATGAAGAAATTGCAGAAGAACTGCGCGCCCGTGCCAAGGACGCCCTGCTGACTCAGGCGCTGGCTTCCGAAGAACAGCTGGATGCCGGTGAACCCCAGGAAGATCTTCTGAACATGGAAGGCATGGATCGTCAGTTGGCGTTCCAGCTGGCGAGCCGCGGTGTGGCCTCCATGGAAGACCTGGCGGAGCAGGCGGTCGACGACCTGCTGGATATTGAAGGTATGGACGAAGAGCGCGCTGCTGCGCTGATCATGAAAGCCCGCGAACCCTGGTTCGCCGACGACAGTGATCAATAAGCTGGATACCCCAGTGCCGGGCGCAAGCCCGGCCACGCGCACCGATGTCGGGTGCGCGCCACGAATTGCCTGCGATGCAGGTCAAGGGTGGAGCAGCAAAATGCATTGAAGCTGCTCTGCCACCAAGTGACTTTTTAGGAGAGAGAATGGCCGAAGTAACAGTTAGCGAACTCGCCAAATCGGTTGGTGCCACCGAAGAGCGTCTGCTCAAGCAGATGCAGGAAGCGGGTTTGCCCCACACTTCAGCGGATGCGAAGGTATCGGCGGAAGAAAAACAGGTCCTGCTCAACTTCCTGAAAAGCAGTCACGGGGAGCAGAGCGCTTCACCTCGTAAAATCACCCTCAAGCGCAAAACCACCACGACACTGAAAACC
This sequence comes from Microbulbifer pacificus, assembly GCF_002959965.1. Classification (NCBI taxonomy): domain Bacteria; kingdom Pseudomonadati; phylum Pseudomonadota; class Gammaproteobacteria; order Cellvibrionales; family Microbulbiferaceae; genus Microbulbifer; species Microbulbifer pacificus. Next base: position 174,645 of record NZ_PREV01000027.1, read on the forward strand.
GGATCTGGCGCCGGCCGTAAAACCGTGAACGTGGAAGTGCGCAAGAAACGCACCTACGTCAAACGTGCCGACGCGGATGAAGCCGAGCAGCCGGAAGTGGATACCTCTGCATTGCTGAAGGCTGAGGAAGAGCTGGCCGCTGCCGAGAAAGCCGCCGCCGAGCGCGCGCGCGCCGAGCAGGAGGCTGCTGAAGCCGAGGCCAAGGCGCGTGCCGAAGCGGAAGCCAAGGCCCGCCAGGAAGAGGAAGAAGCTGCAAAGGCCCAGGCAGAAGCGGAAGCCAAAGCCGCACAGGATGCTGCCAAACCTGCGGAAGAAAAGGTCGAGGCCCAGGCCGAAGTCAAGCCCGAGCCCGAAACCCCGGCTGTCCGCTCCAGTTATGTCGACGATATTGAAGCCATGCGTCTGGCGGCCATCGAGCGTCGTAAGAAAGAAGATGAGCGCGAAGCGGCCGAGCTTGAAGAGAAAAAAGCACGTGTGGAAGCCGAGCGCGCACGTGTTGAGCAGGAACAGAAAGAACGCGCTGAGAACGTTAAGCGCAAAGATGCCGCCGAAGCCGAGAAGGCCGCTGCCCCCCGTCGTAAGCACGAGGCTGTTGATGTCGTCAGCCGCGACGAAGACGATGACGAGCCGCGCAAACGCCGTGGTGGCCGCCGCAGCAAGACGGGTCCGAAAAAATCCAGCCGGACTTCTCTTTTCGATGCGGCATTGGAGGTCTTCGACAGTGACGAAGAGGAAAAGCGCAGCACGCGTTCCCTTTCTCGCCCGACGCTGAAAATCAAGAATACGCACGGCTTCAAAAAGCCGACAGGAAAGCAAGTGTACGAAGTGCAACTGGGCGAGACGATCACCGTCGGCGATCTCGCCAAGCAGTTGAATATCAAGGCCGGCGAACTGATCAAACGCCTGATGAAAATGGGCGAAATGGCCACCATTAATCAGAGCCTGGATCGCGATACCGCGACCCTGATCGTGGAAGAACTGGGCCACAAAGTGGTGTTGCGTTCCGAGAACGAGCTGGAAGAGCAATTGGTTGCCCAGTCCCAGCAGGTGGACGGTGAGGAAGTATCCCGTGCGCCGGTGGTTACCGTTATGGGCCACGTCGACCACGGCAAAACCTCGCTGCTGGACTACATCCGCAACACCAAAGTGGTATCTGGTGAGGCCGGTGGCATTACCCAGCACATCGGTGCCTACCGGGTGCCGACCAGCCACGGCGAGATCGCCTTCCTGGATACTCCCGGTCACGCCGCGTTTACCGCCATGCGTGCCCGCGGCGCCCAGGCGACCGACGTGGTGATCCTGGTGGTCGCGGCGGACGACGGCGTGATGCCGCAGACCGAGGAAGCCATCGCCCACGCCAAGGCAGCGGGCGTACCGCTGGTAGTCGCGATCAACAAATGTGACAAGGAAGCGGCCGATCCCGACCGTGTGAAGAACGAACTGGCGGCCAAAGACGTGATCCCGGAAGACTGGGGTGGCGACACCCAGTTCGTACAGGTGTCTGCACACACCGGTCAGGGCATCGACGAGCTGCTGGAAGCGGTTTCCCTGCAGGCGGAAATGCTGGAACTGAAAGCCAAGGTGGGTGTGCCCGCCACCGGTGTAGTAATCGAAGCGCGTCTTGAAAAAGGCCGCGGTGTGGTTGCCACCCTGCTGGTGCAGAACGGCGAACTGAAGCGCGGCGATATCGTACTGGCCGGTCAGAGCTTCGGCCGCGTGCGCGCCATGACCAACGAACTGGGCAAGTCCGTGAAAGACGCGGGCCCGTCCACCCCGGTAGAACTGCTCGGCCTCGATAGCACGCCGAACGCCGGTGACGAGTTCCTGGTGGTAGCCGACGAGCGCAAGGCCCGCGAAGTGGCGGAGCAGCGCGCCGAGAAAGAGCGTTCCGAGCGTATGCAGCGCCAGCAGGCGGCCAAGCTCGAGAACATGTTCGCGAACATGGAAGCCGGCGAGAAGAAAGTCCTGCCGGTGGTGCTCAAGACCGACGTGCGTGGTTCTCTGGAAGCCATTCAGTCTGCGCTGATGGACATCGGCAACGAAGAAGTTTCCGTGACCGTGGTATCCAGTGGCGTCGGCGGCATTGCCGAGAACGACGTCAACCTGGCGTTGACCTCCGGTGCCATCATCCTCGGCTTCAACACCCGTGCCGACGTGGCCGCGCGCAAACTGGCGGAAACCGAGAGTGTGGAGATCCGCTACTACAGCGTGATCTATAACCTCCTGGACGAAGTAAAGCAGGCACTGTCCGGCATGCTGGATCCGGAGGTTCGCGAGGAGATCGTGGGTATCGCCGAGGTGCGCGATGTGTTCCGCTCACCCAAGTTTGGCGCCATTGCCGGTTGTATGGTCACCGAGGGTTCGGTGTACCGCAACAAGCCGATCCGTGTACTGCGCGACAACGTGGTGATCTACCAGGGCGAACTGGAGTCCCTGCGTCGCTTCAAGGACGACGTGTCCGAAGTCCGCAACGGCATGGAGTGTGGTATTGGCGTTAAAGACTACAATGACGTCAAGCCCGGCGACCAGATCGAGGTCTACGACATCACCAAAGTAGCCCGCGAGCTGTAATCATCTATCACCCCGGTGCATGCCGGGGGCCCGCCCGTCTGACACGTTTTTGCTCCTGCAAAAACGTGTCAGACGGGCCGCCATTTTGAATAGGTAACTGATGGCCAAAGAATTCCACCGCGCCGACCGGGTCGCCGACGCCATGCGTCGCGAACTGGCCCAGCTGATCCAGCACGAAGTGCGCGACCCGCGTGTAGGCATGGTCAATGTCAACGATGTGGAAGTGAGTCGCGATCTCACCACTGCCAAGGTCTACGTGACCCTGGTGGGGGAAGACGATCCGAGCAAGATCGAAATTTCCATGGCGGCGCTCAACAAGGCGGCCGGCTTCCTGCGCAGCCAGCTGGCCAAAGAGATCCAGATTCGTACTATTCCCCGTCTGTATTTCCGCTATGACGAGACCTCCGTGCGCGGCCAGCACCTCTCGGCGTTGATCGACAAAGCGGTGAAGTCGGATCAGAAACATGCGGATGACGACGGCGATCAGGTCGGCGACGACCGCAGGGACGATCAAGACCGCCGAGAAGGCGGGGAAGAAAGTAACGACTGATGGGCCGCAGACCAAAATGGGGGCGGCAGGTGGATGGCGTGCTGTTGCTGAACAAGCCCGCCGGTATTACCGCCAATGACGCCCTGCAGAAAGCCAAACGTCTCTTCTTCGCCAACCGCGCCGGCCATACCGGTGCGCTCGACCCGCTGGCGACCGGCGTACTGCCGATCTGCTTTGGCGAGGCGACCAAGTTTTCCCAGTATCTGCTGGATGCGGACAAGCGCTATCGCAGTACCTTCTGCCTCGGTATGACCACTGAGACAGGCGATGCCGACGGCAACGTGGTTTCCACCAGCGATGCCAGTGGCGTCACCGAAGCGCAGGTGCGGAAGGCCATGGAAGCCTTTCGCGGCACCATCCGCCAGGTGCCGTCCATGTATTCGGCGCTCAAACACAACGGCCAGCCGCTGTACAAGCTGGCGCGCCAGGGCATCGAAGTGGAGCGGGAAGCGCGCGAAGTGGAAATTTATTCCTACGAGCTGCTGAAATTTATACCCGGTACTAACCCCCGGGCTGAAATCAAGGTGCACTGTTCCAAGGGGACCTATGTGCGCAGCCTCGCCGAGGATCTGGGCAAGGCACTGGGCGTAGGGGCCTTTGTGGAAAAGCTGCACCGCAGCGCTGCTGGTCCCTATCACGAGGATGACGCGGTCACCCTGGATGAACTGACCGCAGAGCGCGGTGAGGGGCAGGCGGAACTGCTGGACCATCACCTGCTACCGGCAGATTCTCCCGCCTCCGGTTTGCCCAAAATGATCCTCACGGAGGATTCGAGCTACTATCTACGCCAGGGCCAGCCGGTGATGGATCTTCAGGTCTATCGCTTGGGCGATGAAGGTGATATGGTGCGCCTCTTCTCAGAAAGTGGTGATTTTCTGGGCGTTGGAGAGATTACTGATGACGGGCGGGTCGCTCCCCGCCGGTTGGTGAAATAAACTCTGACTGATCGAACAGCTGTGCGGCACAAGGGATGTGCCGCCCGTCGGCTCGGCCGGCGCGAGTCGGGTGGAAGCAGGCAGATCCGCGTATCTGCGCCGCTGAAGCCCGGCGACGATGACAGGAAACCAGGACGGCTTTTTGTCATCAGTAGGTAAAACGTCGATTAGCTGATCTGTAAACATGCACGGGTCAGCCGAATTTTCAAAGCATGTTACGAACGAGGTAATTCGTTATGGCACTGTCTGCATCTGAAAAAGCAGCCATCCTGAAAGAGCACGGCCAAGCTGCAGGTGACACCGGTTCTCCGGAAGTCCAGGTGGCTCTGCTGACCGCCAACATCAACAAGCTTCAGGGTCACTTTGCTTCTCACAAGCAAGACCACCACTCCCGTCGTGGTCTGATCCGCATGGTAAACCAGCGTCGTAAGCTGCTGGATTACCTGAAGCGCAAGGATCTGAACCGTTACGCACAGCTGATCGCCAAGCTCGGCCTGCGTCGCTAAGACCCTGAGAATGCCCGCCCCTTGGCGGGCATTCTTCTTTTTAGTGGCAGGAATTGACGAATTTCGGGGGTAAAGAAGTGACTTCCCCCCGGGAGCGCGGAGTTGCTTTTGGAACCGCTGAGGGCTGTTTATATCGCCCGCTGCCGGTTCCAGCTCCGCAAGCGGGCCGTACGGCCCACAAAGATTCGCCTGAAAACAGGCGAACAAAAGTAGGGGCTGTTGGAATGGGCCAGCAGCCGTAAGGAAACAGGAAAGATACTAGTGAATCCAGTAACCAAAACATTCCAGTACGGAAAAGACCAGGTCACCATCGAAACCGGCCGCATCGCGCGCCAGGCTACCGGTGCGGCGCTTGTCACCATGGGCGAAACCGTTGTGCTGTGTACCGTTGTCGGTGCCAAAGACGCCAAGCCTGGCCAGGACTTTTTCCCGCTGTCCGTGCACTACCAGGAAAAGGCCTATGCGGCCGGCAAGATTCCCGGTGGCTTCTTCAAGCGTGAAGGCCGTCCGTCCGAGAAAGAAACCCTGACCTCCCGCCTGATCGACCGTCCGATCCGTCCGCTGTTCCCGAAAGGTTTCATGAACGAAGTACAGGTAATGTGTACCGTTCTGTCCGCGGAAAAGGACGTGGATCCGGATATCGCTGCCATGATCGGCACCTCCGCGGCACTCGCTGTGTCCGGTATCCCGTTCAGTGGTCCGATCGGCGCCGCGCGTGTGGGTTACACCGAAAAAGACGGCTATATCCTGAACCCGGGCTACAAAGCACTGAAAGAGTCCGAGCTGGACATGGTGGTTGCGGGTACCAAAGATGCCGTATTGATGGTGGAGTCTGAAGCGGCCGAGCTGCCGGAAGACATCATGCTGGGCGCGGTGCTGTACGCGCACCAGGAAATGCAGGCGGTTGTCAAAGTCTGTGAAGAACTGAAAGCCGAAGCTGGCAAGCCCACCTGGGACTGGCAGCCGGAAGCCGCCAACGAAGAGCTTAAGTCTGCACTGGAATCCCAGTTTGGCGAGCAGGTGAAGGAAGCCTACCGCATCACCGACAAGCAGCAGCGCACCACCCGTCTGGGCGAACTGCGCAGCGCTGCGGCAGCGGCGCTGGCCACGGAAGAGGTGGACGAAGGCACCGTAAAAACCTACTTCGGCAAGCTCGAGAAGAAAATCGTACGCGGTGCCGTGGTGCGCGGCGAACCCCGTATCGATGGTCGCGACACCAAAACCGTGCGCCCGATCAGCGTGGAAGTGGGCGTGCTGCCGAAAGGCCACGGCTCTGCACTGTTCACCCGCGGTGAAACCCAGGCTCTGGTTGTGGCCACCCTCGGTGCTACCCGCGATGCGCAGATCATCGACGCTCTGGAAGGCGAGCGCAAAGACTACTTCATGCTGCACTACAACTTCCCTCCCTACTCCGTAGGTGAAGCGGGTCGTGTAGGCGCTACCGGTCGCCGCGAAATCGGCCATGGCCGTCTGGCCCGCCGCGGTATCGCTGCAGTACTGCCGAACCCGGAAAGCTTCCCCTACACCCTGCGTGTGGTTTCCGAGATCACCGAATCCAACGGCTCCAGCTCTATGGCGTCCGTGTGTGGTTCCAGCCTGGCGCTGATGGATGCGGGCGTACCGCTGAAAGCACCGGTGGCCGGTATCGCAATGGGTCTGGTGAAGGAAGAAGACGGTTTTGCGGTTCTGACCGACATCCTGGGTGACGAAGATCATCTGGGCGATATGGACTTCAAGGTAGCCGGTACCGCTTCTGGTGTGACCGCGCTGCAGATGGACATCAAGATCGAAGGCATTACCGAAGAGATCATGGAGACTGCCCTCGAGCAGGCCCTGCAGGCTCGCCTGCACATTCTCGCGGAAATGAACAAAGTGATTGGTGCGTCCCGTGAAGTGGTGAACGAGAATGCTCCGCGCTACGCGACCCTGAAGATCCATCCGGACAAGATCCGCGACGTGATCGGCAAGGGCGGTGCGACCATCCGCTCCATCACCGAAGAAACCGGTGCTTCCATCGACATCGAAGACGACGGCACCGTCAAAGTCTTCGGTGAAGACGGCCAAAGCCTGGAAGCGGCGGTTACCCGCATCGAGGAAATCACCGCGGAAGCGGAGATCGGTGCGATCTACGAAGGCAAGGTGGTACGCATCGTCGACTTCGGCGCATTCGTGAACTTCCTGCCGGGCAAAGACGGTCTGGTACACATCTCCCAGATCGCGGAAGAGCGCGTCAATGCGGTGACCGACTACCTGAGCGAAGGTCAGATGGTGAAGGTCAAGGTGCTGGACGTAGACCAGCGCGGCCGCATCAAGCTGTCCATCAAGGAAGCCACCGCGGAGCAGGCAGAAGAGGCGACCGGCGAGGAGTAATCCTCTCTGGACGGAGCCAGCCTGATTGTGGGCTGACGGAAACGGTGGCTATATGCCACCGTTTTTTTATGGAATTTTAGGGGCGGGGATCTGGAGGAAATTAGTGGAAGTTTTATTGCTTTATCTGCTGGTTGGGATGGGGGCGGGTACCATCGCGGGGCTGTTTGGGGTCGGCGGCGGATTGATCATCGTACCCGCACTGGTCCTGATGTTTACTGCTCAAGGCGTTGCACCGGAAATCCTTACCCATATGGCGGTCGGTACTTCACTCGCGACCATCATCATCACCTCGGTAAGCTCCATCCGCACCCATCATGGCAAGCGCGCGGTGGACTGGAAAATTTTCGCCACAATGGCGCCAGGCATACTGATTGGCTCCTGGTTGGGAGGCATGACCGCGGACTGGCTGTCCGGTGCCTGGCTGCAATTACTGATCGGGATTTTCGCCGTGGTTATCGGCATGAAAATGTGGATTGACGGCTTGCGCAAGGCCGAACTGCCAGCCGATGGTGGCCGCGTGCCAGGCAAGGCTGGGCTGACACTGGCAGGTGCGGTGATCGGCTGGGCGTCAGCCATCTTTGGTATTGGCGGGGGTTCATTGACCGTGCCGTTCCTGTCTCGTTGCCATGTCGTTATGCAGCGCGCGGTCGCCACCTCCGCCGCCTGTGGCCTTCCCATTGCCATTGCAGGTGCCCTGAGTTTTGCCGTACAGGGCTGGAGTGACCCACAACTGCCGGCGTGGAGCAGCGGTTATATTTACTGGCCGGCGTTTTTCGGCATCGTCCTTACCAGTACCTGGTTCGCTCGTCTTGGTGCCAAACTGGCCCACAGGTTGTCGCCGCAGATCCTGAAAAACTGCTTTGCTGGATTGCTGCTTGTGATCGGGGCACGATTCATCTGGCTGAATTACGCGGTGGTATTCGGCTGAGTTCACATGAACAAAAAAAGCCGCTGGGTTTCCCACAGCGGCTTTTTTTGCAATTGGAATGTGCGATCAGCGAATACCGCACATGCCTTTCTTCAGCAGCGGAGAGATGACAATCATCAGCGCACCAACGCCAAGACCCCACCACATCAGGTACTCGTACAGATTGGTGTAGGTCGCCAGGGTGGACGCCACATCGGTGCCGCTGTCCTGAGGCATGGCCGCCATCTTGCCGATGCGCGTCGCCACGGTTTCGGACAACGCAGTAGCCAGGAACCAGGTGCCCATGCTCACACTCACCACCTTGCCGATGGAGAGTTTGGTCACCGCAGACAGTCCAACCGGAGACAGGCACAGCTCGCCGGTGGTGTGCAGCAGGTAGGCCAGCACCAGCCAGATCATGGCCACTTTACCCGCTTCTGTCGGGAAGGCGGCGCCGAGTACCAGGGCGCCGAAGCCGAGACCGGCCTGAATAATACCGAGGCCGAACTTGACCGGGGTGCTCGGTTCCCAGCCGCGCTTGCCCAGCCAAACCCACAGGGCTGCGAAGGGAATCGCCAGCAGCATGATAAAGCCGGCATTTAGGGAGCCAAACATGGAGGCCCGGATTTCACCGTCCCCCACGGCGCGGTCCAGTACACGGTCCGCGTACAGGGTCATGGAGCCGGCGGACTGCTCGAACAGCGCCCAGAACACGATAGTAGAGGTGATCAATACCATCAGCACCACGGTGCGGGAGAACTCCTCACTGTAGTGGCGGACGAAGCCGTAGCCAATAAAGGCAACCAGACCCAACAGCATGCAGCCCAGCCACACGTCCACATCGGTGAACGCCCAGATCAGGCCGAGTGCTGCGGTCGCCACGGCCATGGCGAGAGCGATCATATCCTTACCCTTGCTGTCTTTGTGCAGCATGGAGAACAGGATCAGCCCCACGATGGCGACGATCAGCAGGCTGTTCTGCGCCAGGTGCACCACCGGCTCGCTTTGAACCAGGAACCACACCAGTGCCAGGGAGGCGATACCGCCGAGGTAAACCGCCCATTCTTTGTTGATCGGGCCGAGCGCCTTCTCTTTGAGAACTTCCGGGCGGCTTGGCTCGGCCAATCCGTCCAGGAACTTCTGGCCCCAGGTAAAGGTGATCAGCCCCAGTACCATGCCGATACCCGCCACACCGAAGCCATAGCCCCAGCCGTAGGTTTCACCCAGCCAGCCACACAGCAGGGTGGCGATGAAAGAGCCCACGTTAATGCCCATGTAGAAGATGGTGAAGCCGGCATCGCGGCGGGGATCGTTCTTGGCATAGAGCTGGCCGACGATGGTGGAAATATTCGGCTTGAGGAAGCCCACACCCACCGTGATCAGCGCCAGTGCCATGAAGAATACCTTCAGCGCCACCACGTCCTGGATGATCACATCACTGGCCAGTGTGGTGCCGGCGGCAATGACCGTGCCGTCGTTCAGAGTGATCGCTTCGCTGAGTACCGTGCCAGCGGCGTAGGAGATGGCCTGATGTCCTTCGACGGCCATCAGCAAGTGGCCCAGGCAGAGCAGGATACCGCCAAACAGTACAGCCTTGCGCATGCCCAGATAGCGGTCGGCCAGCAGTCCACCGATCAGTGGAAGGGCGTAAACCAGGCCGGCATAGGCACCGAGTACGTCGTAGCCGGCGCTGTCGGTGAACAGGTGGTATTTGGTCAAATACAGCAGAAGCAGGTACTTCATGCCGTAGAAAGAGAATCGCTCCCAGAGTTCGGTAGCAAAACAGATGTAGAGACCTTTCGGATGGCCGAGCAATTCGCCCGAACCAGAGCGGGGGGACGCCGTTGAGACGTCTGCGACATTTGATGTCATATCTGCAATCCCGGTTGTTATAGCTTTTAATTTAAACCGTTCGAGTTTAACAGTGGTCATACCAGCTGGCGAATGGTTACAGGTGAAACAGGAAATGAGCCTGCAAAAGGTATTCCTTCGCGACAGGAATCGTGGAAAATCAGGGATTCAAAACACGATGTGGGGAGAATAGCGATGAAAACCCCGGAAAATTCTGGACTGGCGATAGAAAAACGGTCACATAGGCGTATTTTTTGGCTTTTGGGTGGAGTCGGTATGCTCGCGGTGCTCCTGTCGGGCTGTTCCAGCACACCGCGTCCGCCGGTTGCCGTGGATACTCAATGGCTGCTGTCCGGTGTTGCGATATTCGGTGAACCTCTCGAAATGGAGCCGCTGCCGGAAGATGACATTCTCGGTCTGCAGCCTGAGATAAAAAGCTACCTCGCCCAGATTGCGCCACAGGCCAGCCCACAACAGCGTCTCACCGCACTACTGAAGGCATTTGAAAACCGCGACTTCATTGTCGAGTATCACGCAGATCGAACGCTGACAGCGTCGGAAACCTATAACCAGCAGGTCGGTAACTGCATGGCGTTCACCGTGATGATGGTGGCCATGGCCCGGGAACTGGGCGTGGAGGCGTACTTCAATCAAGTGGAGGTGCCACCGGTCTGGGAGGAGCAGGAACAAGAGCAGACCTTTGTGGTGTACCGCCATATCAATATGGTCAGCGAAAGTTCGCGGGGTCGCCGCGTCGTGGACTTCAATCTTGCGGCGTACGATCCGGTATACGACCAGTATCGAATTTCCGATATGGAGGCTTTTGCCCAGTTCTACAGCAATCGCGGGCTGGAATGGATGCGGCAGGGGGAAATGAGCAAGGCGTTTCGGTATCTGAGCAAAGCGCTGGCGCTGAGACCTAAAAGTAGCGACTTGTGGGCAAACCTCGGAGCCTTCTACAGTCGTAACCAACGCCTTGACGCGGCGGAGCAAAGTTACTTGCAGGCACTGCAGCTAAACAGCGGGCATGCCCTCGCCACCAGTAACCTTGAGCGCTTGTATCGCCGGCAACAGCGGATGGATCTGGCGGATTACTACGCGGCAAAAGCTCAATATCATCGCCAACACAATCCCTATTACCTTTATTACCAGGCGCGCAATGCCTATGAACACGGGGATTATAAAAGTGCGAAAAAACAGCTAAAGCGAGCGATCTGGCAATATAAAGACGATCACCGTTTTCACTTTTTAATGGGACTGACAAGTTTCAAAATGGGAGAGCTTGATGACTCCCGTGAGCACTTCACTGCGGCCTTTTCACTGGCTGACAATCCAGGCACACAACAGGCGTATAACCGCAAACTGGAATATCTGAAAAATCATTTGCAATAAAAAAGGGGATGCATTTGCATCCCCCTTTTTGTATCGACTCAGGTCAACAACTTAGAACTGGTAGGTAGCACCAGCCCAGAAGTAGCGGCCCTGGTAGTCGTAGGTGCTGTTCCAGTCACCGCCGCCGGAACCGTCGAACGGCTCGCGGTCAGCGACATTGTCAACACCGGCACTCAGGCTCATTGCCTCGGTTACGTCCCAGCCAGCCTTCAGGTTGATGTAGGTGGCGGAAGGTACATCGAGGTATGGGCTGTGGCCGTTATCGATGTACTGGGCATCAACGCCAACGTTCCAGTCGTTGCCGTACCAGGTAGCACTGGTCAGCGCACGCCATTTCACGTACATACCGGAAGAAGTGCCAATGTAGCCTTTGTAGTCAGTAGTCTGACCAGTCTGGGAGTTGAACTCTTCGAATTCGAGCAGACGGGTAGCCTGAGCACGCAGTGCCAGTTGGCCTGCGTCGAAGTCGAAGTTCTGGGTCATGTCGATATCAATACCTTTGGTATTGATTTTCCCCAGGTTCATCAGTGCGCCTTCCAGTGCGGTGATCTGGCCTGCATCGTTGCGGGTCACACGCTCACAAGCAGCGGTGATACCGTCGCGGTAGCAATTGTCCAGAATCAACTGCAGATCCGGGGAGGTAATTGCATCTTCGATTTCGATATCGAAGTAATCCAGGGTGATGGAGAAGTCGTTGAAGAAGCTCGGAGTCCACACAACACCAGCGGTGAAGGTAGTTGCCTCTTCCGGCGTCAGCTCGGAGTTACCACCGATATTGGTTGGAACCTGGCCATCGAATACCGCAATGATCTTGTCGCAGTGTGCTCCGGTGCCGCCGGTAGCGCCTGAGAAGCAAGGATCATCCAGATACTCGTAGCTCTGTGCGGAACCGCTGAACAGCTCATAGATACCCGGTGCGCGGAAGGAGGTGGAGTAGCTGGTGCGGAAGCGTACTTCTTCGTTCGGCGCATATACCAGGCCCAACTTACCGGTGCTTTCGCCACCAAAGGTATCGAAGTCGGAGTAGCGTACTGCCAGGTCGGCCGTCAATTCTTCCGCGTACTTCATACCGGCCAGAATCGGCAGATTGAATTCCGCGAACACTTCGGTTGCGCTGAATTCACCGGCAGTTGCGTCCTGCTGGTTGCCGAAGGTGTCGCCAGTCTGCGTTTCAAAAGATGGGTTGAATTCGCCGGATTCCTCACGGTATTCAATACCAGCGGCAAAACCCAGAGAGCCGCCCTGGAACTGAATCGCTTCGATATCGCCGGTCAGGCTTGCACCCGCATTAACCAGTTCGTACTCGTTGTCTTCGCGATCGTCGTAACTGATGTAATCGAGAACGTCAGCACCGATACCGCCGAAAAACTTCGGGTTCTCGATAGGGGAAGTGCCGTCCAGCACCTGTGCCAGTAGACGCTTGTTGTAAGAATTGCGAGTAACGTTTTCGCCTTCGTTTTTGCCATAGCTGTAGAAAGTATCCCAGCTCCAGCTGTTGGCGAAGTCTCCGCGCGCTCCAAAGATTACACGGTAGGTGTCGGTGGTCTGCTCGTATTCACGAGTGCCACCGCCCACCGGACGCAGACGAACGTCGATCGGGTTGGCATCCCAGCTCTCGCCGTGGCTTGCTTTCGGCTCCGCCGGCTTCATACCTTCGGGAGAGCCTTGGGCTTCCCACTCTGCCAGTGCAGCTTCGTAGGCAGCCAGATCAATCTGGTAAGCCTGTTCAGCTTTGTCCCACGCGGCCATCAGTTGTTGCTGCATGGCGGGGGTCAGATGGTCAACCGTCATGTTCATGCCGTTGGCGCCGTACATCGGCTGTGCCGCCAGCTGCTGGTTGGTGGTTTTGGTGGTGAAGCTGGCTTCGCCATACAGCTCGGTGGCGTCGGTTACAGAGAAAGTGCCGTTGACGGTCGCGGAAGAGCGCTCCATCGCACCAGACAGCCACATGTACTGACCGATTTCGTGCGGAGTAGCGCCGGCAGTCAGACCTGAGCCATCTTCTTTTACGGTGAAGCTTCCGTAATCGGTGTATACGTTGCCGTTGGGTGTAATGGAGCTGTAGAGGCTCGCCCACTCGCGATCCTTGTAGGTAATTTCATCGCGCTGGCTGTGGCTGACGTTGGCAATGAAGCTGCCGCGTTCGCCCTGGTTGCCGAAAGTCAGCGAGAAGTCGCCGTTCTCGCCGCCGCCGTCTTTGGTGGCGCCGCCACGAACGCTTACCATCGGGCCGTCAACTGCCTTTTTCAGGACCACGTTGATAACACCGGCGACCGCGTCAGAGCCGTAAACCGCGGAAGCACCGTCGGTCAAAACTTCGATACGCTCAATCATGTCGACAGGAATGTTGTTCATGTCGACGGCGGAACCTACACCGGAAGAGGAGGAAACGAAGCGACGTCCGTTCACCAGAACCAGAGTACGCTCGGAACCGAGGTTGCGCAGGTCAACAAAGGACAGGCCCGCACCACCATTGTTGTCGTTGGCGTTAATGCCTGTGGTACCCATGGACGGCAACTGGTTCAGCAGTTCGTCTACGGTACCAACGCCTGAGCGCTTGATCGCTTCGGAATCCAGAACGGTGATAGGGCCAGTGGTGGACAGAGGATCACGAGCAATACGTGAACCGGTAACAATTACTTCTTCAACGATCGGGCCTGTAGCAGTTTCCTGTGCGGATACTACAGCAGTGGCCAGGGTACTGAACGCAGCAATAGCGATACTCAACTTGGTCTTGATCATAAATGCATCCTTTATGTCGTTAGAGGCACTTTTATTGGTTTGTTGTATTTTTAGTGCGGGCTGACTTTAAAGGATCATTTTTATTTGTGGAACTAACCTGACATTTGGTTATCTCAAAAATAACGTGAAATTTGTTCAGCAATTGTTCTTTGCGGTTATTTTTTGTTCTCGATAGAGCGTAAATGTCCGTTACATTTCTTTAATTTTATTAAATTATCTTTTATTTCTGATTTATTTAGGATGCCTGTAACTAAAATCAAAAAATCTCACCCGCGGGTTGATAGCCCAAAGCAACCCGGATAGGCGAATAAATGATCATGTTTGCAGGCTGGATGATTTTCTTGAAGTAAATCACCGGAAGGGAGAAGGTGGCCCGACAAAAGCTCTGAAAACGTCTGCGTTCCCAGATGCTCTTGCCGGGCGACATTTGATAGGGACGCTCAGCCCAGGCTTTGCTTTATCCCGTCGAGGAAAAGTTGCACGGCCAGCATCACCAGAACCATTCCCATCAGGCGCTCGACCGCAATCAACCCGCGGTTGCCTAAAAGTCGAGCAAGTGGTGAGGAGGCCAGCAGAATCACGGCGGAAACAGCCCAGGCGCCGAGTAGAGCCAGGGTCCAGTTCCATAACTGCTCTCCTTCGCTGTTGGTCATCAGCATCAGAATCGCCATGGTAGAGGGCCCGGCCACCAAAGGTACCGCCAGCGGTACGAAAAAGGGTTCGCCCTCCAACCTCTCTCCCATGATTCCCCCTTCCATGGGAAATACCATGCGAATAGCGATCAGGAACAGAATTATCGCCCCGGCAATCCTTATCGCCTCCTGTGAAAGCCCAAGCCAGGCAAGCACAAAGCGCCCCCCGTACAGGAACACCAGCAGCACAATCAGTGCGAAGATCAACTCACGCATGATCACATAGAGCTGTCGTCGAGGAGGTACGTTCTTGAGGGCGGCCAGGAATACCGGGATGTTGCCCAGTGGGTCCATGACGAAGAGGAGGGTGAGGAAGGCGGTTAGCGTGTCCAAGTTTTGTTCTCCATTTTGGGCGAACATATTATAGGGGAATTCAGGACCTAGGATGGAGAGTGGCTATCGGATTTTGAAAGCTCAGTTCCCTTATTGCTCATTGAGGAGTTTTTGCTCGCAAATTAAACTAGCATTCAAATCAGTAATCGGAGCCGAATTTCGAATAAGGTGAAATCGTGCTCAGTGCAATGAAACATTATTCTGGGATGTCCATTATGGAGTCTATGGCGAAGAGTAGGGGCTATTTGTGATTAAAATCTCCAAGAAGCTAAAGGTAAACGAATTAAGGAAGGCATTCTCAGATTCTGGAAAATTGCATATTCCCGGATTTCTTGAGCCGGACTCCGCCATTTTTTTGGCTAGTGAGCTGGCCAGTAGAAGAGATTGGAGTTTAGTTTTTAACAGCCAAGGTAAGCACTATGATATTAGCTATGCGCACTATATGACGTTACCTGAAAAGAGCAAAACGGAGCTCCGTGAGGCAATATATTCCCAAGCTGGTAGCGAGTTCCAGTATTTTTTTAAAAACATACCGGTTTATGATATTTATCATAAAGCTGATGTAGAAGATGAATTTATTGCAAGCGTATTTGAATTTATCAATGGAGATGAATTTCTCGGAATTATTGCAGAGATAACAGGGCAGCACACAATTACATTTGGGGATGTTCAGGCGACTTCGTTTGAGCCAGGGCATTTTTTAACGTCTCACGATGATTATGTCGCGGGGAAGAACAGGCGGATTGCGTACGTTATTAATTTAACATCCGAATGGCTTTCAGATTGGGGTGGCGCTCTGCAGTTTTCTTCGAAAGAAGGCCCTGGATTTGATGGATATTTTCCTGTGTTTAATGCAATTAATCTGTTTAAGGTCCCGCAGTTGCATTCAGTCTCCATGGTTACTCCATTTTCCCTTAAAAGCAGGGTTTCTATTACGGGATGGCTTAGGAGCGGCAAAGATCCTGAATATGTGTAGGTGCTTCCGTAATGCTGCGCTATCGATGTTGTTGCGACGTCACGCTACCAAGCGCTCCTTTAGTTGAACTTGGTTCAGTGATTCATCTTTGGGAACGGAATTGTGTGGAAGCTGGAAAACTTCAGTTTTGAATTGGATGCATGGTGTGGGGTAGCTATAAAATCATGTGTCGGTCACCGCATCAAATGCTATGGTCAGGCGTGACTTTTTACTTATGAACGGGATAGTTCCATGCCACATATAGGATGGAAAGAGCACAAGTTTTCCTGGAGTTGGCTCGACAAACCATTCTGGCCCTGCATTTGGAACATGAAATCTGGGTTCGCCAAGCTTTAGCCAGCCACACTTCTTACTATGGTTTGATATCTCCTCTGGAACTTCAACGTAATATACCGAGCTGACCCACCCTTGCGGATGAATATGATTTACATGAAACCCGTTCGCGCCAAGCCGTACGGACCAGCATCCAGATATACTGATTTTCCCCTTGCTCCTCGAGCGGAATGGGTGGTCTGGGGTAAATCCGATAGAGTTTCTGTATTCTTCAAGTGGTGTTGAAAGTGATTGAAGAAAAGCGCGGATGATTGGGCTACGATCTGCAAGCAAACTTTGTGCTGTTTGAGTGCCGGATCTCAGACTCTGATTGAGTGGATGTGCAGAGAAGCGGTGGCGTGATTCGAGCTCTGGTATAAGATCTCGATGGAAGTCGGTAATCGACTGCCATCCCGCGGGCGGTTCGATATCGAAGGTTTGTACAAATGCGTTGAAGTTATACAGTTCGTGATAAAAGGGGTCTTGGAGGAGGCGCGCTGCAACCGCCTCCAGAGCAATGTACTCTTGGTTGAGTGGCGCTGCTTCACGGAGTTGTGTGATAAGAGTCTTGGCTTCTTGCGGTCGGGAATTGCTTAGAAGTGAAGAAGCGAGAGTGCTTTTTATATTTAAGTCGTTCGGATTCTCTCCGGCAGCATCCTTCGCATAGATCAGTGCTTCTTGATATTGTCCGTCCTCCAATAATGTAGTTGTCAGGGCGAGAGAAATTTCTGTTTTTTGGCCGCAGACTCGAATTCCCTCTTTGAGTACCTCAACTGATGCTTTAATATTTTGTGAGTCGCGCAATAGATTTCCATAAACTGCCCAAAGCCGCGATTGTTCCGGATTTTTTTTGATGTTTGCTTCCAGAGTGTCCAGATAGTTATTGTCTCCTCGCATAAATCGGAGATTTGCAAGCATCATGTGAGAGTCTGCAGAATGCGGATTTAATTCCAAGGATCTGTGCAGAGCAAGTTCCGCTTCCATTTCACAGTTGAGTGCTAACAGTGCGCTGGCGCGGTTATACTCAAGTTCGCTGGTTTTTAGACCGAAGTCTTCTGCTTTCCGTAACTCATCAAGCGCCTCTTCTGCCCGGTTAACCTGAGATAGTAGTGCTCCAAGGTTGTGATGTGTTATCGCATTTTTAGGATTTAACTCGATAGATTTTCGGTATGACTTTTCTGCGTTCGAAAGATCCCCTGTGGATTTCAGCGCCTGACCGAGAATGCCCCAGAGTTCTGCGTCAGCTGTAGCCTGGGCTAAAAATTGCCGGGCGAGGTCGGCAGATCTTTTGGGGTCGATAATATTGAGTAGACGTAATAGTGCGATTTTGGCTGGGCGAAAATGGGGGTTGCATTGGAGTGCGCTTAGGTACAGTTGCAGTGACTCTTCAAATCGACTCTGCGATCGATAAAAATTAGCGAGGTTTGTTCGAAATTCGGCATTATCTTGGGATTGTTCGATACTGAGTTTCAGGAATTTCTCTGCATCTGATATATTTTTTGATTGCTTCAATATCAATCCGAGAAGATGGTTTGCCTCTGCAAAGTCTGGAGTGGCACTAACGATGCGTCGGCAGCAAGACTCTGCCTGCGCAAGCTCGCCATTTTTCCACATGGTATGGCAGTGATATAAATCTAACTGGGCTTTTCTATCTGGCATCGACATTTGTAAGTATATGGGGCGTGTAGAGCGTTTTATTTAAGTGATTGCTCGCTAGTCTATAGGAATTTGATTTTTATAAAAAAGGCGATGGGCTCGCGCCCACCGCCTTTTGATTACCTGTATCCGATAATTATCAGAACTGGTAGTTAAGAGCCACAAAGTACTGGCGACCCAGTACATCGTACTGAGATGGATCAGTGTTGGACTGTACGTAAGACGGGTAGATGTGAGGTGTTTCATCGGTCAGGTTCAAAATGCCGGCACGCAGCGACAGACCTTCCATTGCGCCATTACTGAAGGCATAAGACGCATTCAGGTCATAGTAGTGCATGTCCGGGATTCTGAAGTCCTCAACACCGAAGTCCTGCATGGCATCAACAAAACGCCAGCGGGCACCAACGGAGATATCGTTGATGTCGTAGCGGAGTCCCATGTTCCATTTCCACTCGGGGAAGCTGGATGCGATGGTATAGCCAGCAGTACCTGCATATTCAACGAAGGCGTCGCCTGGCAGTTCCTGCACTTTATAGGAGTGCGTGTAAGTCGCCATCCAGTTCAGGTTCAGGCTGCCTGGGCCTGCATCTACAGTCCAGTCATACTGAACATCAATACCGCGAGTCGCGATACCACCCAGGTTCTGCGAAACTTCCTGTGCATTAACAATTTCTCCGGAAGAGTTACGGGAGAATTGGCTACAGAAGAAGTTGTCATTGCTGAAGGTGGGGTTGTATTCCGCAGAGAAGCAACGTTCGATCGAAGTAGATGCAGAGATTTGAGAAATCGCATCTTCGATTTCAATATTGAACAGGTCGATAGAAAGCTGCATGTCGGAATAGATTCCGTCAAGCGGCGATGTGAATACCAATCCCAGAGAGAAGGTATCTGCAGTTTCTTCCTGAAGATCTGGGTTACCACCGTTCAGGCCCTGGACCTGGGAATTGGTGTATGTGAATACATCCATTGCCGCAGCAGGAATCCCCTGCGCAGTACAGAGCTGTTCAACACCGGCTACGTTCGGGGCTTTGTCACCACGGAATGCCGCATTGTTGACGGAGCAAGGATCACCCAAGCCCTGAATACTGGGGAAGTTGGTTTGCTGAGGAGTATACAGCTCGGAAATATTGGGAGCACGAACAGCACGCTGCATGGTGCCGCGCAGCATCAGTGACTCAACTGGACGGAACTTGAGCTCACTCTTGTAGGAATTTACTCCGCCTGCAGTAGAGTAATCCGCATAGCGATAACCAAGATCCAGATCGAGAGAGTAGATACCCGGCACATTAGCCAGCAGAGGGATTGCCACTTCGGCGTAGACTTCCTGGGAATCGGTTTCACCCACTACCGCTTGCTGTGCATTGAAGCCGGCGATATCTGGGCGACCATCCGGCAGGGAAGCCGACAGAGTGGAATCTGGCGTGTAGTTGTACTCGTCTTTCTTGTAGAACGCACCGAATGCAGCGTACACATCACCAGCCGGCATGGTAAATACCGGGCCGCTGAAAGTGGCTTCTACAATGGTTTGATCAACGGTGGTGTTGTTCTGGGAGTCGACGGTGATGTAGTCCACGCAAGACTGAGTCATGGAGCCCAGACCAAATGGGTTCAGGCCGCCTTCACAAATTGACGCGCCGCCATCCGCTGCGTAAGTCAGCTCTTCAAATTTTCCACGTGAGATGTTACCGAATTGAGACTCGGTGATATCTACCTGGCCGAAAGAAGCGTAGGCATCGTATGTCCAGTCATTGAATACGCTGCCGGTGATTCCGCTGATAAGCTGGAAAGTATCGTATTCGCTCTCGGCAATACGGCTACCTGCTTCGATCATACGCTTGCCGAAAGAAATTGGCGCATCCGGATTGGCGCGAGAATCAAGAATGGCTTTCAGGTCGTCAGAAATAAACGGGTTGTCCGCAGAAACGGTAACTGCAGAAAGAGGGGTTGGTGCCAGCGCCTGGGAAGCGGTGTAGTTTCCGTAAATGGCCTGAGCGTATATTTCGGTATCTTCGGTTAGCTCGAACGAGGCGCGGCCGAAGAAACTGGTGCGCTCCAGTGGCATCACCAGCATGTTAACCGGTGCAAAGTTATAAGAATACGGTGCAACAGCAGGCTGCAGCGGGTCATTAACGTCGCCGCGGAAGTTAATAAGTTCTGGAGCCCCATTTTCTGGTGTAATCCAAGTGAACAGGGTGCCATCAGTGTTGTACGCAAGGGTGTTACCGGGGGTAACTTTGCCCGCTGCAACGCCGTACTGAGCAAAAATCGCATCAATGGCAGCTTGGCTTGCCAGGTTGCTGGTGTTAGCGGAAGTAAAGCCTTCGCGAATGGTTCCGGAGCCCAGCGGGACAAATTCACCACCTGAGTAACCGAGTGCTACATTGGCAAAGTCACGATCGCCAGCGAATACAGCCTCACGGTCTGCGAAGCCGATGCTGCCCATCACGTGGCCGCGACCTTCAGCGAACGGCATACCAGCAGAAATGTTGACTGTAGTCTGGGCACCGTCGCTTTGCGCAGTTTCTCCCCAGCTGGTATCGATTTCAACACCGTCAAGCTCGCGGAGCTTAAAGTTGACTACACCGGCAATCGCATCAGACCCGTATGCGGCAGAAGCACCACCAGTAATGATCTCTGTGCTGCCAATCAGAGCGGCAGGCAGCAGGTTAAGGTCTACAACGCCAGTGGCATTGGACGGAACGACACGCTTACCGTCTACCAGTACCAGGGTACGAGTGGTGCCGAGACCACGCAGTTCAACGTTGGCTTGGCCACCGTTGGATGGGTTGTTGGACGTGCTGGTCACAGAAGGCACGAACTGAGGCATGGAGTTCAGAACGCTTTCAACAGTCATGGCATTCTGAGATTTAAAAATATCCTGATCGATGGTGGCGATCGGGCTGGCAGAGTCAAAATCCTGGCGAACAATACGTGAGCCGGTGACTACGACTTCTTCTACTAACGTTGCCTCTTCTTGTGCGAGAACAGGGAAAGCGGGAACCGCAATCGCAGCCATCACAGCTGCGGATAGAAGGTTCTTTTTCATTGTAAATCCTCTCTTGATCGTTGGACTTATAGTGTGTTGCCTGTACAGGCGATGCTGAAAATGACTACCCCCACGTGGTCATTTCCTTCCCAACGACCAATTAACGGATGAGAAGATGGTCCCCTCAATACGTAGAGGGAAAAATATTCAAAAAAATTCCATTGGTAACCTAGGTGTAAGTTTTGCGCAAAAAATGCACACTCGGTCTTTGGTGAAAGCACAAAAAGGCCCCGCCTATAGAAGGCGGGGCCGGAAGGAGGGCTAGAAGAATCTTTAGAACTGCAGAGTCACACTTCCATAAAAGAAGCGTCCAACAGTGTCATAACTTCTCATCAGAGTGTTCATGTCATCGTAGTTGGTGACATAGGGGGGTTGCTGGTTCCAGATGTTGCGGATGCCGCCGGTAATTTTGACATTTTCCCAGCGGAAGTAGTTGAAGTTCACGTCCTGGTACCAGGTGGTGTCAATGTGAGTCGCCAGGTCTCCGGGTTGCGGGTCGAAGTCATCTACTTCGCCCAGCATCCGTACGGTGGTAAACGCGCTCCAGCAGTCGTATTCATAGCCAAATGTGGTGTACAGCTTCCACTCAGGGAAGGCTACGATAGCGGTGGTTACCGGATCTGCACCGTAGTACCCAGCCAGATCGATGGTGGGATCATCGACGCTGGCGCGATATTTCCACTCATGCAGATAGGTTGCTGTGGCGTTAACGGAGAGGATGCCTGGGCCTGCCTCGATGCTGTAATCGAAGCCCAGGTCGACGCCCGAGGTTTCGAAGGTAGAGACGTTCTGGCTATTCAGCAGTTGGCCGGCAATAGTCAGGTCAGATGCGCGGCGTTCTGGAGCATCTGCGGAGGGGCTGGTGCCCACAGCCGGTGCGCCGGTAATCAGATCACACAGCGGTGAGCTGAAGTTCGCACTTTCATAACAACCGTTGACAATGGTGTTGGTCGTCAGGGTACCAATGGCATCGTCAATGTTGATATTGAAGTAGTCCAGAGTGAATCCCATGTCATCAGTGAAGCTGGGGGTCCAAACAATACCGAGGGTATAGCTCTCAGAAGTTTCAGCTTCCAGGTCAGGGTTACCGCCAAATAGTCCTGTCGCCTGAGTCCCGATCTTAGTTCCGGGCGCAATACCATCCGCCATACAGTTGGCGACGATATTGGCCGGGTCGCTGGTCTTGTAGCCGTTACAGGGGTCAGTGTAGGTCTCCGCGGACACGGTTGATGTCAGGAACAGGTCGTCCAGACCGGGGGCGCGGAAGCCCTGAGAGTATGTTGCGCGGAAACGAAGCTCATCTATTGGCGCATACTCTATGACTCCGCCAAAAGTTGTGTCATCACCGATGGTGTCGTAATCGGAGTAGCGGAAAGATGCTTCGAATGCCAGGATCTCGGCCCAAGGGCGTCCTTCCAGAACGGGAACACGAACCTCGCCATAGAATTCATCCACGGTGTAGCTGCCACCCCAGGCATCGCCGTTTACAAAGTAGATCTGACCAATTTCCGCGGCACCGTCAGGAATGATTTCGGTGGTTTCTGAACGGTTCTCATAGCCGATGGCCCAGGCGGGCGCTTCTCCGGTCAGCGCCCATTCGCCAAAGTCACCTACAAGGTTCGCCTGGAAGCTGCGCAGTCTGGCGCGGTTTACAGGTGAATTTGTTACCAGAGCATACTGCTGCATGGCAGGGGTCAGGCTGTCCTCAACAAAGGGGTTCCAGGCGATTTCGCCGGTTTCGGCAACCGCCGCGGCGCAATCCGGATCGGCAGCGCAGGCAGCGGGATCGAGAAGGTTTTCAAATCGAACGGTATTGCCGCGGCCACGGTCAATCTGGGAGTCGATCCAGCGGGAATAATTGTAGGAAAGATCCCAGGTCCACTCGTTACAGAATTCCCCCTCCAGGCCGACAACACCTCTCCAGGTATTAAGATCCTGAGTAAACAAACGTCCACCAGTTTCTGCCAGGCGGCGGCCGATGGTCACCGGCTCGCTGAAACCAGCGGGAAAACCGGGATTCGTTAGTGGTACTTCCGGAGCCCAAAATGTGCCTTCTGCGGCCATCAGCTGATCGGAGCGGCGGTTTACGAAGGATAGCTCTGAGAATGCTCTGACGGTGGTGACATCCTTCCAGTCGTACAGCTCATAAGAGCCATAACCATAGATCGAGGCCACTTCCTGCGGGGTAGAAAGATAGCTAGCCTGAGCAAAGTTGTAACCGTAAGCGGCAAGGTCGAAGGCTTCTACTTCGCCCGTGTTGGGGTCAACAATATACTGATTGTTGTTTGAAATCGGAGAGAAGCGAGCCGGAATAGTGGTCGGACTCCCGATACAAAGTACGTCACCACCAGACTCGCCCAAAGGACATTCTGAAAAACGGCGATCCCCCTGCCAGATATCGTCGCGCTTGGTGTACTGCGCGTTCAGCATTACATGCCCTTTGTCGTTTCCGGTACCGAAGGTTACTGCCGCCAGATACTCATCACCGTCGCCGTGGGTAGATGAGCCGTAGTCCGCAGTTAGCTCCGCGCCCTCAAACCCTTTTTTGGTGATGATGTTAATAACCCCGGCAATGGCATCGGAACCATAGATGGTGGATGCACCATCGCGTAGAATTTCGACGCGTTCAATAATCGAAGTGGGGATGGTGTTCAGGTCGACTACGCCGGTTGCGCCGCCAGAAGAACTCAATCTGCGACCGTTCATCAGGATCAGTGTCCGGCTTGAACCGAGACCGCGCAGTGATGCTGTCGCCAGACCATCACTACCATTGTTCACTGAAGAACCCAACTGACCGCCGGTCATGGACGGAATTTGTTGAAGGAAGTCTTCCAGTGTTGTCTGGCCTGACTGCTCCAGTTGAGCGGCGTCAAATACGCTGATAGGGGTGGCGCTGTTGGTATCTGTCGCACGTTGAATGCGAGAACCGGTTACAACAATTTCCTCGACCTCTGCCTGAGTATCTTGGGCAAAAGAAATGGAGGAAAAGCTGGTTGAAACCGCGGCAGCCGCGATTGCGCCCTTGATTGCCCGAGAAAGACGGGTTTTGTCCATGGTATACCTCTCCTGATACCGGTAATGTTCGCCGAATTTGGCTGCGCCCTCCCTGACAACTGCTTACTTCTATCAACAGAGGCTTGCTAACAACCCTAGAACAATTTTTCTTTCTTCAAGGGATTTGGTGAATGAAATTGCGCCTTTGGTTCGCAAGTGCCAATTGCGGCGTCAGAAGTGGGGAAAAAAGCGAACGGTATGTGCGTCAGTTTCTGCTGGTGCCGGGTAAGCGGCGACATTGCAGGGCGTGGATCAAGATGAGGTTGTCTGTGGATGATCGCTCAATGCAAGCGGGAGGGGGCAGTCCGTTTCCGTATGCCGCGATATCACATTCCTGAAGATAGCGTAGAGCGGATTTTCAAAAGGGAAAAACCGGTTGGCACCCTCTGCATCACATGCTGAAGCTGAACGTGGTGTACCAGTAGCGACCTGAGAGGTCGTAGGTGCGCGCGTCGAAGTTGTCGTTGAACGCTGAAGCGGCAAATGGAGGGGCCTGATCCAGCAGATTGTCGATACCCACCGCAAAGCGGAAACCGCTGGGTACGCCATACGCCAGTTGCAGATCGTGAGTGGACCAGCTGTCGATAGAGCGGGTGACGGCCTGATCGTTCAGGGTAAAGCTTTCCTTAAGTTCACTTACATAGTGAATGGTGTAGCCACCTTCCCAACGCCCTCTCTGCCAGTAGATGCCGGTGTTGGCTTTCCACTCGGGCAGTGAGCCCGCTCCGCCGCTGGCGGCGTCGGCAAAGGTGCCGGAGAGGTTTTCTATGGGGCTTCCGGGGGCCAGCTGATTGAGATAACTCGACATATGGCTGCTGTTCATGGACCAGCGGATCAGGCCGAGTTCTCTTGATTGATACTGATAGCGCATGGAGGCATCAATGCCGCGCACTTCGCGTGCGCCGATATTGAGGCGGGTAGCCACCACGCGGGTGATATCGCCCTCACCGTCGCGCAGGACTCGGTCTGTAAACAGGCCGTTGTACGCGTTTTTCGTAATCAGGTATTGCGGGCTGGTATCGATAACGTCGTTCTGGCGAATTTCAAACAGGTCGAGGCTCGCGTGAAACCCGGTAAAGTCGCCGGGCGTCCAGACAAGGCCGAGGGATCGGTTGTCCGAGGTTTCCGGCTGTAATTCCGGGTTGCCTCCGAACTCGGTCAGATATTGGATGCGGTCCTGATCGGCGCGGCCGTTACACCCGGGAAGCTGGTCGGCGTTACTGTTGGTGCAGGGATCGAACAGAAACTCCTGGCTCTGATGGCCGGTCTGGTTCATATCCACCAGCGTGGGGGCTTTAAAGCCGGTGGCATAGCTGGCACGTATCAACAGGGACGGCCAGGGTCGCCAGCGCAGAGCCAGTTTGGGGTTTGCAGTGTTACCAAAGTCGCTGTATTCGGAATAGCGCACAGCGCCGTCGAGCCACAGACTTTCCGCCCGCAGAGGCAAGGAGATCTCCGCGAAAGCCTCGCCGATCAGCCGCTGTCCTTGTGCAGCGCCGGATGCCACGCCTCCAATCAGTGAAAGACCGTCGGAGTCTGTGGAGGTGAAATCTATGGCTTCGCGGCGGATTTCGATACCGGCCGCAGCGAGAATATCTCCGGCCGAATTTCTGCCCAGTGGCCCATCAGCAACGTAGGTTACGGAGTGCATGCGGCTGGCGCCATTTACGCGGTTTTCAGCGCGGATATAGTCCAGCTGCGCATCATCGATACTACCGGGGGCGCCGAGCAGGTTGACGGCGACGCAGCCAGTTTCCGTAATACAGGTATCCGGTCCTTTAAGGCTGAGAGAAAGGTGGTTCGGATCAATCAGATTGTTGAGCGTCTCGTTGGCGCGGGTGTAGTGGGTAGCTGCGGTAAGCTCCCATCGCCACTCGTCGATCTGCCCTTTCATGCCTGTGTTCAGGCGCCAGGTATCGGTGCCGTTCGTCTGGATTCTGGGGCCCAGTTCCAATACCCGTTTGCGCACGTCGGTAATCTCTTCACCGAACGGATTAAAGATCTGGTCGCTGGCGATACTCAGGTCACCATTGTCAAAACGGGTAAATACCGGGGTCGGTGCCAGTGTAGATTCTGAACGAGTGCGAATGACCATGGTTTCCACATAGGCATCCAGTGAGTCCGTCAGACTGTGGCTGCCGGCCATATACACCGATTGTCGTTCGGAGGGAACGAGGGCAGACGTATACTCGCGGAAGTCGTAAAGATAATCCTGGCTCCACGGGGTAAACTCTCCCCCGTTGTTGGTTACCACACCGCTGGCAAGGGAAATGTAACCCGTCGGGGACGCTGACGAGCGCAAATCGGTGCCGCCGCGATGGCGATTGTCCGCGGATGCGGAGAGGTCTCGGTCTCTGCTCAGTATTTCTCCCTGGCGATAGTGCGCAAGGCTGAACATCAGGTGATTGGTCTCATTGCCACCGCCCCAGGTAATGCTGTAGGAGTGGGTTTGTTGGTCGCCCCGCCCCGCCTGTCCGTAGTAACTGCTCACATCCAGACCGTCAAAATCCCGCCTCAGAATGATGTTGACGACACCGGCAATGGCGTCGGACCCGTACACTGCCGAGGCGCCGTCTTTCAGTACTTCGATACGGTCCACCGCTGACAGCGGAATCGTATTCAGGTCTGCCGCTTCACCGCCAAAGCCATTGCTGACGATACGTCGGCCGTTAATAAGTACCAGCGTATTACTGGCGGGAAGACCGCGCAGGGTAACCGTAGCGGTGCCATTGCCACCGTTCGTAACAGCGGTGCTGGTGGAGTTACCGGAGACAGCCGGCAAAAACTTCAGCAGCTCGGCAATGGTCTGTGCGCCGGTGATTTCCAGTTCCGGCTGTGCGAGCACGTCGATAGGGGCGTAGCTGTCGAGCTTCAGGTGGCGCAGGTGGCTGCCTGTCAGGCTTTGGCCGGTTACCGTGATCTCTTCCGCGGGCAGGGTAGGTGCTGCCGAGGACTCGCCAGCAGGTTGCTGCGGACGGGCGACGATGGCTACCGCATTGGTGCCGGTGTGAGTAAATGTGAGGGCTGTATTGTTCAGCAGCTGCTGGAGAGCCGGGGCGATGCTGCCATCCGGGGTTTCCAGATGTTGCTCGCGAATCAGGATGCTGGAGACATTGTTGGCCTGCGTCACCAGAGATACGCGGCATTGCTTGCCGAGAGAAATCAGTGCGCGAGAAAGAGGGCCCGCAGGGAGTTGGACACCGGATTCCGGGCAGGCAGAGAGTGCACTCTCAGAGAGTGCCAGCAAACCTGCCAACGACAGTGCTACCCAGTGCCGGAAATCCAATGCTCTCGTCCCACCCCGTACAGTCGGCGCGATCAGCGGCCGAATCTGCGTTCATTCTGATTGATTATGTGGTGAGGGTGAACGCAAGCTTTTGGCTAAAAAAAGTACGATCACCCAAGGCGAGGTTTATATCTTAGTTCCGCTTGGGTGACAAGAGAGTCAGGTGAGGGTCGCTGTGATCCTGGTCGAGTCCAAGCGCCGCGGCGATGGCGGAGAGTGTGCTTTCCGGGTCCGTCAGTTCGAAGGTGCCGGAGAGGGTGCGGTCGCCCACGGCGGGCGCCGCGGCTGCCGGTACCTTTAGATAGCGGTTCAGCTCTTCCAGCGCTTCATTGAGCGGTGTTTCGTCAAATACCAGTTGGCCCTGTGTCCAGTCGAGGGCTTCCTCTTCGGAGGTGCGACCGACATCCGACAGCCCGCTGCCAGAAACACTGACCTTCTGGTTTCGTGTAAGTTTGACCGACTCGGGCTGCAGGCCACTGGCAGTGCGGGCCTCACTGACTGCCACGGTGCCACCGGTAACAGAAACACGGGTATTGTCGGGATTGCGTTCCACGTTGAACTGAGTGCCGAGCACGCGAATATTGGCGCTGCCGGCACTTACCGTGAAGGGGCGCGAGGTTTGGCGGGCCACGTCGAAGTAGGCCTCGCCTCGCAGCAATTTAGTGCGACGCTCTTCCCGGCTGAAATTGACGATCAGCTCGGAGTTGGTATTCAGTTTTACACGGGAGCCGTCAGGCAGGTCGACGGTGCGGATTTCACCGACTGCCGTGGTGTACATCTGCTGTTGCGTTGGCGCCTGTTGCAGCCACTGATTGCCGATCCACAGGGCAATTCCAAGACAGGCCGCGACGGCGCTGCCGCCCATCAGCCACTGGGGTAGATTCCAGCCATCACTGGCAGATTCCACGGCAGCAGTGGGGGTGGAGTGCCTATGGCGAATTGCAGGGGTAGAGGGGCGGTGGCGGGCGGTAGGCACGCTTTCCGGGTAAAGTTCGTCCAGTGGCAGACGCGAAAGCACACCCAGATCACCCCAGAGTTCAGCCATTTCATCGAAGGCTGTACGGTTGCTCGGAGATTCGGCTATCCAGCGGGCAAACGCGCGGCGGTCAGCATCACTGAGCGCGTCGGAACGCAGGCGCGCGATCCAGGCGCACGCCTGATCCTGCCTGTCTTCCGTTGGTACGTCTTGTACTTCCTGAGGGTTCACCGCACTGATACCTTGTTTTCCGATAACCTGTTGATCTGCCTGTCAGAGCTGTCATTTGGGAGGTAGGTGCCTTTTCGCTAGCCTCAGCCGCCTGATTGCACCAATATGGTGCTTCCAGATAGCGTTCAAATCAACAACTGTGAGCGTCCTGTGCAATTTTTGCGATAAATCGCCAAAAAATTTAGCACAAAATTCTGACGGAGTCCGTTTTTTCTTCTGCGGATACCGCTGCATATAGATAAGACGAGCCGCCGCTGCTATCCCTCAAATAATTTTTCCGATTATTGCTGCACCGCAGTGCGTTCATGCGCCAGCGTGCGCCAGTCTGGTTCAGTGAGGCGGACACTGGCGGATTATGGCCCCATTTGCCGTCGCTATCCGGGCGGCCGAGCCTGAGGAGAATGAGGTTGATGATTGTGAGAGTCGCTGTGAACTCAGAAGTTTCCGGTCTTCTGCCGGCAGACCTTCAGTGCCTGCAATATGTACTTCTCCACACTACTGACGGATATGTTCATATCTTCCGCAATTTCCGTGTAGGAGAGTCCGCGATTGCGGTGTAGCAGGAATGCCTGGCGGCATTTAAGTGGCAGGCTGTCCATGGCCTCGTGGATGGCCTGGAGTTGCTGGCGGGCAGCGAGCACCCGCTCAGGCGAGTGGTGATCAGCCTGATCGTCTTCGCCGGTGCTGTCGACGGGTAGCTGTTGGCTGACATAGTCGATATGCAATTTCCCTCGGCGCAGTTGGTCCAGCGCAAGATTGTTTGCAATCTGGAACAGGTAGGCGCGAGGGTTCTCCAGATCCTTCTCCTCCGTGAGGTTCTGCAGGCGCAGATAGGCGTACTGGGCGATGTCTTCGGCGTCTTCGGGGCTGCGCACGATGCGTGTGACAAAACGCACCAGTGCCTGGCCGTGTTCGGCAAACAGCTTCTCCAGAAGTGTCTTCCGGGTTTTATTCATTAGTCAGAGGAATCCCCGTACAGCGCTCTTTGTGATTGTTTTTTTGTGGTTGTTGTCGTTGCTTTGAGTCGGGCCCGGCAAGTTATAACACAGGCGAACAGCAATCGACGAGTGGTCGTTTTGACACGATGAAGTGAGGTAAGCATCCGGCCGCCGCCCCGCGTTTGGTGTGGATGTGGAATCGAGGCGGTGCGAGAAGGTCTTCTGGCGGGTGTCTATTCCTGTGCCGCGATGCCGGTATAATGGCCGACTTCCCGAGTGCCGAGGTCGGCATTTACGTCCAATCAGGGCACCAGAGGGTGCGGAGAACGAATGAGTTATCAAGTACTGGCGCGCAAGTGGCGACCGCGGCTGTTCCGGGAGATGGTTGGCCAGGAGCATGTGCTTCAGGCGCTGATCAATGCCCTGGACAACAACCGCCTGCACCACGCCTACCTGTTTGCCGGTACGCGGGGGGTGGGCAAGACTACCATTGCGCGGATTCTCGCCAAGTGCCTCAATTGTGAAACCGGAGTCAGTTCTGAACCTTGTGGTCAGTGCTCGGTGTGCACCGAGATTGCCGAAGGTCGGTTCGTTGACCTGATAGAGGTGGATGCGGCGTCCCGCACCAAAGTCGAGGATACCCGCGAGTTGCTGGAGAATGTGCAGTACGCGCCGACCCGGGGACGCTACAAAGTGTACCTGATCGACGAAGTGCACATGCTGTCCAACAGCTCCTTCAATGCCCTGCTGAAGACGCTGGAAGAGCCACCCCCCCACGTCAAATTCCTGCTTGCTACCACCGACCCGCAGAAACTGCCGGTGACCGTGCTTTCCCGTTGTCTCCAGTTCAACCTGAAGAATATGAGCCCGGAGCGCGTGGTTGAGCACCTGCGCTTTGTGCTGGAAAAAGAGCTGGTGCCGTTCGAAGAGGCCGCCCTGTGGCTGCTCGGACGCGCCGCCGATGGCAGTATGCGCGATGCCATGAGTCTCACTGATCAGGCCATCGCCTTTGGCGGTGGCAAGATCAGCGAGGCGGAAGTGCGGGCCATGCTCGGTACCCTGGACAGCGCGCTCGTCTGGAAACTGGTGCAGGCGCTGGCGGACGAAAATCCGACGGCGCTGTTTGCCGCGGTGAACGATCTTTCCGAACATGCGCCGGATTACAGTGCCGCTCTGGCGGAACTCGCGTCCATCCTGCACCGTATCGCCATCGCTCAGGTGTTGCCCGAGGCGATCGACAACGCGCTGGGAGATGCCGAACAGCTGCAGCGCCACGCGGCCAACATCGCCAGTGAAAACGTGCAGCTTTTCTATCAGATGGCACTGCTTGCTCGGCGGGACCTGCCGCTGGCACCGGACCCCCGCGGGGGCTTTGAAATGGCACTGCTGCGGATGTTGGCGTTCAAACCGCAGGGGGTCGCCAATATTCCAACTGCCCGCCTCGCGGGTGCCGGTCAGTCAGCTGAGAGCGAGCCTGCGCCAAAAGTTACAGCGCCACAGCCGGCAACGGAACCGTCGCCAGCACCCGTAGCGCGCGAACCCTCTGTTCGGGCACCGGCAGATGTGGCGGTGCCCGCCAGCGCGTCCGGGGGTGAAGAAACGGTCCGGTCAATATCCCAGTCCGCGCCGCCGCAGGACGATACTCCGCCGTGGGATGAAGAACCCGGGTATGAGTCTGTAGAGCGTGAGGCGCCGCAGCGTCTTGAAAACGTACCGCACGCGTTTGAGGGCAACAGCTCGACGGATCGGGGCGACAGCGAAAAAAAGCCCGCAACTGAAGTCGCCCCGCAGCCCCCTGCGGCGGTACTGGCCGCGCCTGTATCCGCCACGGCCGCAGAAGGGAAGGCTATCTCTACTGAGGCGGCGGCCGATGACCGCGCAGCACTGCGCGATCGGCTGCGGCAGCAGGTAGCGGAGGTGCAGGCGGTGCCGGCACCCGCACCGCCCCCAGCGCCGCCCCCGTCTAGAGCACCCGCACCGGCTGTGCCGCCGGCGCGACTGGATGCGCTCTCCCCTGGCAGTTGGCCCGCCATGTACCCACAGATCGGCGTGACTGGCATCCTTCACTCCATCGCCTCGCACCTGGAGTTGCAGGGGCGGCAGGACAATATACTCTCCTTTACCCTGGATCAGTCTTTCAGCAGTCTCTACGACGACGGTCATCAGCGGCGGCTCGCGGATGTGCTTGGAGATTTTTTCGGTCAGCCGGTAAGCGTTCACATTCAGGTGGGGGAAATCCACGGTGGTACGCCGGCTCGATTGGTTGCGGCTACCCGCGAGGCACAACTGCTCTCCGCCCGCGATGCGCTCAACAGGGACCCTCTGGTACAGGACCTGCAGGCGGAACTCGGCGCGCGCTTGGTGCCAGAGTCGGTGGAATACCTGGGCTGAATCAGCCCGCGCATGTTGAACGAATGGATGAAGGGGGGATTCCCATGATGAAAGGTTTCGGCGATTTAATGCAGCAGGCCCAGAAGATGCAGGCCGACATGCAAGAACGCATGGAAAAAATCCAAAAGGAGCTGAGTGACCTGCGGGTGACCGGTGAATCCGGCGCGGGTATGGTGAAGGTCACCATGAATGGTCGTCATGATGTGGTGGATGTCAACATCGATCAGAGTCTGCTCGGCGAAGACAAGGAAATGCTCGAGGATCTATTGGCCGCCGCGGTGAACGACACAGTGCGCCGGGTGGAAGAGGCTGCGCAGAAGGTCCAGAAAGATCAGATGGGCGGTCTCGCAGCGGGAATGAACCTGCCGGAAGGTTTCAAATTTCCCTTCGGTTGACCTGTTTACCGAGCGTCCTCTCCGCATACCGGGCCCCGATCGGGCCCTTTTTGTTAGTGACTCCTTTGTGATTGAACCGGCGTGCCTGATAAATGTTTAGCCCTTTGATTGAAGACCTGATTCGTGCGCTGCGCTGCCTGCCTGGTGTAGGCCCCAAGTCCGCCCAGCGTATGGCCATGTACCTGCTGGAAAAAGACCGCGATGCGGCCGGCCTGCTCGCGTACTCGTTGCAGCAGGCGGTGGACAAAGTGGGCCGCTGCGGTCGCTGTCGCACACTCACCGAGCAGCCGGTATGCGCCCTGTGCAACAACCCTCGGCGGGATCACGCACTGCTGTGTGTGGTGGAAACCCCGGCAGATGTGCTGGCTATCGAACAGGCGGGTAACTACCACGGTGTGTATTTTGTATTGCATGGCCATCTTTCTCCCATTGATGGCGTGGGGCCTGCGGACCTTGGGCTGGATCTGCTGGGAGAGCGCCTGAGTGAGCAGCACGAGGGGCGTATTACCGAGCTGATCATCGCGACCAACCCCACCGTGGAAGGCGAAGCCACTGCTCAGTTCATCGCCGAGCGCGCCCGCGCCAAAGGGGTCCAGGTCAGTCGTATCGCCCACGGCGTACCCATCGGGGGTGAACTGGAATACATCGACGGCGGCACTCTGGCGCACGCCTTCAATAGCCGCACCGCACTTTAATCTGGTGTTCTGATGCCTGAACAAACCAACAAGCAACTGGTCGATACCACGCCTATCTGGGTGGACAGCACAGAGCATCTGGCGGAACTCTGTGCCCGCTGGCGTACCCAGGGTGCCGTCGCGCTGGATACCGAATTCATGCGCAGCCGCACCTTCTATCCGCTGCCGGCACTGGTACAGGTGGGGGATGGAAAACACTGCTATCTGATTGACAATCTCGCTATCGACAATCTCGAGCCGCTGAAAGAACTGCTGCTGGACACCCGAGTGGTCAAGGTTATGCACTCCTGCAGCGAGGACCTGGAAACCTTGGACCGACTGCTCGGTGCCGTCCCTGATCCGATTTTCGACACCCAGGTAGCCGCTGCCGTGAGCGGCATGGGGGCGGGCCTCGGCTACGCCGCCACCGTGCAGCAGCTGCTGCAGATTGAACTGCCGAAAAGCGAGACTCGCTCCGACTGGCTGCAGCGGCCACTCAGCGATTCCCAGAAAAACTACGCCGCGCTCGACGTTGCCTGGCTGCCACTGATTTATGGCATGTTGCTGAAAAAACTGCGCGAGCAGGAGCGCCTGGGCTGGTTGCGGGAAGACTGTGCCGCGATCGTCCGTTCCGCGCGCCAGGTGGAAGCGCCGGAACTCTACTATCTCAAGGTCAAAGGCGCCTGGCGCCTGCGCCAGAAGCAGCTCGCGGTACTACAGGATCTGTGTGCCTGGCGCGAGCGCGAAGCGCGCGAGCGGGATATACCGCGCAATCACTTGCTGAAAGAAAATGTCTGTCTTGGTCTTGCGCAGTCGATGCCGAAACATCTCGCCACTTTGGGGCAACCCGGGCTCGAGGGTAAAACCATACGCAAATACGGTGAGATTCTGCTGCAAATTATCGCTCGCGCCAGCGAGCGAACCGATCTGCCACCGCGCATGCCCATGCCGCTGAACCGAGAGCAGGGTGAAGAGCTCAAACTCCTGCGGCAGAAGGTCACCGAGCTCGCCGAAGCGGCGGGCCTGCCGCCGGAAATTCTGGTGCGCAAAAAAGAGCTGGAGAATCTGGTGCAGGCGCAAAAACCCATGCTGGAGGGACGTCTCCTGGGGTGGCGCCGCGCGGTCGTTGGTGAACCGCTACTGGCAGAATTGAACAAATTGAGAAACGCCTGATGAAATTTCTTTGCGATATTTACCGCAGCCCGCGCAAGGATGAAATGTATCTGTACGTGCAGAAGCAGGACGGCTTGTCCAAAGTGCCGGAACATCTGCGGCAACTGTTCGGAACACCGGCACATGTCACCACCATGCTGATCACACCCGAGCGTACACTGGCGCGCGCAGATGTGCAGAAGGTCATGAACGCGCTGCAGGATCAAGGCTACTATCTGCAGATGCCGCCGGCGCAGGATGACGAAATGCGGGCAATTGCCGCGCAGAACAGTAAACTGCCTCGCGGCTGACACCGGAGTCGCAAACGTGGTAAGCCAACGACCGTTCTGGCAGCGCAAGTCCCTCGCGGAAATGACCGCGGCGGAATGGGAATCCATCTGTGACGGCTGCGGTCGCTGCTGCCTGCATCGCCTCGAGGATGAGGATACCGGCGAGGTCTATACCACCCGTGTGGCCTGCAAGCTGCTGGATACCCATAGCTGTCGCTGCAGCGATTACTCGCGGCGCAAGCAGAAGGTGCCAGACTGTATCCAGCTGACCCCGGAAGATGCCACCAGCTTTGATTGGCTCCCCGCCACCTGTGCCTATCGCATACTGGCCCGGGGCGATCAGTTGCCGGAGTGGCACCCACTGGTTTCCGGCGATCCGGAATCGGTGCACCACGCGGGCATTTCTGTGCGGGATCAGGTGATCAGCGAGGAGCTGGTACACCCGGACGACTATGAAGATCATATCGTCGTCTGGATCGGCGACAACTGAGCGATATCCATTTGGCAACACAAACGAACGATCAATAAGCGAAAAACAATGGCAGAAGAATTCAAAATGGCCTGGGCAGTGTATGCCGGTGGTGTCGTGGTACTGCTGGTCGCGGGCTGGTGGTTTATGCGCAACTGGCGCTGGTCGTGGCTGCGCCAGTTGATTCTGCTGGAAGCGGCCATCGTGTTACTGGTACCGGCCCGGGGTACCATACCGGATGCACCGCTGACACCCCTCCTGCCACTGTTCATGTACCAGACGGTGTTTGAGGAAAAAGGCGTGTCAGCGGAGGTAGCGGCAAGTCTGGTGTTCGCTGCCGGTGGCGCCTTTGCGGTAATGGTGATCATCGGCATCATCACCCTGATGCTTGGCCGTCGCAAAGATCGCCCAATGACTGAAAGCGACCAGTACTGAGTATTTCGTTCCCTGTCACTACGCCAGTTGTCGACTCATGCGGTAACTGGCGCCATTCCCCTCACGCGGACCGCTCCTCCAGCCGCTGAGTTCCCAGGATACTGCTATATCTATTAGAGCCCGCAGCAATCCCTCCCATGGTCGGGAGTTTTGGCAGTGCGGCGCCGAATGGCACGCTGGTATGTCCAGCAGGCACATTTCAAAAGTCGGACTCAAAGCCCGCAAGAACAACGGACAAACACAAAGTGCCTTCAGTGGCGTTTTCTGTGCATGGAATGAAGGGACAGGGATGCTCGACCACTTGCTAATTCTGACCGCGGTCATGCTGGTCTCCGGTATTCTCGGCGGCCTGGTCAACTACTATCAGATGCTGTTCACCGAAGAAGACCCTGCCGGTCTCGCC
Source organism: Microbulbifer pacificus (assembly GCF_002959965.1). Taxonomy (NCBI): domain Bacteria; kingdom Pseudomonadati; phylum Pseudomonadota; class Gammaproteobacteria; order Cellvibrionales; family Microbulbiferaceae; genus Microbulbifer; species Microbulbifer pacificus. Next base: position 210,178 of record NZ_PREV01000027.1, read on the forward strand.
CGTTGTCTGATCATGGGCCTGTGCGGGGCACTGATGGTGCCGATTTTTCTCAAGTTCACCCAGAGTGACCTGCTGATTGAAATTCAGGGTGATCCTTCACGCTTGCTGATTTTCACCGGCTACTGCCTGCTCGCAGCCATTGCTTCACGCATGTTTGTATTCAATGCCGCTCGCCGCCAGTTACGGGACGCGAGTATCGCGCGCGCACGGGTGGAAAACCTGGAGCAGGAGATCCGTGCCATGCAGCTGGAAATGATGCCGCTGCTCGAACACGAGATCGAAGGTGATCCGGATCAGGGGCCGACGCTGGACTTTAACCAGATCCGCAAGCTCGACGACAACGCCCTGCATGTACTTAGCCTGTTGAACAACGGCGACTGTGTATTCCGCTCGCTGGCCGGTATGGTGCAGGAGGGCGACATGGAAACGAATTCCGTGGCCCGCGCCCTGAACAGCCTGCTGGTTCTGGAAATGGTGGGCAAAATCCACAGCCACCTGGGCATCCGCTGGTATATCACCGACAAGGGGCGCCAGGTAGTCCGCCGCCGCCGCGCCCAGGTCGCTTAACCAGGTCGCTTAAATAGGGCGTGTAAGCCGCCCACCCCCTCTGTCACCGTCATTTCTGACTCAATTTCCCCATGTGGTCGCATCCGGTGCGGGTGCGGCCACTGCCGTCATTCAATCTGACCGATTCCGCCTTTGGCCCGTTTCCGGGGTTCCTTTACCATGGGTGTTTTTCGACCCATGGGAATTCGGAGCAGCCATGAAATTCACCGGAACCGACAGTTATGTCGCCACTGACGACCTGCAGATGGCGGTGGACGCGGCGGTTACCCTGCAGCGCCCGCTGCTGATCAAGGGCGAACCGGGCACGGGTAAAACCCTGCTGGCAGAGGAGGTGGCGCGCAGCCTTGGCCTCAAACTGATCCAGTGGCACATCAAGTCCACCACCAAGGCCCAGCAGGGGCTGTACGAATACGATGCGGTGTCGCGCCTGCGGGATTCCCAGTTGGGAGTGGACCGGGTTCACGATATCGGCAATTACATCAAGAAGGGCAAACTGTGGGAGGCCTTTGCGGCCGACGAGCGGGTGGTGCTACTGATTGATGAGATTGATAAGGCGGATATTGAATTCCCCAACGACTTGCTGGTGGAAATCGACCGGATGCAGTTTTTTGTGTACGAAACCGGTGAAACCATCACCGCGAAACACCGTCCGATCGTGATTATTACTTCCAACAATGAAAAAGAACTGCCGGATGCCTTCCTGCGCCGCTGCTTTTTCCACTACATCAGTTTCCCGGATCGCGCGACGATGCAGAAGATCGTGGATGTGCACTACCCGGATATCAAGCAACAGCTGGTGGCTGAGGCGATGGATATTTTCTTCCAGATCCGCGAGGTACCGGGCCTGAAGAAAAAACCTTCCACGTCGGAGCTGATCGACTGGCTGAAGCTGTTGCTGGCGGACGATATCCCCGAGGAAGTGCTGAAAAATCGCGACGCCAAATCGGCGATTCCTCCGCTTTACGGTGCGCTGCTCAAGAACGAACAGGACGTGCATATGTTGGAGCGTCTGGCGTTCATGGCACGTAGAGACGGTCGCTAATTCTTCACATGTAGGAGCCTGCTTGCAGGCGAACCCTTTGCGGATGTTCGCCTGCAAGCAGGCTCCTACAGGTATCGCTAACACCCGCGGGGAAACCCAATGCTCATCGGCTTTTTCCTGAACCTCCGTCGCTATCAGCTCCCGGTTTCTATCACCGAGTTGCTGTCGTTGCTCGAGGCCATACAGCAGCGGTTGGTTTACGCGAACCTGGACGAGTTTTACTTCCTCGCCCGTACCTGCCTGATCAAAGACGAAAAGCACTTCGACAAGTTCGACCGCGCCTTCGCCGCCTATTTCAAAGACCTGGAAACCCTCGACGATATTCTTGAGCAAATGATTCCGGAGGACTGGCTGCGGGCGGAGTTCCTGAAGCAGCTATCTGACGAAGAGAAGGCAAAGATCGAGTCCATGGGTGGGCTGGAAAAAATGCTGGAGGAATTCAAGAAGCGTCTTGAAGAGCAGAAAGAGCGACACAGCGGCGGCAATAAGTGGATTGGTACTGGCGGTACCAGTCCGTTTGGCAACAGCGGCTACCATCCTGGTGGTATTCGCGTCGGTGGCGAGAGCCGCAACAAGTCCGCATCCAAGGTGTGGGAAAAGCGCCAGTTCCGTAATCTGGACGACAGTATCAGTCTCGGCACCCGCAATATCCAGGTGGCCCTGCGCAAGCTGCGCAAGTTCGCCCGCACCGGCGCGGCGGAAGAGCTGGACCTCAACGACACCATCCGCTCCACTGCCCGCAACGCGGGTCTGTTGGATATAAAAATGGTGCCGGAGCGGCACAATGCGGTGAAGGTGCTGATCTTTTTCGACGTGGGGGGGTCCATGGATCCCTACGTAAAGCAGTGCGAAGAACTTTTCTCGGCGTGTCGCAGTGAATTCAAGCACCTGGAATATTTTTATTTCCACAACTTCATTTACGAACACGTGTGGAAAGACAACGTACGCCGCTACAGCGAATCCACTCCATTAGTAGAGGTCCTTCGCACCTACGGAAAGGATTACAAGGTGATTTTCGTCGGCGACGCGGCCATGGCCCCTTACGAAATCACCAGCCGTTACGGCAGTGTCGAACACATGAATGAAGAACCTGGTGCGGCCTGGATGCAGCGGGTGACCAATACCTATGAAAAACTCGTCTGGCTGAACCCCACCGCTGAAGAGTACTGGCAGTATACCGGCAGTATTGGCCTGACCCAGCGACTCGTTAACGGACACATGTACCCGATGACAATTGAGGGACTAGATCGGGCCATTGCTTATCTGGTGAAGGGGCGCTGAACAAAGGCGACAGTGGTGGCAACGCACCTAATGCTTGTCTGGGTCTTCAGGTAGGCAATCCGGCGGTGCAGGGCGCTGACGCACGACCGGTTACAACCCTCTCTGCAAATTCAAATGTGTTATTAACCCGGCAACGCTTTACGTGAACGGGTTAATGCAGCACATTGCTATATCTGGTTAATAAGTTCCAGTATTCACATTGATCGCTTCACGGAATATGACACAGTTCTGCCGTTCTGCACTCGCGTGGATAATTTGGGAAGTGCGTACTACCTCAATCCCGGCGACCGAATCGAATCTCAGGCTCACCGATGTCACCCCGATATCCGGATGAAACCGAAGCCTCGTGAAAAAGTCGATTTCAGCCAAAGCAAAGATATCCCACCCGCGTCACTTGAGGATGCCGTCACCCGCCTTAACACCACGGCTGACGAGATTGCTCACAACGACTACGAGCCCAAGTACACAGATGTCGAGTAGACGCTGATGTTTTTCTCTAAATCCAAATGTGTTAATTTCCGGCGCTTAAAATGATCACCACACGGAATATGACACGGATATGTCGTTCTGCACCCTCACGGATAATCTGGGAAATACGTACCAACTTACCTCCGGCGACCAGATAGCATCTCTGGCCACAGCGGATTATTTCACAGCGATAGTAGCGCTCGGTCGTATTGACTACCTCCAGTTATCAGCCGCGGAAGATCAGTTGTTCCACTTTTGTGGCGGAGACATTGAGCGGAGCCTCTTCGGCCATCCGGGGCCAGGCTGGCAGGATGTGGATTCCGTGGGAATTTTCAGTAGTCAGGCGCACCATCCTCATATCGGCATTGGTTTTTTGCCCGGCCGGTGGCCGCGGATTCTCGATGCCATTTATCGGGGAAACCTCCGGTTTATCCAGACCGACAGCGCGCAAAAAACCGGAAAAGAACAGCCGCAAGACGCCCGCAACCTTCTGCGGGTGAAGATTCGCCAGGCACTGCTTGCGATTGTCGCGGCCGAAAGAGCCGAAGCCGCGCAACACACCAGGCAACTTCGGCAGGAAACGTCGATTAATCGCGGGCTGATTTATACCGGCGCCTTCCTCACTGGCCTGTGGCAGGCGGGAGAGGGCTTTGCACAGTGGCTGAAAGACGTCAACGATGTAATGAGCCCACTGCAACGCAGTCTGCGGGGCGTACAAGCCGCTTACCGGGCATCGCAGCGCAGCGATAATGGCGAAAACCTGCTGGAAGCCTACCGCGATGAAATCCTCACCGCAGAAAAGCGGGAAATCGTGCAGGTACTCGGCTTCGACCCCACCGCCATTACCCGCGAACAGTTCCAACACGCCACGGAACTCGCCGATCTGATCTGGGGCGATCCCGCCCTGCAAGCCGATCTCCGGCACTTCGTCAAAGATTACGTCAAAGCCCAGCACGCCATTGAAATCACAGAATTCTCCGGTGCCGCGGCGTTTGAAGTCCTGTTCACCATACTCCTCGCAGCGGTTACCGCCGGCGCCGGCCTCGCCGCCAGCGCCGCGAGCCTGACCCGGTACTTTGCCAGGTTCCGCAAAGTGGGGCAGTTGCTGCTGGAGTTTGGAGAGCAGACCAAAAAAGCCAGAATGCTCAGGGATCGCCATGCCGCGGCCAAACAAGCACCCGGCTTCGAGGACTTTGAACGTCTCGGCGAGGTGGAAATTCCCATCATCAAGCCGCCGGCGTCCCGCGTACCAAAGCGGCCCCCGGGACTGCACAATCGGGCGTGGGATGACATCGAGGTGCAGAAGTTCAAAACCCGCCGCGAAGTGGATATGGATAATTTGTCAGCAGAGGAAAAAGCTGCCAAAGATGCACTCGCAAAGCAGGATCGAACGGACGAAGATTTCGAACAGCTGCTGAGCTCCGGTGACAGCTTTAAGACAAGGCAGCTCCAACCGGGAGACAAACTCTATGGTTTCGACAGTCAAAGCAACCCTTATGGTACCAAGAACCAGAAGTCCATGTACTGGACCGATGAGGCTGGCTATCAAGATGTCAAAAGCAAGTTCTATAAAGATGGTGTTTGGGACAGAGAGGGCGTCAAAAACTACCTGGCTTTACCCTGTTACAACCGCGCTGACGTGATCGACACCGCGACTGTGACTCAACCTCATACTGCCGTGGAATCCACTATAGGCATCGCCACAGAACAGATCGGTTATACCGAGGGCAGCTACTCTACGGGCATGTTAGGTAAAATCATGTCTGGCGGAGGATCACAAATTACCCCAGATAGCAAAGCCATTTCTACCGTAACACGTCTCACAGGAACGCCGTAATGACGTTTAAACAAGAAATCTACCGGGACATCAACGAGAACTGTGATGTTGTTCTTAATCTCTTGAAGGGCCAGCCCGTCACGAACGACACTGCGGAGGGTCGCATGATCTACCAATGTCGTTGGCTCAAGCAGCAGGTCGCTGCTGATGCATTGACATTCCCTGTAAATGATTACGTGCATACGCTGAAGCATGTTTCTGCTGAAAGGCTTCTGGAGCATCTCGCCAGCTCGCCTGATCTCTATCTGGAGGAGATTGGTATTTACTTATATCGTTTGCTGAAACTAACAAAAGGGAAGCTCCTCCTTAAATCTGAGTACTATCGCTATGCTCTTCGCTGCATTGAAGAGCTTGTTAGCGTGCTAGTACATACGACTCGTCCGCTGTCGCTGTTCGAACAGAGAGCAATTGCAGAATTGACTCATCTGAAGCAGGAATTAGCCTCAGGCATGATCGAACCACCACTAATGCATTATTATCCTGATTACCCAAATTTCAGGGAGGTGAATATGTCAAAAATCTCAATTGACGACTTACCAAATGGTGAGTTTTTAACGAAAATCGTTGCTAACCTACTCTTTGAAGGTATTCGTCCAGATACGTGGGTTACTCCGGATGCGGCAGACAAGGAAACGACCAACCTATGGCGGTAAATCGTGCAGCCTGAGTGACTCCTGCAACCTCGGTCACATCGGTGCCCGACGCCGAAGCAGCATGGAGCAACGTCGCTTTCGAAGACGTAACTACTCCATAGGCCGATGGGCAAGATCATGCCAGGCGGAGGATCGCAGATCACGCTTGATAGCAACGCCATATCTACCGTAACGCGCTTAACCAGAACTCACTAATGAGCTTCAAGCAAGAGATTTACCAAGACATAAATGATAATTGTGACATCCTTTTAAATTTCCTGAAGGATGAAACTCGAACCAACGATACTGCGGCTGGCAGGATGATTTACCAATGTCGCTGGCTCAAAGAGCAGGTGGCTGCAAATACGCTGAGATTTCCTGTCAACGACTATCTCCATACGCTCAAGCACGTTTCTGCAGAAAGGCTCCTGGAATATCTGGCGAGTTCACCTGATCGTTATGACGAGGAGATCGGCATTCATTTTTATCGTTTGCTGAAAGCAGTAAAAGGGAATCTTCTTCTTAAGCCAACCTACTACCCTTATACCATTCGTTGTATTGAGGCTCTACTTGATCTGCTACAGCATCCCACGCGGTCTCTCGATCAGTACGAGCGAGGTCTGACTGACGAACTCCTAGGAATCAAGCAGGGTTTAGCCGCCTGCAGTATTGAATCACCGCTGATGAGTTACTTGCCTGACTACCCAAATTTCGAAAAGTTTACCGTATTTATGAAAGTACTTTAGACGACATTGCAGGCGCAAATTGGCTGACGGAAACAATAGCGGAAGCCATCTTCGAGGGTGTACGCCCAGATTCCTGGATTACTCCTCAAGACGCAGATATGGAAACAGCCAACTTGCGAAGGTAATTCGACTTCGAGATGCTTTTTTACCGAGCCACGGAACTCACCGACCTGATCTGGGAAGCCCCTGCCCTCCAAGGACACAGACGCCGAGCTGAAAGCCCTGGCCGAAGCCGGCGATATCTCGAGGGAACGCTATCAAGTCCGCTTTATGGAAAGCCGCCACCTGACCAACAGCGGCGCACCGGGCATGTTGGGTGCGCCCACGCGAGGTGTCAGCGGCAACGATGCCAAGTACTGGTCCACCAGTTTCGATCAGTTGGAGGATGCCGACACCAATGCGCGCCTGATTTCGGACAAGCTTGGCCTCGACTACGATCCTGACGCCGAGTACACATTGATCGTCATCGACACCGAAAAGGCCGCGCCTCTCACCGGTGTGAAAAGCGTGCCGGCCACCTTTGACAAGGTCAGCGGGTTTGCCAATCGGGAGTTGCCGAAGGAATTTCCCAAGCAGTTTACCGACAGGGTTATGACGCCCGAGTTTCAGGATCAGTATGGGTGGCACTATCAAGAGGCGGTGGATAAGGAATTTCTGGCGAACAAGTGGTCTACAAACATAGACAACTTTGAGGACTATCTGGATACCACCGATCTTTCTGAAACTGAGAAAAAATTACTGAAACAACGCATGCAAATGCAGGACAGGGTGGGCAACAACCAGTACTACGAGGGCAATGGTCTGACCCGGGACAAGATCGCCGGGTCCGGCAACCACTACGGCGCCGTGGAAACACTGACTTTGAGCGGAAACCGGTCAATCTGCAACAACTGGAAGAGGCCGGCGCTATTGCCTATGTCTCCAAGGGATTTTAAATGGAATGGTTTCAAAAACCGGAATACCCGGTACAAGAGCAACTGCCCAGAATCGAGCACCATGAACAGCTGCCGGAGGGCGCCGTGGAGCTGGCGAGAACAATCGACCCGAATGAGGGTGATACAGTTTTATTTGTGCGGCAGGGGGGGCACCTGAGTCTGTTGCGGGCTGTTAGCAGGCTAAGGATGGGAAAGATCCCCTATTACCGTTGTTCACAAGCGGATTTCCCCCTCGGGGTATTGCCTTGGTTCGCCGATGCCCTCACCGAGTTCCGCAAGCCACCGGTACAGGGCGGCCTGCACGCCGGCGCCATGACCAGCGCCGACGAGGACGTGGAAGGCGAGATGCTCTGCATTCAACGCTCTATGAATGCTGGTCGCGGTGTGGGCGGCTACGCAATCGTCAATCGCTCGAGAAGCGACCATGGCAAATTATGGAAGAACGATTATCACCCGCAGGAAATCACCTTCGCCGATAACTTCCTCTACGACGCCGGCTTGCTGGATCTGATCAAAGACTTGGGGGAAAAGTATCGCCGTGGCGAGCTGTAACGCCAGTGGAACAAAGCACCGATAGCGAAGCGAAACGAAAAATCGCGCAGGTGGTTGGAACTGACCCCAAGGCGATCACTAGGGAACTGTTCCTGCGCGCCACGTGATCTGGGAAGCCCCCGCCCTGCTAAGTGGGCTGAAACCCCTGGCCGAGACAGGCGATATCTCGAAGGAACGCCACCCAGTTCGCTCTATGGAAGCCGCCACCTGACCAACAGCGGAGCATGGGGCATACTGGGGGCGCCCATGTGAGGAGTCAGCGGCAACGGCGTCCATTGCCTGTCCACCAGCTTCAACTATCAGCCTTGCGGGCCCTCCGCCTTTTCTCTTTGCACGGATTGCTTGAACGCCTGTTAAGTTACCAAATTAACCGCATGGCCCGTTCGCTTTGGTTTTCCTTGTAGACGTTGTTGCGTAGATTGTGAGTTGCGACCTTGAAAATTCAACCAGAAACTCACTCTGTGAACTTCCGCTGCGGCGCCACATCGTGATCGGCAGTGATGCCGATTTCTTCCTTGGTGGTGTCCTTGATCACGGTGTGCTCTTCCTCTGCACCGTGCATCCAGTCCACCAGTTTCTCGCGCAGGAAGAACAGAATGATCCCGGCAAGGATCGCGGCGATGGCCACACCGCCGAAGGTGGCCAGTGGACCTGATTCGCCCACCAACTTGCCGATCTCCGCCGCGCCCTTGTTCGCGATACCGATAAACGCAAACCACAACCCCATCATTAAGCTCAGAAAGCGCAGCGGAGCGAGTTTCGTCACCATCGACAACCCGATCGGCGACAGACACAACTCACCAATGGTGTGGAAAATGTACGCCACCACCAGCCACCAGGGGCTCGCCTTCACCGTCTCCGAGTCGCCAATCTGCAGTGCCGCACCCACCATGGATACAAAACCCAGACCGAGGAAGATCAGTCCCATGGAAAACTTGGCCGGCGAAGTCGGCTCGCGGGAACCAAGCCCCACCCAGATGCTCGCCATGATCGGCGCCAGGATGATGATGAACAGCGGGTTGACCATCTGCAGCCAGCTGGCGGGAATCTCGAAGCCGAAAATATGCAGGTCGGTATTGTGCTTCGCAAACAGGTTCATCGAACCTGCGGCCTGTTCGAAGCCCGCCCAGAAAATCACCGTAAATACACCGAGGATCAGAATCACCTTGATACGATCGCGTTCTTCCGGGGTGAGCGGGCGTTTTTTGTCGGCAGCGAGATTTGCCTTCAGACCGACCTTGGCGGAGGGCTGTTTACCGATTTCGCCCAACAGCTTTTCCGACTTGGCCATCTGCAGCAGCAGACCCAGCAGCATGCCGAGGCCGGCTACGACAAACGCCAGCTGATAGTTGACCTTCTCGCCAATCCAGCCGATCACCAGGTAGCCGAGGATCGAGCCGATGTTGATCCCCATGTAGAAAATCGTAAACGCCGTATCCCGGCGCCGGTCGCCCTCGTCGTAGAGATCGCCCACCATGGTGGAAATGTTGGGCTTGAAGAAACCATTGCCGATAATCATCAGCCCCAGTCCCAGCCACAGCATATAGATCTCGGAGCCGTTTGGCAGCCAGCTGTGCGGGAAGCCGAGGGCAAATTGCCCGAGCATCATCAGCACACCGCCGAACATGATACAGCGCCGCTGCCCCCATACGTTGTCCGCCATCCAGCCGCCGATGATCGGCGTCAGGTACACCAGCATGGCGTAAGTACCGAGGTAGCTGAGAGCCTTGGATTGCAGTTCGGTGTCGGATAGCGCCTCCCAGCCGAACACCGCCGCCGTGGCTGCAGAGGTGAGGTAGAACACGAAGATCCCGCGCATGCCGTAGAAGCTGAGGCGCTCCCACATTTCGGTTCCGAACAGCAGGAACAACCCCTTGGGGTGCCCCATCATGTCGCCGGCGGCGGCTGGGGGTCTTGGTTTGAGATCTTGCATGGGTGTTCCTCGCACTGGCGAATACAGGCGGCCGTTGGCCTGCCTACGGTTCAGGCATTGGAAATTTGTCGCGCATCTGTAATGAAGCATAGGTTGTAATGCGCGCCGATGACCTGAGTATAGGTCAGCGATGACGCCAGCAAGTTTAGGAACAGATTTCTACACTCCCCAGCGGGTATAATCGCCGGTTTGCAGTATTTTCCCGGATTGTCAGTCACTCATGAGTCAAGATTCCGCCAGCCATCGCTCACCCTCTGCCCTGCAGCCCATCGAGCAGTTGTTGTCCCAATGCATGGGGCGCGATCGCTTTCGTCTACTGCGCACCCTGGGGAATGTACGTCGCCGCCTGAACGAGGGTAAACCTGCGGACCGGATGTTGAGGCAGCTGGAAGAGGAGGTTGCAAAATCGGTTGCTTTGGCGGAAGCACGCCGGCAGAAACTGCCCAACGTGGAGTGGCCGGAAGGTTTGCCGGTGGTGGCGCGGCGGGATGAGATTGCCGAACTGATTGCGGCGAACCAGGTGGTCGTGGTGGCGGGTGAAACCGGTTCCGGCAAGACCACCCAGCTGCCAAAAATCTGTCTGCAACTGGGCCGTGGCATCTTCGGTCAGATCGGCCACACGCAGCCGCGGCGGATCGCCGCGCGCACTGTCGCCAACCGCATTGCCGAAGAACTGGGCCAGCCACTGGGCGACTCTGTTGGCTACCAGGTGCGCTTTACTGATCAGAGTACCGAGCACACCCATGTAAAGCTGATGACCGACGGTATCCTGCTGGCGGAAATCCAGCGCGATCCGCTGCTCAGCAATTACGACACGCTGATCATCGACGAGGCCCACGAGCGCAGCCTCAATATCGACTTCCTGCTGGGCTACCTGAAAACCCTGCTGCCGAAGCGCCCGGATCTGAAACTGATCATTACCTCCGCCACCATCGATCTGGAAAAGTTCTCCAAACATTTTGATGATGCGCCGATCATCGAAGTTTCCGGCCGCACCTATCCGGTGGATATCCACTACCGCCCGCCGGCGGATAGCGACGCGGATCTGAACGAGCAGGTGATCGCCGCGGTGGAGGAGCTGTTGCAGGAAGAGAAAAACTCTCCGCGCCGCGGTGGCGATATTCTGGTATTCATGAGTGGCGAGCGCGAAATCCGTGAGTGCGCCAAGGCGTTGCGGGATGCACAGTTGCAGCACATCGACGTATTGCCGCTGTATGCGCGCCTCAGTCTCGCGGAGCAGAGCCGCGTGTTCGCTCCCCACAAAGGGCGCAGGATCGTACTGGCCACCAATGTCGCGGAAACGTCCATCACCGTGCCCGGTATCCGCTATGTAATCGACCCGGGCACCGCGCGTATCAGCCGCTACAGCTATCGCAGCAAGATTCAGCGCCTGCCGGTGGAGCCCATTTCCCAGGCGAGCGCCAACCAGCGTGCGGGGCGCTGCGGTCGTGTCAGTGCCGGTGTGTGTATTCGCCTGTACGAGGAGAGCGATTACCTGCAGCGCCCGGAATTTACCGACGCGGAAATTCTGCGCACCAATCTCGCCGCCGTGATTTTGCAGATGCTGCAACTGCGTATCGGCGATATCCGCGATTTCCCGTTTGTGGATCCGCCGGACCAGCGCTTGATCAATGACGGCTACAGCCTGCTGCAGGAACTGCAGGCGGTGGATGGCAAGGGGCAGGTCACGACACTCGGACGTGCGCTGTCGCGTCTGCCGCTGGACCCGCGTCTCGCGCGTATGTTGGTGGAATCAGGCTCTGTCGGCAGCCTGCGCGAACTGCTGATTATCGTCAGCGCGCTGGCGGTGCAGGACCCGCGTGAGCGCCCGGTGGAGAAACGCCAGGCTGCGGATGAAAAACACAAGCAGTGGGAACGTGAGCATTCGGACTTCCTCACGCTGGTGAACCTGTGGGATGGCTACGAAACCCAGCGTCAGGAACTGAGCGCGAGCCAGCTGCGCAAATGGTGTCAGAAAAATTATCTGAGCTGGCTGCGATTGCGGGAGTGGCGAGACATTCACCACCAGCTGCGCCTCGCCATTCGCGACCTCGATCTGAAAATGAACCGCGAGCCCGCGGACTACACCAGCGTACACAAAGCGATTCTGCCTGGACTGCTCGGCAATATTGGCGTTAAGGACGAAAACAGGGAATTTCTCGGCTGCCGTAATCGTCGTTTCCACATCTTCCCCGGTTCGGGGCAGTTCAAGAAACCACCCCACTGGGTGGTGGCCGCACAGTTGCTGGAAACCAGTCGTCTGTTCGCGCACACGGTCGCCAAAATTGAGCCCGAGTGGGTGCTGGGGTGTTCCGGGCATCTGGTCAAGCGCAATTATTTCGAGCCGCACTACAACCCGCGCTCCGGTGCGGTGATGGCGTTTGAGAAGGTGACGCTGTACGGACTGGTGCTGGTGGACAAACAGCGGATTCACTACGGCAAGCTCGACCCGGTTACCGCGCGTGAGGTGTTTATCCGCGAAGCGTTGGTGGAGCAGCGCTATCGCGGCAAGGGTAAATTTTTCCAGCACTACAAGGATCTGCTGGCGGAGCTCGAGGATCTCGAAGCCAAATCCCGTCGCCGCGACATCGTGGTCGATGACGAAGTGGTATTCCGCTTTTTCGACGAGCGCCTGCCGGCCGATATCGTCAACCTCGCCGGGTTCGATAAATGGCGCAAACAGGCGGAGCAAAACGATCCGCGGCTGCTGTTTATTCCCCGTGAACTGATGATGCAACAGGACGCCGGCCATGTGGGTGAAGCCCAGTTTCCGGATTCGCTCACCAGTGGCGGTATTGAATACCCGCTCGGCTATCACTTTGAGCCGGGCAGTGTGGATGACGGTGTGAGTATCCGTGTGCCCGTCGGTGCGCTGCACCAAGTACCCGCTGCGCGCCTGCAGTGGGTGGTGCCGGGTATCCTGCGTGACAAATGTATTGCGTTGGTAAAAAACCTGCCCAAGCAATATCGCAAACATTTTGTACCGGTCCCGGCGGCGGTGGACAAAGCACTGCCGCGCATGCAGGCGGGGAACACGCCGCTGTGGCAGGCACTCGGTCACGAACTCAAACGCCAGACGGCGCTGGAACTCCCGGAAGACGCGTGGAAAGCCGCCGAACAGGGGCTGGAGGATTTCTACCGTTTCAACATCCAGGTGCTGGATGAAAAGGGCCGGTTACTGGATCAGGCGCGAGATCTGGAAACCCTGCAGTTGCGCTACCGCGACCGGGTGCAGCAGGAAATTGCCAGTGCCGGTGATGATTTCGAGCGCACCGGTATCACCAGTTGGGATTTTGGCGACTTGCCGGAAACCCGCCAGCTGAGCCAGGGTGGACTCAAAGTGCGAGCCTACCCGGCTCTGATTGCAGGTAAAGAAAGTGTGGATCTCAAGTTGCTGGACAATCCGGAAGAGGCTCGGCGACTAACCCGCGCGGGTATTTGCCGCCTCGCCATCCTACACCTGCCGGAGCCGGTGAAATACCTGCGCAAAGAGTTGTTGAAGGGCAAGGAACTGGGCCTGAGCGCCGCAGACCTCGGCCGTCGCGAGGATGTTGCGGACGATATCCTGATGGCCGCGGTGCGCGAGTGTTTCTGGCCAGATGAACACTGGCCGCGCAGCGAAGCGGACTTCCTCAACGCACTGGAGAAACGCGAACAGCTGGTGGCGACAGCACAGGAAATCGGTGCACTGCTGGTACAGGCTCTGGCACAACTGGTGCCTCTGCGCAAGCAGATCAAGCAGCAGAAAAACCTGGCGGTAGCCATGGCTGTTGCGGATATCCATCGTCAGCTCGGAGGGCTTTTTTACCGCGGTTTCCTGTTCCACACGCCGCTGGAATGGCTGCGTCAGTACGGCCGTTACCTGAAGGGCATCGAACTGCGCCTGGAAAAGGCGGCCCTCGACGCCAACCGCGATCGCCGTCTTAGCGCCGAGTTTCAGGACGCGGAGGAGCCTTATCTGGCGGAAGCCGCCAAGAGTGCCCCGTTGCTACTGGCGGGTGATCCGGCGCTGGTCCAGTACCGCTGGATGTTGGAGGAATTTCGTGTGTCACTGTTTGCGCAGACTCTGAAAACGTTGACGCCAGTTTCCATCAAGCGCCTGCGCAAGTTGTGGGGCGAGCGGCAGGTGGCCTAACGCCTGGGGATCGCTTGCGCGATCTTGGGGAGTGGTTCACAGTTTTTGAATCAGATCCCGACTCCACTGAACCCGGCGCGTGAACCATTGGTCTGACTGAACACCCGATTCGTCTGCGGGAAACTATAATCCGGGGGCGGCGGATTGCGCGCCGCTCTGGAGTCGCTTATCCAGACCAACCCACTCAGACCTCAACAACAGGTCAACAGGAGATCGCCATGAACAAGAAGAGTCTGCCCCTGGCCGCTGCCGTAGGCGCGGCATTCGTTGCTTCCGCCACACTGAGTGTTTCCGCCTCAGCCAATCCCTTTACCGCCACCGAACTCTCCGCCGGCTACAACCTGAAAGTGGCGCAAGACGAAAAGCCACAAGAGGGAAAGTGTGGTGAGGGTAAGACAGACAAAGAGGGCAAGTGCGGGGAAGGTAAGAAAAAAGAGGGTAAATGCGGCGAAGGCAAATGCGGGGAAGGGAAAAAGGACGAAGGCAAGAAAAAAGAAGGTAAGTGCGGTGAGGGTAAATGTGGTGGCTGATGCCACCTGATTTTCCACGCCTCAGGCAATTCTCCAACCCGTTGGAGAGTTGCCGCGGCTGGCTCCCCGATTCCTCCATTGCGAGGCCGCCTCCGCACGCGCTCGATAAATTCTCAGAGGCCGTATGCCGAATAGTACGCGTGAGTATCCGGTAAACGGTGCGGGCCTTGGCCTGCGCCGCTCGATGATGGGAGAGGATCTTTCACTTGCACAGGTGGATTTCCTCGAGGTCGCGCCGGAGAACTGGATTGGTGTCGGTGGCCGCTATGGGCGCTGGCTACGGGAGTACACCGAGCGCTTCCCGTTCGTGATTCACGGTTTGTCCCTCTCCATTGGCTCGCCGGCACCACTGGATGAAGCGTTGCTGCTGTCCATCAAGGCATTTATGCGCGAGCACGATATCCGCTGTTACAGCGAGCACCTCAGCTATTGTTCGGACCACGGTCATCTCTACGACCTGCTGCCTATCCCCTTTACCGAAGAGGCCGCGCACTATGTGGCGGGGCGCATCCGACGGGCGCAGGACATTCTCGAACGGCGCATCGCCCTGGAGAATGTGTCCTACTATGCGGCACCGGGCCAGGAAATGCGCGAAGTGGAATTTCTGAATGCGGTGCTCGCGGAGGCCGACTGCGACCTGTTGCTCGACGTCAACAATATCTATGTGAACGCCATCAATCACCAGTATGACCCGCTGGAATTTCTCCACGCTTTGCCTGCGGAGCGTATCCGCTATGCCCATGTGGCCGGGCACTATGATGAGGCGGAGGATCTTAAAGTGGATACCCACGGCGCCCCGGTGATCGACCCGGTGTGGCAATTATTGCAACGCGCATACGAACACTTCGGGCCCATCCCGACGCTGCTGGAGCGGGATTTCAATATTCCGCCTTTACCGGAGCTGTGCCAGGAAGTCGCGCGTATTCGCGATTATCAATGTGCGGTAACGCAGTCCGGGAGCAATGCAGCAGTTGCGGAGGTATCTGGTGGCCGATAGCTCTGTATCCGGTACACGCCTTGGATTCAGTGTCGTGCAGCGCGAGTTTACTGCCCACCTGCGCCATCCGCTTGAACATCCGGCCCCCGCGTCCATCGAAGATCGCCGTACAGGTATCTATCGCGATCTGATCTACAACAACATCGAATCTTTTATTGCCAGCGGCTTCCCGGTTCTGCGCAGCATCCTCACCGATAACCACTGGCACAATATGGTGCGCGATTTTGTACACCGCCATACTTCCGCGAGCCCTTACTTCCTGCAAATCAGCGAGGAATTTCTGCACTACCTGCAGCGGGAGCGCGCTGAACATCCGGCGAGCGCGGATGACCCGCCCTTCATGCTCGAACTTGCCCACTACGAGTGGGTGGAGCTGGCGCTGGATGTGAGCAACGAGGAATTTCCTACGGGGTTGCCGCCGGAACCTGAGCGGGCGCAAATACTCGACAGGGTACCGGTAGTTTCTCCTTTGGCGTGGAGTCTCAGTTACCAGTTTCCGGTGCATCACCTCGGGCCGGATTGCCGGCCCTGTGAACCGCCGCCGTCTCCGACTTTCCTGGTGGTGTATCGCAATCGCGCCGATCGGGTGGGCTTTCTGGAGGCCAATGTCGCCACGGCGCATCTGTTGCGGCTGGCGCAGGCAGAGGGTGGGCCAAACACGGGGCGCCAATTGCTGTTGCAACTGGCGCAGGACCTGCAGCACCCGGAACCGGAACAGTTACTGGGCTTTGGTGTAGAGCTGCTGGAGAAACTGCACCGCCTGGATATCATCGCCGGATTCCGGCCCGCCTGACGCCGGTGCCGGAAACCACCGTGGGGCGTGACAGGCGCTTCTCTGCGATGGTGGGGGAGTGCTCAATCCCATTGACGAAAAGTGTCAGCTGCTATGCTGCCATAACGGCCAGTGCTAGAATCGCGTGCAAACGGAAACAAAGATCCTGGTTTGAACAATCGAATTCATCTTGCGAGGAGCAGGGATTTGCTTGAACGCACACATCTTATCATTCCACAGTCCTGGGCTGCCTGGACGCTAACGGCACTGTTGTCGGCGCCTCTGGCCATGGCGCAGGATGCGTCAGACCCATTTGCGGAACTGCCGGACGATAAACCCGCCACCACTCCCGCGGTAACCAATACCCCCGGCAAGGCCAGTCCTGATGCTGGCGGTAGCACGGTGCCCGCGGCGGAATCCCAACCCGAAAGCGATCCTTTTGCCGAGGGTGATACCCCCGCGGCCGGTGGCGCGACCGACGATTTCGCTTCCGAGCTGGAAGACGAATACGGCTTTGACCCGGCGGATGAATTTTCCAGCGCGGAGGAGCCGGCAGATCGCGATCCCTGGGAGGGGTTCAATCGCGCCATGTTCCGCTTTAACGATACCGCCGACCGCTGGTTCCTGAAGCCTGTGGCGATCAGCTACCGACAGATCACCCCAATCTTTATGCAGTCAGGGGTATCCAACTTCTTTTCCAATCTGCACGAGATCAACAACGTCCTGAACGACGTGTTGCAGTGGAAATGGGGACAGGCGGGCAATGATACCGGTCGTTTTCTGGTAAACAGTACGGTCGGTATTGGTGGCCTGTTCGACGTGGCCCAGCACATGGGGCTTGAGCCCAACGATGGAGAAGACTTCGGCCAGACACTGGCGGTGTGGGGCGTTTCCTCTGGTCCCTACGTGGTGCTGCCGATGCTGGGGCCATCCACTGTGCGGGATTTTCCTGGTGAAGTGGTGCAGTGGTACACCAACCCGCTCACCTATGTGGACAAGAACTCCATTGAATACACCCTGAAAATGGTCGATGTCATTCAGACCCGTGCCAGCCTGTTACAGGCCGAGTCACTGCTTCAGGGCGACCGGTATGTCCTGCTGCGCGATGCCTATCTGCAGCGCCGCGAGTTCCTGATCAACGATGGCGAACAGGAAGACGATTTCGGCGGCGATCTGGATGAATACGATTTCTGATGCTCACGCCGAGCAGCCGGCCTCCACAGCGGTGGAGACCGGCCGTCGTACCCTGCTATTGAGTGACCCGGGCCAGCCGTCCTATGACTTGATGTGCACCACGCTCGCGCGACTTGGCTACACCGTGATCCAGGAAGAAAGCGGTGTCGATGCCATCGGCCACTTCTCTCCCGATAAATATGAACTCGTTATCACCGACCTGCACCTGCCTGATATGGGCGGGCTGGAAGTGCTGCGCAAGATCAAGCGCCTGTCGCCGGATACGCCGGTCGTGGTACTGGCTTGCGACAGCGAGGTCAACGATGTGGTACAGGCCCTGCGTCTGGGGGCCAGTGACTATCTGCTCAAACCCCTTACCGACGAAGGCGTAATTGAGCATGCGGTGACGCGGATCGCCGAGGCGCGGGAACTGGCCGCGGAAAACCGCGAATATCGCCAGCAGCTCGAGGCGCGCAACCGCGAGCTGCACGAACACATCGAGCTGTTGCAACGGGACCACGAGGCGGGTCGCCAGTTGCAGCAGCATCTGCTGCCTCGCACCCCCTATCGCTATCCCGCCGGCATCGAGGCCGCATTCCGTCTGCTGCCTTCGTTGTACCTCAGTGGCGACTTTGTCGACTATGGATTGTTCGGTGAGCGTTTCGTGGCGTTCTATCTGGTGGACGTTTCCGGTCACGGTGTGTCATCGGCACTGGTTACGGCACTGATCAAGCACAGCATCATGCACCTGTTGCGGGAGCGCGCGCTGTTCAGCCAGCTCAATAACATCGATCAGGACATCGCCAGTGTCCTGGAGATGATCAACCGCGAGCTGATTTCCGCCGGGCTCGACAAGCACGCCAGTATGTTCGTCGGTGTAGTGGACAGCCGGGCGCGTCAGTTGCACTACGCGGTGGCGGGACAGGTACCCATGCCCGCACTGGTCACCAGCGACGGCGCCCAATGGCTTACGGGTAAGGGAAGGCCGCTGGGGCTGTTCCAGTGCGGTGAATGGGAAGTGCGCCACTGCAGCCTTCCCGCCAGCTGGCGCCTGGTCGCCTGTTCCGATGGGGTACTGGAACTGCTTACCGGTGATCTGTTGCGAAAAGAGGAGAAGCTGCTGCAGAT
The DNA here is from genome assembly GCF_002959965.1 of Microbulbifer pacificus. NCBI lineage: Bacteria > Pseudomonadati > Pseudomonadota > Gammaproteobacteria > Cellvibrionales > Microbulbiferaceae > Microbulbifer > Microbulbifer pacificus. Next base: position 228,906 of record NZ_PREV01000027.1, read on the forward strand.
GATCGACCACAGTCGCGGTGATCTCGACAGCCTGTGCGCGGCGCTCAAGGTCGATACCGCCGAATCCTTTCCCGACGATATTACGATCCTGACCCTGCGTCAGGACAATCCCTGAGACCGGCAGACTGCTGCCCGGCCCGATTCTTGCGTCTTTTTCCCCGGCGTTTGCCAGCTGTCGTTCACGGTGGGTTCATCGGAACTGTCTGAGACTGGGAGGGTAGGCGGGATTTTTGGGTGTCGCCGGAGGAATCGGGGCTACAAAGTCCGGACTGTCCAGTCAAACCTGTTAACCCGTTCACACTGGTCTTGTCAGCGCTGGTGGGCAGGAGTAAGCTCCGCCCACTTCATGGTCAATCGGCGTACGGTTTTTCATCCGCGTCGCGGACCTGAGTTGCACAAGGAACTGTGCCGCGGTTGAAGCCGCAAATTCTCCATCTCGTACTCCGACCCGGGAACAGGGCGGGGCGCGTTTGAGGTTACTATGCAGTCCGGGCAGATAATGGTTGGTGACCACCAGGGCATTTATGTCGTCAAACTGGTGGGAGATGTGCGCCTCAATCTTTGTACATCGTTCGATAACTATATCGGCAAGATGTTTTCCCACGACGATTTTCGCGGCGTGGTGTTCGACATGCACGACACCCAGGGTGTCGACAGCACCACACTGGGCCTGATGGCAAAAATCGCCATTCGCAGCGCCGAGCACAAGGGTGGTAAACCCCTGGTTCTGTGCGAAGAGCGCGGTTTACTGCACCTGCTGGATTCCATGGGTTTTGACGATCTGATGGACATTTCCAGCGATGCGGAGAATGACGCCTACCAGGTCGAGCCCGCCCCCCTCAAGTGCAATGCCCCTGATGAACACAGTGCCCGGGAAATGGTGCTGGAAGCCCATCGCGTGTTGATGAGTCTCAACGAAAAGAATGAAAACACCTTTCGCGATCTGGTAAATGTTCTGGAAAGTGAGCAGGGCACTCACGACCGCAAATCTGTAGTCAGTCACTGAACAAATATTGACGCCGACTCAACCGATGCCATCGCCGTCTCTGGCCTCGGCGCGGGCGCGGGTAAACAGTCCGTGGGGCAGGTAAATCAGCTCCGCCACTCGCCGTATCAGGTGCTCCTCAAAGGCGTCGACCTCGCCATCCGCGAAAGCCACCTGCCACATCTGCTTTACCAGCAGGTACTTGTCCCGCTCACTGAAATTGTCGTTAACCGTCTGGGTAAATTCGTACAGAGACGTGGCTTCGTTGCGTTCCACCAGCGCGCGCTCCACCAGTTTTTCGGCGGCTTCGCTGTCCAGTCGATAGTGCTCCATTAGCAGGCGCACCAGCGCTTTTCTTTCGCGTGCATCCACCTTCTGATCCGCGGTGGCTATCTCCACCATCAGCGCTGCACTGATCATGCGCACGTCTTTTTCGGGGCGCACTTCCACGCTGTCTCCGCGGCCGATCTGCTCGAACAGCTTGCGTATCTGCTGCAGCATGGTTGTGCCCCCTGTTTGGCTGAATGGACGAAGCGAGTCGTTTTGAGCGTCTTATTGCGCTTCGCGCAATAATTTTTCCAGCCTCAGCTGGTCCGCCACGAAATTGCGGATGCCTTCCGCCAGCTTTTCCGTCGCCATGGCGTCCGCGTTCAGCTGATAACGGAATTCGGCCTCGCTGAGCGGTGCTGCGGGCTGGGGCTGGCTGGCAATATTGCTGTCGAGTCCGGAGGCCAGTGGGCTCTCGTCGTCCTGGAGCTCCTGTAACAGCTGCGGGCTGATGGTGAGCTTGTCACAGCCGGCCAGCGCTTCGATTTCACCGGTATTGCGGAAGCTGGCCCCCATAACAATGGTGGGGTAGCCGCGGGACTTGTAGTACTCATAGATACTGGTGACCGACAGCACACCGGGGTCATCCTGTGCAGTGTAGTCGTCACGTCCGGTACTGGCCTTGTACCAGTCGAGGATGCGACCCACAAAGGGGGAAATCAGGGTGACACCGGCCTCCGCGCAGGCCACCGCCTGGCACTGGCTGAACAGCAGGGTCAGATTGCAGTGGATACCTTCGCGTTCCAGTACCGAGGCTGCGGTAATACCCTCCCAGGTGGAGGCGAGCTTGATCAGCACGCGCTCGCGTTCGATGCCGGCTTCCTCGTACATGGCGATCAGTTTGCGCGCGTATTCGATGCTGGCGCGAGTATCAAAAGACAGGCGCGCATCCACCTCCGTAGACACCACCCCGGGCACAATCTGCAGGATCTCCCGGCCGATGACGACCGCGAGCTTCATGGAGGCATCGACGATCACATCGCCACCGCGCTGTTCCGCCCAGCGCAGGGAATCCACCAGATATTGCTGGTACTGCGGCAACTGCGCCGCCTTGTACAGGAGGGAGGGGTTTGTGGTGGCGTCCTGCGGTTGGTAGCGACGGATGGCTTCAATATCGCCCGTGTCGGCAACCACCAGGCTGCGCTGCTTGAGTTGTTCCAGTTTGTTCATCTTCCCCTCACTTCCACATTGTTGTTCCGATTGTTCTCAGGCGGCATCCGTGACCAGCGACAACGCCTGCTCCAGTATTTCCGGGCCCGCGCCTGCAGTGTGCGCGTGCTCGCTCAGGTGCCGGCGGAAGCGGCGGGCCCCGGGCACCCCCTGGAACAGCCCCATCATGTGCCGGGTGATGTGATTGAGCCGCTGGCCTTTGCCGAGTTCGCGTTCGATGTACGGCAGCATAGCGCGAATGACCTCTGCGGGGCCTGGCCCCGGTGCGCCGCCGAACAGTTCCGCATCCACTTCCGAGAGAATATGCGGCGTCTGGTACGCCGCGCGTCCGAGCATAACACCGTCGAGCTGTTGTAAATGCCGCCGGCACTCTTCGATGGAGTTGATGCCGCCATTCAGTACGATTTCAAGGTCCGGGTAATCCTGCTTTAGCTGGTACACCATTTCGTACCTGAGCGGCGGCACCTCGCGGTTTTCCTTCGGGCTCAGGCCGTTCAGCCAGGCCTTGCGCGCATGTACGATAAATGTGGTGATCCCGGTGCGAGCCTGGGCTTCCACGAAGCGCGTCAGTCCCGGGTAATCCTCCATATCGTCGATACCGATACGGTGCTTCACCGTTACCGGGATTGAGACCGCACTTTTCATCGCGCCCAGGCATTCCGCAACCAGATCGGGCTCCGCCATCAGGCAGGCGCCAAAACGACCCTTCTGGACCCGGTCGCTGGGACAGCCGCAGTTGAGATTCACTTCGCTGTAGCCCCACTGCTCGGCGATTTCCGCACAGCGCGCCAGATCCTCCGGGTCGCTGCCACCGAGCTGCAGTGCCAGTGGTTGCTCCGCGGCATCGAAATCCAGGTGGCTCTCGCGGTCGCCAAACAGAATGGCCCCAGTGGTAACCATTTCCGTATAGAGCAGGGCGTTTTCGCTCAGGAGGCGCCAGAAATAGCGACAGTGGCGGTCACTCCAATCCATCAGCGGCGCAGTGCAAAAGCGGTGCGACACCGCGGTGGCCGTGCCGGCAGTTTTGGGCGTGTCGAAATGGGATGTGGGTGACGTGGGAGGCATAAATCAGCGATCAGGCGGTAAAACTGCGCGCATTATAACAACATAAGTGGATGCGACCGCGGTACCTCCCGCTGATTTCAACCGGGGATCAGAGATTGCGCTCCTTGGCATCGACCTGCGCGCTCGCGGTATGGGCACTGGTGGCAGGTGACCAGTGGTCTGTGGCGGCCAGATGGGGGTGAAGCTTCCGCAGCACGCTGCGTGCAGTGGCACGGTAACTGGTGAGCTTGCCACCTGCTACGGCCACAATACGCGGTTGCCTGTCGTCGTCACAGCAGATCATGGTTTCCCGGCTGCGGGAGAAGGGATTGGTGCTCGCGTGGGGCAGAACCCGCAGTCCGGCGAAACTGTCAGACAGCTCATTGAGCTGTAGCGGGCGGGTTTCGGGGAAATACTGCTTCAGGGTGCGCAGCAGGTACGCTTTCTCTTCCAGCGTTGGCGTCACTTCGGAGGGATCACCGTAATAGGGGCGTTCGGTAGTGCCCACCAGCGTCTCCCCCTGCCAGGGCATTACGAATACCGCGCGACCATCCTCGGCTTCCACATAGAAAATTTTGTTGGCGAGTTTCAGTGGCACCTGTATATGAGTGCCCGCCACCAACTCCAGTGGCGGCAGCTTCGCCCTGGGGGTGCACTTGCTGTTGGTGTCCTCAATCCAGGGGCCAGAGCAGTTTACGAGCATGCGGCAGTGCAAGGTGTTGAGTTTGCCCTGGTGAAAATAATCTACCCGCACGCACCTGTCCGTCACTTCCGCGCCCACCAGGCTGGCGGGGCAGATCAGCTCCGCACCACCGCGCAGGGCGGTGCGGATCACCTCATGGGTCAGCGCAGCGTCGTCGGTCTGTGCGTCGTAATACTGGTAGACCGCCAGCAGGTCGTCGCTGTTCAGGCCACAGAGCGCTTCATAATCCTGCACACTGATGGCGCGGAAACGCGATTGTGGGGAAAACAATCCGGCCAGCAGGGCGTAAAGACTAAGGCCAAGCCGGATTTTCCAGGGAGCTCGGCGGCTGTGGCGATAGACCGGAATCAGAAACGGCACCATATGCACCAGGTCCGGTTTGTGTGTCAGCAGCCATTTGCGTTCTTTCAGGCACTCATACACCAGGGAGAACTGGCCGCTCTCAAGGTAACGCAGTCCGCCGTGAATCAGTTTGGAGGAACGGGACGATGTGCCGAAGGCAACCGACTCCTGCTCGAGTATCGCCACACGGTGGCCGGCCGCGGTAAGAGCCTCCGCCACTCCGGCACCCTGAATGCCGGCTCCGACAACGAGAACGTCATATTCCATAGACATTGCTGGCCTCCCGGGAACGCATCAGCAGTGGCAGATTCCCAGTAAGAATATGGTGCGCTCCACGGTGGCGCCAGTGCACCGCGCCCTGCGCGGTATTGATCTCGTGCACCACCCATTGCCAGGGACCCGGAGGCAGTTCCTGGCAGTCCACGGTTGTGTGGTTGATAAACAGATAATCCGGTGCGAGCGTCACTACGTCCGCCGACAGGCAGCGGGCGACGCTTGGTACCCGCAGTGCCACCAGGTCAAAACCCTGGCTGCGAGCCAGACGCAGGCTGCGCAAGTCACTGGTCAGCAACACGAAGTTGTCGACCGAACCGTGAATTTCATCCCGCAGCCGGCGGATCGCTTCCTCGGCGCCAAGCATCTGCAAAGTTTCTGTACTCAGCTCGACAAACCATTCCAGGTGACGATGCCGGTGTGCCCAATCCACCAGCTGCCGAAACGTATTGAGGGGCAGGGTGCGCAGATCCCGGTCTTTCAGCCTGTGCAGTGGCGCGGAGATTCCCGCAGGGGAAAACTCCAGCGCCTCACCGCCACAGCACCATGGTGTGTGGTCCTGGCTGAACTGTACCTCCGTGGCAATTGCACAGGCGCCAAGACCATGGGCCGCCTCGAAGGCCGCCAGAGTATTTTCGGGATGGTGGATCTTGTCGCCTGAATGCGCAATCAACATCTATGTGGCTTCCTGCCAGGTTGGCATTATTTTGGGGGGAGGTGGGGAGATACCGCGAAATCTCTAATTGAAAAATAGTTGGTGTGTGGCGGCTTGCAAGGAGGTGGTGGCGTGAAAGCAAACTCGGAATCCACGGCTGTGGATACCGCCTAAGACTGGCGCGCTATGCTGAATGGATAGGAAATACTGTGTTAGAGGTAAGGTAGTTGGCACAGGTGACTACATTCAATGTTTTTTTGTATTGTTTCGTGTGCGAAAGACGGCGGCAGATCGTCCACTACATCGCGTCGGCATTGATGTGCCTGAGTCTTTCGACTTTATGTGCCGCCGAACAAAGTGATCAGCAATCGATAGATCACTTGTCCAGGGCCACGGCATCCATCCGGATTACCCTGACTCTTCCGCCAAAAGCACATTTGGTAACAACCACTGATTCCGGTATGGAACTTTGTGTGAATCGGATGCCGGCAAGTCAGGTGCTTGTGACCTGGCTGTCAGAGCGCAACAACGAGCCTTCTGCATCCGGGCTGATGTTGGCGAGCCGGGCCGGCAGCAACTCTGTCCAGGGGTGTATCGGTATCAACGAACTTATACATCCCGGAATGCACTCGGGAGCGCTACTGATAGCAGCGCAATAACAGTAAGTAACTAAACGTTGAGGGAAACGACATCCGGCTAGTTGCTAATCCCTCAAGCACGCTTAAAATGGCGTCAGCACATTCATTGACGCTGTGACTTGATTATGAAGCACTTACTTGCCGTGGCGCTGCTAATACTGGCACAGCCCGTGTCTGCCGCGATGTCGTTGGACAAGATCATTCTCTACCTGACAGACCAGCCAAATTCCCGCGAAGATATCGTAATAACCAATCCCGACGCGGAAGTGCTCTATCTGCAAACGGAGATCTATCGAGTGGATAATCCGGGGATGCCGGATGAAAAGCGGGTGCGAGTTGTCGACCCCAAAGAGTTCCAATTGTTGGTAAGCCCTTCCAAAGCAGTGATTCCACCAGGTGAGCAAAAGCGTTTCCGGTTGATGTCACTTGAGCGAGGGCTGCAGCGCGAAAAAATTTATCGGGTTACATTTAAGCCTGTTGTCGGGGATTTGAAAACGGATAAAACCGCCCTGAAAATTCTTGTGGCTTATCAGGCGCTGATATTTGTTCAGCCGAAATCCGGGCATTTTGATCTGTCTCTGGAGGAATCTTTACCTGGTGAATTGGTCGTTGCAAACCACGGCAATATCAATGCGGAAGTTATCGGGATTCAATACTGCAAACGTGAAGGTCAGTGTGCACAATTGGCGCAAAGGGGCCGAATTTATAGCGGCGCAACGCTGAAATTAGAAGGAGATTTCTCCGCTGGAGGATACATTGAGCTTGTCGCCAAAGGCGCCAGAGAGTCGGAGAAAATCAAGCTGGAAATATAAACGCCGATGATGTTGCTTTAGTTCATCTCCACGGTCAGTGTTAGCGTATCAACATACTGATAATCCAGTGGGGCGGTAAGGTTTGCTGATGGTATGGTCAGCGTCAAACGCATGTTTTCATCACTGTATCCGGTGCAGTCGATGGAGGAGTGTCCCTTCCAATCCTTTTTCGTGAAAACGCCCTCTGTCATTTTGGTATTCTTCTTGGGGGGGATTTCACTTTGAATGTTAATTTCATACGCAATGGTATCGCTGGTGGAAACCCCTCCCAAAAGGAACGCACCGTTTCCATGTGCGCTGTCGGCCTTCAATCTGAAATCGGTGGCGGCGGTGGTGTACACGCAAAAATGCTGTTGCGCCACAATGTCCGCTATGGGATTTGGCATCTGCAGGACCATGTCCTCAAGTCCGCTGATACGAATACTGGCACCCACTATCAATGCTACATCCATTGTCAGGGGAGGGTTCAATTCTGTCCGGTTTCCCGACGCCGTTGAGCCCTTACAGATAATCGGGTTGTTCGGGTTGTTCGCATCGCCCCACGGGTTGCACTGATACAAGTAGAACTGCAGTGTCCCCCGGTAGATTCCGGGTGCTGGGGTAGTGGTCGTATCGGGGGTAACGGAGAAATAGACCGGTGTTTGTTGGCCATTGGCTGCGCCGGCGAAACGTGTACTGGTGACTTGGCCGGGTGTAATCGTTGTGGCTGTTGCCGATGGGTGATGGAACTTCAATGTCACCGACACATTACCACCTGGGCCACTTAACAGGAATTTCTGCCCTTGTGCCGGTCCGGTAACCTCGATGGTGTAATCGCGGGAGTTGGTGCAGTATGCGGTAGACCACTGGTTTCCCTCCCAGTCCGCCCAGCAGCTGCGGATACTGAATGGAACAGTCAGGTCTCCGCCGTAAACCACTGCCTGTTCGGAATCGTCGAGTCCACAAATGCCGAGCGCTTTCTCCGGAATCGGCATTATCCCTGAGCCATCGCCGCAAGGATCCTGGTTGGAAGACTGAGCACTTGCAGTGCCCGATATCAACACCACCGCAATCATCGCAAAAAAGCCCAGAATCCTGCCATGGGGAATACCGACATTACTGGCGCGCATAGCTGTCCCCTCTATCCGGGCATTGCGCCTGCGCCAGGTCGACGACCCCGATATTGATCCAATCGTCGGAGGCTGTCTGTTCCGGAATATCCACATGACAGTCGCCCCACTGCACAGGTGGCACCCGAAGAGCTTGCGGCGCGCCGTGAATTTCAATCTGGAATACGCCAAAGTCATCGGTGATGGCTGAGTACTCGCCGATAGATATTTTGGTATTGCGTACTGGCTTGTCTCCGTTCATCAATCGACCGAGTACGACGATCAGGGTCTGAACCTGATATCCGGTGGTAGCAACATTGCCCGGATACAGGGTAATGGTTTCACGGGATTCCCGGTAGTCATAAAAACCACCGGCGAGGGGGCGCAGCGAGAGCTCATAGGTACGGAACGATGGCAGGCTGATAACCGACCGGGTTCCTCCTTTCGCATATCCCCTGCGGGCACCATCGACCAAGACTTCAAAGTCCTGTCCTTCTGAGCCGCTGATATCCACGACTACCGCACTGGTTTGAGTGCGTTCGCCCCCCCAAGAAAAGGTTTCTCCCGATGCCATCAGGGACGTGCTGAAGCTGCCCAGGTAATTCGTAGTGCGTAAGTTCGACTCTTGATTATTGCGATAGGCCAGCGTTGATGTGACAAAACCTCGCCGGCCGGCGACCCTTGTCTGACTGCCGAGGAAATAGTCATTTTCAGCGGCTTCTACAGAGAACTGTTGCGATACATCGTATGCCCACAGGCCGCGGTCATTCCAACTGCTATTCAGGCCGGCCCGGGCAACGCCATTGCCATCGCCGTCGCGGTCATAGCGCAAAGCGCTGCCGCTGCTCCAGTGGTCGCCACGGAATCGAAACTGGAAGCTCAGCGCGGTTAGTTGTTGTTCTCCCGAGGCAATGCTGTGGGAGAGACTGACATCCCCATACCAGAAACGACTGCGAAGAATACTCCGCTGAAACTCGAACGTAGTCAGCTTTTCTGCGCTACCGTAATTGTCATCTAGCTGTATGTCGGGTGAGCCCAATTGCCGCTGGTGATCACTTTCACTGTGGCGAACGGCTGCGCGTCCACCGAATATTGCGCTGCTTACGGTCAGGCTGCGGTTGAACGCATCGCCATTGAGGATGCCGAAGGATACCGAATCACCAGATACTTCTTCACGGGAGCCGGTGATTCTCGTTTCACTGGCACCCAGGTCGAAATAGGGAGTATGTAATTGTGCCAGCACCCGGTAGCCCCGACTGCCAGTACTGCCGTAAATAACACTGGGTGAAAATTCGAAGTGCTCTTGCATCCAGCGCGTGCCCACTTCGAGAACCTGTTCGGAATCCGTAGAAGCGGCTGTGGTAAAGATACCCGCATTATCCGTTACCCGGCGCGCGACACTGCTCTTCAGGTAATAGGTATCTGCATGGTCGGGAAGTGTGTTGTTTGGCGAGTTGCTTGCAGGCTTGCCCGCAAGAAGTTCCCAGCTCCATTCGCCGGCGGGAGGGAGTAGTGCGTCTTTGGCAAAAAACTGGGTAAATCGATTCAGCGGACGGCCGCTTTCGTCGAATGTAAGCACCTCCACATCATATGCTCCGCCCGGCAGGTTACTGGTATCCAGAAGTTGGTTGCCGGCCTCGACGAGGCTGCTGTATATCAGACGATTGTCACGATGAATTTCAACCCGCCCACGGGTGGGCATATTGATTTCCAGTGGTGTGCCTTCACGGTAGAAATTGTCCACCCGGCTATTGTTCGAGCTGCGATATTCCATCCCGTAGAGATACGGTGAGGGAATAAAACTACTGAAATAACTTTCGGGTTGCAGCAACCCGATTGAATAGGCTTTGCCTTGGTAATCACGGCTCCAGTGCATTTCATGGACGAAGGGTTGGCCCTCATCAGTGAAAGACCACTGGCTGTGCAGCCCGCTTTCGCCGAAGCTCAGGATGGATGTACCGAACAGTGAAGCACTCTGGCTTGAGGCCCCTATATTGGAGTCCACTCCGGACCAGGCGCCAGTCAGATTCTGGATAAAGGAGAATTCGCTGGTGGCATCGGCCAGATACGGCGAGGTAATCGCCGCCTGCTTGGGCAACAAATCCGCTGCGATAAAAATATCCACACGGAAACGGCTATCGTCGTAGATCACGCCGACGGTTTCGGGGGACAGATAGCCACAATCGAGCTGGCTCTTGAGGCGGCAGACTTTATCGGAATTGCGCGATTGCACTCTTCCAAGCGCCGATAACACGGTGCTTGGTTGCAGCGTTTCCGGTAGCAGGCTGAGAACGGCTTCGGCATTTATGAACTGAATGGTATGCAGGTCCACGCTGATTTGCGCGGTGCCCACGGGCCGGCCGCCGAAATAGAGATCGGCAACAATATTTTCGGGCTCGGCCAGGCTTTCAAACCCGGCTGGGGCCGACGTTTCGAGCGTAAAGGCGGTAGCAGTGGCCCAGCTCGCGTGGGAAAAAATTCCGCACACAATCAAGCAGACGACGCTTAATGAGCTGAGCTTCATCTTTTTTGCTGGCTAACGAAACTGGGCAGTCAAGCCCGCCCAGTTCATCGCGTTCAGTGCAAAATGATTAGGGAGCTGGCGCAACGGTGATGGTCAGCACGTCCTGGAACGTTGAATCGCTGACGTCTGCCCAGTCACTCGGATCCACCTCGATATACAGTTGCGCATTAGTGCTGGTCGGAGCAGCACCGGTGCAATCGCTGATGGTGTTTACACGGTCATAGGCGTCGGCAATGCTTCCGTCGGTGCTCTCGGTGCCAGAGGCTGCGGAAATGTTGTCGATAAACTCGACGGTGTAAGGGATGGTCTCAGTGGTAAAACTGGTACCCGCCAGCAGGAAAGGTGTTGTCGCACTCGGGGTTCCGACTTTCGCGCTGCCATTAGCACTGCCGAATTCGATCTCGTACTGGTCGAAACCAAAACCGCCAATACAGATCTGCTGGCCGTCGCGCGTTACCGTGGAAGAAAGGTCGACGTCTTCCAGGCCGCCAATGATAATTTGCGGTGTCAGCAACAATTCAATGTCGATAGTACCGGTAGAAGCAGTGTCTCCCGCGGTGCCCTGAGTGGCGGCAATGGAAGCTGAGGAGAGTGCAACCATAGTGGCGGTTGCCAGGGCAGCGAAACTCGTTTTCATGTTGAATTCCCTAATTACCTGAGAGTGTTTGTTGTTCTGGGGTGCTCATTATATGAGCCGTTCACTGGTGTCGAATACAGCAACTTGACGTTTATTTCCCCAAATTACTCGACATTTCCCCGATCATACCGTTTTTGTGACTTTGGTCACGGATTTTTTTGAAAATCCCGAAGAATTTTCCCCGTTAGTCCTTTGGGGCTATTTATACAGGTTGAGGTTGTCGTAAAACTCCTCGTTTGACACCCACTGGGCGCTCCCCGGTCGCGGCGATATAATGCCGCGCCTTAATCCCTCGTCTTCTATTCGACTATCCAGTATCAGGTTTCCAATGACCGTCAGAACCCGTATTGCTCCTTCGCCCACCGGCGACCCCCACGTAGGTACCGCTTACATCGCCCTGTTCAACCAGTGCTTTGCACAGGCCCAGGGTGGCCAGTTCATCCTGCGGATTGAAGATACCGACCAGGTGCGCAGCACGCCGGAATCCGAGCAGGCGATTCTCGACAGTCTGCGCTGGCTCGGGCTCGACTGGGCGGAGGGCCCCGATGTGGGGGGGCCTCACGGTCCATATCGCCAGAGCGAACGCGGCGATATATATAAGAAGCACTGTGACGAGCTAGTGGCCCGGGGCCACGCCTTCCACTGCTACCGCACCGCGGAAGAGCTGGAGCAGCTGCGCGCGCAATTACAGGAAGCGGGCCGGGTAACCCTCAAGCCCAGCGATCTCGCGCTGCCGGCGGAAGAAGTGGAAAGGCGCAAGGCGGCGGGGGAGCCCTATGTTGTGCGTATGAACGTACCGGAATCCGGTACCTGTGTGATCGACGACCTGCTGCGAGGCACCATCGAGATCGACTGGGCCCAGGTTGATGCCCAGGTGTTGCTCAAATCCGATGGCATGCCCACCTACCACCTGGCCAATGTGGTGGACGACCACCTGATGGAGATCACCCACGTCCTGCGCGGCGAGGAGTGGATCAACTCCGCCCCCAAACACAAGCTGTTGTATGAATACTTTGGCTGGGAGATGCCGGTGCTGTGCCACCTGCCGCTGCTGCGCAATCCGGACAAGACCAAGTTGTCCAAGCGCAAGAACCCCACGTCCATCCTTTATTACCAGCGCGCCGGGTATATGCCCGAGGCCCTGCTGAACTATCTCGGCCGCATGGGTTGGTCCATGCCCGATGAGCGCGAGAAGTTCACGCTGGACGAGATGCGCGCGCAATTCGACATCCAGCGCGTGTCTCTTGGCGGTCCGGTGTTCGATGTGGAAAAACTGAGCTGGCTCAACGGCCTCTGGATCCGGGAGCTGGAAGACACACAGCTGGCAGACCGCCTGCAGAAGTGGCTGCTCAACCGCGACAACCTGATGAAGGTGCTGCCTCACGCCAAGGGTCGAATGGAGACCTTTGGTGACTTCGCCCCCCTGGTTGGTTTCCTTGCCGCCGGCAAGCTGGATCTGAGCGAAGCGAGCTTCGCCAATGGCAGCAAGATGGAGCTGGAAGAGCAAAAGCGAGTACTGCAGTTCGCCCTTTGGCGGCTGGAAGCCCTGCGGAGCTGGAGCAAAGACCATATCTTTGCGGCCATGAAAGAACTCTCCACCCAGATGGGCGTCAAGCTGAAGGATTTTAACGCGCCCCTGTTCGTCGCCATCAGTGGAACCACAGCCTCTTTCTCGGTCATGGATGCGATGGACCTGCTGGGCCCCGACCTCAGTCGGGCGCGCCTGCGTCAGGCCATTGACGTGCTGGGCGGCGCCGGCAAGAAGGTGCTGAAGCGCTGGGAGAAGGAGTACGCCTCCCTCTGATCTGGGGGCTGCGGGTGACGGAAACCGGTGGTCAGCTAACTATTTGATTAAAAAGTTATTTTTCTTGTTGACACGGGCGAGTGCATTGTTAAAATGCGCCCGCTTTCGAGGGAAACGCACCCCGAAAACACCCAAATTTGGGGCTATAGCTCAGCTGGGAGAGCGCAACACTGGCAGTGTTGAGGTCAGCGGTTCGATCCCGCTTAGCTCCACCAAATTAAAAAGGCCGCATTCGAAAGAGTGCGGCCTTTTTTGGTTTGGTTCAGCCGGGGACGCAACTTTCTATTGGGCATCGAATGCATACACCGCGCAGATTGCGTAAAGGAATCATTCTGGCCGGTGGCTCTGGCACCCGGCTGTACCCTCTTACCAGGGGGTTGAGCAAGCAGCTTATGGCGGTGTACGACAAGCCCATGATCTACTACCCGCTTACCACGCTAATGATGGCTGGGATTCGGGATATCCTGATTATTACCACGCCGGATGATCAAGTACTGTTCCAGCGGCTGCTGGATGATGGCAGCCAGTGGGGGATCAACCTCTCCTATGCGGTGCAACCTTCTCCAGGCGGGCTCGCACAAGCCTTCATTATTGGCCGGGACCATATCGGTAGTCATCCAAGCGCCCTGGTGCTGGGGGACAACATTTTCTACGCGGAGCGTTTCAGCGAAATTCTCAACGTTGCCCACAAGCGCAGCGAGGGCGCGACGGTGTTTGGCTACCGTGTCGCCAATCCTGGTGCCTATGGCGTGGCGGAGTTCGACAGCGACGGCACAGTGATCGATATTGAGGAGAAACCGGCAGAGCCGAAGTCCAACTACGCTATCACAGGCCTCTATTTCTACGACAATCAGGTGTGTGATCTGGTGAGGCAGCTCAGGCCCAGCCTGCGTGGCGAGCTGGAAATTACGGACCTGAATCGCATGTATCTGAGCATGGGGCAGCTCAACCTTGAGTTGATGGGGCGCGGTTCTGCCTGGCTGGATACCGGTACTCACGACAATCTGCTGGAGGCCGCCCAGTTCGTGCAGGCCATCGAGCGTCGGCAGGGGCTAAAAATTGCCTGTCCCGAAGAGGTCGCGTTCCGCAAAGGCTTTATTGATGCGGAAATACTGGAAAAGCAGGCCCAGCCTCTGATGAAAAGTGGCTATGGCGAATATCTTATGCAGCTAATTGCCGAGTCGCGCCGCGATCATCGCTTCACCCGCTGAATTGTGTGCATGAAAGTAATAGCAACCAGCATCCCGGATGTAAAAATCATCGAACCCCAAATCATCGGCGATGAGCGTGGCTTCTTCCTGGAAACGTTCCGCCATGAGTTTTTCAATCGCGAATGTGCCGAGCGTACTTTTGTGCAAGACAACCATAGTCGGTCAGGTCGGGGCACCCTTCGCGGCCTGCATTACCAAACTGATAAAGCCCAGGGTAAATTGGTTCGGGTCATCGCCGGGGAAGTGTTTGACGTAGCCGTAGACTTGCGAAAACGTTCCCCCACCTTTGGCCAATGGGTGGGAGTCCGTCTGAGTGCAGACAACAGGCGTCAACTCTGGGTGCCGGAGGGCTTCGCTCACGGCTTCTATGTCACCAGCGAGTACGCCGAATACGTATACAAGTGCACGGACTACTACGCCCCAGAGTGTGAACACGCCCTGTTTTGGAATGATCCGGACATCGGGATCGACTGGCCCCTTATAAATGATGAGCCTCCGAGGCTCTCCACCAAGGACGCCGCGGGCAAACTCTTTCGTGAAGCGGTAGTCTTCCGCTAAACCACTCGTGGGGGTTCGCCTGCCGGTGAACCCCGCGCAAGAGATAAAATGAAAACCCTGATCACCGGTAAAAACGGCCAGCTGGGTCGGCAGCTCCAAAAGCAAGCGCCAGCCCATATCGAGGTTATCGCGCACGGTAGGGAAACCCTGAATATTGCCAACAGGGAGCAGGTACTTGCGCTACTCAAAAAGGAGAAACCGGACGTCGTGATTAATGCTGCGGCATACACCGCCGTGGACAGGGCTGAATTCGAAAGTGACCAGGCCCACGCCGCCAATGCCCTCGGCCCGCAAAATCTGGCATTGGCCTGTCGGGCCCTGGATATCCGCCTGATTCATGTATCCACAGACTTTGTATTCGACGGCAGGCAGTCTCACCCATATCAGCCAGGGGATAACAGAAATCCATTGAGTGTCTACGGCGAGAGCAAGGCTCGAGGGGAGGAGGCCATCGAAGCGATCTTGCCGCAAGCGGCTATTGTGCGCAGCGCCTGGGTTTATGATCGTGAAGGCCGTAATTTCGTAACCACCATGCTGCATCTGATGAGCGAGCGAGACCAGCTGGGCGTTGTTGCCGATCAGACAGGTACACCCACCTGGGCCGGCACCCTTGCTCGAAGTCTATTTACTCTGGCAGACAAGCCGGAAGCCCGGGGTATCTACCACTGCACCGATGCCGGTACCGCCAGTTGGTATGATTTTTCTGTCGCCATCTATGAAGTGGGGCGGGTCGCGGGACGGCTGCCGCGCGATAAGCCCGTGCAGATCGATCCTATTTCTACCCGCGACTACCCGACCCCGGCGGCTCGCCCACTCTACAGCGTGCTGGACAATGCCCGGTTGATAAATGAAATGGGCCTACACCCTCAACCTTGGCGTCATGTGTTGAAGTCTGTGCTCTCATAATCAGGGCGCGTCATTCCGGCGCTGGCCGGAATCCAGACCAATGGAGCTGTAAACATGAGCAACTTACTGGTAACCGGCGGAGCCGGGTTCATCGGTGCTAACTTCGTGCACTACTGGTTGAGGAATTATCCGCGGGACAATATCGTCGTGCTGGACGCGCTTACATACGCCGGCAACATGGCCAACCTTGCCCCCGTAGCTGAACATCCCAATTTTATTTTCTACCGTGGAAACATAGTCGATACGTCACTGGTAGAAAAACTGCTCATTGAACACGATATAGACATCGTGGTGCATTTCGCGGCGGAGAGCCATGTAGACCGCTCCATCACCGGTCCGGATGCCTTTATCGAAACCAATATCGTCGGCACGCACAGTCTGTTGAAGGCGGCCAGGAAAGTATGGCTCGAGCAGGGCCGGGGCAAGGAGGGGCATCGATTCCACCACGTTTCCACCGATGAAGTGTACGGCGCGCTTGGTCCCACCGATCCCGCCTTCACTGAAACGACGCCCTATCGCCCCAACAACCCCTACTCCGCGAGCAAGGCGGCTGCGGACCACTTGGTGCGAGCCTACCACCACACCTATGGTCTGCAGGTGACCATCAGCAACTGCTCCAACAATTACGGTCCCTACCACTTTCCGGAGAAGCTGATTCCGTTGGTCATCACGCATATTCTGAACGACAGACCACTACCTGTTTACGGTGATGGCAGGCAGGTGCGCGACTGGCTCTATGTGGCGGATCATGTGCGGGGTATCGAGCTGGTGCTGAACAATGGGCGGGTGGGTGAGAGCTACAACATCGGCGGCAACAACGAGTGGACGAACATTGATGTAGTCAAACTGATCTGCAGATCGATGAATGAAGCGTTTGCCAATGACCCTTCGCTGTTGGTGCGTTTTCCGGGTGCAACCATGGCCGGCCTCGGGCGGGCGGAAGAATTGATTCATTTTGTGGCCGATCGCTCCGGTCACGACCGTCGCTATGCGATTGATCCCTCGAAATCCAATGAGGAACTCGGATACCAGCCTGCGGAGTCATTTTCCGCCGGTCTGCAAAAAACGATCCGCTGGTTCCTGGACAATAAGCAGTGGTGGTCGCCACTGCTGGAAAGCAGTGCCAGAATCGACCGCTAATTCTGCCGTGCAGAACCCTTTTCTCTCTCCATATATCGCGCCTTCCACGCGAGCCCCAGCATCATCAAAAAATAAATCGCTGTTGCTGGCGCCTGTAGATGAAAGTCTGTGGTGAGCATGATCAGCTCGGCGATGATGGCCATGAGTGTCGCAAACGCGAGCCCCTGCATCAGGCTATCCCGGCGGGTGCGCAGGGCGGTGAAGGCGTGGTAAAGGCTCCAAAGGACGGCGAGGCCGAGTAAAAGTGTTGCGGGCAGGCCGTACTCGATCGAGAACTGCAGGTAATCGTTGTGGCCTTGGTCGTAAAAGATATTGATCCCCGGGCCTTTTACGCTGGGAAACGAAGAGTAAAAACTCCCCGCACCAGTGCCGGCCAGTGGATGCTGTTCAATCAGCGTCAAGCCGTACTGGTTCACTTCATCCCGGGTCTCCTTGGTGAAGGAGGTTTCCTCGATTTCCTGGCGCAGCCGGTCCATGCCAAACCAGCTGCCCACAATCATCAGGTCGATGACCATCAGGCTTGCCAACAAAATCGTGAGGCTGCGGCTTCTGTTGCGGATCAGCAGCAGACCGAGGGCGCCGGCAATGGAAAGGCTGGCAAAAAACGCGGTGTTGGCCATACGCGAGTGGGACATCACCAGGCCGATCACCATCATGGCCAGGCACAGGCGCAGCACGGCTTTGCCACCGAGCAGCATGTTTACCAGATTCTTCAGGCGATCTTTCAGATTTCCGCCGCTGCTTCCGCTGAGGCTGGCGATCAGCAGGCCAATGCCCAGGCAAAGGCACATCACCAGAAAATTGCCGAAGTGGTTTTTGTAGCGGAATCCGCCGGTGGCAATACCATTGTTGGGCAGGCTCAGAATCCAGGTGGTTTCAGAGCCGGAAAGTGCCAGCAGTACGCCGTAAAACGCCTGGAAGGTTCCCGTTGCCACAACCACCAGTGCCAGTGTGCGCAACCGCTTCGCGCTGTTTACCAGTGCCAGAATCAGAAACAGCAGGCACCAGTAACTGATGCCTTTGATCAGCGCCACATGGGTCTGATTCGGGTCTAGCGACAGTGTTGCCAGGCGCAGGTGCTCGTCTGTGCTCGAAAAAGCGACGGCCGCGCCCGGCGCAAGAGATTCCAGCAGTCCGATGGGTAACGGTAACTGTTGTAAAAAAATCCACGCTTGAAACAGTGCGAAGAGTCCCAGAAGGGGCCAGTAGGGCTTCAGGGCTTTCCATTGTGAGCGGTACAGATTCATCACCAGCCAGCCGGCCGTCAGGGCAAAGGTCCACACCTCCATAAAGGCCCAGGCCCAGGGGCGATGTGAGCCGAGGGGGATTGGCAGCCAGAACAGCAGTGCGAGCAGGCCGTAAAACAGCGTGGTTTCCAGGCGATGGGTCGGCCGATTCAAAGCGGAACGGGATTCCATTGCGAGCGTAGTGGTTGAGCGGGAAGCGAGCATGGTGTCAAAAAACGGCAAAAAAAATCAGAATCAAAAAAGGCCCTCGCGGGCCTTTTCTGTACACATCACCTGTCGATAAGGCAGATGGGAGTGTAATTAGTTGGGGGAAGCGGGAGTGCCGCCGCCACCGCCGCCCGCACCTGCGCCAACACTGACCGGCGGAGCCGGTGGCAGAGAGGTAGTGGTGCTGGTACCGGCCAATGAGGAGCTGCCAGCCGGGGCGCCCGCGCCGGTCGCCGCTGCAACGGCTTCCTGAGAGGCACCGTTGGCCAGGGCAACCTGGGCAACGCGCTGAGCGTTCGCGCCGGCAGCTACGGCTGCGGCAACCACGGCCTGTGCGTTGTTCGGGTTGGCGGCAACCGCCAGGGCAACAACTTTATCCGCGTTTGCACCGGCTTTGATAGCCGCGGACACAATGTCTGCCGCCTGGTCTGGTGCAACGTCCAGAGCCTGTTCCACCGCTTCCTCGGCAGAGAGGCCTTCGCTCTGGGCCAAAGCAATGACCTGATCCATGTTGTAGCCGGCTTCGATGTATTGTTTTACATCGGCCATGGCCACGGCGCTCAGCAAACTTGCACCCAGTGCAAGCCCCAATGCTGTCTTCTTCATGCGTCCCCCTAAAAGAACTTTGTTGTACAGTGGATTCCATTCGAACAGTGGCCGATTGTAGCGGCTATACAGCAAATGGGAAGTCTGTGCTACATCGCAGCTCTAAAAAAAATTTTTATTGCTGCCAACCACAACACAAAATCAGGAAATATATAGCCCCAAGGGGCTAGTCATTATTGATGGTTTCTATCGGGCGGTCTGAGCGCAGGGCTTCCAGGAGCCGGGCCAACTCTTTGTCATCGGCGATCTCCGGTGCGGCACCGGCCAGCTCATGCAGGAGTGCGCGGGTGTTTTCCAGGCTTCGTTTCAACCCGTCCCGCTCCTGCTGTGCGTGCACTATTCGGGTTTGCAGAGCCGACTGCCACCACAGCGCCAAGGTGAGCCCCATCAGGCACACACCTGCGATCCCCAATGCGGTTTGCCACAGCAGACGGTAGCCCGCCGCAGGTTGGCGATCTACGGCAATATGTCCTGCAAGATCCCAGCCAGATCTCACCTCCGATGTTGCTCGTGGTGTTTCCAATACCAGCAATTGCTGAAACCAGTGCGGAACATCCGGCAGGTAATCGAGATTTGTTTGGCGGATTTTTGTGCCGTTCACGGCTGTGTAACGCACCTCTTTATACGCGCCGCTTTCCGTCAATGCCTTGAGAAGAGTCGCTCTGAACAGCGTGTCCTTCTCCCCGGTGTACGGGCCCAGGGCCACGGCCATCAGCGCGGCGTTGTCCCGGCTTTCACTGGTCATCAGCGCCTGCAATTGGGAACGGGCTGTCAGCAACCCCACAGACAGTACGGCCGTGGTGATAACACACCAAGCGGCGATCAGTTTCGCGATAGGTGACGCCATCCCTAGCATCCGGCGATTCATTCAAACACTCCTTCCTTGTGGATGCGCTGCAGCAGTTCTTCCCATAGCGCCGAACCCGGGTGGTTGCGCACCTTGGTGGCGCTGTCCAGCTTTCGGTTCAGCCACAGGCCCGTTGCATTAAAGCTGTATACCGGCACCAGATCGGTGCGGTCGCGGGCCGGCATCACCTCTTTAGTCAGGTTGTCCAGCACCAGCGGGTGTTCCCCGGGATTGGCGGAATACAGCAGCACCATATGCGCCTGATTGAGGGTGATGGCATTGACATAGGCCAGACGCAGCTTTTCCGGTGCAATCAGGGCCGCCGTCAGGCTGAACAGCTTGGCGATGGCATAGTCTTCGCAGTCCCCGGCGTTGGAGGCCAAGAACTCCACCGGTGTCGCCCAGTAATCCTCCCGCCCCCAGTGGTCCCGGTCCTCCGCGAATGGGATGGTGTTGAAGAAATGATTGATCCGCAGCAGCCGGTGCCACTCCAGGGCCTGGGCCTGCTTCTCTACCAGCTGTTGCCAGCGCACCAGCCGCGCATGAGCCTGAGTGCCGTAGCTGGTTTGGGTTTTCTGCAAAAGCGACCGTGACAGATGCGGTGGACTCATCGCGCTTGCCGCCATCAGACAGCCGCCGGTAAACATCCACAGCAAGAGCATGGGGGCAATAACTCGAGCCAGAGCGCCTTTTCGGAAACAAAAACCGCGACTACACAACATCTATCGGCCTGCCTCTGAAGATCAAAAAACGATCAGACAGAATCTAGTCTGGCACTAGCCGAGGTGGATAGGGCGCATGGAGGGCAGCGTGCGTCTGTTTTTGCGCCACTGGTTCAGGGTTGTGTGAATTATTAGCGAGTGCTTCGGTGTAAGGGTTATCGCTGTTGCTTTTCGCGCCAGCGCTCGGGCTCGTTGGTATACAAATTGCGGGATACAAATCGCAACAACGTGTCGTCGGCGGTTATTGCTCACCGCTGCAGGCAAATTGATTGTTCTT
Source organism: Microbulbifer pacificus (assembly GCF_002959965.1). Taxonomy (NCBI): domain Bacteria; kingdom Pseudomonadati; phylum Pseudomonadota; class Gammaproteobacteria; order Cellvibrionales; family Microbulbiferaceae; genus Microbulbifer; species Microbulbifer pacificus. Next base: position 249,629 of record NZ_PREV01000027.1, read on the forward strand.
GAACTGTCATAGATTGCTGATAAAGTGTGACGCCTTTCACGTCATGGCCGGAATTTTGCAGATTCTTCTGACCCATGACAGTGAGTCTTAGGGCATTCAAAGGAAGAAAAACATGCACCAAGTTAAAAAAGCGGTCATCCCGGTGGCTGGCCTGGGCACGCGTATGCTGCCCGCCACCAAGGCGATTCCCAAGGAAATGCTGCCGATCGTCGACAAGCCGCTGATCCAGTATGTCGTCAATGAAGCGGTTGCCGCCGGTATCAAGGAAATCGTGCTGGTTACCCACGCCAGTAAAAACGCCATTGAAAACCACTTCGACACCTCCTTCGAGTTGGAAGCCCAGCTGGAAAACCGCCTGAAGCGCCAGCTGTTGGATGAAGTGCGCTCCATTGTTCCCAAAGACGTTACCGTGATTTCCGTGCGTCAGGCCGAAGCCAAGGGCCTGGGGCATGCCATCAGCTGTGCCCGCCCGGTGGTGGGGGACAATCCCTTCGCCGTTCTGCTGCCGGATGTGCTGATCGATCAATACGCCGCCGATCTGAAAGTCAGCAACCTCGCCGATATGGTGCGCAATTTTGAAGCCACCAAAGCCAGCCAGATCATGGTGGAACCCGTGGCGTGGAGCCAGGTCAGCAAGTACGGTGTAGTGGACTGCCTGGGGGCGGATCTGCAAACCGGAGGCACCGCCAAAATCGATGGCATGGTGGAAAAACCGGAAGTGGACGCTGCTCCTTCCAACATGGCCGTTGTCGGCCGCTACGTACTGCCCGCGGAAATCTGGGGGCTGCTGGAAAACACCCAACCCGGCGCCGGTGGTGAAATCCAATTGACCGACGCCATCGACGAACTGCTCAAGCAGCAAACCGTAGAAGCCTACCGCATCGTCGGCCACAGCCACGACTGCGGTAACAAGCTCGGTTATATGAAAGCGCAGCTGGAGTACGGCCTGCATCACCCGGAAATCGGGAAAGATCTCGAAGCGCTGCTCACCGTGAAGCACTCCGCCGAACCCGTGACAGCCTAGCGCCACAAAAAGATCTCGCACATCAAGGGCGATAAATAGCTCCAAGGGGCTATTTATCGCCCTTGTTTTTTGGTGGTAGAAATTGCACCGGTGAGTATCGCTTCACATTTGCAAATCCATAGCTAGTTTCATCGGAACTATCCTGACTTTTGTTATGTGTTTCGGGGGTGTTTTGCGACAATTTTTCCGTTTGTGTGACACATGTCACATGGTAGTGTTCGCCGCCGTAACACTTGCCGGGCGGTGCCCAAGGGGGAATCGGGCCCCGTTACCTGGCGTGTTGCCGGGATAGGTACAAGAGATTCGGCCACGGAGGCTGAGTGAGTTGAGCCGATATTTTGGGGTGGCTCATCGGGTTGAATACATGCCTCTGTGTTGGGTGTGGTTTTTTGATCTGGATAGAAAATCATTTTTGGGGGTTGGGGTGAAATTCAAAGTCAATTTTAAAGCGCTGCTTTCGTTCGCACTTGCCGCGTCTATCGCTGGCAATATTTTTGCCGTTGTCCATCACCGCCAAACGCTGGCGGAGTCTCAAAAATCTCAGGAGCAGCTCGTTGCGCTCCAGGCAAAGGTCACGCAACTCGCCGAGCGCGAGGGGCACCCCACCCAATTTACCTCCTCAATGAGCCGCGAAGAGTACCTCAAGCATCGCGCCGCTCAGCAACAGCAGCAGAACGCCATCGCGCGCCTGGCCGGTCAGAAGCAAACCGCCGAAGCGCGTATGGCCCAGCCCAGCCGTGAAGCTGTGCAGAGTCGTCAGCAGGGTTCGCCGCTGGCAGTTCAATAAGTTTCAAACGCACTTCTTAAGATCGAGTTAGCTGGTATCGACTCGCCGACGGGCAACACGAGGGCTCCTGTCATGGATACGCAGTACTCAAAAAACGTACAGACGCAAAAAAAGAAAATCATGAACACGTTCAAACACCTGTTGTTACCTCTGGCAGTAACCAGTTCTTTCATGGCGCCCGCGGCACAGGCCTCGGAGATCGAAGATCTGAGCTTCGTGGATGCCAGCCTTGAGGCCTGTTTAGATCAACATGCGGCGGATAACGGCTGGACCAGCATTGGGGAAGTAACTTACCTCTACTGCGCGCAGCGCGGGATTCGTACCCTGGAAGGTATTGAGGCACTGGCCGCGCTGACGGACCTGGACATTGGCGGTAACCCGGTAGAGAACATTTCCCCGCTTGCAGGGCTGAGTGATATCGGCAACCTCAACGCTTGGGATACGCGAATCTCTGATCTGTCGCCGCTCGTTGGTAAAAACATCTCGCGTATTGACCTCAACAACGCCTGGCTGAAAGACCTGCCGGATCTCGGTGGTACTGGCTACAACAACCTGGGTGAAGCTTTCCCGGCCCTTGATACCCTGCATCTCAATGGCAATGCCTTGCAGGACGATGACATCGCGCGCCTGCCGGAAATTGCCAGCCTCAATCTCCTTACCGTGGAAAACAACCTGTTCACCGATGGCGGAGCCGAAGATCAGGCTCTGGAAGCCGCCATCCCCGGCTTCAGCGCCACACCGTTACCCATCACCATGGTGCAGGCGGGTGTCTACTCCCAGAATCCTGTGGATCTCAACACCGGCGACAAGTGGCTGGACTTCGCCGTCGAAGCAACCGGTGCGGATATCTATGAAGCCTGTGTCTGGCTGTATAACCCGAGCAAGCAGGGCAACGTTGGCTACTGTGACAGTTGGCAGGGGAGTGCATACGGCCAGGGGCAGTTGATGGCCGAAGCCGAGCGTGGCGAATGGATACTTGAGGCGCACGTCAATAGTGACGCGGGCTGGTTTGCCATCAGCAAACCCCAACTGGAAGTCATGGGTTTTGGCGATCTCACTCTCATGGTCAATGGCGATGGTGCGGGTGACAACCAGCGCCCGGAAGTTACCAACCTGGCGTTCTCCGCCGATACCGTCGACCTGGATTCCGCGAGTAATGGTTTTGTCGCGGTGGATGTTTCCGTTCAAATCAATGACCACGAGGGGGCCGGCTTCCTCTATGGCGGTATTGAGATTTACAACGTAGCGGACCCCAGTCAGAGAAAGCAGATCGACCTGCGCCTGGAACAGACCCAGGCCAAACTGGTCTTCCACAGCAACGATATGCCCGGCACCTGGCGGGTTGAATATGTGCACGGTGGCGACTTCGGCAACAACGGCATGCACGAAGACACCAGTACACTTGCTGGCAAATCGTTCCAGACAGAATTTACCGTCATTAACAGCAACCCTGCGCCGATCGAGGTAACCAGCCTTTCATTTTCCGACTCTGCGCTTGAGGCCTGCGTGCACAGCTACGGCGGTTATGTGCATGAGATGACATGGCTCGGCTGTGGCAGCGGCGACATCTCCGATCTCGAAGGCATCCAGCAGCTGTTTATGCTGCAGGATCTCGATCTGAATGGCGGTGGCTACTTCACCAACCTGTGGCCAGTTGCTCAATTACCACATTTGATCAGCCTGCATTTTGCCGGAGCGTCTGTTTCCGACCTGAGTCCGCTCGCCAGTCTGAATCTGAATGCATTGAATATCAGCTGGAACCCCATTGCCGATTTCTCCGCACTGGAATCCATTCCCACTCTGCAAGCGCTGTGGGCTGACGGTTCGAACATGACCGCGCTGCCGAGCTTTGCCAGCCCGGCCAAAGCCATGGATGTTCTGGAGATTGGCAGCAATGGGTTCAACAACCTGGGCGCAACCGAAGCACAGCTGGCGGAAATGCGTCGCCTGAATGGGCTCAGTATCTGGGAAACCGGTATTTCCAACCTGTGGTTTGTCTCCGGTTACTATCGTCTGAATAATCTGCTGGCCTGGGGTAACCAGATCAGCGATATCAGCGCGCTGGCTTCGCAAACCCAACTGAGCCACGTCAATCTCAGCTACAACCTGATCGAAGACATTTCCGGGCTCGCCAACTCCCCGTTGAATGCGGACATTATTCTTAATGACAACCGCATCACCGATTTGTCTCCGCTGTCTGGAAAGACAGAGATTCTGAGTCTGGACGTTAGTCGCAACCGCCTCACCGATATCAGTGTAGTGTCCTCCCTCACTGGTATGTGGTGGATGCGCGCCGAGGAAAACGCGATTACTTCCATTCCGGATCTCTCTGCACTGGAGAATATCAACGGGATTGGCCTCAATCATAACGCCATCACCGATGTTACTCCGCTCACAGTAAAAACCTGGGACTGGGTGGAAGTTTACGGCAACGCCATTCCCGAGTCTGAGCTCGGACAGGTAAATACCACCTGGGGTTACTGGAACGACGCAGGCCGCCCGAACATTCTTTCCGTTGACGTAAATCCGCGCGTGATCGCCCTGGGTGACAACGACGTGGAAGTCACGGCGCAGATGATTACCGACGACCAGGAAAATATCTGGAATCAGCAGGTATATCTGCATCATAAAGATACCGGGGAAGAGCAATACGCCTGGTTGGACGGCAACACCAGTGGCTCCCTGTGGATGCCCAGTTGGGCACCGGAGGGCGAGTGGGATATACGCACTTCTTTTGAAAATGGCTTCGGATACTGGGAAGTGCGTGGCCCCGCGCTTGCGGCAATGGGCTTTGATGCCACCGCCGAAACCGTGCACATCGACGAGCATCAAGACAGCGACGGCGACGGTTACACCGACCTGTTTGAACTGCAATACGGTTTAAATCCGTATCTCGCTGGCGATGCCACGGGCGATGATGACAGTGACGGCTTCAGTAATTTACACGAAGCGGTGGCAGGAACCGATCGCGGCGACTTCAACTCGCAACCATCCGCCATGGCAAATCCGGGCGCGGGCCGCTTCCTGCTGCACCACCCGGGTACGTTCGCCTACAACGGCTTCGTACTGGATCTCGCCGGTGACGGTGCCGGTGGAGACGACGAAGGCCGTTTCGCCATGAACAACGGCAGTGCTCACTTTGTCTGGTCCCACGATGGCAACGCCATCAGCGGCAGCAACAACGGCAGCTACGTCAACAGCGACGACTGGTACGTCGATGAGCTCGGATATGGCACCGAAGTCGAAGAATGGTTCGACACTATCGCCATCTTTGAGGTGCAGAGCGGTGACGTGCCGGTGTGGAAAGTGATTGCCACCGGCCGCCTTGTATACCCGGGCGAAGAACTCGCGGACAAAGCGTTCGTCAGCGAAATTGAATACCAGGTATTCAATACCGGCTCGACTGCATCCCCAATCATTGGTGCCGGCACCTATGCCACCAAAGTTGGCCTGGGTACCGACAGCAATCTCGATCCCAACTTCGTGACCTACCCTTCCGAAGTCGTTCTGAACGGAGACACCAGCGGCCACGTTGTCGTCCCCGCGGAAGTCGGTGGTCCGGCTACCCAGGCGGTAACCTGGAGTACCGAAACGGACGGTACCCTGGTATTGGATTACAGCGCGGAAAATGCCCGCGCCACCACCTACTTCGTGGAAACCTTTGGCAAGGGCACCAAGACCATTGTTCTACACGAATTCGACAGCGCCGCACCCGGTCTTTCCGGTCGCGCCGCTGCCGTGCAAACCATGTGGGAAGAGGTCACCATCACCGGGCTCGAAGAGTCCGACGTGATCGGCCGTCTTGAAAATGCACCGGAAGGCGACGCCAACGGTATGTCCACCTTTGCTTTCGTCTTCAATGAAGGTGGTCTCGGTTATCAGGAAAACCTGTACGACGGCGTGTGGTATCAGGGCGCACCCTTCAGCTGGGAAATTGCCGGCAATACCGTAATCGCACACTACTACCGCGATGAAAACTGGAACTACTACGGCGAACCCGACTGCCAGGGCGCGACCGAATGTTATGAAATCCGTCGCCGTTTCATTACCGCCAACGACGCGGAAGATACCAATGGTGACGGTGAGTCCGACCGCTTCTACATCACCATCCGCCAGGGTTTTGACAACTTCTGCTTTGGCCAGCTGTGTGACTGGCAGGGCTATGTTGGCCAGTTCGTACGTCACATTCCCGCTGGCGATTTCGACGGTGATGGTGTCAACGACGACCTCGACCTCGATGACGACAACGATGGTCTCACCGATCAATTCGAACTCGACAACGGCCTCAATCCGCACGACGGCAGCGATGCCCTCGCGGATGACGACAGCGACGGCTTCAGCAACCTGCACGAAATCATTGTCGGCACTGACCGGAACGACGGAGCCTCCACGCCCATCGCCATGAGCAACCCCGGTGCCGGACGCTTCCTGCTTACCACCCAAGGCGCTTTCTTCAATGGCTCCGCGGGCAACGTCATCGACCTGGAAGGCGACGGTATTGGCGGCGACGACCAGGGGCGTATGGCGTTCTGGGATGGCAGCGCCCTGTTCACATGGGAACACACCGTCAATGCGATTTCCGCAACCAACAACGGCGGCTACGTAAACCGCGACTGGTGGTGGGTAGACGAGATCGGCATGTCCGATGAAATCGAGCATTACGTGGATCAGCTGTTCATCTACCAGCAGTCCGACGACACAGTGCCCACCTGGAAAGTCGTCGTACTTGGCCACAAAACCTACGCCAGCGGCCTGCTTGCCGACGAACCTTTCGTAGACGTGTACGAAGCGCAGATGATCGGTGGTGGCAGTATTGCGGGCGCTGCGCCGGCAATCACCGAAGGCAGCTATGCCACCGATGTGGCCATGCACGAGTACTACAACATCGTACCCACCAACGTATTCATGCCCACCAAAGTGCTACTCAGCAACGATGGTAGCGGTGAAGTGGATATCGGCACCGAACTGAGTGGCGACGGCAACACCTACGTCGAGTGGAATGTGGATGGCGACGGCAGCCTGATCCTCAGTGACCAGAACAGCAACGCCCGCACCACCATCTACTTTGTGGAAACCTTCGGTAAAGGTGTGAAGACCATTGTCTTCCACGAGTACGACACCGCCGAAGGAATTTACGGTCGCGCCGCCGCCAATGACTCCCTGTGGGTGCGTGATGAAGTAGTCACACTGAGCGAGGCCGATGTTATTGGCACCTTCCTGGATGTACCGGAAAGTGCCAACGAAGGCGTCAGCAGCTTCGGCCTGCAGTTCGCGCCGGGCGGCAAAGGTACGCAGGGTTACTGGGATGGAGAAAGCTACAACCCGAACACCCCGTTCCTGTGGCACCTGGACGGCAACGTCATCATCATGGAGTACTACAGCGACCAGAACGGCTACTACCACGATTCTGCGGACTGCAACGGCGATTGGAGCTGCTACAAATCCCGTGAACGCAACTTTATCGTCAGCGACCGTGAAGACCGCGATGAAAACGGCTACAACGACCGTCACTACGTGACCATTCGCCAGGCCTTCAATTACTGCGGTACCGGTGAACTGTGTGACTGGCAGGGCTATGTCTCCCAGTTTGATCGCCTGTTCGACGCCGACAACGACGGCCTGCCGGATGCATGGGAAGCGGCCAATGGCCTCAACCCCACCGACGGTGACGACGCCTATGGTGACACTGACGGAGACGGTCTGAGCAACGCCGACGAATTTGCGCTCGGCACCTCCGCCGGCAATGCCGACAGCGACGCTGATGGTCTCAGCGACGGTGAAGAGCTCGCCGCAGGCCTCAACCCGCTGGACGGCGCCGACGCCGGAGCGGATTACGATAACGACGGATACAGCAACTACGAAGAAATCCTGGCCGGTACCAACTTCAACGACATCGGCGACTTCCCCGCAGGAGACCTGTACTACTCCATGGGAATCGAATCCGACATGCGCTGGAACGCCGGCCTCGAATGGATGCCGCAAGACAATGGCCAGAACTGGCACTACCGCAACTTCGCGGCCTTCGGCAACATTCCCATGTTCATCGATGGCGACGGTACCCAAACCACGCGTGCGGGCACCGAGAGTGATTTCAACATCGCCGAACGTTACATCGACATCAGCGGTCAGGACGGCACCTGGGTATCCACTTACTACGGATGGACCGGCTGCCCCGCGGGCGAGGAGAACTGCGTATCGCAGATCAACTTCGACGGTAACTTCTGGAGCCGCAGCGACGGTTCCGAAGGCATGGCCACCAGCGACCGTAACCTGCTGCTGAATACCGAACTGGTGGAAGCCGGTGATCAGTCCCGTTACACCTGGAGCACCTTCCGCATCAGAAAACCGCAGACCCTTGAGCTTGCCGACATCACCGGTGTATGGCACATCAGCAACTGGGGGCGTGAGTACGAGCGCGAGGGAAGTCTGTCTGAAGGCCATTACACCGGCAATGCAGACTGGCAGTTCAACGGCGACGGCACCTGCCAGCAGGTCGTCCCGTTTGAATACCACGATGCCTTCTCCTACTTCGACGGCCAGAACCTGGCGTCGTCCGGCGTAGAAGAGGAGTCCGGTGAGGATGGCCTCGAAAGCTGCAGCTACAGCGTCGACCCTGTACGCGGCCGCGTAATCGTGGATGTGAAACTCGGTGGTGACGATGAAAACAGTGTGATTGAGCTGCAAATCGACGCCGCCAAGCAGCGCATGATCAACGTCTACATGGACGATGAAGAGTGGGGCGTTGGTGCCGGCATAGTCATGCTGATCAAAAAAGGCGATGTCTCAGCCTACGCCAGCAACGCCGCATTGAATGGCACCGCGTTCCTGAGCGGCAATCTCAACATGCTCGATACCGGCAGCGAAGGTGGTACTCGCTTCACCGGTCTGCGTGTTGCGCGCACCATCATCGACTTTGATGGCAACGGCGCAACCGACGGCGAAGGCTACAACGCCTGTACCGTACAGCGGGTCGAAAAATTCCAGGGCATGGCAATGGGCGGCTACATCGGCGTCGACGCCTGGCAAGAACCCTGGAAAGCGAGCTTCGCCAGCTACCCGGAACAGTGCCGCTACAAGGTCAACCCCGATGGCACAGTGGACTTGCAGCAGGGTGATATAGACCCACTGGCCAGTACCACTCTGCACCTGGATGCCAACGGAGAAATCCTCACGGCGACCTACGTCAACAACGGATTCTCCGAAATGTTGTTGGGTGTGGTACTGAATGGCGTTGCTGACCCGGTCATGGCCTCCGTGCGCTTCACGGACTTCGGTTACGAAGACACCGACAGCGATGGCCTGCCAGACAACTTCGAAATTGCCTTCGGCCTCGACCTCAACGCAGACGACAGCGCCATCGACCTGGACGAAGACGGCCTCAGCAACCTGGAAGAATTCCAGGCCAACACCAACCCGCGCGCCTCGGACTCCGACAGCGATGGCATGGACGATGCTTTTGAGGTGGCCAACAACCTCGACCCGACGGTAGACGACGCCGCGCAGGATGCCGACTCAGACGGTGCGACCAACCTGGAAGAATTCCTGGCGGGTACTGATCCGAGGGATGCGGGGTCAGTGCCGGGTGGAGACTCTCATACCGTCGATAATGACTTTGACGGTGACGGCAAATCGGATCTGTTCTGGCGTCGCGGAAGTGATGGCCAGCCCCAGATTTGGTTCATGGATGGTCATTCAGTTCTTCAAAATCGTTGGACTTGGAATGTTGGTAGCAACTGGGAATTCCGCGATTCTGCTGATTTTAACGGCGATGGTAAGGCCGACATTATGTGGCAGAACGCTAGCGGTCAGGTGAAAATCTGGCTGATGGACGGCCATACCATCGTCGAGGACAAATGGTCCTGGAACCAGCCGACATCATGGAGTTTCGTTGCTACAGGTGATTTCAACGGTGATAACAAATCAGATATTTTGTGGAAAAGAAACTCCGATGGTCAACTGAAAGTGTGGCAAATGAACGGCCACCAAGTTGCTGCGGATTCTTGGCTCCCCGCAAACACTGTGGGTTGGGATCTGAAAGATGTTGCCGACTTCAATGGCGACAGAAAAGCTGACATTCTTTGGCAACGCAGCAGCGATGGGCAGCCAAGAATCTGGTTTATGGATGGATTCAGTAAATATGATGATAAATGGACTTGGTCTGTGGGTACTACATGGGTTTACCAAGCCAGCGGAGATTTGGACGGCGACGGAGACCAAGATATTGTTTGGTTGCGTCCGAGTGATGGCCAAACCAAGATATGGCTCATGAACGGCCATGTCATTCAGGACGATCGCTGGGCGTGGCCGCACAGTGGTGATTGGAGCCTGGATGATATCCGTGATTTCGATGGCGACGGGAAAGCGGATATCCTGTGGCACCGTAACAGCGATAACTTGGTTAAACTGTGGTTTATGAACGGTACTAGTGTCGCCAATGACAAGTGGGTTGGCTTTGGTGGATCTGGCTGGGAACTGAAAAAATAAACTGAAGTTAGGTTGAAAAGGCCCGCCAATGCGGGCCTTTTCTTTAATGATGACCTAGGGGTCGATAATGGCTAGGTAGTTCTTGGGAATTGTGAACAATGTAGCCTTTATACTACGACTTTTCGTCACACATACGAGTAGACAGTGTGAAATTTCCAGAGAATTTGTGGAAAGCCCGAATTGAAGCTGGGCGCTATTTATTCCGTAAAACAAACAGCCAATTACCTACGCTGGTACGAGACGCGGGAATTTTATTTGTACATATCCCTAAAACGGCGGGTATCAGCCTTTCTTATGCACTATATGGTCGTGAGATAGGCCACAGAAAACTGAGTGACTACCTTCAAGTAGATGCCTCATATGCGGAGAATTTATTCAAGTTTAGCGTAGTGAGAAATCCGTGGGATAGACTGGTGTCGGCTTATTCATACCTCAAGCAAGGTGGTCAATACAGTAGTGTAAGCGATTGTATTTTTAGCCGCTCCACTTTGTGGAAGTACGATACTTTTGAAAAGATGGTGAATAAATGGCTGAGCGCTGAAACGGTAACCAGTTATTTCCACTTTGAACCTCAATTCTCATACTTGGTCGGTGCAGATGGTGAAATTGCCGTAGATAAGGTTTTGAAGTTTGAGAGTTTATCTGCGGATCTTAGTAGCATTCAAGATCAAATGGGACGGCGCTTGGATCTTGCTCAAAAAAATAAATCAACGAGAAAAAACTATAAAGAGTACTATGATGAAACAATGGTGAAAAAAGTGGCTTCGGTGTACGAACAAGACATAGAGCTGTTAGGTTATAACTTCGATTAATAATGAACGCTATCTCTACCAGATTTGCCAGTTTTCTACTGGTAGTATATTTGTTTTTTATTGTTGCAGTTTCTTATATTTCACCATTTCTATCTTTGGTGCTGATGCTGCTTGGCGCCGTCGTGGTCTTTATTGTTTCTCCAGCCTTAATTCCTGCTTATTGGTTGGTGTTGCTTCTCTTTTCGAATGTTTTCATAGCATTTTGGTCGGATCATCTGGCCTCTGAATTGTCGCAGAAAATTCTGTTTTCTCTGGATTTTCTATTCTGTATTTTCGCTGTTTTTCTCTTGATTTTTTTTCATCCAGGGTGTTGCTGGAAAGAAGCAAAGATGCTATTGCCGGTGATCGTTATTGCTGGTTTATATTTTTTATATGGCGCCTATGTGAATGGCGTAAAGGATGCCATTGTCTATCTTCGCTCCATTTTTTATCCATTTCTAATCTACTTTTTCGGGATCACCTATACGAAGTGTGTGCGCAACCTAGACTACGAAGATCTGATAATAAAGGCAGGCATAGTAGCAGTAGCTTTCCTTGTTCTTGAGATTCTTTTTACTGAATTGGTTTATAGCATTTTCAGTGTGTATCGATATATGGAGCTCAAGAAAGGTATTCCCGGGCTTGATATGTACGAGCTTCTGGATATGAGTACGCGCAGATTGCTTAATAGCAATTTATTCCCGGATACAGAAGTGATCAGGCCATCGGGGTTTATTCTGCATGCAGTTAGTTCGGCATATCTATTCTCAATTTGTTTTCTTCTTTCTTTAAAAATGAGGCAATACAAAGCTTCTATTTTATTTTTTTTCGGCTGTGTGCTGTGTGGGTCAAAGGGAGCCATTGTGCTGTCACTGGCGGTATTGGCAAGTTATCTGTTTCCGATCTTGAATTATCGAAATTGGATGCTTCCATCAATTGCATTTGTATACTCGATCAGCGCAATCTACCTTGGCCTGCTGCTAAAAGATCCACATTTTTACTCTCTTGTATCATCAATATACGCCATGCCGCAGAATCCACTGGGTAGCGGATTGGGGTATGGTGGATCACTTACGACAGGTACAGATCATGCATTGGATTTTTTCAGTATAAATGGCGACAGTGGATTTGCGGTATTGCTGAATATGGTGGGATGTACGGCAGTTTTCATCTATTGGACATACCGGGAGATCTATCGTCGACACGATCAAGCTCTCAATAACAATGTGCGTCTTCGTGCCGCCTTTGCCGCCTATTATTACTTTCTTATTGCCAATTCGTTTTTTCAGGAGGAGGGGTTCTCACCGTATTCCATGGGGTTACTGGTTTTTGTTATGGCGCTGAGAACATATGGCCGAAAGCCACCTGGAGCCAAGCTGCTCACTGGGCAGCGCACCGAGGTCGTAATCTGAGAATATGGTATTAAACAGCATGAAATCCTCTTTTAATGTTATCGGTCGTGAGTTCAATCTCAGTGTGGCTCCGGGAAAGGATGTGTCATTTCTAAACTTTTCTTCCATCGACATTGTACCGAGAGCTCTAGGTGCAAGCCTGGAAAAGTTCAACTTCGGTTGTGATGGAGGGTTGCTGTGTTTACTGATGTATCTGCGCGGCATTTCCGTTGAACGCTACAGTTTCGATTTCACATCTGTAGCGAACGATGTGTTCGGGCTGTGTGAAGAGTTAGGTAAAAGTATCTATCTGGTAGGCGGGGAGAAGCTTGAAGCGGAACTGTTTTCCGTAAAGCTGAGGTATCTCTATCCGCGGTTGCGTATTGATGGTGCTGTCGGAGGATATTTCTCTGGAGAGGAGCGTGCGAATGTCCTGGGTTCGCCAGCATTGCAAAAAGCCGATGTCCTAATCGCCGGCCTAGGTGCCGGCAGACAGGAACAGTTTCTGCTTGATGCCAGGACTGCCGGGTTCAAGGGGTTCGGTATCACCTGTGGCGCCTTCATCTCCCAAACTGCCAACTCCAGAGGCACCCATTACTATCCGTCCCTCATCAACACACTCCGGTTGCGTTGGTTTTACCGTATGGTCAAGGAGCCCCATACCATCCGGCGTTACTTGCTTGACTACCCGCTCAACATCGGTCGATTCCTATTGGGTAAATACCGATTTACTCAGTGCTGATCTGCAGCCGGAGATCCTTTTGTTTGTCTCGATGTGCTGACGGAATAAGTGTGAACTGGTACATAAATTGCTGAGCGAATATTAAAGATTGGGTATGACCGCGGTGGCAGGTAGCGCAGCTTGTCTACCGGGAGAGGCGGGGGTGAATTGAGCACGTCGCTGAGTCCCATCCCGACCTTGAATTGTCATCTGGAACTGATAAAGTGTGACGCCTATCACGTCTAACTTATGCTCAAGTTCTCTGATTTTGGGGTAAACCAGTTGACTTGAACAAAATTTATCCGCTTTTAGGCTCTCTGCCAGACTTGGCGAATTTAAGCGGATCGTTGCGTTAAAGCGCAATCAGGCAGGGGCGGATAGGCAATAGATTAAAAGGGGGAGCGCGGTACCACCACGGGGCCGCACTTGCGGGGGCGAGTTCTCTTCATTTACCACACCAGGCCTCTCTCGTACGGGCAGATATGTTCTGGCCCGCAGGGGGCTTTTGTTGCTGGTTGCCCGTCAAGAGCCTGATGTATCTCCCCGTCACAATGTAACAACAATGGATGCAGCAGGGATTGCTGCAGCAGAATCACACGGATTTTCAGCCATGACAGCCATCACCATCAATGACGCCGGCGTGCACAGTGCGGTAGAGGGGCGTGCCCCCGATGCATTCGGCCGCATACAGCACCACGGCGCAGTGGATGGTGTGACCGGTTCCTGCCACCAGCTGTTTCTGGATGAGCAGAATTCCATCCTCATAGACTGTGGCCTGTTCCAGGGTGCGGAAACCTCACCGGGTGGCAGCAAGCACGATCGGCTCGACATTGAATTCCCGCTCGATACCGTCAAGGCACTGGTTGTCACCCATGTGCATATCGACCACTGTGGCCGGATCCCATACCTGATCGCCGCCGGCTTTCGCGGCCCCATTTATTGCAGCCAGCCCAGTGCCGAGCTTCTGCCGCTAGTACTGGAAGACGCCCTGAAAATTGGTGTCACCCGCAACAAAGCACTGATCGACCAATTTCTGGATTACATCAGAGCCCAGTTGCGCCCGCTGCCCTACAACCAGTGGCAGGCGGTCATCACCGAAGGCGAGGAGTCCCTGAACATCCGCCTGCAACGCGCTGGCCATATCCTCGGCTCTGCCTACGTGGAGTGTGACCTGAATGCGCCAGAGCAGCATCGCCGCACCATCTTCTCCGGCGACCTCGGCGCACCCAACACCCCTCTTTTATATGGCCCAACCCCATCCGAGGGCTGCGACGAACTCGTGATAGAAAGTACCTACGGCGACCGTTTGCATGAAAACCGCGAACACCGCGCCCAAACCCTGCGCTGTGCCATCGAGCGCGCAATAGCCGACGGCGGCAGTGTACTGATCCCCGCCTTCAGCATTGGCCGCACCCAGGAGCTGCTCTACGAGATCGAAAGCATCATCCACGAGCAAAAACAGAAGCGTGGCCAACAGAGCCCCTGGTACGAACTCCCGGTAATCATCGACTCACCGCTGGCCAGCCGCTTCACCGAAGCCTATCGCCGCCTGGAAAAATTCTGGGATGAAGAGGCCCAAGAGGTGATCGCCCAAGGCCGCCACCCACTGAGCTTCGACCAGCTCATCACCGTAGACGATCACGCGACCCACCAGAAAATGGTGAACCGCCTCGCCCACACCAAACAGCCGGCCATCGTCATTGCCGCCAGCGGCATGTGTGCCGGTGGGCGCATCGTCAACTATTTAAAAGCCATGCTCGAAGACGAACGCCACAACATTATCTTCGTCGGCTACCAGGCAAAAGGCACCCCCGGGCGCGACATACAACAGTACGGCCCCAAGCGGGGCTTTGTAGAACTCGATGGTGAAACCCTCACTATCAAAGCCGGTGTAGAAACCATCAGCGGCTACAGCGCCCACGCCGATCAGCACGACCTGCTGGACTTCATCCAACAAATGGAAACGAAGCCACAAACCGTACGCATCGTCCACGGCGACAACGAAGCAAAACAGACCTTGCAGCAAATGATTAAAAATCAAGGTTTGGCCAACACCATCCAAATCCCAACAAACCAATAACCCGGCACCCCCCGGAATTCATAAAGAACCGTAGGAGCCTGCTCGCAGGCGAACAAAACAAGGTTGGCCACCCAACCCCAAAAAGGCAGTTAAAGGAATGAAAGTAACCATCTTCGGCACCGGCTACGTAGGCCTCGTCACAGGCGCCTGCCTCGCTGAAGTCGGCCATCAGGTCATGTGCATGGACGTCGACACAAACAAAATCGACCGCCTCAAAGATGGCATCATCCCCATTTACGAACCGGGCCTCGAGCCCATCGTCAAGGCCAATATCGCGTCTGGCAACCTGCTGTTTACCACCAGCGCAGAAGAAGCCGCAAACCACGGCAAAGTGCAGTTCATCGCCGTAGGTACTCCCCCGGATGAAGACGGCTCCGCCGACCTGAAATATGTGCTCGCCGTGGCCGAATCCATCGCCACTTACATGGGCGATGAGAAAATCATCATCAATAAATCCACGGTGCCCGTAGGCACTGCGGATAAAGTGAGAGCCAAGGTACAGAGCAAGCTCGACGAGCGCACAAGCAGCCTTACCTTTACCGTCATCTCCAACCCCGAGTTTCTGAAAGAAGGCGCCGCGGTAAACGACTGTATGCGCCCGGACCGCATCGTCATCGGCCTGGATAACGAAGGCGAGCCCCGCCGCAAGGTGGAAACCACCATGCGTGAGCTCTACGCCCCGTTCAATCGCAACCACGACAAAATCATCTTTATGGATGTGCGCAGCGCGGAACTCACCAAGTACGCGGCCAACTGCATGCTCGCCACCAAAATCAGCTTTATGAACGAAATGGCGAATATTGCCGAGCGCGTAGGAGCAGATATCGAGCAGGTGCGCCAGGGCATCGGCTCAGACCCGCGCATCGGTTACCACTTTATTTACCCGGGATGCGGCTACGGCGGTTCCTGTTTCCCGAAAGACGTAAAAGCCCTGATCAGCACATCGAAGCAGTTGGGTTACAAAGCAGAAATTCTGGAATCCGTCGAAAACGTCAACGACCGCCAGAAGCACAAGCTGTTCGAAATGATCTGCCAGCACTACGGCTGCGACCCGGAAAATCCGGGCGATACCCTGAAAGGTAAAGTATTTGCCCTCTGGGGTCTCGCCTTCAAACCCAAAACCGACGATATGCGCGAAGCGCCGAGCCGCGTATTGATGGAGCGGCTGTGGGCGGCAGGGGCAAAAGTGCAGGCTTACGACCCGGAAGCAATGGATGAGTGCCAGCGTATATATGGAAACCGCGATGATCTGCAATTGATGGGAACGCAGAGCTCCACGCTGCACAAGGCGAGTGCTCTGGTTGTGGTTACCGAGTGGCAAAGCTTCCGCGCCCTGGATACGGCATCTCTAAAAACTGAGCTTAAGGACTCGGTAATCTTTGATGGCCGCAATATGCAGGACCCAATTTACATGAGGAAATGCGGCTTTCAATACTACGGAATTGGCCGGGTTTCTGAATAACAGCAGAAGTTTGCTAGAGACTTTTTAATTCCCAGTAACAAATACGAATGACTGAAAACTCTACGAAATTCCTACATGAAATTACTTTTGTTGATTGACAGAATTGAAAACGGGGGCGCGGAGAGGGCCCTTACACGATTGTATGATCAGTTAAGGGATAACTGTGATCTCATTGTAATTGCGCCTAACTTCCCACCTAACTCCAAAATTGATCTCAGTGATAAGGTGGTCATGGATCTTCATATAAGGGAACGCGATGGATTGCTCGGTAAAGTGTTTTCTGTTTTTGAGTATGTTTTCAAACTTTCAAAATTGAAGCGCGATCTAGATGTTGACTGTACTATTTCCTTTTTAGAGAGGTCGAACATCGCCAATGTTGTTTCTGAAATGATCTCGTTAAGATTTCGGAAAACCGTTGTCAGTGTTAGAAATAATTTGTCATTGCAGTACAAGAAATTTGGACTCCTATTTCGGTCTATTGTTAGGGTGGCTATTTCAGTTTTCTATTTTTTTGCTGGTAAGGTTGTATGCCTTTCTGAAGGTGTTCGAAGCGATATTCAGCAGTATTTATTGTTTGGTGGCAACTCGGTTACTATTTACAACGGATATGATTTTGAAAAAATAAAAAGCCTCGCATTGGTGAGAGATGATGGGCTTATGAAGTGGCAAAATTCGGTTTCCGGTTGCAGTTGCAATTTTATATTTGTGGGTAGGCTGTCGGAGCAGAAGGGGTTGGGAATATTTTTGCGTGCCTTCGCGATTGCTGCGGAAAAATATCAGCATATATCCTTGTCGGTATTCGGAGATGGCGAAGATCGTGATCAGATCATGAGTGAAATTGAATCGCTAGGGCTGACTGGGAAGGTTTTTATACATGAGCCTGTCGAAAATGTATTTTCATATGTGGCTTCTGCCGATGTTTTTGTATTTCCGTCAAAATGGGAGGGCTTTGGGAATGCGCTTGCTGAGGCCATTTCACTGGGAAAATTTGTCTTGGCGGCGGATTGTAAATATGGGCCAAGGGAAATGCTCGGTGTATCTCGAGATTTAAATGATTCAAAGTTTTCTGTGACAAAAAATGGAATTTTATACTCGAATCCAGTAGAAGATGATGACCCAGTAAGTACTTGTTTTCTGGCGCTAGATGAGTGTATTCGTTTAATCCAAGAAGGTAGGGTTCAAATTTGCCCAGTTGCGTTGAGTGACTTTCGGAGGCGCTTTTCAGTGCAGAGTGCTCGCAAAGATTGGATTTCCCTTTTGACGTAGTCGAGGTCTTGTGTTTTATGGATTTTCCGGATTTCATGATTGTTGGGGCCCCTAAGAGTGGGACATCGTCTCTTTTTCAGTGGTTGTCTAGAAACCCCTTGCTTGTGGGTTCTGACCCCAAAGAAACTTATTTTTATTTGGATGAGGGTTTTTCAGATTACAAAAAGTTTGATCTTTCATATTTTAGTTCAGATGAAAGCAAACCATCGTTATTAAAATTTTTTCGTGGTGTGCCCTCAGTCGATAAATTTCTATTTGAAGCTACGGCGCAAAACTTGTACTGCGAACGTTTGATTGAGGCTCTGTCGGACCGATCTGATGTGCCAAAAATTATTATCTGTCTTCGAGACCCAGTATTTAGAATTCAGTCAACTTACGAATATTTCACTAACAATAATTCAATTGAAGGTGCGCATTCTGATTTTTCGGGGTATGTAAATGATATTCTGCTGAATGGCAGCAATACAGGGAAAACAATATACGATAATGCGCTCGATTGGTCGTTATATGAGAAATGGGTAAAGAAATGGGATGAAGCGGTCGGTGAAGGAAATGTCTTTCTTTGCACCTTCGAGGAACTTGTTAGTTCACCGGGAACTGTGGTCTCTGATATTGAAGATTGGTTGGGTGTTCCTCATCAACCGAGTTCCACATCAGAATTTGTTGCGCATAACGTTACTAAGCACGTCAAAAGTCAATTTTTTCACCGTGTTATGAAAGGCGTGGGAAAATTTGTCCCCAAGTCAAAGCTGAAATCATGGGTCAGTAGCGTACTTTTTTCAATGAATTCTAAATCTCCTCAGCGAGTGATACCTTCTGCGGAATTTGCCAGCCTGTATGAAGTGTTGTCTGTTGGGTATCCTTGGCTTAAGCGAAGAGGTGTGAATGTTAGCAAATGGTGGACGCCGGAATGATTGATTTAAGTGGGTTGCCTCTGTCAACTGAGTTTTCGGTTTCTGAGGTTTTTGATTGTTTTGCTCAATCGAAAAATTCCTTCACATGTACGTTTATTAATCCCCATTCATTTTATTTAGCCAAGAATAACTCTGCATATGTTGAGGCATTGAAAAAGTTTGATTACGTATTGGCTGATGGTATTGGGGTTGTATCATATGCGAAAAAGGTCGGCGCTGACTCTGTTTCGCGATTTAGCTTTGACAATACATCTTTGGCCCCCAAGGTCTTCGAAACTTGTAGGAAGATGGGCTTGAAGATCGGGGTTGTCGGCGGCGTTGCGGGCGTTTCCGATCGTTTTGCTGAGCTTATTGGAAATGAATTTTCTGGTTTGGACATTATCTCGATTTGTCACGGATATTTTACAGATGACGAGATTCTAAAATTTGTGGTCGATGCTAACGTTGACGTTTTGTTGCTTGGCTTAGGAGCCCCAAGGCAGGAGTTGCTGGCCTGTAAAATCAAAGCGCTCCCTGGAAAGACATTGCTTTTTACATGCGGTGGTTTTTTAGATCAGCGGATCCTTTCGAAAGCATACTATCCAAAAATCATTGACAAATTTAATTTAAGATTTCTTTATCGGTTGGTTAAAGAGCCTAGGCGGTTATGGCGCCGTTATTTAATCGAGTATCGAGTGTTTGCTTTTTTGTGGGTTAAGGCAGTGGCTCATGCGAATAAACATAGTTGATTTTCCGCGAAATTTAGGATTTGCCTTGCCATTTGCATGGTTTTTTGGCTTAGACCAATTGGTGGTCGTCCCAGCTCTTATGCTATTTTTCCTGATGGTTGTCAGTAGATACGGCTGGATCAGGTTGTCAGACCCTTTAGAATTATGCTTTCTAGCTATATCTATTTCATGTATTCCTTCTTTGTTAGTAGCGTCAAACTATGGTTTGTGGTTTAAGTTTTTCTCGGCATTTTTCTCTGCATTTTGCTATCTGTATGCATTGCGAGTTGTGTGTGAAAGGGGGGCGGAGCGAAATCTGACGATAGTAGGACTCGAAAAATCTATATGCTATTTGAGCGCATTTGTAGTAGCTACGTTTTTTGTGTATTTGGCTTTTGGCGGCATCGAATTTAAAACATTGTTGTTCCCACTGGCTAATTCTGACAGCTATTTTTTGAAAAGCTTGGCGATTCACTCATTGGGATCTGCATTTGATGATTTTTCTGGAGTTGCACCTCAGAGGTTTAGCGGGCCATTCTTTAGCTATTCCAGCATGGCAATGGCCGGGCTTCTTTTGGTTCCAGTTGTGCAGATGGCTAAGTGGCGGATTCAGTTTAAATTTTTCACTGTGTTTTTGATTGCTATAGCGGTCATTAGTACGGATTCCAGGCTTGCTATTGTTTCCTTGGCTTTCTATTTTCTATTTTTTTTGTGTTTATGCATCTTTGAAGTTTCTCAATTTAGGCGGGCAGCTTGGCTTTTTTCTATTTCGGTGGCTTTCGTTTTCGTTGTTATTGTCATGTTGTACTGGCCGGATCTGGCTGCATATGTCGAATCTTCGATATTTGATGTTAGGTCTGCCTCGGCTTTTACTCGCTTTAAGATATATGAAGAAAGTTACTTTGGCTTTTTGGAAAGGCCTTGGTTTGGTTGGGGTAACTCCGTCCCTCTAGACGATAGCTCTCAACGCTTTTCCGCAGGGACTCATAGTTCATACGTTGCTATGGGGTTTCAGCATGGAATATTTTCTCTTGTTGCTTATGTTTTATTTTGGGTGATAGTTCTTGGTCAGATCGCCCGCATATTGATTTCCCCTGCAGGCACGTATTCGTTGAAGGCGAAATTGTATTCGTTGGGAATGCTTTGCTTTTTCATTAGAGAGTCAATGGATACTTGGTGGTGGGATCAAATGTTGTTTTTCTTAGTGTTAAATTATATTGCTTTGTTTCGAGTTTTTGTGGGAGGTGTTCCGAAGAACGCGCGGACTGGCTTTTCAAAGTTTCAAGGTGCTTGATATTGTTTTCGGGATTATTCTATTTTTAATGCCGACGTCGTCACTCTGGATGTAAATGGTATTTCATTTCTATGAATTTTAAAGCCGTTATGGAAAGTGGCCGCTATGAGCTGTTATTCAGCACCGGACTGAGTCTTTCTGTTCGCGTGCTGTCCGCGCTTGCCGCCTTTGTCACAAGCCTGGTGATTGGCCGCGAGATGGGGGCCACGGAATCCGGCTACTACTTTCTTGCCTTCAGCCTCGTCACCTTTATTGCCGGTGTCAGCCGCATAGGGTTGGATAACACCATTCTCCGCTACGTGGGCTCGGCATTTACCGAGCACAGCTGGCACTGTGTCCGCTCGGTGGTAAGCAAGGGGCTGCTGTTGGCAACTGGTGTTGCGTTGTTAGCAGCGGTTCTTTTGTCTTTTGCCAGTGTTCCTCTGGCGGTGCATGTGTTCGGTAAACCCGAGCTGGCGCCGGCGCTCGCGGCCATGGCGCCGGGCGTGGTCGGGCTCTCGGTGTTTACTTTACTGGCGATGGCGCTTCAGGGGTTGCGCCGGATTGTGGCGTCGGTGATGACGCTGAATATTTTGAGCAATGTGTTTCTGGTTGCGCTGCTGCTGGGGCTTGGCCTTTCCAGCGCCGAGCATGCCGCTTGGGCCTATAGTGCAGCAGCCATGTTCACCCTGTTGTGTGGCGGTTTTTTTTTGTGGTCGGTGCTGCGCCGGTTGCGGGCGCAATCTCCCTGCCTCGTTGAACCCCAGGAAATTTCCTGGCGTGAACTGTTCCAGAGCTGCATGCCGTTGTGGGTAGTGCTGATTATGAGTCAGCTGGTGCAGTGGTCGGGGCAGTTCATTGCCGGTGCTTATGTAGAACCGGCGGCGGTGGCTCAGTTGGCGGTGGCGATGCGTACCGCGATGCTTACAAGTTTTGTACTGATGGCTGTGAATCTTGTGGTCGCCCCGCGTTTTGCCGCCATGTACAAGCAGGGCCAACTGAAGGAGCTGGAAAAGCTCGCGCTTACCTCTGTAAAGCTGATGGTACTGTTTGCGTTGCCCATTGTGGTGGTGATGCTCGCGTTCCCGGAGTTTTTAATGGGGTTGTTTGGCGAGGGCTTTAGCGGCGGTGCGCACCTGCTGCAGATTCTGGTGATCGGCCAGTTTGTGAATGTGGTTACCGGCTCTGTGGGCTACCTGCTCACCATGTCTGGTCATGAAAAGGATTTCCGCAATACGGTGCTTATCTCCGGTCCCATTGCCGTCGGCCTGGCTTTTGCATTAACCCCCATTTGGGGGGCAACCGGCAGCGCCATTGCCACTGCGGTCGCGGTTGCCACGCAGAATCTTGTGGCGGTGTGGCAGGTGAAGCGGCGGTTGGGATTCAATACATTGGTGGTTTGGCGCCGCTGATTTTCGCTGTCATTTTTCGCTTGTTTTTTCCTGTTATTTTTTTCGCGCCCCTGTTGCACGGGGGCGTGGTTATCTATTTGACCCTTTCGGGCTATTTGGGAAGTTTTTTGTCTGTGATAGAAATTCGCCACGTGAAGTTGTTTGCTCGCCTGCTGTTTGTTGTGGTGCTGGGCGTTGCGCTGTTTGCGGGCATGAAGTCCCGGCCCGTGCCTCAACTTGTACCTCATTTCGACCTGATGTTGCACGGTGGTGTGTTTGCGCTGCTGGCTTCGCTTTGGGTGCTGGCGGTGTCGCGCCGGTGGTGGGGTTGGGGGCTGCTCGGGTTGCTGTTGCTGGGTGCGGCGCTGGAGTGTTGGCAGGGCTGGATGATGCCGGCGCGCACGGCTTCGCTTGAGGATATGGCAGCCAATGCTTCCGGTGTGCTTGTTGGGGGTTGTGTGGCCATGATTTTGGCCCGCTTCTTGCCTCACAAGTTGTGAAGGTTGTTTGCTCTGGTTGTTGTTAATTTGACCGATGCAGCATTATTTTTCGGTCTTTGTCACTTTGAATATTTGAACCTCGTCACACCTGTGGCATGATCTCCGCCCATATTTAGAGGCCCGGTTTGGGCCCGCGTTTTGTGAGCGGCGGCACATGCAGGTGCTGCTTTTTCGGCTGGGGAACGGTCGATTTTTGGGGCAGGGTTTTGGGGAGGACTCATGGGGGAAGGATCCGTGAAACAGGGATGGATTCGCAGCCACCAGTCTGGTTTGGCTGCACTGTACCGATTGCTGGATGCACTCTTGATCATCGGTACGCTGATTGTCTGCTGTAACTATTTCGGCATTGCCGTAAGCAAAGACTGGATCATCGCCGGCCTGGTGGCCTCGGTCAGTTTTGCGTTTATGGCGGAGTCTCTCAATCTCTACCGCTCCTGGCGGGCGGACAGCTACCTGCACATGTTTGGGATTACGGCCATCTCCTGGGTGGCGGTGTGTCTGTTGCTGATTCTGATTTCCTATTTTTCCAAAACCGGTGAAACCTACTCCCGCCTGGTGGTGGGCTGCTGGTTTGTGGGCACCTTGGCGCTGTTGAGCGGCTGGCGTTATGGCTTCCGCCAGATTCTGTTTTATCTGCGCGCGCACGATCACAACACCCGCTCGGCGGTAGTCATCGGTGTGACCGATGCCGGTTTGCGCCTGGCGCGGGATCTGGGCGGCGAGCCGCACCTGGGTATCCGCGTGAAGGGTTTTTACCGGGTGCCGGGGTCGGAGAGTTGCGGCCAGGCATTTGGGCTGGCCGGCAGTGTGCCGGTGGTAGGCGATGTGGAGCAGGCCGTGGCTGCGGCCAAGGCCGGTGAACTGGATCTTGTTTACATTGCACTGCCCATGCGTGAGGAGCCGCGCATTGCGGAAATCCTGCAGGCGTTTGCCGATACCACCGCAACGGTGCATGTGGCCACGGATCTGTTTGTGAACAACCTGCTGCACGCGCGCTTTTACCAGGTGGGCAGCACCAGTCTGCTGAGCGTGTACGACACGCCCATCGAGGGTATCAACAGCTGGCTGAAGCGTATGGAAGACCTGGTGTTGTCTTCCATCATCCTGACGCTGATCTCTCCGCTGATGCTGGCGATTGCCGTGGCGGTGAAGTTGACGTCCCGGGGCCCGGTGATTTTTAAACAGCACCGTTACGGGCTGGATGGGCGCCCGATCAAGGTGTGGAAGTTTCGCTCCATGACCACGCAAGACAATGGCAATACCGTGGTGCAGGCCAAAAAGGGTGATGCCCGTATTACGCCGCTGGGCGCCTTCCTGCGCCGTACTTCTCTGGATGAGCTGCCGCAATTCATCAATGTGCTGCAGGGCCGTATGAGCATCGTCGGCCCACGCCCCCATGCGGTGGCGCACAACGAGCAGTACCGCGCGGTGGTTAACGGTTACATGCTGCGGCACAAGGTAAAGCCGGGTATTACCGGTTGGGCGCAGGTGAACGGCTGGCGCGGCGAGACGGATACGGTTGAGAAGATGAGCAAGCGGGTGGAGCACGATCTGCAGTACATCCGCAACTGGTCTCTGTGGCTGGATATCCGCATTGTGTGGATGACGCTGTTCAAGGGTTTTGTGGGCAGCAACGCGTATTGATGGCGCCGGTGCGACGGTTTCAGATTACACGCCATTACAGCCCGTAGAGAACACCACATTTATGTGGTAGTGTTCCGCGCTTGTCGTGATGTGTGTCACAAAACATTGGGGGATACCGGGCGTCGTTCGTCTGGTTCAGGTCTGCTGCGGAAATAAAAGCGGGCCCGGGAAATAAACTTAGGACCATTGGATAGGAAACATGACCAAGCTTAAATTGTCTGCGGCTGTTTGTTTGATCACCAGTTTTGGGGCGGGCGCGGCACTGGCTCAGACCGAAGCGGCGGCGGTGAAATTGGGGAGCGGTATCAACTTTACCCCGACCCTGAATATTGACCTGCAAAACGACGATAACGTTACTAACGCGGAAACCAACACCATCGAGAGCGTGGTGGCGGTCATCAATCCGAATTTCCTGTTGTCCGCCGATGACGGTGTTTCTGCGTACAGCGTGAATTACTCTCTGCTGCGCGGTGAGTACTTCGACAGCGAAGACGACAACTACACCGACCATTTTGTAACCGGCACTGCGGGTTGGGAGCTGAACGCGCGCAACCGTCTGGAGCTGTTCGGCAACTTTACCGATGGCCACGAGCCGCGCGGTACCGGGTTCTCTCAGGGTTCTGGCAATGTGCAGAACGAGCCGGACCGTTTCAAAAGCAGCGACATCAACGGTACCTACACCTTTGGTGCGGAAACCGCCAAAGGGCAGCTGGTGCTGAACCTGGGTACCGCCGATAAAGATTACGAAGGCGGCATGCGCACCGCTGGCCGCGACCGCGGCACCGACTACGGCTCTGTTACCTTCAATTACAACACCGGCGGCCGCACCAGGCTGCTGGCGGAAGTGGGCCGCCGCGAGATCGGTTACGACTACACCCCGGTGGGCGTGGAAACCCTGGACAGCGCTGAAATGCGTTACCAGGTGGGCGTGACCTGGGAAGGTACCGCAAAAACCACCGGTACCATCAAGGTGGGTAGCCGCTCCAAGGATTTCGTGAGCGGCGAGCGTAAAGACTACACCGGCCCGAGCTGGGAAGCCGGCATCCGCTGGACGCCGAAAACCTACAGCGCGTTTGATTTCAACACCGCGCGCCGCAGTGATGAAACCAGCGGTGTGGGCAACTTCATCGACGTGGAGAGCTACACCCTGAGCTGGCACCACTCGTGGGCGGACCGCCTGAGCAGCCAGGTGACCTTTGATCACTCCATCAACGACTACCTGGGTTCCCGCGTAGAGCGCGAGGAAGACATCAACACCGGTACCCTGCGCCTCAATTACCAGGCCCAGCGCTGGCTGGCGTTTAACGCGGGTATCAGTGTGTCTGACAAGGATTCTTCCGCGGCGGGCTTCAGCTACGAGAAGAACCTGACCTTTATCGGCCTGCAGGCCTCCCTGTAAGCCAGTGTTGTTTGTTTGATACAAAAACTTGACCGGTAAACCTATGGGTATTTTTACCTCGTTTCAGCAGCGCGCACTCCGCGCTGCTTTTGTCTTTCTGGTGGGGATGATTGTGACCAGTGCGTACGCACAGGACGCAACCAGGGCCGCTGGCGATTATCAGCTGGGCTCCGGCGATAAAATCCTGATCAGTGTCTACGGGGAAGAGGATCTCACTCTGGAGACTATTCTCAGCGACAGCGGGGTGATCAATTACCCCTTCCTGGGCGAGCTGAAAGTGGTGGGGCTGACCCTTTCCGGTCTTGAAAGTCTGATTGTGCGGGGGTTGAAGGGGGATTACCTCATCAATCCCAACGTGCACGTTTCCATGCTGGAATATCGCCCCTTCTTTATTAATGGGGAAGTGGAAAAGCCCGGTGGCTATCCCTTTCAGCCGGGGCTGACCATCAGCAAGGCGGCGGCACTGGCCCAGGGCTTTACCGAGCGTGCCTCTGAAAACAAGATTTTTATTATCCGTGGTGATGATGCGAGCCAGACCAAAGTGAAAGCGGAGCTGAATACGCTGCTGCGCCCGGGCGACATCGTCACTATTGAACAGAGCTTCTTCTGAGGTACCAGCAGCCCATGAACGCGCAAGCAAACCTGCACCAGGAGCGTATGCTTCAGGAAGAAGTCATCGATCTTCGCCAGTACTGGCGTATTGTCGACCGTTTTAAATGGCGTATCGCCGCACTTTCCATTGCCGTAACCATGATTACGGCCATGGTGGTGTTTTCCATGACCCCGCGCTACCAGGCCACCGCCACATTGATGATCGAGGCGGAACAGGCCAAGGCGCTCTCCATCGAGGAAGTGTACGGTCTGGATTCCAGTCGTAAGGAATACTTCCTCACCCAGTTCGAGATTCTCAAGTCCAAGCGCATTGCCGAGCGCGTGGTGACGCTGATGGGCCTGGATTCGCATCCGGAGTTTGATCCGGAGCAGCAGGAGGGCGGTTTTAGTATCCGTGCCATGCTGCCGTTCCTTTCCCAGGAAGAACCTTTGAGCGAGGAAGAGGCCCGCCAGGTAAAACTGCAGCAGGTCACCGAGGCGTTTATCGAGCGCCTGAGCATTGCGCCGGTGCGCAATACGCAGCTGGTGAAAATTACCTTCGAATCCGAATCGCCGAAACTGGCGGCGGACGTGGCCAACAAGGTGGCCGAGGTCTACATCAACAGCCACTTGGAAGCCAAGCTGGAAATGACCCAGCAGGCCACCACCTGGCTGAACAGCCGCCTGGATGATCTGCGCACCAAGCTGGAAGAATCCGAGGCCCGTTTGCAGGCGTTCCAGGAAGCGGAAGGTCTTGTCGACGTGGAAGGTGTACGCGGTCTGGGCCGCCAGGAACTGAATGAAATCACCGAACAACTGCTGATGGCCCGTAAAGAGCTGAAGCAGGCGGCGAGTATTCGCGAGCTGGTGCGGATGAGTGGTAGTGATATCAATGCCCTGGCGAGTCTGCCAGAGGTGCTGAACCACAGCGTGATTCAGGATGTGAAGCGCGCGGAAGTGGAAGCCTCGCGCAAGGTCTCCGAGCTGGCACGCCGCTACGGCCCCAAACATCCGAAAATGATCGCCGCGGAAGATCAGCTGGAATCGGTGCAGGCGAAACTGCACGACGAAGTACGCCGGCTGGTGGCCGGTATCGAGAGCGAATACCAGGCGGCGTTGAGTAATGAGCGTTCATTGCAGGAAGAGCTGAATGCCACCAAGGCCGAGTATCAGGTAACTTCCCGCAAGGAAACCCGCTATCAGGAACTGAAGCGAGATGCGGACGTCAACCGCCAGCTTTACAACGCCTTCCTGACGCGTTTCCGCGAAACCAGCGAGACCTCCGATTTCGAAGCGGCCAACGCCCGTCTGACCGACCCGGCAGTGGCGCCGCGCAAGCCGGCCAAGCCGAAGAAGGCGCTGATCGTTGCCCTGGCGATGGTGGTGAGCGCGATGATGGGCGTGATGCTGGCGTTCCTGTTCGAGGCGCTGAACGATGGCGTGCGCAACCCGGACGATGTGGAAAGCAAGCTGTCGCAGCGCATGATCGGCCTGCTGCCCTGGGTCGAGCACCAGAAAGACGAGCGCCTGAGCCTGCGCACTTTCTTCCAGTCTGGCCAGCACCAGTTCTCGGAGGCGGTGCGGACGCTGCGTACCAGCCTGGTGCTCTCGCACCTGGAAAAGCCGGCGAAAGTGATTTCCGTAACGTCGTCCATTCCCGGTGAGGGCAAGACCACCGTGTCTGAAAACCTGGCCTTCTCACTGGTGCAGATGGAAAAGGTACTGTTGATCGACGCGGACATGCGCCGCCCCTCCGTGGGCAAGGATTTCGGCTTGCCGATTTACCAGCCGGGTCTGTCCAACCTGATCGCCGGCAGCGCGAGTTTCGATGAATGCGTGCACCGGGATGAGAACAGTGGTCTGGATGTGATTCCGGCGGGCGCGGTGCCACCAAATCCGCAGGAGCTGCTGGCATCCCCGCGTTTTGAGCAGCTGCTGCGCGAGCTGGGTGAAAAGTACGACCGCATTATTCTCGACACTGCGCCCGCGCAGGTGGTGAGTGATGCACTGGTGGTATCCCGCGTGGCGGATTCCATGCTGTACGTAGTGAAGTCCGACAGCACCCGCCAGAAAGTGATTACCGATGGTATTGGCCGTCTGCTGCAGGTCGGTGCCAAGATTGACGGCGTAGTGCTGAACCAGGTGGATACCTCGTCCAAATCCAGCGGCTACGGTGAGTACTACGGGTATTACGGTGGCCGCTACGGCTACGGCGCTGAAAACGCGGTGGTCGCCGAGGAGGCCGCGAAGGCCAGAGCCGGTAAAGTGGAAGAGAAGCAGCCCGAGCTGGCATGATCGACCTGCACTGCCATTTGTTACCGGGCATCGATGATGGTGCCCGCGATCTCGACCAGGCGCTGGTACTCGCCAGGGCCTCTGTCGAGGACGGCATCACCCATTGTGTGGCCACCCCGCATATCCATACCGGCCGCTTTCCCAACAATCTTTCTACGATTACCAGGGCCTTCAACCAGCTGCGTACGGCGCTGGAGGAAGAGGGGATTCCCCTGCAACTCGGTATGTCTGCCGAGATCCGTTTGTCCGAAGAAATCCTGAATATGGTGCTGCTGAAGCAGGTGCCTTATCTCGGCGAGTGGGAAGGCGAGCGAGTGTTGCTGCTGGAGTTGCCTCACAGCCATATTCCTCCGGGTACGGAACAGCTGATCCGTTGGCTGAGAAAACAGAAGGTTCGCCCGATGATCGCGCACCCGGAGCGCAACAAGGATGTGATGCGGGATTTCAATAAGGTGCTGCCGCTGGTGCGCGAGGGGTGCCTGTTTCAGGTAACCGCCGGTGCGGTCGCCGGGCATTTTGGTGAGCCGGCGCAGGAGCGCGCCATTCAGTTGCTGCAACAGGATCTGGTGACCATTCTCGCCACTGACGCCCATCACGAAGTGCGCCGCCCTCCGGTGCTGAATGCCGGGCGCCTGGCGGCAGCGGAGATCGTGGGAGAAGACAGGGCCTGGCAGCTGGTGCGCGAAAATCCGGGTAAAATTGCGGCTTTGCATTTTTCCTGAGTGCGATCACCATGAACACCCAAACCTTTGCCGAGCCCTCGTCTTCCGGTCGCCGCCGTCGGCGTTCGAGAAGGCGCGCATCACCCGCGGCGAAGTTCCTTTCCTATATATGGCCCAGTGACGTGAGTGCGGCTCGCAAGCTGGGCGTCTGGGTTTCCGTTGCGGCGCTGGTCTGGCTCAGTGCACACGCCGCCGCGTTGGGGCTCGCGCATCTGCAGGTGTTGCGGGTGGAGAATCAGCTCGCCTATTGGTACAAGCGCGGTGAAGTCGCGTCTTCCGCGTCTATGGTTTCTGCGCTGAAGGCCATCGAGCAGGCCAATCGCCTGCACCCTGATAATCCCTACCAGCTCACCTTACAGGCGCGTTTGCTTGAATGGCGCGCCTACAATGGCGGCAACATTGTTCCACAGGACTACCGCGATGCCCTGCGATTGCACCAGCGCGCGGCGGCACTGCGCCCCCTGTGGCCGGATAGCTGGGCGGATATGGCACAACTCAAGATCCGTCTCGGCGAATTCGACGGGGATCTGGATCACTACCTCACCCGCGCCGACCAACTCGGCCCCTACACCCCCGCCGTTCACCTGGCCATCGCCCAGGCCAACCTCCCGCGTTTGCCAACACTTTCCGGTGGCCAGCAGGAACTGCTGAAAACACACCTGATCCGCGGTGTGCAGGATCATCGCACCAAAAATCAGGTGATTGGTTTGGTAGAGCAATACAATCGCCAGCCGCAGGTCTGCCCGTGGCTGGAAGGCGAAAAGCACTTCCAGAAACTCTGCAAGTAACCTCCCCTGTAGGCTCCTACAGCGAAGCTCCTCTTCGATAAAACTCCACACCAACACGTTCGATATGGTCGAGCAACTCCGGGCTTTCCAGCTCTGAATAAATGGAAAGATCGAAGGAGTAGGGGGTCAGCAGCTCGTCGATTTCGGTTTCAATCTGGATCAGGTGGAGGGGTTGTAGCTCTGGCCCGATAAGGGTGAGATCAATATCCGACCCCTTGCGGTAGTTGCCTTTCGCCCGGGAGCCATAGAGCAGGGCGGACTCCACTTCGGGATGACGCTCAAAAACCTGTTGGAGACGGGTGATGGTTTCACTCGACAGCCCCCAGGCGCCGGATTCAATGGCCATGGTTTGAACTCAGTTGCTGCATCTTCCGTTGAAAGGACCGGAATAACGGATAGTAAACATCCCGGGTTCTTTCGATGATGGCGAGCACCGTTTTTTCATCATAGGCATGCACGGCGCGATTGCGGTCTGCAATCATGGCCATCCAGCTGTCGCCGTCTTCTATCAGTTCATTCTTGAAGGCGAACCGGGTGGCATCGCGAGATCCCATGATCTGAGTGTCTCCCTGGTACCTGGCGAAGTCTTTCAGAACATTCCACGCCAACTCATGTGTGAACTCAAATGCCTTGATGAATCCCTGCTTTTCGATATTGGAGAGGGCGCGCTGATGCTGAAGCTCCACGGCTTCCTGTAACTGCGCCAACGCCTTCTGATAGTTTTCGAACCGCTGCAGCCAACGGATATCCGGGGCGGTCATGGGAATAGAAATCCTCTGGCGGGTGGGTATTTGAAATGATGTTGTGAAGTATAAAGGCCTGTCAAAACCCGGGCCAGAAACGTATGGGGAACTCGCTCAAAAATTAAACTGGCACTCTCGCGCCAAACTGGTAGACTGCGCAGCCTCTCGCCCCGGCCCCGACAGTGGCTGTACAGGGGCGACAGTCATCATGGGTAGCAGACCTCCTCGCCACAGGCCCCTGTCATAGAGTGGAATAAGCTTGAAATAGCCATGACACTGCTAAAAATCTACTGCACGTGCGCTTGACGGCGCCCGCTCGCGACGATTTTTGAGCCGTGCACCGGTGCTATTAATGGGCTTCTTCGCCTTGCCCAGCAATTCTTTGCCGTGAGCTATGGTTACCCCGTGGGGGCCCTATTGGGGGTCTTTACTGGCGCCGCCGCTCTGGCCCGGCCTTTATTATTCAAGTGAATTCAACATGACCGATTATTCCGAAGCCACTGGTTTTGACCAGTTGGGCCTGCCGACTGAAATTCTCGAAGCCGTCACCAAACTGGGTTACGAAACCCCCAGCCCGATTCAGGCGCAGACTATCCCTTCACTGCTGGAGGGCCGCGATGTGCTGGGCCAGGCCCAGACCGGTACCGGCAAGACTGCGGCGTTTGCCCTGCCACTGCTGGCAAGCCTCGATCTGCGCGACAAGCGCCCCCAGGCGCTGGTACTGGCGCCCACCCGTGAACTGGCCATTCAGGTGGCCGAGGCCTGTCAGTCTTACGCGGCCAACCTGAAGGGTTTTCACGTTGCGCCGATTTATGGCGGCGCCGACTACCGTGGCCAGATCCAGCAACTGAAGCGCGGCGTACAGCTGATTGTGGGCACTCCGGGCCGCGTGATGGACCATATGCGCAAAGGCACCCTGGACCTGTCTTCCCTGAAGATGCTGGTGCTGGATGAAGCCGACGAAATGTTGCGCATGGGCTTTATCGACGACGTGAAATGGGTGCTGGAACAGATTCCGGAAGAGCGCCAGATCGCGCTGTTCTCCGCCACCATGCCGCGCGAAGTGGCGGCGATTGCCCGCGAGCATTTGCACGATCCGGTGGAAGTGAAGATCAAGGTCAAGACGGAAACCGCCGAGACCATTCGCCAGCGTTACTGGCCGGTGGGCGGTCTGCACAAGATGGATGCCCTGACCCGTATCCTTGAAGCCGAGCCGGTGGACGCGACCATTATTTTCGTGCGCACCAAGAACGCGACGGTGGAAGTGGCGGACAAACTTGCTGCGCGCGGTTTCGCCAGTGCCGCTCTGAACGGGGATATGGCGCAGGCCATGCGTGAGCAGGTGATCGACAAGCTGAAAGCCGGCAAACTCGACATCGTCGTGGCCACAGACGTGGCTGCGCGGGGGCTGGATGTGAAGCGCATCAGCCACGTGATCAACTACGACATTCCCTACGATACCGAAGCCTATATTCACCGTATCGGCCGTACCGGTCGTGCCGGTCGCGAGGGCGATGCGATCCTGTTCGTGGCGCCGCGCGAGCAGCGTATGCTGCGCACCATCGAGCGCGCCACCAAGAAGGCCATCGAGCGTCTTGATCTGCCGACGGCGGCCGCGGTAAACGCGTCGCGTATGGAGAAATTCCAGCAGAAAATCACCTATACCCTGGCCGGCCGCCGCGACCTGGCACCGTTCCGCGATCTGGTGGAAAAATATCTGGAAAACAACGACGTTGATCCGCTGGATGTGGCCGCCGCGCTCGCCGCTATGGCCCAGGGCGACCAGCCGCTGCTGCTGGATGAGCGCGAGCCTGCGCGTCAGGAGTTCCGCGAGCGCAAGCCGCGTCGTGACTTTGGGGATGACGACTTCGAAGACCGCAAGCGCAAGCCGCGTGACAAGAAGGGTTTTGACAAGGACAGCAAGCGTATTCCCGGTCCCGACGAGGGCAAGGAACGCTACCGCATTGAAGTTGGGCGCGAACACGGCGTGCGCCCGGGCAGCATCGTCGGTGCGATTGCCAACGAGGTGGATCTCGACAGCTCCTATATCGGTCGTATCGAGATTTACCCGGAATACACCACCGTGGATCTGCCGGAAGGTATGCCGCAGGAAATTTTCCAGCACCTGAAAAAGGTGCGGGTCAATGGTCGGCCGATGAACATTGCCCGCTTTGACGAATCGCGCGTGAAATCCGGTGGTAAAACCGCGCCGGCGTTCAAGAAGCGCAAGCCGAAGAAGTCATTCGACTGATCCGGTCCGGGGGCTTTCCTCGCAAATGAAAATGGGCACCTCGCGGTGCCCATTTTTTTACATTCCGTTTACTTCCCACTTATCTTCACTTTGCCAAACGGCAGCATCTGCCGCAGTGTATTGTCTTTGGTGATCAGGTGGTGCCACAGCGCACCGCCGATATGCAGCACCAGTAATACCAGCAGTGCGTTCCACAGAAATTCCTTGTGCAAAAACGCCAGTTGTTTGGCGAGCGCTTCGTTTTTGGCCACGAAAGACGGCAGGTCAAACAGCCAGAAGAGGGTGGTGTCCCGCCCGGCAAACTGGCGCATCAGCAGGCCGGTCAGCGGCATTCCCAGCATGATCACATACATCAGGCTCTGTACCAGCAGCGATACCGGCTTCTGCAGGCCGCTGCCATAAAGGGTGGGGCGGCCGTGGGTGGCGCGCCAGTACAAACGTGCGAGTGCCAGAAACAGCACGCTGAACCCCAGTGAAAAGTGCACCACCATCCACCAGCTGCGCATGGGGTCGCCCCGCTCGTAGAACTCGTGCAGCTCCACGGAGCCCCAGGCAAAAAGGATAAAAACGGCGATCAGCCAATGCAGGGTTTTGAGTGCAGGACTCCAGCTGCTGGCATTCTTGTTCATGGCGACTTCCCCTTCATTTTTGGTGCGCCAGAGCTTAACGATTTTTTACGTCGATCGCCTCCTGTGTTGCGTCGGGGTAGAAAAATACGCCTCCATGGTAAATTTAAGCTTGCTGATTATTTTGATCTAAATGATAATGCTTCGCATTAGAAGCCTGTAAGGCCGCTACCAGATCTTCATAACCACTGACTGTTGGGGTAATCACATGACCAAGCTGACGAGTATGGATAAACTCGCCATTCAACCTTCTGTTCAACATGCCAGCGATGCGTTCCGGAAGAAGCCGCTCGCGGGCCAGTTTTCCCGATTCTCCCAGCTCTCCCTGGCGGCGGCCGTTGTCGGCCTGATGAGCTCTGCCCACGCCGAGCAGACGCCCACCGAAGAGAGCCGTACACCGGAAGTGGTCGAGGTGACCGATCGCCTCGAAGAGCAGAAGCCCAGTTCGGTCAAGTTTGCCCGCCCGTTACTGGACACCGCACAGACGATCAATGTGATTTCCGAAGATGTAATGCAGCAGCGCGCCGCCACCACGCTGCGGGACGTGCTGCGCAATGTTTCCGGGATCAGCATGCAGGCCGGTGAAGGCGGCGCACCTCCCGGAGATCAGTTCTCCATTCGCGGCTATAGTGCCCGCACGGATATTTTTGTGGACAACGTGCGCGACTTCGGTGGCTACACCCGCGATCCTTTCAATCTGGAGCAGGTGGAAGTGGTGAAGGGGCCGTCCTCTGATTACTCCGGTCGTGGCTCCACCGGTGGTTCTGTCAACCTGGTGAGCAAAACCGCGAACCTGAGCGATACCACCCGCAGCAATATTCTTGCCGGTACCGACAGCTATGGCCGCGCGACCCTGGATGTGAACCGTACCCTGGATGGCATCGAAAACGCGGCAGCGCGTATCAACATCATGACCCACGAGCAGGACCTCGCCGGCCGCGATGGCGTGAGCAATTCCCGCTGGGGTGTGGCGCCGTCACTGGCCTTCGGCATCGACACGGATACCGAGGTCAACCTGAGCCTGTTCCACCTGTCCCAGGACAATACCCCGGACTACGGTATTCCGTGGGTACCGGCCGACAATGAACCTCTCGCCGACTACGCTGATGCTGCGCCGCCAGTGGATTTTGAGAACTGGTACGGTCTCAAGTCCCGCGACTATGAAAAGGTCGACACCACCATCGGTACTGCGCAGGTTACTCAGCGCCTCGGTGAAAACGCGAGCTTGAACAACACCACCCGCTGGGGTGTGACTGGCCGCGACAACATGGTGACCGCCCCGCGCTTTGTCAGCAACGACAGTACTGATATTCGCCGTAGCGACGAAAAGTATCGCGATCAGGAAAACACCATTTTCAGCAATATGACCGATTACTCGCTGACGATTAATCCCGGCAGTAATTGGGAGCATCGCATCATTGCCGGTGCGGAAGTGAGCCTGGAAAGTGAAAAACGCTACACCCGCGAGCTGACCGGGGAAGATTCACCGGCAACGGATCTGTTCAACCCGAATCCGAACGATCCCTACCTGGAAAATTATGTGAATACGGGCACCTACAGCCTGGGCGAGTCCACCACTCTGGCGGCCTACCTGTCGGATTCCGTACAGATCAACGAGTACTGGCAGATTAACGGCGGTCTGCGCTACGACCACTTTGAGCTTGAGTACACCCCCGATGGTGAACCGTTGCTGGAGCGCACCGACACCATGTTGAGCTACCGTGCAGGCCTGGTATTCAAGCCGGTGTCCGCGGGAAGTATCTATTTTGGCTACGGCACCTCGTTTAACCCGACTGCGGAAGGCATGTCTATTTCCACCAGCAGCCGAACCCCGGGTATCGCAGATCTGGAGCCCGAAGAGAACCGCAGTTTTGAGCTGGGTACCAAGTGGGAGCTTGCCGGCGGGCGTGCGCTGTTGAGTGCCGCGCTGTTCCGCACCGACAAGGTCAATGCCCGCACCCAGGATCCGGATGACCCCAACGATGTGCTAGTGCTGGATGGCGAGCAGCGTGTGCAGGGGCTTGAGCTGGGTGCTTCCGGTGCGATCACCGACAATCTGAGTGTGAACGCCGGTTACGTGTATCTGGATTCCGAAGTGCTGGACAGCAAGGACGCGGATGAAGTGGGCAAGGAGCTTTCGAACTCCCCGGAGCATACCTTCAACCTGTGGGCCAACTACCAGTTTGGCGAGCAGTTCCAATTTGGATTGGGTGCGCAGTACGTCGACGACCGCTACAACAGCACTGCCAATACCCGTGTCGCACCGGAATACTGGATTTTTGAGGCCTCAGGCGTTTACGCTTTCAGCAACAACATCAGCGCGCAGCTCAATCTGCAGAACCTGACGGACGAAGAGTACATCGACTTTGTGGGCGGTGGTCACTTCATCCCGGGGCTCGGTCGTACGGCGCTGCTGTCACTGAACTTCAACTACTGATTGCAGGGTAAATAGACGTGCTGTTGGAAATCCCCGAAATCCTCAGCTCGCAGCAGGCCGCCAATATGAAGGCGGCCCTGTTGCAGGCGGAGTGGGTGGATGGGCGGGTAACCGCCGGGCACCAGTCCGCGCAGGCGAAGAAAAACCGGCAGCTGCCGGAAAATGCTCCGCTGGCGCGGGAACTGGGTGACATGATTCTGCGGGCGCTGCCCGCGAGCGCCCTGTTCATGTCCGCGGCGTTGCCGCAGCGGGTGTTTCCACCGCTGTTCAACTGCTACGAGGGTGGGGAACATTTCAACAACCACGTGGACAACGCGATACGGCGCCTGCCCACGGGCGGGCAGATCCGCACGGATCTGTCCTGCACGCTGTTTCTTTCGGAGCCAGACGAGTACGACGGTGGCGAACTGCTGATCGACGATACCTACGGTGCTCACTCGGTGAAATTGCCAGCGGGCTCGCTGGTTTTGTATCCCTCCACCAGCCTGCACCGGGTGACACCGGTAACCCGCGGCAGCCGCGTGTCGTCGTTCTTCTGGATCCAGAGCCTGGTGCGCGACGATGGTCAGCGCACTTTGCTGTTCGACCTGGACATGTCCATCAATCGCCTGCGGCAGGAGCTGGGTGATCACGAAGCCATCGTGGCGCAGACTGGTGTCTATCACAACCTGCTGCGGCGCTGGTCCGAGCCTTAGCGCTTTCTTTCCGGACCTTCTCTGGTTTTTCGCTGGTGATTGGTTAAGGGGTGCGTGGGATACCGAAGCAAGGCAACTAGAGCCTTGATGCAGTAAATGACATATGAGTCGTAGGTCGGTTTCAGGAGTAACTGAGCTTCCAGGTTAACCCAATCAGGCGATTCATGTGGATTACCACTTCTGCCTGAACTCTCTCCGGCGAGATGATATGGCGAACTCACTGTCGACATAGGCGCGACGTAATGTTCCCTGCACGCCAGGATCGACAGGCAGCGGTTTTCCGCACACCACTTCAACTGGCGCGATTATTCGCCCTCTGGTGTATCGTCCGTTTGGGTGAATGGCTTCAGAATGGTCTGCAACAGGATGTCGCAATTTTCGATAATGTTCAGACGTTGCTCTTTGATCTCCGGCATTACTCAACTGTAAGTTGGTACTCTCCTGGTCCCCTCCAACTAATTTTTTTAAAGCTCCCGTTTATTAGCCCGGTTTCCCTTAGATATTCAAATACTTCCGCAGGACACCACTCTTTACCACCGGAAAAACTCACATCTTGAATCCGTAATTTATCAAAAATTTCGGCTTTCTCTTGATTTCCTGCGACTGGGATAGTGTATTCCAATAAATCCGAGTCAAATGCAAAACCCAAATTGACAAGTGCGTCTTGAAACGATCCGTCTACAAGCTTAACGCGGACACTTTTTCCATCCGCTTTAGTTACAAAGGCTTTGACTAGTTCTTCGCTCATTCGACCACCACCTCCAGCAGGGTTTTCACGCCATCAGTATCGATAGTTGGAATGGAGTCTATCACCATTTCTGGTGCGCCACCTGGAAGATGATTTCCGGGCCCCAAGAAAAATTGATTGCCCTCCATCGGACTCCTGGTCATTCGATCGATAATATTATCGACCTGCCTAATCTTAAACCCCTCTTCTAACGTGCCTTTTTCAAGGCCAAATGCTTCCTCAAGTTGAAGGACTTTGGCTTTATTTAATGTCAACGTCGACTGTCCTGAAAAATCACCGACTATGTCGGTAATCCCTTTTCTGTCAGAGATAAATGTTCCACTTTTTCCTATAGTCGGGTAGGCATCCCAAGCAGTTGGACTGATATTGAACCCAATGTTGTCTTCAAGCATCTGTGCTTGTCTTTGCCGAGCCTGCAATACTTTTGGGCTTGACCCATTTACGCTAGGGACATAGTCCACTTCAGTTACAATTTTCGACTTTCCCTCAGAGACATTGGGCTTGTTCTTCCGATTGTGAGTTACTGACACGTCGCCGGTGGGGATCTCCACCTCACCGAGGCTCTCAAAGTCCTCGAAACCGGGTGATTGCTTGGCCGGGGCATTGCGGTCCCTGAGCAATCTGGACTTTTTGACCTGCTCCCCAAATTCCACCAGCAACTCTCCCACCTTGCGGAAGCGGGCAAAGTATCGAGTCAGGTTTGCCGCACTCGCGGCGAGGCCTGTGCCACCGGTGACCGCGGCGAGGAGTATGGTGAAGAGAACTTCGAAGGCTGCGGCGCCGGAGAATTCGGTGATTTCTATCGTGTGCTGCGCACTGACATAGTCTTTGACGAAACGGCGCAAGTCGGCCTGCAGGGAGGGATCTTCCCAGATCAGATCCGCGAGCTCTATGGCGTGCTGGAACTGCTGCCGGGTAATTGCCGTGGGGTCAAAACCGAGCGCCTGCACGATCTCGCGCTTCTCCGCGATCAGCATTTCATCCCGATAGGCGGCGAGCAGGCTTTCACCACTCTCGTTGCGTTGCAACGCGCGCTGTGTGGCGCGCACACCCCGCAGGCTGCGCTGTAGTGGGTTGAGCACATCATTGACTTCTTTCAGCCACTGCGCAAAACCTGCTCCCGCCTGCCACAGGCCGGTAAGAAAGGCGCCGGTATAAATGAGGCCCCGGTTAACGGATGTTTCCTGTTGCAAACGCCGGGCGTGATGCGCCGCTTCCGCTTTTTCGGCGGCTACGATAGTAAGCAGTGCCTGGCGAATCTTTACCCGCAGTATGCTGCGAGTATCCTGCGGATTTTCATTCTTCGATGTTTTTGCCGCGTCAACCTGGACAAACCGGAGGTTTCCCCGATAAATCGCATCGAGAATCTGCGGCCAGCGGTCGGGGAGAAATCTTGAGCCAATATGGGGATGATGTGCCTGAGTCTGGAACAGATTCGTCGATTCCGTACTCTGCCAGCCCGGACCAGAATTCACCGTCAGGCCGAACTCAGGGTGCCAGTCGGTCCACTGGAATAATTCGTCTTCGGCAGCTGCCAACTGGAGATAGTCGATGCGCTCAAGCGCATCTATCGCCGTGAAATAGTCACTGGCAGCCAAGGAGGTTATGCGATCACCAGAGGTGAGTTGGTACGAATTTCCCAAATTATCCGTAAGGGTGATGAACGACATATCCGTGTCATTTCCCGTGCAACAGTGAGGTTTGAGTGCGGGAAACTAACACAGATCAGTCAGAGGAGGGAGGAGGAATTTCTCACTCCTCCCGGCTTGTTGCGTCTCGTGCATCCCCATTCAAAAATTCCCGTCCGCACATTCATGCAGGACGCACACCATTCAGATTCGCGAAGCAGGTATCTTTGGCGGTGACAAAAAAATCCCGCAGAAATGCCTGCTCCAACATTTCTTCCCGTACCGCTGCGTACAGTGTGCTCCACAAACCGTTTTTACCCAGGCGCAATTGGCTCACAAACCCTTTCTGTAAATATTCGTGCAGCGCCCAGTTGGGGAGTGCACATACACCGCGTCCGCTCACCACCAGCTGTACCATCATTACCGTCAGCTCCGCGGTGCGCACCGCGGCGGGTTCTATGCCGGCGGGATCGAGAAAGTGCTGGAAAATATCCAGCCGTTCCCGTTCCACCGGGTAAGTGATCTGCACTTCGTGTGCAAGGTCCTCCGGTCCCACCCATTTCTTTTCCGCGAGCGCGTGTTTGCGGCTCACCGCCAGGCACATTTCAAAACTGAACAGTGGTTCGTAGTGGATACCTTTCAGGGATTCGTCCGGATTACTGGTGACCACCAGATCCAGATCGCCGCGCACCAGTGCCGGCAGCGGCGCGAAGTGAAAGCCGCTGGACAGATCCAGCTCTACTTCCGGCCAGTCGTCGCGGTAGGCATCCAGGGTTGGCATGAGCCATTGATAGCAGCTGTGGCATTCGATGGCGATATTCAGTCGTCCCGCCTGGCCGGAGGCTAGCCGGGCAAGATCCCGCTGTGCCACCGCGACCCGGGGTAACACGTCGTCCGCCAATTGCAGTAACCGCAGGCCCGCGCTGGTAAAACGCAGCGGGCGGGACTTACGTACGAACAGTGGCTGCCCGTGTCGGTCTTCCATCTCCCGGAACAGGTGCGAAAGCGCGGATTGGGTCAGATACAGGCGCTCCGCGGCACGCACCATGCTGCCGGTCTCCCGCAGGGTGGTGAGGGCTTTGAGATGTCTGAGTTCAATCATGTTTAGAAATATTCATGTTCAGAGCAAAAAATATGAAATTGATTGAACATGGAGCGGGCCGCAGAATCAACCCCGAAATTCAGTAACCGGCCCTTTATGCGCCGGCTCT
The DNA here is from genome assembly GCF_002959965.1 of Microbulbifer pacificus. Taxonomy (NCBI): domain Bacteria; kingdom Pseudomonadati; phylum Pseudomonadota; class Gammaproteobacteria; order Cellvibrionales; family Microbulbiferaceae; genus Microbulbifer; species Microbulbifer pacificus. The sequence continues at coordinate 290,198 of NZ_PREV01000027.1, forward strand.
CTATCAATTTGGGGAAAGGACATGGCACAGACACACATCCTCGGCTATCCGCGTATTGGCGCCCGACGCGAGCTGAAGCGCGCCCAGGAGGCGTACTGGAAAGGCGAGATTGATCAGCCGGCGCTGCTGGCCGCGGGTTCACAGGTGCGCAGCAAAAACTGGCAGGCACAGCAGGCCGCCGGACTGGCGTTCACCACCGTTGGGGATTTCGCCTGGTACGACCAGGTGCTCAATCACTCGCTGATGTTTGGTGTGATCCCCGAGCGCTTCGAACAGGGGGCCGCGGACAATCGGCTGGACCAGTATTTCCGTCTCGCCCGCGGTCGCGCACCGTCCGGCGAACCGGTGGCCGCGAGCGCGATGACGAAATGGTTCGATACCAACTACCACTATCTGGTGCCGGAATTCTCCGGGGACCAGCAATTCCAACTGAATGCGGAGTGGCTGCTGGCGGAAGTGAAGGAAGCCCAGAGCCTGGGGCACAACGTCAAGCCGGTTATTATCGGTCCTTTGACGTACCTGTGGCTCGGCCGCGGAGAGGGCAGCTCTTTGGATCTGCTTCCCCGTTTGCTGCCGTGCTATGTCGAATTACTGAAGCAACTGGCCAGCGCCGCTGCGCAATGGGTGCAGATCGATGAGCCGATCCTCGGTCTGGATTTGCCGCAAGTGTGGCGTGATGCCTTTGCTCCGGCTTATGAAAACCTCGCCAAAGCCAGCGGCAGTAAGCTGTTGCTCGCCACCTATTTCTCTCCGCTGCGGGAAAATCTTGAGCTGGCCTTTGCGCTACCGGTAGATGGTGTACATATCGATGCGGTGCGCGCGCCGGAAGAAGTAGCCCCGGCGGTTGCGGCCCTCAATAAGCGCCAAGTGCTGTCTGTGGGGGTGATCAACGGGCGCAACGTTTGGCGTACAGACCTCGCGCGCTGGCAGCGGGAACTGTCGCCGGTTGCGGAGCAGCTCGGCGACCGCCTGTGGCTCTCCGCGAGCTGCTCGCTGTTACACACACCGGTGGATCTGGAAACCGAAACGGCGTTGGCGGACATACGCAAACAGAAATTCGCTTATAGCCGCCAAAAGCTCGACGAACTGCAAACACTGAAACATGCGCTGGAACCGGGAGCGAAGACTCTGTCTGCCTTTTCCAAAACCGAAAGCCGCAGTGAAGCGGATGTGCGCGAAGAACTGGCGAGCACCTGGCGTGCGCAGGCGTACCCAGAGCGCGCTGCTGTGCAAAGCACCCGTTGGCAACTGCCGCTGCTGCCGACCACCACTATCGGCTCTTTCCCGCAGACCGATGTGTTGCGCGAAGTGCGCCGTAAATTCCGCAACCAGGAAATCTCCCAACAGGATTACGATGCGCATTTGCGTGCGGAGATTGCCGAGGCGATCCGCCGCCAGGAAATTCTCGGTCTCGATGTGCTGGTACACGGTGAAGCCGAACGCAACGACATGGTGGAGTATTTCGGCGAGCAGCTGGATGGGTTCGTCCACACTGGCAACGGCTGGGTACAGAGCTATGGTTCACGCTGCGTAAAGCCGCCGATTATTGCCGGCGATATTTCCCGTCCTCATGCGATGACTGTGCAGTGGAGCGAATATGCCCAGAGTCTGAGTAAAAAGCCGGTGAAGGGTATGCTCACCGGGCCGGTGACGATCCTGAACTGGTCTTTCCCCCGCGAGGATATTCCCCGTGCGCTCAGCTGCCTGCAGATCGCAAAAGCGCTGCGCGACGAGGTCCAGGATCTGGAAGCGGTGGGCATTGGTATCATTCAGATCGACGAACCGGCGCTGCGCGAGGGCGTACCGTTGCGTGAATCCGGCCACAAAGAGTATTTCGACTGGGCGGTGGGTTGTTTCCGCTATACCTGCAGCCAGGTACGGCCGGACACCCAGATCCACACCCACATGTGCTATTCCAACTTCAACGCGATCATGGATGCGATCGTGGCACTGGACGCGGATGTCATCACCATCGAATCCGCCCGTTCCGATCTGCGTCTGCTGCAGGCATTTGCGGGTGACGGCGGCGGTTACCCCAATGAAATTGGCCCGGGCATTTACGATATTCACTCACCCAACGTGCCCGAGCGCGCGGAGCTGGTGAAGCGGTTGCATCAGTTGCTGAAAGTGATCCCGGCGGAAAAACTCTGGGTGAACCCGGACTGCGGCCTCAAGACCCGCAACTGGGCGGAGGTGGGTTCCGCGTTGCTGAATATGGTGGAAGCTACCCGCACCGTACGAGCGGAACTGGTATGACCTGTAGGAGCCTGCTTGCAGGCGAACGGTCCTGAGCGCTGAATCGTTCGCCTGCAAGCAGGTTCCTGCGAAGTGTATTCGGTCAGTAACAATCCCGCGTCATATTCTCGACGCGATCCTTGTGCACGATCACATTGTCTTCAATCCGTACACCACCGAACGGACGCAGCTTTTCTACCTTGTCCCAGTTCACCTCATCCGCGAGCTGGGACTCTTTCAGATCTGCCAGCAGACTTTCGATAAAGTACAAGCCGGGTTCTATGGTGAATACCTGATTTTCCTCAATGGTGCGCGTCGTGCGCAGAAAGGGGAATTCCGCAGGTGGTGGGGTGTTACCGCCTTCCGGGCTCGTCTGGTGGCCGCCCACGTCGTGCACCTGCAGGCCGAGGAAATGGCCGAGGCCATGGGGCATGAAGGTTCCGGTGAGACCGGACTCTACAGCGCTTTCCGGTGAGGTTTTGATCACGCCGAACTGTTGTAACAGCTCGCCGATTTTGTGGTGGCAGTCCCTGTGCAGATCCACATAGGAAGCGCCCGGTTTCAGGCCCGCGACCAGCTCCAGTTCCTTTTCATGCATCGCGCTCACGAGATCCGCGAATTCGCCATTACGATAGGCGTAGCTGCGGGTGATATCTGCGGCATAGCCGTTGCAGTCGGCACCGGCATCAATCAGGAAGCTGCGACGGTCGTTTTCCGGTAGCGGTTCGGTGCCGAGGTGGGTGTAGTGCAGAATTGCCCCGTGCTCGTTGAGACCGATGATGTTGCCGTAGGGCATGCGGTTTTCGCCCTGGCCCGCGGCTTTCAGGTAGGCGATGTTGATATCAAACTCGCTGGCTCCCGCCCGGAATGCATCTTCCGCGGCTTTGTGTGCGCGCACCGCGATCCGGTTGGCTTCCCGCAGGCATTCCATTTCGTAGGGGGTTTTGTAAGCGCGCGCCCAGTGCAGGCGGTCGATCAGGTGCTGGGGGTTCCGTTCTCCGATGTCCCAGCCTTCGAGTTTCGCAGTTTCACCGATAAATGCGGCGTTTTCACCGGACAGGAATGCCTTGGCTTCATCCGGTTTGGCCAGCAGTTCGATATCGTATTCGTCGCTCCAGAAGGTCTGGGGGGCGGGCGGTACGTAGTGCCAGAAATCCACTGGGCGGTAGAACAGCAACTTGGGCTTTTGCCCGCGGCGGTAGATCACCCAGCAGTTGGGGTTGTCGGTCACCGGCACCAGGGCTTTGAACTGCGGGTTTACCCGAAAGGGGTAATAGTTGTCGTCCAGAAACTGCACCGAGGGTGCACCGCTGAACACGTTGACAGTCTCGTAGCCGCACTGGTCGAGGATTTCGTCGTAACGTTTACGCAGGATGGCCAGGTGTTCACTGAAGAGTTGCTTGTCCATAAAGCCCCTGAAATTGGTCAATTAACGGTCTGTATGAGGGGTAGAATTACGCACATAGTGTATAGTCAGCCTTCTGAACAATACGTCTGATTTTTACCCATGGAAAAGAAGATACTGCTAACGGACTGCCCGGATGCCAAGGGGCTGATCGCCAGGATCACGAACATCTGTTACAAGCACCAGCTCAATATCACCAAGAACGACGAGTTTGTGGACCGCGCCCAAGGCCGCTTCTTCATGCGTACGGCATTGGAAGGCATCTTTAACGATGACACCTTCCTGGAAGACCTGGATATGACTCTGCCGGAAGGTGCCGAGCGCAAATTGGTGGCGAGTGGGCGCAAGCGCCTGGTGCTGATGGTGACCAAGGAAGCCCATTGCCTGGGCGATATTCTGATGAAGTGCTATTCCGGTGCGCTGGATGTGGAGATCGCCGCGGTCATAGGCAACCATAATAATCTGCAGTCGCTGGTAGAGAAATTCGATATCCCCTTTCACTGGCTGCCGGCAGAAGGCCTTGAGCGCGCCCGGCATGAAGAGCAGGTGATGCAGCTGGTGGACAGTTATCAGCCGGACTATCTGATCCTCGCCAAATATATGCGTGTACTCACGTCCGAATTCGTGGCTCATTATCACAGACGTATCATCAACATCCATCACTCGTTTTTGCCCGCGTTTATCGGTGCCAAGCCATACCAGCAGGCCTTTGAACGCGGAGTGAAAATCATCGGTGCCACCGCGCACTTTGTTACCGACGATCTGGATGAAGGGCCGATCATCGAACAGGATGTAATCCACGTGGATCACGGCTATTCGGCGGAAGATATGGCCGCGGCCGGGCGCGATGTGGAAAAGCAGGTACTGAGTCGCGCGTTGCAATTGGTGTTGGAAGAGCGGGTGTTTATCCACGGCAATCGCACCGTTGTGTTCAAATAAGAGTCAGACGAGGAAAGAATGTTGAGACCATTGCCCATCTGCGTTTTGCCCGCGCCGGTACTTCTGCTTTTGTCCGCTTGCGCCAGTGAGCCCTCTGCCCCCAATCCCGGGCTGAAAGAGTCTTTCCACACCGAGGTTTCTGCCAACGGCGCCAAGCGCTTTACCTACGCCCTGGAAATGGCGGTACCGGAAATCCGCGGTCCATTTACCGAGAGCCCGAATACGCGCAGTGGTGTGATGCGCAGCGAGGATATGCGCCGCCCAGTGCGCGGCCAGCGGATGGATATCAACTATGCGCTGGATCTGAAACTGAAGGAAACCCGTTTCTGCCGCGATGGGTACTTTGTTATTGATCGCGTGGTGTCTCCGCTCGGTGGTGAGATTCGCGGCGAGTGCCGGGACGCGGCGGAGCGATAATCATTACCTTTGAATAACGGCTGGCGCTGCCTTGTGTGGCGCATTTTTTTGTTTACGTGAATCATTCGCAGCGTAATACGGCTTAATAATGACCAGCTGTTCTGTTGGCGTCGGTCGGTCGCCTCGCTCCCCCAAAAAATGAATTTTCCTATCCTGTGAACTGTTTAACTGTTCGCATGTGAAAATGCCGCTCTGATATTAGCTATAGGCTTTGGCTATCACGCTAATTGTCATGTCTTTCCACCTAATCCGGTTAGGATGTTTCATCTAATATTTTGCATTATTTGATTTGTTTATTTTGATTTAAGTTGATTGTTGGTTTTTTTTTGCAAAGTATACGTTCTTTACGTCTCACATAATGTGGCTGTTATTTGCGCGTTTCGCTTTTTGTTTGAACGGAAGTGACAAATTTAAAACGCTAGAAAGTCACTAATTGGAGGCAGTTTATATTTTCTTTCTGACTCCGGAGTCAGAATGGCTGGCGTTAAAACAAACTGATTTGACGAAACTACTTCTCAGGGCTAAAAGACTAAGAAGTTTTTCCTAAATCAGAACGTCTTGGGGAAGGACTGCTACTCGAAGAGTAGTGGAGATAATTTCGGCCCACTAACCAGATTCAGTGCAGCAAGTTTCGTTCTGGAGACGGCTAGATCGCATAACCTGACAAGAAGAATTAAGGATCGTGCATGGAAGTTGAAGTTACGGTGTATTCCTACCAGAAGGATGGACTGTTGATCGCGATGGGAAATGTTGTCATCGCGTGTGGTTTTACCTTGCTTCGGCAGCGAATGGCTAACACCCCGAATGGCGTTGAGTTGTGGTTGCGGCTCAAGGGGGAGCAGGGGCGTTTGCTGGAGTTGGAAGACCGACTCAGTTCTCATCCACTGGTTACCCATTTTGAAGCCAACCACGCACCGTCCACTGCGGCGCCTGTCGCTGCGCCACAGCGACCACAAGCGGCCCCTGCCGCGCGTAAGGCGCCAACCGCTCCGCCGCCCCAGAAGCGGGCATCTGCTACCACGCCAGCCACTGAAATTGTTGAAGCAATACTGCCTTCTCTGGCCAGAAGTTACCCCAAAATTTTTCCGCAGTTGCTGGATCTCCAGCAGCAGATCCCTTCCGACCGTTGGGGTGCAAGCCTCAAGTACGTCGGTACGCGGGTTGGTGCCTGGGTATACAAGCGGGATTACGCGCTGGGCGGGCAATTGGATCTCCTGAGTGCTGTGCGTCAGATCGCCTTGCCTGCGGTGAAAACCCTGCTGCCGGCAGAAACCAGGGATTACGCAATTCACGTCAAGAACAATCCATTTTGCATGCCGGGAACCCGCTGCCGAAATGGTGAGTTTTTTTGCGGCTTTCTCCAGGGGCTTCTGCATGAGGCCGGCGCAAGCAGCCGGGTCGTTGTGCGTGAGGTGAAATGTCGCAGTGAAGGGGAGCACGAGTGCGTTTTTGAAATAGTGGATTGATGTTACAAGCGTTTTATACGGACATAGCAGCAGTTATCTGAAAATAAATAAAGGGGAAATCTTATGGTTGCGGAATACAACCCATTGCTTGTCGTGTTGTCTTTTGTCGTGTCGGTGTTGGGGTCGTTCACGGCGCTTCAGATGGCGGTTGCCATTCCGTCGGCGCGGGATATGGAAGAAAAAAGAGGCGCTATTATCAGAGCGGGGATAGCCATGGGCGGCGGTGCTATCTGGTCAATGCACTTTATTGCCATGCTCGCTTACGACATGGGTATGTCCGTCACTTATGATACGTTTCTTACTGCTCTTTCCGCTCTGATTGCGATGTTGGCCTGTTCTATCGGTCTCGCTATCGCCGGTATAGGTTTGTTCACGCTGGAGAAACTCGTCTCCGCTGGTGTATTCATGGGGTGTGGCGTTGCCGGGATGCACTATATGGGAATGGCGGCGATGATCATGCCGATGGACGTAAGTTATGACCTGAATATCCTGATTGTTTCCATCATCATCGGGGTTATTGCCTCCTGTGCAGCACTGTGGATTGCATTCCACATGCGGGGCAAATGGCAGATGTTCGGCAGTTCGGTGATCATGGGCGTAGCAGTTTGCGGCATGCACTACACGGGTATGGCGGCTGCAAAATACTCGCATACCAACGTTGTGGTGAAGGAGGCGGGCTTCCTCGGTGTTCTGGGTGGTGAGTATCTGGGGATAAGTATCTTCATGGTGATGGCGAGCTTGCTGTTGCTGACCCTGGCAATCAGTAGCCACCGCCGCCGTCAGCGGGAAGAGCTGGCAATCTGAGCAGATGAATTCAAACAAAAGATGAATTCAAACAAAAAAGCCGGGAAGATTCCCGGCTTTTTTGTTTCTGGCTGGACTCAGTCCATATAGCTCTCAACCGGAGGGCAGGAGCAGATCAGGTTGCGGTCACCGTAGACGTTGTCGATGCGATTGGAGGCGGGCCACACCTTGTGGTGCTTCAGCCAGGCGGCTGGACGGCCGGCGACTTCGCGGGAGTAGGGGTGGGTCCACTCGTCCGCCATCACATCGTCCTGAGTGTGGGGGGCATTGTGCAGCGGGTTGTCTTCCGCGGTGTATTTGCCGCTCGCCACATCTTCCGCTTCCTGGCGGATGATGGCCATGGCCTGCACGAAACGGTCCAGCTCTTCCTGGGCCTCAGACTCAGTGGGTTCGATCATCAGGGTGCCGGCCACCGGGAATGACATGGTGGGCGCATGGAAACCAAAGTCCATCAGGCGCTTGGCGATATCTTCCTCGGCGATGCCGCTCACTTCCTTCAATGGGCGCAGGTCGATCAGACACTCGTGCGCAACAAAGCCGTTGGTACCCTTGTACAGCAGCGGGTAGTGTTCGCTCAGTTTCTTGGCCACGTAGTTGGCGTTCAGTATCGCGGTCTGGGTGGCCAGCTTCATACCGGTTTTACCCATCATGCGCACGTACATCCAGCTGATCGGCAGAATGCTCGCGGAGCCCCAGGGCGCCGCGGAGATGGTGCCGTTCGCAGGGTTGTTACCCGGCACCTCGGTCACCGGGTGACCGGCCAGGTAGGGCTTCAGGTGTTCGCCAACCGCAATTGGGCCCATGCCGGGGCCGCCACCGCCGTGGGGAATGCAAAAGGTCTTGTGCAGGTTCAGGTGCGATACGTCGCCACCGAACTTGCCCGGCGCGGCAACGCCGATCAGGGCGTTCATGTTGGCGCCGTCGATGTACACCTGACCGCCGGCATCGTGGATCAGCTCGCAGATTTCGCGGATGCCTTCCTCGAATACGCCGTGAGTGGACGGGTAGGTGACCATCAGCGCGGCGATGCGATCGCGGTGTTCTTCCACTTTCGCTTTGAGATCGGTGATGTCAACGTTGCCCTTGCTGTCGCAGGCAACCACAACCACCTTCATGCTGACCATCATCGCGGAGGCCGGGTTGGTGCCGTGGGCGGAAGCGGGGATCAGGCAGATATCGCGCTGACCTTCTCCTTTTGCTTCCAGGTATTTCTTGATGGCGACGAGACCGGCGTATTCACCCTGGGAACCGGCGTTCGGCTGCAGGCTCACGGCGTCGTAACCGGTACAGGCGGCAAGCATCTGCTCCAGCTGGCTGAACATCTCGCGGTAGCCCTCGGCCTGATCGGCGGGCACGAACGGGTGGAGCTTGCCGAACTCCGGCCAGGTCACCGGAATCATTTCCGCGGTGGCGTTCAGCTTCATGGTGCAGGAGCCGAGCGGAATCATGCTGTGGTTCAGTGCGATGTCCTTGGACTCCAGGGTCTTCAGGTAGCGCAGCATCTCGGTTTCGGAGTGATGCGTGTTGAATACCGGGTGAGTCAGGAACTCGCTGCTGCGCTGCAGGGAAGAAGGCACACCGGCGACGCCCTTGGCGGCCAGTTCGCTGTCGAGTTTGCCGAGATCCAGGTTGTGGTCACCGCCAGTGAACACGGCGAGCAGTTCGGACACGTCCTTGAGCTTGGTGGTTTCGTTCAGGCTCACACCCAGGGCGTCGTCGCCCACTTTGCGCAGGTTGATCTCGGCGGCGATGGCGCGGTCATAAATCGCGGACTGCTTGTCGCCCACGTTCACGGTCAGAGTGTCGAACCAGCTGTCATGGGCGAGTTCGAAACCGGATTGCTGCAGGCCGGCGGCCAGGATGTCCGTCAGGCGCTGGATGCGCGCGGCGATGGTCTTCAGACCTTGCGGGCCGTGGTAAATCGCATAGAACGCACTCATTACCGCCAGCAGTACCTGGGAGGTACAGATGTTGGAGTTGGCTTTTTCGCGACGGATGTGCTGCTCGCGGGTCTGCATGGCCATACGCAGGGCGCGTTTGCCCTTGCTGTCTACAGAGACGCCGATGATACGGCCGGGGGCAGAGCGCTTGTAGGCTTCGCGGAAAGCGAAGAAACCGGCGTGCGGGCCGCCGTAACCCATGGGGATACCGAAGCGCTGGTTGCAGCCGACGACGACGTCAGCGCCCATCTCGCCCGGGGCCTTCAGGGCGACGAGGCTCATCAGGTCCGCGGCCACGGTTACCAGTGCATCGGCGGCGTGGACCTTGGCGATCAGGTCGGTAAGGTCGCGCACCTTGCCAGTGGAGCCCGGGTACTGGAACAGTGCACCAAAGATGTCGTCGGTCAGATCGGTGTCGGGGTTGCCTACAACCACGTCAAAACCAAAATGCTCGGCGCGGGTCTTCACGACCGCGATGGTCTGCGGGTGGCAGTCCTGGTCCACGAAGAAGGTGTTGGATTTGTTGCGCTTCATCTGGCGCTTGCTCATCGCCATCGCTTCCGCGGCGGCGGTGCCTTCGTCCAGCATGGAGGCGTTGGCCAGTTCCATCCCGGTGAGGTCCATGATCATCTGCTGGAAGTTCAGCAGGCCTTCCAGACGACCCTGGGCAATTTCCGGCTGATAGGGGGTATAGGCGGTGTACCAGCCCGGGTTTTCCAGCACGTTGCGCAGGATCACGTTGGGGGTGATGGTGTCGTGGTAACCCATACCGATAAAGGTGCGGAAGATCTTGTTGCGGCGCGCGAGATCTTTCAGCTCCGCCAGCGCTTCCTGCTCGTCTACGGCGTCCGCCAGGTCCAGGTCGTCGGACTTGCGGATAGCGGCGGGAACGGTCTTTTCAATCAGTTCTTCCAGGCTGGCGACACCGAGGGTGTCGAGCATGGCCTGGGTCTGCGCGGCATCCGGACCGATGTGACGGCGGATAAAAGCATCGTGCTGTTCCAACTGCTTGAGGGAAGGCTGGGTCATGGTGGGTGGATTCCTGTAAACACTGTGTGCTGCCGGCGCGCGGTGGCCGGGGAAGTTCCGGAGGACTCGGGTAAGGAGGACACCGGTAAAAAATAGCAAAACAGGCCGATGGCATAGGCCTGTTTTGTTATCCGGGCCGGCAGGTCCGTGACCGCACGTCATCAAAAACGGTACTGGGTCATACCGGGATGGCGGGTTCTGCGTGCCCAATCGGTGTCACTTGCCGGAATCTTGTCCCGGATTACCGGGGCCGGAAGGCGCGCATCTTAGCAATCGCGGTGATTGTCGGCAATTCGTGGCCAATCCGCTCAAACCTGTGCTGGATTGTGGGCATTTTTGTGACATAAATCCTGCTTCTGAGTATTTGGCGTTATTTTCTTCTGGCGGTGCCGGGAGCCGCCGGCAAAACTGTGGGGTTGGAGCCATACTGTGTGAATAAAAAGTGCTGGCCGGGCTGTGTTCCAGTGCCCTCGCCAGTGCCAAAACGCCACCGCGACTACCGCATTATTCCCAAGGATTGGGGGCTAAACCGTGGTGCCATCGGCCAACATCAACACCCTGCGCTTCAAGGCCAGCCTGCTCTCGCTGCTGCTTGTGGTCGCCATGTGCCTGTTTTTTATCCTTTTGGGTAACGGCAGCCTGCAATCCCTGCTGGCAAAAAATCGCGAGCATCGCTATCTCAATTTCCAGTTTCAGATTACCGGACTGTTACAGGCATCTCGTCAGGAGCTCACGCGCCTGGCGGAGATGGTGGCGCTCAGTGATCGCGGGCAGATTTCCTCGCTGGAAGGGTTGCATAAAAATCTCGATCACCAGTGGCTGGCACTGGAGCAGAGCTGGGGTCTCCACGGGCTGAAAATCTACAGTGCCGCTAGTGATCCGGTGTTTAGCTGGGGGGCGCCGCACAACCGGCTGAGCGCAGATGAGGTGCGACAGGTGCTGTTGCAGGGGAAGCCTCTGGAAGTGGTGCACTGCGAACCGGTCTGCGTGCAGAGCCTCGCGGTACCGATGCGCGCCCGCGAAGGCGATTACATTCTGCAGGTGGACCGCCCGCTCGACGAGCAGTTGCGGCGCTTTCGTGAAATGACCGGAACCGATATCGGTGTCCTGTCCCCGCTGCGCAGTGGAGCTCCGCGGAATGCGGATGGCCGGTATCTGGAAAGCTGGCAGCGGGAGGTACTCTCCCTTACTTCCCGCGAACGAATGTTGCCTCTGCTCCATCGGGTGGCGGAGGAGGTGGATACGCTGAGTGGGTTACAGCGGGCGAGGGCACATACTCTGGAGCAGCGGCAATTCGATGTCCGCACCATGAGCGTGGATGTAGACCCCGCGGGTGCGCAGTTTGTGTTTATCGAGGATGTGTCTGCACAGGTGGAGCACATCGACGAGTCGATACAGTTACTACTGTTGTTTTCTGTGCTCGGGGCGCTGATTTTCTGTGCGGCTGTGGCCGGTACCTTGTGGCGGCCCATCGTGCGTTTGCGCCGGTTGGCCGAAGCGCTGCCACTGCTTACCAATGGGCGATTCGATGACGCACGCCGATTGATCCGACCGGTGCACAAGTCGATGGAGCGATACGACGAGCTGGATGTGCTCGATAACACCGGCCTAACCGTTTGTGACCAGCTCGAAGACATGAACGACATGGTGTGCCGCAAAACGGCGCAACTCGAGCAGATCGCCATGCACGACAGCCTTACTGGGCTCAGCAACCGCTTCAGCCTGATGGAGCAGCTGGAATTTCATTTGGAGCTGGCACGGCACCAGCCGGAGTCTGTCCATGAAAGGGGCTACCTGTTCTTTATCGATCTGGATGATTTCAAGCAGGTGAATGACACCCTTGGGCACCAGGGGGGCGATGAACTCCTGCGCGTGATTGCGCGCAGACTACTGAGCGCGATGCGCTGCGGTGACATCGTCGCTCGTCTCGGTGGTGATGAATTCTGTGTGTTTGTGCGTGCGATCCGGGAGCCGGATGCCTATCGGATATTGGCGGAAAAGCTGCTCAATACCGTCGCACAGCCGGTAAAAATTACCGACAACCTGATCACTGTCACTATGAGTGTGGGGGTGGTGGCGGTGGAAGACCGGCAGGAGACACTGGCGTCCATTCTGCAAAAGGCGGATATCGCTATGTACCATGCCAAGCGCCACGGCAAAAACAACTACCAGCTGTACGTTTCGAACTTACCCGGGGCATCAGTACCTGACGCCACTGGGCAGACTCCGCCGCTGGAGCTGGCGGCCACCAAATCGCATGGGTAGATTTCCGCATGGCCCTGCAGCGCTGTTTTCCTCCCGGGTTTCCGCTGCTTACTGGTGTGCTGGTCTATCTTTAATTTACTCCCCTCCAGTTTTCCGGCAGCGCTCTATCCCAAGTTGCCGTGAAGTTGGAAAGGGAGCTGAATCGAAAAAGGACTCGAAGGGCGGGCCACAAGCCCGGCGCTGAGAGATTTTGAAAGGTTAACCAGTCGCACAGCCATGGCGAGCAAAATTTTCACCACCAACGATCAGCTGCTCGGCAGCTACCTGCGCAACCTGATGGAATCGGCCGGGTATTCTGTGCTCACCCAGAAAATCCGCATTGAAACGCCACAGGGGCAGCCGCAGAGTTTTGGCAATATCGACTGGCATTCCGAGCTGTGGCTGATTCATGACGCGGACCTCGCGAACGCCCAGCAATTTCTGCAACAGGCGCTTTCCCGGGAAAGCGCCTGATTTCATTCCGGCCATCCCTGGCCCTTACCCCTCGGGCAGCCTTCGGCTGCGCAAAACGATGTTCCTGCCGTTTTGTCTTGCGATCTTTTACATCTGCTCGAGCACTTCGATCCCCAGCAAGTCGAGACCGGTAGCCAGTGTGCGTGCTACCAGGTCGCACAGCTGCAGGCGGCTCAGCTTTTCCTCGTCGCTCACGCCTTCCTTCAGTACCGGGCAGGCCTCGTAGAATCCCATGTAGGCGCTGGCCAGTTCGTACAGGTATGTACACAGCACATGAGGGAAGGTGTCTTTTGCCACCTGGTCGAGTACCTCGCCGAACTGGTTCAGTTTGATGGCGAGGGCGCGCTCGGCGTCGGTGCCGAGTCTGATGTCACCGGTTAGTGCTGACGGCTCCACACCGGCGCGGCGGAAGATGCTGCGCACGCGGGTGTACGCGTATTGCAGGTAGGGCGCGGTGTTGCCCTCAAACGCCAGCATGGAATCCCAGTTGAAGATGTAATCGTTGGTGCGGGTTTTGCTGAGGTCGGCGTACTTCACTGCACCAATCCCCACCACGCGGCCGATCTCGGCCTGCTCTTCTGTACTCAGATCCGGGTTCTTCGCCGCCACCAATGCCGTCGCGCGCTCCACGGCTTCATCCAGTAGCTCGGCCAGTTTCACGGTGCCACCGGTACGGGTTTTGAACGGCTTGCCGTCGTCGCCCATCATGGTGCCGAAGGGGCAGTGCTCAAGGGTCTGGCTGTCGGCGATGTAGCCGGCCTTGCGTGCCACAGTAAACGCCTGCTGCAGGTGAAGAGTCTGGCGCGCGTCGACCACGTACAGGATGCGGTCCGCTTTCAGCACATTGGCGCGATAGCGGATGGCGGCGAGGTCGGTGGTGGCGTAGAGGTAGCCACCGCCTTTTTTCTGGATGATGACAACGCTGGGGTTGCCTTCTTTGTCTGCCATTTCCGGCAGGAAGGCGACGATGGCACCCTGATCTTCCACGGCGATGCCGCGATCCACCAGGTCCTTCACCAGCACCGGCAGGTCGTCGTTGTACTGGCTTTCGGCGTACACGTCCGCACGCTTCAGGGTGACACCCAGCTTCTGGTAGATTTCTTCTGCGTGACTGATGGAGATGTCGATAAAGCGCTGCCACAACTTCAGGCAGTCGGCGTCCCCACCCTGCAGTTTCACCACATACTCGCGGGCGCGGTCGGCGAAGCCTTCCTCTTCATCGAAGCGGACTTTGGCCTCGCGGTAGAAGACCTCCAGATCCTTCAGTGCCACCTCGGCATCCTGGTTCTCCATCTTGTCGGCCAGGTGCGCCAGCAACATACCGAACTGAGTGCCCCAGTCGCCCATGTGGTTCTGGCGGATGACCTTGTGGCCCTGGAATTCCAGCAGACGGGCGAGGGCGTCGCCGATGATGGTGGTGCGCAGGTGGCCCACGTGCATTTCTTTGGCGAGGTTGGGGTGGGAGTAGTCCAGTACCGCGGTCTGTGGTTTTGCCGCTTTGGCAATATTGAGGCGCGCGTCGGCGCGGGCGGCGGCAAGGGTTTTCGCCAGCCAGGCGTTGCTCAGGTGGATGTTGATAAAGCCGGGACCGGCGATTTCGACGTTTTCGATCATGGGCTGCTCGCCCAGATTGTCGATAATTTTCGCTGCCAGCTCGCGCGGATTGCTGCCCACTTTCTTGGCCGCAGCCATGGCGCCGTTGGCCTGGTAGTCACCGAAGCCCGCCTTCTTGGCCGGGGCCACCGCAGGGCTGCAGTCGGCGGGAATGCCCGCGGCGGTCATGGCGGTCTGGAAGATATCATTGAGCTGCTGGCGAATATTCATAACTGGGCGTGATCCCGTGGACGTTCTGGACAATATAGAAGAAGGCGGGATTTTAATGGGCGTTGGGGGGTTTGCAACCGCGGGATAGTCTCAGCTCCGTGTTAGCGCGTGAATGTAGACCGTGGCGGTACTGCTGCCGGGTACACACTGGTGAGACACGAGTTAGGCGCTCCCCCTCACCTCATCCATGGGGGCTCTTCCGTGAGGTGGCCCGGCCGCTCCATATCTTCGCGGCGCCTTCGGCCCCTCTCGCGGAAGGTCTCACCAGTGTGTACCCGGCATCAACACCTTCTCTTCGAATGTCAGTGGTTTAAATCACCCCAGTTCTGCGGCGCGCTTCGCCAGCTCGTCTTCCGACACATCCTCGATATGCGTGGCCACAAACCACACCATGCCGAACGGGTCCCTGAGGGTGCCTGTACGGTCACCGTAGAACTGGTCGGCGGGATCATTGATGGAGGTGGCGCCCAGTTTTATGGCTTTGGCGAATATCTCGTCCACCTTTTCGGTGTAGAAGAGCAGCCCCACCGAGCAGATGCCCTGGGGCGCATGCAGGGGGCTACCTTCCTGATTATCGTCGCCGATGGACAGGCGGGTATCACCCAACTGGAGCTCCGCGTGCATGATCAGGCCGTCCGGCCCGGCCATACGGAAGAGCTCGGTGGCGCCGAAGGCGTTGCAGTAGAAGTCGATCGCGGCGGCGGCACCTTTCACGCACAGATAGGGGGTAACGGTGTTCATGCCTTCGGGGATGGGATTTACGGACATGGAAGCTCCTTGTTATGTGAATGATTTCCGGTTGCGCTAGCTTGGTGCATGCTCGGTGTGAGTGTCCAGACAGCATTCGCGCCATTTGCGGTAACATGACCGCTTTCTCGAATCGGACGGACGCGGCGCTATGGGAACCACTCTTTACTGGCATGACTATGAAACCTGGGGTACGAACCCCGGTGCGGACAAGCCGTCCCAGTTCGCCGGAATCCGCACGGACGAGGACCTCAATATCGTTGGCGAACCGCTGATGATATACGCCAGACCGGCGAGCGACTGCCTGCCGCAGCCGATGGCGGCGCTGGTGACGGGACTGGCGCCGCAAAAGGCGCTGATGGAAGGGGTGCCGGAGCTCGAGTTTATCCAGTGTATTCTTCGCGAACTGGGTGCGCCCGGCACCTGTGGCGTTGGCTACAACAGCCTGCGCTTTGACGATGAGGTCACCCGCCACACCCTGTATCGCAACCTGCTCGACCCGTATGAGCGCGAGTGGCGCTCTGGCAACAGCCGCTGGGACATCATCGACATGGTGCGCCTCACCTATGCACTGCGCCCGGAGGGTATCGTGTGGCCGCAGCGGGAAGTGGCGGATGGCGTGCGGGTACCGTCGTTCCGTCTGGAAGAACTCACCGCGGCCAACGGTATCAGCCACGAGGGCGCGCACGATGCGCTCTCCGATGTGCGTGCCACCATCGATATGGCGCGGCTGGTTCGGCAGAAACAGCCAAAACTTTACGATTACGTCTACAACCTGCGCCGCAAGCAGGAGGTGGCGAAGTTGTTGAACCCTCGCGAGCGCAAGCCGCTACTGCACGTTTCCGGCAAGGTGCCGGCCGCCCAGGGACACCTTACTTACGTGTTGCCGCTCGCCATGCACCCAGTCAATCGCAATGCGGTGATCTGCGCGAACCTCGCCATGGATCCGCAACCGATTCTGGATCTCGACGCCGATGCCCTGCGCGAGCGTCTCTACACCGCCCGCGACAAGCTGGGTGAAGGCGAGCTGCCGGCGGGGCTGAAATTGATCCACATGAACCGCTGCCCGGTGCTTGCGCCGGCGAACATGCTCTCGGACCAGCGCGCGGCGGAACTCGGCATCGACAAGGCCACCTGTGAAGCCAACTGGCGGGTGCTGCAGGGGCTGGATTTGACGGACAAACTCCACAGGGTCTTTCTCGACAGCGAGTTCCCCGCGAAAGACGTGGAGGCGCGGCTCTACGACGGTTTTATGAATGACGCCGACCGCGATCTGTGTCGTCAGATTCACGCCGCACTGGCGACCCGTGGTCCAGAAGCGCTGGCGGAATCGTTTCCGTTTTCCGATTCGCGTCTGCCGGAGCTACTCTTTCGCCTGCGAGCGCGCAACTTCCCTGACACCCTGAGTGAGGAGGAGCTGGAGCGCTGGGAAGAGTGGCGCTATCAGCGCCTGACGGATCCCGCGTTTGGGGCGAGCATCACCATGGAGCCCTATTTCGAGGAAATCGCGGCGCTGCGGGAGTCGTTTCCCGAGCGCAACGATCTACTGGACCAGCTGGAGGCCTGGGGGGATACCCTGCTCGGATAGCGCCTCTCACATAGCGCCTGCAGGATACCTTCGGCGAAACTAATTCTCTGTTCGGTAACCCACCGCGCGCGTAGAATACGCGCCCGATAAAGCCGCCGGCGATCCCGGCGCAGCCTTTTGGCACAGACAGTGGAGCAACAATGGACTTTATCGGCGCCAATATCCTTTCGGTCAGCCAGTTTGAGCGCGGTGACATCGACCGCATCTTTGCGGTGGCAGACACCATGGTTCCTTACGCCCGCCGGGAGAAAGTCACCCGGGTTCTCGAGGGCGCGATTCTCGGCAATATGTTTTTCGAACCCAGTACCCGCACCCGGGTGAGCTTCGGCTGCGCCTTCAACCTGCTCGGCGGCACCGTGCGCGAGACGGTGGGGGTTTCCGCGAGCTCACTGGCAAAAGGGGAGTCCCTGTACGACACTGCGCGGGTACTTTCCGGATACTCCGACATAATTTGCATGCGTCACCCGCAGGCCGGTTCTGTGGCGGAGTTTGCCGCGGCGAGCCGGGTGCCGGTGGTGAATGGCGGTGACGGTGCCAACGAGCACCCCACCCAGGCACTGCTTGATCTGTACACCATCCGCAAGGAGCTGGAAGGCAAGGGGGGCTCACTCGACAATTTCCGTATCGCCATGATCGGTGACCTGAAACACGGTCGTACGGTGCACTCCCTGTGCAAACTGCTGTGTCTGTTTGAGAAGGTGCAGCTGGTGCTGGTGTCACCGGGGGAGCTGGCCATGCCGGCGGCGGTGGTGGAGAAGCTGCGTGAGGCGGGGCACCAGGTGACGATCACCGATCAGCTGGAGCCGTCGATCAAGCATGTGGATATTGTGTATTCCACCCGTATCCAGGAGGAGCGCTTTGCGTCTCAGGCGGAGGCCGATCGCTACCGCGGGCGTTTCCGTCTGAACCGGGATATTTTCACCCGCCACGCCGAGCCCAACACCGTGATCATGCACCCGCTGCCACGGGACTCCCGCGCCGAGGCCAATGAGCTGGATTCCGATCTGAATGAGCATCCGAGTCTCGCCATTTTCCGCCAGACCGACAACGGCCTGCTTGTGCGCATGGCGTTGTTTGCGATGCTGCTGGGGGTGGAGGACAAAGTGGCCCAGTACGCGCGACCGATTACCTGGCAGACGCGGCGCAACGAAGTCTGATTTATTCTTTTGTGAGCGTGCGGAGAGGCGAAAACCCCGAACGACCCAGCAGGCTCTTATAAAGCGCGTTGATCGGGCTACAAAAAAAACCGGCGTCTAGCCGGTTTTTTTTTGTATCTGAAGCGGTGAAAAAATCAGGCCGCTTCCAACGCCTTGCGCACGGTGGCGAGTTTTACGCACAGCACGAATACGGACATCGCCGTATCCAGTTCTTCCAGCGGCGGGAAGCTTGGCGCAATACGGATGTTGCTGTTTTCCGGGTCCTTGCCGTAGGGGAAGGTGGCGCCGGCGGGGGTGAGCTTTACTCCGGCTTCCGCCGACAGGCGGATCACTTCCTGGGCGCAGCCCGGGCGGGTGTTGAAGGAGACAAAGTAGCCGCCCTGTGGCTTTTCCCACTGCCCCAGGTCGGTATCGGCAAAGTTCTTGTCGAGATGCTCAAGCACACAGGCGAACTTCGGGCGCAGAATTTCCGCATGCTTCTGCATGTGTTCTTTCAGTTGGGTCAGCTCCGGGAACAGGCGCGCATGGCGCAGCTGGTTCACCTTGTCCGGGCCGATGGTCATGGCGGACATCTGTTTTTTCAGGGACTCCAGGTTGGCCGGGCTCGCGCTCACGAAGGCAACACCGGAGCCGGCGTGGGTGACCTTGGAGGTCGATGCGAATTGCAGAACCGAATCGGCCGTGTCGTTGCCGAGTGCCGCTTCGCGGATATTCGGCAGCTTCACCTGGTGGTCCAGATCGTGAATGGCGTAGGCGTTGTCCCAGAAAATGCGGAAGCCGGGGTTGGCGATCTTGGCCAGCTGCGCCAGACGGTCAACGGTATCCGCGTCGTAGGTAACGCCGGTGGGGTTGGAGAACTTGGGAACGCACCAAAGACCGATAATCTCCTGGTCTTCGCGAATTTTCTTTTCAACGATATCCATGTCCGGGCCAGTGGCCGTCATGGGTACGGTTTCGAGCGCGATGCCCAGCTGTTCGCAGATGGCGAAGTGGCGGTCATAACCGGGTACCGGGCACAGGAACTTCGGCGCCTGCAGGTTTTTCCATGGCTGGTTGCCGGCAAAGCCGAACAGGTAGCCGGTGAGCACCGCGTGGTACATCAGGGTGAGGGAGCTGCTGCCGCCAGCGAGGACCTCTTCGAAGGGCACCTGGAGAATGTCCGCGCCCAGTTCGCGCGCGGCAGCGATGCCTTCGAGACCGCCGTAGTTGCGGGTGTCGGTGCCGTCGGGCGCGCGGTAGTCGCCGTTCAGGATGCCATCCAGGCTATCGGACAGTGCCAGTTGATCCGCCGCCGGTTTACCGCGGGTCAGGTCCAGGCTCAGGTTGTGCTGGCAAATGCGCTGGTACTGTTGCTCCAGCTCATTTTCCCACTGTTGTAGCTGCTCGCGTTGGGCGGTCTCGATACGCACGGAAATTCCTCTCCTGTTGACGGGTAAGTGGCGGTTGTTGTTGCGGTGGGGGAGCTTATCAGTAGTGGGC
Source organism: Microbulbifer pacificus (assembly GCF_002959965.1). Lineage (NCBI taxonomy): Bacteria > Pseudomonadati > Pseudomonadota > Gammaproteobacteria > Cellvibrionales > Microbulbiferaceae > Microbulbifer > Microbulbifer pacificus. The sequence goes on from NZ_PREV01000027.1 coordinate 309,946, forward strand.
GGAGTGCGTCATGTTTTCTGTACTGTTTTTGCCGGAAAAGCCGTTAAAAACAGGGGTTTTCAGCGAATAATTGTTGCATGTGAAACCGACTGGGCGCGTGGATACGCGGGTAGGCTTCTAGGGTTTTTGTGCCGCGAGAATTCGGCAGTCGGCGGCGTAATCCCGCAGGGTGGTCTTGAGGTGCTGACGCTGTTCCGGCGTGGAGCTCTTCAGGATTTCGCTGCCGAGATTTCGGGCCTGGGCGCGCAGTTCGTCCTGCATCCGGCGGTAGTCGTCTGACCACAGTGACTGAGGGTTGATCAAAAGGTCTCGCAGAGTCTTCTGGTAGCCCGCGGGTTTGTCTTGCAGCGTCTGAATAAAGGCGTTGGTCCAGCGCTGGCGCTGGGCATCGCGACGTTCCGGATCAAAGGTGGTGGTGGCCAGTTCGCGGTCGACCATGGCGCTCTGCTCCGGTGTGAGATCGCCGAGCCAGCGCTCCGCCTGTTTGCGGAATTCCTTCTCGCGCTTGTTGCGTTCTTTCTGCCACTTTTTCAGGGACTTCTCCCGTTCCTTGCGGGCGTTTTCCGCCAGCTGTTGGATTTGTGCCTCGTCCAGTTGGACCAGTACCGGCAATAGCAGGTCGCTCAGCATGGCGATCGAACTGTGCCAGAACTCGTCCACCTGGCGCTCGATCTCGAGCAGGCGCGCGGGGGTGGCGTTGGGGGTGTCCACTTCAGCGGCGAGCTGGTCCAGGTAGTCCGCGTAGCGGGGCAGCTGGGTCTGGCGGTGCCAGCGATGAAATTCATCCACCCGCTGGGAGAGCAGATCTTTCTGGGCGCCCTTAAGATCCAGGTACTTGTTGAGGGTGTGGTCCATCCACCAGTCCAGGTGGCCGTAGACCAGGCGAATGCTGGAGCAACCGCCGAGCAGCAGAAGGTGAGCCACCAGCAGTAGTATGGCGAGGCGCGTTGCGGGCGCGGTGGGCTGTCTGCAGCCCGGTAGGGAAGCGGTACTCATGGCGGTAAATATAGTTGCTGCGCTACTAATTTGTGGGCCGGGGCACCGCTCGTGAGAGGTCAGTTGATCCAGACCTCTACCCGACTGTTTTTCACCGGCCCCTGTTCACTGTCGGCGGTCAGCGGCGCGAAGGCGCCAACGGCCATAATCTGGCTGTCGCCCATCTGGTGGTCCCGCAGCAGCGCCCCCTGAACTTTAAGGGCGCGAAAACGGGAGATCAGATCGGCGATGTTGGCGTTGGCTTTGCGGTCGGAAAAGCCGACCAGGGTCAGTGAGAGGTGGCGGTTTTCCTCCACGGCCATGAAATCCTGCAGCCGGTGAAGATCCCGCAGGGCGCGGTTGTCGAGCTCGGTGCTGCCGTCGGCAAAACGGAAGGAGATACTGAGGCGAGAGCCGTTTTCCATCAGCTCGCGGTAGTTGTCCGGTGCGTTGGTATAGGGCGCCACCTTTACCGCCACCGGGGTAAGGTTGATAAAACCGGTATCGGCGACGATCTGCTGGCCGGCCCTGGATTCCACGAAATGCAGGAAGCTGTCCACCTGCGGATGGTAACGGCCCGGGTTGCGGTATAAATAAAGGCGGCGGGTGAGCGGAAAGTCCTCGGTGGCGATAATACCGCGGTCCGGAACTACGGCCGCCAGGTCACCGGACTTGATGGCGACCTTATGCAGTCCGTCGGCGTCGGCAAAGGGCAGGTAGCCGATGGCCGTGGGATCTCGCTCCACCAGGGCGCGGGTTTCGTGGTTCCCGGACACCTCGTAAGTGAAGGGCGCCGCCGCGCGACTGCCGCCAAAGACCTCTTCATCAAAGGTCGCGCGGGTACCGGACTCCATGTCCCGGTGCAGGGGGCGTATGGGAAGGTCTGGGCCGCCAAGCTGAGCCCAATTGCGGATCCTGCCACTATAGATGTCGGCGAGCTGCGCCACGCTCAGTTGGGAAACCGGGTTGTCCTTGTGCACCGCGACTACCAGGGCGTCGAGACCGATGACGTGTTCTGCCTGTGGGCCGGTAAAATCGCCAAAGCGGACGAGGGCGGTTGCCTCGCTGGATTTGATTCTGCGTGATGCCATGCCGATGTCCGCGCTGCCATTGTCCAGCGCCTTGAAGCCGGTGCTGGAGCCCAATGCGATAATCGGGACGACAATGTCCTCATTCTGAAGGCGGGCACTGATCCAGTGCTTCTCACCTTCGCTGCGCTGGTGAATATCGCTGGCACCGATGGACGCCAGATAATCCTTTACCAGCGCCGGTGCCAGATCCGCACCAATGGTATTCGAGCCGGTCAGACGGAACAGGGTTTTCGCAGTGCCTTCATTGGCGTGTGCCAGGCTGCCCAGCAGCAGTGCCGCAACGGTAAAAATGGCACCTGAGATGATCTGTATCGCGCCCCTGTGGATACCCATGGTTCCCCCTGCTAGTGAAATCTGACTTCCTCGCTGTCCGGCCAATAAGCACCTTGCGGCAGTGGCCATCGAGCGCGCGCTTTATCGCAGAAAACTGTGACGAAGTTATTGCAATAAGGTTGAACTCGCTTCCGTTGCCACAGTGGAGGTCCTATCGCACGGTGATTTGTGTAGTCGCACACTCTGCGCTTGTGTCCGGCCAGAATGACTATTTGTCGTTTTTTTCACCACTTGGGACGGTAAAACGGCATATTCTTGACAAAATCTTGTTGGTTTTTTTGAAAAAAGGCATGACAACGCTGTCATTTGTCTTGTAGTATTTCTCACATATTGGCACAGGCGTCATGGTGCGCCGCGCCGGATCTCCCTGGGGCGCAGGAACTGCGGTGGGGGCATTCGGTGGGACAAATAACAATAGAAATCTCAGGGGCCGGATTCGATGGTTGCTTTAAGAGATAGTAGGGACGTTCTCTACGTTGGCGTTGATGGCGGTGGCAGTAAGTGCCGTGCGTCTGTATTTGATGCCGACAACCGCCTGCTGGGTACCGGAGTCTCCGGACCTGCCAACCCCCTTCATGGTTATGCTCAGACCATTGATTCCATTGTTCGCTCTGCCGCGCTGGCGGTGGCGGACGCCGGTCTGCCGGCGGAAACCCTGGGCGAGCTGGTGGCCGGTGTCGGCCTGGCCGGCGTGAATATGCCTCGCCTCTATAACGAGATGAGTGCCTGGGCACACCCCTTCAAACAAATGTTCCTGACTACCGATCAGCATTCCGCCTGTCTCGGCGCCCATCGTGGTGGAGACGGTGCGGTCATTATCGCTGGCACCGGCTCCGTGGGTTATTCGTGGGTCAACGGCCGCAGTGAGATTGTCGGTGGTCACGGTTTCCCGCACGGCGATAAGGGCAGTGGTGCCTGGCTGGGGATGGAAGCGGTCAAGTATCTGTTGATGGCGATGGAGGGGCTGGCTCAGGACTCCATGCTGAAGCAGGCGCTGCAGCATGCGCTGGGGACTTCGGACCCCTATGACGTGATTGAAATGATGGCCGGCAAGCCCTCCAGTCAGTACGCCAAACTGGCGGTGCCGGTAGTGGAGTGCGCGGAAGCTGACTGTCCGGTTGCGGTCTCGATCATGCGCGATGGTGCTGCGTATATCAGCGATCTTGCCGACAAGTTGATGGAGAGCAAGCCGCCGCGCCTGACCATGATTGGCGGTCTCGCGCCGCGCCTCAAGCCCTGGCTGAAGCCCCATGTGGCGGAGCGGGTATCCGATCCGCTGGATCCGCCAGAGCTGGGTTGCGTCTACTTCGCCCAGCACTCCCTCGCGGCACTGGGCGACGGCAAATCCAAGGCGGAAGAGGCGGATGCCAAGGCGCTTTTCGGATAAAGGGCTATCTCAATTCGCGCACCGCTCTTTGGATACGCGGGCGCTTTAGCTAGAACTCACAAGTTGTCAGACGACAAAAACACACGGAATTTACGGACAGGATTTATGAGCGCAGTGAACTCCACTGAAGCCAGCAAGGCGGGTGCATCTATGGCGATGACAGTAATGGAAACCGAGGCCCGCGAGGCCCCGAGCCGGATTACCGAACAACTGCAGAACAACGCATCGATCATGGCGGATTTGGGCGAGCGCCTGCGTAGCAAACCGCCGCGCTTCGTGATGATTGTGGGACGCGGTTCTTCCGACCACGCTGGCGTGTTCGCCAAGTACCTGATTGAAATCGAAACCGGTACGCCGACTTTCGCCGCCGCGCCTTCTGTATCCAGTGTGTACGGCAAAAAGCTGAAGCTGGAAGATGCGCTGGTTATTGTGATTTCCCAGTCCGGCCGCAGCCCCGATATTCTGGCTCAGGCGCAAATGGCGAAAGATGCTGGTGCCTATACCATCGCGCTGGTGAACGACGAGACCGCACCGATCAAAGATATCGTCGACCAGGTTGTGCCGTTGAAGGCGGGCCCGGAGCTCGCGGTTGCCGCCACCAAAAGCTATCTGTGTACTCTGTCTGCGGTACTGCAGCTGGTCGCCAACTGGACCCAGGACGCGGAGCTGAAAGCCGGTGTTGAGATGCTGCCGAAGGCTCTGGGTGAAGCCATCGAATCCGATGTTCAGCTGCGTCCGGAAGACCTGGCCGCGGTGAAGAACCTGGTGGTTCTGGGGCGTGGTCCCGGCTACGGCATCACCCGCGAGCTGGCGCTGAAATTGAAAGAGGTGTGCAACATCCACGCGGAGTCCTTCTCCAGCGCGGAATTCCTGCACGGTCCGGTAACCCTGGTGGAGCAGAAGCTTACCGTGGTGAATGTGCCTATTGAGGATGAATCCTACAAGGCGCACAGCGAACAGATCGCCGACATCATCCGTCGCGGCGGCACCCTGATCAACTTGCACGTGCCGAGTAAAGGTGTGCATCCGCGTGTAGCACCGTTGGCGCTGTTGCAGCGTTTCTATCTCGACGTCGCTCATGTGGCGGTCAGCCGCGGCATCAATCCGGATGAGCCGGCAGGCCTGAAAAAAGTCACCCAGACCATCTGATTGGGTGGCGGCGAAATTCGGGAGCGGGCAAGTGGCACAGACGTTTATCGCAGAACAGTTATTCGATGGTGAGCAGCTGCATCGCGATGTGGCATTGACGATTGCCGACGGAAAAGTGACGTCCGTCGGCGGTACGCCGGCGCCCGATGCCGTGCGCCTCGACGGTTTACTCGCTCCGGGTCTGATCGATGTTCAGGTGAACGGTGGCGGCGGTGCCCTGTTCAACAACGACACCAGCGTGAACGCGCTGGGTAAAATGTCGGAGGCGCATGCCCGCTTCGGTACCACCGGCTTTATGCCAACCCTGATCACCGATCAGGTGGATGTCATGCAGGAGGCTGCGGACGCAGTCAGCGCTGCTCTGAAAGAAGGGGTGCCCGGTGTGCGTGGTGTGCACTTTGAGGGGCCGCACCTGAGCACACCGAAAAAAGGTACTCACGAAGAAAAGTTTATTCGCCCGCTCAGTGACGCAGAGCTGGCAATTTATGCCCGGGATGATCTCGGCCTGAAAATGGTCACCCTGGCACCGGAGAATGTGCCCCCCGAAGATGTCGCCAAACTGGTGTCGCTCGGTGTGAAGGTGTGTCTTGGCCACTCCAATGCCGATGGTAAAACCGCAGCAGCCGCGATTGCCGCAGGCGCGACCGGATTTACACATCTGTACAACGCGATGTCACCGCTGCACTCGCGCGACCCCGGTATGGTGGGCACTGCGCTGATCAGCGACGGCTGCTGGTGTGGATTGATTGCCGATGGTCACCATGTGAGTCCTGAAGCGATGATTCTGGCAATGAAGGCCAAGCCCCGCGGCAAGATCATGCTGGTCACCGATGCGATGTCTCTGGTGGGCAGCGAGGAAATGAGCTTTCCGCTGTTTGAGCGTATCGTCACTCGCGATGGCGACAAGCTGACGTCCACCACCGGCGAGCTGGCTGGATCACATCTGGATATGATCGGCGCGGTGCGCAATATCCGCGACTGGTGCGGAGTGGAACTAACCGAGGCGTTGCGCATGGCGAGCCTGTACCCGGCGCAGTATCTGGGCACCAATGCCGGGCGCATTGTTGCCGGCGCGCCGGCCGATATGATTCTTATCGATGACACACTCCAGGTGCAGAAAACCTGGATTGGTGGGCGGGAAGTTTTCTCAGTAAGTGAATAGACCTTTTTGTAGGAGCCTGCTTGCAGGCGAACGGTTCGCCTGCAAGCAGGCTCCTACAAAGTAATAAAAATCCGATGACGAACTTGATTGATGCTCGATAACGATAATTAAAGGTGAAACGATGAATACCGCAGTCATAGCCCAGCGCGAGTCGCGCAGCAGCATTCTGCCGATGGCCATCATTGGTCTGCTGTTCTTTATTTTTGGCTTCGTAACCTGGTTAAACGGGGCGTTGATTCCGTTTTTGCAGACCATCTGTGAGCTCAGCGCCTTTCAGGCGATGTTGGTGACTTCCGCGTTCTATATTGCCTACACCGTGATGGCGATGCCGATGGCGGCGATCATCGAGCGCACCGGCTATAAGGTCGGCATGGCTCTTGGTCTGGCGCTGGTGGCCGTCGGTGCACTGATTTTTATCCCCGCAGCGTACAGTCGTATGTTCGGTATTTTCCTGCTGGCACAGTTTGTGGTTGGCTCTGGTCTCACCATTTTGCAGACTGCTTCAAACCCTTATGTGGTCAGACTCGGTTCCGCGGAAACTGCCGCTGTACGTATCTGCGTCATGGGGCTGCTGAACAAGGGTGCCGGTATTGTTGCCCCGCTGGTATTTGCCGCGATGGTGATGTCTGGAATCAGTGGCGTGTCTGACGCGGAACTCGCGCTTCTGGATACCGCCGCCAAAGACGTCAAGCTGGATGAGCTGGCCGGACAACTGGTAACGCCCTACATTGGCATGGCCGTGCTCGGCCTGGTGCTCGCTATCGCGATGATGTTTGCACCGCTGCCCGATATCGAAGATGAAGTGGTGGAAGGTCAGGAGGATGCTGCGGTAACGCTGATGGGGCTGAAAAAATTCCCGCAGCTGGTGCTTGGTTCCGTCGCTCTGTTTTTCTATGTTGGTGTCGAAGTAATTGCGGGGGACGCCATTGGCCTGCTGGGTAAGCAGGCAGGCCTGGATACTGCCGTTGCTTCTGTACTGACGTCCTACACCATGGTGTTCATGGTGCTGGGTTATATCTACGGCACCATCGCGATTCCGCGTTTTATCAGCCAGCAGACCGCTCTGCTGATCTCCGCGGTGTTGGGTATTGTATTTACCTTCGCAGTGATGAGCGGTTCGCTGGAAAGCACTGCCATGTCTGCTGCAACCCTGGCGCATTTCGGTCTGCCTGAAATTCCGAATGCGGTTTACTTCGTAGCACTGCTGGGCTTCGCCAACGCTATGTGCTGGCCGGCGATCTGGCCGCTGGCGCTGGAAGGGCTGGGTAAGTTTACATCCAAAGGTGCCGCGCTGCTGATCATGGGAATTTCCGGTGGTGCGATCCTGCCGCCGCTGTACGGACACTTTGCCGATACTGGCGACGGTCAGGCGGCCTACATCCTCGCGATACCGGCCTACCTGTTCATTCTGTTTTACGCGGTGAAAGGCCACAAGATGCGCAGCTGGAAATAATATCCAGCTGGCGCGGGTGGCCAGGATGGTTACCCGCGCGGCATCAAATCAGTCAGATTGTTTGTTTTCAGGAAGCTGTATTTAAACGGATTTAGTTGATTGAGCTTCTCTATGAAGTTTCTCTCTTTGGTTCTCGTCATCTTTGCCCTCCTTAGTGAGGGCTTTTTTTTGCCTGCATTTTTTCAGCGAGCCGAATGGTCGTTGTGAACATCAGCCCGGCGCCTTGCCGGTTGAATCGCGTACCAGCAGCTCTGGCACGAACTTCTTGGTAATACCCGCATCCTTGTTGGCGGAGGCCGTTTCTGTGGTGCCTTTGCTGCGCGCCTTGTTGAGTACCAGCGCTGCGGCACAGCGGGCAATTTCATTGTTGGGCTGGTGGGCGGTGGTGAGCTTTGGCCAGGTCTGGCGGGAGAAGGGGCTGTCTTCGAAGCCGACAATGGAGAGCTGTTCCGGAATCGCAATATGCATCAGGCGCGCGGCAAACAGCGCGCCGGCCGCCATTTCGTCGTTACTGGCAAAGATGGCGGTAGGAGGGTTGTCGACATTCAGTAGCGCTTTGGCGCCTGCAACCCCGGAATCAAAGGAGTACTCGCCGGGAACAATCAGGTCCTGGTCGATGGAAATGCCCGCCTGTTGCAGCGCTTCCTTGTAGCCGTCCAGGCGACCATGAGTAGAGACGTGTTCCTCGCCACCGCAGAGAAAGCCAATACGCTTATGGCCGTGTTCGATCAGATGCTTGGTGATGTCAAAGGATGCAGCGGCGTCATCCACCTGAATGCAGTTGTCTTCGTCGCCCGCCGCGGCGCCGCTGGACACAATACGCACGTAGTCGAGCCCGAGCTTTTTCACTTCGTCGATCACAGACTGGGTCTCAGAAAAGGGTGGGGTCAGCACCACGCCAGCTACTTTCGAGTGCTCCACCAATGCGCGCAATTCGTCATTCACTCTGGCGGAGCGGGAGTTGCTGGGGTGAATCAGCAGCTCGTAACCCCGTGCCTTGCAGGTTTCGAGAATGCCGTTTTGCATGTCGATCACATAGTAGGCGTTGGGATTGTCGTAGATAAGGGCGATGGTGTAGCTGCGGGTGCCCGCCAGGTTGCGCGCCGCGAGGTTCGGCTGATAGTGGAGTTCTTCCACAGCATCCATCACTTTTTTGCGTGTCGCCGGTCGCACGGAAGGCTCATTGTTGATGACCCGCGAAACGGTCTTGATCGACACCCCGGCCCTTGCGGCCACGTCGTTGATGGTGCTCTTCATGATCGGCTGTGTTCCTTTTATCGGTGTCTCTGCGGCGGAAACTCCGGAATGGATCCGTTTGTTGCTTAGCCGGGCAGTTTACCCGGTTCACGCCTTTGGGACGATGGCTTTCTGGTCAGTCGCGCAGTAATCCCTGTGTCGTGGTCTGTTTCCCCGTACTGGATCGGTGACCGCAGGGGGCTTCCTCAATTTTCGTCCTTCCATCCCTTTTGAACCTTGCGGTATCCGATGGGGGGGCTTTGGAGCAAAACTACAAACTGGATTGACAGTTTTCTGCATCTATGTGACGCTGACGCCAATTTGACAGCGTTGTCATTTCGGTTTGTCGCTACGGAATCCGGGGTAATGTGGCGCGGCCGGGCAAAGAAAAAGGTTAGACAAGAATAAACGGTGCCCGCTAAATCCCAGCTGGCGCCACTCTCAGGGGGCTCATCATGCAAGATGCACAATCTCATTCATCTATCTCTCAATCTGCCATCTGGAAACAGCTGCAAGCTCGGGTGCCGGAAGTGCAGCAGCGCCGTCTCGCAGACTTATTCTCTGAAGATCCGGCGCGCGCTAGCAATTTTTCGCTGGAACTTCCCGAGTTTTTACTGGATTACTCCAAAAGCCAGCTCGACCGCAGTGTTCTCGCCAACTTGTTAGACCTTGCCCGTGAAGCGAATCTGGAGCAGTGGCGGGCGGACTTTTTCGCCGGTAAACCCATCAATGCCACCGAGGGGCGACCGGTGCTGCACCCGGCACTGCGCGGCGGGTTGGCCCAGGATGTCGAGATCGAAGGAGTGTCCGTTACACGTCAGGTCAGTGCCGAGTTGGAGCGCTTGAAAGAGTTTGTAGTTTTACTACATAATGGCGACCTGACTGGCTACAGCGGCAAACGAATTACCGATGTGGTCAATCTCGGTGTCGGCGGTTCCCATCTCGGGCCGCAGACTGCCATTGAGGCGTTGCGTGCCCACCGGAAGGGCGATGTCGCAGTGCATTTTGTCTCCAATGTGGATGGAGCCCAGCTCACGGATGTGCTGGCCGGCCTGGATGCCGAATCGACTTTATTTATTGTCTCGTCCAAGACCTTTACTACCAGCGAGACGATGACCAACGCTCGTAGTGCGCTGAAATGGCTGCAACGGGCGGCACCGGAACTGTCGGCCGAATCCCTGCTGCAACAACATTTTGTGGCCGTGACCGCCAGTCCGGATGCAGCGCAGAAATTTGGTGTGTTGCCGGCGCGGGTGTTTCGCTTCTGGGACTGGGTAGGTGGGCGTTTCTCGCTTTGGTCCAGCATCGGCCTGCCTATTGCGATCGCCTGCGGGTTTGAGAATTTCCGTGCGCTGCTGGACGGTGCAGCGGGTATGGACAGGCATTTCCGTGAGGCTCCGTTGCATGAAAATGCGCCGGTGATCATGGCGTTGCTCAGTGTGTGGTACTGCACTTTCATGGGTTATCCGGCCCATGCCGTGCTGCCTTATGAGCATGCGCTGCACATGTTGCCTGCCTACTTGCAGCAGGCAGACATGGAGAGTAACGGCAAGTCGACCACCCGTGCCGGGGTGGAAGTGAACTACACCACCGGGCCCCTGATCTGGGGGCAAACGGGTATCAATGGGCAGCATGCGTTTTATCAGTATCTGCACCAGAGCCCGGAAGTGGTGCCGGCGGATTTTATTGGCAGCGTGGCCCCAGGGCATGACCTCGAAGGCCACCACGAGATTCTATTGGCGAATATGTTCGCTCAGAGCCAGGCGCTGATGAACGGCGTGGATGCCGAGTCGGTTGCCCGTGAACTGGCCGCCAAGGGCCTGTCGCCGGAAGAAATAAAAAGGCTTACCCCGTTCAAAGTACACAGGGGTGGAAAGCCAAGTAACACAATACTCTTGAAGGAGTTGAGCCCCCGATCACTGGGAGCGCTGATTGCACTCTACGAGCACAAAATCTTTGCTCAGGGTGCAATTCTGCAAATTTATTCCTTTGATCAGTGGGGAGTGGAACTGGGTAAAGGCCTGGCCAGCAAACTGGAGCCAAAACTGGCTTCCGGCTCGCTGGCGGGAGAGGACGGTTCCACTGCTCAACTGATCGAATACTACCGCCGGATAAGCGGCGCGGTTACGTCCACGGGGCTGCCTGAAGTAGAGGCAGCCGAGCCTGCCGGAGAACAGGTTTAACTGCAGTCTTGATAGCAGCGTGCGGCAAGCCGATAAAAAACGAAGAGTTAGACAAATGGCAAACAAAACAGTGGTAAACAGTCAGTTACAGGCGGTTACCGACAGGATCATCCGCCGCAGCGAAGAGACAAGGGCCAGGTATCTGGCCCAGGTCGAGCACGCTCAGGGCAAAGGGCGCGCTCGCCACAAGCTGTCCTGCGGTAACCTGGCCCACGCCATGGCGGCGTCCAGCGACCACGACAAGAACCTGATAGCCTCCGGCCAAGGCCCCAATCTGGCCATTATCAATGCCTACAACGACATGCTGTCGGCGCACCAGCCTTATGGGACCTACCCGGAAATGCTGAAGGCGGAGGCTTTGCGCAATGGCGCTACCGCACAGGTTGCCGGTGGTGTGCCCGCCATGTGTGACGGTGTCACCCAGGGGCAGCCGGGTATGGAGTTGTCGCTGTTTTCCCGCGATGTGATTGCGATGGCCACGGCCATTTCCCTGTCCCACGATATGTTCGACGGCGGCATGTATCTGGGTATCTGCGACAAGATCGTTCCCGGGCTGGTTATCGGGGCTCTGTCTTTTGGCCACTTGCCGGCCATGTTCATTCCTGCAGGTCCCATGCCAACCGGCCTTGCCAATGCGGAAAAAGTTCGTGTTCGACAGCTTTACGCCGAGGGCAAAGTAGGGCGCAAGGAGCTGTTGGAGGCGGAGAGTGCCTCCTACCACAGTGCCGGTACCTGTACTTTTTATGGCACGGCCAACAGCAACCAGATGCTGGTGGAAATCATGGGCCTGCAGCTTCCGGGCAGCTCCTTTGTCAATCCGGGCACGGAGTTGCGCGACGCGCTGAACAGGGCCGCGGTAAAACAGCTGGTGCAGATCACCGAGCCCAGTAGCTATACACCGATCGCAAAAATCCTCACCGAGAAAGCGTTCGTAAACGGCATTGTCGGCTTGCATGCTACCGGCGGTTCCACCAACCACACCATGCATCTGATCGCCATGGCGCGCGCCGCGGGGATCCAGATCACCTGGCAGGATATGGCGGAGCTTTCCGAGATCGTGCCGCTGCTGTGTCACGTGTATCCGAACGGCACCGCAGATATCAACCACTTTGCCGCTGCCGGTGGTATGCAATTCCTGATTCGCGAGCTGCTGGGTGCGGGTTTACTGCATGGTGACGTGAGCACGGTACTCGGCGATTCCGGCCTTGAGCCCTACACCTATGATCCGTTCCTGAATGAAGACAAGGACGGAGTGGTGTGGCGTCCAACTGCGGAAGAGTCCGGCAATCCGGATGTGATTCGCCCCGCCAGCGACCCATTCTCCAGCCACGGCGGTCTGCAGTTATTGCAGGGCAATATCGGCAACAGCGTGATCAAAGTATCCGCACTGAAAACCCCTCAGCTGAAAGTTACGGCGCCGGCCGTGGTGTTTAACAGCCAGGACGACATGCTCGCCGCATTCAAGGCCGGTGAGTTGGAAAAAGATTTTGTCGCGGTGGTGCGTTTCCAGGGACCGCAGGCGAATGGCATGCCCGAGCTGCACAAGCTGACACCGTCACTTGGTGTGTTGCAGGACCGCGGCTTCAAAGTGGCGCTGGTCACCGATGGTCGGATGTCCGGTGCATCAGGCAAGGTGCCGGCGGCAATCCACCTGTCTCCGGAAGCCCTGGAAGGCGGCGTGATTGCGAAAATTCAGGATGGTGACCTCATTGAACTGGATGCGGATGCCGGTGTTCTCAAAGTTCACGTAAGTGATGAGGAGCTGGCGGTACGGCCGCTGGCGGAATGCGATTTGTCCGGCAATGCCATCGGTATGGGCCGAGACCTGTTCACCAATATGCGCAAGCTTGCGAGCGGCGCGGAAACCGGTGCGAGCATTCTTTTTTAACCAGATTCTGCGGGCCGAGAACCTCCGGCCCGCGTTACAGTTTGAGAGCAATCACAATGGCTAATTCATTTGACATGGTACTGTTCGGCGGCGGCGGCGATCTGTCGCTGCGCAAACTGATTCCCGCACTGTACCGCGCCTTTATCGAAGGCGGCCTCAACAAAGATACGCGTATTCTGCCGGTGGTACGTCGTCAGGAAGAGGCGGACACCTATATCAAGACCGCACAACAGGCGTTGAAAACGCATCTGCGCGATGGCGAATACAACGAAAAAAGCTGGAAGGAATTCAGTTCCATGCTGCGCGCGGTATCCCTGGATATCTCCAAGCCGGACGACCAGTGGAATCTGTTGATTGACCTGCTCGGCAACGATACCTCGCGCACGCGCTTGTTCTACCTGGCGATTCCGCCGGCGGTGTTCGGTCCGTGTTGTGAAAATCTTTCCATCAAGGGCCTGATCCACGAGAACTCCCGTGTGGTGGTAGAAAAGCCCCTGGGCTATAACGCCAAAACCTCCGACGAAATCAACAGCAAAATCGCCGAGTATTTCCCGGAAGAGAGCATTTTCCGTATTGACCATTATCTGGGCAAGGAAACCGTACAGAACCTGCTGGCCCTGCGTTTCAGCAACGTACTGTTCGAGCGCTTGTGGGATGCGAAAACCATTGATCATATTCAGATCAGCATCGCAGAAACCGTTGGCCTGGAAGGCCGCGCGGGCTTTTATGACGACACCGGTGCACTGCGCGACATGGTGCAAAACCACCTGTTGCAGTTGTTGTGTCTGATTGCAATGGAATCACCTAACAGCATGTCCGCGCGCAATATCCGCTCGGAAAAAATCAAGGTGCTGGAAGCACTGCGTCCGCTGGTAGGCAAGGAAGTCGACAAAAATATTGTGCGTGGGCAGTACGTTGCCGGAGGACTCGGCAAGGAACTGGTACCGGGCTATCTGGAAGAGCTGAAAGCGCCGAACAGTACCACGGAAACCTTCGTTGCGATTCGGGCACATATCGACAACTGGCGCTGGACTGGCGTGCCTTTCTATTTGCGTACTGGCAAGCGTATGGAAAAGCGCTGCGCGGAAATCGTGATCCAGTACAAAAAGGTCTCCCACAGTGTCTATCAGCCGGAAGCCGGAGAGGTACTGCCGAACCGCTTGGTGATCCGCCTGCAACCCGAAGAAAGTATCAAACTCGTTTTGATGGCGAAGAAAATGGACAGTCTCACCATGGAATTGCAACCGGTGGAATTGAACCTGTCCCTGTCCGATACCTACGACAGTTTCAAGAGTGATGCCTATAAACGCCTGATGCTGGACGCCGCGGCAAATAATTCCGCGCTGTTTATTCACCGCGAGGAAGTGGCGGCAGCCTGGGCTTGGGTCGACCCGATCATCGACCACTGGCGCGATACCAGCAACCAGCCGCAACTCTATCGTGCGGGTACCTGGGGACCGCAGGCATCCAACCATTTGTTGGCGGAAAACGGTCACCACTGGTTTAACCCCTGATCTAGCGTCAGCGGAAAACGCTCACGAGTAACAAACGGTCTTTAGACATGGTCGAAGAAAAATTTTTTGCAGACAGAGAAAGGCTTACATTGGCGCTCGCCAATGAGTGCGCTGCGGCTTTGCACGCGGGTATCAAGGTCAACGGTCAGGCAACATTTCTGGTAAGTGGCGGCAGTTCGCCGGAGCCGGTTTACCGCGAACTCTCCCGCCGCCCCCTTCCATGGCAGCAGGTCAACGTGGCACTGGTAGACGAGCGCTGGGTAGATAAGGGTGAAGCGGGCAGTAATTTTGCGTTCATTACCAACACGCTGCTTCAGAACGAGGCCGCAAAAGCACCATGTCTGGGAATGAAAAATGCTTCAGCTACTCCGGCGGAAGGTGAGGCGGAATGTGAACGCGCGTTTCAGGAATTGCCGCGCCCATTTGACGTGTGCGTACTGGGTATGGGCAACGATGGTCACACGGCGTCGTTTTTTCCCCACGCTGAAGGCCTCACCGAGGCGTTGAATCCGAATTCCGATAAATTGTGCAAAGCCATCACCGCAAAGCAGAGTGCGGTGACGGGAGTGCACACCGAGCGCATGACACTTACGCTTGCTGCGATTTTGCAGGCGAAGGAAATCAAATTGCTGATTACCGGGGAGGAAAAGCTCAAGGTCTACCGTCAGGCGCTGCTGGGGGATGATGAGAGCGAAATGCCGGTGCGCAGTATTCTCAAACAGAGGTTGAAGCCGGTCACTGTGTATTGGGCGCCCTGATTTTTTGACTGCCGGCGAACAGGCAATCTAATGGAATTGGCAAAACGCCTGTGAACATTTAGGAATTAGAGAGTTTTAGGAATTTGCAATGCAAGAGTCACTCGTACCCGTTTTGGAGCAGGCTGGTGTAGTTCCGGTACTGGTCATTGATAACGTCACCGATGCGCTGCCGCTGGCGCAGGCACTGGTAGAAGGCGGTTTGAATGTACTGGAAGTCACCTTGCGTACCGAAGCAGCGCTGGCTGCGGTAGAGGAGATTGCCAAACATCTGCCAGATGCACATGTGGGCACTGGCACCGTACTGAGCGCCGCCGACATTCGCCGCTCCGTAGATGCGGGGGCCACGTTCATGGTGAGCCCGGGCGCTACCGAAGCCCTGCTGGATGCCGCTGATGGTGTATCTGTTCCAATGTTGCCGGGAGCAGCCAATCCCTCTGAAGTGATGCGCCTGCTGGAGCGCGGCTACCGCTACCAGAAATTCTTCCCCGCGGAGGCTGCCGGTGGAGTACCGATGCTGAAGTCCATCGGTGGGCCATTGGCGCAGGTGAAATTCTGCCCCACCGGAGGTGTCAGCCCGGGCAATGCTAAAGAATACCTGTCGCTTTCCAATGTTGTGTGCGTGGGTGGTTCCTGGATGGCGCCTTCAAAACTGGTGGCGGAAAAAAATTGGGCGGAGATTACCCGTTTGGCAAAAGAGGCCTCTCTGCTGAAGGGGTGACTCGGAAGCCGGAGTCCGGAAACGGATTCAATGAGCAGTTAATTTCGCAGCGTGCGGGGGGGAGTACACCCGGCGCTGGTATACAAAAATTCATAAACTTTAAAACACAGAGGGTGTAGCGATATGAAACTCAGAATTGCTATCAACGGATATGGACGCATCGGCCGCAACGTAACCCGTGCGATCTATGAGTCTGGCTACAACGACCGCATCCAACTGGTTGCCATCAACGATCTGGCCCCGGTAGAAGCCAATGCGCACTTGACTCGTTTCGACACCGTACACGGTCGTTTCAACACCGAAGTGGCCGTGGAGGGAGAGAATCTGGTTATTGGTGGCGACACCATCAAGGTTTGCCAGGAGCGCAACCCGGCAAATCTGCCTTGGGCTGAGCTGAATGTAGATCTGGTGTTGGAATGTACCGGTCTGTTTACCGACAAGGCAGCGGCTGCCCAGCACATGCAAGCGGGCGCCAAAGCCGTGCTGATTTCCGCTCCGTCCAAAGATGCGGACCTGACCGTGGTTTACGGTGTAAACGACGACAAGCTTACCGCCGAACACAAAGTGGTTTCCAATGCCTCTTGTACCACTAACTGTCTGGCGCCGGTTGCCAAGGTGTTGAATGACGCGATCGGTATTGAGCGCGGTTTCATGACCACCGTGCACGCCTACACCAACGACCAGAACACCCAGGATGCGGTGCACAAGGATATCTATCGTGCGCGTGCAGCCGCCGACAACATGATCCCAACCAAGACCGGCGCCGCTGCCGCTGTCGGTTTGGTTCTGCCGGAACTTCAGGGCAAGCTGGACGGTATGGCGGTACGGGTGCCTGTGAACAACGTGTCTCTGGTGGACTGTCAGTTCATCGCTGGCCGCGATACCACTGCGGAAGAAATCAACGCGATCATGAACGACGCAGCCGGCACCATCAAAGGTGGCGTGCTGTCTTTCTGCGAGCAGCCGCTGGTATCTGTGGATTTCAACCATACCACCGCATCCAGCCATTTCGATGCCAACCATACGCGTGTGAACGGTAATCTGGTGAAGGTAATGGCTTGGTACGACAACGAGTGGGGTTTCTCTCACCGTATGCTCGACACCAGCCTGGCGATGGCAAAGGCTCAAGGCCTTTAAATCTCAATGAGGCATTGAAACGCTAATCTGCTTTTGATGTTTCACCGGAGCGGGCGCAATGCCCGCTCTTGGTTTCTGATTCGAACGGCAGTCGGTAAATGGCTGCAATAAATACGTCTCACATTCAATTCAAAAACAAATATCGCCATTATGAATCGCCATACAAAAATTGTAGCCACGCTTGGCCCGGGTACCGACAAGCCGCGTGTTATTGACGAGATTATCCGTGCCGGCGTGAACGTCGTACGTCTGAATTTTTCCCACGGCAGTGCTGATGACCATCGCAAACGTGTGTCGGAAGTACGCCGCGCGGCAGCCGAGCAAAATAAGCTGGTGGCCATTCTTGGCGACCTGCAGGGGCCGAAAATTCGCATCGCCCGTTTTGCTGAGGGCAGTATTTTTCTTGAGAATAATGCCGAGTTCACCCTCGATGCCGATTGCCCGAAAGAGGGGGGCAACCAGCAGCGTGTGGGCGTGGATTACCCTTCTCTGATTGCGGACTGCAAACCTGGCAATATTCTGCTGTTGGACGATGGCAAAATCCGCCTCGAAGTTACGGGTGGTACTAACAGCAAGCTCTTCTGCCGTGTATTGCAGGGCGGCAAGCTGTCCAACAATAAGGGTATCAACCTGCTGGGTGGCGGCCTGTCGGCGCCGGCACTGACGGAAAAAGATTACCAGGACATCAAACTGGCAGCTGAACTGGAGGTGGATTTCCTCGCGGTAAGCTTCCCGCGCAGTGGCGAAGATCTGGAAATTGCGCGCAAAGCCATGCGTGAAGCCGGCAGCAACGCTGCTATCGTCGCCAAGGTAGAGCGCGCCGAAGCGGTGGAAAATGACGCGCAGATGGATGACATCATCCTCGCCTCTGACGTCATCATGGTTGCCCGCGGCGATCTGGGCGTGGAAATTGGTGATGCCGCTCTCGTAGGCGTACAGAAAAAACTGATCAACCGCGCCAATGCGCTGAACCGTGGTGTGATCACTGCAACCCAGATGATGGAGTCCATGATTACCAATCCGACGCCGACCCGCGCGGAGGTTATGGATGTGGCCAACGCGGTGCTGGATGGTACAGATGCGGTCATGCTTTCTGCCGAAACGGCCGCCGGTGACTTCCCGGTTGCGGCGGTGGAGTCCATGGCGCAGATCGTGGTGGGTGCCGAGCAGTATCTGGGTACCACCAACCGCCCGGCGCCTGCTCGGTCTGGTTCTGAAAGTATCGATACTGTGATCGCCCAGGCCGCCATCGAATCCGCTGCGCGCGTGGAAAACCTGTGTGCGGTCGCGGCGCTGACCGAATCTGGTCGCACCCCCCGGATTATGTCCCGCGCGACTACCCAATTGCCGATCTATGCACTGACCCGTCATCCGCAGGTGGCGCGCCAGTTAGTACTTCTGCGCGGTGTCGAGCCCATTGAGTTTGATCCGGCATCCGTACCGCTGGGTCACCTGACTGATGCCATTACCGAAGTTCTCAGCTCTCGTGTTGAGTTGAAAAAAGGCCAGCGTATTCTGATCACCCAAGGCGAACGCCTGAATATGGGTGGCGGTACCAGCTCCATGCGGATCAAGGAAATCGAGTAACCCCTTCTCCGTAACCGAACCCTAAATAGCACTTCCGGTCACGGCTGGGAGTGCTATCCAGGGGATAGCAACAACGAATTGTCAGAACCGGTAAGTCACTCTGCGGAGTAAATCGCATCCTTACCCGGCTTCAGATATCCCAGTACTTCCCATACCAACAGTCAGTTAAGACAGTTTGTGATGGCCAAAACACCTAAATTGGCCAGATATTTTCGCTTTCCCGTTGTAGCTTTTTCCTTCCATTGTGTGTATTGTCGATCGTGAGAATGACAGCGCTATCATAAAAATGAATGACAGCGCTATCATTTGGCGGTACAAGGTGAATAAAAGTTTCTAACCAAACCTTTATATCTATAAAAAAGGAAGGGGAAATCGATGCTTAAGCGCAACAAACTCGCTCTCTCAATCAGTGCGGCTGTACTGGGTGGTAGCCTGGTGGCTCCGCTGGCAGTTGCTCAGGAAAGTGCTCTTGAAGAGATTACCGTTACTGGTATTCGTGGATCTCTGCAGGATGCGCTCAGTACTAAACGCGATTCTTACTCTATTGTCGACGCTATTTCTTCAGAAGATATCGGCAAGTTCCCGGACAAAAACGTAGCAGAGTCTCTGCAGCGTGTTCCCGGTGTTACCATCCAGCGCCAGTTTGGTGAGGGTGCGGCGGTATCTATCCGCGGTGCGGGTAACGACCTGACCCTGACTACATTGAATGGCCAGAATGTTGCGTCCACCGGTTGGTTCGTTCTCGAGCCTGCCAAGCGCAGCTTCAACTACGAGCTGCTGCCGTCCGAGCTGGTTGGCGATATCGAAGTTTACAAGTCCTCCCAGGCTGACCTCGCTGAAGGTGGTGTGGGTGGTACAGTGGTAATCAATACCCGCAAGCCGCTTGACCTGGACTCCATGACTCTGCGCGCTTCAGTGGAAGCTTCTCAGCAGTCCGATTCCGACTCTACCGACCCGCAGTTCTCTGGTCTCGCCAGCTGGAAAAATGACTCCGAAACCTTCGGTGTGCTTGTTTCAGCGGTAGCTCAAGACCGTCAATTACAGCGCCAGGGTAACGAAGCGTTTTGGCAGTGGGGTGCAGGTCCTGTTGCATTTGAGCAGGAGCGTAAGCGCTCAGCTGTTTCCGCAACCTTCCAGTATCAGCCTACCGAAAATCTCGACATCGTATTCAATGCGATGGATATGCAGATGGAAGCCAACAACACTAACTACGCGCTGTGGTTGACCCAGGGCGATTGTGGCTGGGGTCAGGTTGCACCTGGTGAAGATGGCCATAGCCCGCAGTGTTACAGTGGTATGGGGGAAACCTCAAAGTGGATTGATCAGGGGGTGGTAAATGCCGACGGCGTTGGTGTTCCGGCGGCAGGCCCGCTGTATAGCGCTTACTGGCAGGCCCGTCCGCGTGAAGCAACCATGAATTCCGATGTGTTCGATCTGGCGGTAACTTATTCTGGTGAGGGCTACGAGCTGAGCGTGCAGGCTGGTTCTACCTCTTCAACCGGTGGTACCGACTTTGAGATGGTCGTTGAAGACGGTTCTGGCGGTGAGCTGATCGACGGAACTTATGACTTTACTGGCGGTAGCCAGACTTGGGACATCACTGATGGCTTTGATATGTCAAGCTATATCCCAAGTACTGTTGTTATGGGTACCGGTACTAACTTTAACGCGACGCCTAAAACCGATGATGAGGTATACTTCCAGGCGGACCTGGAATTTGATGTTGAGCTGGGTCTGATCAATAGCATCAAAACCGGTATTAAAACAGCGGATCACAACTCTACCAGTCGTCGCTTTGAATTCACCCAAGCCGATGGTTTTGACGCTGTTATTGAGACTGCCGATATTGTTGATGGTACCATCTCTGCTGGCTCCGGTAGCTACGACATCGTGAAGCTCGATGACGAGGCGCTGAAAGCCTATGCCAAGGCCTCCATTACGGGTAAGGTTGAAGATCTCGGCGCTTATAGTGAGATTGAAGAAACCAACTCTGCGCTTTACGCAATGGCCACCTTCGCCGGTGATCGTGTTCGCGGTAACTTCGGTGTTCGCTACGTTTCTACCGATGCAGCCTCTGTTTATTACCTGGAGGGTCAGAAGACCAAAACCAAAGCGGACTACACTGAGATCCTGCCGAGCTTCAATCTGGCTTATGACCTGACTGAAGAACTGATCCTGCGTACGTCCGTTGCCAAGGTTATGGCTCGCCCACAGTATGTGGATATGTATGTTAACCCAAGCCCCTTGGGTGCAAATGATGGTGTAGACAACAACCAGATCTGGACGATTGGTAACGTTGGCCTTGAGCCGTTCACTGCCAACCAGTTTGACCTGGGTGTTGAATACTACTTCGCCGAAGGTTCTCTGCTGTCTGCTGGCGTGTTCTACAAGGATGTCAGCAACTTTGTAACCATCAACCGTTACAATGCTACCGCAGCTGAGGTTCCTTTCGAACTGCCTGATAGTGAAGCGGCTCTGGGCTGGCAGGTTGAAGAAAAAGATAACGGTGAGAGTGCGACCATTCGCGGTATTGAGCTTGGTTATCAGCATGACTTTGGTAATGGCTTTGGTACCATCGCCAACTATACATGGACCGACACTTCAACCGACGAAGACACCTTCACTGACGGTAATCCGTTCCTGAGCGACAGCTCCGAGAACGTATACAACCTGACCGGCTACTACGAAAATGACATGTTCTCTGCTCGCCTTGCCTATAACTGGCGTAGTGAGTACATGATTCGTGAGGCCGGTTCCTACGGTAACCGTCTGCACGATGACTTCGGCAGCCTCGACCTGAGTGCCGTCTGGTACGCCACTGAAAACCTGGATGTTAAGCTTGACGTGAACAATCTGTTGGCGGAAGAGTCTGTACAGCTTGGTAACAACCAGTTCCCAGATGCGAATGGGTTTGCTCAAGGCTTCCCGCTGTTTGAGTACGAAACTGCTCGCCGTATCAACTTGGGTGCATCCTATAAGTTCTGATTTTCAGGACTGAATAGGGGTTAAGAGAAAAGGGAAGTTTTTACTTCCCTTTTTTCGTATGAAAAATATACTAGGCGGGTTTCTCTAGAATAACTTCAAATCCAATAAGGTGTTGTATGACCAACGTAGAAGCCCCGAAAATCGTTCCACTGCGCAGTGATGTTCACGGTAAGCTTAAAGTTCGTGAATTGGGGACCTTTGAGCACGTTAAGAATGCCCACATGCTGCCTGTCACTGCTCATGAATTCGCCCGTCTGAGTGCGGAATACCCAATTGTTTTTGTAAAGAACTCTGATACTGGGCAGTTCCAATCCGTAGCTCTCATGGGGCTGAAAGTAGGCGAAAACCTATTCGTCGATGGTGATAAATGGAACGGTGTTTTCGTTCCGGGTGCCGTGCGCAACCATCCGTTCGTGCTAGCGCCAGCTGGGGAGAACAAAGACCGTCTGATGGTTGGTCTGATCGAAAACAGCCCGGTAGTTGGTGAGGCAGAAGGTAATGCTTTGTTCACCGAGAGTGGTGAAGAGTCCGAATACCTGAAAGCGAAGAAAGAAGCGTTGGTTGGCTACCTGGAAAGTGACCAGATGACCAAGGCATTCATTACCATTCTGGCCGAGAAAGATCTGCTGACCACGCAGAATGTTGCCATCAATGCAGGTGAGGAGAAGATCAATCTTAGTGGAATCTACATGGTTGATGAGAAGAAGCTGGGCGAGTTGAGTGAAGAAGACTTCGCCGATTTCCGCAAGCGTGGCTTCTTGGCGCCTCTCTATGCTCAACTGGGCTCATTGCACCAGTTTTCCCGTCTGGCCAAGATGCAGGCCAGTGCCTGATCCTTATTGTGCTTGATACCATATGACTATCAGTAGCTCTGATCAAATCAAGCGTGTATTGGTAGTTGGGGGTGGCACGGCCGGCTGGTTGTCGGCCTGTCACCTTGCTAAAAAGCTTTCCTCCTCCTCCCCTGCTGGCGTTCAGATAACGCTGGTCGAGTCAGAAAATATCCCCACGATTGGTGTCGGGGAAGGCACGGTCCCTGCAATTCGGGAGTCTCTCCGTTACCTCGGTATCAGTGAAACCGAGTTTGTACGCGAGTGTGATGTAACCTTTAAGCAGGGTATCAAGTTTGCCAATTGGGTACGTCCGCCCGGAGCAGCGGGGCCGGATTTTTATCACCACGTATTCGACTACCCCGATATCGGGGCAGGTGATTTGACGCCCTATTGGTTGCAAAACTCCCTGGGCCGCAGTTATGTGGACGCGGTGTCCGTACAGGGGGCAGTGTGTGACCGGGGATTGGGCCCAAAGGATATGACAGTGCCCGAATTCGAGGGTATCGTGAGCTATGCATACCACCTAGATGCGGCGAAGTTTGCGCGACTACTGACCCGTCATGGGGTGGAAAAGCTCGGGGTAACACACCGTCTGGCGGATATACAGCAGGTCCACCGGGATGATTCCGGCAATATTTCTTCTGTAGCTACCAATACTGGGGAGCATATCGAGGCGGATCTCTTTGTAGATTGCACCGGTTTTGCATCTTTGTTGCTGGGGCAGGCAATGGGGGTTGGGTTTGTCGATAAACGCAACGTCCTTTTCGCTGACTATGCGCTGGCCGCTCAGCTTCCATATGCAGTAGAGAATGCACCGATTCCCAGTTTTACCATTTCGACTGCGCAGGAAAGTGGGTGGATATGGGATATCGGATTGTCAGAAAGGCGAGGCACCGGTTATGTATATTCCAGCGCACACACCGATCACGACCGAGCGGAAACTGTGTTTCGTAGCTACCTCGGTGATGATGAAGGGAAGTTGTTGGTTAGAAAAATCCCCATGCGAGTTGGGCACCGGGAAACTTACTGGCAGAATAATTGCGTGGCGATTGGCTTGTCCCAAGGGTTTGTAGAGCCTCTCGAAGCAACTGGAATATTGGTATATGACGCCACTGCAAGGATGCTTGCCGATATATTCCCGGTTAATCGCTCGGTAATGCCAATTGTAGCGCGACAGTTCAATCAGGCGGTCCAGTATGCTTGGGATCGAGTGATTGATTTTATCAAATTGCACTACTGTATAAGTCAGCGCAGAGATCACCCTTTCTGGGTTGAGAACAGTGAGGCATCGACGATTCCCGAATCGCTCATGGAGAAGTTGAAATTGTGGGTATTTCAACCTCCCAGTACCTATGAGTTCCCCAGTAAGCTGGAAATCTTCAATCTGGCGAATTATCAATATGTCCTATACGGCATGGAGTTTGATACGCGGATCGACAAGTCTGTATCGGGGCGGTATTCCATGATGCCCACTGCCCAGAGTCGAATGAGTGAAATCGCAAATTTTTCCAGTCAGTTGCTCAGTAAGCTTCCGGAACATCGCACGCTGATCGAAAAAATCAAAAAGTTCGGCCTGCAAAAAGTCTAACAAATTATGCAGCCTAGCAGTTCAAAAACATTGAATATCGTGGGTGGTGGTAGCGCCGGTTGGATGGCTGCCATTTATCTCAATCGCTACTTCAATCGCGAAGTCCAGAATTATCAGATTAACGTCATTGAAAGCCCGGATATCGGTATTATTGGCGTCGGGGAAGCGACGGTACACAGTATCCGTTTCTTTTTCGGTGCCATGGGGTTGGATGAAGCCGAGTTGATGGCAGAGACCAATGCTACGGTTAAGTCTGGCATCATGTTTCGCAACTGGATGAAGCCGGTTGAGGGAAAAACACACGAGTATTTCCACCCGTTTGACCAGCAGCAGCCGGGCGGATCTGTCGATATTTCCACTGCTTGGTTTGTGGGGAATCGCACTGCGGAAGAGCGCTATGATGAAGGTGTGAGTGTTAACTCCCACCTGATCAAGTGGGGGCACTGCCCTAAGGGCGTATCTTCGCCACAATACCAGGCGGCAGTTCCATATGGATACCATCTCGATGCGACACTGCTTGCGCGCTTTCTAAGGCGTAAAGCGGTAGAGCAGGGGGTCCGCCATATTGAAGCGACGGTTACAGATGTAGAAGTTGTCGCGGGAGAAATCCGGTCTGTCCTTACGAGCGAGGGGCGGTTTGCTGGCGATTTTTTCATAGACTGTACAGGGTTTCGCGGGCTGCTAATCGAGAAGCTCAAGAAAGACAATTGGGTTTCTTTTGCTGATGTATTGCCGTGTGACAAGGCTGTAGCGATTCAGCGAGAGCTTCCCAGTGACGAAAAGCCGCGCTCTTATACTGTGGCAACGGCGCTTTCCTGTGGCTGGGCCTGGCAGATTGACCTGGTCAACCGCCAGGGAAGTGGATATGTATACGATAGCAAGCGGCTTACACCTGAGCAGGCAGAATCAGAACTGCGGGCCTTTCTAGGGGTCGAGTCCAGTGTAATTAAGTGCAAACACCTGGATATGAAAGTTGGTTGCAGAGATGATTTCTGGATTGGAAACTGCGTGGCTATTGGCCTGTCTGGTGGCTTTATTGAACCACTGGAGTCTACTGGTCTGCACATGATCCACCTCGGCGTGAGCCTGCTCGCCACACATCTAGCGGCGGACGACGGTAGTTGTGGGTTGCGCGACTCTTATAATGAAAAGTTGCGGGGGTTTTATCAGGACCTGAAGCAATTCATCGTGCTTCATTACTGCCTCTCGAACCGCGACGATAGCGCCTTTTGGCGAGCAGCTCCGGCTACTGTCGATGGTTGTTCTTGGCTGAAATCAAAGCTTCCCCTTTGGCAGCGCAAGATTTGTGAGTATCAGGATTTTGCAGGGAGCTTTGCTAGTATCTTTACCGATGCCAACTATCGCTACGTTCTATATGGAATGCAGTACTACCCAGCGCCTCGTTTCGCTTTATCTGAAAGCGAGATAAATTCCACGTTCGAGCGCTTCGAGCAGATTCTGAGCCGAGCAAAGGCTAGTACAATGATGCACGAAGAATTCCTGCAGATGGTGCAATCCAAAAAACGCGCTAGAGGTTTCCGATGAGTCTGTATCGTGCGCGATATATCCCTTGGATAATCTGGCTGTGTTGCTTCTATGGCCTATGGGGCGGGTTTGTTGCCAGTCAGAATCTCTGGACGGTGGTGGCCGATCATTGGCCCATGGCCCTCTCCATGGCGATTGGCAGCTATGCCGCCGGCTCTACCCCCATGGGTGGTGGTACTGTCGGTTTTCCTGTTCTTGTGCTGCTTTTTGATATGCCTGCGAGTCTGGGGCGGGATTTCAGTTTCGCGGTGCAGTCCATCGGTATGGTCAGCGCCAGTATCTTTATTCTCTGTCGTCGTCAGCCGCTGGCCTGGAGCATGTTGCGAGGTGCAATGCTGGGTGCGGTTCTGGGTACTCCACTGGGCATTCTGTTTCTCTCACCGCTGATTCCGGAGCTCTGGATTAAATTGGCGTTTGCGGTGATCTGGGGCAGTTTCGGGGTGTTGCACCTGTATCGGCTGCAGGAGATCACTTCTCATTCCGGGGTCGGTACGAAATCGTCTGCGACTGAATTCCGACTTGGGGTGATTGCCGGCTTCTGTGCCGGGGGAATGGCTGCGGCCATTACCGGCGTTGGTATCGATATGGTCATCTATGCGCTGCTGGTACTTTTGTGTCGGGTGGATCTCAAGGTGGCCATTCCGACTTCGGTCATCATCATGGCCTTTACCTCACTGGTAGGGGTTGCGGTCAAAAGCGTGACGGGGACCTGGCAGCCCGGTGTGCTGGGCAACTGGTTGGCGGCGGCCCCTGTGGTGGCCCTCGGAGCACCGCTCGGTGTCTTTGTTGTGGGATTGATTGGACGCAAGCCTACATTGCTGGTGGTGGCAATTCTGTGTATCGGGCAGTACTTGTGGACCGGGTACACGGAACGTAACACTCTGGGGCTGGCCGGAATGACGGTGTTCGCGGGCGCGGTATTGGTTTGCCTGTTGGGGTTTGAATGGCTGCGAAGCAAAGGTAATGCTCGCCCGGTGTCTGCTGGTGCAAATCATTCTGCACCAATGCTGGTTCCCGGGGGTTTCAGGTCACCCTCAGCCTGATTTATGTTTGCTGGCGTTGTGTAGGCTGCGGGAGTAAGTCTGTCCCGTTATCCCCGTGTTTCGACTTTGGCTTTGGCATGCCATAAAAAAGGCGATCCCGTTAAGGATCGCCTTCTTAAAATGGCAGGGGCGGAAGGATTCGAACCTTCGCATGACGGGATCAAAACCCGCTGCCTTACCGCTTGGCTACGCCCCTGTGAAGTGCCGCGAGAGCTGTCTCGCTGGCGGAAGATGGTAGCAAGACCGAGACCATCTAAATAGACACGCCTTGATACCTGTCAAGCACCGTCCAATGCGGCGTTGAGGCTGCGCATTCTATAGAAAACTCTAGGGGAGTCAACAGTTTAGATGCACTTTTAGTTGCAGAAATAGACGCATCATTGTTGGTTATTTATTGAGCATGGCGGGAGTGTTTGTAGATGGCCTGTAGAACTTTAGGTAGTTGCATATCCGCCATGAGGGCTATCTGAGACCGGGTGGTCAGGGCACATGGCGGATTGAGTAACGGGCAGATTACGGACATGCCTCCAATCACGGGGGTATATCACTGAGTGAGGTTTTCTATGTTCGTATCTGTATTGGTGCCCGTAGTGGTGCTCGTAGTAGTAGTAGTCTGGAAAATCGACATGGCAGCTGGCGCAGCTCTGTTGGCTGGATTGGTCTGTATCGTGTGTGAACGGGATATAGGTCGAGCAATGTTGGGGGCTATAGTGGGTGCGTATTTGCTGTAATTCGACTGGCTGTCGTCCTGTACACCTATTATCGTGATCACTTGATGTAGGGTATCTCCCCCCTTACCAAAGCTATTCACGCCATTACAGCGCCAAGCCATCCACCAAATATGCAAATGAGAAGTATTTCTTTTAACTGTAATGGCTGGCAGAGATGGGAATAATGGAATAGGGGCGCGCAATAATGTGCAGTGTTTTCGACGTGAATGATGATGCCGGAATAGAGAGGTTCTTAGAGGAATACGGCGTACATCATCCTCAGAATATGATTTTCAAGCGACGTGTTAGGCCTACTACAGAAGTCAGCATAGTCACCGCGCGCCACGATCAGCCCGAGATTGAAAACGCCATATGGCACTTATACTTAGAGCGTGATGGTAATAGTTGGAAGCCTCACAAAAAATACTGGTCGATCAATAGTAATTGGAAGAAATTGGGACAGCGACCAGAGTACCGAAAGTCTCGCTGCCTAATCCCCGCCACTGCTTGGGTAGAATCTCAGAACGGCAAGAACCCAGTCGAATTCAGCTGGGGAGATAACTATTCTCCATTTTTCTTTTGTGGGCTGTATAAGACTTGGGGGGACACGTTGAGTTGTTCAATCATCACATTAGACGCTCATCCCGCCACTAAAAAATACCATGAAAAATCATTCCCAATGATTGCTCCACAAGAACCGAGCTTTATCGAAGAATGGCTTTCTGGAAATGAAGACACCACATCTTTTGAACCTTTTCTTCACCCAGATATTGTTCACGGTGGAGAACCTCTAATGGTGCAGCCAGTAAAAAGGGCAACCTCTACGGAATATTCGGGAGATCGAAAAATAGTGAATTAGGAAGCAATTCCCAATTTATGTTTACGGTCTTCGATAATAGCAAGTAGGCTCCCTATCCATGAGAACGGCTATTTGTTCGTCCGTATCAATCCCCATAAGGCTATCCCTTATCTCTTGCGATTCTTTCCATACCAATAGATCAGGATTCTCACCGCCCGTTGCAACGATGATGGAGCAGTCAAAAATTTCCCTAAGAACTGTAGTCAAAATGGCTGGGTTGATTGCCTCAGCAGTTCTGACACAATCACTATTCAAATCAATATACCAGTATGTATAAGGTTGAATAGTGGCTCCATCTTCAGACTTGCCACGTTGTATTTCTATGTTCTGTGGATCGATTGCCATTTGACGCTCTCCTGATTGACTACTTTGGATTAGCAGAACTCTGCTTTATCAAATTTTTGATTTCTTGGATCAAGAAACGATTTGGCTTGTCTGCTCCGTCTGCGTTTGAATTCGGGTTGTGACCAAACGCGTCAAGTGCTTTGTCATAAAGTTTTTGCAGCATCTCCTTATCGCTTCCATCCTTATATAGCTCTTCTACAACACTCTTATAGCCTTCAAATGATTTAGCAACTGAATGTTTATGCCTATATTCGGCGGCGAGTCTATCCCATCTGAATGCAACTGAAGCTGCAAATCCAGATAAGGCTAATAGTGGAAAAGCGAGTAACGTCCTGATGGCTACGAATTCCAACATTGTCATTCCGGCGGGTACAGTAAATCCATTTTTTAGTGATTCATAGGCGATCCAACCCAAGGCAGAGAGGGGAATGGCGGCAAAAAGCCACGCGAACAAACTTAATCCCCCATAGGATTTCCGAGAACTATTAAAGTCATTCGAGAGGCTGGCCGTAGTAACTCTCCCTAAAAATGAGCTGGACTTTTCGATCAGCTTTTCAAGCTCAACCTGCGTATCGTAAAGTTTGCCAATTGCTCCGTTGTCCGCTTCATTGGTGTCAACACCATACAATACTTCCCTTGCGTCGTCGGCGTCGTTTGAAAGGTTTTTTACCTTGCTACGAATTTCCTCAATCTCCTTGTAGGCCATCTCAACCTTATTTTTTGTACCTTCATTGACTTCATCGCCCTCAAGCTCAACCAAGAAAAATTCGAATCTATCGAGAATTTCTTGCGCGCGGGTTCTTGGCTCATTAAGCTCGCTTTCAACGTCGGCAATAGCTTTTTCTCGATCAGATAGCTCTCTATCCCGAGCTTCAAGCTTTACCAATTTCTCTGAATAAGTATCAATCGTAGACTGAAGTTTCCTTAGCTTTCTTTCAGCACTATCTTCAATCTTCTTCAGCGCTCGGGTAATTCGAGCTTTTTCAGCAGGAGGAAAAAATTTAAGTACTTCTTCAACGTCTTCTGATGTATCCATACGTATCTAATTCTCTATTTAATTCTTTCAGATGCTCTCATTCTTGCCACATGCCAGACAGTGCAAGTAACGCCCGTATCTGCCTAACTTCTGGTCAACCATGCCCCCGCATTCTGAGCAGCTTGCAGCACTACCCTTTTGCCAATTCCATAATCTGGCAAAGCTGATCCAGAAGAAGACAATAGACCCGAGAAGCAATAAGGCACCGACCCAAGGAGCAGAATTCAGACTCTGTTCCGACAGTTTGGAAAACATTGGGATGGCTTCGAAATGGGAGGGTAATAGATTGCCCAGGACAAACATTGAAACGATAGAGCCAAGCAGCAAAGCTATAGGTAGTAGGAACAATTTGAATAACATTCGGTTTTGCATAGCTATTCTTCCGGGACCAATCCTTGGGGTTGTTTTTAGTTGACTCGATAGTACCAGCTCTTGGCAGGTTGTCACCATTGATGTATAACTGTATGGATGTACAGTATTCCCGGGTGCCAGAGTGTCAGACCATAGAATCCAGATTGATGACCTCAAAATGATCATTTCCCTTGAGCAGGGCTGTTACTCGATATGCGTTCTGATTGGTGGCTGTCGTACTTATTGCTATGAAAAGAGCTTGGGGCTTAGAAAAGCTCTCCAAATGGCAATTCTGGAAGCGAGAGGACGGGCTACAGCTTGGCATAGCATTCAGGTTGATGGTGAACCACTCAGAATCCGGCGTATCACTCATGTATCAGGTCAGTATTACTATGAAGTGGTGCCTATCGAACTGCGGCAAATGATCAGCGCTAGCTTGATGATTAAAAGCGGCAGGGGGCTAAGGGAAGAGATTCAGGGCAGGGTAAGGCACTGCCGAGCTATCCAAGCAGGTTGAGCCAGATAAAAAAGGGCCAGCGATAAAGCCAGCCCATTAAGAATTTACCATTTTGAAACTATCCGCGATCCATGACGGATAGCCAGATGCTAATTGCTTACTGGCCATGTGTCGATCACAAGCTATTACGGCTGAATTGAAGGTCGCAAGATTATAAAAAGGCGACGATCACTTTGGGAGAGGCGAATAGCCGGAAGACCACTAAACAACCAAACTGTAAAGAAGCGTAAAATATGCTTGCAAAGTCAGCAATTTTCATGCTAGGCATTGACAAACACCCGGAATTCGTGGTAATATAAAGAATAAGTTATCAGATTTATCTGCGTTTTTATTTACATCTATATTTTTTGATGCCCCATGGGCCGCTCCCGCGGTTTGCTTACGCGAAAGGGCATCAAAAAATATAGATGTAAATAAAAACAATCAATCCATTCCCTGCTCAAATCCAACTTACTAACTTTTAACTTAATTATTTTAAATAGTTGAGGCAGATTTCTGTTGTCTGTCTACAGCTCAATGAATTAGCCCAGCTGAGAACCCCTCTCCACTCAGACAACTTTAAGACGCTCTACTCTTCTTTACTTCGGGGAGCCAGTTGTGGGTGCTGATCATCCTTGGAAACGTCGAGTTGGTGTTTCCCTTTAGGCGGTCTGCGCGACTGCCTCTTTTTATTCTAAGAATTCACACAACCACAGTGAATACAGCCGGTACTGGATTCTCCTTATCCTTTTGCCAGTGCCGGGCTTATTAACTCAAAAGGGATAAATATAAATTTCAAAAAAGGAAAATTTATGAAATATCATTTTAACTCTCAAACACGCGACGTTAGCGTAGCCGAATACTTCGCCCAGAACGGAGCCGATTGGAAAGGTATCCGCTTGCAGATTCAGAACATTCTACGTAACGGCAATGCCATTCAGGTTAAGTTTGCCAGTTCTGTGCAATCTATCCCCGGCAATAAATATTCACTTATTACAAACAAAATTCTCACTGGGCCTTCGTACATTAAGTTCAGCCTCAACAAAGAAGAGGTAGACACCATCAAAACATTTGTAGAAGACGAAGATATTATCGTTATAGATAAAGCTGTAGACCGCGATAGGCAAATTTTGCATGTAACCTTCACTCGCTCATCTCTTATTAAAAGTCAGCTGGAGACTTTGGAACCGCTGATTCGACAGGATTATGAGTATCTAACCGCTATGGAAGAGAAGCGAAAGCAAGAGCAGCAAGCAAAAGAAGATACCTGCCTATCTATCGAAGAGCTGGAAGCGTTATTCAACTAAGAGGAGAGCAACATGATTAATTATCAAGAATTAAACAAACACTTAATCGAAGGTAAGCAAGAGCTTTTTGAAGATGAAGAACCGGAGCAGTGGGATGCTTTCGAAAGCCACAAAATAAAACAGGAGGATGACATATTATCTGAAATCTTGAGAATGAAGACTGAAGTGAGACAGGAGCGGGAACAGAGGTATAAAGCCAAGAAATCTGCAGAGCGCACTGCCGCCATAGCTAAGTTCCTGTGATCAAAAGATAACCAATAATTCTTATTGTATATCGATTTAAAAATAAGCTCTCGAAAATGGCATGTTAGAAAATTACAAGTCTCGACTTTCTATATTTTCGCTTGTACATTGCGCGAGTCGGACAACTGAGTCCGTTTTTTATTTTGTTTATTTTTAATTTAGCCAAACCAATGGTGACGCCTATAGCAGAGTGAATTAGTGTAACTACACAGCGCCAATCTTGCGCCAGTACCCTACATTCAGAATCTATAGGCCGCTATGAGCGGTTTTTTTACGTCTGAAATTTATGAAGGAGGATTCTAATGAATGCGAAATAACGAAAAACTTCAAAAGCTGAATGTCTATATCAAGCAAAACTTTATGCCACTAATCAACCGGCACTTAGATAAACACGAACTCACAACGAGTGAATTTATGAATATTGCAATTGAACACTATCTCAATCACAACGTACATAGCATGCAGGAGGAAAAGTTTGAACCAAGAGATCGTAACACCAAATAATAATATTTCTGTAGATCGCAAAAACTATTGGAAATCCCGTCCCTCAAGAAGCCGGAAAGCCAAAACTTACTGGCATAGTGAAGAAAACAGTCTTTGGCTCCACGAGATGACCTACACAGGTGATCAAGAGCATTTAGATTCCCTTCTGTCTCATACATTCTGTTCAGTTGGGATTACATCGCCAACAAGAAAGCAGATTAGAACACTGGAACAATTACTGCTGAATTTACTACGTATAGAAGATAGATATCCGGATAAGTGTCTGCGTATCTTGATGGACAACAAGCACAACGACCCAGAAACCTTTCAATTTAGAATCTTTCGATGCTCTGGCTGGGTGTTACAGCCTTTGGTCTATTCACTGGCTGATCATGGAATCATCGACCTTAGAAAGGGCTCTGTAGAAGATGGTAAGGCAGAAGCCACGAAGATAAAACTGATTACAAAGGAGTTCGAGGACTTTCTTGATTGTAAAAATTTGAAGTGTATTCAGCCCCCACAAGTTGCTTTTAAAAAGAAAGGTAAACTTTGTGTTCCTGATTTTTCAGTTAACACAAAACAGTACGGGAGTAAGATTATTGAGGATTACAATAATTTACTCTCAAGAGTGGTGGTTTCCTGCAAGGGTGTCGTGATTGAAGATGCTCAGAAACACTACACAATTGAGGATTCTCAAAAGTATTACACCAGAAAGTTTAAAGACGACACCTTTTCATCTGGTGGACGCTTGTACGCGGGCTGGCAATCACTGATCCACTCTGAATACCGTTCTGATATTCGAATCGATGGGGTTGAGACAAGAGAGATAGACATTCGATCATGTGATTTGATGCTGAATTATGCTCGCTTAGGGTTGGATGTAACCACAGAAACAGAGGATCTTTACTATTGTGATTTGCTCGAACCTGTCTGGCACTATCCAGAAGCACGGAAGCTGACAAAGAACGTTATTGTTACGGCCTTAAACATGAAATCAAGAAGCCGTAAAGCGTTGGTTAACCAGATTTACAACACTGTCATTAATCCAGTTAAGAAGAGTAAGAAAGACAAGTCTGATCAATGGTCTACCTTTATCATTGAAATGTATCGGCGAAGTACTGGAAAGGACGTAACACTGAAAGAGATCATTGCGGCAATTCTTGATAAGCACAATGCGATAGAACAGTTTCTCGGTCATGGTGACACTTGGCATATATCCCAGCACACAGAATCAAACATTATTATGGACGTCATTCAGTTTGGTGTTGAAAATGAGATTGCAATCTTAACTATCCACGACGGTGTTGTGTGCGAGGTAGAAGATGTAGAGACGATTAAACAGGTATGGATTCAGGCAATCATCAAGCATACAGGTGTTGATTTTAAGCATCCTGAAAGATTGTTGAGTGTAAACTAGTTGATTGTTGCGGGTGGTGGGGGCTTTACGGCTTTCTTCCCACCTGATCCAGACTACTGAATCTAGATGTATATCTATCTAAGTGAATCAAGCTAAATGTGCTCTTAATACAAGATCTATTCCTAAACGAATACTCTATTAATACTTATCGGGGAATAGATCTTGCGTTGCTTTCTCATCTTGCAGAGCAAGATTCAGACATAGCAACAAATAAGGGGGTCTATATTAATTTATCTGGACAGAACCTTTTCTTCTTTTTTTCTTTTTTTCCCTATGTCTAAGGTTTGTTCGTTTTCTAACCGATCATAATAATAACTATAGGCAGATAGACGTAGAGACTAAAGAGCGCGTAATTGCCTACATGGTGCAAGATGGTAGTAGTGCACGGAAAGCAGAACAGTTGTTTGGATTTTCCAAATATACAGCGATAACCCTTGGAAAAAGTGTCCAACTTAGCTAACCCATATCTACCTACTGGGGTGGTGTCCAATTGCCTCCACAGCCCCTGTAAACACTGGTGATAAATAGCCAATTTCGAGTGATCGAGCCTTAGAATTCTTTCAATAAAACACTTACTAAACTAAGTGCCAAGTTAGACATGATTCCCTTGGTGGTACGATGGTACATCTAATCATCATAGAACTGATATTGAACCTACCTTTGAGAAATCGGACAATCTGAATCAATAGCAATGGATTGTATAGGTAGAATCAGATGCCACAACAAGAAAGAGCCCCAAACGCTCCCCCTGTAGCCCCTAACCCTCTTGAACTCGCCATTTATCAGTTTGAGCAGAGTGCCAAGGCATACCACAATAAATTGGCCCAGAACGCCCCTAGGGATGAAACACCAGATCAGGCAAGGGCGAGAGAGCATGCCAGAAAGCAAGACTGGGACCACCTACAGCAACAACGTAGACACGTAGAAGTCTTGGCAGATATACAGGCAAAGCTTGATGCCTACAGAGACGCTAACAAGTCCAAGTCTACAAGTGAACTATTGAAGGAAGATCACCACCCTACAGATAAGCTTGCCATGCATCTGACAGCCATTAGCGAGCCGAAACCAAGTAGGAATCACGATCCGCACCACATTGTTATGGGCTCAGGTCGCTGGCAGAAACCTCGAATGATGCGCTCACGTCTTAATCTGCATTTACACGGCATAGGCATAAATGACCCTATCAATGGTGTTTGGCTGCCTCGCAAGTATGAGCATAAAGGCCATTGGGCAACCCCGAAGGCACCAGCTCACAAAGAGATTCACAGATACAATTATGAAACTTGGATTGCCGATATCTTCTCATTGCCCGGACTTACTGAGCTAACTATCACAAGCCGACTCAGAGAGGTTAAAACCATGCTTAAGTTCGGTGGATACCCTGAGAAAATCACAATGCCGAAAGATGCACAATGGAAAGCAGAAGTATGAACACCGTCTATCAACTAAAAGCCATACCAGAAAAATTCATGGCGTTACAGTTGGACATAGTGCAATTGGCCGAACAGCTCGGAGACATAGCGCTGATTGATACTCTGATGCAGTTTCCAGCTACAAACGAGTCTCTCAAATCTATTTGGAATGATTCAGTTTCAGATAATTTTCAGCCCTTATCTAAAACAAGTAGTGAAATTCCCGATGTTTCTCTTTGGGATGCAGCAAGTTTGGTTTTAAACCAGAAAGCCTACGATTCATTAAATAGATACTTGGAATCCGAAGGTGAGTTTCTACCAATCACTTGTAACGGTGAAAAGATGTATATCTTCAATTGCCAATCATTTGGTGAAGAGGATAAGGCCCACACAGTTAAGAAGTATGTTAACGGAACTGATATGGGCTTAGAATATCTGGAATTTAACAGTGATGATGTAGCCAAGAGATTCATTTTCAAATCTAAACTGAAAGGCGTAAACACTCTCTACTGTACAACTTCATTTAAAGCACTGTGCAAAGAGTTTAAGTTAGAGGGACTTAGATTCGATGAAGACTTGGTTAGTCCATTCTAGAAGCCTCTGACAGAGCAATCTGTAATACCGGGGTCTATAGTGGCGCGGTGACCTTGGCAATGTAGACTCCATTTTTCCCGGTAATTCGTCCTGAGCTTCTATCTACGGTGAATAGAAGACCTCCTTTATCATCTCGGACAATTATCCTTTTTTCCGTGCAGTGAGTTTTACTGATTAGCTTTCCTTTATCATCTTTTAGTGACCCACCACAGATCAGCTGAGTTGGGTTCACTTCTGTCGCCAATATTGGCAATGAGATAAATACCAAGAGAATCGCAAGAAGATTTTTCATAGAAAGGTCTCTAAAAACTATGTATCTGAACTTCTGAAATTTCTTTGGCGTCAGATCTCACCTGTTCGGCCAACACATGCAGAATCCAGCATGTCGAGTTCTACAATGGGAATTCAACGTATCAATGTAACCAAGGGAGTTTAGTAATGGCGAGCATCATTTGGGTCTGTGACTGTGGCTATAAACGTGAATACCCGTTTAGGAAGCGGACAGATCAACCTTCACTCGATAAATGCTTACAGATTCTGCAGGAAAAGTTTAAAGCAGGATTAACCGTGGTTATTTGTGAAAGAGAGAACTGTGGAAATATGATGTACCCAGACCGATTTGCTCCAGAATCAGCACAGTAACAGTATTGAGGGGGGCGCTTAGATTGAGGTCGCGCCTAACCCCTTTGAATCGCCTCTCGATTAACTTTCCACTGTTTAAAAACAGGTAGTTGTAATGGTGCTGGGGTGTACGAAAACTCTACAGCTCAGGGTGTGCAATGATTATTCAACCGCTGATTTTTCCCCTGATTTCACACCCACAACCCACGTAGTTACATGTTATATTCCCCTCTTAAGTTACTGTTTCGGGGTTATGGATGATCAAGTATGTTTTGTACTTCCGCGTATCTACCAAGCGGCAAGGTGAGTCTGGGTTAGGTCTGGCAGCACAGAAGCGAGATATAAATCTCTTCTTGGAAAACTATTCATCTACCCCTTATGAAGTGCTTCAGGAGTTCACAGACGTTGAATCTGGGGCGAACAGTGATAGACCTGAGTTGCATAAGGCAATCAAGCTGGCAAAGGCTGAGAAGGCTGTACTATTGGTCTCTAAGCTGGATCGATTGAGCCGGAAAGTATCGTTTATCGCTTCTCTACTGGATGATAAGAAGCTTGATTTCAAAGTGGCGCAGATGCCCACCGCTGATAAATTCCAGTTGCACATTTATGCGGCATTGGCTGAACAGGAAAGGGACTTTATCTCTACTCGAACCAAAGCAGCACTGGCAGAAGCTAAAGCCAAGGGGAAGCGTTTAGGCGGCCTCAGAGATAAGACCAACGAACGCAATAAGGTAAGACGTAAACAGGCTGAGAATGAAGCTCAGAAGCTCTCAGGCATACTTTTACCAATGGTTGCAACTCATTCTTTACAGGCAATGGCTGACACCCTCAACAATGCTGGATTACGTACAGCGAGAGGTGCTGAATATAAACCGATGACGGTGAAGCGCGTAATTGATCGACTGGGAATGTAGCGTTCTTTCCTCTTTGTGTTGCTATCAAGGGCTGGCTTTACGCTGGCCTTTTTTGTTCCTGTATGGGCTTCTAATAGCTGATTTTGAAGCAGTAGGGAGTGGTATTGGGAGATAGTTTTAGACAATTCTAAAGGCTATACAGAAGGCCTCATGTGATATTTTAAATTCATGAAAGCTTCTAGAAGGGAAGGGGGGAGTGTGTTCAGCACCTCGGCAAAGAATCAAGAGATATTTTAAATAAAAAACACCAGTAAAAGGGGCGATAACTAAACTGTCGATCTTACGGAAAAGCTTCATTAAACGTTTTATGCTCTGGATCTGTAATTTCTATATAGCGTGTCTTGTCCCAAGGGAAAACGCTACACTGTTCAGTGATGCGCTCTATTTGTGTATAGCTGTTTGGGGAGAAAGAACAGCCAATAATTATCGAGAATATTTTATTTGCCTCTTTCCAATTTGACATTGCAGACTTTAAGTATGTTTCCGTATTGTTTGAGGCCGCCTTCATGATAGAAATTCTACAGTCGACTATTACCCCATATTCATTGCAGAAACCCTCAATTAATTTCCCTGTGGTTTTATTAATTGATGCGGTGGATTTTGCAATTTCATCTATGGCTGACTTGCTAAGACTAAAATTTTCCTGGTAATCATTGACTTTTGATATTTCAGCATTAATTTCCTTGTTAAGGGTAACTACATTTTTATAAAAATTTTCACACAAAAGATCACCATGTTTTGCCATGGGAAATATCAAGCTGTGGAGTGCGTTCATGTCATAGCTTTCGAGGATGGCTCCATCAGGCTTATTGGATTTCTTAGTTATGGTCTCAAGTTCTGACTTTAAATGTTCTCGGTGTTTGAAATAGTTACTAAACGCGTTTTGTGATTCTGCAACTTCAATTTGTTTGTTTTGTTGAACCGATCTGAAGTTCGATACCCACAAACCTAGTACAGCTAACATCCCAGCTAGGAATGCAAAGGGAAGTCTGAGTCCAGTGAAGAAAAAATATGTAACCCCCTCGATACTAAGATCCCAGTCAAGTTGAGAAGTAAAAAAGATACTGATTCCTATCAGAGAACTAAAGCCAGTCCCTGTAATCCATGCCCATTGTGCGAAGTTTGGGTGATCTACCCAGCCGGAATAGGTGCTTTTATACTTCCTACTTTCCATTCTTCTTAATGCCTTTAAGTAGTCTTTGTGTTGAGGTCTTTTGGTTAACGGCGAGTATGCCTTTTGATTGCAACTACCGTTTGCCAGATTAATCCAGCGAATATCACATAAAAGAACAGGCTTATTAGCTCCATTCCCGGTTCTAAAAATTTTTGGAAAGGGAGTATGTGTCCAGCCCAACCGTTCAAGTAGGTTGATACGTTACTCAAGAAATTTCCACAACATGGAAGTACCTGATAAAGCCAATTTTTTTCCTTAGCTATCGCTAAAAGGTAGTAAATTAGGGAGGACAGAGCTATCCACTTAATGGGCAATAAATAGTCTTGACCGAAGTCTGAAGATTTTTCATTGACCCATAGAATGAATTTCTCTCTTTTGGTTCCAGTTTCTGAGATATCTTCTTTATATTTTTTCATCTCCTCAGAAAAGTACTTGTTGGCTTCGATCTGATTCCCAATTTTGTCGAAAGACTGCTTGATTATTCTAAATGTTTCTCGGTTGGTATGTTCCGGCTTAACTTTTGCTCCAAGAAAGTTCGGAGGTTCTTTTAGGTTTGTATTCCTAATGTCAAGTCCAAAATAAAACTTGGAGTCCCTGAAGTTGGTGAAATCCAAGAATGTAACATGATTAAATTTAGCAGTTAGTACCTCGTCAGTGTCTAACGGGTTTTCTATCCCAAATTCGCACTCTTCGAAGGTGGCTATTTTATCAAAGATACTCTTCTTTACCCAAAAGTATCGAAATTTGGATTTGTAAGTATCAACTAAACCAAGAAAGTTTGTGTTATTTACTTGAGCTTTAATAACTTCGTTGTATTTAAATTCGAATTTTGAGTGGAGTTCACTATTTTCTATTATCAAACTTTGAATGTTGTACCCATTCAGGATTAATTTTTCTTTGAAGGTTGCATCAGATATATAGATTTTTGCTAACTTTCTGCGGGATGAAATTTCATCGCTGAAAACCTTAAAGGGAAAAGCTGTTGAGCTAAGGTGCAAAGTTTTTTCAAATTCGCAATTAGAGAATAGGGGGGAGGTAATCTCTTCGTCTTTGTTATGTGAGATTTTGACGTCTGATTTAAATTTGCACAAACTATATAGCGCATCACTATCGTTTTCTAGCATTAAAGCATCTGTAACCCAGTAGTCCGCAACAAAACTACAGCCATCAAAAAAAATGCTTGTCTCATGGAGATCTATTGATCCCGCAGAAAATGTACAGTCTTGAAAATGAATTCCCTTTAACTTAGATAATATTTTCAGATAGTCATTCGGATCGTGACTTCTTCTGTCGGGGAACTGGATGTTGAGTAGGTTTATTACTTTGTCTTTGAGAAACTTGGAGTAGCGTTTGTTTGGGTCATCATGCCCACTATATAGGTGGCGCTCTAAAACGCTGCGTGGTTTTTGTGTTTTATCTTCAAACTCTGCACCCATTATTTGCGTTAAATATATGCAGAGAGTGTCTTTGAACAGCCTAGTAAGTTGAATGCCTTGGCTATCACTATTGTAAGTAGACTTTTCACAGTGAAGAGGGCACTCAGTTTTACCGTGTATTGCTGGAAGGTTGCAGGTATCGGAACTACAAGTGGCCATGCTGGGTTAGTTCTCTGCGTACTTACTTGAATGTTATCTGGCTAATATTAACTGCAGTAACTGCAAATCCATTTGCAGTGAAAACATGGATAATTAGCGGGTATGGCACAGAGGTGTGCAGTGGGCACATCCATCTGCTTGGTAAGGAGATAGGCCAGTAAGAATTTCGTTTGCCTTTGTTATCGCAGAGAAGCAGTTAGGGTGGTCTCCTAAGGCTATCCAGTTGTGAGTTTCCGGCAAACAATCCGTGATTATGCTGATATTGTGCACTTCGTGAGCATAGCCAATACCATTAGTATTTCGGTAAGCGTTACGGTTAACAATAAACTGGGGCATAGGGAAAGATCCTCAATAGATAACTGAATATCTCAGAGGAATAGGAGAGCTGGCTATATAACGTACAATATGAGCAGTACGAAAACCTCAATACCCATACATCGGCCACCTATTCGGGCTGAGCTGGTACACATCCAAAAATGTGAACAACGTCACGAGTGTAGCGCTAGATAGGGGGGTGTGTAAACATACAGTGGTTAGTCTGTTTGGGAAAATTTAAAGAGTTAGAAATGATAGCCAACAAAAAAGCCCCTAGATGAGGGGCAAAGTTTTAAAGCGATATTGTTTAGAAGTAGCGACGGACAATCGGTGCCAACTTCTGGAACAGATACCACCAAATAATGAAAACAATTTTTGTGTCATTCCACAAACCACGTGGATAGATTTTAGCGGTAAGTACAACAATACCGATGACTTGTCGAACGTGCTTCAGCATAACGATTCCCTCCTAGAGGGGTTATTGGTGAGGCCCCATTGTTATACGGTTTTACTGAGCATGTTGTACCTGAGCGCTGCCAATTTAACTGATTTTTGGGCTTGACAGCATAATAAATTTTATCGTTTCCACCCGTTTGTTATAAATCGCGCCATTGGTCTATAAGGTGATCCAAGCACAATCCATCGAATGAAACTGTGTCAACAGCTGATTTCAACTGGGGTAGGGTAACACCGCGATCATAATGCTTGGTAGCTCCCATTTGGCCAGATTCATGACCCACATAGGATTGCAGCTCTCGAAGGTTTACACCATTGTTCAGCGCATCGGTGATATGAGTAGAGCGGAAGGAATAAAGTGTTTTCTTATCTTGTTTCCAGCTGTCTGGTAAGAAAGATCCTCTGTACCTTTCATTAAACCATTTTGTAGCTTCTGTGGATGCCCTCTGACCGAGTTTGAAGTCAGGGAAGAATCTTTCTATACCTTGTCTTTCCAGTTCCTGTAGATAGTCCTGAATACCCAATTCTATTAATTGCTGGTGCATCGGTACTCTACGTTTCGCGGCCTTGCTCTTAAGCTGTTTATCATCATCTGTGAGGTCAGCAAACAATACGCCATCCTCTATTTTGAAGTCAGATACATTGAGCTGTAGTAGTTCACCCGGTCTGGCACCAGTAAACAGCATCATGGGAGCAAGCCACCAGTGTGTGGGTTTGGTTGTACTGCGCCGGAAATATTTACTATCTGGTGTATATAGGTCGCTGGTGAAAAGTTTTTTCAAATCTGGAATAGAGAATTCAGAATATGATACTTTTTCAGCCTGAATGGTTACCAGCTCAAATGGGCTATGGGCTATCTGCTTGGTAGCAAACAGCCATTTAAAAATGCCTTTCAGATACTGCAACTTGTCATGGATGGTCGCGGAAGATAGACGCTGGTCATCACTTAGCTTTAATGCCAGAAGGTCATTCAATCCCTTGCCGGGAAAACGTTTATTTCTGTTGGCTGGTAACTTGCGCATAGTGTCGCGCCAGTGTTGTGCATCCTCAAATGACACGTCATCTACTGGTCTATTACCCAACACAAAGATAAGGTCATTGATACTATCCCTATACGCCTCAAGGGAAGTGTCAGACAGCTTAGGATTGTTCCCCTTCTTGTACGCTGTGTAGGGCTGGATAACGTCACTCAGTCGCTTTTGAATCGGCTTTTCTGGTGTGGCGAGG
Source organism: Microbulbifer pacificus (assembly GCF_002959965.1). NCBI lineage: Bacteria > Pseudomonadati > Pseudomonadota > Gammaproteobacteria > Cellvibrionales > Microbulbiferaceae > Microbulbifer > Microbulbifer pacificus. Next base: position 352,066 of record NZ_PREV01000027.1, read on the forward strand.
AAGTCCGGTAGTTCTGGCTTGTTGTGCTCTGGTGATAGCGTTTGCATTCGAGTCTCACCAGCTACATGGATCAGCTTCACTACATCACCAATGAATCTTTCGTAGTGCTCACTATCTCTGATCTGGTCCATTGGGATAGTTGGCCAAGTCTTCCTGATAAAACGGTCTGTCAGCTCATACACAGACGGCCTATCGCTGCTGAACCTCCCATCTTCCGACAGCGTCCCTTGGTTGTACCAATCCAAAACTATTCGCGTCTTCTCTCTTTCTATCTGTAGCTCCTCAAGCGTACTAGGGCGATGTGTACTGCCTTCCTGCAATTGCTGCCATAGCTTGCGGATTAGCTTCTGATAACCGGCTTCTTGTCGATCTGGAGTCATTGCGCGCGCTTCTTTGATTTTATCTACAGCGGATTGGAGTGTACCGGCACGGGACGCAGCTTGGTACTTACAGGAGGTTTGGAGCGAGCGCATATAGACACGCTTGCCAATTATGCTTTGTAGATCTGGGGGGATTTGCCAGCGGTAGTAGAGGAGGTTACCGCGTCGATAGATGCACTTTAGATCCATTTTTTAGATGCACTCTGTTGAGAATGCCGCTAAAACGGTGCCTAGGTGATTCTAAGCAAATGTAAGTGCTTGATTCTAAACAGGTGCCGAGGCACCTGTAGAGGAGATGGTAGCAAGACCGAGACTTGAACTCGGGACCTCAGCATTATGAGTGCTGCGCTCTAACCAGCTGAGCTATCTTGCCACAACCAAACTCGGCTAACCGAGGGCGCGAATAATAGGGGTATGGGATGGGCCTGTCAACACTCTTTTTGCTAAATTAATCAGTAGCTTAGCGTGTGCCCGATACAGCGGGGAAAGCCTCAGCGACCGCGGCCGATGGCGGCAAGCAGGGAGCCTGTGACGACGCTAAACGCGCCAACCCAGCTGATCCAGTTCATTGGCTCTGCCTCGATGTATCCGGGCCACAGGGCGCTGATAACGCTGCTCAGAGCCAAAGTCAGCAGTGGTACCAGGGCCAGGGTTGCGCTGACGCGAGAGGCCTCCCAGGAGGCCATGGCCTTGGCAAAGGCGCCATAGGCAATCAGGGTATTGGCGGTGAGGAACAGCAGTAGTGACCAGCCCAGAGTATCCAGATGCAGGGAAACGGCGGGTTTGGCCACCGGCAGAAAGCACAGGGTGCCTGCCAGATAAATCAGCATTAGCAGGTTGTGGGGGCGGGATTCTGCAACGATCTTTTTCTGGTACAGCCCGTAGACCGCCCAGGTAATCGCGGCGATCACCGCCAGTCCAACGCCGAGCAGATATTCCCTGTCCTCACCCTTCAGCAAATCCTGCAGGCGGAGGTTGAAGAACAGTGCCAGTCCAACACACACCAGCCCTACACCCAGCCACTGGCGAGGGGAAAAGCGTTCGCCGAGCCATATCACACTCATAATCAACAGCAGCAGTGGCGCGAGCTGGATCAGGACCTGCAGGGCGCCAGGCGTGATGTAGTTGAGGCCGGTGGCGTAGGCGATGTAATTGGTCAGCAGACCGCCTACGGCCAGCAGGGTGTAAGGCAATAATCTGCCGCGAAACAGATTGCCCAGCTGCAGTTCGCGTCGCCAGCCATACCAGGTGCCGGCAAACAGGGCTGCACCGAAAAAGCGGTACCAGGTGATGGTGGTGGAGTCCATGTCGGCAATCAGGCCTTTCATGGCAATGGGCAGCAGAGCCCACAGAAAGGCCGTGGTCAGTGCCAGGGGCAGACCGACTCTCCAGTTGGATTGGTACATGGCAACCTTTGGTATTGGGTGCAGCGGGGCGGTTTGCGCGGGGCTCTTTTGAAGCCCCGCGGAGCAGATCCGGAATCGGATCAAAGAGTGAAGGGGGTCAGACGTTAAAGCGGAAGTGCACAACGTCACCGTCGACCACTACATACTCTTTGCCTTCCAGGCGCCACTTGCCGGCTTCCTTGGCCCCCGCTTCACCCTTATGAGCGACGAAATCGTTGTAGCTGATGACTTCCGCGCGGATGAATCCTTTCTCGAAATCCGTGTGAATCTTTCCCGCCGCCTGCGGCGCGGTGGCACCCAGGGGGATGGTCCAGGCGCGCACTTCTTTTACACCGGCGGTGAAGTAGGTGTGCAGGCCCAGCAGTTGATAGCCGGCGCGGATCACGCGGTTCAGTCCCGGCTCGTCCATGCCCAGGCCTTCGAGGAACTCCAGTTTTTCGTCGTCGTCGAGCTCGGCGATCTCGGATTCCAGCTTGTTGCAGATGGGCACCAGCACGGCGTTCTCTTCCGCAGCGATGGCCGCCACCGCATCCAGGTGCGGGTTGTTCTCGAAACCGTCTTCGTCCACGTTGGCGATGTACATGGTGGGCTTGATGGTGAGCAGGCTCAGTTCGCGCAGGTCCGCCAGCTCGTCGCTGTTCAGGCCGAAAGAGCGCAGCGGCTTGGCTTCGTTGAGATGCGGCTGAATTTTCTCCAGCAGTGCCTTCATCCGAATCGCGTGCTTGTCCTGGCCCTTGGCGGCGCGGCTATAGCGTTGCAGTGCCTTTTCCACGGTATCCAGGTCCGCGAGTGCCAGTTCGGTGTTGATTACTTCGATGTCCGCCACCGGGTGTACCCGGTTGGCTACGTGGATTACGTTGTCGTTTTCGAAGCAGCGCACAACGTGGGCGATGGCGTCGGTCTCGCGGATGTTGGCGAGGAACTTGTTGCCGAGGCCTTCACCCTTGGAGGCGCCGGCGACCAGGCCGGCAATGTCGGTGAATTCCATGGTGGTGGGAATCACTTTCTGCGGCTTGATGATCTCCGCCAGCTTGTCGAGGCGGGGGTCTGGGACCGGCACGATGCCCGCGTTGGGCTCAATGGTACAGAAGGGGAAGTTCTCCGCGTCGATGCCCGCTTTGGTCAGGGCATTGAACAGGGTGGATTTGCCCACGTTGGGCAGGCCGACGATGCCGCAAGTAAAACCCATGGTCTGAATCCTGTTGGTGTGGCTGAAAGCGCACGGGGCGTTTCGCCGTTTAAAAGGGAAAGCGGTTATTTGGCGCTGGTATGCAGTGTTTTCATTGCCCCGTTCCAGTCGCCAGCCGCGGCGGCGGGCATCACATCCACCGCGCGATCGATGGCTTCGGCCAGCTGATCCTGCTCGGTGCGCGGCGCGCGCTGCAGCACGTAATTGGCCACATCGCGGGCGTTGCCTGGGTGGTCGATACCGAGGCGCAGACGCATGAAGTCGCGATTGTTGCCGAGCGCTGCGATGATATCGCGCAGGCCATTGTGGCCCCCGTGTCCACCACCACTTTTCAGGCGCGCGGTGCCGCAGGGGAGATCCAGCTCATCGTGAGCGACCAGAATGGCTTCGGCGGGGATCTTGAAGAAGTTCGCCAGCGGGCCCACTGCCTGGCCACTGCGATTCATATAGGTGGTGGGAATCAGCAGGCGGATTTCCCGCCCGCCGATTCGCACACGGCCGGAGAGGCCGTGATATTTGCTGTCTGGCGCGAGCTGGATGCCGTGGATACGGGCCAGCTCGGAGACAAAGTCGGCTCCGGCATTGTGCCGCGTCCGGTCGTATTCGGGGCCTGGGTTACCCAGGCCCACAATCAACTGGATGGGCGTGTCCGGAGCCTTACTCAAGGTACTGTTACCTTAAATTGCCAGCGGATTACTCGCCGGACTCTTCGCCTTCTGCGGCAGAAGCGTCAGCTTCGATGGCGCCGCGCGGCTTGTGCACAGAGGCAACAACCAGGTCGTGGTCCGCACCGTGGGACAGGGCCACAGACTCAACGCCAGCCGGCAGTTTGATGTCGGAAATATGGATGTTGCCGTCCAGCTCCAGGTTGGCCAGGTCTACTTCGATAAACTCGGGCAGCTTGGCAGCCGGTGCGCTGATTTCCAGCTCGGTCAGAGTGTGGGAAACGATGCCGCCGGCTTTAACGCCTTTGCACTTGTCTTCGTTCAGGAAGTGAACAGGCACTTTCACGTGAACTTTGGTGTTGGCGGAAACGCGCTGGAAGTCAGCGTGCAGCAGGATGGCCTTGGCCGGGTGACGCTGCAGATCGCGCAGAATAACGCTCTCTTCCTTGCCATCGATGTCCAGGGTCAGAACGGAGGAGTAAACCGCTTCGTTTTCCAGAGCCTTGAACATGTCTTTTTGCAGCAGCGCAATGTTTTGTGGCTCGGCTTTGCCACCGTAAACGATGGCCGGAACTTTCGCTTCCTCACGACGCAGGCGGCGGCTCGCACCTTTCCCTTCGTCGCTGCGGACGCTGGCATTCAGTTTGAATTCAGACATGGGGTAAACCTCGGGTTGTCTGTCCAGAAGGCCCTGCGACCGGAACCCTCTGGGATTGCTATAAATCGGACAAAATCTATTGAATTGCCCAATAGTAAACGCCCGGCAGTGCCGGGCGGGCGCGTATTCTAAGGGGAAGCGCTGGGGAATGCCAGCGCTAAAAGGGCGGCCGTGTAAAGCGGGATTTACGCGTGGCGCTTACGAGCGGAACATGGCCGACAGGGATTCTTCGTTGCTGATGCGGCGCATGGATTCCGCCAGCATGGCTGACAGGGTCAGCTGGCGGATTTTCGGGGCCTTTTCCATCTTGTCGCCCAGCGGAATGGAGTCGGTGACCACCAGTTCATCCAGAACGGAGTTGTTCAGATTGTCGATTGCCTTGCCGGAGAGTACCGGGTGCGTGCAGTAGGCGATGACTTTCTTGGCGCCGTGTTCTTTCAGGGCGTTGGCCGCATTACACAAGGTGCCGGCGGTATCCACCATGTCGTCCACCAGCAGGCAGGTGCGTCCATTGATCTCGCCGATAATGTTCATGACTTCGGCCACATTCGCCGCCGGACGGCGCTTGTCGATAATGGCCAGATCGCAATCCAGGCTTTTCGCAACGGCGCGTGCGCGCACCACACCGCCGATATCCGGAGAAACCACCACCAGATTTTCGTAATTCTGGCGCTCGATATCATCCAGCAGTACGGAAGAGCCGTAGACGTTATCTACTGGTACATCAAAGAAGCCCTGAATCTGCTCCGCGTGCAGGTCGACGGTCAGAACCCGGTCGATACCCACGCTCACCATCATGTCGGCAACCACCTTGGCGGAAATCGGTACCCGCTGGGAGCGGACGCGGCGGTCCTGACGGGCGTAGCCGAAGTAGGGGACGACGGCCGTGATACGACCAGCGGAGGCGCGACGCAGTGCATCCACCAGGAGGATTAGTTCCATCAGGTTGCGGTTGGTGGGCTGGCAGGTGGACTGCACCACGAACACGTCACGGCCGCGCACATTGTCGGTGATCTCCACGGCGATCTCACCATCGGAGAAGCGCTTGACCACCGCCTCTCCCAGTGGAATTGCCATATGGTCAACAATCTTTTGTGCCAGTTCCGGGTTTGCGTTGCCGGTGAAGACCATTAAGTCAGCCACTGCGAGTACCTTTTCTGTTGGTAAGTAGAGATAGTAGTGAAGTTCAGGTGAATTGCGGAGCGAGAACTGCTTGCAGAATAGTGTGATGCCGGTTCATTGGGCGACCATGGATGCAAGTGTTGTGAGGGTGAGCCAGGTTGGCCGGTAATCGGGGGTGGCCCCGAAGCTCCAAAGCGAGCCATGGAGGGCTCGCCCGCAAACCAGTACCGCTGGTTTGGCGGGAGCTAAGTGCGGACATACGCCGCGCTTAGCGTCTTTTCTGGAATTCATGGATGAATTTCAGAAAACTTAAATAGAATGGCAGGGGCGGAAGGATTAGCTTCGCCCGCGGCTCGCTGGTCTCCGCTGGCTTCGCCAGCTCCGGCTCGAACCTGTCAGGGCTCGCTGTTTTCGCAAAGCTCACTGCCATCTGAAAATATGGCAGGGGCGGAAGGATTCGAACCTTCGCATGACGGGATCAAAACCCGCTGCCTTACCGCTTGGCTACGCCCCTGCAATGCTGCAGTTGATCAATCTAGATTGAAGCTGCAAATTTCGCGAGTTGCCGGTGGGTGGGTGATTCGTTTACCCCCCTGGCAACAAAACCTCTCCATCCCGCGGGACGCTTGGCAAGCACATTTTGCGCCGCCGCTTCCGAGTCGAAGCTGGCAAACACACAGGCGCCGCTTCCCGTAAGGAAGGCCTGCCCGTATTGCGCCAACCACTCTCTGGTCATCCGCACATCCGGGTAGAGGTTCTCGACCAGTGGCTGAAAGTCATTGCCCGAATACTCATCGAGCCAGCGTGTATCCAGCCGCCTGTCGCGAAGGGCCGCTAATGTAATTGCGGCGGAATCTCTTGTCAAACGCGGATCGGAAAATAACGCGCCAGTGCTCACGTGGCAGTCGGGCGTCAGCACCAGATACCAGCGGGGTGTGATGAAAACTGGCGTCAGGTGTTCGCCCACGCCCTCGGCGAAAGCCGAGTGACCGCGCACGAACACGGGTACATCGGCGCCGAGCTGCCTGCCGAGCTCGGCAAGCGTGTCGATACCGAGCTTGGAGCGCCAGAGTGCATTAAGTCCCAGCAGGGTCGTTGCCGCATCGCTGCTGCCGCCGCCCACGCCGCCGCCCGCCGGCAGAACTTTTCTTACCGAAATATGCGCGCCCAGTGTGTGGTCGCCGCAGGTCTGTTTGATCAGCTGCGCCGCCTGGTAAATCAGATTGTTTTCGGGGGCGACATCCACGCCGGGACATTCCAGTGCAATGGCGCCGTCATTCATGTGGGTAAATGTCAGCGTGTCACCGTAATCCAGCAGCTGAAACACGGTTTGCAGTTCATGGTAACCGTCGGATCGGCGGCCGAGGATCCGAAGCATCAGGTTGAGCTTGGCGGGGGCCGTCAGGGTCAGGATGGGGGGATTCATATTTTCGGTAGCGGTGGTCAAGGCTGCGAACACGGGCGGCTATGGTAACAGCCGCCCGCGTTTGCGAATACGTACATGGACGCCCTTGGGGCAGGGCGCACGCGTGTTGAGTGGCTACCGCGAAATAAGGAGGTCTTACTTTGGCTCCCACTCCTTGATCACTACGGTCACGCTGACGGGGCCCGCGGCCTGATTAGTGGCGGCGGTAATACGGGTGGGCAGCTGGTAGGGGCCGACAGACTGATAGCCGCTAAAATCCAGTTGCCATCCGGCCTGCTGCAGCCTCAGCAGCTGTCCCTGAGCGTTTCTCTGCTCACCGCTGACTGCGCCCGGCGCAACAAGGCCGCGCACCCAGTAAAACATTTCCGATACCGGGAGCGGCCAGCCCATGATTTCTTCCGTCAGCTGCGCGGGGTTTGATGCGATAACCGCGGGATCGTTGCCGCGCTGAAGGCTGACGCCGGTAGGTGAGCCGCTGATCATCGTGGCGCCGGCGCCCAATGGGCCGCTCAGGTGAATGCGGTAATTGCCACTGGCCTGCTGCCAGGTGAGATTGGCGCTGCCGTTTTCTTTTGGTGAGCGCACGCCCAATTTGCCTTTGACTTCCCAGCGCTGCAGTGCCGCGGCGGACTGCGCCTGGGTGGCTTGCCCGGGCGGTTGCTGGGGCTGTGGTTTCTGTGCACTACAGGCCGCGAGTGTCAGCAACAACAGCGCGGCCGTCAAACGTGTTGCGAATGTGTTCAGTGGTGTAAATCGGGACAGAGAGAGAACTTCAGCTTTCCGTAACATGCTGTTCCAGTCTTTGTTGATCCTGCAGCCGTTGCATGGCCTCTGGAATGAGTTTGCTTTCCGGGTTCAACTGCAGTCCCTGCTCCCATACCTGCATCGCCTGCTGGTGTTCACCCAGTGCCCACAGGGCTTCGCCCAGATGTGCGGCAATCTCGTGGTCCTGAAGCAGGGAGAGTGCCTTTTGCAGATATTTCACCGCTTCGCTGTGATTGCCGAGGCGGTGGTGCGCCCAACCCATGCTGTCGATGATGGCGGGGTCGTCCGGGCTCAATTCCAACGCCTTGGTGATCAGCGCCAGCGCCTCGTTGAGGCGGTCGTTATAGGAAAGCAGTTTGTAACCCAATGTGTTCAGGAGGTTCGCATTATCCGGGTCGCGCGACAACAATTTACGCAAACCCAGTTCAAAGTTTTCCACATCTCCCAGTTGTTCGCTGGTCATGGCGTGGGCATAAATCAGACGATTACTGTCGTCGCTGATTTTAATCGCGCCGGCCAGAACGGATTGTGCTTCTTTGAGATAACCGTGTTTGGTCAGGAGTTCCGTCTGTAGCAGGTAAAACTGTTCCTTCTGGCCGGGATGGCGCTGGCGCAGTTCTTCAAACCATGCATCGGTTTCCGCGAGATGACCATTCGCGGTGAGCAGTGCAGTACCGTGGGTGATGGCCTGCACATAATCGCTACCGGGTCGCACCATACGGTAGTGGGTAACGGCCTGTTTGATATCGCCGCCCTGTTCGGCTATGCCCGCGAGATAAAAATGTGCCGCGGATTCGTGCTCTTCCATCACCAGTAGTTTTTCCAGCAATGGCTTGGCTTTGTCGAACTGTTTGGTTTCGTACTGAATCAGTGCCAGTGACAGCATCAGATTGCCGTCATTGGGGCGTTGCTTAACCAGTTCGAGAAATTGCTGCTGCGCCAACTCCAGGTCATCGCGGATCAATAGGCGTGCGTACTGCAGGCGCAGTCGACTCTCTTTCGGGTAGAGGGCAACAAGATTCTCCAGCAGTTTGCGGGCTTCTTTTTCGCGTCCCATGTCGATCAGAATATGGGATTCCAGCAGTGGGGCATCCAGCAGCGCCGGGTCCTGTTCCTGCACAACACGGGTAATGCGCAACGCTTGTTCGGATTGGTTGTTGGCGCGTAGTACCATAGCCAGTGCCAGGGATACTTCGGTGTTGTTGGGGAACTTCTGCGACAGGCGCTGGAACTCCGGTAGGACTTTTTTGGCCAGTTCTTCGTTGTCGACCACGGTGGCGGCTACCGATTGCAACGGCGCATCACCGCCCAGTTCCAGTGCGCGCTCCGCATGGTGCATGGCGCTGTCCAGTTCACCGGCGAGGGTCAATTCGGCGGTGGCGGCAAGCTGTGCCTCCCTGTTTTCGGGTTCCAGCTCTACCCATAACTGCGCGGAGCGCAGGGCGGCGCGACGGGCATTGAGAAAACGCGCAATACGTGTGGCGCGAGCGGCGACGCCGGCATCTTTGGTGCGCTCGGCCTGGAAGTAGTAATTGGCGAGCGCCAGGTCATACTGCTCGCGGTTGCCGGCAACTTCCGCCACCAGCAGGGTGTAAAAGGTTTCAATGGGGAATGGCTTGACCTTGTCTTGCGCGTCCGCATTGTCGGCAACCACTTCGCCCCGTGTAGTACTTACAGGTGCCGAATTCTCATCCTCATCCGCTTTGCTGTCCGCTGCGGGGGTGGCGCTTCCGCGACCATCGTTGGCGTTCTTCTCGTAAGACGAGGTCACCACCGGCGCCTGGGTACCCGGTTGCGGGGGCTGCTGAGTGCAGGCGCACAGTACCGCCATGGAGATTGCTGCTGCCAATCGCCGGCTGCGGCGCTGCAGCTGCTGTGGTTCTACTGGCCATGTCGGCCGTTCGGCCCCGCTGCCGGGGGTGGGGTGTTTGGCTGCAAGTGGTGGGGCAAACCAGGGGGTGAAGAGAGATGCAAAGAAAAGCTGCATAGAAACGTGTCCGTACGTTCGCGCCGACCATCTGCCAACCAGGGGTTGATCCCGCTGCGAATCCTCGCTGCGGGGCGGGGTGGACAGTAGCATTGCTGCCGCACCGGTCCGGGTGATGGGGCGCCTGTTGGCGTATTTTTCCGGGTTATCGCCGTATAATTCTAGTTCTCAAATCCGCACCCGTTGGCCGTTGACCGGCTGCGGTGGCAAAGTCAGCACCTAATTAAACCGTAGTTAAATGCGCCATGACTGCACGGCACTGCTCGGGTTGCGGCGGAAATGGCCAGTCTGCCCGGTGGGTTGGGCTATTACATGGATAGGGTGATACCGCTTGCACGGGGCCCGACGGGCCCGGACAATGTGCGGCCATTTCAGTCAGTGGCGGGAGAGTTTCCCGCCTGGCCAGCCGGAGAGTGCGCACTGCGGCGCCGTAGTAGAGACGACGACAACCGATGCCAATCATTGCCCTGGGAATCAATCACGACAGCGCGCCGGTCGCCGTGCGCGAGCGGGTGGCGTTCGCCCCCGAAGTGATGCCCAGTGCGCTGGCGGAGGCTCGCACGGCTCTTGAGTGCCGCGAGCTGGCTATCCTGTCCACCTGTAATCGCACCGAAATCTACGGCGAGGTAGCCCCCGAGGCGCTGTTGTCCTGGATCTCTGAATACCACGGGGTGCCGTTGGACCAGCTGGCCGATTGCTATTACCAGTTTACCGATGAGCAGGCGGTGCGCCACATGATGCGGGTAGCCTGCGGGCTCGACTCCCTGGTACTCGGTGAGCCGCAGATTCTGGGGCAAATGAAATCCGCCTACGCTGTCGCGCGGGAATCCGGCAGTGTCGGCTCTACCCTGCACAACGTGTTCCAGCAGGTGTTTTCGGTGGCGAAGAAGGTGCGCACCGAAACCGCGATTGGCGAGAACCCGGTGTCCGTGGCTTACGCCGCGGTGTCCCTGGCGTCGCGGATTTTTACCGATCTTGGCCAGCAGACGGCGCTGTTGATTGGCGCCGGCGAAACCATAGAGCTGGTGGCCCGGCATTTGCTGGATAAGGGCGTCAAACAGCTGATCGTTGCCAACCGCACCCTGAGTCGGGCGCAGTCGCTGGCGGAGGATTTCGGGGCCGAGGCGATCCTGCTGGCGGACATTCCCGAGTACCTGCCACGGGCGGACATCGTTATCAGCTCCACCGCCAGCCAGCTGCCGATTCTCGGCAAGGGCGCAGTGGAAACCGCGCTCAAGCAGCGTCGTCATCGCCCCATGTTCATGGTGGATATCGCGGTGCCGCGGGATATCGAACCCCAGGTGGCGAAACTCGATGATGTCTACCTTTATACCGTCGATGACCTGCGCGGCGTGATTGACGAGGGCAAGCGTTTGCGTGAGCAGGCCGCGGAGGCCGCACACCATATCGTCGACGCCGCTGCGCAGGTCTTCATGCGCGAACAGCGCAGCCTGCAGGCGGTGGATTCCATCCGCAGCTACCGCCAACAGGCCCAGGCGGTGAGCAAGGACGAACTGGAAAAAGCGCTGATCCAGCTGCGCGCCGGTGGCGACCCGGAGCAGCTGCTCGAGCAGATGGCGCGCACCCTCACCAACAAGCTGATCCATGCTCCCACCGTGGCGCTGCGTCAGGCCACCGCCGACGGTGACCTGGAGCGGCTGCGTATCGCGCGGGAAATCATTGGCCTGCAGCCGGAAGATCCCGGCCAGGACACGGACAATTCGGCCAATGCGCCGGAGAAGAAGAATCACAAGTAATGAAAGCTTCGGTACAACAGAAACTCGACCACCTGGTAGAGCGCCACGAGGAGGTCTCCGCCCTGTTGGGCGATGCGGAAACCATCAGTGACCAGGACAAATTTCGCGACCTGTCGCGGGAATACGCGGAGCTCGAAGAAGTGGTGAAGTGCTACCAGCGCTTCAAAACTCTGCAGGAAGATATGGCTGCCGCGCGGGAAATGCTCGATGACAGCGACGCGGAACTGCGTCAGATGGCCCAGGAGGAACTGCGCGAGGCGGAGGCCCAGCTGGAACCGCTGGAAAAAGAATTGCAGACCCTGCTGCTGCCCCGTGACCCCAACGATCGCAAAAACGTCTACCTGGAAGTCCGCGCCGGCACCGGCGGCGATGAGGCGGCGATCTTCTCCGGCGATCTGTTCCGTATGTACTCCCGCTACGCGGAAAAACAGGGCTGGCGTATCGAGGTGATCAGCGAAAACCCCGGTGAACACGGCGGTTACAAGGAAATCATCACCCGTGTGGTGGGTGAGGATGTCTACGCCCGACTCAAGTTCGAGTCTGGCGCACACCGCGTGCAGCGAGTGCCGGAAACCGAGTCCCAGGGGCGTATTCACACCTCTGCCTGCACCGTAGCGGTCATGCCGGAGCCCGACGAGCGCGACGCCATTGAGATCAACAAGGCGGACCTGCGCGTGGATACCTACCGCGCTTCCGGCGCTGGCGGCCAGCATGTGAACAAGACCGATTCCGCCGTGCGCCTCACCCATATTCCCACCGGCATCGTGGTGGAGTGCCAGGACGAGCGCTCTCAGCACAAGAACCGCGCCAAGGCGATGGCACTCTTGCAGGCCAAGCTGAACAATGCCCAGGAATCCGCCGCCGCCCAGGAAATCTCCGACGCGCGCCGCAATCTGGTGGGCAGCGGTGATCGCTCCGAGCGTATCCGCACCTACAACTTTCCCCAGGGGCGCCTCACCGATCACCGCATCGGCCTCACCCTGTACAAACTCGACGAAGTGATGCAGGGCGCGCTCGACGAGGTCATCGGCGCGCTGCGCACCGAATACCAGGCGGATCAGCTGGCGGCGCTGGGGCAGCACTGATTTCATGGCCACGGTGAAGGAAAACCTGCTGCGCGCGCAGGAACTCACGGAGAGCGACAGCCCGCGGCTGGATCTGGAGGTGCTGCTCTGCCATCTGCTCGGCAAGTCCCGCGCCTGGCTCTACACCTGGCCGGAACATGCCCTCGACGAGCTCCAGCAGGCGCAGTTCGAGCGCCTGCTCAAACGCCGTATTGCCGGTGAACCTGTGGCCCATCTCACCGGCAGCCGCGAATTCTGGTCGCTGCCACTCAAGGTCAATCGCGCCACGCTGATTCCTCGCCCGGATACCGAGGTGCTGGTGGAAACGGTGCTGGTGCTGTGCCCACAGGAGCAGGCGCGACTTCTGGACCTGGGCACGGGCACTGGCGCCATCGCACTGGCTCTCGCCAGCGAAAAGCCCCGCTGGCAGGTTGTCGCGGTGGACCGTATGCCCGCGGCGGTGGCGCTGGCACAGGAAAACAGTCAGCAGCTCGGGTTCTCCAATGTGGAAATTCTGCAGAGTGACTGGTTTTCGGCCCTGGCGGATCGCACGTTTGATGTGATCGTCAGTAATCCGCCCTATATTGATCCGCAGGATCCGCACTTGCGCGAGGGGGATGTGCGCTTCGAGCCGCTGTCGGCGCTGGTTGCGGAGGAGGCGGGGCTGGCGGATATCCGCGAGATCGTCGGCGCGGCGCGCGCGCATCTCACTGTGGGCGGCCTGCTGGCGGTCGAGCACGGTTGGGATCAGGGGCGGGCTGTGCGCACCATTTTTTCGGGAAATGGATATTCCGAAGTGGAAACCCGCCTTGACTATGCCGGGCGGGAACGTATCACTCTGGGGCGAATTTAGTGTTAACAGGCCCGAGTGGTCCATGTGGAACGTTGTGTAACCGTTCGCTTTGCCAAAGCCTCCAGCGCTTTCTCACCTTGATCTGAATGCTTTGGCGGCGCTCCTTTGTTACCGACGTTACCGACCTTTCCGTATGGACCACTGGCCAGACGCCCGGAAACAATCGTCGGTGGAAGGAATCCATGCACGACCACACACACCATCACCACGGCACCAATCACCTGAAACCCCTGATCTGGGGGCTCGTCATTACGCTCGCGTTTGCCATGGTGGAGGCCATCGGCGGCTGGATTTCCGGATCCCTCGCGCTGCTCGGTGATGCCGGGCACATGGTCACCGACTCTTTCTCCCTCGCCCTCGCCGCCGTCGCCGCATTGCTGGCGCGCAAGCCCGCCAGCCGTGAAATGTCCTTCGGCTGGGGGCGTGCGGAAGTGCTGGCAGCGGTGGTCAATGCCGTGCTGATGCTGCTGATCGTGATCGGCATCAGCGTTGCCGCTGTCAATCGTCTGCGCGAGCCGCAACCAGTGCAGGGCGGGATGGTGATGCTGATTGCCGCCGTTGGCCTGCTGGTGAACATTGTGGTCGCCTGGGTACTGCACCGCGGCGAGCAGACCCTGAATATCCGCGGAGCACTGCTGCATGTGATGGGAGACTTGCTGGGATCGGTGGCGGCACTGGTGGCGGGTGCGGTGATCTATTTCACCGGCTGGACACCCATCGACCCGCTGCTGTCGGTACTGATCTGCTTGCTGATCCTTTTTTCCAGCCTGAAATTGTTGCGGGATGCAGTAGACGTCTTGATGGAGCGGGTGCCGCGAGAGTTGAGTCTGCCGGTGGTGGGGGAAACCATGGCGGCGGTGGACGGTGTGAAATCCGTCCACGATCTGCATATCTGGCGCCTCGACAGCAGCTCTATTTCCCTGTCCGCACACATTGTGGTGGAAGACCTCGCGGCCTGGCCGCGGGTACTGGAGCGTTTGCGCCAAACCCTGCATCAGCGTTTCGATATCGACCACATCACCCTGCAGCCTGAGCCGCTGCATTTTGATCCCACGCCAATCATTGATCGGGTGAGTTCACTCTGATACGGACGACGTCGGTCTTTCATTCCGTATATAGGTTCTTTCAGTTATTTTCCGGTTCGTGATAATTTCACACCACAATCCTCGTTGCAGGTGGAAGACACGGACATGTCTCTTTATACCCTTACGGATAATTTGGGAAATTCGTACCAACTCACCTCTGATGATCGCATAACCTCCTTGGCTGCCAGTGACTATTTCACGGCGATAGATGCGCTTGAGCGCATCGACTATCTCCAGTTGGCAGCTGCCGAAGACGAATTATTCCAGTGGACCGACTGGCACCCTGAGTTCGGCCTGACGGTGAATTCTGGTCCGGGCTGGCAGAGTACGGAATCGACGAATCTGTTCCAGACTCAGGCACATCATCCCCATATTGGCTCAAGATTTCTCCCCGACCGCTGGCCGCAGATTCTCGATGCGATTCATCGGGGAAACCTCCGGTTTGTCCAGGTTGACGCGGCAAAAACATCGAAGAATGAAAATCCGCAGGATACTCGCAGCATACTGCGGGTAAAGATTCGCCAGGCACTGCTTACTATCGTAGCCGCCGAAAAAGCGGAAGCGGCGCATCACGCCCGGCGTTTGCAACAGGAAACATCCGTCAACCGGGGCCTCATTTATACCGGCGCCTTTCTTACCGGCCTGTGGCAGGCGGGAGCAGGTTTTGCGCAGTGGCTGAAAGAAGTCAATGATGTGCTCAACCCACTACAGCGCAGCCTGCGGGGTGTGCGCGCCACACAGCGCGCGTTGCAACGCAACGAGAGTGGTGAAAGCCTGCTCGCCGCCTATCGGGATGAAATGCTGATCGCGGAGAAGCGCGAGATCGTGCAGGCGCTCGGTTTTGACCCCACGGCAATTACCCGGCAGCAGTTCCAGCACGCCATAGAGCTCGCGGATCTGATCTGGGAAGATCCCTCCCTGCAGGCCGACTTGCGCCGTTTCGTCAAAGACTATGTCAGTGCGCAGCACACGATAGAAATCACCGAATTCTCCGGCGCCGCAGCCTTCGAAGTTCTCTTCACCATACTCCTCGCCGCGGTCACCGGTGGCACAGGCCTCGCCGCGAGTGCGGCAAACCTGACTCGATACTTTGCCCGCTTCCGCAAGGTGGGAGAGTTGCTGGTGGAATTTGGGGAGCAGGTCAAAAAGTCCAGATTGCTCAGGGACCGCAATGCCCCGGCCAAGCAATCACCCGGTTTCGAGGACTTTGAGAGTATCGGTGAAATGGACGTATCTGTGCCGGTCAAAATCACTCCTGAGGCGCAACGAATCAAATCAAAGACAAATTCCAGCTTGTCGTCCAAGCGTGAAATTGAACTGGCCAAAAATCCTGGTAAGACACCTGAGCAAATCAGGGCAAGAGATAAAGTTGCTCGTTATTACATGGAGAAAAATGAATTTACTGAATCTCAAATCAGCGATGCGCTCGGAAACATAGATGGAACAATTGTCGGGGGGATAGATCTGAATAAGCCTCTAGAGGTGGTTAACTATCCACCGCCGGAGTACATGTATCAGTACGTCAAGAGCCACGGTTATCCGGGAAACTGGTTTGATCCAATAGGAAGTCAGACGCCAGACATGCTTGGAATCAGTGGAGATGGTCGGGCTCTGAAGGCCTTTAAAATGCCCAAAGGAGACGGGTTGACGTCATTCTCTAAACCAATACTGGACAAGTGGACCACCCCGGACAGTCCAGTCCAAACAAATGGTGGTGGTATTCAGTTGTTGATTAATGACACCACAAAAGCATCTGTGAATAGCTTAAATGGATTAATTTAGATATGAACTTTCGCGCGCTGAAAGCCGCTTCGGATGAAGCTTTAAATGAAATTTCAAAGTACGTAAAAAAGAATGGAAGCAATAATGTCTTGCAGTCAATTGAAAACCAAATGAAGTTCATTTCATCAGAGGCGGGAAGTGGCGTTAACCCGAAAGAGAAACTGTCTGAGGGGCGTCAATTCACATATGGCATTCTCTCCTCAAGAGAGTTTTCCAGTCCGGAAGAACTGATAATCAAGGAGAAACTGGACAACGTTACGGAGCAGTTAAACAGGTTGTGAGGTGTTCTCTGGAAGATACGTGACGCCATGCGCGCTGCAATACCACGAAGCTGGAAATCCCGTCATGTTTGTTGCCCCTTCTATGACGAGGGGTACAGGCAGGCTTGAATTAGATGAAAGTGTTGCCTGATTCCTATGAAGTAATAGGTGTGTTCTGCCCCTAACCGCTACCCGTCAGAACCTCAGTCCTCATCCCGCCCCTCGTCGTTGTCCAGTTTCTGCTGCGTTTCCTCGGTGGATTGCACCGGTGCATCGGTCGCCGGTTCATCCACGGCGTCGTCCTTGTCGGCTGCCGGCGCCGGAGGCGCGGCCTCGGTAGTGGCGGGTACTTCCGGTGCCGGTTCCGCGGTCACCTCAGCGGGTGGGCTGATCTGCTCCTGTGGCGCCTGGATGCCGATGTGGTAGGCGGCAAAGCCCGGCTGTACCACCTGGTCCATGGCCATGCCCAGAATGCGACCGTTGTACTGGGAACGGATTTCCTTGCGTACATTGGTGATCGGATTGGTGACGGTGCCGAGCAGATCCCCCTTGCTCACCGTCTGTCCCAGCTGCACCTTGCTGAAAATGATGCCCCCGGTAGTGGCGCGCTGCCAAGTGGAGTTGTAGTACACCGGCTCCGGCTCACCCCACAGGCGGAATTTGCTCACCATGCCGAGCTGATTGAGCAGGGTGCGAATGCCTTTCACGCTGTGGCTTACGGAGGGCTCGTCCAGCACCATCGGCGCGCCGGCCTCCAGGGTTACGGTGGGGATACCCGCTTCAACCGCTTCTCGGCGCAAGGTGCCTTTGGCGCCCTTGCTGTGCAGTACGACCGTAGAGCCGAACCCCTTGGTCAGTTTTACCACCTTGGGGTCGGTGAGGTCGCCGCGCAGCTGTGGCAGGTTGGTGCGGTAGAAGGAACCGGTGTGCAGGTCGACAATGGCGTTGCAGTGCACTACCACTTCGTTGAAAAACGAACGCGCGATGCGCGAGGCGGAGGAACCGCGTTTGTCACCGGGGAAGTGGCGATTGAGGTCACGGCGGTCGGTGAGATAGCGGGAGCCGCGGTGGAAGCCCTGCAGGTTCACGATGGGCACGCCAATCACCGCGCCTTTCAGCGTTTTGGGGTCCAGGTTGTACATCACCCGACGCACGGTTTCGATGCCGTTCAATTCATCCCCGTGAATTGCTGCCGTCAGGCAAAGCGTCGGACCGGGCTCGGCGCCGTTGACCACAAGTACCGGGGTGGCGCTGTAGACACCTTCAAAATGCTGGCTGGGCGACCAGGCCAGGCGGGTGGAGGTGGCGGGTGGCACTTCGGCGCGAAGCAGCCGCAGTGGGCGGCTCTCGGGAGCGGCCGGCTCCAGCGGGGACTCTTCCTGAGCCTGACTCCGGGCCGGTTCCGTGTCGGGTTTCGGCGGGGTATCCGGGGCTGATTCCGTATCGGGCGTCGAATCTTCGACAGACGGAGCCACCAGTTCCTGTTCGCTCACCGGTTTGTCCAGCTCGATGCTCTTCGCCTGTGGCATGGCCGGTTTTTTGGATTCATCGCCTTTGTTTTCACCAGCTTTGGTGTCGGTACTGAGTTGAGCCGATGGTACCGGCTCTTCAACCGTGGGTTCGTTCGCGGACAGAGGCGAGGTAAACAGGGCTGAGACGCTGGTGAGGGACACTATCAGGGAGAGGCTCAGAGAGCGGCGGCGCATGAAATACTCCAGTGCGGGAAAACGGTCGATTCAGGTGTCTGAGGCAGTGGGCGCGAGTCGCGAGTATAGCCAAAGGGTTTCCGCGAATTTGCGCGATATTTGGCGAATTCGCGATCTGGTCCGGTCGCGGCGCGGTCAGCTCAAGTTGTGCCCATGCTCACCGGTTGCCAGTGACTTGTCCAGCTGGCGTCTGCTGGTGCGCCACAGACGCATCAGCAGCAGTGCGGCGGCAGTGCCGAGGCCGATACAGATACCGACCCAGTAGCCGTACACACCCCAGAAATGTTCGCCGATCCACCAGGCGCTGGCGAGCCCCACTATCCAGTAGGAAAACAACTGCAGGTACATAGGCACCCGGGTATCGCGATAGCCGCGCAGTGCGCCCGCCGCCATCGCCTGGGTTACGTCCACCAGCTGGAAGGCGGCGGCGAGCAGCAGCAGATTTCTCGCCACGGCAGTGATGTCGGGATTGCTGGTGTAAGCGAGCACCAGCAGATCCCGCAGGCCGATCAGGATGAGGCCGGTAAGCAGGGCGTACACGAAGCCGGTGCCGACTCCCACCGTGCTGACAAAACGCGCCCGTTTCGGGCGGTTCTGCCCCAGTACCTGCGCCGTGCGGATACTCACCGCCTGCGCCAGCGCGAGGGCGACGAGGTAGAAAATGGAGCCGATGCTGAGCCCGATCTGGTGCGCGGCAACAATGGTGGCGCCATAGGCTGCGAGCAGCAGGGTCAGGCTGGCGAAGAATGTCACCTCACTGGCGGCGCCAATACAGATGGGCATACCCACTGCCAGCAGATGTCTGAGCGTTGGCCAGTGCGGGCGTGGCGGCAGCAGTTTCAGATCGAGAGCGCGATACACGTGGGAAGCGCCGCGGTCGTAACCGGCGTGCCAGTAAAGCGCGATGGCAATACACCAGCATACGATACTGGTGGCAAGACCGCAGCCGGCGCCCCCCATGGCGGGCACCGGTCCCCAGCCGAACACGAACAGGATATCCAGTGGGATGTTCAGAGCTGCGGCGGCAAGATAAATCCGCATTACCGGGCGCACCTGCCCCATGCCTTCGCAGTAACCCCGCAGCGCACTGCCAAAGGCAAAGGGCAGGGTTCCGATAGCCAGTGCCTGCAGGTACTGTGCCATTACCCGTCGAACCGGCTCCTCGGTCTGGATCCACTGGCTCCATAACGGCGCGGCCAGCAGCGCGGCGGCCACCAGCAGGCCGCCAATCAGCGCAATCCACACGGACTGGCGCATCTGGCGCGCGCAGCCGGCTTCATCTCGCGCGCCGCGCAGATTTGCCACCACCGGGGAGACGGCCGCCAGCATGCCGATCAAGGTGACCGCGCATACGGCCCAGATACTGGAGCCCAGCGCGAGCCCTGCGAGGTTCACTTCCCCGGACTGGCCGGCAACGATGGTATCGGTAACCCCCATGCTCACCACCGCCAGATTGCTGACCACCAGTGGTCCGCCGAGGTTGGTGAGGTGACGCAGCTCAGTGGCTGTGGCGCGTTTGTAGAGCTTTGGCATGGGAATCTGTACGGCTGACTAAACTGGTCGGGAAAGGTCCGGCGAGAGTGTAGGCGCGGTTTCCGGATCAGTCGGATGGCGAGGGCAACAGGTGCGTGGATTGTCGGGAGCGGATTATGGCGGGCACAGACAACGGGTTCAATCGGATTTATCGGTGTTTCCTGCGGATTCTGCGGCCCTTCGATGGACTGGGGTTGTTGGCATTGCGCCTGTTTCTGGGGCCCATTTTTATTCTGGCGGGGTGGAACAAGCTCGGCAGTATCGCTGACGTGGCGGCCTGGTTCGGCAACCCCGACTGGGGGCTTGGTCTGCCGGCACCACACCTGTTGGCGTGGCTTGCGGCACTGACGGAGTTTCTTGGCGGTATGGCGCTGGTGCTGGGTCTGGGGGTGCGGCTTGCGGCGATCCCTTTGCTGGTGACCATGGCGGTGGCGGCGGTAAGTGCTCACTGGCAGTACGGTTGGCACGCGCTGCCGGAACAGACCCTGACCATGCCCTGGGAGTGGCGGCGGGACCTGATCGAGGAAGCGATCGAGCGCCGCGACAAGGCGGTGGAATTACTCAAGGCAAACGGCAATTACCCCTGGCTTACCGAGGCGGGCGGCTTCACTGTGCTGAAGAATGGCATTGAGTTTGCGGCCACTTACTTCGTCATGTTGCTGGCGCTGCTGTTTGGCGGCGGTGGGCGCTACGTGAGCCTGGACTACTGGATCGCACGCCGGCAGAACATCGTACGGGATTGAGCCCGGCGATGTCGTTACCTGTATTTCGGCATATAGATGATATACTCGCCGATTATTTAACCCCTGCCGCCCCGGCTGTATCTCTGGCCCAGGTGGCTCTCAGGCCCACACCCGGTGGACCTTTGCACATTTGAGCGAGCAATCCGTTGATAGGTAAGTTTTTCCGTCGTTCCAAAGACAAGTCCGAACCGGCGCCCGAGGGCAAAAAAATGGCCGAAGCCGGGTCCGGCAAGCCCCGCCAGGAGCGTGAAGACCAGTCCGGAGGCCGTCGCCAGCGCAACCGACACCGCGGTTCCAAGAGTGGTAACGAGAAGGGCGGCGACCGGGGCGACCAGCGTGCCCAGCCCGGAAAAGAGCAACCCAGAGATGAATCGCCCAAGAAAGACCGCGCCCGCAAGGACTCCCCACGCAAGCCGGTGCCCCAGAAGCCCTGGAGTCTGGACGAGTTCCAGGTGCCGGAGCAGGAGGGCAAGGTGCGCTTCCACGATCTGGATCTGCCGCTGCCGCTGATGCACGCCATCGCCGACCTGGGTTACCAGTACTGCTCGCCGATCCAGGGCCAGTCACTCCCGCATACCCTTAACGGCCACGACCTTGTGGGTAAGGCCCAGACCGGCACGGGCAAGACTGCGGCCTTCCTCATTACCGTTATCGACGACCTGCTCAAGCACCCGTTCGACGGCGAGCGTTATGCCGGCGAGGCCCGCGCGCTGATTATCGCGCCGACCCGCGAGCTGGTGATGCAAATCGCCGACGATGCCAAGAACCTGTGCAAATACACCGATCTTGAAATCCACACACTGGTCGGGGGGATGGACTATCAGAAGCAGCAGAAGGCCCTGAACGAGCGCCTGGTCGATATTCTCGTCGCCACTCCCGGTCGTCTGCTGGATTTCGTCAGCAATCGTGACTGTTTCCTCGACCAGGTAGAGATTCTGGTGATCGATGAGGCAGACCGCATGCTGGATATGGGCTTTATTCCTCAGGTGCGCCGCATCGTGCGCCAGACGCCGCGCAAGACCCACCGTCAGACCATGTTCTTCTCCGCTACCTTCACCCCGGAAGTGGACGACCTGGTAGAGCAGTGGACCGCGGAACCGATCATCGTGGAAATCCAGCCGGAGCGTGTCGCCACCGATACCGTTACCCAGCACGTGTACCTGGTATCCGGCGAGGAAAAATACCCGCTGCTGTACAACATCGTGCAGCAGGAAGAGGTGGAGAGCCTGATCGTATTCGCCAACCGCCGCGACCAGTGCCGCCGTCTGCACGAGCACCTCCTGGCCCACGGCATCAACGCCGGGCTGCTGTCCGGAGAAGTGGCACAGAACAAGCGCGTGCGTACCCTGGACGATTTCAAAAGTGGCAAGTCCAAGGTGCTGGTGGCCACCGATGTGGCTGGCCGCGGCATCCACATCGACGGCATCAGCCATGTGGTGAACTACACCCTGCCGGAAGAGCCGGAAGATTACGTGCATCGCATTGGCCGTACCGGTCGCGCGGGCAAGAGCGGCACGTCCATCAGCTTCGCCTGCGAAGACGACGCGATGCGTCTGGAGCCCATTGAGCATTTGCTCGGCAACAAGCTGAAATGCGAAGTGCCGCCGGAAGAATTGCTGGTGGAGCCGCCGAAGGTACAGGTGAAATACAGCAGTGGGGATCGCGGTGATCGCGACCGTGGTGGTAATCGCGGTGGGCGTCGCGGTGGTGGCGGTCGTTCCCGTCGCTAACATCTTTGCTCCCGCCGCTCTGGCGGGAGCCACTTCATATTGGCCTGGTCCTAATCATTTGCCAGTTGCTCGCGGTATTTTTTGAGCTCCTTGCGTCGAGCCCTGGATACCTCCGGGTAACACATGTCCATGCTTTTCAGTGCTTCCAGCACGGCACTCGCCACGATCAGGCGCATGTTCTTCTTGTCGTCGGCCGGCACCACAAACCAGGGCGCATGGGGTGCTGCGGTTTCGTTGATCATGTCTTCGAAGGCGTGTTGATAGTCGTCCCAGAAGGCCCGCTCCTTCACATCGGCTTCGGAAAACTTCCAGTTCTTGTCCGGTTCGTCGATGCGAGCGAGGAAGCGTCTGCGCTGCTCGTCACGGGAAATATTCAGGAAAAATTTAAGGGTCAGTGTGCCGTTGTCCGCGCCATAGCGCTCAAGGGCGCGAATGGCTTCGAAACGGCCGGCGAACAATTCATCCAGATCGCGGGTCTGCTCGCCGGGCATTTTCTGATATTTCGTCACCAGCTCCGGGTGCACCCGGCACACCAGTACTTCCTCGTAGTATGAGCGGTTGAACACGCCGATATTGCCGCGCCGTGGCATGGCGACAGCGGTGCGCCAGAGGAAGTTGTGTTCCAGCTCGGTTTCGCTGGGGCGTTTGAACGAAGTGATCTCGACGCCGTGAGGATTGACGCCGTTGAATACCGCGCGGATGGTGCCGTCCTTGCCGGCGGCATCCAGTGCCTGAAAAACTGTCAGCAGGCTGTAACGGTCATGGGCGTACATCACCTGCTGTCGCTCGTCGATGGCGCGGCGCAACTTGCGGATCTTTTTCTCGTAGTCCTTTTTGCCGGCATACAGCGGGTCGATCAGGGAGGGGGACTTTCCCTGGCGATATTTCTTTTTGCCCTCGAAACGGATTTCGTCCCAGTCGATGTCCATATACCCTGCCTGTCCGCCGGAAGTCCTGCCTTTGTTCAAGACTAGACAATCGCGGCGGGGCATTGGGGCGAGGTGTTATGGCGGAGGAGGCTGGTCTCTATTTTTTGGGGCCGGAAATACCTTTCGGCCATTTTTTTTCTTGCGGCAGCGGTGTTCTGTCCGCCCGAGTCCCTGTGCCGCCGGGGCCGCCATTGGGGCCCTTACCGGGATCACCCTCGGCCCAGATCCGTTCTACCCACAGGGCGGTGCCACCGGCGACTGCCGCCGGCATCACAAAGATGTTCAGGATCGGCACCATCTTCGCCAGCATCACACTGCCGCCAAAACCGAGGGTGGTGAGTTTCTTGCGCATCAGCACGCGCTTCAACTCGCTGAATGAGCGCTGGTGGTTGTCGAGCGGGTAATCCACATACTGGATCGCCATGCACCAGGCGCCCCACAGGGCGGTGAGGATGGCGGGGATGAAAACCGTCCAGCTGGTGAGCAGGGCAATAATGAAAATCACGATACCCCAGCCGAGAAAATACATCAGTTTGCGCAGTTCCCGCCCCAGGGTGCGAAATACCATGCTGTGCAGCGGCTCCGGTGGCGGCGCGTGGCCGGTGAGCAGTTCCTCGACTTTTTCCGCGAGGAAGCCGTTAAACGGTGCGGCAATAATGTTGGTGATAATGGCGAACAGGTAGCCGTAGACGAGGAAGAACAGGAGCACTACGGCGATGGCGATGAGCCACGCCAGCCACTGAAATACGCCGGCAGCCCAGTCGATCCCCTTGGCGAGGATGGCGCGCCACCAGGACATGTTGGAGGTGTCGACGGGGGTGTCACTAATGAGGCTGCCGATGAAGCGGCCGAGGTCGTCGAACTGGCTGATCATCAGGGCGCCGAGTGCAATGAACAGCACGAGGTTGATGAGCAGGGGGACGATGATAAATGGGCGCAGCTCTTTCCGGGTAAGCAGCTGCGCCCCCCGGATCAGTGCGTGTACGCCGTGTGCCGGGTTGGATGTCATCGTTTACTGCGCTCCTGCGGCCTTCAGGATGTCGGCGTATTCACTGCTCTGTTCGTGCTCGCCGATTCGCGCCAGCAGTGTCTGGCCTTCGGGGCTCTGGCTATTGAGATCCAGTCCCTGTTCTTTGAACAGGTGCACGAAGGTTTCGAAGTTTTCTACTTTCATGCCGCGGTAGGCGCGCTCCAGCAGGTAGAAATCCCGGTTAAATCCCTCCGGTGCATCGCCAATTAGAAAACCGGCGATACGCTCGTCGTCAAAGATTTCACCGAGGACTTTTTGTTTGTCTTTTTTCAGGCTCACAGTTTGCTCCTGTTTCTGTGATCTGCGGAAACCCGTTGCACTGTGGCGGTGGTGCGGACGGTGCCTATTTGCGAAACACGCCGTGAACCCATCCTTGGGGGCTCTTCTAAAACATCCCTGTTTTAGAAGGTTTCGCAAACAGGCCCCGCCCGCACCACCTTCGCATCGGAGTCATGTGCGTTCGAAATAAATGTGTATCAAAACGCAGGTTTCGAAGCTCAATAGTTCAAATTGAAGGCCAAGTGCCGGGTGAGGCTTTTCGAAAGCGTCGCAAACAGGGATGTTTGCGACGCAGCGTACAGGGGCGTATTCACCGCGGTTTCGAAAAGCCTCACCCGGTGCTTGGCCGCCACCGGAGGGATTTCAAATCCACCAATACCTCAAAACTTAAATGTCAAAGTAGGGCGTTCAACTTCTGCTGCAGAATCTCATTGATCATCTGCGGATTAGCCTGCCCCTTAGAAGCCTTCATGATCTGGCCCACAAAGAACCCCATCATTTTCGGTCGTTTGTCCGGATCGGCGGTGCGGTAGTTTTCCACTTGCGCAGCGTTCGCGGCGATCACATCGTCTACCAGCTTTTCAATGGCACCGGTGTCCGTCACCTGCTTGAGGCCCTTGGCTTCAATTACAGCGTCTGCATCGCCCTCACCATTCGCCATCACCTCAAACACCTGCTTCGCGATCTTGGAAGAAATGGTGTTGTCCTTGATGCGTGCGATCAGGCCGGCAAGATGCTCCGCAGAAACCGGGGACTCCCCGATGGATTTTTCCTCGCGGTTCAGCAGTGCCGCCAGTTCGCCCATCACCCAGTTGGCGGCAAGTTTAGGCTCGCCGGATTTGGTGGCGACTTGCTCGAAATAATCCGCCAATGCGCGTTCCTGGGTCAGCACATCCGCGTCGTACGCAGAGAGACCGTAGCCGCTTTCAAAGCGCGCGCGCTTGGCATCCGGCAATTCCGGCAGCTCGCCGCGGATCTGCTCGATATATTCATCGGACAGCACCACCGGCAACAGGTCCGGGCAGGGGAAGTAGCGGTAATCGTTGGCCACTTCCTTGCTGCGCATGGAGCGGGTTTCGTTTTTGTCGGCGTCGTACAGGCGGGTTTCCTGCACGACCTTGCCGCCGTCTTCGATCAGGTCAATCTGGCGCTGGGCCTCTACCTTGATCGCCCTTTCGATAAAACGGAAGGAGTTCAGGTTCTTGATCTCGGCGCGCGTGCCAAGTTTTTCCTCGCCTTTCAAACGCACGGAAACGTTGGCGTCGCAGCGCAGAGAGCCCTGGGACATGTCACCGTCGGAAATACCTAGGTAAGTCACGATGCTGTGGATTTTTTTCAGGTAGGCCACGGCTTCGGCGGCACTGCGCATATCCGGCTCGGACACGATTTCGATCAGCGGGGTGCCGGCGCGGTTGAGGTCGATGCCGGACATCCCGTGGAAATCTTCATGGAGTGATTTACCTGCGTCTTCTTCCAGGTGTGCGTGGTGCAGGCGCACGGTCTTGCTGCTGCCGTCTTCCAGATGGATCTCGATCTGGCCCGCGCCGACGATCGGCTGCTCCAGCTGGGTGGTCTGGTAGCCCTTGGGCAGATCCGGGTAGAAATAGTTTTTGCGCTCGAACACGGAGCGCTTGCCGATCTCCGCATTCATCGCGAGGCCGAACATCACCGCGAAGCGAAAGGCCTCTTCATTCGGCACCGGCAAGGTGCCCGGCATGGCGAGGTCGATCGCGCAGGCCTGGGTATTCGGCTCGGCACCGAAGGCGGTGCTGGCGCCGGAGAAAATTTTAGATTGGGTGGCCAGTTGCACGTGAACTTCCAACCCGATGACGACTTCCCATTCCACGTCATGTCTCCTTATTGTGCTGCCGGGGCGATTTGTTGGTGCCAGTCACTGGCCTGCTGGAACTGGTGCGCAATATTGAGCATGCGCGCCTCGTCCAGATAATTGCCAATGAGCTGCAGGCCGACGGGCAGGCCGTGGGCGAAACCGCAGGGGATGGACATGCCGGGCAGGCCGGCGAGGTTGGTGGCGATGGTGTAGATGTCTTCCAGATACATGGCCACCGGATCGGCGTTTTTCTCGCCGAGTTTGAACGCCGGGTTCGGCGCGGTGGGGCCCATGATCACATCGACCTTCTGGAAGGCGTCGACAAAATCCTGCTTGATCAGGCGGCGCACCTGTTGTGCCTTGTTGTAGTAGGCATCGTAATAGCCTGCGGACAGGGCGTAGCTGCCGACAAGAATGCGGCGCTTCACTTCCTCGCCGAAACCCTCGCCGCGGGAGCGCATGTACAGGTCGCGCAGGTCCGCCGGGTTTTCGCAGCGGTAACCGTAGCGCACGCCGTCAAAGCGGGACAGGTTGGCGGAGGCTTCAGCTGGGGCAATCACGTAATAGGCAGGTATTGCCAGTTTGCTGTGGGGCAGGCTGATTTCCACCAGCTCTGCGCCGAGCTTTTCGTATTCCTTCAGAGCTTCCTGCACCCGCACACCCACTTCGCGGTCGAGGCCTTCGCCAAAGTACTCGGCGGGCACGCCGATTTTCAGGCCGGAAATGGAATCGTTGAGGTTGGCGGTGTAGTCCTGTGTGGGGCGATCGAGACAGGTGGAATCCTTGTTGTCCGGCCCCGCCATCACCGACAGCATCAGCGCGGCGTCTTCCGCAGTACGCGTGATGGGGCCGCCCTGGTCGAGGCTCGACGCAAACGCGATCATGCCCCAACGGGACACACGTCCATAGGTGGGCTTCAAACCTGTGGTGCCGGTCATGGCCGCAGGCTGGCGGATGGAGCCGCCGGTGTCGGTGGCGGTAGCGCCGGGCACCAGCTGTGCGGCCACCGCGGCGGCGGAACCGCCGGAAGAGCCGCCGGGAATGCGTTCAACATCCCAGGGGTTTTTCACTGCACCGTAAAAACTGGATTCATTGGAGGAGCCCATGGCGAACTCGTCCATATTGGTTTTGCCGAGGCTCACCGCGCCCGCCTGCAGGAAGTTATCCACAACAGTGGCGTCGTAGGGGGGCACGAAGTTGTCGAGCATTTTGGAGCCGCAACTGGTGCGCACGCCGGTGGTGCAGAATATGTCCTTGTGGGCAATGGGTACGCCGCACAGGGCGGGGGCGTCGCCCTGGGCGAGGCGCGCGTCGGCGGCGGCGGCCTGTTTGATGGCCTGTTCGCCGGTGACGCTGATGAAGCTATTGAACTGGCTGTCCAGCTGCTGGATGCGTTCCAGCAGATGGCTGGTGATCTCGACGCTGGAGAACTGCCGGTCGCGCAGGCCGCGGATGATCTCGGCGATGGTCAACTGATGCATGGGAAATCCGGTTTCTTGTCTATTCTGTATTCGCGTGAGGCTGGTGGGTCGGTTGGTGACCCGCTAAT
This sequence comes from Microbulbifer pacificus, assembly GCF_002959965.1. Lineage (NCBI taxonomy): Bacteria > Pseudomonadati > Pseudomonadota > Gammaproteobacteria > Cellvibrionales > Microbulbiferaceae > Microbulbifer > Microbulbifer pacificus. The sequence goes on from NZ_PREV01000027.1 coordinate 379,795, forward strand.
CGATCACTTTCGGTACCAGGTACAGGCCTGCTTCGGTCTGGGGCGCGAGGGCGAGAAATTCCTCTCGGCGATTGGGCTCGGTGACCTGGTCACGACGCAGTACCTGCACTTCGTCCAGCGGGTGAGCCATGGGCTCCACACCGTCGGTATTGACGGCCTGCAGCTGATCCACGAGTTGCAGGACGTCGCCGAGGCGGCTGCTGACGTCGTCGATGGTTTCTTTGGAGATGGCGATGCGGGCCAGTTCGGCCAGCTTTTCAACGGTTTGCGCGTCCACGGCCATGGGGATAGAGACTCCAGCTTCTCAAAGGCTTACAAGCGGCCGCCCGGATGCGGGGGGCCGGTGGAAAAGAAGGGCGCAAATTTAGCATATCTGCGGGGGAATCTCCCGAGATGGTTTGAGTGTGCAGTTGAAAGCTCTGGTTGGTGAACGTTGTAGGTCGTCCGCAATACGCTCCGCAAAGAAGCAGATGGCGATTATTCATCCTTGCTCTGAACCGGCGCCATTGTTAGAGTTTGCCGATTCTGGCCAGGGCCCCTCTCGCCGCTGGCCTGTTTGGCGAAGATCGGGCGAAAACGCTGCCCGGAACACAGAATTATTTGCGTGGACTAACTACCCTGTAACGCTTTCCCCGCCGGAAGCGCAATCGGGCCGTGTGTCAGCGCTCTGCGACACCTGAGCCCGATTCTGCTTCAGGTGTTGTACATCAGAATTAAGGTAACCGAATTCCATGTTTAAACGTTTGCGGGGCATGTTCTCCAGTGATCTCTCCATCGACCTGGGTACTGCCAACACGCTGATCTACGTACGCGATCGCGGCGTAGTCCTCGATGAACCCTCTGTCGTCGCCATCCGTCACTACAACGGCACCAAAATCGTGGAAGCCGTGGGTGTGGAGGCGAAGCGTATGCTCGGTCGCACGCCGGGTAACATCACCGCTATCCGTCCGCTGAAAGATGGCGTGATTGCCGATTTCCAGGTCACCGAGAAGATGCTGCAGCACTTTATCAAGAAAGTGCACGAAAACAGCTGGATGCGCCCGAGCCCGCGTGTGCTGGTGTGTGTGCCGTGTCAGTCCACCGAAGTTGAGCGCCGCGCAATCCGCGAATCCGCTCTCGGTGCGGGTGCCCGCGAGGTGTGGCTGATCGAGGAGCCCATGGCCGCGGCTATCGGCGCCGGCCTGAAGGTGGAAGAAGCCAGTGGTTCCATGGTGGTGGATATCGGTGGTGGCACCACCGAGATCGCGATCATCTCCCTGAACGGTGTGGTCTACTCCGATTCCGTGCGCATCGGTGGTGACCGCTTCGACGAGGCCATCGTCAACTATGTACGCCGTAATTACGGCAGTGTGATCGGCGATGCGACCGCGGAGCGTATTAAAGAGGAAATCGGCTGCGCCTATGCCGGCAGCGAGGTGCGCGAGATCGACGTGCGTGGTCGCAACCTGGCCGAGGGCGTGCCGCGCAGTTTCACCCTGAACAGCGATGAAATTCTCGAGGCGCTGCAGGAGCCGCTCACCGGTATCGTGCAGGCGGTGAAAAGTGCGCTGGAGCAGTCTCCCCCCGAACTCGCTTCCGATATCGCCGAGCGCGGCATGGTGCTGACCGGCGGTGGTGCGCTGTTGCGCGACCTGGATCGCCTGCTGATGGAAGAATCCGGTCTGCCGGTGATTGTCGCCGACGACCCGTTGACCTGTGTCGCCCGCGGCGGCGGCAAGGCTCTCGATATGATGGACAAGAGCCGCCTGTACCTGGTCACTAACTGATCCGGTTACTGTCTGCTTCGGCGGCGCTCAGGGATGCATGAGCACCGCCGTATCACCGCGCATGGATCGCGCCTACAGCCAATAACAACATCATTGCTGAACAGGTCGATGGGGGCCGCCCATTAAACCGCTATTTACCCGAGGTCCGTCGCCGGAATCCCGCATCGTGGTGCTGGGGCTGGCGGCGACCGCGCTGATTCTGGTCAATCTCTATACCGATTGGCTGGATCCTGTGCGCGAACGTCTCTCCAGCCTTGCCGCACCTTTCTACTGGCTCACCGGAACACCGTCTCGCGTGGGTGATTGGGCGGAAGATCAGCTGCGTACCCGCGAAGAGTTGGTGGAAGAAAACAGTCGCCTCAAGCACCAGGTGATGTTGCTGGAGCAGCAGACCCAGTTACTCGCTGCCGTGCGCGCGGAAAACACCCAGTTGAAGGAGCTGATGAACTCCGCCGAGAGTGTCGACCAGCGGGTGCTGGTGGCGCAGGTAATCGGTGTTTCCCCGGACCCGCTAGAGCATGTGCTGATCATCGACAAGGGTCGCAGTGATGGGATACGCGATGGCACCGCCATCATGGACGCCAGCGGCCTGCTCGGACAAGTGATTGAGGCGGGGGACTTCTCCAGCCGTGTCCTGCTGATCACCGATGCCAATCACGCACTGCCGGTACAGGTGTTGCGCAACAGCCTGCGCGCGGTGGCTGAGGGCACGGGTGACCTTTACCGCCTCAAACTTCGGCATCTGGCGAATACCAGCGATATCCGTGAGGGCGATCTGCTGTTGAGCTCCGGTCTCGGCGGACGTTTTCCTGCGGGATATCCGGTGGGGGAGGTGATCGCGGTCAAGCGCGATCCAGGCAAAGCCTTCGCCGATGTGGATGTGCAGCCCCGCGGGCTGATGAACCGCAGCCGTTTTGTGCTGGCGGTAATTGGTAACGAAGACGTCGACCCCGCACGAGGCCTCGGCAACGGGACGCTGGATTGATGCCATGGAAGCCCACAACCGCTGGTTCATCCTGTTTACCTTTTTCGTTGCCCTGTTGCTGGCGGTGATGCCGCTGCCGGCCAACTGGCAGTGGTTTCGCCCCTCCTTTTGCGCGTTGCTGGTCATCTTCTGGACTACGCGTATGCCGGAAAATCTGGGTGTGGGGTTTGCCTGGCTGGTGGGGTTGGTGGAAGACCTGGTCACCGGATCGACACTCGGCGCCCACGCCCTTTCTCTCGGGGTACTCGCCTATTTCAGCCTGCTCACTTATCGCCGCACCCGTGCCTTCAATCCCGGGCAACAGCTCATGTGGGTGTTTGTGCTGGTGGGGATCAACCAGTTGCTGGGCAACTGGGTGCATGGTCTAGCGGGCAAGACGGTGCCCGGACTCACGTTCCTGTGGCCGGCACTGACGACGGCACTGTTGTGGCCATTGGTCACACCCTGGCTGGGTGGTATGGCATCGCGCCTCAGAATCCGTTGAGCGTCTGGCAATTCGCAAATAAATGTTAAGTCGCATCGCAGGTGCGGTTATTTTTCGAGCGGGACCGCTATAATCAGGCCTTCAGCCGAACTCTTAGTCCTAATTCATAACGATAAGTCGAATCCGTGCCACAACCAGAACCCACACCGCGCCTGATTCTTGCGTCCGCATCACCACGACGGGCGGAGCTGTTGCGGCAGATCGGTGTGCCTTTTGTCGTCGCCGCTACCGCGGTGGAAGAATGCCGCGGTACGGATGAATCCCCGCGGGATTACGTGCTGCGCCTGGCGCGCGAGAAGTCCCGCGCCGGTCGCGCGTCGGTGCCGGGTACCGATATATGGTCTCTGGGCGCCGATACCCTCGGTGTTATCGACGGTCTGGTCCTGGAAAAACCCCGCGATTTCGATGATTTTGTCGGCATGATGGGCCTGATGTCCGGTCGTGAGCACTCGGTGCTCACGGCGTTGTGCCTGAGTGGCGAGGGCGCGGAGTTCAGTGACGTGGTGGAGACTCGGGTGCGCTTTCGCACACTGGATCGCGCCTTGATGGAAGGTTACTGGAACACCGGTGAGCCGCGAGACAAGGCGGGTGGTTACGGCATCCAGGGTATGGGTGCGCTGTTGGTGGAGTCCATTCACGGCAGTTACAGCAACGTGGTGGGGCTGCCGCTGGAAACCCTGGCCGGGCTTCTGGAGCGGGCGGGCATCGCCTATTGGCAGACAGGGATGAAGTTGGGAGTATCCGGCCTGTGAGTGAAGAATTACTGATCAACGTGGCACCGATGGAAACCCGCGTGGCGCTGGTGGAAAACGGTGTGCTGCAGGAGGTCTATCTCGAGCGCACCGCCCGCCGCGGGATCGTTGGTAATATCTACAAGGGCAAGGTGGTGCGCGTGTTGCCGGGCATGCAGGCGGCGTTTGTGGATATCGGCCTGGAGCGCGCCGGGTTTATCCACGCCTCCGACATCGCGCCGCTGGATGAAAACGGCATGGAGTCCCGTGAGGGTGACGTGGCGGACATCCGCGCGCTGGTGCGCGAGGGGCAGTCGCTGGTGGTGCAGGTGGTGAAAGACCCCATTTCCAGCAAGGGTGCACGCCTCACTACCCATCTCTCGGTGTCTGCCCGTTATCTGGTGTACATGCCCCAGACCCGCCATATCGGTATATCCAACCGCATCGAAGACGAGGCCGAGCGCGAGCGTCTGCGTGCACTGGTGGACGTGGCGGCGGCGAAACTGGCGGAAGAGGGCCACAGTGGCGACGGCGGTTTCATCCTGCGTACCGTGGCGGAGGGGGTGAGCGAAGAGGAGCTTCTGCGGGATATCCCCTTCCTGTACAAACTGTGGAAGGAGCTGGAACAGCGCATCAAGACCGAGAAGGAACCGGCGATCATCTACGAGGATCTGCCGTTGTTCATGCGCGCGCTGCGCGACCTGGCGCGGCCGCACACGGAAAAGATCCGCATCGACTCCCGCGAGGCCCACGCCCGTGCCGCCAAGTTCACCAGCAAATACGCCCCGGAAATTGCCCCGCGCATTGAGCACTATCCCGGTGAGCGTCCCCTGTTCGACCTCTACGGTGTGGAAGAGGAAATCCGCAAGGCGTTGCAGAACAAGGTGACGTTGAAATCCGGTGGTTATCTGATCGTCGAACAGACCGAGGCAATGAGTACCATCGACGTCAACACCGGTGCCTTCGTCGGTCATCGCACGCTGGAAGAAACCATCTTCAAGACCAACCTCGAGGCGGCCACCGCCATCGCCCGCCAGCTGCGCCTGCGCAATCTCGGTGGCATCATCATTATCGACTTTATCGACATGCAGGATCCGGAGCACCAGCGTCAGGTGCTGCGCACTCTGGAGAAGGCGCTGGAGCGGGATCACGCCAAGAGCAGTATCACCGGTGTCTCGGAGCTCGGACTGGTGGAAATGACGCGCAAACGCACCCGCGAGTCCCTCGGCCAGATGCTGTGCGAGCCATGCAGCGTCTGTTCTGGGCGCGGTACCCTAAAAACGGCCGAGACAGTGTGCTATGAAATCTTCCGGGAGATCATTCGCGAGGCCCGCGCCTATGACAGCGACAAGATCATGGTGCTGGCGGGGCAGGTGGTGATCGACCTGCTGTTGGACGAGGAGTCTGCCAATGTGGCGGATCTCGAGGAATTCATCGGTCGCCCCATCCAGTTTCAGGTGGAGCCCATTTACAACCAGGAGCAGTACGACATTGTTCTGGTGTGAGCTTGTGAACGCCGGCCGCCGCAGGCGCCGTCAGCGTGATCGCGTTCTCGCGGCCATCGCCGGGACCACCTTGGGAGGTGGGGCCTGATGCTGTGGCTGCGCTGGTTCGTCCGCAAGTTCTGGTTGCTGGTGGTCACCCTGGTGATCGCGCTGGCGATCCTGGTACAGACCGGACGTATCCTGTCGCCACAGGTGGGCAAATACAGCCCGCAGATCAGCCATTGGCTGTCCGAGCGCCTCGGCGCGCCGGTGGATCTGGAGCATATCTCCCTGCGCTGGCAGGCACTGGAGGTGGCGCTGCAGATCGACGGTCTCAATATCGGCGCCGACGGGCAGGTGAAGCTGCGCCGCGGCCTGTTCCATCTCGACCTGCTGTCGAGCCTGTGGAACCGCGAACTGGTGTGGAAAAACCTGGAAGTGGACGGTTTTTCCGCACAGTTGCAGCAGCGAGCCGAGGGCGGTTGGCAGGTACAGGGCTTCCCGCTGACGACGACCGCCAGTCCCGGGCAGAACGTGGACAGTGCGGCGGGTGTGCGGCTCGGCGATCCGGCCCGCATCTTTCAGTTGGGGCCGAAAGTGCTGGTGCGGGATGCGAGCATCGAACTGACCCTGAATGACGGCCAGTCCGCCAATCTCGACCTGCGGGAAATCCAGCTGGAAAACAGTGGTACCTTCCACCGCCTGGTGGCTCGGGCCTATGTCACTGGCGCCATGGAGAGTCTGCATCGCGGTGAAGAGAGTTTTCATCTGGTGCTGGAGGGACGTGGAAATCCGCGTCGCAGTGATGAATTTTCCCTGCGCGGATACGCGCAACTGAACGAGCTGCTGGTGGACGAGGATCTGGTAGGGCTGTTGTACCAGTTGTCGCCGCTGCCGGAAAAACTCTACTGGCCCGGGCGCAAGCTCGCCGGCGGCCGCCTTTGGCTCAGCTCTGACGCGAAAAACGGCTACAGCCTGCGCGGCGACCTGAGCCTCGCGCAAGTGACGGAAGACGCCGGCAATAGTCAGGAGGCATTGACGGCGGATGATCGGCCCCGCGGAGCACTGGAAACCCTGAATGCGTTGTCCAGCAACATCTCCGGGCGCTGGCGCCCCGGCGAGTCCTGGGAGCTGGTGCTGCAACAGCTTGGGCTGAACTGGCAGCAGTTGGAAGTGCCGGATGTGAACCTGCAGGCGAGTGGCGACCAACAGGGCAATCTGCAATTGGCGGTGGACCAGATTGAACTGCAGGCCTGGCATCGGGTGCTGCGGGTACTGGAGCTGATTCCAGAGAAAGCGGAAGAATGGTTGCAGGCACTGGAACCCACCGGCGAACTCATGAACGTGCGCCTGACGCGCCGCGACGGTGACGTCAGTGTGGCGGCCAATCTCCACGATGTGGCGGCGGGTGCCCATCTGGGTGCGCCTGCGGTGACCGGCGTCAACGGTTACCTGTCCCTCAATGGCCAGGGCGGTCGCGTGGAACTCGACAGTGGCAGCGGCTTCAGCGCGCACTTCCCCCTGCTGTATGAATCCCCGTTTTCCTTCGGTGCGGCTCGCGGTACGGTGGCCTGGGATATCGACCGCGCGCACAATACGGTGTCGGTCTACTCCGGCCCTCTGATCCTCGATACGGAGGATCGTGCCGATGCCGGCGGCAGTGATTCCCACCCTGCTGGCGGCGCCTCTTATCCCGCTGGCGGCGCCTTTCGCGGCCAGTTCCTGCTGCAGATTCCGCTGATCCCCCACAGCCGCCCCGCGGACTTCACCCTTGCTCTCGGTCTGCGCGATGTCGCGGTGGGCGAGCAGCGCCATCTGGTGCCCGTGGTGGTGAGTGACAGTCTGCGTCAGTGGCTGGACCAGAGTATTGGCAAACACAACAAGGGCGTGATCCCCAGCGCCGGTTTCCTATACCGCGGCTACAGCTATCGCGAAGGGGAAGACAAGCATCTACTGGCACTCGGCCAGCACGAGAACCGCCACACGGTGCAGCTGCAGGCCGATATCGCCGGCAGCAGCCTGGAGTACGCCCCCGGCTGGCCGATGGCGGAAAATGTGGATGGGCATCTCGGAATCAACGACCGCGAGGTCCTGGTAGTGGCACCGCGCGCGCGGCTCTGGCATGTCGACGGTGCCAACGTGGCGGTACGGATATCGCCAGAAGAGACCGGTTCACGCCTCGACGTGCACGCGGAGCTGGCGGGCCCGGCGGCGGATGGGCTCAAACTGTTGCGGGAATCGCCGCTGCGGGACAAGTTGGGCAAGGCTTTCGACAGCTGGAAGCTGGACGGAGAAATGCAGGGTACCCTGCGTATTGCCCAACCGCTCGGCGGTGCCGATGTCGCGCCGAGCCAGGAGATCGAACTGCAGATTGCGGACGCAGAGCTGAGGCTGCAGAACCTGAAACTCGACATCGAACACCTGAACGGCACGGTGCGTTATCACAGTGTCGAGGGGCTCAAAGGATCGGCTTTCCGCGGGCAGCTCTGGGGGCAGCCACTGAAGGCGTCTATACAGCATCTTGGGCAGGGTGAGGACCGCGACACGCAGGTAGTGGTGCGCGGTCAGGCGCAGACCGAAAGCGTCGCGCACTGGAGTGGGCGCCCGGAACTGCGGTGGCTCGACGGTGCCCTCGATTACACCGCCCGCATCACCATTCCAGCCAGCGCCAAGCAGAAGCCCTACGGTGCGGTTCTGGAGCTGCAGTCGGACCTGGAGCAGGTGGCGGTAAATCTGCCGGCCCCCCTGACCAAGCCCGCGGGCCAGAAGTCCCGCTTTGTATTGCGGGTACCGATCGGTGACCAGGGTAATCTCTACCATCTGAGTTACGGCGAGCATCTTCAGGGCCAGATCTGGCAGGTGGATGGTCAGCTGGAGCGGGCCTCCATCGCATTGAATGCGGAAGCAAGGTTGCCCCAGTCACCGGGGATTTCGATTATTGGCGACCTGCCGCTGGTAGATCTGCAGCCGTGGAAGAAGGCACTTGCGATTTACACCGCGGAAAAGCCCGCGGCTGAAATCGCCGGTGCGGAAAGTGCGCCAGACGCATTGGCGGATACCCGCCGCCTGCCCATCATCCTGGATTTGAGCACAGACCGGCTGCGGATTTCCGATTCCGCCGGGATCGACAACATCCATGTGAGTGGTCGTGGTGTCGGCGAGGACTGGCAGTTGCAGTTCGAGAGTGAGACCGCCGCCGGCGAGCTTGCCGGTATGCTGCACTCCGACACGCCGCTGCAGGTGAAGCTTTCGCACCTGCGTTTGCCGGCGATGTCCGGGAGTGAAGCGGCGGATGGGGAGGCGCCTCCGGAGGCGACCACGCCCCCGAGCGACCGCTGGAAAGGCTTTGATTTCGCCAGCCTGCCGAATGTGGATTTCAGCGCCGACCAGCTGTGGTTGGGAGAAGAGCCCATGGGGCCCTGGTCTTTCCGCCTGCGGCCGTCTGCCGAGCGTCTGGTGGTGAGTGAAATTCGCGGTGCCATGCGTGGAATCCAGATCGAGGGGCGCGGTGAGGGGGACAATCGCCTCGGTGCCCAGCTGATGTGGATGCGCGATGAGGAAGGTGGTGAGTCATCCCAGTTTATCGGCCGCCTGCGCGGTGAAAATCTCGGGGATGTGTTGCAGGCCTGGGGCCAGGAGGCGGCGATCGAAAGTCGCAGTGCGGTATTCGACACCGCACTGCGCTGGAACGGTTCGCCGGCAATGGTGAACCCGAACAGTCTCAACGGCGAAATCCGTATCGATATCCGTAGCGGCCGCTTCCTGCGCGCCAGCGACAATGCGGGGACGTCGCTGCTGCGATTGCTTTCGCTGTTCAACTTCGATACCTGGGCGCGCCGCCTGCGGCTGGATTTTTCGGATCTGGTGCAGAGTGGGCTCACCTTCGACCAGGTACATGGCGAGGTCTATTTTGAGGGGGACGGCGAACTGCTGATCGCCGTACCGATCCAGGTGGTGGGGCCCACCAGCGAGTTGCAGATGGCCGGTCGTGTAAATCTGCAGCGGGAAGACCTGAACCTCACCCTCGTGGCGACGCTGCCGGTGGGCAACAACCTGGCTTTTGTGGCGGCACTCGCCGGCGGTCTGCCGGCGGCGGCGGGGGTTTACCTGATCAGTAAGGTGTTCAAGAAGCAGGTGGATCGCGTGGCCAGTGTGAGCTACCGCATCAATGGCGAATGGTCCGATCCGGAAGTGCGTTTCGACCGGCTGTTTGACGACGGTGCGGCGGACCGCGAGGGTGAGAGTGCCGTCGCGGAGCATCAGCGGGAAAGCGCGGAGCGTCAGAGAAAAAATGTCGAGCGCCAGCGACAGCAGCAGGCCGCGGCAGGTACCGGCGAGCGGGTGACCGAAGATCCGGGCTCCGCGCACACCGAGAGTGATACCACACCGGCCGTTCCCGCCGCGAAACCACAGCACTGGGGCCCCGCGGGTGTGACGCGCCCCCTGGGCGCCGGTTAGTGGTTGCAATAACCGAATAATTGTTCGATATTGACGCTTCTCTAAACAAAAATAACGCAAGCAGAATAAAAACACGCTAACAGAGGTGCGTCGCCAATGACTGAGGTGGTCTCTTTGGCCGGTATTCCCGTTAACCGCTATACGCTGTTCAAACTTTTCAAATACACCGTCTACTGTCTGCTGACGTACAACGTCTACGCATTCTTTGTAGAAAATCACGCCGCGGCAAGCACGGTGTTTGCCGATGGCATCAGTTTCGGCAAGATCATCGAAGCCTATAACGACTCCATCGACACCCTCGCATGGGTACTTCTTCTGGTGGTCTTCGAGCTGGAAACCTGGGTGCTGTCGGATGCCCGGCTGAAGGGCAGTACCAAGTGGCTGCTCAATGGCATTTCCGCCTTCTGCTACGTGTTTATCACCTATTCGTTCTACGGCTACCTGTCGGAGATGGTGTCGCTCACGCATCTGCTGCCGGTGACCGACAGCGCCTGTGACCTGGCGGCGAGCGGCGGCTGGTCGATGGTTCTGGAGCAGGATGATTACACCGCACTGACGGCGGCGAATTGCGGCTCATTGGCGGATGTGCACCTGTTGCGACTGGCGGACGCACAGATTGTGGGGGACGCGTCGGTATGGCGCGAGATTCAGTGGCTGGCCTGGGTGGATGTGATCAACGCCGGCGCCTGGCTGCTGGTGGTGGCGATCCTCGCGTTTGACGTATGGCTGCAACTGCGCCACGAACTGTCCGATGCGATCATGCGCTATTCCCAGATCGTGAAGGGCCTGCTGTACTCCACCCTGTTGGTATGCGCCATTTACTGGGGCTTTAACGGCAGCTTCCTGGATTTCTGGGACGCCTTCCTGTGGCTGGTGGCCTTCTTCTTTATCGAGATGAATCTGTTTGAGTGGCAGGCGGAAACCAGCGCGGAATAACCGCACATTGCGTGACTCTAACTCACCCCTGAGGCGGTGGCACTGCCGGGGCAGCCTTGCGAGACACGCCGTGAACCCATCCATGGGGGCTCTTCCGCGAGGTCCCTCTCGCGGAAGGTCTCGCAAGGCTGCCCCGGCAGCGCCACCTTCGCTTTTGAGATCGATACTTCGAATCGATCTCAGAAATGTGTCAATCAGTCTTTCCGGCTGGTAACTTCCAGCAGGTGATAACCGAACTGGGTTTTCACCGGGCCATGTACCTTATTCAACTCATCGTTGAATACCACCTTGTCGAATTCCGGCACCATCTGACCCTGACTGAATTCACCCAGATCACCGCCGCTGCGGCCTGAGGGGCACTTGGAATATTGCTGGGCGATTTTTCCGAAATCCGCGCCGTCTTCGATCTGCTTTTTCAGATCCTGACACTGGGCTTCGCTTTCTACGAGAATGTGGCGGGCTGTTGCTTTTGGCATGGGAAACTCCCTTTTAAATTGAATATCAAAAATGAGGGCAGAAGCTTAGTGGTTGAAGCTTATGTGGGCCAGACAAAAGTTAATTTAGGTCTATGAACTATTCGCAAAGGCGGCGCTACCGGGGTCAGGTTTATGAGACCTTCCGCGAGAGGGACCTCGCGGAAGAGCCCCCATGGATGGGTTCACGGCGTGTCTCATAAACCTGACCCCGGTAGCGCCGCCGCCTCTGAATCTGTTCAGTGCTTTCGCAGCACGCTACGAAGAGCTTAAATAATTACTGCCCCGATAAAGCCGCAAACGTATTGCACTTGTTCACATCACCGGTGGTAAATCCCTGCTTGAACCAGTAGGCGCGCTGCTCTGCGCTGCCGTGGGTGAAGGCATCCGGGGATACCGCGCGGCCGGAACGGCGTTGCAGGTGGTCGTCGCCCACGGCGGCGGCGGCGCGCAGACCTTCTTCAATATCGCCGGGCTCCAGCATGTCGCGGTCGCGGTGGGCGTAAAAGGCCCAGACACCGGCGAAGCAATCCGCCTGCAACTCAAGCATCACCGACAGACGGTTCGCGGTGACTTTGTCCGACTGCATGCGCGCCTGCTGGACCTTTTCCGAGGTTCCCATCAGATTCTGCACATGGTGTCCCACCTCGTGGGCAATCACATAAGCAAAGGCGAAATCCCCGGGGGCACCCAACTGCTTGAGTTCATTCAGGAAGCTGAGATCCAGATACACCTTCGCATCGCCCGGGCAGTAAAACGGACCCACCGCGGCGGAACTCAAACCACAGGCCGAGCGCACGGCGTCGTCGTAGAGCACCAGCTTGGGCGCGGTGTACTGGGAGCCCGCCTGTTGGAACAGGCCGCCCCAGGTATCCTCTGTATCGGCCAGCACCACCGATACAAACTGAGCCACCTCATCTTCCGCCCCCGCGCTTGCGGTGCCCGGGGCCGTTTGCGAATCCGGCAACGTGGGCGACTCGGTATTGGTGTTGCCGGAAAACAGGTTCCCGCCAAAAAAATAAAGCGCCGCCAGCGCCAGCAGAATCAGCCAGCCAGTTTTGCTGCGCAACAGGAATGGCGCCAGGGCCAGCAGGTTGCCGAGCCCGCCGCCCATTCCGCCACCACCGGGGGAGGGCTGTCCGCGACGATCTTCCACATTCGAACTTCTGCGACCCTGACGCCAGCGCATGGTGTACCCCTATGATTCACATCCGCGTATTGATTTCAGCATAGAACAGCTGGCGCTATTTTCTGTTTTATCTTTGCGACCATATCCTTAACCGGCAGGCAGCAGTGGTATCTTTGTCGCCTTATCGGCCTCATTGGAGGCGAGCAGACCGCGTCTTTCATTGTGCAGCGGTTCCCTAAAAATTGACCGAGGGGCGGATACTTTGTCGTTGATTCCACTTTTTCCACTCCATATGGCGCTGTTTCCCGGCGTGACCCTGCCGCTGCGGATTTTTGAGCAGCGCTATCTGCGTCTGGTGACGGAATCCCTCAAGAACGATACCGGCTTCGGCGTCGCGCTGATCCGCAGTGGTCGTGAAGTGGGGCCGGCGGATGTCTGGCCGCTGGGGCTGTATGTGCGTATCGTCGACTGGAGTCAGGGCGAGGAGGGGTTGCTGCATATCGAGGTGGCAGGAGAGTCGCGCTTTCGCATACTGGAGACCTACGCGGAGGACGACGGCCTGTTGATGGCGGACGTGGAGTGGCTGCCGGATGAGGAGTCCCACCCGGTGCCGGACAGCTGCGATGGGCTGCTCGCGGTCCTCAATGAGCTCAAACAGCATACCGCCGTGCTCGCGCTCAAGTTTGCGCCGGTGGAGAGTGCCGAGGCGCTGTCGTGGCAACTGGCGCAACTGCTGCCGCTGGATGACGCCGTGCGGCTGGAGCTGCTGGCCAGCCAGGATCCTCTGGAGCGGCTCGCGCATATCGCCGCCAATCTGGACCAGTGGGCCAGGCAGTAGTCCGGCGCAAACACGGCCGCGATTACCGCGGAGCACTGAGATAACAATAAGCGGAAGTTTGGGGATCCATGGACAATCTGGTTTTACTCGGCGTACTGCTGGTTCTGACCGTCGTGGTCGGCTCCTTCATGGGCATTTTTGCCTTTGCGGAAGTGAAAAGTCTGCGCGGCGAGGTGCGCCGCTTGCACGCCGCCATCGACGCGGCGCGGGGGCCGGTGCCTGCCGCGACGCCTCCAATCGCATCGGTAGCACCTCCGGTGCCCACTCCGGCAGCCAGTAGCCTGGGCAGTAGCTCGGGCCCGTCGGCGCCCCTCGATGAATTCGAGCTGCCCGACCTGGACATTTCGACGCCGGAGCCCGCCTCAGATCCGGTGTCCGCCAGGGAGAGCTTCTGGGAACGGATGCAGCAGAACTGGATGGTGTGGCTTGGTGGAGCCTGTGTCGCACTGTCGGGGGTTTTTCTCGCGCGCTACGGCATAGAGCAGGGGTTATTGGGGCCGCGGGTGCGCGTGGCAATGGGGCTGGTCACCGCTCTGGCCCTGTATATTGCCTCGGATGTGTTGCGCCGCAGGACCGGCGGCAGTCATCCGTCGTTTGCCGCGCTGGCGGGGGGCGGTGCCATAACGGCGTTTGCGGCCATTCTGTCTGCGGTGCACCTGTACCAGTTGATCGAGCCCGGTTTCGCCTTCGGAATGCTCGCGCTGGTCGCGCTCGTCACTATGTGGCTGGCGCGGCTGCATGGTCCGGTGCTCGCAGCGATCGGCATGCTGGGGGCCTATTCCGTACCGATTCTGGTATCTACCGGTGACGGCAACGTCCTTGGCGCCATGGTGTACGCGCTGATCATTTCCGTGTCGGTACTGTTGCTGCTGCGGCATGTGTATCGCAGCTGGTTGTGGTTCGGGCTGCTCGCCGGCGCCCTGTTGTGGTGGTTAATCTCGATGTTCGGGCACCAGGCCGATGGCTGGCGCGGCCCCTATCTCGCGGCCCTGGCGTACCTGCTGCTGGCCGTTATCCAGGGCGACTGGGCGCTGCAGCGGCGCGATGCCGGTGATGACCGGGTGACCGCGAGCAAACTCGCTCCGTTGTTGCTGCCGAGTCTGCTGCTACTGGTTGCCGCCCAGTGTCTGTCGATCTTCCGCGAGGGTTTCCCGTCCTCGTCCCTTCTGTCTGCGCTCTGGGCCTGGAGCCCACTGGCACTGGTGCTGTTGGCGGCGGCACGCCGACGGGCAGCGCTGGCACCGCTTCCCTGGCTGCTGCTGCTGGGGCAGTTGGCGGCCTGGCTGGCCGGGCGGATGGATCAGTGGGGTGCGGCGCAGGTACAGCTTGTGCCATTGCCGTCGGCGCTACAGGGTAGCTTCCTCCTGTTTCTCGCCATTACCGCCGGGCTCTTCACCGGGCTCGCTCTGCTCAATTACCGCGCCGGCGCCGCACGATACTGGTGGGCGTCTCTAGCAGTGATGGCGCCGTTGCTGTCGTTGCCACTGGGGTACGTATTGGCGAGCGACGGACTGCCGCTTTACTGGTGGTGCCTGTACGCAGCGGTGTTTGGCGCCGTGTTCCTGTATCTCGGCAGTTACGGTGCCGGGCGCAGCTGGCACAAGTCCATGGTGGTCTGGCTGTTTATCGCCGGGCATTTTGCCTACAGTCTCGCGGCCTGCCTGTGGCTGGAGCAGGCGAGCCTGACCCTCGCGCTGGCGCTGCAGGCGGTTTCGCTCGCCTGGATCATCCGGCGTTTCGAGGTGCCGGCGTTGGGGTGGCTGCTGAAAGGCGTGTTGCTGCTGGTAGTGGTGCGCCTGACCCTGAACCCCTGGCTGCTGAGTTACAGCGACGGCACTCACTGGTCTCTGTGGACCTACGGTGGCTCAGCACTGAGCGCCTGGCTCGCCACCCGAATCCTGCGTGATCAGCACCCGGCACTGGCGCGTTGGACCGAAGCGGTGACGCTGCACCTGCTGGTGCTGGCGCTTTGGGCGGAGAGTCGCTATTGGCTATACGGCGGCAATGCCTTTGCCGCTCACTACAGTTTTACCGAAGCGGTCATCAATATGTGGCTGTTTACCGGTCTTGGGCTGGTGTATTACCGCAAGAGTCTGTTGATTGACGGCTTCGCCCGTTGGTACGACGGATACGGGCGTCTGTTGATCCTGGCGGCTGCGGCAAACTATGCGGCGATTCTGTTTGCCACCGCCATCAGCGAGCCCTGGGTGTGGCGCTCGGTGAGCGACAGGCCGCTGCTGAACATGCTGTTGCCCGCCTTTGCCGGTCCTGTGCTGCTGGCGTGGCTGGTAAGCCGCTGGTACCTGCCGCGCGTGCGCCGACTGGCGGGGCTGGTGTCGGCAGCGGCGGCCTTTATCTGGATATCGTTGGAAGTGCGCCACCTGTGGCAGGGAAATATTCGTCTCGACACGGCCACCGAGACCGGCGAGTTGTACACCTATTCCGCGGTGTGGCTGTTGCTCGCAGTGGTGGGGATCCTGTCTGGCAGTTGGCGCGGTTGGCGCCGTTGTTATCGTGGCGGCATGGCGGTGTTGGCGCTGGTGATCGTGAAACTGTTCCTTGTGGATATGGCGGGGCTCGAAGGCTTGTTGCGGGTGGCCTCCTTCATGGGGATGGGGCTGGCCCTGTTGGGGATCGCCTATCTGCACCAGAAACTGGGGCGCATCAGCACCGGCCAGACCCCCTGAGCATATTTTGTGGGGGCAGAATTCCGGCGAGGTTACGGTATACTGCGCGCCCGTTTTCCGGGGGTGCATTTGTATACGCCAATGTACCGAAAAGGAAAACCCGGCGGGATCGAGGCAGATCCCGCTCGATTGCGTATAAAACGCGTAAATTGAATGGAGATCAGCGGTGAACAGTGTCAGCGAGAGCGCGGCGAGCGCGACCACGGTCGGACAAGCACAGGGACAAGAAGGTACCGAAGCCAGAATGCAGGCCATGGGGCGCGCCGCGCGTGCCGCCGCCCGCCTGATGGCCCGCGCTGACACCGGAAGTAAAAACGCTGCGCTCAGAGCCATCGCCGCGGAGCTGGATGCCCAGCGACCGCAACTGGCGACGGCCAACGCTGTAGACATGCAGAAGGGCCGTGACAGCGGCCTCGACGCGGCGCTGCTGGACCGTCTCGAACTGACCGATGCCCGTATCGACGGAATGATCGAGGGGTTGCTCCAGATCGCAGAGCTGCCGGATCCGGTGGGCGAGGTCAGTGACCTCAAATATCGCCCTACCGGAATCCAGGTGGGCAAGATGCGCGTGCCGCTCGGAGTCGTGGGGATTATTTACGAGTCCCGCCCCAATGTGACCATCGATGCCGCCAGCCTGTGTCTGAAATCCGGCAACGCCACGATTTTGCGCGGTGGCAGCGAGGCTTTGCACTCCAACGGCGCCATCGCCGCCTGCATTGCCACTGGCCTGAAGCAGGCGGGATTACCGGAAACTGCGGTGCAGGTGGTGGATACCACCGATCGCGCGGCGGTGGGTGCACTGATTTCCATGCCGGAGTACGTGGACGTTATCGTTCCCCGCGGAGGCAGGGGACTGATCGAGCGCATCAGCCGCGAAGCGCGGGTGCCGGTGATCAAGCATCTCGACGGTATTTGTCATGTCTATCTGGATGACCGCGCCGATCCGGAAAAGGCGTTCAATATTGCGCTGAACGCCAAGACCCATCGTTATGGGGTGTGCAACGCGATGGAAACGTTGCTGGTGGCCGAGGCCGTGGCGGCGGATTTCCTGCCCCGCCTGGCCGCGGCCTATCGTGAGAAAGGTGTGGAGCTGCGCGGTTGTGAAGCGACGTGCGCCATCGTGCCCCAGGCACTGCCGGCGACGGAGGAAGACTGGGCTACGGAATATCTGGCGCCGGTGCTGTCCATCCGTGTGGTCGCGGATATGGACGCGGCGATGGACCACATCGCCCAGTACAGCTCAGGCCACACCGAGTCCATCGTCACCGAGGACTACAGCCGCGCGCGCCGTTTTATGGCAGAGGTGGATTCCGCTTCCGTGATGGTCAACGCGTCCACCCGCTTCGCGGATGGCTTTGAATACGGCCTGGGCGCGGAAATCGGTATCAGCACCGACAAAATCCACGCCCGCGGGCCGGTGGGGCTCGAGGGCCTTACCTCGCAGAAATGGATCGTGTTCGGGGACGGGCATATCCGCCAGTAGTGGCGGAAAGAGTGTTATTTCCGGAAAGCGCATGGGCGGTACTGCTACCGGGTGCGGCTTTGTGAGACACGCCGTGAACCCATCCATGGGGGCTCGGCTGCGGCCATCCAGGCCGCAGACGGTCTCACAAAGCCGCACCCGGTATCAG
This sequence comes from Microbulbifer pacificus, assembly GCF_002959965.1. Taxonomy (NCBI): domain Bacteria; kingdom Pseudomonadati; phylum Pseudomonadota; class Gammaproteobacteria; order Cellvibrionales; family Microbulbiferaceae; genus Microbulbifer; species Microbulbifer pacificus. Next base: position 397,397 of record NZ_PREV01000027.1, read on the forward strand.
CACCTTCGCATAAGGTAAGGTGGCTACTTGGGAGCGTATTTAAAAACCATCGCCCTGTTCGGCGGCACCTTCAACCCGGTGCATTTCGGCCATCTGCGCATGGCGCTGGAACTGAAGGAAGCATTGGGCTTTGACGAAATGCGCCTGCTGCCCTCCCACCAGCCGGCGCACCGCGCCGAACCGGGGGTGGGCGCGAGTGCCCGACGCGACATGCTGGCGCTGGCGCTGGAAGGGTGTCCGGAGCTTGTGCTGGACGAGCGCGAGCTGGCGCGAGACGGACCCACCTATACCGTGGATACGCTGGAAGAACTGCGGCAGGAGCTGGGCGAGAAAGTCTCGATCAGCTTCTGCATGGGGCTCGATTCCCTGCTGGGCCTGCCGGGCTGGCACCGCTGGGAGCGGCTGGTGGAACTGGCCCACCTGGTAGTGGTGACCCGCCCCGGCTGGCAGATGCCACGGGACGGTGAGGTGGCGGAATTGCTGGCCCGCTGCCGCGGGACCATGGACGATATTCGCGGGCAGGCGGCCGGGCATATCCTGGTGCGGGAGCAGACCCTGTTGCCGATTTCCGCCACCGCAATCCGCAGCCTGATTGGCCGCGGCCGCTCGGCTCAGTTTCTGCTGCCGGAGCGGGTACTCAATTACATTCAGATTCATCAGCTCTACCGGAGCTAAAAGCAGGGGCTGAAGCCCCAGATACAGGTGTTATGACTGATCTCAAGACAATTGCCGTAAATGCCCTGGAAGACCTCAAGGGCCACGACATCACCGCCCTCGACGTATCCGAACTCAGCGACGTGATGGAAACCCTCATCATCTGCACTGGTACCTCCAACCGCCAGGTGAAGTCTCTCGCCAACAACGTCGTCGAAGACGGCAAAGAGGCCGGTTTCCGTCCCATCGGTGTCGAAGGGATGGAAACTGGGGAGTGGGTGCTGGTGGACTACGGCGATGTGGTGGTACACGTGATGCAGGCGGAAACCCGCCGCTTCTACGATCTGGAAAAACTCTGGTCCATGACCCCGAACACCCGCGCCAATGCGGATGGCAGTGACCCGCATACAGACTGATACGCGCGCATGAAGATCCGAATCCTGGCTGCCGGCGGCAAAATGCCCGCATGGGTGCAGGAGGGCTATGGCGAATACGCCAAGCGCCTGCCCCGGGAACTCACCCTGGAGATGGTGGAAATCCCCCTCGGCAATCGCGGTAACAAGAATGCCGCAGCACTGGTGGAAAAGGCCCGCCAGAAAGAGGGGGAAGCCATGCTTGCGGCCATCGGTCCGCGGGATCATGTGGTGGCGCTGGAGGTTACCGGCAAGGCCTGGAGCACTGAACAGCTGTCCCGAGAGCTCGCGGGTTGGCAACTGGGCGGCAGCAATGTGTGTCTGCTTATTGGTGGACCGGACGGACTCTCCAGAGATTGTCTGGCGCGCGCTAACCAGAAATGGTCTCTGTCGGCGCTCACCATGCCGCACCCGCTGGTGCGGGTATTGCTGGCGGAGCAGCTTTACCGTGCCTGGACCCTGTCGGTGGGACATCCGTACCATAAATAGATAGTCCCTGTTCATGTGAACTTGCTCGCCACCCCGTAGTCTCAGGAGACCTGGGTGCTCCCCAGATACTCTCTATAGATACTCCGCAGGGACGGCAAAACTGTGTACACTTCGTGGTCATTTTCGCGCCACCGATGATCCCACTTCACCGAAATGTCTGAAAACCTGCGCTTCAAAGACCACCACACCGAGCAGCGACTGTTCCGCAACCGCATGCTTGTGGCCATTTTTGGCGTCGTGGCGTTGCTTGGAGTACTGGTGGCGCGCCTGTACAACCTGCAGATCGTCAATTACGAAAGCTACCGCACCCAGTCGGATGAAAACCGCATTCAGGTGCGCCCGGTACCGCCTACTCGGGGTCTGATCTACGACCGCAACGGCGTGCTGCTGGCGGACAACCGGGCCAGTTATACCCTCGGTATCGTGCGTGAACGGGTCAAGGACCTGGACGCTACTCTCGAATTGCTCGGCAGTCTGGTGCAGCTGGACGATGCCGACATTGAAAAATTCAAACGCCGCCTGCAGCGCCGCCGCCCATTCGAATCCGTTCCCTTGCGCTACCGGCTGACGGAAGAGGAAATCGCCCGCATCAGCGTGAATGAATTCGATCTTCCCGGGGTTTCCGTGGAAGCTGAGCTGGTGCGCTACTACCCGGAGACAGACCTGTTTGCCCACAGCGTCGGCTATGTGGGGCGTATCGCCGAGCGGGATCTCGCTGCGTTCTCGGAAGAGGATGTGCGTCGCTACCGTGGCACCCAGAGCATTGGCAAGGTGGGGCTGGAGCGCTCCTACGAAGACTTGCTGCTCGGCGAGGTGGGTTTTGAAAATGTGGAAACCAATGCCCGTGGCCGGGTGCTGCGGGTACTGGAACGTCACGACCCCAAACCCGGTGCCGAGTTGACTCTGCACCTGGATGCCCGCCTGCAGCAGGTAGCCACGGATGCCCTTGGCGAACATCGCGGCGCGGTGGTGGCCATCGACGTGAAGACCGGCGGCGTGCTGGCCTTTGTGAGCAAGCCCTCCTACGACCCCAACCTGTTTGTCACCGGCATCAGCTTCAAGGACTACAGCGAGCTGCGGGACTCCCTCGACGTCCCGTTGTTCAACCGAGTGGTGCAGGGGCAGTATCCGCCGGGCTCTACCCTGAAACCGATGATGGGGCTGGGCGGTCTGGCCGCCGGTGTGATTACCGCGAACACCCGGGTTGCCGACCCGGGCTTTTTCCGTCTGCCCAATGATTCCCGCGTCTACCGCGACTGGAAACGCTGGGGACATGGAAAAAGTGTCGATCTGATCCAGGGGCTGGCGCAGAGTTGTGATGTGTACTTCTGGGATATGGCCTCGCGCTGGAATATCGACGGTATGCACGATATCGCCACCCGGTTTGGTCTCGGTGCCAAGACCGGCATAGACCTGCCACGGGAATACCCCGGGATTTTCCCATCCCGTGAGTGGAAGCGCGGGGCGCGGGGCGCGGCCTGGTATCCGGGTGACAGCCTGAACGCGGTGCTGGGACAGGGCTTCGTGCTGGCCACGCCGCTACAGCTGGCGGTGATGACGGCCACCATTGCCAATCGCGGTACCCATTACCGCCCGCAAATGGTCATGGCCATCGACGGTGTGGAGCAGCCGCCGGAAGTGCTGCACCACGTGGACGCGCGCCCCGAGCACTGGGACCTGGTCTTCGAGGGTATGGAAGCGGTGGTTTACAGTACCCATGGTACCGGTAAGAAGGCCGGAGCCAATCTCGATTTCAAGGTGGCGGGCAAGTCTGGTACCGCACAGGTGGTGGGCATTGCCCAGGGGGCCAAATACGATTCCGATGCGCTGAAGGAACGCCACCGGGATCACGCCCTGTTTGTGGCCTTTGCCCCGGTGGACGATCCGCAGATCGCGGTGTCGGTGCTGGTGGAAAATGGTGAAGGTGGCGGCCGGGTGGCTGCACCGGTGGCGCGGGAAGTTTTCTACGATTGGATGTCGCGTGCCTATGAGGACACGGCCAGTACCCACACCTGGCGGCCGCCGTTGTTGCCGCTGATGTCGCCGCCTTCCGAGGAGGAATATACCCGTGGCTAGCCGTGACTATATGCACCGGTTGCCGGATGCGGGCAGCAGCCTGCGTCGCCCGGAGAGCCTCTCCCGACGCTGGCATATCGACCTGCCGTTGATGTTGCTGTTGTTGGTGCTGGCCGGCGTGGGGCTGGTGGTGCTCTACAGTGCGTCTGGCGAGGAGATTCACTATGTGAAGCGCCAGGCGATATTTATGGGGCTGGCCTTCACCGGCATGGTGATTGCGGCGCAAATCCCTCTGGAGTTTTACCGGCGCTGGTCCCCATGGTTCTATCTTGGCGGCTGCTGTCTGCTGGTCGCGGTGCTGTTCGTGGGAGTAGGCGCCAAGGGCGCCCAGCGCTGGCTGCAGGTCGGCGGTTTCCGCTTCCAACCCTCGGAAGTGCTGAAACTGGCAGTGCCTATTGCCGTGGCGGCCTTCCTGCACAAGCGTGCGCTGCCACCATCGTTCCTGACTGTGATCGGCGCGCTTGCGATCATCGGTGTTCCAGCGTTATTGATTGTGCGCCAGCCGGATCTGGGCACCTCCATCCTGATCGCCGCATCGGGTATTTTCGCTCTGTATCTCTCCGGCCTCAGCTGGAAGATGATCGGCAGCGCCGGCCTGCTCGGCGCGCTGGCGGCCTGGCCCATGTGGATGTGGGGCATGCGGGACTATCAGCGACAGCGGGTGCTCACCCTGTTCAATCCCGACGCGGATCGTCTCGGCGCGGGCTGGAACATCTTCCAGTCAAAGGCCGCCATCGGTTCCGGTGGCTGGGCCGGAAAGGGGTACATGCAGGGCACTCAATCGCAACTGGATTTCCTCCCGGAGAGTCACACGGATTTCATCATCGCGGTACTGGCGGAAGAGTGGGGCATGCGCGGCGCCTTGATTCTGCTGACTCTGTATCTGCTGATCATCGCGCGGGGCATCTATATTAGTTTTACGGCCCAGCATGTGTTCGGACGCCTGCTGGCGGGCAGTATCACCCTCACATTCTTCGTGTATGTGTTCGTGAATATCGGTATGGTCAGCGGCCTGTTGCCGGTGGTGGGTGTACCGCTGCCGCTGGTAAGTCACGGCGGGACCTCGGTGATCACGTTGATGGCGGGCTTCGGTATTCTGATGGCCATCAGCACGGAAAGACGCAGAGTACTTTTCTGACCCGATTCCTGAACCGTTTCAGGAACGGTTCAGGCTGGCTTCATATTTTGTTGTGTATCGTGCCACTTTTTGGCGCGTCCGCAGTCACAACAGTAGTTTGATTTTAATAATGGAAGAAGTAGCCGGAAGTACGTTATGAAAACAGGAGCGGTTGTTTTGAAATGGACCACAGGATTGTTGGCGGGCCTCGGGCTCGTTCTAGGGGCCTGTGCCCAGGAGCAGGGGCACGGTGAAAACGCCCAGGCCCAGGCCTTTGTGGATTACATGGTGGCCGCACACAACTTCAATCGTGTCGAGCTGCAGGCCCTGATGCAGGAAGCCAAGCGCAAGGACTCCATCCTCAAGGCCATCAAGCGCCCGGCGGAAAAGGCCAAACCCTGGAAAGAGTACCGCGAAATTTTTATCACCCCGACCCGTATTCGTGGCGGTGTGGACTTCTGGGACAAAAATGCGGAAGCCCTCAAAAAGGCGGAAGAAAAATATGGCGTACCACCAGAGCTGATCGTAGCCATTATCGGTGTGGAAACCCGATACGGCGGCAATATGGGCAGCTACCGGGTGCTGGATGCGCTCACCACCCTCGCTTTCGATTATCCGCGGCGCTCCAAGTTTTTTACCAAGGAGCTGGAAAATTACCTGCTGCTGACGCGAGATGAAAAGATTGACCCCACGAAATTGAACGGTTCCTATGCGGGCGCCATGGGGTTTGCCCAGTTCATGCCTTCCAGTTACCGTCACTACGCGGTGGACTTCAATGGTGATGGCCGCGTGGACATCTGGACCGACACCGAGGATGCCATCGGCAGTGTGGCCAACTACTTCGTCGAGCACGGTTGGAAAGCCGGCGAGCCGGTGACGGTCATTACCCAGCCGCTGCCGAATGCGGACATGACCATCGTCAACGACGATCTGGAACCGAAATGGACCGTCGGTGAGCTTGAAGCCAAGGGCTTCCCGACCACCGCCAAAGTGACCAAGGATATGCCCGCCAATGTGTTCTCCCTGGATACCCGGGATGGGGAACAGTTCTGGATTGGTCTGAATAATTTCTACACCATTACCCGCTACAACCACAGCCGTCTGTATGCCATGGCGGTCTATGAACTGGGGCAGGAAATCATCAAAGCACGTGGCGGCCGTTCCTGATTACCGGGCCAGCCCTGTTCGATAAAGCGATAGAATGCGCCGGGGGCAATGCAGTGCCCGGCACCGGTTAAAAACAGACTCGAACAACGAGTACGATAAAACGCGGTTGCAGGCGCTGTTTGTCCTGCGCCGGGGGGAAGCCATGAAAACAACGATTGCCCTGGGGATAACCCGGGTCGGCATAGCCTTTTTGCTGACCTTGTTCACCGCCTGTAGCAACGTGCCAGTGAAAACGGCGGATAAACCGGCGGAGAAGGGTGAAGTCCCTTTTGATCAGATGCGCGACAGTGGCCCTGCGATGCCGGTAGACATGCTGGCTACGCCAGAAGTGACCCCGGTGCGAGAACCCATTGGCGTTGCCGGCAATAAATCCCCCTACGTGGTGGATGGGGTGCGTTACAAGGTTCTGAATAAAGTGAAGGGCTACCGCGAGCGCGGCCGCGCTTCCTGGTATGGCACCAAATTTCACGGGCGTAAAACCGCCAATGGCGAGGTCTACAATATGTATGCCCTGTCTGCGGCGCATAAAACGCTTCCGCTGCCCAGTTACGCCAAGGTGACCAATCTGGACAACGGTCGCAGCATAATCGTGCGGGTCAATGACCGCGGCCCGTTTGTTCCGGGGCGAATCATTGATCTGAGTTATACCGCAGCGCAGAAACTCGGATATATCGACAAAGGCACGGCGCGGGTAGAGGTGGAAGCACTGGACCCGGACAGCCTGCCCAGCGCCACCCAGACCCTGGCAGTGGAGAAAGACGCCGCGGCGCGGAAGGGGTTACCCGAGGACGCCAGCTTCAAACTACCGTCAAATACCTTCCTGCAAGTCGGTGCATACAGCTCTGCAAGCCAGGCAGAAGAGATTCGCGGACAACTGGCCGCTGCATTCGGCTATCCTGTATCCGTCAGTCCGGTAAAGAGCGGCGGAAAAACGCTCTACCGGGTGCGTATCGGGCCTATTGCACAGCAACGGGTTCTGGCCGCATTGCGGGAATCCGTAGAACAGCAGAAATTCGGACAGCCCCAGGTTGTGGTGGATTGACCGCGCCGTTCGCAACGTCCCATTCTCGGCCAGCAGCCTTAAGGATGGCTGGAGCCGGGCTTTGACACCCATTGATGTAAGGAATAAAGAGAGTCCCATGTTCAAACGCTTATTTGCCTGCCTGCTCCTGATTGTCAGCACCAGTAGTGTGGCCCAGGCCGATAAACCGCTGATTCCGGCACCGCCGCAGCTGGCGGCCACAGCCTACATTCTTATCGATGCCCACACCGGTCAGGTGCTGGTGGAGCATGACGCCGACAAGCAGATCCCACCGGCCAGTCTGACCAAAATGATGACCAGCTACATTGTGTCGGAAGAGCTGGAGAAGGGTGCCATCAAGGAACAGGATCCGGTGAACATCTCCGAGAAAGCCTGGCGTATGGGCGGGTCCAAGATGTTCGTCAAGGTCAACGACAAGGTGCCCGTCATTGACCTGCTGCGCGGTGTCATCATTCAGTCCGGCAACGACGCCAGCATCGCGCTCGCGGAACATGTTTCCGGCAGTGAGGAAGTCTTCGCCGAGGTCATGAACCAGCAGGCCGAGCGCCTGGGTATGACCGATACCCACTTCGTGAACGCCACCGGCTGGCCGGCCGATGGTCACATGACCACAGCCCGCGACCTGGGTACCCTGGCGCGCGCACTGATTGCTGATCACCCGTCGCACTACGCGCTCTATTCTGAAAAGTACTTCCGCTTCAACGGTATCAACCAGCCCAACCGCAACCGCCTGCTGTGGCGTGATTCCGCGGTGGATGGCATTAAAACCGGACACACGGAAGAGGCGGGCTATTGCCTGGTGGCCTCTGCGGTCAAACGCGGCATGCGTCTGATCTCTGTGGTGGTCGGCACCGACAGCGACGAGAAGCGCGCGGCCGAGACCCAGAAACTGCTGGCTTATGGTTTCCGCTACTTCCAGACCCATAAGGTCTATGGCGCCAACGACGTCCTGCAGACCGAGCGCGTCTGGGGCGGCAAGGCAGACTCCGTGGGGGTTGCGGTGCAGAGCGATGTCTTCGTGACCATTCCCCGCGGTGGCGAAGAGAGCATCAAGGCCGACCTGATCATCGACGGCGAACTGAAGGCGCCCCTGGCCAAAGGCCAGCAGGTGGGTAAGGTGATCGTGACTCTGGACGGCCAGACCGTTGCGGATATTCCGGCTGTGGTTGCGGAAGATGTGGAAGAGGGCGGCTTCTTCAAACGTCTGTGGGATTCCATCAAGCGCTTTGTGATGGGCTTCTTTCAGTAACTCCTACTGAAATTTTGCGCACTATCCCGGCGGTATCTGCCGCCGGGTTCTCTCAAAAGCGGTTTCTCCTGCAATTTTTCTTCCCTGTCCAGCCCCCTGTCGGCACTGTATAATCGCCGCCCGGCCGCAATCCCCGCTGGGTTCGCCCCGCGTTTCCATTTCCCACCTGTGGCCCTGTGAGTGTGGTATGACCCAGGATTCAGAGCAGCAGCCCCCGAAAATCGAGTTTCCCTGTAAAGACTACATGGTCAAAGTCGTGCGTGACACGGATGACCAGGTGCATGAATTCGTGCTCGAAGTCATGCGCCGCCATGTGTCGGACCTGGATGAGACCCGGCTGAAGCACACGCCGAGCCGTAACGGGCGCTTTACCTCCATGACCTTTTACATACTGGCCACCGGCGAGCCCCAGCTGAAGGCGCTGTTCGAAGAACTCAAGGCCCATCCGGGCGTGCACATGGTGCTGTGATGTCGATACCGCAAACGGCCATCTGTAACCTGGGACGTCGCGATTACGAAACCGTATGGCGCGCCATGGCCCACTACACCGATACCCGTGGCAACAACGACGGGGATCAGATCTGGTGTGTTGAGCACCCTCCCGTATTTACCCAGGGGCAGGCCGGCAAAGCCGAGCACCTGCTAAACACCGGCGATATCCCGGTGGTGCAGGTGGACCGCGGTGGCCAGGTGACCTATCACGGCCCCGGCCAGTTGGTGGTCTACCCGCTGCTGGATCTGCGTCGTGGCAAGATCGGTGTGCGTGAACTGGTCAGCGCGCTGGAAGATGCGACCGTGGATATGCTCGCCGCCTATGGAATTGCTGCAGCCCCACGCGCTGACGCTCCCGGGGTGTATCTCACCGAGGGCCCGCGCGCAGGCAACAAGATCGCTTCTATCGGTTTGAGGGTGCGCCGCGGCTGTTCCTTCCACGGTATTGCGATCAATATCGACATGGACCTGGCACCCTTCCTGCGCATCAATCCCTGCGGCTATGCCGGCATGCAGATGGTCCAGATGGCGGAGCTGATCCAGCCCACCCCGGAATGGCTGGGGGTGGCCGAAAAATTTGTAGCTGCGCTGGCGCGCAGGTTGCAACTGCCGGAGGCCCAGTGGCAACCGGTCGACGAGAACATGTTTTTGGTGCCCGCCACCGAATCAGGAACAAGCAATGTCTGAACGAATTGACGCCGACAAGCCGGAAATCATCGCCACCTCTGGAGGTGTGCAGACGGTGGTTCCGGAGATCAGCCCGGTAAAACGCACCCGCCGTCTGCAGCAGGGAGAGAAGCTGCGCGACGGCGACAAGGTCGAGCGTATTCCGGTAAAGGTGATTGCCAGTGATCAGACCCTGCGCAAGCCGGAGTGGATCCGCGTCAAGGTCCCGTCAGTGAAGGCATCCCAGGAAGTGGATCGGATCAAGAGCATCCTGCGCTCGCAGAAGCTCGCCACCGTGTGTGAAGAGGCCAGCTGTCCCAACCTGGGGGAGTGCTTCAGTGGCGGTACCGCCACCTTCATGATTATGGGCGAGATTTGTACCCGCCGCTGCCCCTTCTGCGACGTGGGCCACGGCAAGCCGAACCCGCTGGATCCGAATGAGCCCCAGCACCTGGCGGAAGCCATTGCCGCCATGAGCCTGCGCTACGTGGTGATTACCTCCGTGGACCGCGATGACCTGCGCGATGGCGGGGCCCAGCATTTTGCCGATTGCATCAGACGCTCCCGTGAGCTCTCCCCCAATTTGCAGGTGGAGATCCTCACCCCGGATTTCCGCGGCCGTATGGAGGTGGCACTGGACATCCTCGAAGCCGAGGCGCCGGATGTGTTCAACCACAATCTGGAAACCGTGCCGCGTCTGTACCGTGAATCCCGTCCCGGTGCCAACTACAAGTGGTCGCTGAAGCTGCTGCAGGAATACAAGAAGCGCCGCCCGGACGTTCTCACCAAGTCTGGTCTGATGGTGGGTCTCGGTGAAACCCGCGAAGAAATCTTCGAAGTGATGGACGACATGCGCGCCCACGATATCGACATGCTCACCATCGGCCAGTATCTGCAGCCGAGTAAGGAGCACCTGCCGGTACAGCGCTACGTGCACCCCGACGAGTTCGAGGAGTACCGCCGCTACGCCGAGCAGATCGGCTTCAAGCACGCGGCCTGTGGCCCCATGGTGCGCTCCTCCTACCACGCCGATAAGCAGGCCCACGGAGAAAAAGTCAGCTGACAGGGCTGACCAGACGCATCACTCGAAATCCCGGCTTTATGCCGGGATTTTTTTGCCCGATATAGGCGTCAGGCCCCGGTTCGAATCGTCGGATTCTTCAGTGTGCGTAGGTCAGGCAGTTCACGCTATTGCCGCTGTAGCCCAGTTCAATGCGGTCCGCGCTGCACTCGAAATCCACATTGTGACTACAACCGGTAACCTTGCAGGCGCCGACACCGGCTACACGCTCGCGTTTGGTATGGTGATCGTTACTGAAGAAGGTATCGCAGTCCGGATGGTTTCCGTCGCCGATGGTAATGGCGCGGGCGTGGCAGGCGGAATCGGTATTGTACGCACACTCAACGGCGGCACAGCGGCTCACTTCGGGCATATCGGTGGCGATGATCATGGCGCATTTCTCATTTAATTATGGTCGAAGGATCAAGCTCCCGCTTTGAGCCTAGTTCAGCGTCATCGACTGTCAAGTTTGTTCCCAATAGCGAGTCTTTGGCGCTGCGGAGACGGATGTAAACGATGACAAAGCCGCCGCTATCCGGGTAGAGTGTCCAACCAATTCAATAAAAATAAACAAGGAGCCTTGCGATGAGCTTTGCCAACCGGCAGCAGGCCGAGCGCTACTGGAAAGAAAATCTCAAGCTGATGCTCAGTCTTCTGAGTATCTGGTTTGCCGTAGCGTTTGGCTGCGGCATTCTGTTGGTGGACGAGCTGAACCAGATCCGTCTGGGCGGCTTCAAGCTCGGTTTCTGGTTTGCCCAGCAGGGGGCCATTTACGTATTCCTGGTGTTGATTTTTGTTTACGTCTACAAGATGAACCGTCTGGACCGTAAATACGGTGTTTACGAGGACGATGAATCCGTCGAACAGCCGGAAACATCTGCCCTGGAGCCCCAAGTGCAACAACCCCAGGGAGGGCACTGAGTCATGGATGTACAGAACCTGACCTTCCTGATTGTTGGTGCAACGTTCGTTCTCTACATCGGCATTGCCCTCTGGGCGCGCGCCGGCTCTACCAATGATTTCTATGTGGCTGGCGGTGGTGTGCACCCCTTGGCCAACGGCATGGCGACGGCGGCGGACTGGATGTCGGCGGCCTCATTTATTTCCATGGCGGGCCTGATTTCTTTTATGGGATACGACGGTGCGGTATATCTGCTGGGCTGGACTGGCGGGTACGTGCTGCTGGCCCTGTGCCTCGCACCTTACCTGCGCAAATTTGGCAAGTTCACCGTGCCGGACTTTATTGGTGACCGCTATTACTCCCAGGCTGCGCGCACGGTGGCCGTGATCTGTGCGATTTTTGTGTGCTTCACCTATGTGGCGGGGCAGATGCGTGGTGTGGGCGTGGTCTTTTCCCGCTTCCTGGAAGTGGATATCACCACCGGTGTGGTGATTGGCATGGGCGTAGTGTTTTTCTATGCGGTGCTCGGCGGTATGAAAGGCATTACCTACACACAGGTGGCACAGTACTGTGTACTGATTTTCGCTTATATGGTGCCGGCTATTTTCATCTCCATCATGATGACTGGCCATGTGCTGCCGCAACTGGGTTTCGGTGCCGCTCTGCCTGACGGTACCTATCTGCTGGACAAGCTGGATGGCCTCTCTGCGGAACTCGGGTTTGCGGAATACACTACGGGCACCAAAAGCACCATCGATGTGTTTTTTATCACCGCTGCGTTGATGGTGGGAACCGCCGGCCTGCCGCATGTGATCGTGCGCTTCTTCACCGTGCCCAAGGTCCGCGATGCGCGCAAATCTGCTGGCTGGGCGCTGCTGTTTATCGCGCTGCTCTATACCACCGCGCCGGCCATTGCCACCTTTGCGCGAGTGAACATGATCGACACCATTAATGGTGCCGACGGCCAGGGAACACCCCACGATAAGGCGCCCAGCTGGGTATCGAACTGGGAAGAGACTGGCCTGATCCACTGGGACGACAAGAATGCCGACGGCAAGATGTTTTACTCCGGCGATGCGCGCAATGAAATGACGGTCGATCGCGACATTATGGTGCTGGCAAATCCGGAAATCGCGAACCTGCCGGCATGGGTCATCGCACTGGTGGCCGCCGGCGGTGTGGCTGCGGCCCTGTCCACCTCCGCGGGGCTGCTGCTGGTGATTTCGACATCCATTTCCCACGATCTTCTGAAACGGAATCTGATGCCGAAGATCAGCGAGAAACAGGAGTTGCTGTACGCGCGCTCCGCGGCCGCCGTTGCGATTTGTATCGCCGGTTATCTCGGCATCAACCCGCCGGGCTTTGTGGCGCAAGTGGTGGCCTTTGCTTTCGGGCTTGCCGCCTCATCGTTCTTCCCGGCGATCATCATGGGGATTTTCTCCAGGCGTATGAACAAGGAAGGCGCGATTGCCGGCATGGTGTCAGGTATCCTGTTTACCGCAGGTTATATTGTGTACTTCAAGTTCATCAATCCCGCCGCCAACATGCCGGACAACTGGTGGTTTGGTATTTCACCGGAAGGTATCGGTACCCTTGGTATGATGATCAACTTCACCGTTGCCATCGCCGTGGCAAAAATGACCCGCGAAGCGCCACAGGAGGTACAGGAAATGGTGGAGAGTATTCGCTTCCCTCAGGGCGCCGGTGAGGCGAGCGCGCACTGACAACCGTCGTGTACAGTTAAGAAGCGAGCGTCAGCTCGCTTTTTTATTTTCCACCTGACGAAAAATCCCGGTCACCGAGCCGGCTCTGTGCGGAACGATTGAACGGTGCGATCAGCGGCAGCAAGCCGGGGTTGTGGTTCTCCCTGCATCCCATCCCATCAGAATCAGATTCTCGGTACCCCCGGGGAGCCTTATCATTCTTTCCCTTCGCAGGCCAAGTCGTTCAAGGAGTCCGAGGGAGGCGCGATTATCCGGTGTCGCAATGGCGACAATACGGGTAAGGCCGAGCTCGGATTCTCCCCACTGCATCACCCCCTGCGCAGCTTCCAGCGCATAACCCCGACCGCGGTGCTCGGGCAGGAAGGCAAAGCCGATATCCACATCGTCGAGTCCATCTCGTTTCAACAGTCCGCACTGGCCAATAGGGGTACCGTCCTTCAATTCCACCCGTAACATCCCGAATCCGTGCTCACAGTACATGGCGATGGGGCCGCGTTGAAGATAGCTGCGGGCGTCTTCCACGGTGCGCACACCACGGTCGCCGATGTAGCGATGGAAATCGGGATCGTTCATTAGTGCCAGGGTAAAGCGCGCATCGTCGTCGCTGTCGGTGAGTTTGCGCAGTTGCAGTCGGTCGGTGTTCAGCAGGTACATGGAGATATCCGGAAAATCAGTCGGCGTGAGGATGACAGAATTTTGCTGGCGACAAAAGAAAACGCCCTCACGGGAGGGCGTTTTCAATGCGTGCTATGGAAAAAAATCAGAAACGGTAACTCACACTGATCGAACCGTGTTCCGAGGTCGGACGAGCGCTGAGGTTGGCACTTACAGCAATGGCCTCTGCAGCCTGCCAGCGCAGGCCGAGCAGGGCGCCGGCGCCGCTTTCGAAGAGCCCGGTATCCTTGCTGGCGTAGCTTGGCATCGCGTTCATGTTACCGCCCATGGACTTGATGCCGACTTCCAGTACGTCATTTTCGGTACCAGTGGTGTCCTCATACCACAGCTGGCCATAGACACTGATACGGTCCCAGCTTTGGTCCATGAACGCGCCCAGGCGCATGGTGGTGTAGCGCCGCTCCTGGTTTCCGAAATGCATGCCCAGCGGGTCCTGTTCGGCACCGTTGGCATCGGTATAGGTAAAGCCGGCAAGCGCATTTTCGGTGTAACCATCCACGTCCGCGGTAACCTGGGTTACACCGGCGAATGGACCGTAATGTGCACCACCGCTGGACATATTGACGCCGCCCATCAGGTCGAGAGTGACGTTTTCGCCCTTGGTGCTGGCTTCCAGGGTGCCGTCAAATTGACTGCCGAGGGTAAGGTGGCGACCTATACGATCGTACTCCACGTCGGTTATGGTCGCACTGGCGTCGACAAAAAACTCGTTGTAGTGGAAACGGCCGAACAGGCTGTAGTTGGTGGACGTCGAATCCACGCTCGACAGCGCATTGTCCAACTCCGCGTCAGAGCGGCTGACGGCAAAGCCCAGTTCGGTATTGTCGCGCAGTGCATAGCTGGCACCGATCACACCCGCAGAGCGGTCTCCGTTGGCAGTGGGCGCGAAATTATTGTCGTAGTCGCTGCTGCCGAACACGCCGCTGACAAACACACCCGTCTGAGCTGGGCGATAGCGTGCGCTGACCAGATTTTCTTCCAGGGCACTGAGGTGGCTGCGTGCAGCCTGCACCCCAATATCAGGTAGCTGCCCGGCAACCTGGGCAGCGCTGACCACGCCGGTATAGTAGTCCGCGAGCACCTGCTGTGCCGCCTGGGTGGGGTGAACCGCATCGTTGAAGAGCAGTCGGTCTGCATCCGGAGCGCTGCCATTTTTGCCATAGACCGGATGCTCGATACAGCCGCCGCTGCCGTCGTAGCAGAATTTGGTGTGATCCGTCTCGGCGTCAAGCCCGAGGGCTGCGGCGTTGGCGATGGACACCTGCAGCACACCGTTCTGGTCCACCAGCAGCACGCCGTCGATATTTTTGGCATCGCTGATCAGCGTATGGTTGAAAAGGTCTACCCCTGCACTGGCCTGGGCCAGTGTGGCATCGATGGCCGCACTCAACTGGGCATTGGCCTGTTCCTGGGTCATCAGGCCGGCGGTCACGGCGTCGGCCAGTTGTGCCGCTTCGGGGCTGCTGGCGACGGCCTGGCTGACGGCGGCATACATACCGGGAGTCTTACCGATATCCGGTGCGTTGGACAGCAGAATGTAGTTGGCTCCGGCATCGGCGAGAGCCTGGGCACCGTCGGCCAGCATATTCGCCGCGATGCCGACGCGGGCACCAAACTGCTCGGCGGTCATGGCGCCGGTAAGCGAAGCGCTGAAGCCGCTCAGCAGATCGTTGCCGCCACCGTTAACCCAGTACAGCGCCTTGCTGTCGGCGCGGCCGTTGCTGGCTTCCAGGTAACCGAGGCCCAGTGGGTGCGGGTTACCGGTGATGCCGGAATCGGCCACGATGGCCGCGGGCGCGGCGTCGATCTGCGCCTGAAGTGCATCCGCCTGTGCGGTGAATGCCGCGGCGGTATCGGGGTCGCCCGCTGCTTCCGCCTGCGCGGCGCCAGCACGCAGCTGGGCGACGGCATCGGGTCCTTGCAGCAACAGGCCGAGCAGATTCAGGTCCGCATAGAGGCCGGTGCTGGTGTTGCGGGTGGGATCGGGCAGCAATGCGCTGGCAAAGTTGTGGGCGCTCACGTCCAGTGCCAGACCCTGGGCACTCAGGTATTGCATATAGCCTTCGGTACCGAGAATGTTCAGTAGCACGTCCGCAGCGCGGTGGCCACCGACGGCCCAGCCGCCGCCGACATTCGGCAGAGAGGCACTCACCTGTGCCTGCGCCGCCGCCAGCATTTCATCCTCCGGCAGGCTGGTGTCCACATCCGGCAGGCACAGATACATGCCGGCACAGGACGGTGTTACCGGCCCGAGGCCCAGTTGCTGCGACAGCAGGCTGATGGCCGCCTGCTTATCGTCGCCACTGGTAAAAATACCGGCATTGCCGACGTCGGTCAGGCTGTCACCAAAGGCGATAACCTGCGAGAAGGGAGATTCGTTGGCGGACGCCGCGAAGCTGGAAGAAAGTGTCAGGCAGGCGATGGCCGCCGCGAGGCGGTGTTGCTTGTTGGGCATGAAGTTTTCCTCTCGCACACTGATCTCGAATTCCGCGAGACGGAAGGCGGGGTCAGCTGCTCATCGTTATTGTTTTTAAAATGACGTTCAGATTTTTATTGTTGGTGTTTCTCATCGCTCCAGGGCTGGGAACAGGACTACCCGACGCGAATTGACCGGAAACCCCTTGATAGTAACCAAGCACCATGCCTATGACCAGAGGTCCATTTACAGTCAGGCGCAGTTTGTGTGACTGGTGGGTTTTAAATCTCGCGTGATATCCGACCGCTGCCATTCGAACTTTTCCGCGGTCAGCGCAACGAGTGCAGAAACTGTAGATGCCGCTCGTACTGGGAGAGGATATCCGTCAACAACTGATCACTGGTCCAGCCCATTACATCGTAATCCTGGCCGCCCTCTGAAAGGTGGACTTCCGCACGGAAATACTTGTCTGGGGAGCCATCATCAACGGTGTCATCCAGGCTGGTGTCGGGGTTGCTGGCGTTGGGTTTGAGGTGGGCCTTGGGGTGAATGCCATAGATGAAGTCTACTTCCTCTCCCTGGAATACCGTCAGGTAAACCTGCGTATTCCGTTCCCTTCGAACTTCAGCCTGAAAGCCATTTTTCCGCATTTGTGCGGCAAAATTCTGCATCGCCGGTTCCGCCGTTTCCTCGATATATTCATGCACTTCCTGCAGAGATGGCAGCTGGACCAGGTTGCGCAAGCGTCGCTCCCAGGAAACGGGATTGCGGGCACTGATTGGTGCCACTGGCGCAGACTGCGCATCGCGTTTCGCAGAATCCATGCGCAGCGCCTTGACCAGACCATATATCGCCACCAGTAATATGACGGAAAAGGGCAGGGCACTGGCGATGGCAGCGGTCTGCAATGATGCGAGGCCGCCGGCGAGCAATAGTGCGATGGCAACAACACCGATGATCGCTGACCAGAAAATTCTCTGCCACACCGGTGTGTCGTCACGACCATGGGACGACAGCATGTTCATAACCATGGCGCCGGAATCGGCGGATGTAATGAAAAAGATAACGACGAGCACGATGGCGAGCCCGGAGAGCACCTGTGAGAAGGGAAACTGTTCAAGAAACTGGAACAGGGCGAGAGACTGATCCTTTTCGATGACAGTGGCGAGGGATTCGAGGCCTTCGTCGCGGATCATACGGATGGCGGAGTTGCCGAACACCGTCAACCAGATAATGGTGATGAGTGTTGGCATGAACAGCGTGCCGACGGCGAACTCGCGGATGGTACGACCGCGGGAAATCCGTGCGATGAACAGTCCTACGAATGGCGACCAGCTCAGGCACCAGCCCCAATAAAAAATCGTCCAGCCACCGATCCAGTCGGTGGGCGCGTAGGCATAAAGATTGAAGGTGCGATTTACCAGTACCGACAGATAACTCCCCACATTCTGCACGAAGGCCTGAAACAGGAATACGGTACTGCCGAGAATCAATATCGTAAGACACAGCAGGGCGGCGAGCCCCATATTCAGCTGCGACAGACGCTTGATGCCCGCGTCCAGTCCCGCCACTACCGACAGTGTGGCCAGCGCCGTGGTGACGACGATCAGAATGACCTGGGTCATCTCGCCGACTGGCACCCCAAACAGGTGATTCAACCCGGAATTCATTTGCAACACGCCAAAACCGAGGGTGGTGGCCACACCGCAGACGGTGCTGACGATAGCGAATACATCTGTGGCGTGGCCGATAGGCCCGTGAATACGTTCGCCAATCAGGGGGTAGAGCGCCGAGCGCAGGGTGAGTGGCAGATGGTGCCGGTAGCTGAAGTAGGCAAGGATCAGGGCGACGCCGGCAAAGATGGCCCATACATGAAAGCCCCAATGAAAGATGGTCAGGATCATGGCATCGCGCGCGGCCTGGACACTGCCCACGCTGGCATCCGGCGGGTTGAGGTAATGCATGACTGGTTCTGCCACGCCGAAAAACAACAGGCCGATCCCGATTCCTGCGGAAAACAGCATGGCGAGCCAGGCCCAGAAGCCGTACTCAGGCTTTTCGTGTTCCGGCCCCAGTTTAATGTCGCCCAGTCTCGACATGCTGATGAGGACGACCGTGACCAGAAGGATCGCGACGATCAGTACGTAGTACCAGCCCATGTAATCGACGATGGCGGCCTGCATACTCTGGAAGCGTGCAGTGGCGTTCTCGGGAAACAGCACCGCATAGGCAACGAGCAGAAGAAGTATACCGGTGGCGGTGTAGAACACGGGCGGATCGAAGCGTGCTTTGCCGTCCTTTGTTGTGCGCAGTTGCATCTGGTCACTCGTATTCTCTGGTAAAGGGGTGTGCGGTGCCGCTAACGCACGGTGTGCAGGAATTGCAGGTGGCGCTCATACTGCGCGAGAATGTCGGTAAGCAGCTGTTCTTTTGTCCAGCCCATGACATCGTAGTCCTGGCCGCCTTCCGATAGATACACCTCCGCGCGGAAATATTTTTCCGGGTCTCCATCATCCACGGTATCGTCCAGCTCTTCATCCCGCGGCGCGGCATCCGGCTTGAGGTGCGCCTTGGGGTGTAGTCCGTAGAGAAAATCCACCTCCTCGCCGTGGAAAACCTCCAGATACACATAGCTGTTATTACCGTGGGAGATTTGTGCTGAAAAACCGTTTTTCTGAAGCTCGCTGGCGAATTCACGCAGTGCAGGTTCACCGGTGTCGCGAATATAGTCCTGTACCTCCACCAGTGAGGGCAGCTTCAACAGATTCTTTAGTCGTCGCTGCCAGGGTACAGGATCGCGGGCACTGATCGGCGCTATAACAGCATTTTGTGCGTCGCGTTTTGCCGTTTCCGTGCGCAGGGCACTAAGCAAACCATAAATCGCTGCGAGCAGGATGAGGGAAAAGGGCAGAGCGCTGGCAATGGTCGCAGTTTGCAGAGAACTGAGCCCGCCAGCCAAAAGCAACGCAATGGCAACCGTGCCGATGATTCCAGCCCAGAAGATTCGCTGCCACAGCGGCGTGTCGTCACGTCCGTGGGAGGACAACATATTGACCACCATGGCTCCGGAATCGGCGGATGTTACGAAAAAGACGATCACCATGATGACCGCGATCAGAGAGAAAACTCCGGAAAAGGGAAACTGTTCGAGAAACTGAAACAGGGCCAGTGACTGATCTTTACTGACGATTTCGCCAAGTGAGGTCAGTCCCTCGTCGAGAATCATATGAATTGCTGAATTGCCGAAAATGGTCATCCACAACAACGTCACCATGGCCGGTACCAGCATGGCGCCGATCACAAACTCACGGATGGTACGGCCTCGGGAAATCCTCGCAATAAACAGCCCCACAAACGGCGACCAGGACATCCACCAGCCCCAGTAGAGTATCGTCCAGCCGCCCAGCCAATCCGTAGGCGCGTAGGCGTAGAGATTGAACGTGCGGCTTACCAGTACCGAAACGTAGCTGCCGAAGTTCTGCACGAACGTCTGTAGTAGATAGACGGTGCTGCCGAGAAGCAACACCATCAGCAACAGCAGGGCGGCGAGTCCCATGTTCAGTTGCGAGAGACGCTTGATCCCGGTGTCGAGCCCGGCAACCACGGAAATAGTGGCGAGCATCGTCGTGACCACAATAAGGATCACCTGAACGGTTGCATTCACCGGTATCCCGAACAGGTGATTGAGGCCGGAGTTGATCTGCAGCACACCATACCCGAGGGTAGTGGCTACACCGCACACGGTACCGAGAATGGCGAAGACATCTACCGCATGACCGATCGGGCCGTATATTCGGTCGCCAATCACCGGGTATAGTGCGGAACGGAGCGTGAGTGGCAGTTTGTGGCGGTAACTGAAATAGGCGAGGATGAGTGCCACTATGGCGTAAATCGCCCAAGCGTGAAATCCCCAGTGAAAAAAGGTCAAAACCATGGCGTGGCGTGCCGCCTCAACCGTACCGGTTTGCCCTTCCGGTGGATTCAGGTAGTGCATTACCGGTTCGGCCACACCGAAGAACAGTAGTCCGATACCCATACCGGCGGAAAACAGCATGGCAAACCAGGTGGTAAAATCATAATCCGGTTTTGAATGCTCAGGGCCGAGCTTGATATCGCCAAATCTGGATATGGCGATTCCGATCACGCTGAGAAGTATCAGTGCCACAACCAGCACGTAGTACCAGCTCAGGTTGTGCACGATAAAGTTCTGCACACCCTTGAAACGCGCGGTTGCATCCTCGGCAAAAAGAACCGCATAGGCCACTACCAGGATCAACACGCCGGTAGCGCAGTAAAACACCGGCGGATTGAAGTGGGCTTTTTGGGTGGTCAACGGTTTATCCATGTTGTGGATAGCCCCTGATGATTTAAACAATGGACAGGTGGAAACATTCGGTGTCGAACCCTTTGAGCATAGTAGACGGCCGAGGTTAGTCTTCGGATGAATATCCAGAGTATTTTTCATGTTGATTATTTCTAACCATATTCGCATCCCGGATGTGGAAATTGAACTCAGCGCCGTGCGCGCTCAGGGTGCCGGAGGACAGAATGTCAATAAGGTATCCAGCGCGATTCACCTGCGATTTGATGTGCTCGCGTCCAGTCTTCCGGAGGAGATCAAACAGCGTTTGCTAGCATTGCGGGATCAGCGGATCTCCACGGATGGGACAGTGGTGATCAAGGCACAGCGCTTTCGCACCCAGGAAAAAAATCGGGAAGATGCGCTCGCGCGCCTGCAGTCCCTGATTGCAAGTGTGCTCAAAACGCCGAAAAAGCGCGTTGCTACCAAACCGACCAAAGGTTCGCGCGAGCGACGCCTGCAGAAGAAATCGCGCCGTGGGCAGGTAAAATCCCTGCGCGGGCGAGTGACTGATCACTGACTCATATACCCAAATCACCAGGAGAAAAGGCATGTCGCAGCGCTACAGCGCGAAAGATCTCAGCACCTTTGCCAGTGCCCTGTTTGCTTCTACCGGACTGGAACCTGCGCGGGCGGAAGTTATGGCGGACACCTTTCTGCAGGCGGACCTGATGGGGTTCACCACCCACGGGCTGCACAGGGCGAGCACCAATCTGCAGTGGCTGCAATCGGGTGCCTCGCGCTTGACGGGTGAGCCCCACGTGTTGGTGGATCGCGGCAATGTCTTCAACTGGGACGCGGAATTTCTACCGGGTCCCTGGGTGGTACACTGCGCGATTGATCAGGCGCTGGCGCGGGTTCAGCAGTATGGCGTTGTTACCGCGACCATACGCCGCAGCCAGCATATCGCCTGTCTCGCAGCCTATCTGCCGAAAATCATTGAACACAATTGCGTGGGCATTCTCACCTGTTCGACACCGGCGGAACACACGGTATCGCCTCAGGGGAGTAAAACTCCGCTGTTTTCCGCCAACCCCATCGCCTTCTGTGCACCGGCTGGCGATTATCCACTGCTGTTTGATATCAGTATGTCCGTTACGGCCGGTGGCTATGTGTCCCGTGCCGCGCGCGAGGCCAAAAAATTGCCGGGACTCTATCTCAAAGACCGGGACGGCCTGCTCTCGGACGATCCGGGAGCCTTTGAAAATGGTGGCAGTATTCTGCCGGTGGGCGGCGCGGATCACGGTTACAAGGGCGCTGCGCTCTCCGCCATGTTCGAGGTGTTGTCAATGGCGTTATCCGGCTATGGTCGAGGAGATGAAATAAGTGAGGATGACGAAGCGAATTCGGTATTCCTGCAGATTATTGATCCCGCTGCCTTTGGGCCCATGCAAAATTTTTTGCGGCAGACGTCGGCGCTGATGGCTTTATGGGAGCAGTGTGAGAGCGATAGCGACGATCCAGTGCGTATACCGGGCAAACGTGCCTGGTCATTGCGAACCGCGCAGTTGGAAAAGGGCGTGAAACTTTATCCCAGCATCGTTGATGATCTGAGAAAACTTGCCGAAAAGACGGGAATTTCCATGCCCAATACCATTTCCTGAGTCGATTTTGCATCGGGGCGGGTTGTTCCACCCGCATTTGACGAATTCGACGCGAGATGGGACTAGTCTAGGAGAAAAGCAAAAAGCGGATTAGGCTGGGAGAGCGTCGCGCGTGAATGATCTGATTCAGAAATCGGCACAGGAGCTTCTGCAGGGTTACCGTGAGAGGTCTTTTTCTCCGGTGGACGCTGCGAAGGCGATGTTGCAACAGATCCGACGCTGCAACGCGACGGTAAATGCGTTCAATCTGGTGGACGAGGAAACCACACTGCGATGTGCGCGTGAAGCGGAGCAGCGCTATATGTCAGGTAACGTGTGCGGCCTGCTCGATGGTGTGCCTGTTGCCATCAAAGATGTTTTCCTCACACCTCAGTGGCCCACGGTAAAAGGCTCCAGAACCATCGATCCGAAATCCACGCTGGGCAAGGAGGCGCCGAGTGTCGCGGCGTTGCGCCGCCACGGAGCGGTGCCTCTGGGAAAAACCACCACCCCGGAATTCGGCTGGAAAGGCGTCACCGACAATCCGATGGATGGCATTACCCGTAATCCCTGGAATCCCGATAAAACCGCCGGCGGTTCCAGTGGCGGCAGCGCTGCGGCGGTGCCTTTGGGAATGGGGCCTCTGACCCTCGGCACCGATGCCGGAGGTTCCATTCGCATTCCCGCAGGTTTTTGTGGCCTGGTGGGGTTGAAGCCAAGCTTCGGTGAAGTGCCGCACTGGCCGGCAAGTCCATTCGGCACGCTCGCGCACGCAGGTCCCATGACCTGGACCGTCGCGGACTGCGCATTGATGATGAATGCACTGACCGAGGCAGACAGTCGCGATACCAATGCCATTCCACGCCGCAATATCGACTATCTCGCGGAGATACGCGGGGAGCCGGAAGATCTGCTGCGCGGTGTGCGTATCGCGTTCAGTGTCACCCTTGGATATGTGGACGTGAACAAGGAAGTGGAGGCTGCCGTACGCAGGGCTGCCGAACTACTTCAATCACTGGGCGCGGAGATTACCGAGGTGGCGCCCGGGTTCGATGATCCCATCGCCTCCTTTGGACATCTGTTTTACGGCGGTGCGGCCAATGCGCTGAGGGATATTGGCAGGAGGCAGCGCGCGTTGATGGACCCGCAACTGGTGGGAGTATCGGAAAAGGCGGCACAGCTCTCCATGCTGGATTATCTGGAAGCGGTAAATGAGCGTATGGCGCTGTGTGAGCGCATGGCGATGTTTCACCAGAAGTACGATTTGCTGCTCACACCGACACTGCCTATTACGGCATTTAAAGCTGGACGTGAAGTACCGGAAAACTGGCCCAGCACCCGCTGGCCTTCATGGACGCCGTTTACCTACCCCTTCAATATGACCGGTCAACCGGCGATCTCTGTTCCCTGTGGGTTTGATGCGTCGGGTTTGCCCATCGGCCTGCAATTTGTGGCGGCGCGTTTCAATGATGTTGCCGTACTGCGAGCGGCCCAGGCCTATCAGGTGGCAGCACCACTGACGGGCAAACGCCCGGATCTCTTCTATGAAAATGCGCTTATGGATGTTGATGGGCAGGTGCGTTCGTGAGCCGGCTCGACTTCGATTTCTATGAATCGGAAGATCCGGTCTGGAACCCGGCGCTGCTCACAATTCCGGTTCCCGGCATCCGAAAAATGGTGAACCTTGCAGCCACCATGGATGATGTGATCCACCTCTCCATTGGTCAGCCGGACGCACCAACACCGCCACATGTGGTACGGGCGGCAGTAGAGGCGTTGAATGCCGGGCAGACCGGTTACACCATGGATGCGGGCTTGCCGGAGTTGCTGGATGCACTGGCGGATTACTACAGTGAGCGTTCCGGCCGTGTGATTACGCCGGAAAATATCCTGATCACCACCGGCGCGACGGAAGCGATTTATCTGGCGCTGACGGCAGTTTCCGCACCGGGCCGGGAATTCATCGTACCGGACCCTTCCTTCATGCTGTATGCGCCGCTGATTCGAATGAACGGCGGCACAGTGAAGTCTATTCCGACACGCGCGGAGAACCATCATCAACTCGACCCACAGGAAGTGATCGACGCGATCGATAACAACACCCACGCCATCATCCTGAATTCTCCCAGTAATCCCACGGGAACCGTGTACCCTCGGGAAACCGTGGAAACCATCGTACAGGAGGCGGCGTATCGCGGTATCTATGTGATCAGCGACGAGGTTTATGACCATCTGATTTACGACGAGCGTGGTTTTAACAGTTACGCCAGCGTGCTGTCTTGCTGCTCGGATCTGGATCATGTCATGGTGATGAGCAGCTTCTCCAAAACATTCAGTATGGCGGGCATGCGTATTGGCTGGCTGATCGCGAGTCAGGGTGCAATTCGCAAGCTGCGTCGTTATCACATGTTCACCACCACCGTGGCCAACACCCCTTGCCAGTGGGCAGGGGTGGCGGCACTCAAAGGTGATCGCAGTTTCATTACCGATGTGGTGGATACTTACCGGAAGCGCCGCAATCGCCTGGTGGAGCTGGTGGATCAGACTCCTTTCCTGGAGGGTTATGTACCCGACGGTGCTTTCTATATGTTTCCCGCACTGCCGGAAGGGGTGAATGGCAATAATGTGGCCCTGAGGTTGCTGCGTGAGACGGGTGTGTGCACCATCGCCGGTGATACCTTTGGTGAGAGCAGCCGCAACGCACTGCGCTTCAGTTACGCAACGTCCATCGAGAATATCGAACGCGCATTTGAGCGCATTATCCCATGGATGGAAAAGCAGGATTTTGGTTGAATTACTTTTGCGGTGCGGGTGGGGAATATGCGATTTCTCTCCAGCATAACGTACGGTGTCCCATAAACCTGTATCGATGATCCTACAGGCTCTATTCGACGGTCATATCAGTTCGCTCGGCGGTGCGTGTGAGCAGGTATCGATAGAACAATACTCCCGGCCGATATATATTCGGCACACTACGCGAAAGCCTGATGGAGAGTAAGATGCGCCTGGTTCAATTGGGGAGAATGGTTGGTCTTCTGATGTTGCTTGCGGCATGTGATGTAAGCGTTGCGGCAGAGAAGATCAACGGGGTTGCCGGAGAAAATCCGCTGGCGGCGCCGATCAGTTCTAGCGAGCTGGCGGTAATGGGATATTACACCGGTGATGGGAAAGATTTAACGCGTTACGATTTCAATAAACTGACGCATCTGATCTACAGTTTTGTACATCTGGATGGCAGCGAAATCGCATTTCGCGACGATGAGGCGCGCGCATCGTACCGCCGGCTTTTGGCGCTCAAACAGCAATATCCCCATCTTAAAGTGATGCTCGCCTTCGGTGGATGGGGTGGTTGTGAACCCTGTTCGGAAATTTTTTCCACGGCGGACAATCGCCGTGCATTTGCTTTGTCGGTGAAGGCCACGCTTGAGCAGATCGGCGGTGATGGCCTGGACCTTGATTGGGAATATCCCGCCATCGAGGGGCATCCGGGGCACTCATTCAAGTCGGCAGATCGCGACAATTTTACGGCATTGGTTCGGGAGTTGCGGGATGTGCTTGGAATGGATTACCTGATTACTGTCGCCGCCGGTGGATTTGATGAATTTCTGCAAAAGTCTCTGGATTGGAAAGCCGTTACACCGCTGATCAATAGCATCAACCTGATGAGTTACGATCTGGTCAACGGATTCAGTACCGTTACCGGCCATCACACACCGCTTTATTCAACGGATCGGCAGAAGCAGTCTACCGATAATGCGGTGAATTTTTTACTGGATGCGGGAGTGCCCGCACAGAAAATTGTAGTGGGTGCGGCATTTTATTCCCGGGTTTGGGACGAGGTAAGCGACAGTGGTCATGGTCTCTATCAAAACGGGAAGCATGTTCGGGGGCTGCGCTTCCATGAACAGGGTGCGGAATATCGGAAGGAAAATGGGTATAGCGTATTCTGGGATGACGATGCGGGCGCAGCTTATGCCTACAACCCGGAGAAAAAACGATACGCAACCTTCGATAATCCGCGCTCAGTGGCCCTGAAAACGGGATATGCGAAGAAGCGCGGGTTGGGGGGCATCATGTTCTGGGAGTTGCCAGGGGATAGCGACGATGGTGCATTGGTTGATGCCATTTACTCAACAAAAATCGCCGAATAAATCGCTTTGACTGACGATGGCAGCCCTTGGGAGGACGCGTGGCGTGCTCCCGGCTGATCAGATACTTCTCTTGCCCGAAAGATTCAGGGTCAGTTCCAGCAGCCCTGCCCAAGGGTCCATTTCCTTACCGCCCTTGATCGCGTTATCCACGGCGCGCGCGCGCAGCAGAAAGTTTTCCAGCTGGCGCGGGCGCAGGCGCTGGCAGGCAGCCTGAATCAACGGCTGGCGTTTCTGGATGCGCACCAGACGGTTGATCGGCTGGCCCTGATCCAGCTTCTGCTGGGTTTCCAGAAGTGTCCGGACTTCCCGCGCTATGGCCCACAATACTACCGCTGCTTCCACGCCTTCAGTGCGCAGCCCCTGGAGCGTACGCACGGCACCGGCGGCATCGGCGGCGAGGGCCTTGTCGATCAGGCCGAAGACATCGTAGCGCGCGGAGCTCGCGACAGCACTGTTCATGATGTCGGCAGAGATGATGTTGTCGCGAGACAGGAGTTTCAGTTTTTCAATTTCCTGGCTGGCGGCGAGCAGATTGCCTTCAACGCGTTCGGCAAGAATCTGGATGGCCTCCGGTTCGGCCTGGAGGCCGGCACTGCGCAGACGTTCGTGAATCCAGCGCGGCATTTCACTGGCGTCCACCGGCCAGATCTGGATCAGTACTCCCCGTTCTTCCAGCGCCTTGACCCATTTGCTGTTGAGCTGGGCGCGGTCGAGCCGTGGCAGGACCAGTAGCAACAGGGTTTCGTCGCTCGCCATTCTGGCGAATTCCTGCAGGGCTTTGCTGCCTTTGTCACCGGGCTTGCCGCCAGGCAGGCGCAGTTCAATGATTTTTTTGTCGGCGAACAGGGACAGGCTGCCGGCGGCGGAGAGCAGCTGGCCCCAGTCGAAGTTGCTTTCCCCGTGCAGGAGGTCGCGCTCGTTGAAGCCGTGTTCGCGCGCCGTGTCGCGGATGCTGTCGCAGCACTCCTGCACCAGTAGCGGTTCGTCGCCGGTGACGACGTAGATGGGAGCGATGCCTTGGCGCAGGTTCTGGCTGAGCTGGCGGGGGGATATTCGAGCCATTTGGATCCCTTGCCCTCAGGGGGTGGCGGGGTTGTCGGTGACGGAGGCACTGATATTGAGGCGGCGAATGCGATCTATGATGCGGCTGATCAGTTCGCGGCGCATTTCTTCCCTCTGTAAACGCTCTTCTTCGCCCTTACTGACGACTTCGCTGTCGTCCCATTCCAGTGTTCGATAAACGTCGGCTTTGGCGTTGGTAAGAAGGTCCCGTCCGCTGTTGTCGCGCACACTGTATTCGGCGCTGGTGATGAGTTCGTATTCGGAGGCGCGGCCTTTGGCGTCCACGGAGACCGTGCGTTTCTTTTCCGTTTCTTTGTGGATGGTGAGTGTGAAGTCGGCTTCTATGGGGGTTTCCGCCAGGGGCAGGCCGCTGGTTTGCAGAAGGCGGGTAATGCTTTCTGCCAGCTCGCTTCTGGGGTCCTCGGTGGTGATATAGAGCTTGCTGCCAGGGGGGAAGTTTTTCGGTGCGCCGCGGAGTTGCCAGCCGCAGGCTGAGATGGTGACGGCCAGGATTAAAGTCAGTGTGCGGAGCATGGTTGTTTTCATCGAGGTCCGTTGTGTTCTTTTTTAGGTCTTGTGGCGGCCGGATGCCGGGGGTGGGTTTTCAGGACCGAGCTAGGCGCCCCCTGTGAATACATCGCTGGGCGCTGCGTCGGCGACGTGCATGTCGCCGACGCGCCTGAAAACCCACCCCCGGCACCCGGCCTTCGCATCGTGCTTTGATGCTTCGTAAGCCGGGGCGTTGAGCGTTGGCTCTTTTTTAATTGGCGACGACGTTGACCAGTTTGCCGGGCACCACAATCACTTTGCGCACGGTAAGACCGTCGGTGAACTTCACGACGTTCTCGTCTTCCAACGCCATTTTTTCCAGGGTCGCCTTGTCGGTGTCCGCGGCCACCTCCAGTTTCGCGCGCAATTTGCCGTTGACCTGCACCACCAGAGTAATGGTGGAGCGCACCAGGGCTTTTTCGTCCACTTGCGGCCACCGGGTATCGACCAGTTCGCTGCTGTTGCCGAGCAGTTTCCACAGTTCATGACAGATGTGTGGAGTGACCGGGGCGAGGAGGAGGACGGCAGTTTGCAGGGCTTCGCGTTCTACGGCGAGACCGTTGGCGGAATCGCGCTCTGCGACCTTGCCCACTTCGTTCAGCAGTTCCATGACCGCGGCAACGGCGGTGTTGAAGGTCTGGCGGCGGCCGTAGTCGTCGCTGACTTTCTGGATGGTCTCATGGGTTTTGCGGCGCAGTTGCTGCTGCTTGTCGCTGAGGTTGTTTACATCAATTTCAGTGCTGCCATCACCGGCTTCGATATGACCGTGTACGGTCTTCCACAGTTTGCGCAGGAAACGGCTGGCACCTTCCACGCCGGAGTCGTGCCATTCGAGGGTTTGCTCGGGGGGCGCGGCGAACATGGTGAACAGGCGCACGGTGTCGGCACCGTATTCCTGCACCGCGGCGTGGGGGTCGATGCCGTTGTTCTTGGATTTGGACATTTTCACCACGCCACCGGCGATGACTTCTTCACCGGTGGCGCGCTCGATGGCTTTGATCGGCTTGCCCTTGTCATCCCGTTCCACATCTACTGCGGTGGGGGCGATCCAGGTTTTGTGGCCGTCCACCTCTTTGTAGAAAGACTCGGCCAGTACCATGCCCTGACACAGCAGGCGCTTGAAGGGCTCGTCGCTTTTCACCAGGCCTTCGTCGCGCATCAGTTTGTGGAAGAAGCGCGCGTACAGCAGGTGCAGGATGGCGTGTTCGATACCGCCCACGTACTGGTCTACCGGCAGCCAGTAGTTGGCGCGCTCGGGATCGAGCATGCCTTCTTCAAAGTCCGGGCAGGTGTAGCGGGCGTAGTACCAGCTGGATTCCATGAAGGTGTCAAAGGTATCGGTTTCTCGCTCCACCGCTTCGCCGTTGTATTCGTCCTTACGCCATTCGGCGTCGGCCTTGATTGGCGAGGTGACACCGTCGAGTTCCACATCTTCCGGCAGCAGGATCGGCAGCTTTTCTGCGGGAACCGGGATTTCAGTGCCGTCGGCGAGGTTGAACATGGGGATGGGGGCTCCCCAGTAGCGCTGACGGGAGACACCCCAGTCGCGCAGGCGGTAGTTGGTGGTGACGCGGCCTTTGCCGGCGGCTTTCAGCCCGTCGGCGATGGCATTGAAGGCGGCGTCAAAGTCGAGACCGTCGAAGCCGCCGGAATTGGTGAGAACCCCTTTCTCGGTGAACGCTTCTTTATCCAGGTCCAGGGTTTCGCCGTTCACCGGCGCGATGACCTGTTTAATCGGCAGGTTGTATTTCCGGGCAAATTCCCAGTCGCGCTGGTCGTGGGCGGGTACCGCCATCACAGCGCCGGAGCCGTAATCCATCAACACGTAGTTGGCGACCCACACCGGGACTTCTTCGCCGGTGAGTGGGTGAACGGCCACAAGGCCGGTGTCCATACCTTTCTTTTCCATGGTGGCCATGTCGGCTTCAGCCATGGACTGCTTCTTGCACTCGGCGATGAACGCTTTCAGCTCCGGATTGGATTCGGCCAGTTCCAGTGCAATCGGATGTTCGGCGGCCAGAGACACGTAGGTTACGCCCATGAGGGTGTCGGGGCGGGTGGTGTACACGTCGAAGTGGTCGACACCGGCGATGGTCTTCGGCAACGCGAACGCGAGTTCAACACCCTTGGATTTGCCAATCCAGTTGCGCTGCATGGTGCGCACCTGCTCCGGCCAGTCGGGGAGCTGATCCAGGTCTTTCAGCAGTTCTTCGGCATAGTCCGTGATCTTGATGAACCACTGTGCCAGTTCGCGGCGCTCGACGGTGGTGCCACAGCGCCAGCAGCAGCCGTCTTCCACCTGTTCGTTGGCGAGTACGGTGGCGTCGTGGGGGCACCAGTTCACCGCGGAGTTTTTCTTGTACACCAGGCCTTTCTTGTACAGGCGGGTGAAGAACCACTGCTCCCAGCGGTAGTAGGAGGGCTTGCAGGTGGCCAGCTCGCGGGACCAGTCGAAGCCGAAGCCCAGTGCTTTCAGCTGACCTTTCATATAGTCGATGTTGGAGTAGGTCCACTTGGCCGGCGCGGTCTTGTTCTGGATCGCGGCGTTCTCCGCCGGCAGGCCGAAGGCGTCCCAGCCCATCGGGTGCAGTACGTTCTTGCCCTGCATACGCTGGTAGCGGGAAATCACGTCGGTGATGGTGTAGTTGCGCACATGCCCCATGTGCAGCTTGCCGCTGGGGTAGGGGAACATGGACAGGCAGTAGAACTTGTCGCGGCTGGGGTCTTCCTTTACCTCGAAGCTCTTCTGCTCGGCCCAGTGGGCCTGGGCGGAAGCTTCGACTGCGGAGGGGTTGTACTGCTCTTCCATCTGTGGGGAACCTATACTCTGTGACTCAATCTATTGGGATATTCCGGCCGTGAACGGCCCCGGCCTTTCGGCCAGAAAACGGCGAATTATAGGAGGGATGGGGTGAGTAAGAAACCTGTAGCGGGCAAACCCGACCTGCCATCTCAAGACGAAGGGCTGACGGCGGAACTGCGCCGGGACCTGGAGAAACTGGTGGAGGGGGAGCTGGCGGTGGAGGAGCTTACCGCCAGCAAGGCCGCTTTCCTGCGTGCCTGGCTAGAGGATGACGCCCATCGTGCGGAGGATTACCTCCGGGATCTCGGTGGCGAGATCAGGACGCTGGAGGAGCGCACCGGCGACTGGCTTCTGGAAGCCGCTGATCCCACCAAGTCTGCCTGGCCAGCGCTGATGTACTGTATTCGCCGCGGTGAGCCCTGGGCGCTCGCCGGTGAGACCATTGGCGCGGGTGAGGAGTTGCAGTGCATAGGTTGTGGCTATCGCGCTCTGCCGGAGGCCGGGAGCCAGATCACCCCCTGTCACCGCTGTGGCTACGGCTGCTTTCGCCAGATCCGTGGCGGACTTACGTCGGAATGAGAAAGTCCGGAATCGCGATCGGGCCGAGAGGCTCCACGCAACTACCCTGGAACTGAAAACGGAGCCATGCGGGTCAAGATGGAACTGCAGACCGCCCTAACCACTCTGATCATGCCGCCTTTCGCCCCTCTGGTGGGGATGTTACTGGCCTTCATCTTCGGGTTTTTCCCCGCATCTACCCCTGTCGCCAAACTGTCACTGCCGCTGGCTATTCTCTGCTTCCTCACCCTGTGGATCTGCGCGACACCGGCGTTTTCCGGCTGGCTCGGGCAGCGTTTGGTGAGCCAGCAACTGACGGCCCCCAAAGTGGATCCGGCGGCAGTGGTGATCCTCGGGGGTGGTCGTTACCGCGACGAACGTACCGGTGCCGAGCGCCTCTCTGCGCTGAGTCTGGAACGTGTGGCCTGGGCCGTTGCAAGGGCGCCAGCGGACCTGCCGGTGATGGTCTCCGGCGGACGGGTTTACGCCGAGGAGAAGACGGCGGAGTCGGATCTGATGGCCGATGCCTTGGAGAATTTGTTCCGGCGTCCGGCAACATGGCGCGAGAATTGCAGTCGTAATACGGCGGAGAATGCCGCAAATTCGGCGGCACTTTTGCACGATTCCGGAGTCGAAAGCGTACTTCTGGTAACCCACTGGTGGCATATGCCCCGAGCGGCGGAAAGCTTCGCGCGCGCGGGGTTACAGGTCCAGCCGCTGCCAGTTGGCAGCCCTGGAGAGCTGGTGCCCAGGGGAGAGAGCATTCTGTTGCGTTGGCTCCCCAGCGCGGCTGCGCTTCTGCGCAGCCAGATATACTGGCGCGAGCTGTTGGGAGATCAGTGGTATCGCTGGCGCGCACTGCCGGCGAAACGCAATTGCTGACCTGAATGGTCCATAGGTTCCGGATCAGTGCTTGAAGCAATTGCGGTGAATAACTAGTATGGGCGCCCTGATCAAAGGTTTCTGTTGAAACCATCCGGGTGTCAAAAGGAGATGGCCGGATGCCGGAAGGATCAGGAGTGAACCTCAGATGGCCGAATCGTGCGCAATAACAAGATAAAAACGAGGTAACGTTCAGATGACGGGTATTCCATCTTTTCTTTCCCCTATTCAGTTGCACAACCGCTTGAACCGCCCGGTGTGGATCGGTTTCAAGCTGACCCGGCGAGGCAAGCGTCAGCTGGTTCTGCTCTCCGCTGGCAATGAGAGTGGTGCTCAGTTGAGCAAGAACTTCGAGACTTTTGTTGGCCAGATCGTGCGCGAGTTCAAGTTGGATCCGGCGCAGACGGATTTTGTGGAGCTGCGGCAGGAGCAGTGTGAAGAGGGGATGACCAACAGCTGGCTCCGCTGGCATGCCCACTGGGTGGGTACGGCGCCAATGGAATGCAAGGCGGATCCCGTGACTTCCGAGTCGGCACGTACCTATCTCGACGAGGTGCTGATCCGCAGCAGCGCAGCCGCGTAACCTGGAAGCAAAATCAAATTTCAGCCGAGCCCGCCCTGTGCGGGCTCGTTGCTTAGTGGGCTCCGGGAATACGGCGCGAAGGTGTGTCTCAGCGCAAGCGCGAGGAGGCGTGTGCGCCGTTGCTCTCCCGCTGTGAACCTAACAGATCGGCGAGGGCCTTTTCCAACGTGGGAAACTGGAAACTGTAGCCACTGTCGAGCGCGGTGCGGGGTTCCATCCGCTGGCTGGCTTGCAACAGTTCCGTGGCCATTTCCCCAAAGAGTAACCTCAGTGCCCATGCCGGTGTGCGCAGCAGGCAGGGGCGGTGCAGCTGCTTTGCCAGCAGACGGGAAAAACTGTTGTTGGTGAGTGGTTCGGGTGCGCAGGCGTTGAAGGGAACGCACAGGCGTTGGTCGATGGCATGCAACATCAATCCGACGATATCGTCTTCGTGAATCCAGCTCATCCAGTGTTCGCCGTTGCCCATGGGACCGCCGACCCCCAGACGGAAAGCGGGCAGCATTTCCGGGAGGGCGCCGCCGCGGGTGGAGAGTACGATGGCGGTACGCATGAGGCCTACGCAGATCCCCGCCTGTTGCAGGGGGAGTGTTGCC
This sequence comes from Microbulbifer pacificus, assembly GCF_002959965.1. NCBI lineage: Bacteria > Pseudomonadati > Pseudomonadota > Gammaproteobacteria > Cellvibrionales > Microbulbiferaceae > Microbulbifer > Microbulbifer pacificus. The sequence continues at coordinate 430,662 of NZ_PREV01000027.1, forward strand.
GCCTCCCAATCGCGGCAGAGTTCCGCGGCAAAGCCGCCGCCGGGGCCGCTGGCTTCCTTCAGCAGATCACCACCGCGGTCGCCGTAATAGCCTACAGCAGAGCCTGAGAGCACGTATTTCGGGGGCTGGGGGAGCGTCATTATCCACTGCACCAACCGTGCAGTCGTTTCCAGTCGCGAGCGACGGATTTCCTGCTTGCGGGCGTCGCTCCAGCGCTGGGCTATGGTTTCTCCCGCGAGGTTGACAACAACGTCTACCGGTTTTTCCACCTGTTGCAGGTCGCGCACGCCCACCGCAGTTTCCCCACAGAGCTTGCGAACCCTGTCCGGATCGCGACTGAGAACAGTGAGGCTGTGCCCGCGCGCCAGCCATTTCGCGCAAAAAAGACGGCCAATCAATCCAGTGCCGCCAGTGATTAAACAATGCATAAATCTGGCATCCGTGCCGCACATTGTCGGAGTGTGCAGAAACATTTGTGTCAGGTTGCGGGTTCGGATATTTCAGAGGCAGTAGCAGAAAGAAGTGAAAGCCTGCGAATTGAACGGACCCGCGAATATCACAGGATAATAGCAGTGGTATTTGTCGGTGCGGCGGAATGTGGCGATATTCCGTAGGATTCAGGGCATCGCAGGTGAAAGCGGACGGCAAATCGGGGGAAAAGCCGTCCGCGATTGTGCATGACTCGAAAGAAATGCGTTCTCACGCGCGAAGTTTTGACACAGTTCAGTCGGTAACTTCGCGGGCAAAGACGGCTTCGGCTCCGCTATCTGGCCTGCGCTGCAGCAGGGCTGCGACCGCCAGCATCAGAGTGGCCAGGGCAACCATGGCCCATACGCCAACCACCATAAACGGGGTAAAGCCGCTGCGGGCCTCGACCTTACCGGTAAGGGTTGCCCGCTCGAACTGAGGCAGTTGTTTCAGAATGTGGCCATCCGGTGCAACGATGGCGGTAACGCCAGTGTTGGTGCCGCGCACCAGGTAACGCCCGGTTTCCAGAGCGCGCATCTGCGCCATCTGCATGTGCTGCAGTGGGCCGATGGAGCGGCCAAACCAGGCATCGTTGCTCAGCGTCAACAGAACCTGCGCGTCGCCACTGCTCTTTGCCACCAGCTGCGGGTAGACGATCTCGTAACAGATCAGCGGCGCCCAACTGAGGTTGCCGGCCTGCAGTGGGGGCTGGCCTTCCGGTCCGGGGCGGATAAATGATGTGGGCAGGTTGAAGAATTGAATGGTGCCGCGAATCCAGTCCTCCAGCGGTACATATTCGCCAAAGGGTACCAGGTGGCGTTTGTGGTAGAGCTGCTGCTCGCTACCGAAGACCGCGGCGGAATTGTGCACCACTGGGCGGAGGTCCTGTTCGGTGTCATAGAGGATACCGGTGATCAGGTCGGTGCCGGTTGCCTGTGCGTTGTCCTGCAGCGCCTGCATCAGATTGGGGGCGTGATGGTACAACAGTGGCAGTGCGGCTTCCGGCCAGATCACCACGTCCACACCCTGGCGATTCAGCTCTTCAGAGGCCACCTGATAACGCTTGATGGTTTCGCCGCGAAACTCAGGCAGCCACTTCTTCTCCTGTGGAATATTCGCCTGCACCAGCCCTACAGTCAGGGTTTCTCCATCCGCGCGTGTCCACTCGATCTTGCTCAAAAGCAGGCCGGCCGGCCACAGCAGTACGGCGGTCACCAGCAGGGAAATGGTGCCGGGGGATGTCCAGGACTCGAAAGCGCGGCGCGCCAGCAGCGCGAACACCGCCGCGGAAAACGCCAACAGCAGGCCGATGCCGTATACGCTCAGTACAGGTGCCCAGCCCGCGAGCCAGGTATGAATGTGCCCGTAACCGGCGAATAGCCACGGAAAGCCGGTAAACATCCAGGTGCGGAACCACTCGCTCGCAAACCACAGCGCGGCAAACGCCAGGGCGAAGGATGCCGGGTGTGCGCGGAAGCGGGCGAGAAAGGCGAATGGCAGAGCGAACAGCACTGCCATGATTGCGACAAAGCCGCCGGTAAGGAGCACTCCGAGCAGCGGCGAGGAGTTGCCGAAGTCGGTAATGGAGACATATACCCAGGAACCGCCGGTGCCGAACAGTCCGAGTCCGTAGCACAGCGCCAGCCAGAAAGTGCTCTTGCCAGTGGCTACCGCAGCGCCGCGCCCGGGCGCCAGTAGCCAGGCAAACAGGCCGAGGGAAAGCAGGCTGCACCACCAGTGATCGAACGGGGCAAGGGAGAGCGTCAGCAGGCCGCCCGCCATCAGAGCGGCCAGTGAGGGCAGGAGCTTTAAGGAGGCAGCGTTAGGCATCAACCATCTTCTTCAGCGGGCTTGTCTGAGCGACTGACCCGCAACAGGTGAATCTGTCGGTTATCCGCGTAGAGTACCCTGAACCGGAACTCGCCAAGTCTGGTCGTCTCGTCACGCCCGGGCAGATGGCCGAAGGATTGCATGACAAGGCCGCCGATGGTGTCGAACTCTTCATCGCTGAATCCGCAATCGAAGTACTCGTTGAAGTCTTCGATGAGGGTGAGTGCCTTGACCACGTAATCGTTGTCACTCACCTTGCGGATGAAGCTGTCTTCCTCATCCTCATCGGTCTCGTCTTCGATATCGCCGACGATCTCTTCGAGAATGTCTTCAATGGTCACCACACCGGATACACCACCATACTCGTCGATTACGACAGCCATGTGATAGCGGTTCTCGCGGAATTCCCGCAGCAGGATATTCAGGCGTTTACTTTCGGGAATGATATTGGCCGGGCGGATAATGTCTTCCAGGCGGAATTCGTCCACCCCTTTCAATACCAGAGCCAGCAGATCTTTCGCCAACAGAATACCGCGGATATCGTCAATGCTTTCGCCCACTACCGGGAAGCGGGAGTGGCCGGATTCGATGATCTTGGGCAGGAAGTCTTTGGGGCAGTCCTGGATGCTGACCACCACCATCTGCGAGCGGGGAATCATGATTTCCCGCACCTGTTGGCTGGAAACGTCCAGCGCGCCCTCGATGATGGACAGTGCTTCCGGGTCGACCACCTTGTTCTCGGCAGCGTCCTTGATAATGCTTAGCAGCTCATCACGGGATTTTGGTTCTTGAGAGAAGGCACCCAGTAATTTCTCCAACCAGTTCTTCTCCCCCGATCGGGGGCGGTTGGAGGAGGAGCTACTTGGGGGTTCGTCGGTGGTCATGGAAGTGGCCATACTCCGCGTTACTCGTCGGTTCCGTCTGAAATCTTTTCCACCGGCGCACCTTGCGCCGGTTCGTCAAAGGAGGTGTCAACGGGGGTATAGGGATCATGGAACCCCAGTTGCAACATAATTCGGGTTTCGAGATTTTCCATGATCTCGGCCTCATCGTCCGCGATATGGTCGTAACCCAGGAGGTGTAGTGTGCCATGGACGACCATGTGCGCCCAGTGTGCGTTCAGCGCTTTGTGTTGCTGTTCCGCCTCGAGAGCAACCACCGGAGCACAGATCACCAGGTCGCCGAGCAGTGGCAGGCCCAGTTCCTCGGGGATGTCGGCCGGAAATGACAGCACATTGGTTGGTTTGCTCTTGCCGCGGTACTGGCTGTTCAGTGCCTCGCTTTCGCCTTCATCGACGATGCGCAGCGAGATTTCGGCCTCAGGGCGATGGTCCCCCACCGCAGCGGTGGCCCAGCGCGCGAGATCATCATCGGCAGGCAGGTTGGTCTGGCGGGTGGCCCGCTGGACATCAATGAAGACACCCGCGGGCTCACGCTGCGAAGAATCAGATTGGTTGGCGTTCATGGGCGCGGCATCAGGCCGCATCTTCTCCGGCTGCGCGCAGCGCTCTGCGGGCTTCACGCTCCGCCTGCTGCTTTGCTTCCACTTCCGCTTCGTGCACGTCGTAGGCTTCCACGATGCGTTGGACCAGCGGGTGGCGCACCACGTCTTTGGCGCCGAAGTGGGTAAAACTGATGCCGTTGACGTTATCCAGTACTTCTATGGCGTGGCGCAGGCCGGAGGCCGCGCCGCGGGGCAGGTCGATCTGGCTGGGGTCGCCGGTGATGACCGCGGTCGAGCCGAACCCGATGCGGGTCAGGAACATTTTCATCTGCTCGCGGGTGGTGTTCTGGCTCTCGTCGAGGATTACGAAGGCATTGTTCAGGGTGCGCCCGCGCATATAGGCGAGCGGTGCCACTTCGATTACGTTGCGCTCAATCAATTTGCCTACGGTTTCGAAACCGAGCATTTCATACAGGGCGTCGTAGAGCGGGCGCAGATAAGGGTCGACTTTCTGGCTCAGGTCGCCAGGCAGGAAGCCCAGTTTCTCACCCGCTTCCACCGCCGGACGAACCAGCAGGATGCGCTCGACGGAATCTTTCAGCAGGGCCTCAACCGCGCAGGCCACAGCGAGGTAGGTTTTCCCGGTACCGGCGGGGCCGATGCCGAAGTTGATGTCATGGGTCTGCACGGCGCGCACATAGTTGCGCTGGTTGACGCCGCGCGGTCGCACGCTGCACTTCTTGGTGCGGATCAGAACCACCTGATCCCCTTCACCTTCCGCGGCACTCTGACGGGCGTCCACCAGTTCTTCGATCCCCGACTGCTGCAGGGCGAGGTGAATCTCGTCCGGGGTCAGGTTGTCCTTTGCCCCGGTTTCCCGGTACAGGCTGCTCAGGATCTCGCCGGCGGCGCGGGCGGAGTCGGCATCCCCGTAAATGGCAAACTGATTGCCGCGATTGCGGATTTCGATATCCAATCGCTGTTCAATCTGGCGCAGGTGTTGATCGAATTGGCCACAGAGGTTGGCCAGGCGGCGGGCGTCGTTGGGCTCAAGAGTGATGCTGTGAGCGAGGGCTTGTGTTTCCAAATTGGTTTCCATGCACCTTTCGTCTATGGGTTCTGTCTGTAGGTTATACCCATTTCGCCGATATGGGAAAGGCTGGATTGTGACGATTGGGTTCTAACCGGTCTCGCGGCTTATAACAGGTGAGTATGACGATTCAATGTGCGCAGGATCTCTGGAGGCCGGAAGCGAAGGTTCTGATACCGATTGCCCTTCGCGAGACCTTCCGCGAGAGGGGCCGAAGGCGCCGCGAATACATGCAGCGGCTGGGCCACCTCGCGGAAGAGCCCCCATGGATGGGTTGAGGGGGGGCGCCTAGCTCGTGTCTCGCGAAGGGCAATCGGTAGCAGGACCGCCACTGGACCTTTCGAGCAGGAACCCTGAATTCAGTTCAGCGAGCCATCCAGCTCAGATCCCACAAGCGTGCCGCGAAGAGAGTTCGGCAGCGCTTCCTCAATCAACACGTCCGCAAACTTCCCGATCAGATCCAGTTGGTCACAACGGAAATTGACCACACGGTTGTTCTCGGTCCGACCCTGCAGCTGACCCGGGTCTTTCTTGGACACGCCGCTCACCAGCACCCGCTCCACATTGCCCACCATGCGGCGCGCAATCTCGGTGGCCTGCTGGTTGATGCGGTGTTGAAGCAGCTGCAGGCGCTGCTTCTTGACCTCTTCCGGGGTGTCGTCCGGCAGATCCGCCGCCGGGGTGCCCGGGCGCGGGGAATAGATGAAGCTGAAGGACAGATCGAAACCCACATCCTGGATCAGTTTCATGGTGGCTTCGAAGTCGCGCTCGGTCTCGCCGGGGAAGCCGACAATAAAGTCGGAAGACAGGCAGATATCCGGGCGGATCGCTTTCAGTCGACGGATTTTCGACTTGTATTCCAGCGCAGTATGGCCGCGTTTCATCGCCATCAGGATGCGGTCGGAACCGCTCTGTACCGGCAGGTGCAAGTGACTGACCAGCTCCGGAACTTCCGCGTACACATCGATCAGCGCATCGGAGAACTCCACCGGGTGGGAGGTGGTGTAGCGGATACGGTCGATACCGTCGATGGCGGCCACGTAGGTGATCAGTTCGGCGAAGTCGACCATCTGGCCATCCTCGCCCGCAGCGCGGTAGGCGTTTACGTTCTGGCCCAGCAGGTTCACTTCGCGCACGCCCTGGCCAGCCAGGTGCGCCACTTCTTCCAGCACATCCGCCACCGGGCGGCTCACTTCCTCGCCGCGGGTGTAGGGCACGACACAGAAGGTACAGTACTTGGAACAACCTTCCATGATGGAAACGAATGCGCTTACACCATCCGCTTCTGGCTGAGGCAGGCGGTCAAATTTTTCAATTTCCGGGAAGGAGACATCCACCACGATGGCCCCGCTCTGCTGCTTTCTGGTTTCCATCATTTCCGGCAGGCGATGCAGGGTCTGGGGGCCGAATACCAGATCCACATAGGGCGCGCGCTTGGCGATGGCCTCGCCCTCCTGGCTGGCGACGCAGCCCCCCACACCGATCACCAGATCGGGATTTTTTTCTTTCAGGTGCCGCCAGCGGCCCAGTTGGTGGAACAGTTTTTCCTGGGCTTTCTCGCGAATAGAACAGGTGTTCACCAGCAGCACATCCGCCTCTTCCGGATCGTCCGTGGGTACCATCTGATGGGATTCGCCCAGCAGGTCCCGCATGCGCGCAGAATCGTATTCGTTCATCTGGCAGCCGTGGGTCTTGATGAAGAGCTTTTTCACCGGTTTTTCGGATAGTTCGGAAGACTTCTCGGAAGACATGGTAGGCCTGGTTAAAAACTGGTCAATTTAAGGGTGGGGCATTATACCGGGCGCCCCAGAGGCTGCATAGACGGGGAGCCGCGCTAGTGATAACCTTCCGCGCTTTTTCGGGGCCAGTGCGTTCCCGACACTAGAATTCCGTGGCGCTTCCCGTCTCCCGCGCATCCTTTCAGAGAGTTTCATGGCCAACCCAATCTACAAAGTTATTTTTCTCAACCAGAACCAGGTGTTCGAGCTCTACGCCCGCGCCATCTATCAGAGCGAGATGTATGGCTTTATCGAGGTGGAAGAGTTTGTGTTCGGGGAAAAGTCACAACTGGTGGTGGACCCCAGCGAGGAAAAACTCAAGAACGAATTCGCTTCGGTGAAGCGTTCCTATATCCCCCTCCACAGCATCGTGCGCATCGACGAAGTGGAAAAGGAAGGCGTAGGCAAAGTCCACGAAGTGAAAGGGGACAAGATCGCGCATTTTCCGTTTCCCACACCTTTGCGCCCCCCGGTCGATTCGGAGTGATTACTCGCCGGATGTGGCGATCGTGACATTCTCCAGAAAGCGGGCCTTCGGGCCCGTTTTCTTTTGGGCGAGGCCCTGTTCGGCTCGAATCGATCCCCCGAGGCAGCCTCTGTTTTGTTCGGGGCTGTTTAACGCCGCGACAGAAACTGGAATTTCTGGCGCGGTGTTTTGTTTTCTGGCAACGGTTTATCGCAATGTCGCTGGTGACATCCGGTGGCGAACTATTCTGAGAGAAGACGTGCGCGAATCGCCCATCCGCGATCGGATTAGCCATGCGGAGTCGCGAGCCGGGTGCGGCTATTTCCGAAACCTAAAATGTAATGGAAGTTTTTAGGTGCTCTCATGACGTCGATACCAGCCACCAAGACCGCGATCTCCGCACTCAAGATTGAACAGCGGGTGGAGCGGGATGTGAAAGCGGGGATCCCGGAAGTGGATCGCCGCAGTCATACGGAAAGTGAAGAAAGCCTGCGTGCCTATGTGGTACGGGAAGTCATCGGCCGGGTGCATGACAATCGCCAGGCAGAGCTGGACAAGGAACTGGCGGAGAGGAGCGAGGTGGATATCCGCCAGCTTTTTCAGGAGCTGAAGAATACCGAAGCCCTGGTGGAGAAAAAAATCGGTAGTCGCATGGCCAATCTGGTCAGTGGCCTCAAGCGTAGCGCGCAGGATTACTCGGCACTGCGTATGGATCTCGAGATTTTCCGGCATCGCAATGGCCTTACCCGCGAAGCGGAATACCGGGAATCCAGACTGCTGCACTATTCGGTAGTTTTTTTCATTGTGATTCTGGAAACGCTGTTGAATGCATTTTTCCTTTCCAAGGGCAGTGAGCTTGGTCTGGTTGGTGGATTCTTTCAGGCGTTTATCATTTCCCTGATCAATCTTGGGCTGGCCGCCTTCATCGCATTTTCTCTCAGTAACTGTTTCCACCTGAACCTCGCGAGAAAAGCTCTCGCTGTAGTGTTGCTATCGGCCGTCGCGACGCTGTCCGTCATTTTTGTTCTGGGCGTCGGTCATTACCGGGAGGCGCTGGAGCAGGACCCGTTTACTGCCTCGCAACTGGCGATCAACAGCCTTCGCACGGCGCCGTTGGCACTTGAAGACTTCAACTCATGGGTAATGGTGGTGGTGAGCAGCATTGCCCTGGTGCTGCTCACCACCAAGATTTTTGTGGTGGACGACCGCTATCCCGGCTACACCGCCATTACCCGGCGGGTGCGGCGGCTGCAGGCTTCCTGGGGCGAGGCTTATGAAGATGCGATTGAGAGCGTCAATGAGGTGGCGGACGATCTGCACGCGCTGTTGGCGGAAAAAGAGAAAACCCTGCGCGCCCAGTTTATCCAGTTCAAGGCGAGCATCGAGCGCAGCGAAGAAATTCATCGCCACTACCAGGAAGACATCGCCCGCGCGCAGACCCTGCTGGATGAATTGATCCGCTATTACCAGTCCTATTCCGCGCGTATGCTGAACCGCCGCGCCGCCTATTTTGGGGAGCTGTTGCGCTTTGAACTGGACAAGCTGCCGCGCCTGAACACTACCGGACTTGAACAGCATCAGCGGGACCTCGCGGCCTTTGAGGAATTGATGGCGGAGTTGGACGGTGTGTACGACCAGGGTATTGCCACGGTGAATCAGCGCTGTGAGGATATCCAGCACACGCTCTCCGAGCTGGTGGACAAGCTGGAGCTGGATCACGGTTTGCGGAGAGCGTGACGCAATGGCTGTGGGACGATGTCGCGGGAAGCGCCGAGGCCGGTTATCGAACGAAGACCGAAAAGGTCTGCTGGTGATCGCGTTCAGTCTTGCGATTCTTATCGTACTGGTCATTTTTGCGCTGGAAGTCGTGCGTGCGCCGGAGAGGGATTACGATCGGGTGACGCTGTGCAATCCCAGCTTGCCGCGATTTGCCCAGCATATCGTGGTGATTGATGCATCGGACACGCTTTCCGCTCACCAGGCGCACTTCCTGAAAACCCATCTTGCCGGCCTGCTTGAGTCCGCCGCGGTCAACGATCGCTTCTCGATTTTTGTACTGGATGATCACTACAACGGTCTGTCGGAGCCGGTGGTGGATCTGTGCAAGCCCAGCACCGGCAGCGATGTGAGTGCACTGACTGCCAACCGCGAATTTGTGCATGCGCTATATCGCGAGCGTTTCGAGCAGCCGCTGGACCGGGCTATCGCCACGGCGGTCGGGGCCGGTGAGCAGCCGGTATCACCCATTTACGAGGCGCTGTCGGATGTGGCGGCGTTGAATCACTTCGACCCGGCTGCAGAAAATATTCACCTCACCATCGTCAGCGACATGATCCAGAACTCCCGCGCCGGTTCCGTATTCAAGCTGGGGTCCGCCGCTATTGACCGGCTGCCGCTGATCGACCTGCGCCGGGCGCGCACCCGCGTTTACTGGCTCGATCGCGAGAAGTATCAGCGTTACCAGACGGCCGAGCTACAGGCCAGCTGGCAGGATTATCTGGGCAGTGTATCCCGGCTGGAAGCCATCCAGAGGGTGCGAAATTAGAACCACATTTCCCTCACCTGCCATTTGTGTCACCAGATTTCTCCTGTTTGCCGGTTTGACATAGAAGCTTCAAGAAACAGCCGTCGATTTGTAAGAAAACTCAAGCAAAGTTTCATTCCATCAGATGTGCTCCGAACCAACGATGGGACTTGCCAATGAGTAATCGATATCGCGCACTGTGGATTTCCGATGTTCACCTGGGCAGTCGGGACAGCGAGCCGCAACGGCTGGCGGACTTCCTCGCTCAGAATTCCGCGGACACGGTGTACCTGGTGGGCGATATCTTTGATATGAAGGCCATGTCCCAGGGCAAAGGCAGCTGGTGCCAGGCGTCCAGTCTGCTGCTGGAAATGCTCTCTGATCTCAGTACCCGCGTGCCCGAAATCATCTATGTTCCAGGCAACCACGACGCACCCATGCGCAGCTGGGCGGGCAAGCGCCTCGGCAATATCCGAGTGGAGCGCGAGTGGACCCATACCGCCGCGGATGGCAAACGCTACTGGGTAACCCACGGCGACCAGTTCGAGCACCACATCGAAATCAATCCGGTCAGTTACCACATCGGCGACCAGAGCTATTACCTGATGTTGCGGCTTAACCGCTGGATCAACTACTGGCGCAGTCGCTTCGACAAGCCCTGGTGGTCGCTCGCGAATCATGTGAAAAACCGTGTAAACGCTGCCCGTCGCATGATGAACAAGTTCGAAGAGGTGGCGATTCGCGAGACTGGCCGCCGCGGGTTTGACGGCGTCATCTGTGGGCATATTCATCGCGCCGGCATTCGCCATTGTGACGCCAGAAATCGGGCGGTTACTTATGCCAACTGCGGCGACTGGGTCGACTCCATGACCGCCGTGGTGGAAGAAAAAAATGGTGCGCTGAATGTCCTCCACTGGCACCGCACACCCAAAATTGCCCGAATCATGACGGAGGCTGTTGCCGCATGATCCAGCTTGAAAACCTGTTGCAGAAAAACCCCTGGTACAGTGCTGCGCCAAAGAGCCCCACGCGGCGCCTGGTCTCCGCCACAGTGAAGAAGATCTGCTGTGAGCAACAGATTCAGCAATTCGGCAGGAATTTTCCGCACTTGGGCGGGCTCGATTTTATCCGCCAGGTATTCCGCTCCTTCGACTTCCGTTACGACGTCAATCTGGCGGAACTGGAGCGGATTCCCACCAGCGGACCGCTGGTGATCGTCTCCAACCACCCGCTCGGCAGCCTCGACGGACTCGCGCTGATCGACCTGGTGGCGCGGGTGCGCAAGGATGTAAAAGCCGTAGCCAGCCAGCTGTTGTGGAATATCGAGCCCCTGCGTTCATACCTCTTGCCGGTGGACAATTTCAACGGTCGCACCCGCCGCGAGGATGTGGAAGGCATCTACAGTCATCTGCGCGCCGGCGGTGCCATTATCGTGTTCCCGGCCGGAGAAGTGTCTCGCCTCACGCCTCAAGGTGTGCGCGATGGCCACTGGAATCCCGGATTTATCCGCTTTGCCGACAAGACCGACGCGCCGATTCTGCCGGTACAGGTGCGTGGCAGGAACTCCCTTTGGTGGTATGGCCTTTCCATGGTCAACAAACCGCTGTCCACTCTGTGGCTGGTGCGGGAAATGTTCAAGCAGGTACGTCGCGGCATCGACATCCGCATCGGTACCCCGGTGGCGCCGGAGCATTACCGCAGCTGGCCCATGGCGCCACGGGCTCAGGCCAAGCTGTGGAAAAAGCAGGTCTATCGGCTGCACAAAAACCCCCAGGGGCTTGCACCGGAACCCATCGCTGGCGCGGAAGCGACAGCGGATATTGCCGCGGTGATTGGACGCTGCGAAACCCTGGTGGCCCAAGGGGAGTTCGAGGTAAAACTTTACCGTCAGCAACCGGATTGCCCGGTGATGCGTGAACTGTCGCGCCTGCGGGAAATCGCCTTCCGCGCGGTGGGTGAGGGCACCGGTAATAGCCGCGACTGGGATGCCTTCGACGCTTGGTACGATCATCTGCTGCTGTGGGACAAGGACAATCAGCGCCTTGCTGGCGCCTACCGTCTGGTGAGCACCGACGGCCTCGGTGCAGACAAGATCTACAGCACCACACTGTTCAACTATTCCGGTTCTCCGGAAGAGTGCTTGCCGGCGTCCGCCGAGCTCGGTCGCAGTTTCCTGTTGCCGGACTACTGGCGCAGCCGCGGGCTCGATCTGCTGTGGTGTGGCATCGGTCAGTGGATTCGACGCAACAACCGTCGCTATCTGTTCGGGCCGGTATCCATGCCCGGCAACTTCTCCCGCCGAGCCAAATCCGCCATCGTGCGCTATTTCCTGCACCACTTTGCCACTCTGCAGCCCATGGGTAACGCCCGCCTGCCGTTTATCGAGGCGCGTGCGGACCTGCCGGAACTGAGCGGTGATGCCAATGGCGATATGCTGCAGCTGAAGCAGATCCTGAAAGAGGAAGGGGTGGTACTGCCTCCGCTGTTCAAAAAATACACCGCGGTCACCGTTCCCGGTGGCACCAGCTTCCACGCTTTCAATATCGACCCGGACTTCTGTGATTCCGTGGACGGACTGGTGGTGGTGGATCTGGAGAAAATGGACCCGAAGTTTGCCAAACGCTATCTGGCAACGGATTGATCTTTCCTGATGCCGGATGCAGACGGTTAGCCTCTGCATCCGGCGCTCCATTCCCTTCGCTTTTGCTCCGTTCTGTTACGCTTGTGGTTCCCCTGTCTTTCCGCACCCCGGGTAATGTCCATGGACAAGCGGTTGTCGAAAGGAGTACTTGCCTGCCTGCTGTTGTTGGCGCAGCTTTTTTTTGCTTTCGGTTTTGCCCAGGAGGTTTCGCACAGCGAAGAGACGGAAACATCACAGGAAGGCATCGGCCCCCATATTGCCCGTCTCTCGATCGATGGCCCGATCGGCCCCGCAACTACCGACTATCTGATCCGTACCAGTGACAGGGCGCGCCGGAGTGGTGCGCGATTATTTATCGTCACGCTGGATACCCCGGGCGGACTCGACGCCGCCACCCGGGACATCATTCAACACATCCTCGCCTCGGATATTCCCTACGTCACCTACGTCACTCCCGCTGGCGCCCGCGCCGCCAGTGCCGGCACTTATATTCTCTACGCCAGCCACGTGGCGGCGATGGCCCCCTCCACGACCCTTGGTGCCGCCACACCGGTACAGATCGGGGGGATGCCTGGCCAGCAGGAACCGCCACAGAATGCACCGGAGAAGTCTGAGGAGGAAACGGAAAAGAAGGGCGGCGGTGACAAGGGCCATGAAACGCACGGCGCCAGCGAAGGATCGGCGATGGAGCGCAAGGTCATCAACGATTCCGTGGCTTACATACGCGGACTCGCCCAGCGCAACGGGCGCAATGCCGACTGGGCGGAAAAAGCGGTGCGGGATGCTGCGACCCTGACTGCGAACGAGGCAAAGGCAGAAAATGTCGTGGACCTGGTGGCGGACAACGAACAGCAGCTGCTGCAGCAGTTACCCAATCGGGAAGTGATCCTGGTCTCTGGCAGAGAGCAAATCGCGGGCAGTATCGCCACACTTCCTGTGGTGGCCTACGAGCCGGACTGGCGCAACGAGTTACTGTCCCTGATCACCAACCCCCAGGTGGCCTACCTCCTGTTGCTGATCGGCATCTATGGGCTGATCTTCGAAGGCTACAGTCCCGGTGCCATTGTGCCCGGTGTGGTGGGCGTTATCTGTCTGCTGCTGGCGTTCTATGCCTTACAGGTTCTGCCCGTCAATTACGCCGGGCTGGCGCTGATCATCGTCGGTGCGCTGCTGATTGCGGCGGAGCTGTTTGTGCCGAGCTTCGGTGCGCTGGGAATCGGCGGCGTGGTGGCTCTGGTGATCGGGTCGGTGTTACTGATCGACAGCGATGTGCCCGGCATGCGCGTGTCTAAAACGCTGATAGGTACCATTGCCGCGGTCAGTGGCCTGGCGTTGCTGGGGATTCTGTATGCCGTTGGGCGCAGTTTGCGGAAGCCCTCGGTACCTGCCAATCAGGCGATGGTGGGGCGCACCGCAATGGTCTGGGAGGTGGAACCGGATCTGCTGGTAAAAATCGACGGTGAAATCTGGCGTGCTCACAGCGAAAACCTGCTGACGGAAGGGCAGTTGGTGACGGTGACGGCGGAGCACGGATTGGTATTGCAGGTAGCGCCGGAATAATCAAACAAGGAGGTGTTTATGCTCAGTTACTTTGCCAGTCTGTTAATTCTGGCGGTTGTGCTGGTGGTGATGTATGCGATCCGTATCCTGCGGGAGTATGAGCGCGCGGTGGTGTTTTTCCTCGGCCGCTTTCAGGCGGTGAAGGGCCCGGGTCTGATTATCATCATTCCTATTCTCCAGACGATGGAGCGGGTAGATCTGCGGGTGGTGGTGATGGATGTTCCCACTCAGGATGTGATCAGCCGCGATAACGTGTCGGTGAAGGTGAACGCGGTGGTGTATTACCGTGTGGTCGATCCGCAATCGGCGATCATCAATGTGGAAAATTATCACGAGGCGGTGAGCCAGCTATCGCAGACGACATTGCGTTCGGTGCTGGGTAAACACGAATTGGACGAGATGCTGTCGGAGCGCGACAAGCTCAATGTGGATATCCAGAAGATTCTCGATGAGCAGACGGATGCCTGGGGTGTGAAGGTCACGAATGTGGAGATCAAGCACATCGACCTGGATGAAAGCATGATCCGGGCGATTGCGCAGCAGGCGGAAGCGGAGCGGGCGCGGCGGGCGAAAGTCATTCATGCGGAGGGTGAGGCGCAGGCGGCGGCGAAACTCACCGAGGCGGCGGATCAGCTCTCCAAAAACTCGAACGCGATTACTTTGCGGTATATGCAGACGCTGATTGATATTGCCGGTGATCAGAGTTCTACGATTGTGTTTCCCTTGCCGATGGATTTGATTAAGCCACTCTTGGATCAGCAGGTAAAACGAACAGAATAGGAATTGGGTAGTCCGTGGTCCCGATTAGATAGTTGAGTGGCGTCGGATCACCGGGTGCGGGTTTTCAGGACCGCTGTGAACCCATCCCTGGGCGCTGCGGCGCAAACTTCCTGTTTGCGACGCTCCTGAAAACCCGCACCCGGTGCTCCGCCTTAGATTCGAAGTTTTGTGGCTTTGCCCAGGCTAAGAGGTAACTACCGGATGATCAGAGCGCAGGATTAGATGCGAAGGCAAAGTGCCGGGTAACTGTTTTCAAAAGCGTCGGCAACAGGGATGTTGCCGACGCAGCGTACAGGGACGTATTGAAGGGGGGCGCCTAGCCCGGTTTTGAAAACAGATACCCGGTGCTTTGCCGCCACTGGGCTAGCTAAGTGAATACCACAAAACTAACGATTACTTGAGAAGCAGTTTCAGAAGATGGGCAGTAGAGCCGTCCCAATCCTCCGGAATCTCCCCCTCAATCGCATCGTGCACTCCATTGCCGAGCACCTTGCCCAACTCCACGCCCCACTGATCAAACGGATTGATATCCAGCAGGCAGCCAAAGGTAAACACCTTGTGCTCATACAGGGCCAGAAGAGCGCCCAAGTGGAAAGGATCGAGTTTTTCCACAACCAGCGTATTGCTCGGGCGGTTGCCCGGTACCACCTTGTGCGGTGCCAGCTGGTGAACTTCCTTGTGGGTATGGCCGGACGCCTCCAGCTCCTTGCGTGCTTCAGCGAGGGACTTGCCGCGCAACAGCGCCTGGCTCTGGCTCAGGCAGCAGGACAGCAGCCACTGGTGTTGTTCTTTCAATTCCGATGTCGGCTGTTTGATCGCCACAAAGTCCGCCGGAATCATATCCGTGCCCTGGTGCAACAGTTGATGGAAGGAGTGCTGGCCATTGCTGCCCTCCGCCCCCCAGATCACGCTACCGCTCGGATAAGTCAGGGGCTGGCCGTCGCGGGTGACGCTCTTGCCCAGGCTCTCCATATCCAGTTGCTGCAGCCACGCCGGGAACTTTGCCAGGCGCTGGGCGTATGGCAGGACCGCCAGGCTGGTGGCACCCCAGCACTGGCGATACCAGAAGTGGATCAGCGCCATCAGAACTGGCAGATTCTGCGCAAACTCCGCTTCCGCGAAGTGCCTGTCCATGGCGTTGGCGCCTTTCAGCAGGTCGCTGTACACCTCGAAGCTGCAGGCCAACGCGATGGGCAGGCCGATGGCGGACCAGAGGGAATAGCGGCCACCCACCCAGTCCCACATGGGGAAAATGTTCTGCGCGGCGATGCCGAAATCCTGCGCGGCCACGATGTTGCTGCTCACCGCGACAAAGTGCTTTTCCAGATCAGATTCTGCACAGCCGGCATTGAGCACCCACTGGCGCGCGGAAAGGGCGTTTTGGCGGGTTTCGAGGGTGGAGAAGGACTTGGAGGCGACGATGAACAGTGTTTCGTCCGCGGGCAGCGCAGAGAGGGTATCGCTCAGGTCGGCGCCGTCGATATTTGCAACAAAATGCACTGCCAGGTCCGGGTTGTGCCATGGGCGCAGGGCCTCGCACACCATGCGGGGGCCGAGGTCGGAGCCACCGATGCCGATATTGACCACGTGGCGGATACGCTTGCCGTTGAATCCGGTCCAGGTGCCGCCGTGCACCTGCTCGACGAACTTGGCCATCTGTACACGGCACTCCGCCACAGCCTGTTCGTGCTCAGTCTTGGGCTCTCCCTGAAAACGCAGGGCGGTGTGCAGTGCGGGGCGGTGTTCGGTGTTGTTGATGTTGCTGCCAGAGAAGAGCGCCTCAATACGGCCTTTCAGCTCCGCAGTGCCGGTATAGTCCAGCAGCAATTGCAGGGTGTCCGCACTCAGCAGGTTTTTGCTGTAATCCAGATAGATTCCCGCGGCCTGCGCGCTGAACGTTTGTGCCCGTTCCGGATCCGAGGCAAACAGCTCGCGCAGTGACCAGCGCTGCTGATCTTTGTGTTGTTGCAGTTGGGCGATGGCGGCGGAAAGAGGTAGAGCATCCATGGTCAATAATTCTTCGCTGAATGAAGTGGTCGGGGAAGGCGCAAATATTAGCGACAAATACTCAGTGCGGCCAGTGCGGGCGGGCGAGAGTCGAGGCCTGCTTATGGCATCGGGGTAAGGTGCCGGTGGGGGGAGGGGCTGGTGGGAATGAGGCAGAGAACGGGAGAAAAAACGGCAGGGTGCTACGTGCTACCAAGGGTGCTACTAAGCGGAGCGTAGCTCTTGGTAAACAACGACAGCGAAGCTTTGCGCATCCTTGGCTGCCTTTTTACTGCCGGTAGACCTTGGCGGTCGATGGAAGCCGGAAGTCTGGAAATGCAAAATGCCGCTTCGAAAAGCGGCATTTGCATGTTCCTGTATGAGGGTGGTTATTTGACCACCTTCATGCAGCGCACGTTATCGGATGCCATCCAGCAATCCGCGTCCGCAGGACAGGCCATAGAAGTCGGAATTTGTTCTGAGCCCGGAGGGCAGGCGGCCGGCATCGGAGCCGGTGCACAGCAACCTGCGAGGACCAGTGCACAAATAATTCCGGTTAAGTACTTGGCTGGAGTGAAATTCATCCCCTAACTCCTTTCCGTTGATGTTAGTCAATAGCATAGACAATAAAACGTCACCTGTTTGGTGTGCTTTGTAAAAATCTTTTCTACAAACATACCGCCCAATGGAGTGTAATAGGCGCGCGGTTAAAATAGCCGCCACAGTTCAATTCAGGATAAAACCGCCGCCAGTTTGTCGTATCAGTAAGCGTTAATTTGCGGCTTTTTCCGCCAAAATGCGCTTTTTATTCTTGCGGGGCGTCGAAGATTTTTTTTCATTAAAGCGAAAATATTTTTATTTTTTCGCTTTGCAGTAAATTCCCGCGGGAATACACGTCAGAAACTTCGGAAAACTGTTCCTGTAGCGATGCTCGGGCTCGATGAATTGCGCGTATATTTTTTTGTGTGCTTACGGGTGGGATGGCTGCAGAAAAGTACCAAAGGCGCGGGCGACAGATTCAGGGCGCTCGGGATCGCGTAAAACGCCCAGCAGGACACTGCGCAGTTGCGGTAAAAACATCAGGTCGCTCAACAGCAGATTGAAGGTCTGTTGAGGTTGGCTCTCGCTCAGTTTTTCCAGCCAGAGGCTGGCGAGCTCCGGCTGCTGCAGGTCGACATGGCAGCGACTGCCAATGGCTGCGAGCACTTCGCCATGCGCTCCTGCATGGCTCTGCAGGATCCGCGTCAGGAACTGCTGGCGCATACCTGTGGCGACGCTGTGGGAAAGTCCCCGTACGGTGGCGGTAATCAGATTGAAATCCGGCGTATCGCGAGCAAGGGACTGTTCGGCGCGCTGGATGATTGGTTCGGCAATCTGGTGGTCGATGGCTTCACTTTCCAGGCACTGGCACAGGGAGATGAGTGCGGGGGTGGCAAAACG
Source organism: Microbulbifer pacificus (assembly GCF_002959965.1). Lineage (NCBI taxonomy): Bacteria > Pseudomonadati > Pseudomonadota > Gammaproteobacteria > Cellvibrionales > Microbulbiferaceae > Microbulbifer > Microbulbifer pacificus. The sequence continues at coordinate 448,669 of NZ_PREV01000027.1, forward strand.
CGGCAGGTTTTTTATCAGTCGTGATTTTTCTTCCTCCCAGCGCACCGCGAGATCAGCCACGCCCTGCAGTGCCAGCTGTTCCCAGGGAAATGACGCCGGATCTTTGGCGTAGGCGCGCGCGGCGGGATAGTGGTCACTGGCCTCCCGCTTGAGCAGGCGGCCGGACTTTGCATGAAATACCGCACGCTTGTCGGCGGGCGGTGTGAACATCAATCCGCTGTCATCCAGCGCTTTCTGCAGATGTGTGTACAGATCACCGCGCTGCTCGCGGTACAGAGCCTGCTGCACTTGTTTGAGAAAGCGGTCGCGCACAGGCAGCAACAGTTTGCCCTGCTCATCCAGGGGCAGGCGCAGAAACCACACTACCGGTTCCGTGCTCTCCACTTTTCCGTCATCTGAATTGGATCCTCGGGGCCACAGCAGCAGTCCACACCAGGCCTGACGCAGATACGGGTGCGGCCAGGGTGTGGCACCCGCCTCGAAATCTTCAGCAATCCGGCTGTTGACGGGCTGGACTCTGCGGCCCACATCAAACCAGCGCAGGTTGAACTCTGCGGCGGTAATCAATTCGGCCAGAGAGCTGGGGGGGCGATTGGGTGAAGGCTGGCGGGTGTCAGTCACGGCGAGGGAATCCGGAGTGGGGTCGGTTCGGGAAAAATGCCGGGCGGCGCGGCTGCGAATCCGCCCGGGCAGTGCGTCAGGTGCGGGCCTCTTCGACGATTTGCAATTCATCCTGTTTGCCGAGCGGCATCTGCTTGAAGTGTGTCCAGCCGTAAGCGATGGCCAGCAGCGGGCAGATGATGTTGAACAGGGCGAAGGGCGCATAGGTGAAGGTGGCAACACCCAGAGTGGCGCTCATATAGGCGCCGCAGGTATTCCAGGGAATCAGTACGGAGGTGATGGTGCCGGAATCCTCCAGGGTGCGGGACAGGTTCAGACGATGCAGGCCTTTGTCAGTAAAGGCGTCGCGGAACATGCGCCCGGGAATGATGATGGCCATGTACTGGTCGCCCGCAGCGGCGTTCATACCGAAGCAGGTGAGCACGGTGGACGTGATGAGTCCACCCACGGTATGCACACCAGACAGCGCCCAGTTCACGATGCGCTCGAGGAAGCCCGCGCGTTCCATCACGCCGCCAAAGGCCATGGCGGAGATGATCAGCCAGATGGTATTGAGCATGCTGCTCATGCCGCCCTTCGACAGCAGGGAAGCCACGGCCTCGTTGCTGGAGGAGGACTTGTAGCCGTCGAACAGACTGTGCCAGGCGCCCTTGACCAGACTTAGCGCACCTTCACCGCCGGCCAACTGGCGGGTGGCGTTGGGCTCAAAAATGACAGCGATCAGACAGCCCACCAGCGCCCCGATAATGAGGGTGGGGTAGGCGGGGATTTTTTTCCAGGCCATGAACAGCAGTAATGCCAGAGGCAGCAGGCTGATCACGGAAATACTGAATTCCTCCTGCAGCGCACCCAGCAGTTTCTGGATGTCTTCCGCGGAGGCGTGGCCGGTATCGGAACTGAGGCCAATGACGGCGAAGATAACCAGAGCGCTGACGAATGCTGGGATAGTGGTCCACAGCATATGGCGGATATGCAGGAACAGGTCGTTGGAGGTTACCGCCGCCGCCACGTTGGTGGTGTCGGAAAGAGGAGACATCTTGTCGCCGAAATAGGCACCGGAGATGACCGCGCCCGCTGTGATCGCCGGGTTCAACCCCAGCGCGGCGGCAATGCCCATCAGCGCAACACCCAGCGTGCCCGCGGTGGTCCAGCTGGAGCCGATGCTGAGGCCGACAATGGCGCAGATGATGCAGCTCGCCGCGTAGAACCAGTGTGGTGACAGCATCTGCACGCCGTAATAGATCATCGACGGCACGGTGCCGGCGAGAATCCAGCTGCCGATCAATGCCCCTACCGCCAGCAGAATCAGGATGGCGCCAAACACCAGGCTCATGCCGTGCAGCATGCCGCCTTCCATTTCCTTCCAGGTAAAGCCGTTTTTCATCCCTACCATTGCGGCGACGCCGGCGCACAGCAGCAGGGCAATCTGGTTGGGACCGTAGGAAGAATCGGCGCCGTAGAAAAACACGGAAAGGGACAGCAGGGCGATAAGGATCAGGAGGGGGATCAGTGCATCCAGCAGGCTGGGCTTGCGGTGGGCGTCACTGGTAGTGCTGGAACTGCTCTGGCTCAAGGGGTTCTCCTTATCGTTGACAAACAGTGCCGGACATCCGCGGCAGAATCCCGCTTATGGCCGGATCGCCCCAGGGCGGCTTCCTGTTGTCTGAATCTTGTTATAGGCGCAAAGCGGCTTATTCTCGGGCCCGGGCCGACATATGTCCATAGTGGTTCGGTGGCGTCTGGCTGGCGTCTGACGGTTGCTAGGCAGTCCGATGATCACGATGCCGATATTTCTCTGCGGCACCATCGGGTCCGTTGCAACGCTGGCAGTTCGCCGTTGCATCCGGTATGTTCTGCGCCGGTTTTATCCGGCTTCCCCGGTGTTCCCGGGGCTGGGCCACAATAAGAATGAGCCAGAGCGCAGTATCCTCGATGATGGCGCTGTTGTTGGCAGGTAGAAAATTTCCATGAATGCGAGAAATCTGGACCTGAGTCAATTCGATGAAATCCGCCCCTACCGGGACGATGAGGTGCGGCCGGTACTCCGGCGCCTGGTAGAAGACCCGGAGATGTCCCGTGTGGTGGCACACTTCCTGCTGCCCGGTGCTGCCAGCAAGCTGGAGCGGCCGCTGGCGTGGCTGGTGCGTCAGTTTGTACGTTTCGAATTCCGCAGGGCGAACAATATCCGCGGTGTGCAGGAGGTGATCGCCCGCTATCTGGAAAAGGCGGTCAATCGCACCAGCTGTGGGCTCACCATTTCCGGTCTGGACACTCTGCCCAGGAATCGCGCCTGCCTGTTTGTCAGCAACCATCGCGATATCGCCATGGACCCGGCGCTGGCCATTCTCGCCATGTTCAAGGAAGGACATGAGACCTCCCGCATTGCCATCGGCGACAACCTGCTGTCCAAGCAGTTTGCCACCGACATCATGAAGCTGAACAAGTGTTTCGTGGTGAAGCGCAGTTCCGGCAGCCGCCGCGAAAAGCTGAATGCGGCGACCACTCTGTCCCAGTACATTCACCACTCTATCGTCAATGACAACGAGCACGTGTGGATTGCTCAGCGCGCCGGCCGTGCCAAAGACGGCCGGGACCGCACCAATCCGGCGCTGGCGGCGATGTTTGCGATGGCGAAGCCGAAGGATCAACCGTTTGCGGATTTCTGGCGCGAGCTGCATATCGTGCCACTGTCGATTTCCTACGAGTGGGATCCCTGCGACCGCTACAAGGCGCGAGAGCTCTATATCACCGAGCACCAGGACGAGTATCAGAAAGAGGCCCATGAGGATCTGGGCAGCATCGGCAAGGGCGTGGTGGGCAAAAAAGGCCACATCCACGCGGCTTTTGGTACGCCAATCGAGGGGGATTTCAACGATGTTGCCGCTCTGGCCGACGAGATCGATCGCCAGATCATTGGCAACTACGTGTTGCACCCCACCAACCTGATCGCCTACCAGATGATCTATGGTGTGGCGCCGGATCTACCCGTTGGCTACCCCGCGAAGCCCTGGCACCCGGACGAGCACCAGGAAATCCGTGAGCAGTTTGAACAGCGGATGGCTGCAATTGATGAACGCTGGCGGGACAAGGCGATCCAGGCCTATGCCAATCCGGTGGTCTCCCGCTTGGCGTTTGAGCAGTAACGCTGTTCTGTGCCAGGGTCCTTGTTGAGCTCTGAAGCTGGTTCGGTGGCGGCGAAGCACAGGGCAGGGGGTTTCAGGACCGGGCTAGGCGCCCCCCTTCAATACATCCCTGTACGCTTCGTCGCAAACGTCCCTGTTTGCGACGATCCTGAAAACCCCTGCCCTGCACTTCGCCTTCGCATCCCGTGCAGAACTTCGTTAGCAATTCTTCAAACTTTCCAAATGGCTCAGTATTTGATGCGAAGGCAAAGTACTGGGTATTCGTTTTCGGAAGCGTCGGCGACAGGGACGTCGCCGACGCAGCGTACAGGGATGTATTCACAGCGGTTCCGAAAACGGATACCCAGTGCTTTGCCGCCACAGGACTTTCCGGGCTCCGTCCTCGGGCTTCCCGGTTACTAGCCAGGTTTGAGCCAAACCCGGTTGGCTAAACCCTGAACAACCATGGATAATGTCCGGCTGATTTAACCCCCAGTGCAGATCATTCCGTCGGTCCCCAGTGCTCAGCGATAAAGACAAAGAATCCATCCAGAACGCCTATCGTCAGTTTCTCAATGGGCGTGAGCTCAAGGCCCGTTACGGCCAGAAACTGATGATTGCCGCCATCGCACGCGCCCTCGGTGGCATCCAGCGCAACGGCGCCGGCGAGCGGGATCACGGCAAGACCGATGGCGAGCACATCTGCGTGGTGGAAGCGGGCACCGGTACCGGCAAGACCGTCTCCTACCTGCTGGCGGCCATCCCCATGGCCATCGCCCACGACAAAACCCTTGTGGTCTCCACTGCCACCGTGGCCCTGCAGGAACAGATCATCAACAAGGATCTGCCCGAGCTGATCCGGCACTCCGGCCTCAAATTCGAAGTGTCTCTCGCCAAGGGCCGCGGCCGCTACCTGTGCCTGTCCAAGCTCGACCAGCTGCTTACCGAACTTACCTCCAGCGGCATCGGTGCCTCCATGGCACTGTATGAAGACGAAAAACCGCAGGTGGATGAAGCCGGCATCAAGCTGTACCGCGCTATGGCCGATGAACTCGCCAGTGGCAAATGGGACGGCGACCGCGACAACTGGAAAGACACCATCGAAGGTGACGATTGGAGCCGGGTCACCACTGACCACCGCCAGTGCAGTGGCCGCCGCTGCCCCCATGTGAGCAGCTGCAGTTTTTTCCGCGCCCGCGAGAGCCTGGGCAAGAGCCGTGTCATTGTCGCCAATCACGACCTGTTGCTGGCGGACCTGGCGCTCGGCGGCGGCGCGATCCTGCCGCCGCCGGAAGAAACCATCTACGTGCTGGACGAGGCTCACCACCTGCCGGACAAGGCGCTGAACCATTTTGCCCACCACAGCCGCGTGGGTGCTACCACCGGCTGGCTGGATCAGGCCAACAAGAATCTGGGGCAGATGCTTGGCGAGATCGGCGACGGTGCCGAGCTGGATCGCGCCGGGGAAGAGTTGCCCGCGCTGTTTACCGCGGCCAAGCAGAAAATGGAAATGGCCTGGCCGTTGCTGGAAGACCTGTGCGAATTCGAGGACGAGCGCGGCCGTGTGCAGCGCCACCGCTTTGAGGGTGGGGTGGTGCCGGAGCCGTTGATGCATCTGGCGGAGCAGCTGCGCGAGGATTTCGATGAGATCGAGGGCCTGCTTAGCAAGATGGTGCAGTCCGCCCAGCGGATGATGGAAGACGCCCACAGTCCGGTACCGATTGTCGACCTGGAGCGATGGTACCCCATACTCGGCAGTTGGCACGGCCGCGCCGAGGCCAACCTGGAGCTGTGGGCCAATTATTCCCGCATCGATGAGGGCACGGTACCCCAGGCGCGCTGGGTGACCCTGGTAGAGTGGGGCGGCTCGTTCGATTTCGAGGTGTGCAGCTCGCCGATTCTTGCGGGCAAGACGCTCGAATACAGCTTGTGGCGCCGCTGCTACGGTGCGGTGCTGACCTCCGCCACCCTTACCGCGCTCGGCCGCTTTGACCGCCTGAAAATGCGCGCCGGCACCCCGGACAATGCCAGTTACGAAATCGTGCCCAGCCCGTTCGACTTCTCCCGCGCCGAGCTGCGGGTGCCGAAAGACGCAGTGGAGGCGAACAACGCGGATCTGCATACAGACGCAGTGATCGAGGCGCTGCCGGGTCTGCTGGACGGTCCCGGCGGGTCGCTGGTGCTGTTCGCTTCCCGCCGGCAAATGGAGACGGTCCACGAATCGCTGCCCGGCACCTGGCGCAACCGCATCCTCATGCAGGGCCAGCAGTCCCGCCAGCAACTGCTCGACAGCCATAAAAAGAATGTCGACAGCGGTGGTCACAGTGTGTTGTTCGGCCTCGCCAGTTTCGCCGAGGGGCTGGATCTTCCCGGGGATTACTGTCGCCATGTGGTGATCGCGAAGTTACCCTTTGCGGTACCGGACGACCCCATTGAAGCGGCGCTGGCGGAATGGATCGAGGCCAAGGGCGGCAACGCTTTTATGCAGATCACAGTGCCAGACGCCGCGCTCAAACTGGTACAGGCCTGCGGCCGTCTGCTGCGTACTGAACAGGACAGCGGCACCATCACTCTGCTGGACCGTCGCATCGTCACCAAGCGGTACGGACGCGCCATGCTGGATTCACTGCCGCCCTTCAAGCGCTCAATAAACTGAACCATTTCGCTTTATGGAACCGATTTACCCCGATATCGCCACCTTGCTGCTGGAGCTGGAAGCGGAGCTTCGCGCTCTGGACCTGTGGGATGCCGAGCCGCCCTCACTGGCGGCCCTCGCAAGTACTGAACCTTTCTGTGTGGATACCCTGACTCTGCCCCAGTGGCTACAGTTTGTGTTCCTGCCGCGCATGAGCCAGATGGTTGAAACAGAAATGCCATTGCCGCAGGCGTGCGGTATTGCCCCGATGGCGGAAGAGTTTTTTCGCGGCAGCGAGCTGTCGGTGGAGATTCTTACCCGTAAATTGCGGGAGATTGATGAGCGTCTCGCCAGAGGCTGATGGGTAGCGCCAAATATCAAGAATGCCCGGTTGGCGCTTGATTGATTGTGACCAATTGGTACCATCTCGTTTCGGAATCTGCCGGAGACTATCCTTCCCTGACGGCTTATTGGGGCTGTTGGTCCGGAATGTGTTCTCTGTCACGGTCACTGTGCAGAGGGAGCGGGGATACGATAGTATGCGCAGCTTGAAAAAAACGGGTGTCACGGATGGCCCGAGCTTCATACCGCCAGGAATTTCGCTTGATAACATGCTCAGGGCCGGTGCTCCGCCCCTAAGGTAGTAATAACAGATGCGGTTTTTACCCATAGCCTCCTTTTTGCTGGTTGCACAATTTTTGTCCGGTTGTGAAAACCTGGCTCCCATCTCGACCCAGGCCGAATCCCCGGCAACGGCTGTCGAAGAGCAGCCCTCTCCGATTCCCGCCTCTTTTGATCCGAGCCACTGTCCCTCCGTTGAGGCGGTTGTCTGCGCGGAACCCGAAGTGCAGGTGGTGGAGCGGGTCGTGGAGCGCAAGCTGGAGCGGGTGATTGAAGTGCCCGTCGCCAAAGACAAACTGGTGCTCGGCTCGGAAGAATTCTTTACCGTTGAACCCGGCGGTGTTCGCCTGAAGGCGCTGGTGGATACCGGTGCAGCCACCTGTGCTCTCACCGTGCAGGATCTCACCCGGTTTGAACGCGATGGCAGTGAGTGGGTGCGCTTCAAACTGGCGGAGAGCGTCGAGGACGAGCCGCAGCAAATTGAACTGCCGATCAAGCGCCACGTGCGCGTCGCGCGCCCCGGTTTTGACCGCCAGCGCCGTCCCATCGTCGATATGAGCCTGACGGTGGGAGAGGTTACTCACATGGTGGAAGTGAATCTGGTAGAGGGCAGCGAGTTTGAATTCCCTCTGTTGGTAGGGCGCAATTTCCTCAAGGACGCCGCGGTGGTGGATGTAAGCCGCAAGCAGGTGCAGGGGCAGCCCAAGTTGCCCATCGTTAGCAAATAATCCTGCATCCAATGCCCGAAAATGTGGGCCGGGTACTGGCGCAGGCACGGGTACTCGGCAAGAATACGTGGCCAAAAGCTGCTTCCAACAACAATCGGGGAATGGCGAATGTCGCCACGGGCTCAGGTCTATATTCTCGCCGCGCTGCTCACTGTTCTGGGTGCCGGCCTTACCATCTATAAGCACTTCGCGCTGGGTTTCCCCCTGCTGCCCGGTGAATACCGCACCGTGTGGACCATCGAGGCGAAGGTGAGCTTCGATGCCGACGGCGGCCCGGTCAAGGCTGCGCTCACGCTGCCGCGCTCACAGCGCAACATGGCGGTGCTGGGGGAAACCTTCAGCTCTTCCGGTTACGGCTTCAATATCATTCATCAGGACGACGAGCACCGCGCGGTCTGGTCGAAGCGCCACGCCTCGGGCCGGCAGTCTCTGTTCTATCAGCTGGATGTACACCAGACGCCCGGCGCGGCACTGGAGCAGCCACTGGATCTCAGCACCGAAGTGGTGAAGCCGCTGCTCGGCGCCCGCGAGCAGGAGGCCGTACGCCAGGCGATTTACTCGCTGGTCGAGGCCGGCCGCGCGCGCTCTTCCGATGTCTCCACGTTTACCTCCGAGCTGTTGCTGGCCCTGGCGGATACCCGCAATCAGGATCGCAACCTGATTTTCGGTTACTACAAAGACCGCAATTTTGTGGATGTCGCGCTGTTGGTACTGGCGGCCGCGGATATCCCCGCGCACCGCATTCGCGGGCTGTACCTCGAGGACGATCGCCGTCGCCTTGACCCGGAGGACCTGCTGGAAATCTACGACGGCAAGCGCTGGGTGGTGTTCGAACCCACCAGCGGCACACCGGGTGTGCCGAAAAATTTCTTTATCTGGCAGCGCGGTGGCAAGAGCCTGTTGGACGTGGAGGGAGGGCGCAATTCCAGCGTGACCTTCTCGGTAATATCCAACGATGTGCCCGCCCGTGATGTGGCCATGCTCAGTACCAGCAAGGAAAAAGAGGCACTGGTGGATTTCTCCATCTACAGCCTGCCCATCGAGCAGCAGAGTATTTTCAAACTGATCCTGTTGGTGCCGGTTGGTGCATTGGTCGTAGTGCTGTTGCGGGTATTCGTCGGGTTGCGCACATCCGGTACCTTTATGCCGGTACTGCTCGCCATCGCCTTTATTGAAACCCAGCTGATTACCGGCCTGTCGATTTTCGTGTTGATTCTGATTCTCGGCCTGTGGGTGCGCTTCTATCTCAGCAGGCTCAACCTTTTATTGGTCGCGAGGATCGCCGCCGTGGTGATTACGGTGGTGATATTGATGGGGGCCATCAGCGTGGTGAGTTTCAAACTCGGCATCGAACAGGCGCTGACGGTAACCTTTTTCCCGATGATCATTCTCGCCTGGACCATCGAACGCATGTCGATTCTGTGGGAGGAAGACGGCCCCTACGAGGTGGTGATACAGGCGGGTGGCAGCCTGCTGGTGGCGGTGCTCGCCTGGTGGGTGATGACCAACCGCTATATCGAACACTGGACCTTCAACTTCCCCGAGTTGTTATTGGTGCTGCTCGCCGTGGTCATGATTATCGGTAACTACACTGGTTACCGGCTGGGTGAACTGGCGCGGTTCCGCCAGCTGGTGCGCTGATGCGTTTGCCACCATTTTTCAGCGGCGGCCTGGTGTCGCCGTTCAAGTTGCGAAAGCTTGGCATTCTTGGGATGAATGCGCGCAATGTGCGCTATATCGCCCGCTACAACGACCGCGACAAATATCCCATTGTCGACGACAAACTCAATACCAAGCGCGCGGCGCGGCGCTACCGTATACCGGTGCCGGACCTGATTGCCGCCTTCGAAACCCAGCCCACCCGCACCCGTATCATGCAGGTGATCGAACCGCTGCAGCAGTTTGTGATCAAGCCCGCGCGCGGTTCCGGTGGCAAGGGAATTCTTGTGATTGTCGGGCGCGAGGGCGACGACTATCTCAAACCGTCCGGCAGCAAAGTTACCGCGCTGGATATTCAGCGCCACGTCAGCAATATCCACAGCGGTTTGTACAGTCTCGGTGGCAAACCGGACCGCTGTATGGTGGAGGCGCTGGTGGATTTTGATCCGGTGTTTGACAAATATTCCTTCGAAGGTGTGCCGGATATCCGCGTCATTGTGTTCCGCGGTTTCCCGGTAATGGCCATGTTGCGCTGCTCCACCCACGATTCTGACGGCAAGGCCAACCTGCATCAGGGTGCGGTGGGCGTGGGGATTGATCTCGCCACCGGCAAAGCCTCCCACGCGGTGCAGCGCGGGCTGCGTGTGGATATTCATCCCGATACCAAGATGCCGTTTGCGGACCTCGAAGTACCGGGCTGGAAAGATCTGGTTAACCTCGCGGCCAGCTGTTATGAAATGACGGGACTCGGCTACCTCGGTTGCGACATTGTGCTCGATCGCAGGCGCGGACCGCTGTTGCTGGAGGCCAATGCGCGCCCCGGCCTCGCCATCCAGATCGCCAACGGTATCGGTTTGCGCACGCGCCTGGAACACATTGAATCCATGACGCTGGAACAATTGGAAAAGAACGTGGAAGAGCGCGTGAACTATTCCATGGATTACTTTGCCGCGCGCGCCACGCTCTGAGGTTTGTGGTGCGACGCCGCGCAACGAAGATCCCCGCGAAAAGACGGTTTCTCGCTGCCGCGGCCAGTCTGCTTTCCACTGTATTGGTACCCCCCGCATTTGCCGACTCCCCGGGCGCCGCTACCGAGCCATCTCCCGAAGCGGTGCTGGAAACCGTCGTGGTCACCGGGACGCTGACACACAAGGCCGCAGCTCCGGACATCATCCCGTTATCCACCATCCACGGAGATCACATTGCCCTGCGCGCACCCGCACACCCGGCGGAACTGTTTAACAGCCTTCCCGGACTCTGGATCAGCCGGGGCAACGGCCAGGAACATCTTACAGCCATCCGCTCACCGGTATTGAGTGGTGCCGGCAGCTGCGGCGCATTTGCGGTGCTGGAAGGGGATATCCCCGTGCGCGGTACCGGCTTCTGCAATGTCAATCAGTTGTTTGATCTTCCTCTGCTCCAGGGCGGCAACGTGCAGGTGCTGCGTGGTCCCGCCAGTGTGCTGTACGGCTCCGATGCGCAGCACGGTGTTATCCGCCTGTTGAGTGCCGCCCCTGCGGAAACCCGGCAAAGGTACGTGGGCCTGGAAGTGGGGGCGAACGACTATCGGCGTATAGCCGGTGGGTTCAGCGAATCGTCCGGGCGCAACGGACTCCGCCTCGGCTTCAACGGCAGCCGTGACGGCGGTTATAAGGCCCATTCCGGTTATGACCAGCAGCAGTTCAGCGCGCGCCATGATTACCGCGGTGAACAATGGGATGCACGCACCTTGCTCAGTCTCGCCAACCTCAATCAGGAAACCGCGGGTTATGTGAGCGGACTCAATGCTTACAGGGATGCCCACCGCAAACGGGAAAACCCGAACCCCGAAGCATTTCGTGACAGCCAGTCTGCGCGGCTGCAGACCCGCTTCACGCACAGTACCAGCGCCGGCAATCACTGGCAGATCACTCCCTATGCCCGCTACACCGATATGGCCTTTCTGATGCACTTCCTGCCGGGGACACCGCTGGAGGATAACGGCCAGCGGGGTGTCGGGATCCAGATTTCCTACCAGCAACTGTTCGATGAACGTCTGGATCTGTTGAGTGGTGTGGATCTGGAGTACACCGATGGCTGGCTGCGACAGACACAGGTCGAAGGCTTTTCTTCCTTTCCCGCCGGGCGCCAGTACGACTACGATGTTGATGCACATGTACTCGCCGCGTTCTCAAATATGCAGTGGCGGTTTGCCGGGCGCAGTAACCTGTCATTCGGTACGCGCTTCGAATCTCTCCTCTACGGCTACGACAACCGTATGCTCGCCGGTGATACCGCGGAAGATGGCAGTCTGTGTATCAACGGATTCACCGGCGCCGTGGGGTGCCGCTACAGTCGCCCGGAGGATCGTACCGATCATTTCTCGAATCTTTCATTCAACGCAGGCCTGATCCACGAATTTGAAAACAACCTGTCCGCGAGCCTGCGCCTTGCCCATGGTTTTCGTGCGCCTCAGACGGCGGAGCTGTATCGTCTGCAGAGTGGACAGGTGGCGGCCGATCTCGACTCCGAATCCATCGACAGCGTGGAATTGGGGCTGCAGAAGCAGAGTGAACGCTCACGTTTCAGTGTGACTGGCTTTTACATGGAAAAGGCCGACGTAATTTTCCAGTCGTCCGAGCGTCTCAATCTGAGTGATGGCGAGACCCGGCATTACGGTGTTGAGTACGAACTGGAGTGGGCTCTTGCTCCGCAGTGGGCGCTTACCCTGGCCGGAACCTACGCCCGTCACCTTTACGCCAACAGCGTGAGCGAGCCCGGCAGTGACACGTTGATGGAAACCCGCGGTAACGACATCGATACCGCGCCCCGGCATATGCATAGCCTGACGTTGGACTGGACGCCGCTCGCGCAGACCAGCGTCGAACTGCAGGTTCAGTCCATGGGCAGTTACTACACCGATATCGAGAACGCCCACCGCTATTCGGGGCATGAACTTCTTCACCTTCGCATGAGCCACCGGCTGACTCCCGGAATTCATCTGGGGTTGCGGATCAATAATCTGGCGAATGCGGACTATGCGGAGCGGGCGGATTATTCGAGCCTGGCGGGAGGTGACCGGTATTTTATCGGCGAGCCGAGAAGTGTGTTCGGAGATGTCCGTTTCGAGTTTTGACCGGGCATGAAAAATGGCGAACCATTTCTGGTTCGCCATTTTTGTTTTGAACAGGTTTGAGTGGCGGTGCTGCTACCGGGTGCGGCCTCGCGAGACACGCCGTGAACCCATCCCTGGGGGCTCTTCTAAAACATCCCTGTTTTAGAAGGTCTCGCGAGGCCGCACCCGGTATCAGCACCTTCGCGGAAGGCTCTGAGTACATTTTGAATCCGCGTCAAGTCGAACTCAGAGGTGCTTAAGCGATTCCAACTGCTGCTCAAAACGGCTGAGCGCAATTTCCAGGTCCGCCATGCGCGCCCGTTCCTTGTTCACCACCTCTTCCGGTGCCTTGTCGACAAAGTTGGGGTTACGCAGTTTTCCGGAAACCGCCGCCAGTTCCTTGTTCAGACGGTCGATTTCTTTTTGCACGCGCGCGCTTTCTGCCGCCACGTCGATCAGTCCGGCCATAGGTACCAGCAGCTCCAGCTCGCCGACCAGTGCGGTAGAGGAGGCAGGTGCTTCGGCACCAACTGGCAGCATCTCGATGGACTCGAGTTTTGCCAGTTTGGTCAGCAGCGTGCGGGTCTGCTCCAGCAATTTCTGATCTGCCGCGGAAACATTGCGCAGAATCAGCGGAATATTTTTCGCCGGGGAGATGTTCATCTCACCGCGGATATTGCGCACACCTTCGATCACACCTTTTAACCAGGCAATCGCGGCCTCTGCGTTTTCGTCGATGCGGTGCTCGTTTGCAACCGGATACTTCTGCAGCATGATGGTGTCGCCGGCCGCGCCGGCGAGATTTTTCACCCGTTGCCAGATTTCCTCGGTGATGAATGGCATCAGCGGGTGCGCCAGGCGCAGCGTGGTTTCCAATACGCGGATCAGGGTGCGGCGGGTACCTTTCTTTACCGCGGCGGAAGCGTTGTCGTCCCACAGTACCGGCTTGGACAGTTCCAGATACCAGCTGCAGTACTCACTCCACACGAAGTCGTACAGTGCCTGGGACGCGAGGTCGAAGCGATAGGTTTCGATGGCGTCTTTCACCGCGATTTCGGTGCGTTGCAGCTGGGAAATGATCCAGCGATCGGCAATCGAAAGTTCGAAATCATCGCTGCCGTCCTGGCCGCAGTCGTGGCCCTCACAGTTCTGCAGCACATAGCGGGACGCGTTCCAGATTTTGTTGCAGAAGTTGCGGAAACCCTCGATACGGCCCACATCGAACTTGATGTCGCGGCCGGTAGAGGCCAGCGAGTAGTAGGTGTAACGCAGCGCATCGGTACCGTAGGCGGCGAGGCCTTCCGGGAATTCCTTGCGGGTCTGCTTTTCGATCTTCTCCCGCAGGTGCGGCACCATCATGCCGGAGGTGCGCTTCTGCACCAGACTTTCCAGGTCGATACCGTCGATCAGGTCAATGGGGTCGAGCACGTTGCCCTTGGACTTGGACATCTTCTGGCCGTGGCTGTCGCGCACCAGGCCGTGTACATACACGGTATGGAAGGGCACTTCCTTCTTGAAGTACAGGGTCAGCATCATCATGCGCGCGACCCAGAAGAAGATGATGTCGAAGCCGGTTACGAGGACGGACGTCGGGTGGAATGCCGCCAGCTCCGGGGTTTCCTCCGGCCAGCCCAGGGTGCCAAAGGTCCACAGGCCGGAGGAGAACCAGGTGTCGAGCACGTCGTCGTCCTGGCGCAGTTCGATATCGCCCAGGTTGTGTTTCGCGCGCACCTCTTCCTCGCTGCGGCCGACGTAGACCTTGCCATCGTTGTCGTACCAGGCCGGGATGCGGTGGCCCCACCACAACTGGCGGGAAATACACCAGTCCTGAATGTCGCGCATCCAAGAGAAGTACATGTTCTCGTAGTTCTTCGGCACGAAATTGACACGGCCGTCTTCCACCACCTTGATGGCTTCTTCCGCCAGCGGTTGGGTTTTTACGTACCACTGATCCGTGAGCCACGGCTCAATGACAACCCCGGAACGGTCGCCGCGGGGGACCTTCAGGGTGTGCGGGTCGATCTTTTCCAGCAGGCCGAGATCATCGAGGTCGTCGACAATCTGTTTGCGCGCGGCAAAGCGCTCCATACCGCGGTATTTTTCCGGCACGTTGTCGTTCAGGTTGGCGTCGGCGTCGAGGATGTTGATCATCTCGAGGCTGTGGCGCTGCCCCATATCGTAGTCGTTGAAATCGTGGGCCGGGGTGATCTTCACACAGCCGGTGCCAAACTCGCGGTCGACATAGTCATCGCCGATGATCGGGATTTCGCGGTCCGCCAGCGGCAGCGTGATGGTCTTGCCGATCAAATGCTTGTAGCGCTCGTCTTCCGGATGTACCGCCACCGCAGTATCGCCGAGCATGGTTTCGGGGCGGGTGGTGGCGACGACGAGGTGACCACTGCCGTCGGACAGCGGGTAGCGGAAGTGCCACAGATGCCCCTGTTCTTCCTCGTTCAGCACTTCCAGGTCGGAAATCGCGGTGTGCAGTTTCGGGTCCCAGTTCACCAGGCGCTTGCCGCGGTAGATCAGGTCGTCTTCATACAGGCGGATAAAGACTTCCTGTACCGCCTTGTAGAAACCGTCGTCCATGGTGAAACGTTCGCGGGACCAGTCCGGGCTGGCGCCGAGACGACGCAGCTGACGGGTGATGTTGCCGCCGGACTCTTCCTTCCACTCCCACACTTTCTCGATGAACTTGTCGCGCCCCAGCTCGTGACGGGATTTACCTTCGGCGCTCAGCAGGCGCTCCACCACCATCTGGGTGGCGATACCGGCGTGGTCGGTGCCCACTTGCCACAGGGTGTTGTCGCCCTTCATGCGGTGGTAGCGGATCAGGGCGTCCATGATGGACTCCTGAAAACCGTGGCCCATGTGCAGGCTGCCGGTGACATTGGGCGGCGGGATCATGATGCAGTAGGGATCGGCTTCGGTGTCGCCCGAGGGCTTGAAGTAGCCGTTTTCTTCCCAGGTTTTGTACCACTGCTGTTCGATGGCGTTGGGCTGGTATGTCTTGTCCATGCGCGGGGGAGTGCCTTGCGTTGTAGGGCTGGCCGCCTGCTCGAAATCGCCGGGGGCCATGAAAATGGGTGAATAAATAAAAGGGCGGGATTATACCGCCGGGGCCGATGGGGGCAAAAGGCCGGCCGACTGGGAAGTCTGCTGAAGTCAGGTTTTCCCGGGGTAGAGTTCGTCCAGCACCAGGGTGATACCGCGGCGCAGTTGCCGTTCCAGTTCTGGCAGTTGCTCCGCCACCAATTGCTCAAGCAGTTGTTCGCGCTCTGCTTCGGAGAGTCTGTGGCTATTGGCCTGTGCCGCCTCAGGTCTGGCCTGAGTAACCGGGCTGGCTATCGGCACCTGCGGGGGCGTTGGCTCCGGACGCGGGATCTTGCCGCCAGTCAGTCGCGCGCGAATGTGGGGCGGCAGGAAGGGGTTGTCCGTCATGGGCGTTTTGCCGGTCGTTAGGTTTGCCTGGAGCTGCACGGTTGGCGGGGGCGCGGGGTTCGTTGCCGCCGTCTTCCGCGGCACGGCTGGTGCCGGCAGGGTTTCGGATTCCGGCTCGAACAGCTCCGGCTGGTATTCACCACGGGGTGACTCGGAGCGATGGGCATCCACCGGAGTACTTGGTTGGGAGGCACCAATGGCCGGAGTGGGCTCCACAGCCGGCGGGCGCGGCAGATCCTGTAACGGGCGCAGCAATTCGCGGTCGGCCTCACTCAGTTCCGGCACATACTCGTCGAAATCGTCCACGGGTTCTTCGTCAACGGGAGAAAACAGGATGGGCAGGTCTACTTCCGTCAGCGGTCGCTGGGGGGGCCTCGGGGCGTAGTTCGACGAGTGATTGGGAGCGCGCTGCGATGAGCGGTGTGGTTGCGCGTTGTTTGCTTTCTGATCACTGGAAGACTCGGCCACCTGATCCAGCAGGGGGATGTCGGCGTCCATGTCGTTGCCCAGCAGTTCCCGCAGGGAGTTGAGTTCCCGGAGGAGTTCATGGGGCGGTTGGCCGTGCTGGTGTCTTCTGTTCTTTTTGCGACCGGACATGGATGTGGGTTCGGTTGTGATCAGTTGGTGATGTTGTGGGATTGTAGCGGATATCCCCTGTCGCGGAAGTGACTGTATCGCGTTCTGGAGCGGGCGAGGGAGTCGGGGTGCTGGCAGACGATTTCGGCGAGGCGCTCGAAGCGGCTGAACCAGGCGGGGATGTCGCTGCAGAGGTTGATGAGGAGGCCGTGGTGCTGGCCGGGATCTTCGCCGCTGTTGATCTCAATGGCGGCCTGCTGGTCTTTGTTCTGTTGTGCGTGGGGCAGGAAGCTGTCTTCCCGGTAGGTCCACAGCAGTTCGTCCAGTTGTTGTGCCTGCTCCGCGTTATCCACGGCGATCAGCACATGCAGTCCGTTGCGGAAGGCTTTTTCCGCAAGTCGGCAGGCGAATATCTGGATCTCATCGGGATTCTCAGAGGCCAGGACGTAGAAATCTATTCGGGTCATGCTTTTGTTCGAAGTAGCGGACTAATCGAGAAGGCGGCGATACCGGGAACAGTCTTGCGAGACCTTCCGCGAGAGGGACCTCGCGGAAGAGCCCCCATGGATGGGTTCACGGCGAGTCTCGCAAGACTGTTCCCGGTAGCGGCGCCGCCACCGGCATTGTTTCGTGGGCATTGTTTCGTGCTTCGTAGCTGTGACTGTGGCGGCGGAGGTGGCGGGGACGATTTACGAGACACGGGCTAGGCGCCCCCCCTTAACCCATCCATGGGGGCTCGGACGCGGCCATCCAGGCCGCGTACGGTCCCGCAAATCGTCCCCGCCACCTCCACCTTCGCATCGAGTTAATGACTACGTAGCAATCGATATTTATCGGATTACTTATTGTTCAGAATGTACTGAAGCAACAGCGGTACCGGGCGGCCGGTCGCGCCTTTGGCGGCGCCGGAAGTCCAGGCGCTGCCGGCGATGTCCAGGTGTGCCCAGTTGTATTCCTCGGCAAAGCGGGCGAGGAAGCAGGCGGCGGTGACGGAGCCCGCTTCGCGACCGCCGATATTCTGCAGATCGGCAAAATTGGAATTCAGCATCGGCTGATACTCATCCCACAGCGGCATGCGCCAGGCGCGGTCGCCGGTGGTTTCGCCGGCGGCGATCAGGTCGTTGGCCAGCTGATCCTGGTTGGCGTAGAGGCCGGTGGCGTGGTGGCCGAGGGCGATCACGCAGGCGCCGGTGAGAGTGGCGATGTCGATCACGACGCTCGGCTTGAACTTGGCTACCCAGGTCAGAGCATCGCAGAGCACCAGGCGTCCCTCAGCATCGGTATTGAGAATTTCGATGGTTTTGCCACTCATGGAAGTGACTATGTCACCGGGCTTGCTGGCGCGGCCACTGGGCATATTTTCCGCGGCGGCGACCACACCCACCACGTTTACCGGTGCCTGCATTTCCACCAGCGCATTCATCACGCCGAATACACTGGCAGCGCCGCACATGTCGAACTTCATCTCGTCCATCTGCAGGCCCGGCTTGAGGCTGATGCCGCCGGTGTCGAAGGTGATGCCCTTGCCCACGAGTACGATGGGCTTGTCATTGGTCTTCCCACCCTTGTACTGCATGGCGATCATCGCCGCCGGCTCGTCGCTGCCCTTGGCGACGCTCATGAAGGCGCCCATGCCGAGGGATTCCATTTTTTTGTTGTCGAGCACCGTGGTGGTGAGCTTTGGATGCTTTTTCGCCAGCTCCTTCGCTTCATTGGCGAGGTAGGTGGGGGTGCACAGATTGCCGGGCAGGTTGCCGAGTTCGCGGGCGATGTTGCTGCCGATGGCCTGGGCGCTGCCGAGGTCGACGCCCTTCTGAATGGCTTTCTGCTGCTTTTTGTCACCGGCATGTACGGTGAATTTGGCGAGAGGATTGGGTTTGGTGTCGCTGTGGAAACGGGTGAATTTGTAACTGGCGAGGCCGGCGGCCAGGGTCAGTTGCTGCGCCTGCCAGTCTATGTCGGCATCGCGCACGGACAGCTCGGTGAGGTAGCTGGAGGCGTCTTTGAACGCGGCAGCTGCCTTGGCGCTCACGGTGGCAAGCTTGCGGAACTCCGCCTGGGACACCGGGGCTTTGCCCGCGCGGACCAGCAGCACACGCTCGGCACCGCCGTCCAGCAGGGATACCAGCTGTGTGCTGCCAGCGGCCTTGCCGAGGTCGCCGCGTTTCAGCAGTTTACCGAGGCTGCCGTTACTCGCTTTGTCGAGGGCACTGCCGCTCTCCGTGAGCTGGTCTTTGTGGTCCACGGCGATGATGACGCAGGCGCTACGCTGTTTGCTGATGTCGGTGACCTTGGCGAAAAACTGCATGAAAAGTTTCCTTGATGTTCTCTGTGCTTTGAAGCCGCAGCCACCGGGTGGACAACGTGTCCGTTGCCGTCGCACTGGCGGATTTCGTGGCTCGGGGCCAGAATCCTCAAGGCGTAGCGCGCGGGAACACGGTGGGGTCGGGGCCTGCCAGGCCGAGACATGGCCTGGGTTTTTGGTGATAATGCGCCCCGCAAGTTTAACCCGGGAAGGATCGGATTGCTTGATCGGGTGTCTTATCCGTCATTCGAGTGTCCAAACGTCGGTTTTTCGATTTCTTTTTCGCCGTTCTTTCAATTAAGTGCAATCAGGGAAGCTGGTCGTTCAGTGATTATTTTCCGCTACCTCTGTCGCGAGCTGCTCGGTGCAACCCTGGCTGTCAGCGCGGTGCTGCTGCTGATGGTAATGAGCGGCCGTTTTGTGAAATATCTGGCTGAGGCGGCGGCAGGGGATCTTTCCGCAGGCATCCTGTTCGCCCTGATGGGGTTTCGCCTGCCTGGGTTTCTCGAACTGGTGATCCCTCTCGGCTTTTTCGTCGGTATCCTGCTCGCCTATGGGCGTCTGTATATTGAAAGCGAAATGACGGTACTGCACGCCTGCGGTTTCAGTGAACGCCAGTTGCTGCGCTATACCCTGGTGCCGGCACTGCTGGTGGCCGCCTTTGTTGCCGCCATGAGCCTGTACCTGACCCCCACCGGCATTGAGCGCACTTCCCACCTGCTCACCGCAGACAAAACCCGCAACGAATTCGATCACCTGGTACCGAAGAAATTCGTCGGCACGAAAGGCGACCGCGCGGTGTACTACGCGGATTCCCTCAGTGACGACAAATCCACCATGCACGACGTGTTTCTCGCCGAGCTGGGAAACTCCCGCGGTGAGACCGCGACGGATCACCAGATCGTTACCGTGGCCCGGGAGGGGGTGCAGCAGATAGACCCGGAAACGGGCCTGCGCTATCTCGTTCTGCGCGATGGTTACCGCTACGAGGGCGTACCTGGCCAGAGCGACTACCGGCAGATGGCATTTTCCAGTTATGAAGTGTTGCTTGAAGTACCGCGCCTGCGCACCAAGGTCAGTGAGCAGTTGCAATCCATGTCTACGGCGGCACTGTGGAAGAGTGAAGATCCCCGCGAGCGGGTGAATTTACACTGGCGCTTCAGCCTGCCGGTACTGGTACTTGTCGTAGCCATTCTCGCGGTGCCCCTGAGCCGCACCAATCCCCGCCAGGGTCGCTACGCGAAAATGATCCCCGCTGTGCTGCTGTATATCGTGTACCTGGTGGCCCTGCAGGGGGTGCGCGGCGCGATTGAAGACGGCAAGATCGAACAGGCCTGGGCCATCTGGCTGGTACACCCGCCATTTCTGATTCTAGGGCTGCTGCTGTTGGGGGGGCGCAACCGCAAGCCCCGGCGGCGCAAGGGGCTTCGGTCCGGTGGTGGTCACGGTGGCGCAGGCCGTGGCAATGGAGGATCCAATGTCCCGGCTTGATCTTTATATCGCCCGCACCGTTACCCTCGCGATTCTCGCTGTATTGCTGGTGATTCTCGGTCTGGATCTGATCTCCGCCATTGTCGACCAGCTCGGCGAGCTCGGTGGCGGCTACCAGTTCACCAACCTGCTGGAATATGTGTTCTGGACCATGCCGGAGCGTATCTACAGCCAGCTCGGTTTTTCAGCGCTGGTGGGGTGTATGGTGGGCCTTGGTACCCTGGCGGGCACCAGCGAGCTTACCGTAATGCGCGCTGCGGGCGTTTCCATCGCGCGCATCGCCTGGGCGGTGATGAAGCCGGTACTGGTGTTGATTGTGCTTGGCCTGGTGCTGGCTGAACTGGTGGTGCCGGTTACCAACCAGACCGCGGAGAGCCGTCGTGCCATCGCGCGCGGGGAACTGGAGAATGCCGGACTGGAGCAGGGGCTCTGGTTTAATGAGAACGGGGAGTTTGTGCACTTCAACGCGGCGCTGCCCGGCGGCACTCTATTCGGTATTACCCGCTACCGGTTTGATGAAGACCGCCAGCTGCAGCAGGTGGTGTTTTCCGAACGCGGTCATTACCGGGATGGGCACTGGGAGTTGCAAAACAATCGCGAGACCCGTCTGACACCGGAGCGCGCCCACAGCAGCCAGCAGGCGGAGATGGTCTGGGCGTCCGATATGTCTCCGAATCTGTTTTCGCTGGTTGTCCCCTTGCCGTCGGACCTGTCCCCGCGCAATCTCTGGTCCTATGGCAAGTTTCTGGATCGCAAGGGGGAGGAGTCGGCCCGCTACTGGCTGGCGTTTTGGAAAAAGGTGCTGCAGCCACTGACCATCGCCGGTCTGGTGATGATGGCGATCTCGTTTATCTTTGGTCCGTTACGGGAAGTAACCACGGGACTGCGGGTATTTACTGGTGTGATTGTGGGGATCGTGTTCCAGACCCTGCAGGACATGCTCGGGCCGTCGTCGGTGGTGTTTGGATTTCCGCCGTTTATCGCGGTGCTGGTGCCGATTCTTGCCAGCTTCCTTATCGGATGGCTGTTGCTGAAACGGGCGCGTTGAGCGCCCGCGCGGGCATTACAACTTCTTCTCTT
This sequence comes from Microbulbifer pacificus, assembly GCF_002959965.1. Classification (NCBI taxonomy): domain Bacteria; kingdom Pseudomonadati; phylum Pseudomonadota; class Gammaproteobacteria; order Cellvibrionales; family Microbulbiferaceae; genus Microbulbifer; species Microbulbifer pacificus. The sequence continues at coordinate 470,042 of NZ_PREV01000027.1, forward strand.
TCTTTTTCTTCGGCAATTGCCGCACTTCTGAATCCGACGCCAGGTCGTGCCAGCTTGCGCGGTCCTCCCGCAGGTAACCCCAGAAAAAACCCAGCCCCAGGCAGGTCAGTGAGATCGCGCCGACCAGCGCGCGAACAACGCACTGGTACCAGCTGAGCTGCATACCGTTATTGTTCGCCAACATCAGGCGCCAGGCGCGCATGCCGATGGTTTGCCCGGCGGCGCGCCAGGACCAGAAGAAGTATCCCGCGGTAACCAGCAGCAGTCCCAACTGGTAAAGCGGGCCACCGACACAGGGTGTGTAGTCCATGTGCTCGGGTTGGCAATGCAGGCCGCCGAAAGTGGCGGTCAACAGCATGGCGAGGAAGCCATATACCATCCACAGGCCCGCGACGATAAGAAAATCATAAATCAGTGCCACCAGGCGGGGGAGAACACCGGCGTGGGGAAGGTGATTGAACTGGGTGGGGGATTTGACAGTTTCGGGCACGGGAATCTCCGCCGGTAGAAGTTGGTGGAGATTCTATCGTGCGCGACGCGGGAAGCCAGCGTCAGAATTCATACTCGAAAGAAATCGAGAATTTGTCGTCCGACAGGCGGAAGTCGTAATCCACTCCGCTGTTCAGGCTGCCGTGGCTGTTGGTGTAGCGCAGTAGCGGGTGTTGCCGGGCGCGTTTGTGCTGTTCCATGTAGGTCTTGAAACCCATCTTGAGGATTTCGTTGATCGCGCGGCCACCGGTGACGTTTTCGGACTGATCGGGGTAGGTGTGCACTTCCAGCCATTGATGGTTCAGGCGACGATGCACCATGCCCATGGAATTGTTGCGCAGGTTTTCCGCGGATTCATACAGCGCAGTGTTATCCAGGCCGAAGGCGCTGTCGATGAAGAAGGCGTTGTCGGCCTGGAGGTTGAGAGCGCTGGAGGAGTCGGGAATGAAAATGGTGTCTTCGGCGAGCAGGGTCGTGGATATGGGGAGCAACAAAATGCCGAACGCGGCTGGCAGGCTGCGGGCCAGGCGTTTGTTGGAACGAAACCGAGAACTGCGAGTTTCCATTTTTCCACCCCGGGGCGTTTTGTCTACTTCAGTTGGTTGCTGAACAACCACTGAATTTATTATGGCTCACCCTTACTGAGCCGTTTTGTCTCACAAATTCCACCATTTTGCCAACCCTGGCTGTGAATTTTCACGGGATGGCGGTCATTTTGCCGCATGCCCCGTGATTACTGGACATACAGAGTTTCGCCGAGTTTCCGGGGGCTGCGGGGAGGTTTCCGCCAATGTTTTTTAATACCAAAACGTCCGATGGAATCCGCGCCTTATAAAAACATTGTCTAGTGAACGAGACGTTGGATCATTAGGAATTGCCGTGGTTCAGTGGTCACGTGACTATTGGCGCGAAACCAGTCTGCTTGGCGCTTCCGTTTTGGGGAGTTCAGATCCTGTTGACAGCGTTGTCTTTTTCGCTATGGTGGACGGCTGACCGGTGCCCGTTCACCGCGTCCGCGCATAAGAAATCAATAGAGCACCACTCACAAAAGAGAAGACCCATGAATCGGCTTCCCCTCTTTGCCTGTCTGGCCCTGTCGGCCGTCATCGCCTCCTGTTCTGACCCCGAGTCCGCTGCGACGCCGAGCCATGCCGAAGTGACGGCTTCCGCACCGGAACGCATCGCCGCCAATTTCGCGGTGACTCAGGAGGTGCTGACCAATTTTCAGGGGATGGACGACGAGATGCGCGCGCTGTGCAAGCAGTCCGGGGGAAGCAGCGCCGCCTGTTCCACCTACCGCGTCAGTCTGATCAACAATGGTCCAGCCATTGCCGCCGATGAGCGGGACTGGGTTCTCTACTTTCACAGTGTGCGCCGCTCGCTGGCGCTGCTGAATAGCGACGCGTTTACCCTGGAGCGGGTTAATGGTGACCTGCATCGCCTGATCCCTACCGAGAAATTTGCCGGTATTGCCAGTGGCGAGACGCTGCCGCTGGATATGCTGGCGGAGAGCTGGATGCAGTTCGCCTCCGACTTCCAGCCGCGTTTGTTTGTGGTGGGCGCCGATGGCGAAGCGCGGGTGATTGAATCCACGGACACCGATGACCTCAGTGGCATCGTGTTGCCCATCAACAAGAACGACCCCAACAACTGGAAACGGGCGGCGGACGACGCCAATGTGCTGGCCTCTGCCTCCTCTCGTTTCGAGCGCTTTACCGCGGATGACGAAATAGCAAAGGTCAGTGAGCAGGACTGGCGCGGTCGCATCATTCCACAACCACTCTCCAGTGAAATCCTCGATGGCGCGCCAGTGGTTCTGGGCGCGGGAGTGGCAATAGAAGCAACGGGCCTGACGGCTGGCAGTGTCGGCGCGCTGGAGCAGCGCCTGTCGCAGCTGGGCCTCTCCGCAAAGGGCGATGACGCTTATCCGGTGCAGGTCGTTGTGGACAAATCGGCCTTTGCCGGCAAGCCCTCGGGGGCATACCGCCTGAGTGTGGGTGCCGATGGCGCCCGGATAACCGGCGCGGATACCGATGGTGCATTCTACGGCGTGCAATCCCTGATCGCATTGGTGGACCTGAACAGCAAAAGCCTGCCTCAGGCGCAGGTAACAGATGCGCCGCGCTTCCCCCATCGCGGCATGTTCCTGGACGTTGGCCGTAATTTCCATAGCAAGCAGGTGGTATTGAAACTGCTGGATCAGATGGCAGCCTACAAACTCAATCGCTTCCATTTCCATCTTTCTGACGATGAGGGTTGGCGTCTGGAAATTCCCGGGTTGCCGGAACTTACCGACGTTGGCAGCCAGCGCTGTTTCGATCTGGAGGAAAACAGGTGCCTGCTGCCGCAGCTGGGGTCTGGTCCCAAGGCGGACAACTTCGGCTCCGGCTTCTACAGCGTGGAGGACTACGTTGAAATCCTGCGCTATGCCGCAGACCGGCATATTGAGGTGGTACCGGAATTCGACATGCCGGCCCACGCCCGCTCCGCCGTAATCGCCATGGAGGCGCGTTACCGCAAGTTGAAAGATTCCGACCTCGCCGCCGCGGAGGCCTACCGACTGATCGATCCGGCGGATGACACCAAGTACCTGTCCGTTCAGTTCTACAACGACAGCTATATCAACCCCTGTGTGGACTCTACCTATCACTTTGTCGGCAAGCTGGTTCGCGAAGTGAAAGCCATGCACGACAGCGCGGGCGTACCGCTGCAAAGCTGGCATTTCGGAGGTGACGAGGCGATCAACATTCTCGCTTCCGGCGGCTTTGAAGTGGGGCCGGGCAAAGATCCGGAAAAAGGGGATACCAGTGCGGATATGCGCGACAAACCCTGGAGCCGTTCACCCCAGTGCCAGAAGCTCATCGCCAGTGGGGAAGTCAAGGCTCTCGACGAACTGGGGGAGCTCTATGCCAAGCGTGTGAGCAAACTGGTGGCGGATGCGGGTATTCCCACCATGGCTGCCTGGAACGATGGCGTGAAGAAGATCGGTAATGCCCGCGAGGAGCTGGCCACCGAGCACAACTACGTGAATTCCTGGGCGCCGCTTTTCTGGGGCGGTGGCGACGAGAGCGCGCACTTTGCCGAAACCGGTTTTGACCTGGTGCAGTCTCACTCCGACTATCTCTATTTCGACATGCCTCAGGAAGTGGATCCGGCGGAGCGCGGTTACTACTGGGCTTCCCGTTACACCGACGTGCGCAAGACTTTCAGTTACGCGCCGTTGAATACCGCGCAGCAGGCGGAAATCTATCCCAACCGCGATGGTCACGGTTGGGAAGCGACGTCGCCCGCACCGGAATTCGCCGATAGCGTACGCGGTATCCAGGGGCAGTTGTGGAGTGAGGTGGTGCGCACCGATGACGCGGTGGAGTATCAGGTGTTCCCGCGCCTGCTGGCGCTGGCCGAGCGCGCCTGGCACCAGGCGAGCTGGGAACTGCCATTGAAGGAGGGGCAGACGTTTTCCGCGGAAACTACCTTTGTGGACAAACAGGCACTGGCCCGTGACTGGGCCGGATTCTCCGCGGCACTCGGCAACAAGGAGCTGCTGAAGCTGGACCGCGCCGGTGTCGGCTACCGTATACCGGTGCCCGGTGCGGTGGTGGAAGGGGGCGCGCTGAAAACCGCGCTTCCCTATCCCGGCCTGGCGCTGGAATACTTCGATGGTGAACAGTGGCAGCCCCTGAAGGACGGCGTCGCACCGCAGGCCATCCATTCCCTGCGCGCGAAGAGTGCCGACGGCAAGCGCGCGGGCCGCGAAGTGACTTTGGAGGCATCGGCCAACCTGAGCGTTAATTAACGTTTCCCGCCTTGTCTAAACTGTTCTGATCATTGACCGGAGCCTGCTGCCGGGTTAATACCAATACAACGATCAGAACAGCAGATGGGAGGCGGGTATGGGAAAAAGCCGGGTCTACGACTATGTCATTGTAGGGGCGGGCTCTGCCGGTTGCGTGCTGGCCAACCGTCTCAGTGAAGATGAGCAAAATCGCGTCTGCCTGTTGGAGGCGGGCCCCTCCGACCACAACCTGCTGATCCAGATGCCGGCGGGTATTGGTTATCTGGTGCCGGGTAAGCGCTTTAACCGGCATTTCCATACCGAACCCCAGATCAACCTCGATAACCGGCGCCTGTTCTGGCCGCGCGGACGGGTATTGGGTGGCAGCAGCGCCATCAACGCCATGATCTATATCCGCGGTAATCCCGGGGATTACGACGCCTGGGAGCGCGCCGGTAATCCCGGCTGGGGTTGGTCTGGCATGCTGCCCTATTTTTTACTGGCGGAAGGCAACCAGCGCGGCAGTGATGCCTACCACAGCGGTTACGGCCCGCTAGCAGTTTCCGATCTCAAGTGGAAATCGCCCGCCGGGCACGCCTTTGTACAGGCCGCGCTCGAAGCGGGGTTGAGACCCAATCACGACTTCAATGGTCATCAGCAAAATGGCGTGGGTTTCTATCAGGTCACACAGAAATTTGGTCGCCGCTGCTCTGCGGCTACCGCTTATCTGTACCCGGTAAAGAACCGGCCCAACCTGAGTATCTGTACCAGTGCACAGGTGGCGGGTCTGGAATTCAAAGGCAGCCGTGTGAGTGCGGTGAACCTGTTGAATGGCCGACGCATCGTTGCCAACAAGGAAATCATTCTGTGCGCCGGTGCCATACAGTCGCCACAACTGCTGATGCTCTCCGGCATAGGCCCGGAAACCGAACTGAAAAAACTCGGCATCGTGCCTCAGTGCCACCTGCCGGGAGTCGGTCAGAATCTCCAGGATCACCTGGATATTTCTCTGGTGGTGGAAACGGATCGCCGGGTCGGGTTTAACGATGCCTTTTTCCCGAAGCTCGCCACTGCCATGCGTCTGCCGGAGTATTTGCTGTTGAACCGGGGCATGCTCACCAACAACGTGGCGGACGCCGGCGGTTTCGCCAGCTCCAGCTTGGCCGATGAACACCCGGATATCCAGTTTCATTTGACCGCGGCGCCGCTGTTCAGACACGGCCTGGAAAAAAAGCCCGGTAATGGTTACACCCTGCACGCCTGCGCACTGAGGCCCAAAAGCCGCGGGTATATTGCGCTCGCCTCCCGCGATCCCAAGGCGCCGCCGCTGATCCAGCCCAACTACCTGTCTGCCGCTGAAGATCTCACGGTGATGATCGAGGGATTTGAAATGGCCTGCGACATTATCGACCAGCCCGCACTCAAAACACTGCAAAAACGCTGGTGGTCTCCCGGGGAGACACTGTGTGAGAAAGACGCAATTGCGAATTTTATCCGTCAGAACGCGGAGACCATTTACCACCCTGTCGGCACGTGCAAAATGGGCGACGACGATGATGCGGTGGTGGATGCGGAGCTGCGGGTGCGTGGCGTGGATGGACTGAGAGTGGTGGATGCCTCCATAATGCCGACCCTCATCAGCGGCAACACCAATGCACCGGTGATTGCCATCGCGGAAAAAGCGGCGGAAATGATCCTCAATAAATCCGCCGTGCCGAAACCACAGGAAATCATCGAGAACGCATGATCTGGCAGTGTCCTCATTGCAATCACCCATTGAGTCTTGAAAAACAAAACTGGCGCTGCAGTAACGGCCACAGTTTTGACCGCGCAAAAGAGGGGTATGTCAACCTGTTGCCGGTGCAGCAGAAACGCAGTCGCGAACCCGGCGATTCTGCGGAAATGCTGAGTGCGCGGCGGCGCTTTCTCGAAGCGGGCTACTATCTCCCCCTCGCGGAGGCCATTTGCGCGCAGCTCCTGCCCATTGCCGGGAGTGGCGCCCCGGTGTTGCTGGATCTCGGTTGCGGTGAAGGCTATTACACTCGCATGCTGGCGGAGGGTGGCTGGCCCTTCGGGAATATTTTCGGTGTGGATATCGCCAAGGCGGGAATACGGCTGGCGGCAAAGAAGCAGCCCCAGGCGCATTTTGCGGTGGCCAGCAGTTTTCATCTGCCGGTAGCGGACGGCAGTGTCGATGCCCTGTTGCGCGTATTTGCCCCGGGGCCTGCGGAGGAGCTGGTGCGGGTACTCAAGCCCGGCGGCGTGCTGCTGGATGTATCACCGGGGCCCGATCATCTGTGGAGCCTGAAATCGCATCTGTACGATACTCCGCAGCAGCACAGCGCGCCCAAACCGGTTTCCGGGCTGACGGCGCTGCGAGAGTCCCGATGTACATTTACCCTGGCCATAGCGGGCAATGAGACTGTGCGGGACTTCCTCGCGATGACACCGTTTGCGTGGACGGGGAGAGCCGACGCGCGGCAATCGCTCGAACAGCAGGGCACCCTGCGGCTGGAAGCGGATTTTTTGCTGCGGTGCTTTGCGAAACCTGCCGCTGAATAACCTTTCAGAAACCGAACCTGGATGAAGGAAGCCTGAACTTGGCAACGCCGCGTGATTATATGTTTATGCAGCAGGCCCTGGCGCTTGCCGCCAGAGCTGCCGATCTCGGGGAAGTGCCCGTGGGGGCGCTGGTAGTGCTGGATGGGGAGGTGATTGGTGAGGGCTTTAATCAGCCGATCACCGCGTCAGATCCCAGCGCCCACGCGGAAGTGGTTGCGCTGCGCGCTGCGGCGAGTCGCCTGAGTAATTACCGCCTGCCGGGCGCTACCCTGTACGTCACCATCGAACCCTGCACCATGTGCTTTGGCACCCTGGTGCACGCCCGTATCGCGCGCCTGGTATACGGCGCCGCGGAACCGCGCGCCGGTGTGGTAGTGAGCCAGCTGCAGCTGGCGGAGCAGACATTCTTCAACCACAAAATTCAGGTAGAGGGCGGCGTTATGGGAGAAGAAGCCGGTGTGTTGGTAAAGGATTTTTTCCAGCGGCGACGCTGAAGCGATTCCTGTTATGCTGCTCACGCTATTTCTCAACAGTCTGCTGGTTGCCGTTGCGGTGGTAATACATCACGAGGTATTGAACGGACTGTTCATGCTTGGCCACAGACTGAAACTGCGGCGCAACCTCGGGGTGTTGATGGGGGTGTTCGGTGCTCTGATCGGACATGTCGCGGAAATCTGGATGTTTGCCTTCGGATACTACTTCATGTACCACTCGCCGCATTTCGGCACACTCACCGGGAATTTTGACGGTACCCTGCTCGATTGCGCCTACTTCTCCTTTACCACCTACACCTCATTGGGTTTTGGCGACGTCGAGCCCCACGGTGAACTGCGTTTCACTGCCGGGCTCGAAGCGCTGACGGGGCTGGTGCTGATCACCTGGACCGCGTCCTTCCTGTTTCTGAAGATGCAGCGCTACTGGAAACGCTACGAAGAACAGGAAGGTTGAAATCATCAGATTGCGATGGCAGCGAGTGTCTGCTCCACCAGGGTGCGCAGCTGGTTCCTTGCACCTTCGTCCACCAGATTCCCCTCGTCATCAAACACGTGCATGGACGCCGGCACTGCCAGCATGGTAGGCGCAATCCAGGTGCCCAGCGGCTGCAGGATATCCCGCAGGTGATTGAGCCCGCGCATCCCGCCGAGACCTCCCGGGGAGGTGGCAAACAGCGCGGCGCGGCGCCCCTGAAACACTTCCGCACGGCCGTACTGGCCATCGGGGCGGGAAACCCAGTCAATCAGATTCTTCAGCGCAGCAGTGACCGAGCCGTTGTACTCCGGGCTCGCAATCAACAGGCCGTCAACGCTGGCGAACAGATCCTTGAGGCGGCGGACAGGCTCGGGTACGCCGACGGCTTCGATGTCTTCGTCAAACAGGGGCAGGGGGTAGTCCCGCAGATTCACTTCCACGACCTCCGCGCCGGCATCCCGCGCCATTTGTGCGGCGGCAGCGGCCAGGTGGCGGTTCCAGGAGTTCTGGCGCAGGCTGCCGGCGAGGGCCAGCAGGCGGGGTTTTCGAGAGCTGTTCATGGCATTTTCTCCGGTGTATTTGGTGCGGCTCCGCCGGCGGGCGGAACGCTGGTCTCTGTGATGGGCGCATTCTGTATAAATCGGAAAGAGACAGAAATAGGGTTTCTGCAATGATTCTGTGCAAATTTGCACAGAACTGGATATGCGGGTAACTTGACGCCCACGCGTAACTGGCAAGGAGGTCCGCATGTCTGGCGGCTCGGTCAAGGATTGGAACAACCTGCACTATGCGCTGGCGGTGGCCCGCACGGGTACTCTGTCGGGTGCGGCGCTGGAGCTCGAGGTGTCTCACTCGACCGTGCTGCGGCGCATTGACGCGCTGGAACGGGCGCTAAAGACCCGGCTGTTTATCCGCCACCCTCGCGGCTATGTGCCCACGGAAGCCGGGCAGATGCTGATGCGTGCGGCGGAGAATATGCAGGACCAGCTGGACCTGCTGGTAGGCAAAATGCAGGGGGTGGACGAAGCATTGCACGGCACCCTGATCATCACCACGGTCAATACCCTGATACCGCAGCTGATGCCGATCATGCGCAGCTTCCAGGCCGAAAATCCCCAGGTGCGCCTGCAACTGGTGGCGGATCGACGCCACCTTCGGCTGGAGCACGGCGAGGCGCATATTGGCATCCGCCCCGGCGCCAAACCCACGGAACCGGACTATGTGGTGCAGCCGGGCATTTCTCTGCAGAACACCCTATATGCGTCCGATGCCTATATTCGCGAGTGCGGTCCGTTGCAAAGCCGCGATGCCCTGTCTGGCCATCGCTTTATTGCGCCCGTTGAGGTGTATGACTTCATCCCAAGCCTGGCGTGGATTGCAAGACAGGTTCCGGATGAACAGATAGTGTTCCGTTGCAATGAGTTTTTCGGGTTCGAGGACGCCGCCCGCAGCGGTGTCGGGATTGCCGCGTTGCACAGCTGGTGTGCCGAGACACGCCCCGGGCTGCAACGAATGCTCGAGCCGCCGCCGGAATGGCGCACGAATCTGTGGCTTGTCACTCATCGGGACATGCACCGCACGCGCAAGGTGCAGCTCTTTCTGGAGTGGCTAAAGCGGGAGCTGGCGCGCCTGCCCCCGGAGATCGGCGTGAAACCCTGAATCCGTTATGATCGTCGGCAACCGCCGTAAACTTTCTTGAAATCTTCAACGGGAAACGTCCAAGTGAAAAATATAATAATCTCCACGGCCATCGGCCTGTTATTGTCCGTACAGGCAGGCTGTGACAGCCGCAATACGGAAGATGCCCGGAAGCCCACAGCACCTGATGCATCATCGCCCTCGACCGAGCCTGCGGATGAACGCCCCGAGAACGATCCTGCACTGGACCAGCTGGCGGAAGACTATGTGCGGCTGGTGCTTACCCTCGGCAATCACGATAAAAGTTATGTGGATGCCTACTACGGTCCCGCAGCGTGGAAGGCCGAGGCGGAAGCGGACCAGGCGACGCCGGCCGAGCTCGCGAGCCGTGCGGAGTCATTATTGGCAAAGTTGCCGCGCACCGTTGAGCCCGCTGGCGACCTTCAAGCCTTGCGCCAGCACTACCTCAAGACACAATTGGGTGCCGTCGCGTACCACGCGCATCATATTGCCGACGCGAGTTATCGCAACTTCCAGCGCGAGGCCAAGGCGCTGTACGACACCGAACCTCCGGTGCAGCGGTATGCAGAGTTCGAGCCGGTGTTGGCAGAGCTGGAACAGGAACTGCCGGGCAGCGAGCCACTGCATCTGCGTGTGCAGACGTTCCAGCAGCAGTACCGCATTCCCGAGGACAAGCTGGATGCGGTCTTCAATGCCGCGATCGATGAATGCAAAAAACGCACAAAGGCGCATATCCAATTACCGGACAGCGAGAGTTTCCGCCTGGAAACGGTACAGGACAAACCCTGGAGCGGTTACAACTGGTATCAGGGCAGCGCCCACAGCCTGATTCAGATAAACACGGAACTCCCCATCTATATCGACCGCGCGGTGGATCTCGGCTGCCATGAAGGGTACCCCGGACACCACACCTACAACGCGCTGCTGGAACAGAAGCTGGTCAGAGATCATGGCTGGGTGGAATACAGCGTGTACCCACTGTTCAGTCCGCAATCCCTGATTGCCGAAGGCAGTGCGAATTACGGTATCGACCTCGCCTTCCCGGATGAGGAAAAGACGCGCTTTGAACGGGAGACTCTCTACCCGCTCGCCGGGCTCGACCCGGCCGGAGCGGAAAAATACCAGCGTGTACTGAATCTGCTGGCAAAACTGAAATTCGCGGAAAATATCGTTGCGCGTGAATACATCGACCGTGAAATAGACCGCGACGAGGCTATTGCCCGTTTTCAGAAATACACAGGAATGAGCCCGGAGAAGGCCGCGCAACGGGTGAGGTTCGTGGACACCTACGGCGCCTACGTGATCAATTACAACTGGGGCAAGCAGCTGGTGCAGGACTACGTGGAGCAGGGGGCGGATTCTCCGCAGGAGCGTTGGCAGAAATTTTCCAGGCTGCTGTCATCGCCGCGGTTGCCCTCGTCGCTGAACTGGTAATGTCGAGGTGATGGAAAACGGATAGCCCGCGGGCCATATCGTCGCTGTCAATGATGATGTGGCCCGCTGAGCTTCTCCGTTATTCCGGTGGGATGCGTCGAAGTTTTCATTGGAAACCAATGCTAAAAATGAACACTCTGAAACTACTCTTTCTTTTTTTGCTGATTCTGCTGGCATCCTGCTCTAGCAGGGATTCTGAAGATTCCGCTGTAATGGCGGATATAGTTGCACCCGCATCGCTGAAAGCGGCCGATATGGCGCAGCGGCAGCGTGAACAGTACCTCGCCTATACACATCGTTTGTCGATCGCTTTGCCCTCCGCACAGCTGGAGAAGAGCTATAACCGGATTCTGGACTGGTGCGGTGCGGCAGAGCGTTATCGTTGCACCATGTTGCAGAGCCAGCTGGAGACCGATAATTACGTCAGCGGACGTATAGAATTACGCATCGTGCCGGAAGGTGTTCCCGAGCTGCTTGAATTGGTATCCGGGGCGGGAGAGGTTACCAGTAAAGCAACATCTGTCGAGGATTTGGGCGATGCCATCGTCGACAACCAGAAACGACTCGAGTTATTGAAAAACTACCGGGATCGTCTGGAGGTGCTGAGTGGCAAGCCCAACAACGACGTGGATGCGCTGATCAAACTGGCCGGGGAAATGGCCAAGGTCCAGTCGGATCTGGAATTGGCGAGTGGACAACGGCAGAGGTTGTTACAGCGTGTCGAAATGGACCTGGTCACCATTTACTTTAACGCGTACACCCAGCGCTCATTTTTATTTCCCATCAAGGCGGCAATAAAAGATTTCGGGAGCAAGTTCTCCCGCGGGATTGCCGATGCGGTAACCGCCGTGGCCTACTTGTTGCCCTGGTTACTCCTGCTGTTGATCGCCCTGTTCATCGTGCGAGCGCTGTGGCGACTGGCCCGGCGCGCTGGTAAATAATTGTCCGATTGCGAAGTCGGTGAGCGCAAGGCCCAAGGCCTGGCGCCCGACAAATCGGCGCGGTAGCGTGTACCATTCAGCGGTACATATCTGTTCAATGAGGATTGGTTTTGAACGAATACATTATTGATGTCACAGCCCAGAACGCCCAGCAGGTACTGATCGAAGAGTCCATGAAGCGTCCGGTGGTGGTGGACGTGTGGGCGGACTGGTGCGAGCCCTGCAAGCAGCTGATGCCGGTGCTGGAAAAACTGGCGAACGAGTATGCAGGCCAGTTCCTGCTGGCAAAGCTGAACGCGGATACCGAACAGATGCTGGCGGGCCAGCTTGGGGTGCGCAGCCTGCCGACGGTGATGGTACTGAAAGACGGTCAGCCGGTAGACGGCTTCGCCGGTGCCCAACCGGAAAAGCAGATCCGTGAAATGCTCGACAAGTATCTGCCAAAGCCTTGGGATTTGGCGCTGCAAAGGGCGCAAACCCTGGTGGGCGAGGGGGCGCTGGATGAAGCGCTGCCGATTTTGCGCCAGGCTTACACCGATTCCGGAGAGCGCGCGGATATCGCGAAGCAGTATGCGGCGGTGTTGCTGGAGAAAAACCGCACCAAGGATGCGGAAGCCGTTCTCGGCAAGATCCTGCTGGCGGACCAGGACAGCGATTACCAGCAATTGGTGGCGCAGCTGGAGTTGAAACAGCAGGCGGCGGAATCTCCCGAGATCAAAGCGCTGCAGGAGGTCCTCGCCGCAAACCCCGATGATTTCGATGCAGCGCACAAACTGGCCGTACAGTACAGCCAGAACGAACGCCACGAAGAAGCGCTGGAGCTGCTGCTGAACATTCTGCGTCGGGACATGGGCTATGCCGACGGCGCGGCGAAACAGGCCTATCTGGACATCGTGAAAGCGCTGGGCAAGGGCGATCCGGTGGCGACCGCGTACCAGCGCAAGCTGATGACTCTGCTGTTCTGATGCACTTCTGAGGGGGTGGCCCGTGTTCAAACTCTGCGTGTATATCCCCGAAGCACACCTTGAAACGGTGAAGCAGGCGCTGTTCGCCGCCGGTGCCGGGCGCATCGGCGCTTACGACAGCTGCAGCTGGCAGGTGCTCGGCACCGGCCAGTTCCGTCCGCTGGACGGCAGCGAGCCGTTTATCGGCCAGCGGGGACGGGTGGAGCAGGTGCCGGAGTACCGGGTGGAAACCGTGTGCGCGGATGAGCTGGTGGATGAGGTGCTCGCCGCCATGCGCCGTGCTCATCCTTACGAAGAGCCGGCGTTTGATCTGTGGAAACTGGACGATCGATGCGGTTAAAGCTTCCGCTCGATCACACCACGGTGCAACTGAAACACGCCATTTTTCCGATCGCGAAAGTAGTGCTGCAAGGTCTGTGTCATTACCGGAAAGGCCATCTCGTCCCAGGGAATATCCTTCTCTTCAAACAATTCCACTTCCAGTGATTCCGGCCCCGGACCGAAATCTGTGTCGGTGAGTTCCCCGCGGTACATCAGGTATACCTGGTTGATATGGGGGATGTCGTAGACCGAGAACAGTTCATCGATGCGCAGTCTGGCCCGCGCCTCCTCCCAGGATTCCCGCAGTGCACCCTGCTCACTGCTCTCGCCGTTTTCCATGAAGCCGGCGGGGAGGGTCCAGAGTCCGTAGCGGGGTTCGATCGCGCGTTTGCACAGCAGTACCCGGTCGCCCAGATAGGGCAGGGTACCGACAATCACTCGGGGATTGACATAGTGAATGGCGCCGCAATCCCGGCATAGATGGCGGGGGCGGTCGTCCCCGGCGGGGATCTCGAAAACGACGGTATGGCCACAATGGCTGCAAAATTTCATGGCGCAAGTATACCCACGGAAGGGGTAAGCGCCAGCCTGCCTTCTATAGTGGAAGTTGGATAGTTGACGTTGTAAGCGATGGTTGGTTTTCCATGGCGCGATATCTTGCGGGCACCTCCAAAAATTTCCTGTGCATACGCTTCGTAGCGTTCTGCCGCCCGCTCGCCGCGGTATTTCGTGGTGCTGTTATCACAGTGCTGTTCGTTGTTCTGATTGCCGCCTGTGCCAAAAAAGAGCCGGCGCCGGCTGCACCGAAGGCACCGCCGGTGGAAGTCCTCGCGGTGCGTGCACATCAGGTTATCCCACGCTTCGAATATGTCGGGCGCGTGGAAGCTACGGACGAATACAAGGTGCGCCCGCGGGTGGAGGGCTACATCGAAAGCCGTCACTTCGTTGAGGGGCAGCTGGTGCAGCAGGGCGAGCTGCTGTATCAGATCGACCCCAAGCCATTTATTGCCGCGCTGGACAATCAGCGCGCCACGCTTGCCCAGGCCCGCTCCGCCCTTCAGGTGGCGCAGCGCAATTACCAGCGCGGACGTGAGCTGATCGTAACCGGTGCGATCAGCAAGGTGCAGATGGACGAACTTACCGGAACCTTCGAGGAGGCCGAGTCCCAGGTCGCCGCCATGCAGGCGGATCTGGAAGCGGCACAGCTCAACCTGTCCTACACCGAAATTCGCGCGCCCCTCACCGGTCTGATTGGCCGCTCGGAATATACCGAGGGTTCACTCGTGGGGCCCAGTACCGAGCCTCTCACCACCATTGTGCGTATGGACCCGATCTACGTGGCGTTTGAAGTGCCGGAGAACCGCCTGTTTGCGGTGCAGGAAGAAGGGGAGCTTCGGCGTCAGCAGGGGTTGCCGCCGGTCAAACGCGAGGTGCGCATCAAACAGCCCAATGGCGCGTTCTATCCATATCCCGGGATTATTGTGTTCGTGAACAACCAGATCGATCAGGCCACGGGGTCGGCGCTGGTGCGCGCGCGTTTTCCGAATCCTGAGCGCCTCCTGGTACAGGGGCAGTTTGCGCGGGTGGCGATCAGCGTATTTGCCGGGCGCGAGGCGGTGAAGCCATTGGTGCCTCAGGCCGCGGTCATGGAGGACATGCAGGGCCGCTTTGTGTACGTGGTCGACGATAAGAGCATCGCGCACAAGCGCTACCTGGAGCTGGGGCAGCGGGAAAATGCCCTGTGGGCGGTGGATAAGGGTTTGAAGGCGGGGGAGCGCATCATCGTCAATGGGCTGCAGCGGGTGGCGGCGGGCAAGCCGGTAGATGCACAGAACACCGCTCTCGATCCCTACAAAGGCATGAAGCAGGAGAAGCCGCCGCAGCAGGTGAGTCCGATACATCAGATCCGCGAGGGCGATATCAGCCCCGAGGAGCGTCGGCAGAGCGGTGCTGCCGATCCCGGCAGCCATCTGGAACGTTTCGAGGCGGAAGTGCGGGAGGGCACCGGTATTCCGACCGAAGACGGTGAACGTCCCCGTTCCGAAGACAGGGATCGCGAGCCGGATGCATATTACGATGGCAAATGATGCTTTCCGCGGCTTGCAACGCGGGGTGCCCAGATGATCAGCGCGCCGTTTATCCGCCGGCCGCGCTTTGCTCTGGTGATTTCCATCCTGATCACGATGGCGGGCGCGCTCGCGCTGCCTATGCTGCCCATCGCTCAGTATCCGGACATTACGCCGCCCACGGTCGTGGTCTCCGCAAGCTATCCCGGTGCCAGCGCGGAAGTTCTGCGCGACAGTGTGGCCATTCCCATCGAGAGCCAGGTGAACGGCGTGGAAGGCATGCAATACATGTCTTCCACCAGCAGCAACGACGGCACCTACAGCCTGACCGTCACCTTTGAAAGTGGTTACGACGGCGACATTGCACAGGTGAACGTGCAGAACCGGGTGCAGCAGGCGACGCCGAGTCTGCCGGAAGAGGTTACGCGCAGCGGTGTCACCGTGGAGAAAAAATCCAACACCATTCTGATGGTGGTGAATCTGCTGTCGAAGGAAGGCAAGTTCGACAATCTGTTTCTGGCGAACTACGGCACGATTTTTATCAAGGACGAGCTGGCGCGGGTGGATGGTGTCAGCGATGTGCAGATCCTCGGTTCACAGGACTACGCCATGCGCCTGTGGCTCAATCCCGACAGGATGGCGGCACTCGACCTGACGGCAAACGATGTCATTGCCGCGGTCCAGTCCCAGAACCTGCAGGTGGCGGCCGGCAAGATCGGCGCCCCGCCGATCCGCAGCGACCAGCAGTTCCAGTACAGTATTCTCGCCAAGGGACGCCTGGAGAGCGTCGAGCAGTTTGAGAATATCAGTCTTCGTTCAAAGCCCGACGGCGCCATTGTGCGCATGAAAGACATTGCCCGTGTGGAACTGGGGAGCGCCAGCTACAGCGCCTACGGTGAGCTGGACGGAAAGCCGTCTGCAAACATCGCGGTGTACCAGTTGCCCGACGCCAATGCGCTGGACGTTGCGGAACAGATCCGTGCGAAAGTCGATGAACTCTCCGGCAGTTTTCCGGAGGGGCTGGAAGTCGAGGTGCTCTACGACACCACAAGCTTTGTGCGGGCCTCCATTCATGAAGTGGTGGAGACGCTGATCATTGCGCTGTTGCTGGTGATCATCGTGGTGTTTGTATTTCTGCAGGACTGGCGTGCCACGCTGATTCCGGCCATTGCGATTCCGGTGTCGCTGATCGGTACCTTTGCGGTGATGTATGCGCTGGGTATGAGCATCAATACGGTTACCCTGTTCGCGCTGATTCTGGCGATCGGCATCGTGGTGGATGATGCGATCATTGTGGTGGAAAACACCCAGCGATTGCTGGGGGAGGGAATGCCGCCGAAAGAGGCCGCCATGGAATCCATGCGGGAGGTGACCGGACCCGTGATTGCCACCACAGCGGTGTTGTTTTCCGTGTTCGTGCCGGTCATGTTGATGCCGGGACTGACCGGGAAAATGTATCAGCAGTTTGCGCTGACGATCGCAATTGCCGTGTTTATTTCCGGCATCAATGCGCTGACTCTGAGCCCGTCACTCAGCGCCATTCTGTTGCGCGCGCCCGCAGGGGAGGGAGAACACGGTGAAAAGCTCACGGGAGTCTGGGGGTTTTTCAATCGCTTCCTGCGCGGCGCTACCAATCTGTACATGGGCATCGTGCGTTTTTTTGTACGCGTACCACTGCTTGGCCTCGCCGTTATCGCGGGTTCCATCGCACTCTGTGTCTGGCTGTTTACGGCAGTACCCACGGGATTTATTCCCGACGAAGACCAGGGCTACTTCATGATGAACGTGCAGTTGCCGGACGGCGCATCGCTGGAGCGAACCGCGCCGGTGGTGGACCGTTTGGGGCAGGCGGTACGCGAGCTGGACGGGGTCGCCCATGTGCTGGCCGTACCGGGCTTCAGCCTGCTTTCAGGCAGCCTCGCGCCAAACACCGCATTCATGATCGCGATTCTGCGCCCCTGGGAGGAGCGCCCTACGGCGGCGCTCAATCAGTTCGCGATTCTCAAGAAAACACAGCAGATTGCCGCGGCGGTACCCGAGGCTCAGGTGCAGGTGTTTCCGGTACCGGCGCTGCCGGGGCTCGGTACCATCGGCGGTTTCGAATTTGTGCTGGAAGACCTGCAGGGGAGGGACATTCAGGACCTCGCGGGTGTGATGTACGAATTGCTCGGCGCGGCCAACCAGCGCGCAGAGATTGCCCGCGCCTTCACCACCTACCAGGCATCCACACCGCAGCTGGAATTGCATCTCGACAAGGACAAGGCGCATGTGCTCGGGCTGCCGCTTTCCGATATTTACCTGACGCTGCAAACGTACCTGGGCAGTTATTACATCAACGACTTCAACCGCTTCGGCAAGGTATTCCAGGTGTTGGCGCAGGCGGATGCCCAGTATCGCGACAGCGAAAGTGATCTCACCGGATTTTTTGTGCGTGCCAACAGCGGGGGGCTGGTACCGGTCAGCTCGGTGGCGGAAGTGGTCCCCATCGTGGCTCCGCAAACGGTAACCCGCTATAACCTCTACAACAGTATTACCATCAACGGCGCCGCTGCCCCCGGGTTTTCCAGCGGTGAATCCATGAAGGCCATGGAAGCACTGGGAGCGCAGTTGCCGGACGGCTATGGTTACGAGTGGACGGGTGCCAGCCTGGAGGAAATCAGTGCCGGAAATCTGGCGCCTATCCTGTTCAGCCTGGCAATCGTCTTTGCCTATCTGTTTCTGGTGGCCCAGTACGAGAGCTGGTCTATCCCCATTGCGGTATTGCTCGCGATTCCCATCGCCATCGGCGGCGGGCTGCTGGCGTGTTTTCTGATGCGGCACGACAACAACCTGTATACGCAGATTGGCCTGGTGCTGTTGATTGCCATGGCCGCGAAGACGGCGATCCTGATGGTGGAATTCGCTGTGTTACAGCGGGATCAGGGAAAATCCATCGAGGAGGCGGCGCTGCAGGCCACCCGGCTGCGCTTTCGCGCCGTACTGATGACGGCACTGGCCTTCGTGCTCGGCATTTTTCCCCTGGTGATTGCCACCGGTGCTGGCGCGGCCAGCCGTGTGTCTCTGGGGCTGGCGGTATTCGGTGGCATGCTTGCTGCAAGCATTTTGTCCACGTTTCTGGTACCGATTTACTACGCGCTGGTACAGGGTATACGGGAAAAAATCAAAGGTGGGCACAAACCCATGGACACCGGGAGTCACTAGTGGGCACTGGCACCACCGGTAATGGGAACAGATCAGCACTGAGGCGGTGACCGGGGCACTGGTGAATCCGGTTCGTCTCGGTATAGTGGTTCAGAGCGCAGAAGTGGTAGTCGAAACAGGCATGCTGGAAATTATCGAACACAAGTTCTCCACACTGAGAGATGAGCTGACGGCGCAGGTTCCGAAAGGGCCCGATCTACACGGTCACGCGGCGGTATTGCTGGCGCTGACCGATGAAGCGGACCCGCAGGTCATCCTGACCCTGCGCTCGCAGCAACTCTCCAGCCACTCCGGAGAAGTCTCGCTGCCTGGTGGACGCTGGGACGAAACCGATCCATCCCTGGAGTTCACTGCGCTGCGGGAAACCCACGAGGAAATCGGACTTCCCGCGGATCAGATCCGGGTGCTGGGGCCGCTGTGGACACGTACCACGCGCTGGCAGGTGGAAGTCACGCCGTGGCTCGGCATCGTGCCACCGGACGCACCGCTCACGCCCAATCCCGGTGAACTGGATGCCATCTTCCGCGTGCCGCTGTCCTGGTTCTTCGACGACCCGCGCATTCGCACCGACCGCATCACCATCGACCAGCGACGTATTTATCTGCCCGCCTACGAATACGAAGGATTCGAGATCTGGGGTTTCACCGCTGGCGTTCTTACGGAATTCCTGGTGCGGGTTCTCGATGTTCCCATCGGACGCAGGGATGACGTCCCGGTCAGGGCCCTAAGCTAGGGCCTGTTCACAAGGCACTCGGTTATACTGCCAGTCAGTTTTACCGAGACATACCATGCCGAGATCCAAATCCACCGTCGCCCTGGAGGACGTCCACTGGAGCGCGCTCAAAACCCTGTTTCCCTATTTGCTGGAGTTCAAGCGCCCGGTATTGCTGGCGCTGCTGTGCCTGGTGGGTGCCAAAGCGGCGAGTGTCGGTTTGCCGTTTCTGTTGAAACACATCGTCGACGATCTCGATCGTGCCGGCGGTGCCGCCGCAACCATCGCCCTGCCGCTGGGATTGCTGCTCGCCTACGGTTTTGTGCGCCTGTCCTCGGTGCTGTTCGGTGAACTGCGGGACACGATTTTCGGCCGTGTGACCGAGCGCGCGCAGCGTCGTGTCGGCCTCGAGGTCTTCCAACACCTGCACCGGCTGGATCTCGATTACCACCTCAACCGTCGCACCGGCGGCCTGTCGCGGGATATCGAACGCGGCAATTCCGGTATCGGCTTTCTGATGCGCTTTATGGTGTTCAACATCGTTCCCACCCTGGTGGAAATCCTGATGGTGGTGGGATTGCTGTGGTGGAATTACAGCGTCGCGTTCGCGCTGCTGGTGCTGGGTGCGGTGACGGCGTATATCGGATTTTCGGTGGTGGCGACGGAGTGGCGCACCCGCTATGTGCGCGAGCTGAACCAGGCGGAATCCCAGAGCAGCAGCCGCGCGGTGGACAGCCTGCTGAACTACGAAACCGTGAAGTATTTCGGCAACGAAAAACACGAGGCGGAACACTATGACCGCGAGCTCGCTACCTGGGAACAGGCGCGGCGCAAAAGCCGGCTGTCACTGTTTGGCCTGAACGCCGGGCAGGCGGTGATCATCGCCGCTGCCATGTGCGGCGCCATGGTGATGGCCGCGGTGAATGTCACCAAGGGCACCATGACGATCGGCGACTTTGTACTGATCAACGCCGTGATGATGCAGATATTCATCCCCCTCAATTTCCTCGGGTTCGTGTACCGTGAGATGAAAGGGGCACTCGCGAATATCGAAAAAATGTTCTCCATTCTCGACGTGAAACCGGCGATCGAAGACGCAAGTGAGGCGGGCCAGCTCGCGGTGGCGCAGGGCCATATCGAATTCCGCGATGTGCACTTCGGCTATA
This sequence comes from Microbulbifer pacificus, assembly GCF_002959965.1. Taxonomy (NCBI): domain Bacteria; kingdom Pseudomonadati; phylum Pseudomonadota; class Gammaproteobacteria; order Cellvibrionales; family Microbulbiferaceae; genus Microbulbifer; species Microbulbifer pacificus. The sequence goes on from NZ_PREV01000027.1 coordinate 490,302, forward strand.
ACGCCAACCGGGAAATCCTGCGGGGTGTCAGCTTTACCGTGGCGCCGAAACAGAAAGTCGCCATCGTCGGCGCCAGCGGCGCCGGCAAATCCACCCTGTTCAAGCTGCTGTTCCGTTTTTACGACGTCAATCAGGGCAGCATTCTGGTGGATGGTCAGGATATTCGCACAGTGAGTCAGGATTCTCTGCGCAGTGCTATCGGCGTGGTGCCACAGGATACGGTGTTGTTCAACCAGTCCATTCTGGAAAATGTACGCTACGGCCGCGTCCTGGCCAGCGATGAGGACGTGATGGAGGCCATTCACCACGCCCAGCTCGACCGATTCGTGCAGCAGCTGCCGGAAGGTGTCGACACCATGGTGGGAGAACGCGGCCTGAAACTGTCTGGCGGCGAGAAACAGCGTGTGGCCATCGCCCGCGCCCTGCTCAAGCACCCGCCGATCATGGTATTCGACGAGGCGACATCCAGCCTCGACAGCCACTCGGAACAGGGCATCCTGCGCGCGCTGCAGCACATTTCCCGGGAGCAGACCACACTGGTGATTGCTCACCGTTTGTCCACCGTGGTGGATGCGGACCTGATTCTGGTGATGGATCAGGGGTGCGTGGTAGAGCAGGGCAGTCACCGCGAGCTGATTGCGGCCGACGGCCACTACGCCAGCCTGTGGCGGATGCAGCAGCGCGAGCGCGCGCTGGATCAGGAATCACTGGTGCAGTAAGCGGCTTCCACATCTCTGGAAGTGGCGTGAATTGTATTTTTCTCCCGGATTCACGCCGCGCATTTTTCTCTGATTGCCCATAATTGCAGTCGAATATCCGGCCCGGGGCGCCTGACCCCGGTCATTGCTGGACATCATTCCGGGCCACATTTAATGTGGCGCGCAAGGCGCTGAACCTCTCAAGCAGAGTGCTGGGTCTCCATTAAATAAAACAACAGGCAGGAATCAGAATGAAATCTGCGAACCTTATTGCTTCTTTTGCCGCCTCCGCATTGGCTCTTGCCATCGTCGCCGGCTGTTCTTCTGACGAAAAATCCACCAGTAAAGCCGGTGTTGCTGCCCCCGCGGAATCCGTCGCGGCACAACCGAAAGCCGACACAACGCCGCCGGCCACCGGGCCCCAGGCGGGGGGTATCGCCAAGGGTGTGGACCCGTCGCGTTTCAATATCTACGCACCGGTAGAGCTGAATGCGGATCTCTCTTCCCTGTCTGACAACCAGCGTCAGCTGATCGGTAAATTGATCGATGCCAGCAAGATCATGGACCAGCTGTTCTGGCTGCAGTCCTACGGTCCGGCACAGGAACTGCTGAGCGGCATCGACGACAGCGCCGCGCGCAAGTTCGCCGATATCAATTACGGTCCCTGGGATCGCCTGAACGACAACAAGCCGTTTATCGAAGGCTACGGTGACAAACCGCTGGGTGCCGAGTTCTACCCGGAAGATATGACCAAGCAGGAATTCGAGGCGTGGAATCAGCCGGACAAAAACGGTCAGTACACGCTGGTGCGCCGCGATGCCGATGGCAAACTGAAGCTCGTACCCTATCACGAGGCCTATAAAGCCGAGCTGGAAAATGCCGCGACGCTGCTGCGCGAAGCATCTGAGCTTGCTGAGGACGCCGAGTTTGCCAGCTATCTGAAACTCCGCGCGGATGCCCTGACCAGTGACCAGTTCCGCGACAGCGACATGGCGTGGATGGACATGAAGAACAATCGCATTGATGTGGTGATTGGTCCGATCGAAAACTACGAAGATCAGCTGTTCGCCTATCGCACGGCGTACGAGTCCTATGTACTGCTGAAAGATATGGCGTGGAGCGAAAAACTGGCCAAATTTGCCGCTTTCCTGCCGGAGCTACAGCGCGGTCTGCCGGTGGAGGACAAGTACAAGGCGGAGACTCCCGGAACCGATTCCGACCTAAATGCCTATGATGTGCTGTACTACGCGGGGCACAGCAATGCCGGCTCCAAGACCATCGCCATCAACCTGCCGAACGATGAAGAGGTGCAGCTGAAGAAGGGTACCCGCCGTCTGCAGCTGAAAAACGCCATGCGCGCGAAGTTCGACCAGATCATGGTGCCGATCAGCGCAGAGCTGATTGCGGAAGACCAGCGCAAACACATCACCTTCGATGCGTTCTTTGCCAACACCATGTTCCACGAAGTGGCGCACGGCCTCGGTATCAAGAAGACGGTCACCGACGGTGCGAATGTCCGTCAGGCGTTGAAGGAAACTTCTTCCGCGCTGGAGGAGGGCAAGGCGGATATTCTCGGCCTGTACATGATCACCAAGCTGCACGAAAAAGGTGAACTGGAAGAAGGCGAGTTGATGGACAATTACGTTACCTTCCTCGCCGGTATCTTCCGCAGCGTTCGCTTCGGTGCCGCCAGTGCCCACGGCAAGGCGAACATGATGCGCTTCAATTTCTTCAAAAATGAAGGTGCCTTTACGCGCGATGAAGCCACCGGTGAATATCGTGTGGATTTCGAAAAAATGCAGGCGGCCATGACCAAACTCTCCAACCTGATCCTGACGGTGCAGGGCGATGGCAATTATGCGAAGGCTGTGGAGCTGCTGGATGGCATGGGCGTGATCAGTCCTGAACTGCAGGCCGACCTCGATCGCCTGGCGGAAGCGGATATTCCGGTGGACGTCACCTTTATTCAGGGCAAGGAAGTGCTTGGGATAAAGTGATTTTTTTGATTTCTCGGGATTTGAAGCGGGCCTTGTGCCCGCTTCTTTGTTTCCGGCGTTGTGTTTTTTTTGTTGTGCTCTGTGTTTGGTGAGGTGGCGACCGAGCAACGGGTATCGGTGTCTGAATCCGGGCTAGGCGCCCCCTTTCAACCCATACCCGGTGCTTTTCGCCAGAACAGGAAGCGGCGGGCTCTCTTGAGCCGCCGTAAACAGTGAGTTCCGAATCTGACTAGCCCGGACGTGCGCCCCGCCATACACTGGTAACCGTGAACTTAACCAGCGGACCAGTAGTGAAACCAGACCCGGATATCTGCCACAGTGCCCGACTTGCCCGAGACAAACGTTTCGACGGACGTTTCTATACCGCGGTGAAGACCACGGGTATCTTCTGTCGGCCCATCTGCCCCGCCCGCCCGCCGCTGGAACGCAATGTAGAGTACTTCGGCACCGCCGCAGAAGCCGCTGCAGCCGGCTATCGACCCTGTCTGCGTTGCCGCCCCGACGCCGCACCCGGGAGTCCCGCCTGGGGACTTGTTTCCACCACCGTCCAGCGTGCCCTGAACCTGATGCGTAGGGAGCGCGAGGCCCAGTCGATTGAACAACTCGCCGAGCGGCTCGGTATCACCAGCCGCTATCTGCGCAAACTGTTCGCAGAGCATATCGGCCTCAGCCCGCTGCAGGTCTGGCAGACCGAGCGCGCGCTGTTTGCCTTCAGCCTGTTGCGGGACACAAATCTTCCCATTGGTGATATCGCGTATGCTGCGGGCTTCAACAGCCTGCGTCGTTTCAATGGCGTCTTCAAAGACATCTACCAGCGCACGCCGTCGGAAGTTCGCCGGGAGAACTCGACCGCGGACGCCAAATCCGGGAATTCCAGTGTTGCTCCCGTGCAGATCACCCTGAGTTACCGACCGCCGTTTGACTGGCCCGCCCTGCTGGAATTTTTTGCCGCGCGCGCATTGCCCGGCGTAGAGCAGGTGGTTGCGGGAGAGAATCCGCAGCAGGGGATGTATCAGCGCAGTTTTGAACTGCTCGGCCAACGGGGTGTATTGCGGGTGGCCCACGAGCCGGAGAAAGGTCGGTTGCGGGTGAGCGTCTATGGCGAAGGCTGTGGCGCGGTGCTGTATCCGCTGCGGGAAAAGCTGCGACGGCTGTTTGACCTGGATGCGGACAGCGAGGCAATCCGCAGTCACCTGCAGCCAGACCCCTTGCTACAGAACGTACTGCAACGAAACCCCGGCGTGCGTCTGCCCGGTGCCTGGGACCCGTTTGAATACACTTTGCGCGCGATTCTTGGTCAGCAGATTTCCGTGGCGGCAGCCACCACCATCGCCGGGCGCGTGGCAAGTCGCTATGGCGAATCGTTCGCCGGACCGGGTGGTGAAAGCCTGCTGCTGTTCCCCACTGCGGAGCAGCTGCGCGGGGCGGACTTCTCCGATATCGGCGTGACTCGCACCCGCGCCAATACGCTCCGGCATTTCGTTGCCGCGACATTGAACGGGGAAATCGACTTCGATGCACCGGACCTGGACAGCTTCTGCGCGCAGATGACGGCTTTGCCCGGCATCGGCGACTGGACGGCCCATTACACCGCGATGCGTGGTCTCTCCATGCCGGATGCCTTTCCCGCATCCGACCTGGGCATTCTGATTGCGCTCGGAGACGAGCAGCAGAAAGCGACCCCGAAGCAGGCCCTCGCCCGTGCCGAATCCTGGCGCCCTTGGCGGGCCTATGCGGCGCTGCTGCTGTGGCAATCCCTCAAGTTGCATTCTCCGAAGGGAGGTAAAAAATGATCAGTTACGAAATCTACCCCAGCGCCTTCGGTGAGTTAGGCATTGCCGCCAGCGAAACCGGGTTGGTGGGTATCGACCTGCAAACGGGTAAGCGCCCACTTCCGGTCAGGAGGGAGTGGCGGCGGGGGGCGACGGCATTTACCGATCAGGCGGCGGCGCAGCTGCAGGCCTATTTCAGCGGTGCGCTCAAGGCGTTTGATCTCCCTCTGGCGGCCACCGGCACTCCCTTTCAGCAGTCTGTATGGCGGGCGCTCTGCGCCATTCCCTACGGTGAGACCCGCAACTACCGGCAATTGGCGGAGGCCATCGGCAATCCCAAGGCGGTGCGGGCGGTGGCGCGGGCCAACGGAGCCAACCCGCTGTCTGTGGTGGTTCCCTGCCACCGGGTGATCGGCTCCGACGGAACTCTCACAGGTTATGCGGGTGGGCTGGAGATGAAGGCGCGTCTGCTGGTGCTTGAAGGGGCCTTGATCGGTTGAGGTGTCCAGTCGGTCGGGGTGGCAATCGGTAGCCTTGGGCGGGATAATGCCGGGCTGATTTTCACTGCCATGATCTACCACCACCAGACGATGACCGGAGGCCGGATGTTGTATCGATTGGGCGATAAACAGCCAAGGCTTGAGGGCGAGGGGCACTATATTGCGCCGGGTGCCCGGGTTATCGGCAATGTGCTGATGGAGTCCCACAGTTCGGTGTGGTTCAACGCGGTGATCCGCGGGGATAATGATCTGATCACGATCGGCGAGCGGGCGAATATCCAGGATGGCTCGGTGCTGCACACGGACCCGGGAGTCCCGCTAACGGTGGGCGCCGGGGTGACGGTGGGACACAAGGTGACGCTGCACGGCTGTCAGATCGGAGAGTATTCACTGATCGGGATGAATTCGGTGGTGCTGAACGGCGCCAGGATTGGCCGCTGCTGCATCATAGGGGCGAATGCGCTGGTGACGGAGAATGCGGATATTCCGGATTTTTCGCTGGTGCTGGGTAGCCCGGGCAAGGTAGTGAAAACGTTGGATGAATCGATGTTTGAGCTGCTGAAGGCGAGCAGCGAGATCTATGTGGCGAACGGTGCGCGGTTTGCGGATGAGCTGGTGCCGGTTGATGCGGTAAACGGTAACGAGAGCAATGACTGAGAGCGATTGGAGTCGGCTGAAAGATAAAGAGCCGGAGCCGGAATTTGAGTTTCCGGTGAAGTCGCCCTGTGTGTCGGTTTGCGCGTTGAATCGCGAGGATATCTGTGAGGGGTGTTTTCGCTCCGGAACTGAGATCAGTCAGTGGGGGCGGATGTCTAACTCTGAGAAAAAGCAGGTATTGGGTAAATGCCATGAGCGGGCTGTGCAGATGCGCCGGGTTTGGTGGTCTGACTGACGTTTTGTAGTGAATTTGGGCTGGGGTTTTGGTTTCGTGTTGTGGCGGCGGATCACCGGGTGCGGGTTTTCAGGACCGAGCTAGGCGCCCCCCTTAAATACGTCCCTGTACGCTGCGTCGGCAACATCCCGGCCGCTTCAACGCGGCGCCTTCGGCCCTGTTTGCGACGCTCCTGAAAACCCGCACCCGGTGCTCCGCCTTCGCATAACGTTTTGCGCCTGGTCAGAATTTTGAGTGCTGCACCCGCTCTCCATTAGCGCGTACAAACGCTTACAAAGTATTTAATTTTCAGAATTGTACATAGCGGCGATGGGTGGTGCGCCCTTCCGGGACCTTCGACGACATGGATGTCGGCGGAGAGCTACAGGGACGTATTCACAGCGTGTCCCGGAAGGGTGCACCGCCTAGCGCCGCGTTCCCGGATCAGAACTCTTAAATAGACCTCCGGGCCAGAAAAGAACGATAGAGAATGACCCAACCCTTCGTACATTTAAGAATCCACTCCGAATATTCCCTGATCGACGGCCTGGTGCGTATCAAGCCGTTGATTGGTCGTCTGGCCGAGCTGGAAATGCCCGCGGCGGCGATCACGGATCAGACCAACTTCTACGCACAGGTGAAGTTTTACAAGGCCTGTCTCGGTGCCGGGATCAAGCCCATCACCGGTGCGGATTTCTGGTTGAAAGAGGGTGGTGAGGAGCAGCCGACGCTGTTGACGCTGTACGCGCTGAACACCACCGGTTACCGCAATATCACCGAGCTGATTTCCCGCGCCTGGATGGAAGGACAGTACCACGGGCACGCTTATATCCAGCGTGAGTGGGTGAAGGAGTACGCAGAAGGGGTGCTGATGCTCTCCGGTGCCAAGTACGGCGATGTGGGCCGCGCACTGGTTGCCGGGCGCAATGCGCAGGCAGAGGCGCTGGCGAGTGAGTGGGCGAGGATTTTTCCGGGACGTTATTACCTGGAGCTGCAGCGCACCGGCAGGCCGGGTGAGGAAGAGTATCTGCATGCAGCGGTGAAGCTCGCGGGGCACTTGAACCTGCCGGTGGTGGCGACCAACGACGTACGCTTTCTGGAAGACAGCGAGTTCGAAGCCCACGAGGTGCGGGTGTGTATTCGCGAGGGGCGTACCCTCGATGACCCGCGCCGTGAACGGCGTTATTCCCGGGAGCAGTATCTGCGCTCTCCGGAAGAAATGTGCGAGCTGTTCAAGGATCTGCCGGAAGCGCTGGAAAACACCGTGGAAATCGCGCGCCGCTGTTCCGCGCCGATCCAGCTCGGCAAGTACTTCCTGCCGCAGTTCCCGATTCCGGAAGGCATGACCGAAAACGAATTTTTCGAAAAGGTCTCCTTCGACGGGCTCTACGAACGCCTCGAAACCATTCTGGACAAGTCCGCGCCGGACTACGAAGCGCGCAAGAAAGTCTACGAAGACCGTCTGCGCTTCGAGCTGGATATCGTTATCCAGATGGGTTTCCCCGGCTACTTCCTGATCGTGATGGACTTTATCCAGTGGGCCAAGGATCACAATATTCCGGTCGGCCCGGGGCGGGGTTCCGGTGCCGGCTCGCTGATTGCCTACTCGCAGAAAATTACCGATCTCGATCCGCTGCAGTACGACCTGCTGTTCGAACGTTTCCTGAACCCGGAACGGGTATCCATGCCCGACTTCGACGTGGACTTCTGCATGGAGAAGCGCGACCGGGTGATCAACTATGTGGCCGAGAACTACGGCCGCAACGCGGTGAGCCAGATCATCACCTTCGGCACCATGGCGGCGAAGGCGGTGGTGCGCGATGTGGCGCGGGTACAGGGCAAGTCCTACGGCCTTGCCGACAAACTCTCGAAAATGATTCCCGCCGATGTGGGCATGACCCTGCAGAAGGCGTTCGAACAGGAAGAAGTACTGCGCGAGTTTCTGGAGAACGACGAAGAAGCCCAGGAAATCTGGGAGATGGCGCTGCAGCTCGAAGGGGTGGCGCGTAACGTCGGCAAACACGCCGGTGGTGTGGTGATCGCCCCCACCAAACTCACGGATTTTGCGCCGCTCTATTGTGACGAGACCGGCGCCGGCCTGGTAACCCAGTTCGACAAGAACGACGTGGAAGACGCGGGCCTGGTGAAGTTCGACTTCCTGGGGCTGCGCACGCTCACCATCATTGACTGGGCCAAGGCCATGGTGGATGAACAGCGCGCGCACGAAGGGTTGGAGCCGCTCGTGATCGAGACGCTGCCGCTGGACGACGACAAGACGTTCAAGCTGATCAAGCGCGCCGAGACTACCGCGGTATTCCAGCTGGAATCCCGCGGTATGAAGGATCTGATCAAGCGCCTGCAGCCGGACAACCTCGAAGACATGATTGCCCTGGTGGCGCTGTTCCGCCCGGGTCCGCTGCAGTCGGGGATGGTGGACGACTTCATCAACCGGAAGCACGGCCGCGCGCAGGTGGCCTATCCGGATGCGAAGTACCAGCACGAGAAACTGAAACCGATTCTCGAACCCACTTACGGCGTTATCGTTTACCAGGAACAGGTAATGCAGATCGCCCAGGAGCTCGCGGGCTACACCCTCGGCGGTGCGGACATGCTGCGCCGGGCCATGGGTAAGAAAAAGCCCGAGGAGATGGCGAAGCAGCGCAGTACCTTCGAGGAGGGTGCGAAGTCAGAGGGTGTCGATCCCGAACTGGCGATGAAGATCTTCGACCTGGTGGAGAAATTCGCCGGTTACGGCTTCAACAAATCCCACTCCGCCGCCTACGCACTGGTGTCTTACCAGACGGCGTGGCTGAAGGCGCACTACCCGGCGCAGTTTATGGCGGCCACCATGTCCTCGGACATGGACAAGACCGACAAGGTGGTGACGTTCATCGAAGAATGCCGGGCGATGAAGCTCGACCTGGTGCCGCCGGATGTAAACCTCGGCAACTATCAGTTCTCTGTTCCTGTCTCCGAAGGTGGCAACAACCGCATCATTTACGGTCTCGGTGCCATCAAGGGGCTGGGTGAAGGACCGATCGATAACATCATCAGCGAGCGGAAGAAAAACGGGCCCTTCAAGGATTTGTTCGACTTCTGTTCGCGTATCGACCCGCGCAAGGTGAACAAGCGGGCGCTGGAAGCCCTGGTGCGCTCCGGCGCGCTGGACAGTATTGGTCCGGATACCACCGGTGCCGATGGTCTCGATTATTCCCGCGCAGTTTTGTTCGAGGCACTGGATGAAGCGGTGAAATCCGCGGAACAGCAGAGCAAAAACGACAGCGCGGGCATGATGGACCTGTTCGGCGAGGTAGTGCGCAGCGCATCCGACGGCGATGTGTACCAGGATTTCCGCAACGCACGCCCCTGGAGTATTCGCGAGCGTTTGGAAGGGGAGAAGAACACGCTCGGCTTGTACCTAACCGGCCATCCCATCGATGAATACGAGGAGGAGCTCAAGCATCTGGTTCAGGCGCGTATCGCGGACCTGAAACCGGGGCGCGAGAACCAGAAGGTGGCCGGCCTTGTGGTGGGCATGCGGGTGATGAAGACCAAGCGGGGCGATTCCATGGCGATTGTCACCCTGGACGACCGCAGCGCGCGGATTGAGGCGGCGGTGTTCAGTGAGGCGTTCGGACAACACCGGGAAAAGCTGGTGAAGGATTCGCTGCTGGTGCTGGAGGGTTCCATCTCCCACGATGATTACAGCGGCGGTCTGAAGATGAGCGTGAACAGTGTGTCCACGCTTGACGACCTGCGCAGCGGCAGCGTCATCGGTGTGACGCTCAAGATCGACAGCGCTCAGGCGCTGCCGAAAATGGGGCAGCGCCTGAGCGCCTGTCTGCGGCCCTATATCGGGGGCAGCTGTCCGATTCTGGTGGAAGTGGAGCGCAGCGACGCGCGCGGCACCTTCCGCCTCGCGGATGAGTGGAAAGTCGAGCCAAACGATCAGCTGATCCAGTCCCTGCGGGAGGTGGTTGGTCGCGAGAGAGTGCAGCTCAACTACACTCAACGGCATTGAGTGACCCCTGCACTCGACTGAGTGGTCCTATCCCGGTAAGCTAGCCGCCATTTTCAGTGGACGGGGTCTGTTTGCGACTGATCGGGGTGATTTGGTCGCATTTTCCAACATTTGGCAGGCCCACAGGATTATCAAGGCGCGAATTAAATGAAGTTCAGTTTTCTCGAGTTTGAACAGCCGATTGCGGAACTGGAAAGCAAGATCAAGGAACTTCAGCATGTGGGCGACGACAACGAGCTCAACATCGCTGAAGAGATCACCCGCCTGCGGGAGAAGAGCGAGAAGCTCACCGAATCCATCTATTCCAGCCTGTCGCCATGGCAGGTTGTGCAGGTAGCGCGGCACCCGCAGCGCCCTTATGCCAAAGACTATATCGAGCGCATTTTCACCGACTGGGATGAGCTGCATGGCGATCGTCACTTCGGCGATGACAAGGCAATCATTTCCGGTATCGCGCGCCTTGAGGGCCGCCCGGTGGCGGTGATTGGTGAGGAGAAGGGGCGTACCGTCAACGAGAAGGTAAAGCGCAACTTTGGTATGCCGAAGCCGGAGGGTTACCGCAAGGCACTGCGTGTGATGGAGATGGCCGAGCGCTTCAAGCTGCCGGTGCTGACGCTGATCGACACTCCCGGGGCCTATCCGGGTATCGACAGCGAGGAGCGTGGTATTTCGGAGGCGATTGCGAAAAACCTGGCGGTAATGTCGCGTCTGCGTACGCCGATCATCTGTACGGTAATCGGTGAGGGCTCTTCCGGTGGTGCGCTGGCGATTGGTGTGGGCGACCAGCTGAACATGCTGCAGTACTCCACTTACTTTGTGATTTCTCCGGAAGGTTGCGCGAACATTATCTGGAAGACCGTGGAGAAGGCGCCGCTGGCGGCGGAGGCCATGGGGGTAACGTCCGGGGTGCTGGAGGAGTTGGGGATTGTGGATGAGACCATCGCCGAGCCTCTCGGCGGTGCGCATCGCGATCCGGACCTGATGGCGGAGCGTCTGCGTGATCGCCTGTCTGTTCAATTGGATAAGTTGACGGCGATTCCGATTGACGAGCTTCTTGAGAAACGTTACCAGCGGTTGATGAGCTACGGTAACGTCGCTGTCTGATCCTTTGCTTTGTAGTGGTTCTGAAGCCGGTCCGGTGGCGGTCAATTGCCGGGGACGGGTTTTCAGGACCGAGCTAGGCGCCTCTCTTCAACCCATCCCTGGGCGCTGCGGCGCAAAGTACCCGGCCGCTTCAACGCGGCGCATTCGGCCCTGTTTGCGACGCTCCTGAAAACCGGTCCCCGGCACTTGCCCTTCGCTTTGTATTTTCTGGCTTCGTAGCTGCAGGCTGGATAAGTGCAGTTTCTACATCTTTCTCATCTGTATTTTTCTATCCCACTTTCTTTTTTGGATGAAGTGAATCCAATTCCCTGACCTGGGTTTCCTCTTCATCGCGTGCGGCAATTCCGAACCTGTCGCCTGATTTTTTATTTCCCTCCCGATTTCCACTGCTTGAAAGGTGGGAGGCCATTTCCTCGTCAAAGCACCTTACTTTAATCCTGCCGTTTCCCCGGATGTTCTTAGTTTCCGGAAAAAATGAAATAGAAAAATAATCAGCGATAAACAGGAATTGCATGATGAGGAAAATCAAAACTACGCGACACCCACAGGGTGGCATCGCGGGGCGGCTCGTGGCCGTTGCTTCGCTTCTCTCTGTATTTTCATGGCCGGTTCTGGCCGCGGAAAATCTCTCCATTGGAAAACCGGTGTCGGCGAGTAGTGAGATACAGCCCGCGTCGTTTGCAGTTGATGGCAACCAGAATACGCGCTGGGAAAGTGCGCATCAGGTAGACCCCGGCACTCTGGTCGTGGATCTGGAAGATACCTACCAATTGGAGAGCGTCACTATTCACTGGGAGGCTGCAAATGCTTCAGACTACCTGATCGAAGGCAGTACAAACGGTGTGAACTGGACACAGATCATGAGCCATAGTGGTGGTGCCTTCGGTAACCGAACGGATGTACTTCCCCTGTCCGGCAATTACCGCTATGTGCGTCTGAATGCTTTACAACGGCCTGCGGAAAACATCTGGGGTTATTCGATCTGGGAAATGGATGTGCAGGGTTCGGTGATTATTGATGAGCCGCCGACGTCGGGTGACAACGTGGCTTTACAGGGGAACGCCAGCGCCAGTTCTGGTGATGGATCGCTGGCGACCGATGGTAACAGCGGTACACGCTGGGAGAGCGATCACGGTGTCGATCCCTCGTGGCTGGCGGTGGACCTGGGTTCAGACTATGAGCTTTCCCGTGTGGTTATTGATTGGGAGGCGGCTAACGCGGGGCGTTACGAACTGCAGGGGTCGGTGGATGGCGTCAACTGGAATACGCTGCAGACCTTTACCGGTGGCCAGTTTGGTACACGTAGCGATTCATTGAATATCAGTGGCAATTACCGGCATGTGCGGATGTATGGCACCGAGCGCAGTGCGGGTAATGCCTGGGGTTATTCGATTTGGGAGTTCCGGATTTTTGCCGACGGCACGGATGTCGAGCCGCCACCGGATGTCGATATACCCGCGGATCTTCCACCCCCGGATTTTTCAAACCTCAGCTACGGCACTCTGTTCGATACGGTCTACACGCCGGAAAGTTCGCAGGAATGGTACGTGGAATCCGATGGCACCGTTGTGACTATCGCTTCCGGGCGCGCCCGCTCGCGGCATGAGTCGGAAGATATTTTCTATACCTTCCCCACCCATTACTTTGAACACCGCACGTTCGAAATTGAGATCCACGACCACACGCCAGCCGGAGAAAATCTGCTGGAGATTTTCTATCACCCGGAGTACGCAAACTATGTTCCACCGGGCTGTCGTTCGTCTTACAGCAACGAGTGGCGTGCGGATTTCAATAACAATGCGGGGATGGATGAAAAACTCCAGCAAGCGGCGATGGACGGCACCGGCGAGCGCTGGGTTTGCCGCATCCAGCGGGATGCTCACAACGGCGATGACGGCGTGATGCGCGTGGGTGAGTGGATGGAGTTTGAACTGCAGCAGTTCCTGGGGCGCTTTGAGAGCGACCCGAACGTCCGCGGGCAAGCGGTGTATTACACCGATACCTACCGAATAAAGCTCGGTCAGCCGGGCTTGTTTATCGTGAGCGACGAAGTACTGGACGCGCAGCTGCGCAGTGGTGGTCGTGCATCGGCACCCTATGTTCGTGCCGGCGATGCGGTGCCCGCCGCGGAAGTGATCTCAGTCAACGCCGACAATACCGTAACCTACAAAGCGGCGGCTAACGGCAAGTGGACTCAGAAAGACAACCCCATTGGCGAGGTGGTGACGTACCCCATTCTCGATGGCATCGATGTTTACGACAACTATGTGGTGGGCAGTGGCGTTGCCGATTGGACAACCTTCATGCGCGAAGGGCTGAATACACAGTGGGCAACCCACAACACGTTTATGCAGGGGCGTCGGGTATTCCATACGCGTTTTGATACAGGCGTTCACGAGGAGGCAGGTAACCCGGATTTTCCTGAGCTGGCCAACACCGCCAGTGGTCTGTTGGTGAAAAATTCCTGTTTCGGCTGCCATATCAATAATGGACGCGGCCTGGCGCCCGAGAACAACCAGCCGCTGGATACGCTGGTGACCAAAGTGGGCAGTGGCTATTTCGATGAGCTGGGACAGCCGGAGGCGCACCGGTACTACGGCCGTGTGTTGCAGGGTACGTCTCTGAACGCTGCGATTCCCGCCGAGGCGACGGTGGTGGTGAGTTACACCGAAGAAAATGGCACGTTCAATGATGGCACGTCCTTCTCGCTGCAAGCGCCGCACTACACCGTCAACCGGCATGACACTGCCGGCGGTAGCACGCCATTTATTTCACCGCGTATGCCGCAGAATATTACCGGCCTCGGCCTGCTGGAGGCGGTGCCGGAGAGTGTCCTCCTGGCGTGGCACGACCCGGATGACAGCAATGGCGATGGAATATCGGGGCGCGCGAACATTGTGGATTCTGCATCCGCGGGGGAGCGGCAAATCGGTCGTTTTGGCTGGAAAGCCACGTCTTCCAGCCTGCGGGACTTCGCCGCCGAGGCACTCAGCACCGACATTGGTGTTACCACATCGGTGCTGCCGAACCCCGCCTGCGGCGACCAGCAACTCGCCTGCCGGCAAAACTCTGGGCAGGGCACCGAACTGAGTGACCAGCGCCTGGACGAACTGGTGGTGTACCTGCAGGCGCTGGGCGCACCCTCACGCCGCCCGGATGAGGTCAGCCTGCCCGCGGTGATTGCCGGTGAGCAGCACTTCCACAACCTGGGCTGCGCATCCTGCCATCGGCCATCCATGGAAACCGGGCACCGTCACGATCTCGCCGAACTGCGCGGCAACACCATTCGCCCTTATACGGATTTGCTGCTGCACGACATGGGCGACGAGCTGGCGGACAACCTGACGGCATCCCCGGCGCTGAACCGGGAGTGGCGCACGGCTCCGCTCTGGGGGCTGGGTATGCTGGAAGCGGTCAGTGGCCACAGCAGTCTGCTACACGATGGCCGCGCGCGCTCCATCGAGGAGGCGATCCTGTGGCACGGCGGAGAAGCGGCAGCCAGCCAGACCGGGTATCGCGCCTTGGATGCCGCACAGCGCGCCGAGCTGATCGCCTTTTTACGCTCTCTGTAATTGTTCATCGTCTATTGCCAATGGCGCCTCCGGAGTCGCATGGTATGCGGGTTCGGTGGGCGCCACGGTCCGCCACCCTCATATTCGTAAGTCCGTAAATAACCAGTTATAGGCCCGTGACTACTGGGTTTGAGGCTGTCCTGAGGTTAGACTGGCCACCGCTGAAAATTCGACCAGTGCCCGGTCGCTGCGGCGGAACTAACCAATCCATAACGATACAAGACGAGGTCTGCCTTGGCGGAACTGGGAGAGCTGTTCAGTCTGTTGCCCGGCCAGACGTCCGGTCTGATGCTGGCGGTGCTGCTACTGGTGTGTGTTGTCAGCGCCTTTATCTCCGCGGTAACTGGCGGGGCGGGGGGCATTCTGATGTTCGCCGCCCTCAATGTCGCCATTCCGCTGCGCATGCTGGTACCGATCCACGGTGCCGTGCAGTTGCTCAACAACCTCGCACGTGTGGTTTACGTGCGTGAGCATATCCGCTGGGATCAGTGCATACCGTTTTTTATTGGCTGTACCCTGGGCTCCGCCGCCATGACCCTCGGGCTTGCCAATCTCGACTGGCAACAACTGCCGCTGATACTGCTCGCGGCGCTGATTTTCTACACCGTCTTCAAACCGAAAAAATTGCCGGAAATCCGCCTCAAACCGCGGAATTTTTTCTGGGTCGGTATTGCCACCGGTACGCTCGGAATTATCGCGGGTGCGGTAGATCCATTGCTGGCCGCGTTCTTCGTACGCAAGGACATGACGCCAAAGGAAATCGTCGCGAACAAGTCCGTCATGCAGGCCTGGTGCCATGCACTCAAGGTGCCCGCTTTTATCTACCTCGGCTTTGCCTTCTCCGATCATCTGGGGCTGATCCTGCTACTCACCGTCGCGGCGGTTATCGGCACCCGTATCGGGATAGCACTGCTGAACCGGATCAACAGCGAACTGTTTTTCAATCTCATGCGCGCTGCCCTGCTGGTTGCCGGAGCGCGTATCGTTTACCAGTTATTTGCCGTATAAAAATTACAGGTGTTTCCATGGCCGACTACCAGATCATCAATCCGTACAACGGCGAAGTGATAGAAGCTTACGATTTCCATACCAGAGAGCAGGTTGCTGAAGCCATCGATACTCTGGTCGCCGGCCGTAATATCCAGCTGGCTACGCCTGCGTTCGAACGCTCCAATATCCTGCTGAAACTCGCGCAACTTCTGCTGGAACGCAAGGAAGACCTGGCCCGCGCCATCACCGAGGAAACCGGAAAAACCATCAGCGACAGCCGCGTGGAAATCGACCGCGCCTACAACACCGCACTGTCGAGCGCCATGGAAGCGCGCAATATCAACGGCGAAGCACTGGACTCCGATGCCTTCCCTCCCATGCGCGAAAAAATCGGCGTGGTACTGTGGAAGCCGCTCGGCACGGTACTGTGCATCACGCCGTTCAATTTCCCCATCAACATCGCCATGCACAAAATCGGCCCCGCGTTCGCCGCCGGCAACACCATCCTGTTCAAACCGGGCCCGCAGAACAAACGCTCCGCAGAACTGCTGGTGGAACTCTGTTACGCCGCGGGCATACACAAGTCTGTGCTGCAAATGCTGATCCCGAATATCGAAGCCACCAGCTATGCGGTAAAACATCCGCAAATCCAGGCCATCAACTTCACCGGCGGCACCGCCGCCGCCAACGCCATTGCCGACAATGCCGGTTACAAGAAAATGCTGTTCGAACTCGGTGGTAATGACCCGCTGATCGTCATGCCCGACGCCGACCTCAATGCCGCGGTAAGTGCCATCATCAACCAACGCTTCGCCACCGCGGGCCAACGCTGCACCGCCGCCAAGCGCCTGTTCGTACACAGTGACGTCTTCGACGCCTTCGCCGAAAAACTCGTCACCGCCACCGCCAAATTGAAGGTTGGCGATCCCGCCGAAGACAATACCTTCATCGGCCCCCTCATCCACACCGCCGCCGCCGATGAAGTGGAAGCACGTATCGAATCTGCCGTAAATGCCGGTGCAAACGTCCTGTTCGGCCACAGGCGTGAAGGCAACATCCTCTGGCCAACTATTCTGAGCAATGTCCCCGACGACGCCGAACTGGTTGCAGAAGAAACCTTCGGCCCCGTCGTCCCGCTGCGTAAATTCGACGATGAATCCGAACTGATTTCCCTGATCAATAGCTCACCATTCGGCCTGCAGGCTGGCGTATTCACCCAGAACCTCGCACTGGCCAAACGCCTGTACAACCAGCTGGATGTGGGCCTGCTCGCCGTCAACGACGGCCCCGGATTCCGCGCAGAGCATTTCCCGTTCGGCGGCGTAAAGGAAAGCGGAGTAGGGCGAGAGGGCGTGCGCTACGCCATTCGCGAAATGAGCTACCAGAAAACACTGGTAATTTGATTTCGTTTGAAACGCACTACTCGATGAGAAGGGACTGGCGGCGGGTATGGGTTCGCAAGACCTTCCGCGAGAGGGACCTCGCGGAAGAGCCCCCATGGATGGGTTTACGGCGTGTCTTGCGAACCCATACCCGGTGGCAGGCCCGCCACCAGTCCAGCTTCAAAGCCACTAAAAACACAAACTTGGCGATCCCAACCAATATCCCCTATACTCCGACCCAACTTGTCGGAGTGCCTTCGGGCTGAGATCGCAGTAGCGAGATCCGTTGAACCTGATCGGGGTAACCCCCGCGTAGGGAACAAGATCTGAATTCGCTTATTTTCGGGCGCCATTTTTTACCCGCGCACCCGAAAACCGCTCACTCACTGCACCCCCGGCAATCCACACATGGATACATCACGCAAGGGGTCAGCATGTCTCAAGTCGCCGAACCAAAAACCGATAACAGCGTCAACAAAACCAGTAAAAGCACACGCGCAGCCCAACAGGAAAGCGCCAAAGAATTCCTGGAAAACCTGACCGCCCAACAATTCCCCAACTCCCGCAAAGTCTACCTGCAAGGGGAAATCGAGGGCGTTAATGTAGGCGTTCGTGAAATCTGCCTCGGACAAAGTCTCGTCGGCGGCGACGAAAGCAATCCCGTGTTCGAACCCAACGCACCCCTACAGGTCTACGACACCGCCGGCCCATACTCCGATCCAGACTACAAACCCAACGTCCGCGAAGGCCTGCCCAAACTGCGCCAGAAGTGGATCGAAGCCCGCGGCGATACCGAAATACTCGACTCCCGCCAGGCCGCCTACAGTCAGCAACGTATGGCCGACCAGGGCCTCGACCATATCCGCTTCGACAATCTGCCCGCGCCGCGCAGAGCCAAGTCAGGAAAAAACGTCACCCAGATGCACTACGCCCGCCAGGGCATCATTACTCCGGAAATGGAGTTTATCGCCATCCGCGAGAACATGGGCCGCGCAAGACTTGCCGAACAACTGACGGAAGCGGATTTTGTAAAGGCACGCGAAGGCATCTACATTCCACCGCAAATCACCCCGGAATTCGTCCGTCGCGAAGTTGCCGAAGGGCGCGCCATCATCCCCGCGAACATCAACCACACAGAACTGGAACCGATGATTATCGGCCGCAACTTCCTGTGTAAAGTGAATTCCAACATCGGTAACTCCGCGATTACCTCTTCCATCGAAGAAGAAGTGGAAAAGCTCGTGTGGTCCATCAAATGGGGTGGTGACACCGTCATGGACCTCTCCACCGGCCAGAACATCCACGAAACCCGCGAATGGATTCTGCGCAACAGCCCGGTTCCCATCGGTACCGTACCGATTTACCAGGCACTGGAAAAAGTTGACGGCATCGCCGAGAACCTCAACTGGGAAGTCTTCCGTGATACCCTGATCGAGCAGGCCGAGCAGGGCGTCGACTACTTCACCATCCACGCCGGTGTACTGCTGCGCTACGTACCACTCACCGCCAAGCGCGTCACCGGTATCGTCTCCCGCGGTGGCTCCATCATGGCCAAATGGTGCCTCGCTCATCACAAGGAAAACTTCCTCTACACCCACTTCGAGGACATCTGTGAAATCCTCAAAGCCTACGACGTCAGCTTCTCACTGGGTGATGGCCTGCGCCCCGGCTGCATCGCCGACGCCAACGACGAAGCCCAGTTCGGCGAACTGCGCACCTTGGGCGAGCTCACTGAAATCGCGTGGAAACACGACGTCCAGACCATGATCGAAGGCCCCGGCCACGTGCCCATGCACAAAATCAAAGAGAACATGGATGAACAGCTGAAGCACTGTCACGGCGCGCCCTTTTATACCCTCGGCCCATTGACCACCGATATTGCCCCTGGCTACGACCACATCACCTCCGGTATCGGCGCCGCCATGATTGGCAGCATGGGCTGTGCCATGCTTTGTTATGTAACACCCAAAGAGCACCTGGGTTTACCAAACAAAGAAGACGTAAAAGAAGGTCTCATGGCCTACAAAATCGCCGCCCACGCCGCCGACCTGGCCAAGGGGCATCCCAGGGCGCAAATGAGAGACAACGCCCTCTCCAAGGCGCGCTTCGAATTCCGCTGGGAAGACCAGTTCAACCTCGGCCTCGACCCCGAACGCGCCCGCGCCTACCACGACGAAACCCTGCCCAAGGAATCCGGAAAAATCGCCCACTTCTGCTCCATGTGCGGCCCGAAATTCTGCTCGATGAAAATTACTCAGGATGTCAGGGAGTATGCCGCGAAGCAGGAGGCGGAAAAGGGAATGGAGGAAATGTCGATTAAATTTAAAGACATGGGCGCAGAGATCTATCACAAGGCTTGAGAAATCCTGCCAAGTACGAATCAGGTTGGCGTGAAGGCGCGACTGCCGGGAAGCGTTCACCAGACCTTCTAAAACAGGGATGTTTTAGAAGAGCCCCCATGGATGGGTTTACGGCGTGTCTGGTGAACGCTTCCCGGCAGTGGTGCCGCCCAGAACTTTCCGAGTGAGTAGCAGGGCTTTCCGTGAGCATTGAACGAAATTTAAATATCGGAATTGCAGGCGCCGGCCTGATGGGCCGCCTGCTCGCCTGGCGCCTTTCGAACAAAGGCCATCAAGTATCACTTTTCGAATCCGGTAGTCTGGAAAATCCAACCGGTGCCTGCCACACCGCCGCAGGAATGATCGCGCCACTGTCCGAGCTCTACCACTGCCCACTTCCCATCTACCAACTAGGGTTGCAAAGCCTGCAACACTGGCCAGTATGGACAGCACAACTGCAACAACAAACCGGCATCGAGGTCGACTACCGCCATAACGGCAGTATCCTCATTGCCCACCCACAAGACCGAACCGAACTCCTGCAATTCCAACAGGAGCTCACCGCAAAACTCGGCAAAGACAACAGTCACCAACTCCAGTGGCTCGACGGCCAATCCCTGCAATCCCTCGAACCCGAACTCGGCCGCTTCGACCAGGGACTACTGCTCGCCACCGAAGCCGACATCGACAACCGCAAACTGCTCCCCGCGCTTCTAAAAGCCCTCAAACAAAACAACGTCCGTCTGCTGGAAAACATCCCGGTAGAATGCATCCCAGGAACAATCCACACCCAATCCGGCAGCGAACAATTCGACCTCACCATCGACACCCGCGGTCTAGGTGCCAAACAGCAGATCAACGGCCTGCGTGGCATCCGCGGCGAAGTCATGGTGGTAAAAACCAGCGAAGTGCAACTCAACCGCCCCGTGCGCCTGCTGCACCCCAGATACCAGCTCTACGCCGTACCCAGAGCCAACAATCAATTTGTCATCGGCGCCACCGAAATCGAAAGCGAAGATATGAGCCCCATCTCCCTGCGTTCCAGCATGGAACTCTCCAGCGCGCTCTATTCTATCCACCCCGCGTTTGCTGAAGCACGCATCCTGGAAACCCGCGTCAACTGCCGCCCAGCCACCATGGATAATTTACCCATCGTGGAATGCGAACCCGGCCTGATCCGCGTCAACGGCCTCTACCGCCACGGCTTCCTGCTGGCACCGGCCCTCGTCGCACAGGTGGAAAACCACATACATCAAATTATTTCTGAAACAGAACAGGTGACCTGATGAATTTAATGGTCAACGGTGAATCGCTAACGGTTCAACAAAGCGAACAAACCATTGCCGGTGTGTTGCAACAACTCGGCTACAGCGGCGAAATATTCGCCGTCGCCCTGAACGGCAATTTCGTCGCGCGCGCCACTTATGGCGAAACCTCACTCCATGATGGCGACTGCCTCGATATCGTCGCCCCGGTGGTGGGAGGTTAACGATGCAGGACAAACTGAAACTCTACGGCAAGGAATTCAGCAGTCGCCTGTTGGTCGGCACCGCACTGTATCCATCCCCGGCGATCATGCGCGAATCCGTCGCCGCCTCCGGGTCGGAAATCATCACCCTGTCCCTGCGCCGCCAGAGTCCGGAACAACAACAGGGAAAAATGCTGTGGGACTACATTCGCGAATCCGGTTGCCAGCTGCTGCCGAATACCGCCGGCTGCAAAACAACGAAGGAAGTGATCGCGCTGGCGGAAATGAGTCGAGAAATATTCGGCACCGACTTGCTCAAGCTCGAGGTGATCGGCGACGACTACAATCTGCAGCCGGATCCATTTGGATTGGTTGACGCCGCGCGGGAACTGATCAAGCGCGGCTTCAAGGTGCTGCCGTACTGTACCGACGACCTGGTGGTATGCCGCAAATTGCTGGATGTGGGTTGCGAAGTGCTGATGCCCTGGGGTTCGCCCATCGGTACTGGTCGCGGGCTGATGAACAAATACAACCTGCAGACATTGCGCGAGCGACTTCCCGATACGCCGCTGATTATCGACGCCGGCATCGGTGCACCATCACAGGCGGCGGAAGCGATGGAATTGGGCTTCGATGCGGTGCTGCTGAATACTGCCATCGCCAAGGCCCAGAATCCGGTATTGATGGCCGAGGCGTTCCGGCTCGCAGTGGCCTCCGGCCGCGCCGCGCGCAATGCGGGACTGATGCTGAAACGCCAGACCGCGAGCCCCAGCACGCCCACTCTGGATATGCCGTTCTGGCAGCAGACCGTCAGTAGCGGAGAAAAGGTATGAGTACTACTCAACCATCGCGCCCGATCGTATGGACCATTGCCGGCAGTGATTCCGGTGGCGGAGCCGGTATCCAGGCGGACCTGCTCACCATGCACGACCTCGGCGTGCACGGCTGCAGCGCCATCACCGCCAATACCGCCCAGAACACCCTCGGTGTGCCTGCCATCAACGCCGTGTCCGACGAGGTGCTGCAATCTCAACTTGACGCGCTGCTCGCCGATCTGAAGCCGGCGGCGATCAAGATCGGCCTGCTGGCCAATGCGGCGCAGGTCAGACTGGTGGCCAATTTCCTGCGGGTATTGAAAGCGAGCGGAGAAAACATTCCCGTTGTGTATGACCCAGTGGCGGTCGCCACCAGTGGCGCGCAGCTGACGGAAGATAGCACCGGCGCGGCGGTAGTGAACGAGTTGTTACCCGTGTGCGATCTGCTCACTCCCAACAGTATCGAACTGGAATGGCTGGCGGGTACCAAGATCGAGAGCGCGATGGAAATCCTGAGTGCGGCACGAAAAGTCCGGGGAGAACATCACTGTTCACTGCTGGTCACCGGTGGCCACTTTGAGATCGAACCCGGCACCACCGCGGATCTGTTATGCCGTGGCTCGGATGAGAACATCTGCGAAGACTGGCTGATCGGCAAAAGAATCGACACCCGCAACACCCACGGTACCGGCTGCACTCTGTCTTCCGCTATCGCCGCGCTGCTGGCGCTGGGCTATCCGCTGAACGACGCCTGCGTGGTGGCCAACGCCTATGTGCGCCGCGGACTGCGCCTCGGCAACTGCGAACATATCGGAACCGGTGCTGGCCCCGTGGGGCACTGCGGTTGGCCGACGGAGCTGAAGGATTTTCCGGAAGTGCTGGTGGTCGGCAGTCGGCGCGCCAAGCGATTCGGTGTTTACAGCGAATCCGCCGCGGCCAATTTCGCCGCGGAGTTCGCGCAGCTGGATTCAAACCGCCTCGGCCTGTATCCGGTGGTGGATACCGTGGAGTGGATTGAGAAGCTGGCGGTGGAGGGGGTGCGCACCCTGCAATTGCGCATTAAAAGCCCGGGCAGCGATCTGCGCGCACAGATCGAGCGCGCCGTGGCCATTGGTCGCCGTTACAACCTGCGCTTGTTTATCAACGACCATTGGCAGCTCGCCATCCCGTGTGGCGCTTACGGCGTGCACCTCGGGCAGGAGGATTTACGGAGTGCGGATCTGAGGGCTATTCAGCGCGCGGGGCTGAAACTCGGCATCAGCACGCATGGTTTTTTCGAGCTGCTTTACGCCTGGCAGTTTCGCCCCAGCTACCTTGCCATCGGCGCCATCTATGCCACCAACACCAAGGATATGAGCGGACAGCTGCAGGGGCCGCTCAAGCTCGCGCGCATGGCCGCGCTGTTGCCGGACTATCCGCTGGTGGCCATCGGTGGCATCAACCTGCCGCGCGCATCAGAGGTGGCCGCGAGCGGTGTTGGCAGCATCGCGGTGGTCACCGCCATCACCCAGGCCCCCGACTACCGGCAGGCTGTGGCACAATTACGCGCTGTTATTGAGTAATCGGGAAGGCCGGAGTCAGATGGTGTTGAGTCGCAAACAGTTGCAGCGCTACAGCCGCCAGATCATGTTGCCGCAGATTGGCGAGGCGGGGCAGGAGAAGCTCGGTGCCGCGCGGGTGTTGATCGTCGGCCTCGGCGGCCTCGGCAGTCCAGCCGCGCTGTATCTGGCGGCGGCGGGTATCGGCGAGCTGCATCTGGTGGACGGAGACACGGTGGAAATATCCAACCTCCAGCGTCAGGTACTGTACAAGACCAACCACCGGGACAAGGAAAAGGCGCAGGTGGCGGCGCAGCAACTGACTGCCGCCAACCCGGAAATCCGCGTGCACGCCCACACCCGCATGGCCGACGAGGCCTGGTTGACCTCACTGCTGTCGCAGCAGCCTTTCGATCTGGTGTTGGACTGCACCGACAATCTCAATATCCGTCACACCATCAACCGCGTATGCCGCGCACAGAAGGTACCGGTAGTCATGGCGTCCGTGCGGGGGTTTTCGGGGCAGTTGGTGAGTTTTGATTTCCGCAGCGCAACCAGTCCCTGCTACGCCTGCCTGTTTCCCCCAACAGCGGAACAGCGCGATCTGCCGGAAGTGGAAAACTGCTCCACCGTCGGCGTGATCGGTCCCGCACTGGGCATGATGGGCAGCGCCCAGGCGCTGGAAGCGATCAAACTGATTACCGGCCTGCCGCTTTCCAGTCTCAACCGTCTGCAATTGTTCGAGGCGGCGACGCTCGAATGGCGGGCGCTGGTGCTGCCGGAAAACAGGCATTGTCCAGTGTGTGGTCCGGCAGAATAACGGTTGAAAAAGGCCCGGCCTTGCGGCCGGGCAAGGGCTCAACGAGTAACCGGAAATGCGTTGATGTTCCTGTGAGGATGATCAGAATTTCGCTTCAGCGGTGAGCCACAGCTTGTCCGTATCCACGCTGAATTCGTCGGCGCTGTAGGCGCTGTATTTCATACTCAGGTTCACGCCCGCGAGCGCACCGGATACGAGGAAACCGGCTTCACTACCGAGTTTGTCCATACCGGAAACACCGCTGTCGTCTGAGCTGATCTGATGATAATTGAGTGCTAACTTGACGCCGCCGAGGCTGGTGGCCAGCGACAGGTACGCATCTTCGATACCGCCGGCAATATTGCCGGTGCCGCCGCCGAGGAACTGGTCTGCCCAGCCCTGGAACATATGCAGGGTCGCGAGCGGGGTGATGAACTGGCCGTTGGTGCCGTCCGCACCGAGCAGCTCATAGCCGCCCGCCAGGGTGAACTGACCCAGCTTGACGTTTGCTTCGGCCAGCAGATAGTCCGCGTCGTAGTCCGCCGGATTATCGGCCGCGGAGGACTGGGTGGCGTACTCCAGCGCGTAGCCGATGTTGGCCTGGCTGCCGGCAAAACGCAGGCCGTAGGTGTCGGTGGAGAAGGCCGCGGCGTCGTCGTTGTCCAGCAGGTAGGCATAGCCGCTCAGTGCGCCGGCGGAAAAGCCGGTGTATTTGGCATTCAGCAGGTAGCTGTCGTTGCTGTGGTCGCCGGCGGGGCTGTCTTCACCGAAGATGCGATTGACGTTGTGCACGTGGGCGGCAAACAGGGTAGTGTTTTCGAAGCTGGTATTGCTTGCACTGAAGCCGTCGTAGGTCTGTTCGTTCTGACGGAAGCCGACGCCGCCGACAAAGCGCTGGTTGTCCAACAGGATGCGCTGACGGCCGTATTTGAAGGTGGTGGCACCAGCAGTGTAGGCGAGATAGACCTGGTTCACTTCGGTGCCTTCGGGGTCACTGACACCGCCTTCAAAGTCGGTGACATGGGTGAC
Organism: Microbulbifer pacificus; assembly: GCF_002959965.1. Taxonomy (NCBI): domain Bacteria; kingdom Pseudomonadati; phylum Pseudomonadota; class Gammaproteobacteria; order Cellvibrionales; family Microbulbiferaceae; genus Microbulbifer; species Microbulbifer pacificus. Next base: position 515,197 of record NZ_PREV01000027.1, read on the forward strand.
GTCGTCCATTTCAATCAGAGTAGTGAAACCCTGGTAGCTGGCGGACGCAAAGGTCAGGCGGGTCTGCAGGGTGGTCAGGTCCATGTCGTTGCCACCGACGTCGACCATTTCCGTACGCGCGCGCAGGCCGAGCGTCACTTCGCCCTGGGCCAGCGCATCGCGGAAACTGGTGACGCCCGGGGCCTGCTGTTCCAGCGTTTCCTGCGCCTGCAGTGGCGCGGTGATGCCGATCGACAGGGCAGCGATGGCGGTGGCGAGTGCGCGGCGGGAAGTCAGAAGACGGTTCATTGTAATTTGCATGGTTTGGTTCCTGGTTCTGGTTATCTGAAAATGTATTGGTCAACTATTCGTATTCGCGGATTCCTGGCATAGCGTGGAATCGTCACGCTGCATCTACTACGGCTTCTTTTTCTGCGTTGCGCGTGGGTTTGACATCGACCTTCCGCGTTGACGGAGGTGTGCTTTTCTTTTTCACCGGGACATCCGGTTTGCTGTGGCGCTCGTGCAGGAATTTCAACACTTGCGCGCGGTACTGGAGATACTGTTGGTCGTAGGCCAGCGCCAGCCGCTCTCGCGGCCGCTCCAGATCGACCTCGAGAATTTCGCCGATGGTGGCAGCGGGGCCGTTGGTCATCATCACGATGCGATCCGACAACAGCACTGCCTCGTCCACGTCGTGGGTAATCATGACCACCGTGTTATTCAGTTCCGCCTGGATTTCCATCAGCGAGTTCTGCATATGTGCTCGGGTCAGCGCGTCCAGTGCACCGAAGGGCTCGTCCATCAGCAGCACCTTGGGTTGCATGGATAGCGCACGCGCGATACCCACACGCTGTTTCATACCACCGGAAATTTCTCCAGGGCGCTTGTGCATGGCGTGGCTCATGTGCACAAGCTCCAGGTTGTGCTCTATCCACGCGCGCATTTCCGCCCGGGATTTGCTTTTGCCGAATACCTGCTTCACCGCCAGCTCGACGTTTTCGTAGGCGGTGAGCCACGGCAGCAGGGAGTGGTTCTGAAACACCACCGCGCGCTCCGGACCCGGTTCGGTCACTTCCTTGCCGCCCAGAATCACACCGCCGCGGGTGGCCCGGTAGAGGCCCGCTACCACATTCAGCACGGTGGACTTGCCACAGCCGGAATGGCCGATCAGTGAAACAAACTCCCCCTGCCGGATTTTCAGGTTCACATCGCGCAGGGCGGTGAAGGTGCCCTTCGGTGTGGGGAATTCCATGTCGATATGGCTGATATCCAGAAGTACGCTCATAGTGTCGATCTCCTTGAAAATGATTCGGTGCCGGTTACTGGGTAGCGGCCTTGTCCCAGGATGCGAGCTTCTGCAGCGTCAGCATGCCTCGGTCCAGCAGGAAGCCGATAAAGCCGATCACCAGCACCGCGGCCATGATGCGCGCCAGGGAGTCGGAGCTGCCGTTCTGGAATTCATCCCACACGAATTTTCCGAGCCCCGGGTTCTGTGCCAGCATTTCCGCGGCAATCAGTACCATCCAGGCCACACCGAGAGACAGACGCATACCGGTGAACATCATCGGTACCGACGCGGGCAGCACGATTTTTTGCACATGGCGCAGGGCCGGCAGGCGCAGTACCTTGCTCACGTTCACCAGATCCTGATCGATACTGGCGACTCCCACCGCGGTGTTGATCACCATGGGCCACAGGCAGCACAGGGTCACGGTGATCATGGAATTGAGGAAGGACTTCGCGATCAACGGATCGGGGCTGGTGTAGAGTGCGGACACCACCATGGTGACCAGCGGCAGCCACGCCAGCGGCGATACCGGCTTGAAGATCTGCACAACCGGGTTGATGGCGGCGTTTAGGGTTTTACTGAGACCGATGGTGATCCCTAGAGGCACAGCAATGACCACCGCCAGCAGGAACCCGCTCAGCACCGTTACCAGGCTGGTGCCGATTTGATCGATGAAGGTTGCCTTGCCGGTGTAGGCGCGGATTTTGGGATCAAACGTCGGGTCTTCCGCGAGGCGCTGCGCGTTACGCTCCTCCTGACGCTGGTAGAACGCGCGCTCCTTTTCCCGCGAGCGCTGGTGCTCGCCGTAGAGCGCATTGAATTGATCCATTACCGCGGCAGGTCCGGGAAATTTCCCCAACGAGGTATCAATATTCTGCGCGGTGACCGACCACAGCAGCAGGAATGCGAGTATGCCGAGCAGTGGCAGTGCGACCAGCTGAAAGGCGTTGCCGACAAAACTACCGTCGACTTGCGGCACTCGAAACTTCAATAAGCTTGAGAGCGATGCGGTAATTGCGTTCATGATACTACCTCGGTTCTCGATGAGCATTTTTAGTGTTGCGTGGCGGGCGTACCGGGTATTCGTCACCATGCGCCCGCGTTTGATCACAATTTTTGTCCGGACTTCAGGCCGATAGAAAATTTATTGATGTATTCGTTGGGTGCGTGGCCGTTGTAGACAATGCCGTCGATAAAGTGGGTCTGCGGATCGCGGAACCCATCTTCCGTAGCAAAGTCCGGAAACTGGTCGGCGCTGGCCAGCTTGTCGACAATCAGGGATTTGGCCGCGGCCTGGTAGATATCCGGGCGGTAGACTTTCGCCGCCAGTTCCTTGTACCACTCGTCGGATTTGTCTTCGGAAATCTGTCCCCAGCGGCGCATCTGCGTCAGGTACCAGATGGCGTCGGAGTAGTAGGGGTAGGTGGCGTGGTAGCGGAAGAACACGTTGAAATCCGGTACTTCACGCTTGTCACCTTTCTCGTATTCAAACGTGCCGGTCATGCTGTTGGCGATCACATCGTAGTCTGCGCCCACGTAGTTGGACTGGGACAGGATTTTCACCGCTTCCGGACGATTCATGTTGTTGTTTTCATCCAGCCACATGGCCGCACGGATCAGTGCACGGGTGATACGCACGGTAGTGTTGGGGTATTTTTCCGCGAATTCTCGCGTGATACCGAACACTTTTTCCGGGTTGTCTTTCCAGATTTCGTAGTCGGTCACCACCGGTACGCCGATATCCTTGAACACCGCCTGTTGGTTCCAGGGTTCACCTACGCAATAGCCGTAAATGGTGCCGGCTTCCAGAGTGGCGGGCATCTGCGGTGGCGGAGTTACGGAGAGCAGTGCATCCGCGTCGATCTGCCCGGAAATATCACCCTTGTGTGGCGCATAGTAGCCGGGATGGATGCCGCCGGCGGCGAGCCAATAGCGCAGCTCGTAGTTGTGGGTGGAGACCGGGAATACCATGCCCATGTTGAACGGCTTGCCGTCGGCCTTGTATTTATCCACCACCGGTTTGAGTGCGTCGGCCTTGATCGGGTGCACCGGTTTGCCGTCGGGCTGCCTGGGGATATTCGGCTTCATCTGTTCCCAGATCGCGTTGGACACGGTGATACCGTTGCCATTCAGATCCATGGAAAAGGGCGTGATGATATCGGCCCTGGTGCCGAACCCCATGGTGGCGGCGATGGGCTGGCCTGCCAACATGTGGGCACCGTCGAGGCGGCCGTCGATCACACCATCCAGCAATACTTTCCAGTTGGCCTGTGCCTCGATGGTGACGTAAAGACCCTCGTCTTCGAAAAAACCTTTCTCGTAGGCGATGGCGATTGGGGCCATATCCGTGAGCTTGATAAATCCAAAGGTCAGCTCTTCCTTTTCCGGATAGCCCAGCTCCGCGGCCTGTGCGGTGCAGACTGCACTACTGAATCCCACCACCAATACCAGGGACGAAAAGATATTTTTAAAGGGTGTTTTCCACAGCATGGTTATTGTGCTCCTGCGATCAAAGGGTTTTCAGAATCCGTATGGCAATTATTCAGCGCAAAAAAAAGCGCTCACCGATACTCTGCCAAGGGGCAGGATCGGTGAGCGCCTCTGCTCAAGGGAAACGCAATACGCGTCGCCAGTCTGTTTTGTACTCCGGGCTAATGGTTTACCCGGTCAATCAACGGAAATGGGTGGTGTCGAGTGTCGGAACATTTCGGTGCAGATAATTTGCGGGGCCGTTATCTGCAAGGTTTCCACCATTACTTTTAGCCTTGCAGTCTCTGTGCCAACTTTTTCCGGGGGGGGAGGGAAGAATATAAATGCGTTCAATGAGCAGGTGGATCTAATGGCGCTATCCAGTTCTATACATTGCGCAAGTGATTGAAATTATTGTCAGTTTGAGGTTTGGTCCGGTGCTCGGTGCATAGCGATGCTGCAGATAAAAATCTGGTCCCGCCAGAGCATGGGGCGATTAAGGGAGCGATTTCAGCGAAGGTATCACATACATATTGCGTGTCGCAGGAGGCTGTTACCGTGTGCGGTGGAAGCCGTTCTGGTGCACGCGCTATAAAACAGCGCAGGGCGCTGGATGTCCACAGGCCCATGGGTGGACAAAAAAAAGGGGCCGGATGTTTAGTCCGACCCCATTGGCAAATCTTATTCCGCCTGCATATCAGAAGCTGTAGTTCAGGGACGCTCCCACCAGCCAGGCTTCGAGATTGGTAGTGCCACCATCAAAGTAGGTGGGGAGCGGTGAAGCGGTGAACTCCTGAATCGGTTCATCGTCACCCCACAGATAGGCGAGGCCGGCATCAATGCTCAACTGGTTGTTGAACTTAAAGGTACCGCCGAAGGTCACCCACTGGCGATCCGCATCCGGGATGGAAAGGGTACGCCAGGTTACCGGCAGACCACCGGGAATACCCAAAACCTGTTCGGTTTCCAGTACGGCGTCTTGATTCAGTCCATCGCGTGCGGCGCCTTCGTCATAGGCGTAACCCATGCGCCAGGTGACTTCCTCGCAGGGGTAGTACTCCAGGCCCAGGCTGTAGCGCCAGCCGCTCTTGAAGTTCTCTTCTTTGATGTGCAGTGGGTTGTAATCAATCGGCCCTACACCGTTGGCGGGCTGATCGGGGAAGAAGGCCTCAAGACGCTGGAAATCGTCCCAGTCGGTCCAGGCAGCCCCGAAGGCGATACCCCAGTGATCATCGAAGCGATGATAGATACCCAATTCCGCCATGTCCGGCAGATCCAGCGTCAGGTTGGCGGGCTCATTATGCAGCAGCGCTCCCGTTGTGAGAGAACGCAGGAGGTCGGAATCCACATCCGCGTCGATTTCCGGGTCGAGCTCAGACTGGTAGGAGAGGCCGATATGGGTGCGGCCATCTACGCTGCGCCACAGTGCACCGATGCTCCAGCCATAGTCCCAGTCATCGCCATCGGCATTCAGCAGGTACGCGTCGGAAAGTGGTGTGGGAAGGTAGGGGTCGAGAATAAAGTCGTTGGGGACTTTGCTCTTCAGGGTTGCGTCCGCATACAGGAAGTTCACCGACACGCCGATGCTGAACTGATTGTTGTAATCAAAGGCGACGGATGGCGCAATATTGACGCTCAGCAGCTCAGTCTGGTCCGCGATATGGGTCACAGGCCAGTTGGAATCGAAATCGGTTTCCAGGCCGTAATCGGTGTTGACGGCGAGGCCGAATGACCAACAGTCATCGAAGGGAACTGCCAGGTAGGCATTGGGCACCCAGGCGCTGCTGGCGTAATCATTCGCCTCTGCATACACGGATTCGCTCAGCACGCCGAGAGGCGTTGGCAAAAAATAAGTTGTTGTACCGGCGGCGTCGATTTCCGGATTCACATAGGTGACGCCGACGGAAAAGGCGATTTCATTGAACAGCGCAGAACCAGCGGGGTTGCGTGCAAGAATGGCGGCGTTGTCACCGATGGCGTTTTCCGCAGCGAAGGCGCGGCCGAGACCAGAACTGCTGGATTCCTGAAGTAAAAAACCGGCGGCCATTGCACCGCTGGAAAAAATGCCGCTGGACACGGAACAGATCGCCGCAGCCAGTGCGGCTTTACGCAGTGTTTTGATAGTCATGAGGTCCCACTCTATTGCTGAAATTTACGCCGACGGGAGAACGATGCCCGAATCTGGCTGAGAAGCATTTCCTGAAATGGTTTTACTGAAGCAAACAAATTCTCAGTAGCTTGATTCTAGCAGTGAGAATTTTACGCTCGTGGAGAATGCGGCGACTTTATAGTGGTCCTGAGCGGAAAAATCTACGCTTTGGCGTAGATTTTTATGCAGATGTGAAAAATTTTTCGGATTTATTTTTTAGCGCTGACTTCTTTTCCGTCGATGGATAATTTTGTCAGGGTGATTTGGTAGCTTTTGCCATTATCTTCCCGCTGCATAAGCTTTACCAACGCATAATTCCAATCGGGTGCAAACCAGATATTGGTGACGCGCTCGGCATCCTCACCGCGTACCCGCTGCACCTTGATCGTTTCGATCAATCCCATTGATGTTTGCAGTTTTTCCCGGCCTGTAACTTCGAATTCGTATTCGCGAATTTTTTTGCCATCGGCCACCTGGTACTTCAGTGGTGATTTTCCATTGGCAACGTCGACGGCCAGTTGCAGCTGATAGCTGATCTTGTCCTGGATATTGTCGGGGGCATTCTCAATACTGCGGGATTTGTCGTACACATTGATCACGCGGGTGGCGCTGTCTTCAAAGCTGAGCGCGGTGTGACGGTCTTTGCCGAGGCCGGACTTCTGGTAATCGTAATGCTGCGGAATCAAACGCAATCCCTGGCGGGTGAAGCGGGAGTACTCCTCTATTTTGGCGAACATGGAGTGAGCGGAAAAATCGAGGCGCCAGCTTTCGGGGCCGCCGCTCAGCTTGCGCTCGGCAGTGACGCCAAAACCGCTGAACTCTGCCTGGTAGGTGGCGGAGAAGGGGATAAGGATTTGAGGGGGCGGTGAGGTGGTGGTGCCTTCCTCGGCAATCACGAATGCTCCGGGCGCCAACGTGAGAGCGAGCGTAACAGCGAATACGGAAAAAGCGTTGAATGCTGCGTAACGTGACAAGATTCCACCTCCGGCCTGTAATTCTGTTTCCATGATTCAGGCCGGAAGTGTAGCCGGCCTGTCAGTCGAGACGCTTGCCGCTGCGTGGCAACAGTTCGCCATCCAGCTCGGCGCGGTCGCCGACCATTCGGAGTCGCCCCTGGGCAAACCAGCTGGCGACCAGGGTGTAGATCCGATGTTCCTGTACCAGTACCCGTTGTGCAAGGGTTTCCGCGGTATCACCGGGTTCGATGGGTACCACCGCCTGCACAATGGGAGGGCCGCCATCCAGCTCTTCGGTGACAAAGTGCACGGTAGCACCGTGTTCGCTGTCGCCTGCGTCCAGGGCGCGCTGGTGGGTGTGCAGGCCCTGGTATTTGGGCAGCAGAGACGGGTGAATGTTCAGCAGACGTCCGCTGTAATGGCGCACGAAGCCGGGAGTAAGGATGCGCATGAACCCCGCCAGGATCACCAGATCGGGGCGGTAGGCGTCAATGACCTCAGTCATCGCGGCATCAAAGCTTTCCCGGTCCGCAAAGTCCCGATGGCTCAGGACTTCGGTGTTGATACCTGCGCTTTTTGCCCGGGTCAGGCCATAGGCGTCCGCCTTGTTGCTGATCACCGCTTCCACGGTGAAGTCACAAGCGGCGTCCGCAGCGGCATCGAGAAACGCCTGAAGATTGCTGCCGCTGCCGGAGATCAGTACTACGGCGCGGCATTTTTCGGTGGCGTTGGGCGTGGTGTTGGTGTCGGAGGGCATGGGGGCTCAGAGTCCCGCCAGCTCTACGGCTTCGCCGCCGTTGCCGGCTTCGATACTGCCCACCACAAAGGCTTCTTCGCCCAGTTCCTGCAGGCGAGCCAGTGCCTTGTCGGCATCCGCGGCCGGCACACAGACCACCATGCCCACACCACAGTTGAAGGTGCGGTACATTTCGCGGCCTTCGATATTGCCGGCTTCCTGCAGCCAGCGGAATACCGGCGGCAGCTCCCAGCTCTTGGTGTCGATCACCGCGCGCGCATTTTCCGGCAGTACGCGCGGGAGATTTTCCAGCAGGCCGCCGCCGGTGATGTGGCAAAGGGAATTGACCTGTTGCTCCTTGATCAGGGTCAGCAGGTTTTTCACATAGATACGGGTGGGGGCCATCAGGGATTCGGCCAGGGTCTTGCCTTCCAGGTCTTTCTGCAGGTCGGCACCGCTGATTTCCAGTACCTTGCGGATCAGGGAGTAACCGTTGGAGTGGGGGCCGGAGGAGCGCAGGGCGATCAGTTTGTCGCCGACCTGTACCTGACTGCCGTCGATGATGCCGGATTTTTCCACCACGCCCACGCAGAAGCCCGCCAGATCGTAGTCTTCTCCCTCGTACATACCGGGCATTTCCGCGGTCTCGCCGCCCACCAGGGCACAACCGGACAGCTCACAGCCCTTGCCGATGCCGCTGACCACGTCCGCGGCGATATCCACATTCAGCTTGCCAGTGGCATAGTAGTCGAGGAAAAACAGCGGCTCGGCGCCGGCCACGACCAGGTCGTTGACGCACATGGCCACCAGGTCGATACCGATGGTGTCGTGAATGCCCAGGTCCATGGCCAGGCGCAGCTTGGTGCCCACGCCGTCGGTGCCACTCACCAGTACCGGCTCTTTATAGCCGCTCGGCAGCTGGCACAGGGCGCCGAAGCCCCCCAATCCGCCCATCACTTCCGGGCGCGCGGTACGCTTGGCAACGTGCTTGATACGCTCAACCAGGGCGTTGCCCGCATCGATATCAACGCCGGCATCTTTATAGCTGAGAGAGGGAGTGGTGGGCTTGGAGTCGCTCATGGTTCAACCTGTAAGGGCCTGTTTCGGAGGGCGCGTATTCTAGTGGAAAAAGTACACAATGTGCGAACTGAAGGCTGGGAGAAATAGCCGACACTGATACAATAGCCGCTAATTGACTGCCGGGAGATGTCTCCCGATCCGCAGAGGCGCCGCGAATGGGGCCCGCGACAGGGCAGTCACACGCAATATCATAAGAGGTAAGGGGACCGAGAGCCGATGCCATTAACGACGAATTTCCGTACGGTGCTCTGCTTCTCACTGTTGCTGGCGACAATCATGCTGGCCATGCCGTCTTCGGCGAGAGTTTTGCCCGATCTGTACGAGGTCAGTGAAGCGGTGGCCAGCCGTGGCACCACCGATCGTGCCGATGCCGCTGTGCGCGGTCTCGGGCGTGTCTTCGTGCGGGTGACCGGTGACCAGAACATCGCCAGTGACCCGAAACTGACCCCGGTGCTGGAGCAGGCGCAGAAGTATGTGCAGAGCTACCGCTACGACAGCGACAACAACCAGCTCTATCTGAATCTGTCTTTCGACCCGAAGGCGGTCAACGAGCTGGTGCACCGACTGCAACTGCCGCTGTGGCCGAACAACCGTCCGGGCACCCTGGTGTGGATGGCCGTGGATACGTTGCAGGCGGGCCGCGACACCCTGCGCCAGGAAGATTATCCCGAGCTGTTCGGTTTGCTGGATGGTCTTGCCCTGGAGCGCGGTCTGCCGCTGGACTTCCCGGTGATGGACCTCAATGACCAGCGCAATATGCCGCTCGGCAGCCTCTGGGCTCAGGACGAGAATGCCGCACAGCAGGCGGGTGTCCGCTATCGCCCTGATGCCACGCTCATGGGGCGCCTGCTGCAGACCTCAGCGCAACGTTGGCAGGCCAACTGGCTGCTGATCCACGGTGGCCGCAGCTACGCGTTCGACGCCGAGGGCAGTTCGCTGGAGGAAGTGGCGCTGCGCGGCGTGAATGAAGCGGCCAACCGCATGGCCGAGCGCTATGCCGTGCGCGCTGGCGGCACAGGTGTCGCCAGCGCAGTAATGGTGGAGATTGCCGGCATTCGGAGTTTTGCGGACTATTCCGCCGCTACCAGCTACCTGCAGGGGCTGGCTCAGGTCAGCAGTGCCGATGTCCTGGCCGTCAATGGCGACCGTCTGACTCTGTCGCTCACTACCAGCACACCGCTGGAAAACCTGCGCGATGTGCTTTCGCTCAACCGCAACCTGCAACTGGCGGGAGAGGACGGGCTGGTGGACCTCACCGGTTACCGCGCTCCACTGGGCAGTGCCCAGAATCCGCTGCGCTACAGCTGGCATTGATTGTGGCGCAGAACAATCAGTCCGGCGACGTGCCACAGCAGCTATCGCTGGGTGTCTCCCTGCGGGATGACGCCACTTTTGCCAATTTTTTCCAGTCCCATGAGGCGGGCGAAGAGCGGGAGGCTGGCAATCGCCAGATCGTCGGCCTGCTGCAAGCTTTTGCCAGTGGCGACAATGCCGAGCCCTGTATCTACCTGTGGGGGGAATCTGGCAGTGGGGTGACCCATTTGCTGCAGGCGGTATGCCAGGGGGCGGAAATCGCGCGCCGCGGCTTCCAGTATCTGCCACTGGCGGACCTGATCGACGGCGATCCCGAAGTGATGGTGGAGGGGCTCGAATTCCTCGACCTGGTGTGCATCGATGATCTGCACCTGATCGAGGGGCGCCGCCATTGGCAGACCGCGCTCTTCCATCTTTACAATCGCCTGCGTGACAGTGGTCGTCAGTTGTTGCTGGGGGCGCGGAAGTCCCCCCGCGGCCTGGAGCTGGAACTGGCGGACCTGCAGTCGCGGCTGCAGTGGGGACTCACCTTTCAGCTGCACCCACTGAGTGACGACGACAAACTGGCGGCCCTGCGCCAGCGCAGTAAGTTGCGCGGGTTCGACCTGCCGGAGGACGTCGCCCACTATATTCTTCACCGGGCCCCGCGGGACACCCGCGCGTTGTTTGCCTGCCTTGAACAGCTCGACCGCGCCTCGCTACAGGCACAGCGCAAGATCACCATCCCCTTCGTCAAACAGGTTCTGAATATCTGAACCTGTTCCCTGGCCGGTGCATCCGCCCGGCCTTCTTGGCATTTACTTCTACACTGTATTCGTTGATGTGTATTTATCCGCCGGCGCTGGCTGTGGCTGTCGGCATGCAGTGGAGGAGACCCATGCTCCGATTTTCCCGAAATGGCTTTATTCGCGCAGGAATAGCTGCGGCCCTGATGAGCACGGCGGCATTTGTGAGCGCCGAGACCGTGGTCAGTGTTCTGAAGCTCGATAGCAAGGGGGTCGGCACATTGCTCGGTACAGTGACCATTGCCGAAACCCCGTACGGCCTGGTGTTCACTCCGAACCTGAAAGGGCTGCCACATGGGGTGCACGGCTTCCATTTGCACGAAAATGGCAGCTGTGAGCCGGCGGAAAAGGAGGGGGCGATGGTGCCGGGGTTAGCGGCCGGAGGACACTACGATCCGCAAAAAACCGGCAAACACGGCATGCCCTGGGGCGACGGACACCTGGGAGACCTGCCGGCGCTGTATGTGGACAGCGACGGCAAGGCGACGACACCGGTGCTGGCCCCCAGGGTCAAGGTGTCTGACCTCAAGGGGCGGGCGCTGATGATTCACGCCGGTGGCGACAATTATTCCGACCAGCCGAAGCCTCTGGGTGGCGGCGGTGCGCGGATGGCCTGCGGCGTGATTCAGTAGTGGTTTTCCGCCAGCACCTCCGTGTTCGCGCCATAGCCATCACACTGACTGCTGATTACTTCGTCGCCAGCAGGGCGTAAGTGCGTATCAAAACACCGTGGCAGGGGCCATATCGGCTTTACGATATTCAGTCCCTGGTGCGGTGTGCAGGGTTCTCCCGGTATACACCAGTCGGAGGGTTCCTGTTGCGATACGTTGTTGCCGGTGTGACGGAACTCGGAAACGGCGTGGTACACCAGCCTGCGTGCCCGGTTGAGACTTCCCAGGGGTTCCCACGCTCCTACCCCGTGCCAGGGATTCATGGACAGGTTTTCACAGAATGCCCACTGTGCGTCGCTGGTAAAGTGCTGCGGTGGGATGTGAATACGCGCCACGGGAAGAAACGGTGAGTCCTTTTCATCCCAGATCACGGTGGCGTCATCCAGAGGTGTGTCGGCGTGGGTATTGCGCGGCTGTACGGTGAATTCAAAGCAGGCGCTCGCCGTTTGCAAGGTATCGGCGAGCTGCTCGGTGAGGTAGTTGTCGCCGGTCTGGTCGACCGTGATCGGATAGTCGGCCCCAGGGCATGGGCGGCTGGTGAATTTGATTTCCGTGTCGCCTAACCGGTAGGGGAGGATGGAGAAGTAGCGCTCCTGCAGCGGTGTGTCGATGGTGGACGATACCGTCTGAGCGGCGCGCATCATCTGCTTCAGGTGTAGTCGCGGCGGCCACACACTGAAAAACCAGCCGCTTCTGTCTTGTCGCGCCAGGTACTGCATGTTCTCCGCGTAATCGTGAATATTGCGGTTGAAAAATGCCTGATTGTTGGCCATCAGGAAATCCTGAGTAGCGCCGTCCCCCAGTTCCGGGGCGATGGGTTCACCATCGGCTCCCATCAGCTTTATCGCCATGCCGCGCGCGTCATTCTTTCCGTCGGCCTGGACCAGCATGTCGCCGTTGGAAAAGCGAATCCAGGCCTGGTAACTGCGCCCGGGTTCGGCGAATACACTGTGGCGAAACTGTGGGGGAATATCGCCGTTCACTTCAAACGTCGCGCGCACACAGGCGGTGGCCTTGGCGTGCGCATCCCGACGGAACTGGTTGCCATAATGGAGGCTGTTCTGTTGTTGCGCGATACGGGAAATTTCGAGCCCGGCCAGCATGGCGGAAGCGATGGCGGTGCGCTCTTCGCCGGAAATATCCATCCCCAACTGTTGGATGCTGATATCCAGGGCGCGCAGGGCGTCCGGTTCACTTTTCGAATGTTGTGCAGAGCTGATCCCGCAGTACAGGGAACATGTCAGTGCGCAAGTGATTCGCCAGAATGTTTTGTAATTCATTGCAGAACATGCCCCTGTGCCAGAGTAGCCGTCGCGTGGGGATGGTATTTGTCACAGGCCAGTTCGCCAATGGCGCTGGCGGGCGGCGGGGGATACTGGCTCCAGTCCTGCGGATCGCCGCCGAGAGCGTCGTTGTAGTCGGGATTGCCCATTACCTTGAGATACTCGATCAGCGCCATGCGCTCTTTCTCACTCAGACGCTTGCCGATGCGCCCCGCCACATTTGCGTCGGTAAACAGGTGTCCTGCGTTACTGTTACCGGTCCGGGTGGTATCAAATTCGAAACTGCCTGGGCGCATGTCGGTGACATAGCCGAGTTTCTGTGGGTTGTATTCGCGATGACCCACGCCAAATTCCACCGGGCGCGCCTCCAGCGGCGACAGCAGGTCATAAATGGTGGGTACCGAGCCGTTGTGCAGGAAGGGCGGCGTTGCCCAGACACCATGCAGTGGGCGCGCTTTGTAGGCGGTCTTGTTGACAATACGGAAGGGCACATTAAGGCCATCGTAATCGGCAATACCATTGTCGTCGCTGGAAATGCCGCGGTTTTTGTACAGCGCCGGTACCAGCTCATTCAGCAGCAGTTGCAGGCCATCCCCCGCGTTAACCCGTCTGTTTTTTTTCGCATCGGGTCCGGTGGCATTTTGGGGCACCAGTGGGCCGGGATCGTAGGTATGATTTTTGTAATTCAGCGCGGCGGTGGCATCGGTACCGATGACATCGATATCAATCCATGGAATGGACCAGAGGGACGCACGCCAGTCCTCGCGCACCGGGCGGCCCTCGTCATCGTAAGAGATCTGTCCAGCCATATCCCATTGCCAGTTGACGCTGCGCTGGTTTCCGGGATTGTCATCCGAGCTGCTGGCCAGAGGCCACGCATAGGGTTTGGACTCGTGCGGGCCGTGGCAGTGGGCACACTGGTCCGCAAACAGGGCTTTGCCGCGGCGTGCACGGGAGATGTCGATCTCTCCCAGTACATCTTCGGGCCATTTTGGTGGCTTGAGTTTACGCAGTGTGGTTTCGATACACTGCATGCCTTCCACATCGATGGTGGAGCGGCCAAACTCTCCTTCCGGTAACCGTGCGCCGTCGTCGTCCACCAGTTTTACCGGTGCCATTACCCCGAGGCTTTCACCCACATTGCGCGCCATGGCCTGATTGGTGAAGCCGGTGTATTGCACCCAGTCGAAGCGCCAGATATCCCACAGGAAGGGGTAGCTCACCGGTGCGTTGGCCACCTTGTAGTTTTCCTCGATCCCGAGGTTGTAGCCGAACACGACGTTGCCGATGCGCCCGACGGCATCGGTGCGGCCGCGTCCCTCGGCGGTAGGGAACAGGTTCGACTGACCTGGCCCCCTGGAAAAATTCCACACTTCACCGACATAGTGTTTGAGGTCGCGCCGCAACTGCTTGCGGGCGTCGGCGTCTTCCCCGGCGACCCGGTCTGCGAACCGCGACCATTTTTTCGGGTTGACCAGTGTTTCGATCGCGGCGGCATTCAGCGAAACAATGAACTCACCCGGCGCGCTGGTGGACATACCGTGAATAGCCTGTCCGCCATCGACCCGCAGGGCTGTGCCCTTATAGTGCAGCTCGCCGGTGTGACAAAGTGCGCAGCCCAGATCGAGCCGTTCGCTGTTGTCGTCACGGTTGAGGTGTTTGCCCATGCCCACCGGATGGAGCCCGGTATCTCCTCCGTGGGTATGGTCCCGACCTTCCACGATAAATCCCCAGCCGCGCAGGTTTTCCTCGCTGGCAAGTCGGTCGCGGGAAAATGGCAACTCCAGGGCAGGCAGCCATTGGTAATGCAGCCCCTGCAGCTCCGTACCCTGTGGTGTGGAATAGAACAGCGCGCGATCCTCCGGGCTCCAGCCCTGGTCGAGATAGCGCACTTCGGTGATGTGCTCACTGGTGATATTGGGGGAGAAGTACTGCCGGGCGATCGAGCAGCCAGTGAGCGCGATACCGGTTATGAGCGCGACTAATAGGGCCCCGCGTAAGACCCCGCGGCGAATTAGAACCCCGCGGCGAATCGCGGCCTGTTGTCGAGAAGACTGTTGAAAATCCATTTTGAGTCTTGGAGCGATTGGTTGGTTGAATGCGGGATTGTAAATGCCATGCGCCCAAAAGCAAAAAGCCGGGTATGGCTGTCCATACCCGGCAGATGATCGCAATGGGAGAGTGTCAGGAAAATCAGTTGCTGCCTTTGTTTTCCTCGATCCAGCCGTTCACGAGATCTTCCAGCACGTCCAATGGTACGGCGCCATTTGCCAGTACCACATCGTGGAATTCGCGAATATCGAATTTATCTCCCAGTTCCTTTTTGGCGTTCTCACGCAATTCGACAATTTTCATCATTCCGATCTTGTAGGCAGTTGCCTGGCCGGGCATCACGATATAGCGCTCAATGGCCTTCTGCACATCGCCGGATGGGTTGGGGGTGTTTTCCGTCAGCCAGTCGATGGCCTGTTCACGGGTCCATTTCTTGCTGTGAATGCCGGTATCCACCACCAGCCGTCCCGCGCGCCAGAGTTCCATTGCGAGGCGACCGAAGTCGGAATAGGGATCCTGGTAGAAACCGATTTCCTTCGGCACCAGCTCGGAGTACAGACCCCACCCCTCGGTATAGGCGGTGTAGCCGCCGAACTTGCGGAAAGAGGGGACGTTATCCAGTTCCTGCATGATGGACAGCTGCATGTGGTGTCCGGGAATGCCCTCGTGGTAAGCGAGCGCTTCCATCTGGTAGGTGGGCATGCTGCTCATCTTGTACAGGTTGGCGTAGTAGATGCCCGGGCGCGAGCCGTCCGGCGCGGGGCGCTGGTAGAAGGCTTTACCCGCGGATTTCTCCCGGAAAGGCTCGACGGCTTTCACGGTCAGATCCGCTTTCGGTTTGGTGATAAACAGTTCATCCAGGCGGCCCTTCATGGTATCGATGATGGCAGTGGCTTCTTTCAGGTAGCGCTGCTTGCCGTCTTCGCTTTCCGGGTAGTAGAACTGCGGATCTGTGCGCATGAATTCGAAGAACTCCTGCAGGCTACCTTCAAACTTGACCTTTTTCATGATCTCGCGCATTTCGTCGTGAATGCGCGCGACTTCTTCAAGACCTTTCTGATGGATCTCGGCTGCGGTCATGTCGGTGGTGGTGTAGACATTCAGGCGATGCTGGTAGTACTTGTCACCGTCGGGAAATTTCCACGCCCCGTCGTCGGTAGTGGCTTTTTTTTCCAGTTCTGCGAGGTAGCCGTTAAGTTTTTCATAAGCGGGTTTGACACGCTCAAGCATGGCCGTTCGGGCTTTCTCGATCAGCGCGTTTTTTTCTTCGGCGCTGATCTCCAGCTTGTCAACCTTGCCTTTGAAATCCGCATATAGAGTGCTGTCTTTACCCTCGTCATAGGGTGCACCGGTAATCAGGTTTTTGCCGTCACTGATGACATAGGGAAACACGAACTTCGGCACGATAACCCCGGCATCCGCGCGCTCCTTGAGATTGGCAATCACCTGGTCGAAATGCTCCGGCAATGCACTCAGGCGTGCGATATACGCCTCTGCGTCGGAAGTGTCATCAATTCGGTGCTGGTTGATCAGTAGCGAGGCGACGCCGGTGTGATCGGCGTACATCTGATTGACCGGGTAGGTATGCAGTCGCCACTGATAGCCCTCAATATCCTGCTCCAGCTTGCGAATGGCGAGTTCCAGTGAGAGACGGGTAGCGTCGTCCAGCTGCGCGGGGTCGACTTTTTTCAACTCTTCCAGTTGGCGTTTGTTGATCTCGTGAGTTTCTTTTTCGAATGCCGGCGAAATGTCGTCCCACTTGTCGTAACCATCTTTCATACCCAGAAAGGTTCTGAACTCCGGGCTGCGGCTCAGATGAGCCTGGAACTGGTCTTCGAAGAGCTGGTTGGTGCTGGCGATGATGTCAGGATTGCCGGTATTTCCCTTTTTATTGGCATCATCCGGGCTTGCATCAGAGGTTGCCTGGATGTCGGCGCCTTGGGTGGCGGATGGGAGTTGGTCGGTATTTGCGGATTCCCGCTCGCAACCCGCCATGGCCAGGGCGCTTATGGCGGCGGCCAGTAAAGTCATCTTCAGCTTCATTGTGTGCTCTCAGCTTCTGTTATTAAGGAATGTCTGCTCGGTTACAGCGCCGTGTGTTGTAACCATAATGGAAGTGCGATGCAAATCCCGCGCTCTCCAGTAGAAGAGTGGGGAACATGGCGAGCATAAAAAAAGCGGGCCGGAGCCCGCTTCTGGTCGCGCTCGTCGGCGCGGAGCTTCTGACGGTCAGGCGAAGTTCTGGTTCGCGAAATCCCAGTTCACCAGAGCCCAGAATGCTTCCATATATTTCGGGCGGGCATTGCGGTAGTCAATGTAGTAGGCATGCTCCCACACATCACAGGTCAGCAGCGGGGTGACACTGCTGTCGGTCAGCGGAGTTTCGGCATTAGAGGTGTTGACGATAGCCACGGAGCCGTCAGCCTTTTTCACCAGCCAGGTCCAGCCGGAGCCGAAATTGTTTACGGCACTGTTGGTGAACTCTTCCTTGAACTTGTCGAAGGAACCGAAAGCTGCATTGATGGCATCGCCGACTGCACCGCTGGCCGCGCCGCCACCGTTAGGGCTCAGGCAGTTCCAGTAGAACGTGTGGTTCCAGATCTGTGCGGCGTTGTTGAACACGCCGCCGGATGAGGATTTGATCACGTCTTCGAGGGATTTGTCCGCGTCCGGAGTACCTTCCAGCAGGCCGTTCAGTTTGTCGACGTAGGTCTTGTGATGCTTGCCGTAGTGGTATTCCAGGGTTTCCTGGGAAATGTGTGGCTGCAGCGCGTCCATAGCATAGGGGAGTTCGGGGAGAACGTGTGCCATGTGATAATCCTTCCTTTGTCTTGGGACCCCCGCCGACCGCATGTCCGGCGGCAGGTCAGTTATTGGTGGGAGGCATTCTACACGCGCTTGAAGTCATTATTAAGCCATTGGACGAACCAATGGGCTCCAGAGGCGGCGTTGTCGGCAAGATATGCGCAAGTTGTAAACAAATGCGTCGTCGTTCGGTTTTGACGGTGCGGTCACTGATAGACCTGTGCTGCGGGAATGGCCTATTCTGATCACTGTGCCCGCTTACTTTTTCGTCAGTTTTTGGTATAACTGCCGCAGTTTTCTACTTATATCCGGCCCGAGGGCCGCAAGCCAACGCAGGACAACAGCATGCAACGCAGAGAGCCCACATTCGATGGCGGCAGCTCATCTTCTATGGACCCTCAGATTTCCGCCAGCGGACCTATTGGTGGCAAGCGCTACGCAGCGCCTGAACCGCCTCTGCCGGCATCTGGTCGCGAACCTTCCTCAGGTGGTGGATCTTCCTTTCTTTCGGTACTGGCCCTGTTACTGGCGCTGGCCGGTCTCGGTGCGGCCGGCTTTCTCTACAATCAGTGGCAAGTGACCCGCTTGCAGCTGAGCGACGCGGAGTCGCGCATTGTGCAGTTGGAGAAACGCTTTGAAATGTCCGGCGAAGAGTCGGCAGCCTCTGTCGAGGTGTTGAATGCGAAAGTCAAGGAGAACGCCTCTGAGATCCGCAAGCTGTGGGGCGTGTCGTACGACACCAACCGCAAGGACATCGCCGCCAATAAAGAGGCGAATGCGGCTCAGCAGAAATCCATCGCGGCCCTGACCAGCAAAGTTAACAGTGTTGAGTCCGGCCTGAAAAAAGTGGCCGCGCTGGAGAGCGAAATGGCCAAGCTGAAAGAAGCCACTGCCAGTGCCTCCAGTGAGACCAGGGACAAGGTAGCGAGCCTCGAGCGTCAGCTGACCTCCGTGCGTGCGGATCTGACTGCCCGTGTTGGCGCCAATGAGGAGGCGGTGCAGTCCATCGACAGTTACCGCCGTAGCGTCAATAAGGACCTGGTGCAGCTGCGCGATGCCATCCGCAGCCTGCAGTCGAGTTCCAGCACTGCCTCAGCCCCCTGATCCGGGACAGGAACCTTCTCTGAATCTGGTTAGCGGCGAGCTCAACTGCCGCTAACCATTCTCATTTTCATCCTCCGCCTGAATTTCTTCTCTCACCCTGTTTATTTCACGTAATTCGGCCTTCGCCAAATCCAACACCTGCGGGCAATTCGTGTAAAATCGCCGCCTTCGAGACGACACCATACACGGAGCCGGCAATGACCATAATCCGCCAGGACGACCTGATCGATAGCGTGGCTGACGCGCTGCAGTTCATCTCTTACTACCATCCGCAGGATTTTATCCAGGCCCTGAACAAGGCCTACGAGAAAGAAGCCAACCCGGCGGCGAAAGACGCCATGGCCCAGATTCTCATTAACTCCCGCATGTGTGCCCAGGGCCACCGTCCCATCTGTCAGGACACCGGTATCGTGACCGTAAAGCTCAAGGTGGGCATGAACGTTCAGTGGGAAGCAGAAATGAGCGTGACCGACATGGTCAACGAAGGTGTGCGCCGCGCCTACAACAACCCGGACAATGTGCTGCGCGCCTCCATTCTGGCGGATCCGGACGGCGCCCGTAAGAACACGGGTGACAACACCCCTGCGGTCATTCACTATGAAATCGTGCCCGGTGACACCGTAGACGTATACGTGGCCGCGAAGGGTGGCGGCTCGGAAGCCAAGAGCAAATTTGCCATGCTGAACCCGTCTGACTCCGTGGTGGACTGGGTACTGGAAATGGTGCCGAAAATGGGGGCTGGCTGGTGTCCCCCCGGCATGTTGGGCATCGGCGTCGGTGGTACTGCCGAAAAGGCCATGCTGCTGGCGAAGGAATCCCTGCTGGACCCGATCGACATTCAGGATCTGCAGGAGCGCGGTGCCTCCAACCGCGCCGAAGAGCTGCGTCTGGAGTTGTTCGACAAAGTCAACAAGCTGGGTATCGGTGCCCAGGGCCTGGGCGGCCTCACCACCGTGCTGGATGTGAAGGTAAAGGACTTCCCGACCCACGCCGCCAACAAGGCGGTAGCCATCATCCCGAACTGCGCCGCCACCCGCCACACCCACTTTACCCTGGATGGTTCCGGCCCCGCGCGCCAGGCTCCCCCGAAGCTGGAAGACTGGCCGGAAATTACCCGTGAAGCCGGCGGCAACACCCGTCGCGTGAATCTGGACGAAGTGACCCGCGAAGACGTGCTCGGCTGGAAACCCGGTGATACCCTGCTGCTGAACGGCAAAATGCTTACCGGCCGTGATGCGGCGCACAAGAAAATGGTGGATATCCTCGCCAAGGGCGAGAAACTGCCGGTAGATCTTACCGGTCGCTTCATCTATTACGTGGGCCCGGTGGACCCGGTGCGCAACGAAGTGGTTGGTCCGGCCGGCCCCACTACCGCCACCCGTATGGACAAATTCACCCGCACCATGCTGGAAGAAACCGGACTGTTGGGCATGATCGGTAAGGCCGAGCGTGGCCCCACGGCGATCGATGCTATCCGCGACAACAAAGCGGTCTATCTGATGGCTGTCGGCGGTGCCGCCTATTTGGTGGCCCAGGCCATCAAGGATGCCAAGGTTATCGCGTTCCCGGAACTGGGTATGGAAGCCATTTACGAATTCGAAGTGGAAGACATGCCCGTCACCGTAGCGGTGGACAGCAACGGAGAATCCGTACACAACACCGGCCCGGTCATCTGGAAGCACAAGATCGAGGAAGGCGCGGTGTAACAAAACCCGCATTCCTTGATTGGCAATTAAAGCCGGCTCCGATTATGGGCCGGCTTTTTTGTATCTGCGCCTTGCATAATGGGACTGATCCAAGCCAATTGATGGTGTCCAAGTGAGTCCTAGATCAGTAGCGGGAGTTTGTTGGTTCGATAAGCTACTGATTTTGAATAAGTTTTTTTGATTTTGGGGTGGTAATAGAGGTAGATATATAGCAAGTCGGCTATATATTTCTCTATGGGATTTGAAAGAGGATGCTGTAAGCTCTTGCTGTAGAAGGATTTTTTTAAGAGCTTGGATTTGTTGGCTGAGAGATATATGGCGCCGACATATATAGCTTGGGCTTTTGAATAAACTGTTAGTGTTTTTATTAGCTGTCGAATGAAAATACGGCTTCGTAGAAAGTAATGCATGATGAACGGTGGTAGATTCAAGCCATAGATTTCTCAAAAGTATTGTAGAAATCGTGGTTCCACCATTTGGCTTTTTCGGTCAGGCAATGGGGCACTTTTCGGCGGTTTCGCTTGTGCCGCGCCACCAATTTGATTAATCGTCGGCTTCGCCCACGATTCGGTACGGAAGGTCTGTGCCAGGAGGGCGGCGCCGCACCGTGGTATATTTCGGTTTTGTAAAAGGTTTTTCCGTTCGTTCTCCGGAGTGGTTGCGTCAAGCATCACTCCATGAAAAAGGTCGGTAGAGCCCCAAAACACTAACAAGGCGCTGCAGGCCGACGGCCAACTTTGTGCACTTTATGCGCGGTCGCTGCGCTCCCATTGTCGCGCATAAAGCGCCCAAAATTGTCCGCGGCTGAGCGCGGCGTTAGAGCTCATGATCGAAAATAGTCCGAAGGTCTTTATTGCTTGGCTCCCACTGATCCTCACGCTTCTTATGGTCAGTGCTCCAGCAATTCTTTTTGAGATCGACAAGTTTGCCGTTTGCGTACAAATGAGCTCGTCTTATGGAAGCGAGTTCTTTTGCGGGCACCAGGAGGGTTACGCGAGGCCGTACCTTTTAGTTGGTAAGCTAGTGGTTGTAGCTGCGTATTTATTTGCTCTCTCTTATACCGGAGGGCTTGAGCTAAATCGCAGCTACAAGTTTGGACTTATCGCGTCTTCTATAGCCATTTTCCCGGCGGTGGTAATCTGGGTTATGGCAGCGGTCCTCGGAAGCCCTGGGCCGTGAAAGCTCTAACAAACGCAGGCAGTTTGCTACGGCCCCTGGCGGGGCCTCCGCGGGACGCCCAACGCTATGCACATTTTGTGCCGGTCGCTGCGCTCCCAGTTTCGCACAAAATGTGCACAGCATTGGTCGCCCCTGCTGCGGGCGTTAGGCCCACTAGGAGAAAATGATGTTCGGATGGTTTAAGAAAAAAGAGTCAGCCCCAGATTTTTCTAGCGTAGACTCAAGAGAAAAGGCCGAGGCTCTAGTTCAAAAAGGAGTGCTTAAAAAGCTCTTACTCCTACCTTCCGAGTTCGGTGGCGAAGACGTTCCACCAAACGTCGTGTATGTACCTGAATTTGCAGTTGAGCTCAAAGCCAGAACCGATCATAACGTAGTTTTGCCTCTTGCTCAGGAGGGTAAGGTAACTCGTTACAACGCGACTCCTGAGTATCAAGGCAAGAGTTTTATTCCCTCTGCAATTAACATTGTTGCTAGCGAACCTGGTTCTTTTACATACCGAGTAGCCATCTGGGGCAAGCCGCTGAGTGAGTCCAACGCAACGGCCTAACAAACAGCGGCAGAGCGACAGCCAACGCTACGCACATTTTGTGTTACTCGCTGGCGCTCAAACATTAACACAAAATGCGCTCCGCGCTGGCTGCGCCTGCGCTGGGCGTTATGCATCTAAACGAAATATGAACATTGCTCTAATTATTATCTGTATTGCTGCGAGCCATTTTGTGGCGCTATTCGCTGCTAAAAGAACAAAAGATGAGACTCGGGCATCGGTTCTTAGTGCGGCTATTGGAGTTCTGTTTTTCGCTATTGTTACAGTGGCCGCTGTAGCTTTTGGATATATTGAAACAAGTCAAATACTGGGGGATGACCTTTGGCGTACCTTAGGAACGTTGACACTTGTCGCCGTTGCGTTTGGCATGCGTGGATGGCAAGTTTCTTTAAATTCCTCGACGCGCTCGTGATCTGTAAATGCATAACAAGCGCAAGCAGTATGCTCCGGCCCTTCGGGCCTCCGCGGGACGCCCAACGCTATGCACATTTTGTGCGGGTCGCTGCGCTCCCAGTTTCGCACAAAATGTGCATAGCATTGGTCGCCCCTGTTGCGGGCGTTAGCTGTACATTAACCTTTTCCACAAGAATGAATAAAAATGAAATATCTAGTTTTTTCTTTCCTCGCTATATTTTCCTCTATCGTTTTCGCGGAAACTGCTAGCGATAGAGCGCAAGTTTACTTTAATGACTTGGCGGAGGGCCGCTATGCGCAAGCTGCTGAGCATTTCGACCCCAAACAGCTCAGAGAATTCAGGGAGCTAATGAGCTTCTATACCGTTCTTCCTGAAAATGAGAGGTCGCAGTTCATTAACTCTTTCTTTGGAGAAAATGAAACAGAAGAATCAGTCAAAAATAAAAGTGACGTAGAATTTTTTGCCGGACTATTCAGTTTCATAATGCTTAGAGCGGAAGCTGCAGGCGGTATCAACTTTGATGGTATGGAGATACTTGGCGAGGTAAAGGAGGGAGATGATACATCTCACCTAGTAACTCGAAATAAAGTAAGTGTAGGGGAAGTTAACTTAGAGGCAATGGAGGTTGTTTCTCTAAGGAGAATCGACAAGCATTGGAAAGTGATGCTCTCCGGAAAATTAAAAGGCTTACCTCAGCAGTTAGAAAAAGCGTATTCCAAGTAATAAGGATGAAACAGCTAACAAAGCGCTGCAGGCCGACGGCCAACTTTGTGCACTTTATGCGCAGTCGCTGCGCTCCTATTTTCGCGCATAAAGCGCCCAAAATTGTCCGCGGCTGAGCGCGGCGTTAGTTGCAACCAGGAATCTAAAGCGTGGTTGAAATCAAAGGAAGTAAAGATTGCGGAAATTCTCCCAAGAATCAGTTTGTTGAGAAGATAGTCATTGCTTTAGAAACTGGCGATTTTGGGTTTCTTGATGAGGTTCTATCTGAAAGCGCTGTCTGGGAGCTCGCGGATAGAAGTGTAACGGAAGGAGATAACCTCCGAGCTCATATTCAAAGTTGTGGAAAGTACGTTACTCTAGTAAAAATTGACCACGTAATTTCACATGGAAAATCTGGCTCAGTAAATGGGTATGTCCAAGATAAGAAAGGCAAAGTATTTCATTTTTGCCACTTCATTGAATTTACAAGTGCAAAATGTGTAAAAATCAACAGAGTTTGCAGCTACGGAAAGTCCTAGGCCACGAAGCAACTAACAAGGTGCTGCAGCCGACGTCTTACTTTATGCACCTTTCGCGCGGTCGCTGCGCTCCCATTTTCGCGCAAAAGGCGCATAAAGTAAGCCGCCGCTGAGCACGGCGTTAGGTGTCCGTACGTACAAGTGAGTATATGAGAGCTTTTAAACATATTTCACCGAAAGAAAATGCGAAGGTGGCGAAGGTATTTCCGCACGCTCATGGCTATGAATGGGAAGAAGTCGGTATATATACAGCGTATCCGGTTTCCCTCTGGGATAAATGGGCCCACGAAATTACGGATAATGTGGATGATTTGCTGTGGGGTGTCACAAAAGAAGAAGAGGCTCGCCGAGAGCGTTGTACAATTAATCTCAGTAAAGAAATAGTCAGTTCATTTTCTATCTATAAATACAATGAACGCCGAAAATGCTTCAAGAGACTGGCCTCTTTAGAGCAATTGCTAGAAGATATAGAACGTCAGGAATACTTACCTGGTGATATTTTCATTCCGGAAATCAGAGCTATTTACCGAGAAGGGCACGATTATACTGCTTGGTTTTTTATGGAAGATGAATCAGCCTTAGACGCGGTTAAAAACATGGTGAAGAGGAGTGGGTTGAAGTTCATCGGTTCCCAAAACACCTAACAATCAGCGGCAGAGCGACAGCCAACACTACGCACCTTTTGTGTTACTCGCTGGCGCTCAAACATTAACACAAAAGGTACTCCGCGCTGGCTGCGCCTGCGCTGGGCGTTAAGTGTCACGAGAAATAAACTATGAGCGTTAAAATCAGGCATAGCAATAAAGAAGATATTCCGGAGATTCGGGATATCTACGCTCAGTCGTCATGCTATGCGGGCACACTGCAGTTGCCTTATCCATCAATTGATAAGTGGGAAAAATTTCTTGGGAATACTCCGGAAAATTTCTACAGCTTAGTTGCGGTATTAGATGGAAAAGTAGTGGGCCAAATTGGAATGGAGGTGTTTACCAATCCGCGAAGGAAGCATGTCTCGAATATGGGCATGGCGGTTAGCGAGGAACATCAGAAAATTGGTGTTGGCTCTAAGCTCCTTGAGGCTATGCTAAACCTCGCCATAAACTGGCTGGCTATTAGGCGCATAGAGTTAGAGGTTTATACTGATAATGAGCACGCTATAGGCCTCTATGAGAAGTTTGGCTTTAAAATTGAGGGAACTGCTAAGGCCTATGCTTTCAGAGGCGGCGAGTACGCGGATGTTCATCTCATGGCCAAGGTAGCCTAGCGTAATTCCACTTAACAAGGTGCTGCAGCTGACGTCTTAATTTATGCGCCTTTTGCGCAGTCGCTAGGCTCCTATTTTCGCGCAAAATGCGCATAAAGTAAGCCGCCGCTGAGCACGGCGTTAAGCCATTATGAAAAGAAAGAGCAGAATAATCGGGCTGATATCAATAATTCCTGGAACTGTCTGGGTACTCTATCTAACAGCTGCTCTTGGGATGGTTGTCTTAAATGAAGGTAAGTCAGATTTTGGACCAGTTCCTTATCAAACGGCTTTCCTACTCTTTGTTCCATGTCTAGCATTGGTGCAGCTTTGGAGGCTGCTTTATAAAGAAACTCCTTTGTCTAAAATTGGTACACTTGAAAAGGCGATTTCTACAGTTTTGGGTGTACCCGCAGTATTGTTAGGAGCTGGCATAACACTTGTAATGCTATTTACTGTGCCTACCGCTATTGTGTTTTACGGGATTCTTGTACTCCCACTAACTATCTATGGCGCGTGGTGCCTGTATGAGCTCTGGTTGGCTTAACAAGCAGCGGCAGAGCGACAGCCAACACTACGCACCTTTTGTGTTACTCGCTGTCGCTCAAACATTAACACAAAAGGCGCTCCG
This sequence comes from Microbulbifer pacificus, assembly GCF_002959965.1. Taxonomy (NCBI): domain Bacteria; kingdom Pseudomonadati; phylum Pseudomonadota; class Gammaproteobacteria; order Cellvibrionales; family Microbulbiferaceae; genus Microbulbifer; species Microbulbifer pacificus. The sequence continues at coordinate 540,833 of NZ_PREV01000027.1, forward strand.
CGTTGGCTGCGCCTGCGCTGGGCGTTAAGCGTCAGAAACCATGAACGAAGTGATACGCGAGCTACTAGAAAGAGATATTCCGGTTCCAAAGAAGCCTCGGCTCCCTTCTGAAGACGAAGTGGATTTCATGGAAATTGAGTTGGGAATTAAGTTCACTGAGGAATACAGAGAGTTTCTTCTTCTAGCAAGCAATGTATTTGTTGGTACCTTAGAGCCTGCAAATATCGTATTGCCAAATTGCGGTAGCTATTTACCTAAAGTCGTTGATTTGGCGCGACAGCTTGGCGTGCCAAGTCATCTTTTTCCATTTTGCGAAGATAATTCTGATTTTTATTGTTTTAATGGTTTGGGTGAGGTTGAGTTTTGGTCACATAACGGCACCAAAGATGAAAGGTGGTCAACATTCAACCAGTGGGTTCAAGATGTGTGGCTCGGAGAGGCCGCTTAACAAGCAGCGGCAGAGCGACAGCCAACACTACGCACCTTTTGTGTTACTCGCTGGCGCTCAAACATTAACACAAAATGCGCTCCGCGCTGGCTGCGCCTGCGCTGGGCGTTAGGGCTCCAAGACTATGAACATCGTGCCCGTCACTGAAAGCGATTGGAAATCGTTAAAAAAAATTCGACTAGAGTCACTTCTTGATTCTCCCGATGCATTTGGTCTTGCCTATCATGATGCAAAAGAGATTTCTGACAAAAAATGGAAGTCAATAGCCTCGGAAGTAAATGGGCTAAAATTTTTCCTTGCTCGTTGTAATGGAGAGGATGTTGGATTAGTCGGTGGTATTCACACCGAAGGTCAATACGAGCTAGTTTCTATGTGGGTAAAGCCCGAGAAAAGAAATGGCGGAATTGGCGTAAGCTTAGTAAAAGAGTTGCTCGGCCATGCTAAGTTGCAAGGTTTTGCTTCTGTGATTTTGAATGTATCTTTAAAAACAAAGCAGCATATAGCTTGTATTCAAAGGTCGGATTCAGGGATTTAAAGGAGGCGGGTGGTAGTTCAGGGGTAGAGCTAAAGAAAATGATTTGGCACTCCGCCCCCGAGCCCTAACAATGCAATGCAGCCGACGTCTTACTTTGTGCGTTTTTTGCACGGTCGCTGCGCTCCCATTTTCGTGCAAAAAGCACACAAAGTAAGCCGCGGCTGATTGCGGCGTTATGCATCTTAGAGAGTTGAAGTGAATACCGCAGAAATGGAAGAGAAGAAAAAATTCCCGAAGGAAATCGCAATCTCGTTGGTTTTCGTTGGTGTACTAGTTTCACTGGCCCCAATTGCCATTGTTCAAAATGAGAAAGCAGTATTAACTGCAATTTTTGGCCTTCTAATGAACTTCGCCCTTATACCTTCCATTTTTCTATTATTTGGTGGTATCCAGAAACTACGTGATAGGCAGTTCAATTTGTGGAGCGCGTACTACCTTGGACTCTTTGTTGCCATAATTTTGGCGGCACGGAAGCTGGCGGCTTAGAAGCCATGCATAACAAGGCCGGGCAATTTACTCCGGGCCTTCGGCCCTCCGTGGGACAGCTTACCTTGTGCACGTTTTGCGCAGGTCGCTTCGCTCCCATGTTCGCGCAAATCGCGCACAAGGTAAGCTGCCCCTGCCGGCAGCGTTAAGTGCCTAGGAGCTTCGGTCTAACATCCATGCTCTGGTGAAGAATTCTGATTATTTCAACGCAGTTATTTTCAGAAATTTTATAGAAAATAACGTGAGCGCCGTGTGGGATTTTCCGGTAGCCAAGTTTTATATCTTCGCAGCTAACTCCAGAAAGAGGGGATTCTGCGAGGTCATGAAAGGCATCGTCAAATTTTTTTATGTAGACATTCCGTTGAGCTATTCCCCAGCGACGTTCAGTAAATCTGGCGATACCTCTCAAGTCATCTTTTGCTTTACGGCTTAATTTAAATGAACTCATGGAGTTTTCTTTTCATCAAGCTCGGCAATAAATGACTCATAGGTATAATCGGTGAAACCGCTTTGCTCGCCTTCCTGGAGTAGTGACCGGAGTGTTTCCAGTTTGGTTTCGGTGTCCTCGAGTAGCCGCAGACCTGCGCGAACCACCTCACTTGCGGAGCCATAGCGGCCACTGGCTACTTCTTTGGCTATAAATTCGTCAAAATGTGACCCCAAGGTCATACTGGTGTTCTTGGCCATAGCGCCTCCTGGTACCAATAAGTACCCAAATATGGTATCTAGAGGGTGGGTTGTCAAGTACTCCGAACATGCACTTAACAAGGTGCTGCAGCTGACGTCTTACTTTGCGCATTTTTTGCGCGGTCGCTGCGCTCCCAGTTTCGCGCAAAAAACACACAAAATAAGCCGCTGCTGAGCACGGCGTTATGTGTCCGAGTTACCAGTTGAAAGTAGCTATTTTGGGAAAAATTCTAAAAGCTTTAGTGCAAAAACAACTTTTTAAGGGCGAGTCACTCTTTGTTGCTAGGATATCCGCTGTGGGTGTGGTTGCGCTGCTTATGTTGGTAAACATCTGGTCAATACTTCTTGTTACTGAGGATTTGTTGGGCGGCAGATTTGTGGCAATAAATGACGTAATTTTCGGAGAGCACGAGCATACTATGCTGGCAATTTTGGGATTTGCCTTTATATTTTTTTCATTAAACTACGGCTATAGGGACTCATTAAGTTCGGTAGAAATTTCAGATCAACCGCTAAGTTCAATTTACTTTTACATTTATGGGTTGGCCACGGTTGTAATAATTCTTGGTGCCATGTTGCTGTGGATATGAAAACACATAACAAGGCCGGGCAGTTTGCTACAGGCCTTCGGCCCTCCGCGGGACAGCTCACCTTGTGCACATTTTGCGCGGGTCGCTGCGCTTCCATTTTCGCGCAAAATGCGCCCAAGGTAAGCTGCCCCTGCCGGCGGCGTTAGGCGGTAATTGAGAAAGCAGAAATGAAAATAGATTATTCAAAATATTCTAGAGAAGAGCTTGAGCAGGCATATAGAACGATAAATATCAGTGAGCATCCTGAACGCTTCGAAGAGCTCAAAAAATGGATAGCAATTCGAGACTCCGAGCCCCAAGAGAATCCCAATCCTGCATTAAGGGCAACAGGAGGCACAAAACATAGTTGCATGAAATGTGGCCATGAAAATTATGATTTGGGTGAGTTCCATGCTGCAGGTAGTGGCTTGGCAAAATTTTTTGATATACAAACATCAAAATTCACAACGGTTTCGTGTCGTAGATGTAGTTACACCGAAGTCTATCGATGCTCCAAAGATCGCATATCGGATGTATTGGATATATTTGTGGGGTGATTCGCCTAACAAGGTGCTGCAGCTGACGTCTTACTTTATGCACCTTTTGCGCAGTCGCTTCGCTCCTATTTTCGCGCAAAATGCGCATAAAGTAAGCCGCCGCTGAGCACGGCGTTAGGCGAATATGAATCAACGTGACATTCAATTAATCGAAGAACGTTTGGGAGTCGATCTTCCTTCTGAGTATGTAGATTTTCTGCTGTCAGATAGAGACCTCGATGTCATTGACGACGTTACTCTAATTGATGACGCCAGCTTAATTGTCACCTCTACTATGGCGTATAGGAATGGCAGCTGGAACCAACAATGGCCTAAAAATCTAGTTTATGTTGGTGATGAAGCTGATGCATGCCCTTTTGTACTTAATTGTGTCACTGGAAATTTGAGTAGGTTGGATCACGGAAGCTTGGATCGCAAAGCACTGGAAACTTATGCTTCTATGCAAGATTTCATCACAGCACGGTATCTTCAATTCAGAGAGAAAGCTGAAGCGGCTGACGGCGACCCACTAACTGGATTTTCCAAGATAAAGAGTGATTTTTTATTTAACTTAAAATTTTACACACCTGTAATAATTGCTCTGATAGTGATTTTTTTGTTGTTTCCTGCAGTCGCAATTTCCATAAGGGAGCTTTATAGATGGGTTGTAGCGTAGCGCCTAACAATCGCAGGCAGTTTGCTAGGAACCTAACCCGCTTTTGCACACACCTCCATCTAACTGAGTTGGAGGTGTCAAATGGCACGCAGAAAGCACTACAACCGCTACGACGATGATTTCAAAGCAACAGCAGTCTCGCTAACCGAGATTCCTGGTGTGCTAGCCAGACATGTGGCTGAAGCGCTCGATATCCATGAAGTGATGCTTTATCGTTGGCGTATGGAGATGCGACGGGGGCAGATCATGGCCAAGAAGAAAAACATACAGATTGATCCTGAGGTGAAATCAGAGCTGAAGCGGCTGAGAAAGCTGGAGCGGGCACATAACCTACTCCAGGAAGAGCATGCCCTTTTAAAAAAAGCCATCCAATTCTCTTTACAGCAAAAAGGGAAATCTTCGAATTCATAGATCAGCACCGGGTAAAGCACAGTATCGCTATGATGTGCAGGCTCTATGGTGTTACCCGGGATGGATATAACTCCTGGCGCCGGCGGGGTACTTCTGACCGTGAGCAGGAAGACAGCGAGCTTTTCGAGCATATTAGATCGATCTTCAATCGGCATGATGGCTGCTATGGCAGCCCGAAAATCACCCAAGAGCTTAAGAAAACAGGTATAAATGTCGGTCAAAAGCGAGTTGCTAGAATCATGCGAAAGCACGGCCTTCTGGCCGTAAAGTCGAAGATCTATACAGCTCGGCCGGGCACGTACAAGCATGTCTACGGGATCAAGTGCAAAATAGAGGGCATCGAACTGACGCGTCCGAATCAGCTTTGGGTGGGTGATGTTACTTATATAAAGCTGAGTGATGGTAGCTGGCAGTATCTATCGGTAGTCATGGATCGCTACAGTAGGAAAGTGGTCTCCTGGTCGCTGAGTGCTCGCAGAGATGTTTCTCTGACTCTGGCCAGCATAGATAGGGCGGTACGCAACCGCGGGCATCACCCGGAGCTGATCTTCCACTCTGACCGTGGTAGCGAGTATCTGTCAGGCCAATATCGTGAGCGACTACGTCGGTATGGGATCAGTCAGAGCATGAATCGGGTGAAGAACATGAATGACAATGCATTCATGGAGTCGTTTTTTCACCAATTTAAAACAGAGCGTATTAAGCGCCAGGTCTTCGATTCTGATAAACAGTTAAGATCGACAGTGACCGAATATATGCGCTACTACAACAATCAGAGATCACATTCGTCTATTGGGTATGTTTCACCTCAAGAATTCGAGTGTAAAATCAGTTGCTAACAACTAGGTGTGTGCAAAAGCGGGTTAAGTCCCCTACAGGCCTTCGGCCCTCCGCGGGGCAGCTTACCTTGTGCACGTTTTGCGCGGGTCGCTTCGCTCCCATTTTCGCGCAAAACGCGCACAAGGTAAGCTGCCCGTGCCGGCGGCGTTAAATTCTAAGGAGAAAAAGTATGAAAATTCTTAAATTATCTATTGGTCTTGTTCTTCTATCGCTAGCAGGTACTGGCTGCTCAAGCTCAGGTAATATGGCAAGTATTGATGCACCTAGCAACCCATACCCAGAAAGAAAAGATACCGACTGGTGTCAAGAAAACTACTCTTCTGCTTCAGTAAGTACACGAGAGCGGCAGTCGAATGCTAAATATTGTGATGAGCAAGCTCGTAGAGCTTATTTGCAAGCGCAAAGGAAGCGGCGCTCCGAAAGCTAAATCTCGGCCAAATTTAACAAGGCCCGGCAGTTTGCTGCGGGCCTGCGGCCCTCCGCGGGACAGCTTACCTTATGCACGTTTTGCGCAGCTCGCTGCGCTCCCATTTTGGCTCAAAAAGCCCACAAGGTAAGCTGCCCCTGCCGGCGGCGTTAGCATTCCGAGTTACCCATAGAAAGTAGACACCCTGTATAGTTAAGTAATCAATCCAATGCGATCATTGATGACCTACAAAATACACATCGCATTTATTTTTTTACATTTTCCACCATCAACTCTCTAATAATCGGAATCGGGGAGTTTCCGTAACTCAGAAACTGCTCGTGAAACGCCTTCAAATCGAATTGATCTCCTTGAATTTTCTGGATTTCGTCTCTTAGCGCCATAATGTCAATATAGCCGGCCAGGTAGCTCGTAAGTTGGACTTGGCTTAATGTGGCGCGGCGCCATTTTCCCAGGGCTTCTGTTTGTTGCTGGAAGCCTTGCTTTATAAGCATTTCCATAGCTGCATCTTCTTCCATGTTTTTTACCTGCACGGAGTAATCCAGAATTGTGTTGATTACTGTGCGGAGGTGCCATTTGTAATACATCATCCATAGCTCTGGTGAGGAGTTACCATAGCCGGATTCCAGCATCATCCGTTCGGCATAAACGGCCCAGCCTTCGATCATTGCACTATTGCCTAGGATAATTTTTACAAGGCTCGAAGATTGATTCGCGTACCCAAGTTGTGTGTAGTGACCGGGAATGGCTTCGTGAATGTTTAGTATCTGCGTGGTGTAGATATTGTATTCGCGCAAAAGGCTTTCGGCGCGATCTTCCGGAAGTTCCGAAATGGGTGTTATGTTGTAATAGGTGTTGGCATTTTTATCGTAAGGACCTGGTGCCGCAATGGAGGCGATAGAGAAGCCGCGCATGTAAGGTGGGGTTGTTCTTACCCTCAAAGGTTTTTCTTGATCGATTGACAGAAGTTTTTTTTCATTTACGAAAGCGACTAGTTGTGGAATTTGCTTTTCGATAGATTCCGTGAAATTTTCTTTGGTGCTGTGATTCTCAGAAAGCTTGTCCAAAACTTTACGGATTTTCTCCAAAATATCTTTCGGCCTTGTTTCACTGGGGAAGTGTTTTGGCCATAGTTTGTCTGCAAGATCAGACATTTCCAGATGTATTCGGTCTTTTTCTTTCAGGGCCTGTTGGTATAGCTCTCGACCATTTGTGCCATTCTGGATGTTGTAATGGAATTTCTCTTCATACAGTTTTTCTCCAATGCGGAAGCTTCTGAAACTGTCCGCATTATCCATTTGAGCCTGCAGAGTTTGTAGTAGAACAACATATTCTTCTATGGCTTTTCTGCTGGCGTCCAGGCGTGTTTTGAACAGATCCTTTTCCGTATCGGATAAGCCGCTTTCTGCGAGTTTTTTCTCCAGATCTTTCCCGAATACTGACATGGCACCTTCATTCTGCTGAATGGCCAATACAAGCTGAGGTGCTGCGGGGTTGTGCAAGGATTTTTCTGCTGCTAGGTAATAGGCCGGTACATTTTGCATGCGGCGACTGAACGTACGCAGACGATCATCCAGTGCTGTGTATTCGGTGTCGAGTATCCGTGCAAATCCGTGGGATACGTTATAGATACTAGGATCCCATTCATAGGATTTAAACTCGGTGAGGTTCCAGATGGTTTCATTGAGGAAGTTATTGATGAGTGCCAGATCGGTACGCGCATTGATATCCAGCTCTTCGCGTTTAAATTTTGCGAAGCGATTACGGTAATCCTGGGCGAAGTCCAGAACCTCCTGACGATAGTGTTTGTCGGGGATTTCAAGCGTATCCGCGACCTGATAGTAACCATTGCTAATGGCCCAGGATGGGAACAGTTGCCACATGCGTCCGATCATCTCGGCGCTAAGGCTTTGGAACGATTTGTCCGTTTCGGAGGCGCGATCCGCTGGAAGGCGCTCGGAGACTTCCCGCGACAGCTGTTCGACGTGGGCGTCGACGTTTTCGTCGCCTTTACCGGTGAGCGGGGTGCTTTTTTCGCTACAGGCGTATAGCAATGTGACGAGAATAAGGACAGTCGTCATATTTTTCATGAAGTGCTCGAATTTTTGGCGGATTCTGCTCAAAAACTAGCACACACGACTTATAGTTATCGCTTGCTCCAGTAATTATTTTGTGTGATCCACGTCGCCTTGTTTCACATTGGGAGGGCCGCTAAAGTGGCAAAGCCCGAATTTGTGGCCGAGTGCCGCGATTCATTCCCTTCATTTTTGTATGTTCGACAGAGGAATCAGGTATGACAGAACTCGCAGCGCAGGCCTGCGAAGCCTGCAGAGCGGACGCGCCGTTAGTATCCGATGAGGAGCTGGCGCAGTTGATTCGTGAAATTCCGGACTGGACCCCTGTGGTACGAGACGGCGTGATGCAGCTCGAGCGCGTTTTCAAGTTCCGAAATTTCAAGCAAGCACTGGCGTTCACTAACCGCGTAGGTGCTATTGCGGAGGAGGTGGGACACCACCCGGCTCTGCTGACGGAGTGGGGGAAGGTGACGGTAACCTGGTGGAGTCATGAGGCTGGCGGCCTGCACAAGAATGATTTCATCATGGCGGCTCGCACGGATAAGCAGCTGGATGTGGAGTAGGTAAGGGGTTTCCTTGTATGCCGTATTCGCTGTATGCGAATACGGCCCGTGCGGCCAGCTGTGCTCAGTTCATCTCCGAAGTGTCAATAATTCGGCAAGCAAGTGAGTAGGACAACATGCTGAGGATGAAAGCCAGCTGCGAACGTTGCAGCACGAAATTGGGCCTTTCAGACCGGGCCTTTATCTGTTCATATGAATGCACTTTCTGCCCTGAGTGCAGTGACGCCTTGCATTTCTGTTGTCCCAATTGCCAGGGTAATCTGGTCATCCGTCCGGAGCGACGTACGTCACCTACCGAAGTGCCGAGAAGTGGTTTCAAGGCCAAGCTGGAAGCGATCCTTTCCTGATGTAGCGGGAGTGTGTTGTTCGGCTATGTGGGCTGTGAATTCTTTTGCGCCCAGAGGAGAAACTCCCGATTGCCATCGCCACCGGTTATGGGGCTTTCGATAAAGCTTTTCACCTGCAATCCCAGTGATGAACACGTTGCTTGGATATTCTCCTGAACTCCCTGATACAACGCCGGGTCCCGCACCAGACCACCCTTGCCGATACCTTCCGGTCCCACTTCAAACTGGGGTTTGACCAGGCTGAGCAGGTGGCCACCGGCTTTCAGCAATGGTGGGAGCTGCGGCAGGATCAGGGTCTGGGAAATGAAGGAAACATCCATCACCACCGCATCGAAGGGCTCGTCTGCGAAGGGGGCCAGCTGATCCGCAGTCAGATATCTCGCGTTGATACCTTCAAACAGGTGCATGCGGGGATGTTCGCGCAGCGGTTCGGCCAGTTGGTCACGTCCGACATCCACACCGACGACCAGCGCGGCGCCGCGCTGTAGCAGGCAGTCGCTGAAGCCACCGGTGGAGCAGCCCACGTCCAGCGCTCGCCAGCCGGTGGGGTCGAGCTTGGTGTGGTCGAGAATGCCCGCCAGTTTCAGGCCGGCGCGGGATACGTAGCGGTCTTCCGGGAGGGGTTCCACGGAGAGCTGGGCGTCTTCACTGACCGCCTGGCTCGCCTTGGCGGCGGGGCGCCAGTTGGGGCCATCGCGCAACAGAACGCGCCCCGCATCGATCAGTTTGCGGGCATGGGTGCGGGAGCTGGCGAGGTTGCGCTCCACCAACAACAAGTCGAGACGGGTCATGGATGGCACTATAGTTCGGGCACACAGTATTCAAAACGGCAGTGTCACCACTGGCCGGTGATGGGATCAGGGTTGAAAAGGGCGGTTATGCTACCCTTTGCCTCTGACTCTGAGAAGTATTGGAAGCATGTGATCGTGAAGCTATTACCGATCGGTATAACACGTCCGTGATGCGGCAGTCTGCGCTATGGGTGTGTGACGCTGCGGTGATGGTAAGGAGCCCGGATAAATGGCGAAGACGGTACTGAGCAAATTCAGGGTGCGCAAGGGGCGTGTCTTTAAGGCTCCTCTGGAAAATGCGTTTGGTCGGCTTGTCACGCCATTCGAAGAGTTTATTCACCGCCAGAGTAGCAGTGGCCTGCTGCTGATGACGTGCGCCGTTATCGCTCTGATCATTGCCAACTCGCCCTGGCAGGAGGGGTATAGGCACCTTCTCCATCTCCCCGCTGGTTACAACTTCGGTGACTGGTCGCTGTCCATGAGTTTTCACCACTGGATCAATGATGGTCTGATGGCGATCTTTTTCCTGTTGGTGGGACTGGAGCTCAAGCGGGAATTCCTCGTCGGCGAACTCTCGGAGCTGAAACACGCGGTGTTGCCGGTAATGGCTGCGTTGGGTGGCATGGTGATACCGGCGTTGATCTTTTATGCGATGAACGGCGGGATGCCCTCTGAGCGGGGCTGGGGCATTCCCATGGCCACGGATATCGCCTTTGCGGTGGGCTGTATTGCGATTCTGGGCAATCGGGTGCCGAGGGCGGTAGTGACATTTCTGGTGGCTTTGGCGATCGTGGATGACCTGGGCGCAATTCTTGTTATCGCCATCTGGTATACCGAGAGTGTAAATACTCACGCCCTCATCGCCGCGTGTGTATTGGTGGGAGTATTGTGGCTGCTGCAATTTGTCGGCGTGCGACGTTCGGCCGGTTATATATTCGTGGGCGTGTTGTTGTGGTACGCGCTGTATGTGACGGGGGTGCATGCGACACTGGCCGGAGTCATTACCGCGATGGCGATTCCCGCCGGACCGAAATACGATCCGGTAGCTTTCAGCACCTTCGTCAAAGACATCATCCGCAGCTTCGATCGCTGCTTCCGTCCCGGAGACAAGATTATTGCGAACGATGCGTTGCGCGCGCGCGTATCGGCTCTGGACAACGGAATCCATATGGTGCAGTCGCCATTGCAGCGGATGGAAACCCGCCTGCATACACCGGTGGCCTTCGTGGTTGTACCCATTTTTGCGCTGGCTAACGCGGGTATCCCCATTGCCAGCTTTACCAGCTACAGCGCAGTGTTCAACCCGCTGACCCTCGGTGTTATCTGCGGCCTGGTATTCGGCAAGTTGATCGGCATTGTGGGAGCTACCTGGATCGGCTGGAAACTGGGTTGGGGCGCTCTGCCCAAGTCGGCGACCTTCCATCACATCATTGGTGTGGCGCTGCTGGGGGGGATCGGCTTTACCATGTCGATCTTCATCGCCGAACTGGCGTTTGCCGGGGAGTCCGAGATGCTGATCCAGGCCAAGGCCGGGGTTCTGCTGGCGTCGGTGATTGCCGGGGTGGCCGGATTTCTGGTGCTGCGGCGGGCGCCGATCGAGGAGTCCACGCAGAAGAGTGAGGCCGGTCACCAGACTGGTGTTGAGAGCGGGGAGGGGCGGAAGCTGCCCTGATCTTTCGGTTACCGCTCCGACGTCGACGGGGGAGTATCGCCGGGTGGGGAGTGGGCATCAGTCCGCCAGAGCCAGCCACCCGATTGCCACCAGCGAGACCCATGCCACCAGTGCGCAACCGAATTGCCAGTTGCGCGGTGTGCGGTTGAGGATACCCGACCCGTAGACCACCCCCGCACACAGCCCCAGTAGCAGCAGGCTTGTCTGTCCGGTTCCAGGCGCCTCGCCATTGCGGTACAGCAGTGGCGGCCAGAAGGTGATGGCGAGGCTCACCAGCAGACAGGTGATAAAAGTGGTGAGCCTCAGCACTTGCATTGGTGAAGCCACACCTGCGGTGTCAGATTGCCCTGATTCACTCTTCAAACTCGGTTTCATGGCGATCCATATTTTCTGTGACTTCCAGCCACAGGGCGTTGACGATGGCGAAGGAGCAGGCCAGAAGCACGCCCAGAATCCACGCGAAATACCACATCCATTGATCTCCTCAGTAGCTGCTGTGCGAGTTGTCTTCGATATATTCCTTGCTTACCCGCCCGAACATCTTGCGGTAGCACCAGGTGGTGTAGAGCAGGATGAGTGGGACAAAGATTACTGCGGCGGCAAACATCAGCCCCAGGGTCAATTCACTGGAGGTGGCATCCCAGAGCGTGAGACTGATATCCGGATTGCGCGACGAGGGCATCACAAAGGGAAATAGCGCCACTCCGGCGGTGAGGATCACACAGGTCACCGTGAGCGCGCTGGAGAGAAAAACCAGCACGCTTTCTGCCCGTGACAGCAGCCAGGTGGCCGCCGCCATGAGGAGACCCAATAGCGGGATGGTCCACAGCAGGGGATAGGTCTGATAGTTGGCCTGCCAGCCACTGTTGCCGTAGGCCACGGACTTCATCAGTGGATTGATTTTTTCGCCGAGGGGCTTGATGTCGACAATGCGCATACCATCGATACCGACGAGCAGCCAGATTCCCGCCAGTACAAACAACACGATGACCGCAAGCGCGGTGATTTGCGTAGCCTGTTGAGCGCGGCTGTGTAACAGGCCACGGGTTTTGAGTTGCAGCCAGGCGCCGCCGTGCATGGCCAACATGGCCACGGACAGCAGTCCGCAGATCAGCGCGAAGGGATGCAGCAGCTGCCAGAAGTTGCCGTGGTAACTGGGGCGCAACAGGTCATCCAGATCAAATGGCAGGCCCAGCATCAGATTCCCGAATGCCACGCCAAAAATAAGTGGCGGTACCAGGCCACCGATAGTGAGCCCCCAGTCCCACAGATTACGCCAGCGTGGATCGTCGACTTTGGAGCGGTAGTCAAAGCCTACAGGCCTGAAAAACAGCGCGCACAGCGTGATGATCAGCGCCACATAGAGCCCGGAAAAGGCCGCCGCGTACACCATTGGCCAGGCGGCGAATATGGCGCCACCAGCGGTAACGAACCACACCTGGTTGCCTTCCCAGTGAGGCCCTACGGTATTGATCATCACACGGCGATCCATGTCGGTTCTGCCGATAACTCGCAATAACATGCCCACGCCCATATCAAAGCCGTCGGTGACGGCAAAACCGATCAGTAACACACCGATCAGCACCCACCAGATGAGTTTCAGTGTTTCGTAATCCATTACACGTCTCCTGTCCCATCAGGTCTGTGAGGGTGTTTTTTCCGGTATCAGTTCGAAGTGATACCGGCCCGTGCCCAGGCTCGACGGGCCGAGGCGGGTGAAGCGCAGCATCAGGTAAATCTCCGCCACGGCGAGCGCGGAGTAGAAGGCGATGATGGCGGTGAGGCTGCCAATGACCTCTCCGCGACTGATACTGGACGCGGACATGTAGGTCGGCAGTACTTCGGCGATGGACCAGGGCTGGCGCCCATACTCCGCGACAACCCAGCCACACTCTGCAGCAATCCAGGGCAGCGGCAGCGACCAGAGGCAGGCATAAAGCACTGCACGGCTGCCGGCACTGCGATGGCGCGCCGACTGGATAAACGCAGCAATAAACACCAGCAGCATAATAAACCCGGCACCCACCATGACACGGAAGGTCCAGAACAATGGCGCTACCCGCGGAATGGAGTTCTCCGCCGCCTGCTTGATCTGCTCATCGGTGGCGTCCGTGATGTTTTCCGTGTAACGCTTCAAAAGCAGGCCGTAGCCGAGATCGTGTTGCAGGTCGGAAAACGCATTTTTGGTTTCCTCGCTGGTGTCACCGCTGCGCAGTTGTTGCAGTAGTGCGAACGCCTGCATACCGCGACGAATTCGCTGTTCGTTTTCCGGAAGAATGCGATCGAACCCCACCACTTCCTCATCGAGGGAGCGGGTGGCGATAAGACCCAGCGCCCAGGGAATCTGAATTTCGAAGTGGTTTTTCTTCTCTTCCTGGTCGGGGAAGGCGATCAGGGTAAAGGCGGCGGGAGGCTTCTGGGTCTCCCACTCCGCTTCAACCGCGGCGAGTTTTACCTTCTGTACGTCGCCCACGGTATAGCCGCTTTCATCGCCGAGCACGATCACCGAGAGAATAGAGGCCAGACCGAAGCTCGCGGCAATGGCGAAAGAGCGCCGGGCGAAGGGAACATCGCGCCGCTTCAGCAGATAATAGGAGGAAACACTCAAGACGAACATGGCACCGGTGACGTAGCCCGCGGCCACGGTATGCACGAATTTCACCTGTGCCACCGGATTGAACAGCACATCGCTAAAGCTCGCCAGCTCCATGCGCATGGACTCGAAATTGAACTCGGCGCCGACGGGGTACTGCATCCAGCCATTGGCGATTAGAATCCAGAGCGCGGAGAGGTTGGAGCCGATGGCCACCAACCAGGTACAGGTCAGATGCTGAATCTTGCTCAGGCGGTCCCAGCCAAAAAAGAACAGGCCAATAAACGTGGACTCGAGGAAAAATGCCATCAACCCCTCGATGGCGAGCGGTACCCCAAAAATATCCCCCACATAGTGCGAGTAATAGCTCCAGTTGGTTCCGAACTGGAATTCCATGGTCAGCCCGGTGGTGACGCCGAGGGCGAAATTGATCCCGAAGAGTTTGCCCCAGAACTTGGTCATGTCTTTGTAGATGGTTTTACCCGTCAGGACATAGCAGGACTCCATGATCGCCAGCAGAAACGACAGACCTAACGTCAGCGGTACAAACAGAAAGTGATACAGCGCCGTCAGGGCAAACTGTAAACGGGAGAGGTCGACAACGGTTTCATCGATCACTTAACGCTCCTTGTCTTGATGACCTGATGTGGCGGGAGACAAGTCTGGCATTGATAGCTCTTTGTCGAGACTCGTTTCGACCCGGGCTTCAGGGAAAAAGCGGCTTGGTACAGATGCCGTTTGATCCGGGGCTTGAGAGAAAAAATGGATTTTGATCAGGGCGATCAGTATGAGCTTGATGATCAGAACCGCGCCGAGTTCGACCAGCAGGCGACGGTCGGAAAGCGTCATGGTACTTCCGCGTGTTGATTACTGTTAAATAAGGCGCTGCGCGGCGTAATTTTAGCAATGGCTGGCGATGAACAAGAATTTTGTAGCGTGAATTGGCGCAATAGCATTGGTTTTGGCGCAATAAAAATGCACTTTATGGTATCCGGTTACAGGCGATTTATTGACTTCCAAGAGAGCGGGAAACGGTTGTAGGTGGTAGACCAGGGTGGGACATCGGCACAGCTTGCGTCGGACAGCGAGCTGGGAGAGGTGCTTCCTGGTAATACCAATGTTGGGTATGGAGCCCGGTTTTCTGTGGAATTTCTTGTGTTACTATCACCACCCGGATTTTTGGTAAGTCCAAATTGGTCGGTCAGGAATATTGGTCAACCTTTCAATAATCAAAATAAGTGAGGCTGAGGATGAGCGTGGGTGCAATCGGTTTGTATCGCTTTTTTCCGGCGAGGTTGTGTGCATTGGCGGCGCTGTGGTGGCTGACACTTGCCAGCGCGCTGGTTTCGGCGGAGGTGGATCTCACCGGAGTATCCGGCTTTGGTGCGGATACACCGGGCGGTAGCGGTGGCAGGATATTCCGCGTCACCAATCTGGATAATCGTGGCGAGGGGTCGCTGCGCTGGGCTCTTGAGCAATCGGGGCCGCGAATTGTGGTGTTTGAGGTTGGCGGGGTGATTGACCTGGCCCAGGAAAATATCCTCATCACCGAACCTTTCCTGACTATTGCCGGGCAAACTGCGCCCAGCCCGGGTATCACCCTGATACGCGGCGGATTGAGTATTCGCGCACACGATGTGCGGGTACAGCATCTGAGGGTGAGACCCGGCGACGCCGGACAGCCGGCACGCAGTGGCTGGGCGCCGGACGGCATCGGTATTTCCGGGCGCAACGCCTACCGGATTCATATCGATCACTGCTCTACCAGCTGGGCAGTGGACGAAAACATGTCTGCATCGGGCCCACGCACCGAGGGGCCTGGAGCCACCAGTCGTCAAGTGACTATCAGCAATTCCATTATTGCGGAAGCACTGGATTATTCCTCGCACCGCAAAGGCAAACACTCGAAGGGACTACTGGTACATGATTTTGCCAGCGATATAGCGATCCTCGGCAACCTGTTCGCAAACAATGATCGCCGCAATCCTTACTTCAAAGCGCATACCACAGGTGTTGTGGTGAACAACCTTATCGTTAATCCCGGCTCCGCGGCGGTGCAGCTGGGCTACATAAATGACGAGTGGGAAGAAGCGGAATTTGAGCCGGCCAACCCGCGGGTTGCGGTGGTTGGGAATGTACTTCGCTACGGTCGGGACACCTACAGTGACCTGGCTCTGGTTTCTTATCAGGGGGATACCTATCTGGAAGACAACCTGGCCTGGAACCTGGATGGTGACCCCATGAATATTGTGCAGGGGGATATTCACCAGCTGGAAGAAAGGCCCGTATGGCCAGAGGGGTTGCGTGCACTGCCCGCTGCCGGGCTTGAGCAGGTACTGTTAACCTCCGTCGGTGCCCGGCCCGGCGATCGCGATGCTACGGATCTGCGCATCATTGCCGAAGCGAAAACGGCCAACGGACGAATTATCGATAGTCAGATGGTTGTTGGAGGTTACCCGACGTCAAAGCCGACCTATCGGCCGCTACAAATTCCAGAAAACGTTGATCACTGGCTGACACAACTTTCACGAGAAATGCTCCAAACGCCGTTGCAGACGGCCACACTGGAAAAATAAGACGGGAAAATCGGGGAGTACAACACGATGAAAATTGAGCACTTTGCTTTTAATGTGGCCGACCCGGTCGCGGTCGCAACCTGGTACGTCGAACATCTGGGAATGACCGTTGCGCGCAGTCTGGATAAATGGCCGTTTACCCATTTTCTGGCAGATTCCAGCGGTTCGGTAATGATCGAAATCTATAACAACCCCACTGACGAAGTCCCCCGTTACGAAACCATGAATCCGCTGCTTCTTCACCTCGCATTTGTGTGCGAGGAGCCGGAATCCAAACGGTTAATGCTGGAGCAGGCCGGTGCAACCTTTGTGGAGGAAGTGTATATCCCTGACGGTTCTCACCTGGTGATGATGCGTGACCCCTGGGGGCTCGCGATACAACTGTGCAAGCGCGGAAACCCAATGTTCGCGGTTTAGCAGGTTGTTGCAAAACAACCTGCTGGTTTCACTGCCTGCTCGCGCAGAGCGGTTGTCAGGAGAGTTACAGGTGAGATTTTGTCACGCAAAGGTTTCGCGACATCTGCCGCGGCACCGGGTCCCGGTGTTCCGCCGGTTCATGCTTCCCGTCGTTATGCTGTGTATGGCGCTGCCACCTGTCGCGTGGTCGGCATTGGCCTTCCCGGTGGACGACTCTTTTACCGCGGAGTCGGCGTTCGTTAGGGAGCACAAAAATTATCCCGACATCCGCATTACCCGGATTGAACCGGCGGCGGGGGTGGTTGTGGAGCGGAATCGGGTCTATCGCCAGATTGGCACGCGCGCATTGCATATGGACCTGTTCCGGCCTGGGGGTGCGAAACCGGAATCCCGGCGTCCTGCCGTGCTGCTCATTCATGGTGGCGGCTGGCGCTCTGGCAATCGCACCATGCAGGAACCTATGGCCACCTACCTCGCCAACCGTGGTTTCATCACCGCCACGGTGGAATACCGGCTGTCGCCGGAAGCGCGTTATCCGGCGGCGGTGCAGGACATCAAGACGGCGCTCTGCTGGCTGCACCGGAATGCCGGTGAGCTGGGTGTGGATCGCAAACGTATTGCTATTCTCGGGGCCTCGTCCGGTGCGCAGTTGGCGACTCTGGTTGGGGTGACTCCCGGATTGTCAGCCTTTCGCACAGAGGGTATGGGGCGCCTGGAGGCGTGTGAGTCTGTTGCGGCCATTGTCAATCTGGATGGTATCGTAAGCTTTGTCACGCCTGTGGCTCTGGCGCATGAGAACGATCCGCGCAAGAACCCTTCAGCAGCAGGCGCCTGGTTTGGAGGCCGCTTCGAGGAAGTGCCGCATCTCTGGCGCGAGGCTTCGCCGCTGGAATACGCAGGGAGTGGTTCTCCGCCGACACTGTTCATCAATAGCAGCAAGCCGCGCTTTCATGCCGGGCGCGATGAGTACGTCGCGAGACTGACGGCGGCGAATGTTCAAACCGAAGTAATGACGCACCGCGAAACGCCACATCCATACTGGCTGTTTGATCCCTGGTTTGAGCCGACGGCTGAGAGGGTGGAAAACTTTCTTGAACGTGTGCTGAAATAACGGTCGCAATGGGCGGATTTTGCTCGCTATACTCGCGCCGAATCACAGGCGTAAAAGCGAGGGGAGTAGAGGTTCGCGGAATGCAACAGTCAGAACAATTTATCGACCTGCTCAAACTGCTGGTGCGCAGCCCCAGCGTGGTGGGCGCCGAGCACTCGTTTTTCCGGGTTCTGCAGCGCGAGCTGGAGGAGCGCGGCGCCCATGTCACCTGGTATGAAGGCCTGTTGGTGGCCCAGGGGCAGCGTCCCCACAGTGCCAAGTTCTCAGCGCACATCGATCGCCACGGTCTGATCTGTACCGGTCCCAATGAATTCCAGTACGCGGCTTTCGTCTCCGGTCACCGTTCCGACCTGCTTGGCAATTCCGTATCGGAAAAGCTGATGACCAAAATTGTGGATCGCTTCCAGGGCGTATCCGTGACGGCCTATGAGCCCTGGTCCGGGTCATATTTTGGCTCCGGGGTAATCCGCAGGGCCTATGTGTGTGGCTACCGCAACAACCTCATCTTTGAGGTGGCAGGGCTTGAGCATGTGGTGGCGGGCACACCGGTAGCGTTTACCGACCGCCTGAAAGTCAGTGATGGTATACTCAGTGCCCAGCTCGACAACGTACTCACTGCCGCACACCTGGTGCATCTGTATGGGCTTGGCTTTCAAGGTACCGCGTTTTTTACCGCGCAAGAGGAGTCTGGCAGTAGCTGGCGTTATCTGCTGGAGTGGTTCCGCCGTTTCAATGGTGGCACCGAAAAATTGATTGTGGTGGATACCAGTCCCTATCCCGACCGGATCAGCGCGGACGCCCAGCAGGTGGTGTTGCGGCGTCGTGACGCCAATGCCGAGTTCCACCCCGGCACCACGGAACGACTCGCGGCGCTGTGTGATGCGCAGGGTATTACCTACAGCTACAAAGACACCTATATCGAAGCACAAAATCACAAGGCTATCGCCGAGGGACAGGAGCCCCAGTCTCTCGGGAGTACCGAGCTCGGACGGATTGTGTCGGCGTCGTCCGGATTTGTGCAGGGCACCACACTGCAGATTCCTACTACCGGTTACCACACCATGCAGGAATCGGCGTCCATTCAGGCCAACAGTGCATTCAGCGACCTGCTGTTTGCGATTGCCGCGGACGGGTGATCCCCCAAGCGGGTAACCGGATCAGAACTCATCGCTCATCTGGTAATGGTTGCAGCGATTGTTGCAGTAGGGGCGGTCAGAGCGGATTGCGCCGCTTTCCGGGTGTACGGTCAACTGTCGCTTTTTGTTGCCGTGCAGTGCCACCACATTCCAGTAACCGTTGCGAAACCGGATGTTGGAAAACGAGTGGAAACCCAGCTGCTTCAGGCGCATTTTCACAGCGCCGGCACTCAGGGCAATTTCAGACGGTGTAGCCCCATCCAGATCGGGGCCGTACAGATGGGGCGGGATCTGTGATTGCGGTGAGCCGGAAAACTGGAAATCCTGCGCGGTAAATGGCCCCGGCTGCTGGGCGACTGCAGCGGCTGGCAGTGCGATTGCCAGGGCCAGCGCCCTGAAGTGAACTGAAATAGCGCGATGGGCCGAAAGCCCGTGGGTGGCAAACAGCATGGCGTTCCCCAAATTGCCTTTATCCCGTCATTGATAGGGTGGCAATGCCTGAACGCCCACTTTTTCTCTGACCGTATTTCCTGCGCTGCGGTTTTCCTGATACGGATTTCTTTTTTCTGCTCGCGGCGTACGGCTTAGCCGCAACCGCAGTTGCGACGAAACTTGTCCATTTTGCCAATACCGGGGTTGAAGGTGTTGGTGGGATCCAGCTGTTCAAAGAACTGGCGCTGTGCCTCCGGCGCCTGATACAGATGTCCTACATTGTGCTCTGCCGGATAGCGCGCACCGCGACGGTCGAGCAGTTGCAGCATGGCCTTTTTGACCGCTTCCGGATCCGCGCCCTTTTTCAGGATGTAATCCTGGTGAAACACGTTACACAGGAAGTGTCCGTAATAGAGCCGGAATTTCAGCTGCCCGGCAATTTCCGGGGGCAGGTGTTCTTCCCACTCCATATCGTTACGGCGAAGGGCGATGTCCAGTGGCAGAAGTTCGCCCACGTCATTGTGGTGTACGGCGCAGTAGCGGATGGCGGCCCCGGCGGACACAAAGCGGTGCAACATCGCCTTGGCGGCCTCCTTTGCGGTACAGGCAAAGTACTCTCCGCTGTTTTCCGCGCGGCCGAAAAACTCCCTGAGCCAGGACTCTGTGGGTTCGATATTCCCATCCGCCACCTTGACGATGAGATGGTGCACGAATTTTTCCCGGTATTCCCGCATTCTTGGCGGCAGGTGTGCGGGAAGCAGCAGGCTGAATTTCTGCAACATTCGGTCGGTCAGAAATTTGGGCAGGAAACGGCGTTTTTCCAGCCAGGCATCCACTCGTCCTTTTAACGCAAAAAAACGCGGCATATTGCGTGTGCCAAGTTTTTCGATGGTATAGAAACTGTCTTTGCCATAGGTCGCGGCCAGGTCGAACATGTCCCTGTGCAGATATTCCCCCAGCAACGGAATCTCCGGCAACTCGCGCAGCAGCCCTCGGCGAAGACGCGCGAACGTCTGCGCATCGTTGCTGCCGATATAAAAGGTCCGGGTTTTCCGCGGAATGGGAAATGTGTCCAGACGCACAGCAAACACCGCAACCTTGCCCGCACAGCCACTGGCTTCAAACAGGCGTCTGGGGTCGGCGTTGAAGCGCGCCGGGGTATCGGCATCCACATCGCGTATGCGCGTTGCATATTCCAGATCTGATGCCATGCGCACACGCTCGTTGTGTTCGGAGTAGTGCAGCGGTCGTATCTGGCCGAATTCGCCGCGCTCCAGATTCGTCAATATTTCTTCCGGCGTCGCGCCGAGGTCGATGCCCAGGTGGTTGATCAAGTGTAATTTCCCGCACTCATCCACGCGTGCGAACAGCGCGAGTTCGGTATAGGCCGGACCGCGCTGGCAAAGGGCGCCACCGGAGTTGTTGGCGATGCCCCCGACGATGGAGGCACCGAGACAGGATGAGCCAATCTCGGAGTGGGGCGCACGCTGGATTGGTGCGAGCCGCTTTTCCAGTGCATGCAGAGTGGCGCCGGGCAGCGCAATGACCTGTTTGCCATTTTCCAGCAGGTGGATGCCGTTCATGTGCAGGGTATTGATCACAATCACCGGACGATCGTAATCGCAGCCACTAGGTGTTGAGCCTTCGGTGAGGCCGGTATTGGCAGCCTGAAGAATAATGGCGGCACCGGCGTCGACGCAGATTTGCAGCGCGCGCCAGAGTGGCAGCAGCTTTTCCGGGAAAATCACCGCGAGGGCATCGCCTTCGCCGGAGCGAAATCCCCTGCGGTAATGCTCATTGCGCGTGGGATCCGTAATGATCCTGTCCGCACCGAGCAATTGCTCCAGGTTCAGGAGCAATTGCCGGTTGTTGTCGCAGTCTGACGTTTTCAGTCCCGGTCTTCCTTCATCTGCAGGATTTCACCACTATTGGGATCTACTTCGAGATCGTATTTCTTGCCTTCTTTGTACGCCTCGACCTCCCAGCGGCCGCGGTCGAGGGATACATCCACCACCGGGGTGTACCCCTGCTGCTCCAGCTTGGTGAGGAGCGTTGACAGTGCCATGGCGCCGGGCGGCGGCATTTCATCTTTGGCGCTCGCCTGCGTCGCGGTCATGGCGGCAATCCCGCTTAGGGTAACGGCAAGAAGGGAGTTTTTTACATTCTTCATGGGTTCTCCTTGGTCAGATCCGCGGATCAGTCGTTCTTGCTGAGGCGCTGCTGCATCATAAAGCACCACTCGTCGCTGCCACCGTCCGGACCATGGGCGCCGTCGCCGCCGGTCAATCGATCCATGGCGATGAACCACTCGTCACTGCCGACATCCGGGAGGCCAGTGGGGTACTGTTCGGCAATGGCTGCGGCCTGGTCGCTCATTACCTGCTGGTTGACCCATTCGAACCACTCGGCATTGCAGATCAGCTGGCCTTCACTGTTGGGGCTTTCGGGGTTTTGTTCGGATGACTCGCTCGAGGCGGCATCCGCATTATCTGTCGTGGAGGAGGACGCATCACCCGGAGCGGTGGAGTCTTTTGGCGCAGGAGTGGATGGACTGCTGTCATCCGTTTCATCCACGGTAATTTCCTCCACGACTTCGGTTTCTGTCTCGGTGTTGCCCGGCTCGTGGGTTTCCGTTTTACGGCTGCAACCGGTGAGGGCGATGGAGCTTGCCAGCATGGTTGCCAGTGCGGCGAACAAGAGCGTGCGCATGGTTGATCTCCTAGCTTGAGGGGAAATTTGGCGCCACATGAAGTGGGCATGTGAGATAAGCATAGGTTGATTTTTGTGCCTTGCACGGGCCCTGAAACAAAACAGGCGGCCAGTGGCCGCCTGTTTTGTCTATCGATCGGTGAGGGCTACAGGGCCGATTGAGAGCTCGCGGCCTCGGCGGCGGGCAGGTCCGCGAGGGTTTCGCCATTGTCATTGGCGGCGGCCGCAGCGAGCCGCTGCTCTTCAATGCGACTGGTCCAGGTCAACAGTGCCTGGTAGTGGCGGATGTTTTTGACATAGGTGACCGGTTCCCAGCCGCGGGCGTAGCCGTGCTTCAGGGTGGCGTAGTACTGGCGTTTGGCCAGCAGCGGCAGGTGCTCACGGACATCTGCCCAGCGGTCCGGGCTGCCGCCCATGCGCTCGGTCAGCACACGGGCATCTTCAAGGTGACCGTAGCCGATGTTGTAGGCGGCCAGCGCCATCCAGGTACGGTCCGGCTCGCGAATGCGCTCAGGGATTTTGTCGCGTACCTGAATGAAATAGCGTGCCCCCCCTTCGATACTCTCTATCGGATCGAGGCGGTTGACACCCATTTCCCGCGCCGTAGCGCGGGTCAGCATCATCAGCCCGCGAACCCCGGTGGGCGACTTGGCGCGCGGGTTCCAGTGGGACTCCTGGTAGCTGAGCGCGGCCAACAGCTCCCAGTCCAGATCGTATTCTTTCGCCACCCGCTCCATTTCGGTACGCCACTGGGGCAGGCGCTCACGGCTGAGCTGGGCGAAGGTCTGTGCGCCGCCGACATTCATTTTGCTGACATGCCCGAAGTACAGTTCACGCAGCTCCGCCACCAGTCCGCTGGTGTTGGCCCGCAGCATGAAATTGCGCGCGGCGCGGTAGAGGGTGTCGTCATCCCCCTTGGGGAAGGCCCAGGATACCGGCTGGAACTGGGTCAGGTTGAAGGCAATGTGCGTGTTCGGGTAGAGGCCGCGATGGACTGCGTAGGCATTGGAGTCCACAACCGCATAGGGGTATTTGCCCTCGTTCACCAGGTCCACCAGCTCCATGGCGTCTACGTCGGAAATTTCTTC
Organism: Microbulbifer pacificus; assembly: GCF_002959965.1. NCBI lineage: Bacteria > Pseudomonadati > Pseudomonadota > Gammaproteobacteria > Cellvibrionales > Microbulbiferaceae > Microbulbifer > Microbulbifer pacificus. Next base: position 563,958 of record NZ_PREV01000027.1, read on the forward strand.
CCAAGTGAGTTCCGGATAGCGCTCGGACAGCTTGCGCAATTGTTCGGCATGGGCGCTGCCGGCAATGACTGCGATATTTCTTCCGGCGAGGTCGGCCACGCTGCGGGGGCGACTCTCGCCCACACGGTAGATGACTTGCTGGCGGATCTCGAAATAGGACGGGGCAAAGCGCACCTGCTCGCGGCGCTCAGGGGTCACGGTGAGTCCGGCGGCAGCCAGGTGGGCCCCGGAATCCGGATTTTCCAGTTCGCGAAACAGGTGGCCCAGATCGTGCACATCCCGAATCTCAAGGGCGACACCCAGCTCGCGGGCAAAGGCGTCGAGCATGCCGTATTCAAAACCGGTGTGGTTGCCGTTGGCGTCTTCGTAATAGGTGGTGGGTCCGTTCTGTGACAGGACCACCAGCTTGCCGGAGGCCTTGACCTGCTCCAGCAGGCTCGGCGCCTTGCTCGCCACCAGGAGAGAAGCACAACAGGCCAGCGCCGCGCACTTCACCAGGCGGCGGCTGTATCGCAACAGTCGGCTTTTCATGATCATAGGTTGTTCCCTCGAGTCCGTTCTCTGCTTTATTTTCAGCGCATCCGACTCGAGGAAAGCTGGTCAGACGCGTCAGTTCCTGCGGGCGGCGGCTCCATTGCCACCCGCGCGCAAAGCCCGTTGTCTACAAATTGAACAGGCTTGGGTCAAAAGCGCGGCAATTCTACCCTAAACCTCTGCGCGCTGACCAATCAGTTAACGGTGTCGTCCTAACCTTTGTGACCGATTGGCTTGTTTTAACAGGGTAAGTGTAGTACTTGACGCCGACGCCCAAATGCCCGAATCCGGCCTGGTGAAGCAAATCGCGCCAGAGATTGCCGGGCCAGAGAGTTCGTGGTGGTGTTGCCCACCCCCTTCATCTTTACTGCTCTTACACCTTGCCCGTTATGTGCCGGCCTGCCATCTAACGGAGAGTTGGCGGCGGCAGTGTTGGAGCGCGATCGCTTCGGGTACAATGCGCGCGCTCACGATACCCCTCGTTCCTGTGCGGCACTCGCCAAAGCCAATCCCGTAGCCGATTGCTTATGCCCACAGGCGCTCAATTCCAGACAAGAGGCTAACTCCCGCGATGCTAGTTCTGCGTGGTGCTCCCGCACTGTCGAAATTTCGCCATCAAAAACTTCTGACCCAACTCCGCGCCCTGCAGCCCGCCATCGGGGATGTATACGCCGAGTTTGTTCACTTTGCCGACAGCAAAAAGCTCGGCAAGAAAGAGCAGGCCCTGCTGGAGCGTCTGCTGCAGTATGGCCCCACCGAAGAAAAGCATCAGCCCGAAGGCGAACTGCTGCTGGTTGTGCCCCGCCCGGGTACCATTTCGCCCTGGTCCTCCAAGGCCACGGACATCGCCCACAATGCGGGGCTGACCCAGATCCACCGCCTGGAGCGGGGGGTTGCCTACTACCTTAGCGGGGTCAAATTAACCGGGGCTGAACGCGATCTGCTGGCTGCGGAACTGCACGACCGCATGGTCGAGAGTGTCTTTTCTGATTTGGCACAGGCTGAGCAGCTGTTTCAGGTGGAAAAGCCGCGTGCCATGGGGCGTGTGGATGTACTCAAAGGCGGCCGTGAGGCGCTGGTGGAAGCCAACGTGACCTTGGGTCTGGCACTGGCGGAAGATGAGATCGACTACCTGCTCACCAGCTTCGAAGAACTGGAGCGCAACCCCACCGACGTGGAGCTGATGATGTTCGCGCAGGCGAACTCCGAGCACTGCCGCCACAAGATCTTCAACGCCAGCTGGACCATTGACGGCGAAGAGATGCCGAACTCCCTGTTTGGCATGATCAAGAACACCTACCGACTGGGCGGTGAGAATGTACTTTCCGCCTATGCGGATAACGCCGCGGTAGTGGTCGGTCACAACGCCGGTCGTTTCTACCCGGATCCTGAGACCAGGGAATATGGTTTCAGCCAGGAAGCCATCCATCTGTTGATGAAGGTGGAAACCCACAATCACCCGACTGCCATTGCGCCATTTTCCGGAGCCGGCACCGGCGCTGGCGGCGAGATCCGCGACGAGGGCGCCGTGGGCCGCGGCTCCAAGCCCAAGGTGGGGCTGACCGGTTTCACCGTGTCCAACCTGTTGATCCCCGGCTATCTGCAGCCGTGGGAAGCGGATTACGGCAAACCGGAGCGCATCGTGACCGCCCTCGATATCATGATCGAAGGCCCCATCGGCGGCGCCGCGTTCAATAACGAATTCGGTCGCCCGAACATCTGCGGCTACTTCCGCACCTTTGAAGAAGACTTCGACGGCGAGCGCCGTGGTTACCACAAGCCGATCATGCTGGCGGGCGGCTACGGCAATATCCGTGAAGAACATATCGAGAAGCCGGAATTCCAGCCCGGTGCCAAGCTGATCGTGCTCGGCGGCCCGGCGATGCTGATCGGCCTCGGCGGCGGTGCGGCCTCCAGTATGGCCAGCGGCTCCAGCTCCGCGGACCTGGACTTCGCCTCGGTACAGCGCCAAAACCCGGAGATCGAGCGCCGCTGCCAGGAGGTCATCGACCAGTGCTGGCAACTGGGCGACAAGAACCCCATCGCCTTTATCCACGACGTGGGCGCCGGCGGTCTGTCTAACGCCTTCCCGGAACTGGTGAAAGACGGCGGCACCGGCGGCAAGTTTGAACTGCGCAATGTACCGTCCGACGAGCCGGGCATGAGCCCGCTGGAGATCTGGTGTAACGAATCCCAGGAGCGCTATGTGATGGCGGTGATGCCGCAGGATCTGGAGCGCTTCCAGCAGATCTGCGAACGCGAGCGCGCGCCCTTCGCTGTAGTGGGCGAGGCCACCAGCGAGAAGCATCTGACCCTGAACGACAAGCAGTTCGATGCCAAGCCGGTGGACCTGCCTATGTCCGTGCTGTTCGGCAAGCCGCCGAAGATGCACCGCGTGGCCGAGAAACGCGAGGCCAAAACCACCGCGTTTGATACCAGCAATATCGACCTTGCAGAGGCCGCCGAGCGCGTACTGCGTCTGCCGACGGTTGCCAGCAAGAACTTCCTGATCACCATCGGCGACCGCACCGTAACCGGCCAGGTTTCCCGCGATCAGATGGTCGGCCCCTGGCAGGTGCCGGTGGCGGACTGCGGGGTGACCACCGTCGCCTACGACAGCTACGCCGGTGAAGCCATGTCCATGGGTGAGCGCACCCCGGTAGCTCTGCTGGACGCGCCGGCGTCCGGGCGTCTCGCTGTCGGTGAAGCCATCACCAATATTGCCTGTGCGCCGATTGCGCAGCTGTCCGACATCAAACTCTCCGCCAACTGGATGTGTGCTGCCGGCCACCCGGGCGAAGAGGAAAAACTGTACCGTACCGTGGAAGCCATCGGCATGGACCTGTGCCCGGCGCTCGGCATCACCATCCCGGTGGGCAAGGACTCCATGTCCATGCGCACTGCGTGGAACGACGGTGGTGAAGACAAAGCGGTGACGGCGCCCCTGTCGCTGGTGATCTCGGCGTTCAGCCCGGTCACCGACGTGCGCAAGGTGGCAACCCCGCAGCTACGCCGCACCCAAAAGGGCGAGACGGAGCTGATGCTGATCGACCTGGGCGCCGGCAAAAATCGCCTCGGGGGCTCCTGCCTGGCGCAGGTGTACAACCAGTTGGGCGACAAGCCGGCGGACCTGGACGACGCCAAGCGTCTCAAGGGCTTCTTTGAGGTGATGCAGGAGCTGCTTGCGGAAGACAAGGTCGTCGCTTACCACGACCGTGCCGATGGCGGTCTGTTCACCACCCTGGCGGAAATGAGCTTCGCCGGTCGCGTCGGTATCGACGTGGAAATCTATGATCTGGGTGAAGATGCCATTGCCGCGCTGTTCTCTGAAGAACTCGGCGCGGTGCTGCAGGTGCCCGCCGCGGATGCGGACATGATTGCCATGCGCTTCGCCTCCGTCGGTGTTCCCGCCCACCAGATCGGTGGCTTGAACGACAAGGAGCTACTGCGCATTACCCGCAATGGTGAGGAAATCTTCAGCCGCAGCCGCGCTGAACTGCAGCAGATCTGGAGTGAGACCAGCTACCGTATCCAGGCCCTGCGCGACAACGCCGACTGCGCCCGGCAGGAGTTTGATGCGCTGGCGAAGACCGCCAAGCAGGATCCGGGCCTGTCTGTGAAGCTGAGTTACGACGTCAACGAAGATATTTCTGCACCGTACATCAAAAAAGGCGTGCGTCCGAAGGTGGCCATCCTGCGGGAGCAGGGCGTCAACAGCCATGTGGAAATGGCGCATTCCTTCCACCGTGCCGGCTTCAACGCGATCGATGTGCACATGAGTGACATTCTTGCCGGTCGCGTAGAGCTGGATCAGTTCAAAGGTCTGGTGGGCTGTGGTGGTTTCTCCTACGGCGACGTACTCGGCGCCGGTGAGGGCTGGGCCAAGACTATTCTGTTCAACGACCGCGCCCGCGATCAGTTCGAAGCCTTCTTCAATCGCAAGGACACCTTTGGCCTGGGCGTGTGTAACGGTTGCCAGATGTTCTCCGTGATCAAGGAGCTGATCCCCGGTGCGGGCCACTGGCCGCGTTTTGTGCGCAACCTGTCCGAGCAGTACGAAGCGCGCTTCGCGCTGGTGGGCGTCGAAGATTCCCCGTCCGTACTGTTCAAGGGCATGGCCGGCTCCTACATGCCGGTGGCTGTGGCCCACGGCGAAGGCCGTGTGGAGTTCGCGAGTCAGAAGGCGCTGGAAGCCTGTGAGCAATCCGGCACCATCGCCATGCGTTTCCTCAATAACAATCAGCAGATCACCGAGACCTATCCGGCCAACCCCAACGGCTCGGTCAACGGTATCACCTCCCTGTGCTCTGAAGACGGCCGTGTCACCATCATGATGCCGCACCCGGAGCGCGTCGCCCGCGCCGTCAGCAACAGCTGGCGCCCGGACGAATGGGAAGAGGATTCCGGTTGGATGCGCCTGTTCCGCAACGCGCGCGTATTCGTAAACTGATATTTTTCCCTGTCGGGAGCCTGCGTGCAGGCAAAACAGAAAGCCCCGGAAATCCGGGGCTTTCTTTTATCCGGGATTCGAATGGCAAGCGGGAGCATTTGTCTGGTTGAGGGGTAATTTCTGTCCAGCGTTGCTGGCGGGTACCTGTGTCGGGAAAGAAAAACCCATCTCCCGGGCGCCTTTTATATTCTTTGCTACACTTGAAGCAATAATCGCAATAAATTTTCAAGTATGGCAGCCGTACCGCAACGACAGGCTGAGTACATCAGCCACCTCGTTTCAGCATGCAGCAACAGGCTTCTGACGCTGCACGGTCTTATCATTGCGGATCGCCACTCCGGCACGAAATTTCCCCTCAATTTAGTATTGCCAACTCGCGAGATCGGCACCGGTTGTGCGGCGCGAATTCCTGCGTTCGCAAACTGTGTGGGTCCCCGCCGGGCCAGGAAATAAGCTGGAAAGTTTGAATATTGAGGAAACAGAATTCACGGGACGCGAAGTCAATCAAGGAGAGCGCTATGAGTTACAGCGAAGAACTGGTAGAGAAAGTGCGAGAGCTGTTGCCGAAAAGTGACGCCCTGACGGAAAAACAGATGTTCGGCGGTCTCGCATTCATGCTGAACGGCAACATGGCTTGCGGTGTAGTGGGGGAAGAGCTGATGGTGCGGGTAGGGCCGGAAAACTATGACAATGCGCTGGGGGAGCGCTACACCCGCCCCATGGACTACACCGGAAGGCCGCTCAAAGGCATGGTGTATGTGGAGGAGGACGCCATCATCGAGGACCTCAACGGTTGGGTCTCCCGCGGTGTGGAGTTTGCCGAAACACTTCCCCCGAAATAGAGAAGTATGTGGCCGTGCGGGGTCATTGACCCCGCGCTTCCGAGTCCAGGAGTTGCGGGTTGTCCAGCTTGGATGGCGCTGCAATCCCGTCGATTTCAATGGTCAAATGTGAAACCTGTGGGCAGCGCTGTTTCAGATCCGCTTCCAGAAAATCAATCACCAGCTCCGTGGCTTCCAGAGTGGCCTGGATAATGGCACGGGTTTCGGCATAGTCCACCACATTTTCGGTGCGGCGGTGTTCCGGAACCCGCTCCAACAGCTGCGCAAGATGCGACTGAATCCGGCTGCGCATATTGCGGGTAAGTACTTCTTCCCGAAGCTCGATTGCCGCCACAACCACCGTGTGCCGGTCATCCACAATCACAGAACGCAGATCGTGATAGCGCTCGATCTCCCGTCGGTCTTTCACGATGTCATGAAACGCGCGCTCGGCATCCTGATCGCGAATACTGGTCAGATAGCGCATATTCACAAGGCCGAGAAAAATTGCCGTTACTCCCAGCATGAGTGCGATCAATACGGAGAAGCTGATATCCCAGCGCGGATCTCCGGTGAGCTGGGTCATTCCGATCCCGGTTGCGGCGAGAATCACACCGGTTACGGCGATGGAATCCTCCAGTAACACCGCGATCAGCGTGGGGTCATCGGCGTCCGCCAGATAGCGGAACGGGTTGCGGACGCCCTCGGCGCGCATGCGCGACAAAAACTCTCTGCCCGCCACCAACAGAACATAACCTTCAAGTACCAGGGCAATCGCCAGCACCAACCCGGAAATCCAGATGGGGTGGATGCCGAAACCGAATATCTGGATAACATCCGGGCGTGGGAGGTGGGTGAGGTTCTGATAGGCATGCCAGGCGTGGGCGAGGCCGAGCCCGCAACCGATGGAGAACAAGCCGATGGCACTCCAGAGGTTCCATAGATATTTCTTTTGCCCGTGCCCGAAGGCGTATTCGCCATCCGCCGGCCGGCTGCCCCGATTCAAGCCAATCAACAGGAACAGTTGATTCAGCGTGTCCATCAGGCTGTGCACGGCCTCATTCATCATTGCCGCGGAGTGGGTCGCCAGAGCCGCCAGCCCTTTTAACACGGTAATAATGGCATTGACAAAAATGGCGTAAAGAACGGCTTTCTTTGAGCCCTGGGCCATAAAAAAATCCTGCAGATGTCATCAGTCTTTCGTTAATCCGCGCCAATGCCGGTTTGGCGTGGATCGCCGCATTGGACACGGTTGCGATCAAGTGTGCCATAAGGTGGCGTCTACACTTGCTCTGATTTGACGGCGCGACGCAACCCGACATTGGAATACCCAGTACAACCCGTGCCCTACCATGCGCCATACCAATGGAGCTTACAGATGGAGCTTACAGCATGATCCGACATTCTTCCCTAAACCTGGCCGCTGCGATTGCAATGGCGATGATCGTTGTGGCTTGTGGAGAGCGTGCAGAACATGATCTGTCTCCATCCGCCAGCGGTGAGGCATCTTCCGGGCCCCCCGCCAGTACATCCTCCGGTGCGGCCCAGTCTGATGCGGAAGATACGGATCGGCAATCGGCGCAACCCGAGTCCATTCCACGCAATGCGTACTTTGGGGATACCCATGTACACACTGGTTGGTCCGCCGACGCCGGGATGGATGGCGCCATCCTTTCACCAGAGGATGCATACCGTTTCGCTACCGGTGAAGCAGTGAAATCCAATACAGGATTGAAGGCCCAGCGCGTACGTCCTTACGACTGGTTTATGATCACCGATCACTCCGATGGTATGGGCGTCATCAACGAACTGGTAGCCGGTAATCCGGAAATGATGGCCGACAAGACCCTGAAACGATGGCACGATGCGTTGAAATCCGGCGATGAAAAGGCCGCGGCGGATGCCAAGAGTGAGCTGGTTGTCATGCAGTCTCAGGGCCGGCTGCCCAAGATCGTCATGGATCCCAAATGGATGAAATCCGCATGGGAAAAAACCGTGGAGGCCGCGGAGAAATATTACAAGCCCGGAGAATTCACCACCTTCATCGCCTACGAATGGACAGTGAATGCCGATGGCGGTGACAACCTGCATCGCAACGTGATTTTTCGGGATGACGCCAGCAAGACCCGCAATCTGCTTCCTCTCACCACCTTTGAAACCCAGGATCCGGAAAAACTATGGGCCTGGATGAAGGCCTATGAAGACAAAACCGGTGGCCGTGTGCTCGCCATTCCCCACAATGGCAACATGTCCAACGGCCGCATGTTCGAACAGAAGCGTTTCGACGGATCACCCATGACCAAAGAGTGGGCGGAAATGCGTGCGCGTTATGAACCTCTGTATGAAGTCACACAAATCAAGGGGCAGAGCGAATCACACCCCAGTCTTTCGCCGGAAGACGAGTTCGCCAATTGGGATCTGTGGGATCGCGGCAACCTGATTCTCGCACCGAAGCCGAAGGGATCGTTCCGCTACGAATACTGGCGTCCCGCACTCAAGGACGGGATGGTGATTGAAGAAACACTGGGGGTGAATCCGTTTCAATACGGTGCCAATGGTGGCGGTGATGACCACGTAGGCCTGTCCAATCCGGTGGAGAGCAATTTCTTTGGCAAGTTCAAATCCCTTGAACCAAGCAATAAGGAACGCTGGAAATTCCCACTGCTGACGGGCCCTTCCGGAAGTTACATGGGATGGGAGCAGTCGGCCTCGGGCGTCACCGGAGTGTGGGCAACAGAGAATACGCGGGAGGCGATCTGGGATGCCATGATGCGCAAAGAAACCTTCGCCACGACCGGTCCCTGGATGACCGTAAGATTTTTCGGCGGTTTCGACTTTAGCGAGCAAGATGCCAAGGGTGATCTTGTCGCCGAGGGCTATGAAAAAGGCGTGCCGATGGGTGGCAAGCTCACAGGCGCGCAAGACGGGCAGAAACTCCGCTTTCTGGTAGCGGCGATGAAAGATCCGGAAGGTGCAAACCTGGACCGGGTACAAATCGTCAAAGGCTGGGTGGATGGACGCGGGCAAACCCACGAAAAAGTGTACAACGTAGCCTGGGCCGGAAATCGCACCGTGGATAATTTGGGACATATCCAGCACGTGGGTAATACGGTAAACCTGGAAAACGCCACGTATGAAAACAGCATTGGTGAGGCCCAGCTGATCGGATTTTTCGAGGACAAGGAGTTTAATCCACAGCACAAGGCCGTGTATTACCTGCGGGTTATGGAAATTCCCACGCCGCGCTGGACTCTGTATGACAAGGTGCGCAACAAGATCGAGATGGATGAAAAGGTGCCGCTGATATTGCAGGAGCGGGCGTTCAGTTCACCCATATGGTACTCGCCGGAGTAAAAAGGGGGACCGATGTAAAAAGGCCCGCAGCATGCTGCGGGCCTTTTTACCGTGCTCGGATTCGTGGCGCTCGGAAAACGTCAGTTGCTGGCGCCGGCACCGGCCTTCAGCTGCTCCTCGATTTTCTTGAGGTTAAACGAGCCGGGAGTCTGACTGGGTGGGTACTGTTCCATGGATTTCAGGAATTTCGCGGCCATTTCCTGCATGGGGACCAGTACAAACGCTCTGTCCAGGAACCAGTCGTTGTACGTGTTGGCGTTGTGCTGGGCGCGTTCGAACGGATCGCGACGCAAGTTGAACAGAAGAGGAACACGCAACTCGGTGAACGGCTCCCGCCAGACTTCGAATGCCTTGCCGCGGTTTTCCAGGAATACCGCTTTCCACGCGTCGTAACGCATGGCCACTATCTGACCGTCGTCGTTCACATAAATGAACTCGTGACGCGGTGACTCGTCGACTTTACCGGTGAAATAGTCCAGCTGGTTGTGACCGTCAATGTAGTTTTTATAGCTGCGCCCGTTAAGGCTTACGCCCTTCAGCAGCTTTTCCTTGATGTCCGGCGCGCCAGCCGCGGCCGCCAGAGTCGGCAACCAGTCCTCGTGGGAGACGATACCGTTCAGCATTTTCCCCGCCGGAAATTTTCCCGGCCAGCGCACAAAGGCGGGCACCCGGTAGGCACCTTCCCAGTTGGAATTTTTTTCACTGCGGAAGATCGTAGTACCGGCATCGGGCCAGGTGTTGAAGTGCGGACCATTGTCGGTTGAATAGAATACGATGGTGTTGTCGGCAATATTCAGTTGATCCAGGAGGTCCAGCAGCTGGCCTACTTGTTGGTCGTGCTCGACCATACCGTCCTGGTAATTGTTACCCGTGGGGCCGGAGAGACCTTTGTGCTCTTCCTTTACATGGGTGCGAAAATGCATTCGGGTCGCATTCCACCATACGAAGAAGGGTTTCCCCGCACTCACCTGCTGCTTGATGAAGTCCATGGCCGCAGCGAGTGTTTCTTCATCCACCGTTTCCATACGTTTCTTGGTGAGTGGGCCGGTGTCTTCAATTTTTCCGTCGGCGGTAGCCCGAATCACACCGCGTGGTCCATATTTTTTCCGGAACTCGGGGTTCTTGGGGTAGTCGCGATTCTCCGGTTCCTCTTCCGCATTCAGGTGATACAGATTGCCGAAAAATACATCGAAGCCGTGATTGACGGGCAGATGTTCATCGCGGTCGCCCTGGTGGTTCTTGCCGAACTGGCCAGTGGCGTAGCCCAGGCTTTTCATAACCGTGGCGATGGTGACGTCGGTTTTCTGCCAGCCTTCTTTTGCGCCCGGCAGGCCAACTTTGGTCATGCCGGTGCGCACCGGTACGTTTCCGCCGATAAACGCGGCGCGTCCGGCGGTACAGGACTGCTGGCCGTAGTAATCGGTGAACGACAGACCTTCTTTGGCAATACGGTCGATATTGGGTGTCATATAACCCATCATGCCGCGGCTGTTGGCGCTGATGTTCCATACGCCGATATCGTCACCCCAGATCACCAGAATATTGGGCTTGTCCTGGGCGTGGGCCGCGGTGTTACATACAGACAGCAGGGCCGCCGCGGCGACGCTAAGCGGCACCCTCAGCAGCCGCCGCAAGTCGAGTCTCTTCATGTTTTCCTCCAGGGCATCACGTCGTGTTGCGTTAGTGCAATAGGTTTCAGGGTTTCTCGAAGGGGAAAACCACCTTCCAGTCATTCTTCATGTCAATCACGGTCCAGCCTTTTTTGCCGGCGTCATTGAGGCCTTTGTCCAGTTTTCCGATGTGTGAGTCGCGATCGTAGGCCCACTCGCGTTTGCCATCAGTGTGATGCAGTAGAAGACCAAACCGCGCGCCATCGCCGGCGGTGGTCCACTCCAGCATCTGGTAGTCGCCATCGGAGTTGCCGGAAGCAAATATGGGTCGCTGGCCGATGTACTGATGAATACCGACGGGCTTGCCTTCCTTGTCATCGATCAGATTGATTTCCGGCAGCTTTACAATCACCGGCTTGCCATCGCGTATTTCATATTTCGCTTTGATACTGGAACCCACCACCTGATCGGGCGGAATACCATACGTCTGCTCGGCGAACACCCGCATGAAATCCACTCCGCCGCCGGAAACGATAAAGGTCTTGAACCCCTTTGCGCGCAGGTAATCGAGCAGTTCCAGCATGGGCTGGTAAACCATCTCGTTATAGGGGCGATTGGTTTTGGGATGGCGGGCGGTTTTAAGCCATGCCGCCACGTCTGACTGAAATTTTTCCGCCGTCATATTGGCGTGGGTGGCGGCGAGGATTTTCATCAGTCCTTCCTTGCCACTGGCCATAACTTTTTCGGTATCGCCCTTGAGGATGGAGGCGAAGGGTTCCTGGGTTTTCCACTCAGGGTGCTGCGGTGCCATCTTCCTGACCTGATCCAGCGCGTAGATCAGCTGGAAATAGACCGGCTGCTCCGCCCACAGGTTGCCATCGTTGTCGAAGGTGGCGATGCGCTGGTCTTGCGGCACGAAGTCCGGTGAGCCGTCGCGGGTGATCTTTTCCACAAACCCGACAATGGCCTGTTTGGTCTTTCCCTCACTCCAGGAGGGCAATGGGTCGGAGTGGGAATCGGCGAGGCTTGCGGCGGCAGCCAAAAGCAGTAGCAGCGCGGTGACGACCGTGCTGTGAAGTTTTTTCCGAATTCCCATAGAGACAACTTCCCAAATACCGCAGTGAAGTACGTGTCTGAAATTGGTGCTTCTTAAACCTTAGTTCGTCTTTTCTGCTCCGGGCTATTCCGGGCTTTGGCATGAGATAATTTTTTTTTCATATCTGCAGCAAGTGAGAGTGACCATGTGGTTTTTCTGAGCGCCAAACCTGCTCAATGCGTTCCATTGGGATTCAGTGGAGGCAATTCCCCGGTTCGGATATCTGAACGGTTAGTCGACTTATAGTCATCCAGTGCGCGCTCGAGTTGCTGCCACAGGGGGCCGGCGCTTTCTGTGGCGGCGGTATTTCCGTACTGGGCGCGCCCGAGGTCGAGTAGGGCACCTGAAATAGCGGATTCCCGGTAGCCGGGCATCTTTTCCAGCGCCACCACGGCGGTGAGCGCGGCGGCGTAATTGCGCTGGCGGACCGCAAGTTGCAGCCGCTGCAACGCCGCCTGCCCCGTGGTTTGCCGCCGGACTGAACGTCGCTGGCGCAGTTGCGCAATGCGTCGAGGCAGACAGCGCCAAGCTCCCCATGCCGCAGCACCGAGCAGCGCGAGAATGATCAGCCAGTGTAGAAGGGATATCCGGCTGACCACTGAGGTACCTTTTACCCGCAGGTGTACCCCAGCGAGTGTCGCGGTCTGGATACGGCCGTCATCCAGGTTGTACCACTGCAGGGTTATCGCGGGCAGTTCGCCCCGCGTCGCGGCCTCGGCGATGTAGGTGATTTTTTCCACCCGGGTTCCGCCCCCATCGCCTCGCCCGTTGCCGTTGTCTTTAGTGTGGTCTTCGGCCCGGGGGGTATCCGCGTAAGCCGCGATGCCACTGGGTGCGGTGGTGTTCAGCATTTGCGGCACGAACATCACCGTGGAGCCCTGAATCCGGGCGGTCACGGTGCGGCTGAAACTGTCCCCGGGGCGAAGATTTTCCGGATCGCCGTCAATTTTCTGCTCCAGGGTGAGATCCCGGGCGGCGACGTAGGGGTTCAGGTGTTCCGCCCCCTTGGGAGCGGTAACGGTGAGCCTCTCCGCCGTGAGCGGGATGGTGGCGGTGATATCGTTGGTGCCGTCGGGACTGCGGTAATGCACTTCGACGCGGGTGGGCGGCAGCTGAAATATTCCCGGTGTCAGTGGTACCAGCCGGTATTCGCGAACCACACCCGACCAGGTGGAACCTGCAATAGTCTGGCTGGTGGAGAAGGTGGACTTTTCCGGCAGGCTCACGGACAGGTTGGGGCGGTCCAGCACCGGGAATTCCACCGGCCGGGTGAGCCAGCTAGGTACCAGTACGGTCACCTGAAACGTAACGGCCTGGCCGGGGACGATTTCTGTCTGCGACAGCCTGGTCTGGACAATGGGCTGGCTCTTTTTGCCGGGTTGCGCGCCGGCACCGGAGAAAAATGCCATGCAGACGAGCAGGGCGCATACAGCGCAAAACGGGTGGCGCCGGGCCTTCATGGAGAATCTCCACCGGCGCGTCCAGCGGCCGCCTCCGCTGCAAACCGTTGCTTCATGAACTCGCTGGTGCTGGTGTCCAGCGTCGACATCCACTGCTCGGGATTGACCGGTATCTGGTTTGTGGGTTGGTCGTTTGCCTGTACTTCTTTTTGTTGCTCCTTGTCGTAGCTGTCTTCATCACTCTGGGTCTGCTCGTCTTTCTCTTCTTCATCGCCGCGGGATTTTTTCATGTACTGCAAAATTTCCCGGGCGAGTTTCAGATTTTTTTCCGCACCGGGATATTTTGCGTCCATCTGCAGCACCCGCTCGAAACTGTTGATGGCGTCCTGATACTGGCCACTCTTTACCTGTGCCATGGCGCGGGTAAATATTGCCTCTGGGCTGTCCAGCATCGCTAGTGTGTTTGCCGCGTCTTCAAAATATCCGGCCTGGTACTGTGCGTAGCCGCGCCGGTAGGGATCGGAAAAAGCGTTCGCAGCGCGGGCATATTCCCGGCGCCCCACCAGCCAGTGGCCCAACTGGTCGGGTGTGAACAGGCGGGAGAGGAAAGCATTTTCCGGAGGGAACTCTTCGTGGGCGACCGAGGTGATCGGGGACTGGGCCGTGGTGATTGGTATGAACGAATAGACACTGCCAGCGAAACAGAGCAGCAGCGCAAGGTCCGTGCCAGCATGCTGGATTTTTTGCGCAGGGCGCTTACTCGATGCAGGCAACGCCCAGCCGCGGCGAAACCACAGCAGGGCAAGCAGTGCCGCGGGCCAGGCGAGCCACCAGCCGCGGTCGTTCCACTGCAGGTTACTGTCTTTTGCCATTGCCTGCCGGAAATTGCTGTCGAAATAGCGCGCGAAGCCGTCGATATCGCGGCTGTCCGGGGTGACGCGGGAAATCCGCGCAGTGGGGATCTGGTTCATGCCGGGAGTTTTTGCGTTTCCCGGCTGTAGTATCAAAAAACCCAGGCTGTTGTTACTGCTCCGCTGTTTGAACGCGGGCAGGTCGCGAGCCTCAATGCCATCGGTGAGGAACAGAATGCTCCCCGGTGTTTCTGCTTTTTCAAGAATGCCCTCGGCCGTGTGCAGTGCGCTGGCGGCGTTGTTGCCGTCCACCGGCATCACGTCTGCTTCCAGCCCTTCCACGTAGGGGCGCAGTAGGTTCTGGTCATCGGTGAGTGGCACTACCCTGTGGGCCGTGCCGGCATAGGCCACCAGTGCAGTGGGGGCACCGTCGCGGCGCGCCAGCAGGTCGAAAATTTTTTGCTTGGCCCGCGCCAGCCGGTTCGGCGGTACGTCTTTTTCGGTCATGCTCTGGCTGACCTGGATTACGATCACAAGCGGTGCGGTGCGCGCCATCAACGGGTCCGGCATGCGTGTCCAGCTGGGACCGGCGGTGGCCAGGGTCAGCAGTGCCAACAGCGCGGCAAGGCTGTCGACGGGAAGCAGGTGCGGCCAGCGCCGTTGTTCCCGCTGGCCGACGCTGAGGGCGCGTGCAAGATGTGTAGCGATATGTGGGGCGATATGTTCGGAGGCGTTGGGCAACGGGCTGTGTTGCGGGCGGCGCAGACGCCACCACGCCAGCAGAATGACGGGCAACAGCAGCAACCACAGCGGGCGCAGAAAATGAAACGCGCTGAAAAACGCGGAAAGATCCTCCGTAAACATATTCACGGGTTGACCTCCCGCAATGGTGTACGGTGTTCCAGTAGACGCAACGCCAAACCAAGCAGTGACAGTACCAGCGCGGCTGCCAGTGGCCAGTGTGCGAGGCTGCGGTGCGGCCGGTAAGTCTCACTGTCGATTTTTTTCGGCACCAGCGCATCAATCTGCCGGTAGACACTGGTGAGTGCCTGCTGGTCGTTGGCGAAATAGAATTCGCCACCGGTGCGGCGGGCGATGGCCTTAAGGGTTTCTTCGTCCAGCCTGTTTTCCGATTCCCCCTGCGGGTCACCCACGCCGATGGTGAGGATCCTGACCTGGCGCTGGGCGGCGATGGCGGCGGCGTTGAGTGGACTCATGCGGCTGGCGGTATCGCTGCCGTCGCTCAGTAAAATCAACAATCGCTGTTTTACCTCGCTGCTTTCGAACTGGCGGATGGCGAGGCCGATGGCGTCACCGAGTGCTGTATGCGGGCCGGCCATGCCCACATCGGTCTGTTGCAGCAGTTCCAGTACCGTGTCGAGATCGGTGGTGAGTGGCGCCTGCACAAACGCTCTACTGCCGAAAACGATCAGCGCCACGCGTTCCCCGGCGCGACCTTTGAGAAATTCCTCCAATACGCCTTTGACGCCAGCGAGGCGCTGCTGGCGACTGCCGTCGGCGCCGACGAAATCTTGCTGTTCCATGGAACCGGAAATATCCACCGCGAGTATCAGGTCCCGCGCCGGCTTCTGGATCGTGACGGCTTCGCCCTCCCGCTCCGGGCGCGCCAGTGCGGTGACGATGAATAACCAGATGAGAGCAGCGAAAATCCATTGCCACGAGCGACGGCCGCGCACGGTGGAGCCCGTGCCGGGTGTGAGCCCCAGGCGGTCGGTGATGCGCTGAAAAAACGGCACGCGAATCGCCGGCACCCGCTCGCGGTGCGGCGGTGTTAGCCACCACACCAGCAAAGGCAGCGGCAACAGCAGAAATGTCCAGGGTGCGGCAAAGCTGAGGCCAGCCAGCACACCGTTCACGGCGATGTCTCCGCAGGGGAAATGTTTTGCGGATGCGCTAGCGGCAGATAGTCCCTGCGGTGGTGGCGTATCCAGTCGCGCGCTGCGCGGGTGAGTGCGGGATGCGGCGGACAGTTGCGGTAGGCACCGCGCAGCAGTGTTTCGCCCACATCGCCCTTAAAGGCATTGCCCCGGTATTGTCGATTCAGAAACGCCAGCCAGTCTTCCCCGGTAAGGCCTGCGACCTGTTCTCGCGGATAGACCGCGAGTGCGGTGCGGCGCAGCAGGGCGGCGATCTGCGCGGGGTTGTCGCCGGCGCCGGCCAATGCTTTCAGTGCCGCACGCCGGTAGGCGTTGGCGCGGTAGTGGCGCCAGGCGCGCCAGGCCAGGAAGAGCACCAATACCAGCAGCAGTGCCAGCAGGGATTTGGCCAGTGGAGTCTGCGGCCACAGGGATACGGCTTCCGGCACCGGTGGCGGCACCAGTTGTTCGATCAGATCCGGCAATGTGGTTTCTGTCGGAGCCGTTTCTGCGGGAATGGCTTCTGCCGGAGTAGCTTCTGCCTGCGTAGTTTCAACCTGGGCCATGAACCGTCCCCTTCACCGGTGGCACCAGCCCCAGCAGCCGGCGCAGCTGTGGCAGCGTTTCTTCCGCAGCGGAGAGTGGTGCCAGTGGTAGCCCGTAGCGGCGCTGCCAGCGCTCAATGGCAACTCGGCGTTCGCGGTTGAAGCGGTCGAGCGCATCGTGGATGCCGCGGTCACTGGTATCCAGCGTTGCCTGCCGGTCGCCGTCGGATATAGCGCTGACAAATCCCCTCGGCATGCTCTCGCTACTGGGATCGGCAACGGGCATCAGGATCACATCGTTGTGGCGTGCGAGACCGGCGAGCACGCGATCGCTCGCGGGACCGATCACATCGAAGTCGCTGATCAGCAGGATCAAATGGTCGCGACGGGCGAGGTTGGCCACCGCCTGTAAAACGGTGTCGAGTGAGGTGGGGGCTGCGGGTGGCGCGTCGGCGTGCAGTGCGCCGTTGGCGTGGGCGAGTTCCGTGAGAAAGCGGATGAGGGCGCGGCGATTGCGCTGTGGACGCTGGGCGTATAGACCATCATCTCGCACCAAAATTCCGCCGACGCGGTCGTCCTGATGCAGTATTGCAAACGCGGCGAGTGCCGCAGCCTCGGCCGCGGTGACGGATTTCATTGCGTGTCGCGTACCGAAGAACATGGACATACGCTGGTCCACCACGATCAGCGCGGGGCGATCGCGCTCTTCGGTGTACACCCGCACATGGGGTTCACCGGTGCGCGCCGTTACTTTCCAGTCGATCGCACGCACGTCGTCTGTGGGCCAATACTCGCGCAACTCCTCAAAGTTGAGCCCCCGCCCGCGCAGGCGTGACGTGTGGCGCCCGGCCAAGACGCTGCGGGCGGGCTGGCGCGGCAGCAGGTTCAGGGTTTGTGCGGGGCCTTCCAGTGCCTGCAGATGGGCTAGGTCTACATGAATGCGTGGGTCCGTGGTTGTCGGCTTCACGGCGGCAGTCTTTACCCCGGCCCGGCTGTGATGGCGATGGCGAAGCGGAAATTTGAACATATTGCCGGTGGCTCGGCGTCAGGGCAGGGCGACGAGTTTCAGCAATTCGTCGATCACCCGATCGGCGCTGACCCCTTCGCCCTGTGCCTCAAAACTGAGCCCCAGCCGGTGGCGCAGACAGTCATGGATGACCGCATGGATATCCTGCGGATCCACATAATCGCGCCCCTCCAGCCAGGCGTTGGTGCGCCCGGCCTTGTCCAGGGCAATGGAGCCCCGCGGGCTGGCGCCAATCTCGATCCAGCGCGCGAGTTCCTCGGACAGGTTGGCGGGATAGCGGCTGGCGTCGATCAGGTCGGCCATGTAGCGCGCCATGGCATCGGAGACGTGAATGGCGGCGATTTCACGGCGCGCATCGAACACGGCCTGCTGTGGAATCACGTCGGCCGGTTGCCGCGGTTCTGTTGCGAGAGCTTCTGTATCGGCGGTGCCGGCCGCGGCCATTTCCTCGCTCCGCACCAGTTCGATCACCTGCACTTCGTCCTCTACCGGCGGGTAGGTGATCAATACGTGCATAAGAAAGCGATCCATCTGCGCCTCCGGCAGCGGATAGGTACCTTCCTGTTCGATGGGGTTCTGGGTGGCCATCACCATAAACAGCGGTGGCATCTTGTGGGTCTTGCCGGCAACCGTGACCTGCCGCTCTTCCATCGCCTCCAGTAATGCGGACTGGACCTTGGCGGGCGCGCGGTTGATTTCATCCGCGAGTACTATGTTGGCGAAAATCGGCCCGGGGTGGAAACGGAATTCAGAACCCTTACTGGGGGAAGTGTCGTCCCGGTACAACATATCGGTGCCGGTGACGTCCGCCGGTAACAGGTCCGGGGTGAACTGGATACGGTTGAAATCCGCCTCCAGGTTTTTTGCCAGCGCCTTGATGGCGCGGGTCTTGGCGAGACCTGGCAGCCCTTCCACCAGCAGGTTGCCGTTGGCCAGCAGGCCGATGATCAGACGCCGGATTACATCCTGTTGGCCGACGATTGCACGCCCCACGCCTTGTTCCAGTGCTGCAATCTGTTCCCGTGCCGACATGGTTGTCTCTCTCGCTGTATCTGTTTAACGCTAGCAGACGGGAAGCGGAGGACGACGACGTGAAAGACTATACTGCGTGCCATTACCTGAATAATCCGGAGATGCGATGCGGATCTCTTCCCTGGCGCTGCTGGTCGCGTTCTTACTGTGTGCCTGCGATAAGAATCTGGAGCGGAATACCGTCCCGGAGACTGGTTCTGATACTGCCCCCGGGAACCGGACCGTGCTTGTTGAGCGGGCTGCGACGACGCGAAAAACAACGCATGAACAAAGTAAAGGCCACGGTGGGGAGGTACCGGGAGAGGATGGCCACCCCGAGTATGTGGGCGCTTTGCAATGCGCGGGATGTCATCAGCAGCAATACGAATCCTGGCGGGGTTCTCATCACGATTTCTCCATGAAGACGCCGGGCCCGGACACCGTCGTGGGCAATTTCGACAATGCGACCTTCGATTACTTCGGCACCGAATCCACGTTTTACCAGCGCGACGGCAAGTACTTCGTGCGCACCGATGGACCCGAGGGCAAGCTACAGGAATTTCCCATTGCCTATACCTTCGGCGTTTACCCGCTGCAGCAGTACCTGATCGCATTCCCCGGAGGCCGCCTGCAGGTGCTGAGCCTCTCATGGGACTCCCGGCCGAAAGAAGAGGGCGGCCAGCGCTGGTTTCACCTCTACCCGGATGAAGAGATCAAAGCCGGAGACCCATTGCACTGGACTGGTATCAACCAGAACTGGAACTTTCAGTGCGCCGACTGCCACTCCACCAATCTGCATAAGAATTACCATCAGGCGTCACAGACGTTTGCCACCCAGTGGTCGGAAATCAACGTGGGCTGTGAATCCTGCCACGGCCCCGGTGCGCCGCACGTGACATGGGCGGGTTTGAGTGAGGCGGCGCGCAAGGCCGAGCCTGGCAGGGGGCTGGATATTTCCTATGCCGAGCGCTTGAATGCGCGCTGGGAAATGAATGCCGAGCGCGGCATTGCGCATCTTGCTGTTGGTTCCCGCGCGCAGACCCAGAAAGAAATCTCCGTCTGTGCCCAGTGTCATTCCCGCCGCGGTACCCAGTTTCCGGGCGTCCGGCCGCAAGATGAATTTCTCGATTACTTTCACCCAGCCCTGTTGAGTGAAAATCTGTACCACGCGGATGGGCAGATTGACGATGAAGTGTACGTGTGGGGCTCATTCCTGCAGAGCAAGATGCACGGCGCCGGCGTCACCTGCAGTAACTGCCACAATCCCCACAGTTTGAAAACGCGCACGGAGGGCAACGGGCTATGTGCCCAGTGTCACCTGCCGTCGAAATTCGATACCGCCGAGCACCATTTGCACCCCGTGGGCAGTGACGGCGCCCAGTGTGTCAATTGCCACATGCCCGCAAAAACCTATATGCAGGTGGATGCACGCCGGGATCACAGCTTCCGCGTGCCGCGCCCCGACCTGTCGGAAAAAGTCGGCTCGCCCAATGCCTGTATCGGCTGCCATACGGAGAAATCCAATCAATGGGCCGCGGATATCCTCAAGAAAAAATTCGGCGCCCCTGACCCTCATTACGGCGAGGTGATCTACGCGGCGCGTATCGGTGCACCGGGTGCCGACCAGGCGTTGCAGACGCTGGCCATGGATAAAACCCAACCCGACATCGTGCGCGCCACCGCGGTATCGCTACTGCCCCGCTATCTTTCCCGCCAGTCCGCGCAATTGCTGCAGATCATCGCGCAGGGGGACAACGCGCTGATGCACCTGGGTCTGGCGCAAGCGCTCGATCAGGTACCGCAACAGGTACGGCCGGCGCTGGCGATTCCGCTGTTGTACGAAGACGAGCGGGTGACCGCTTCGCTCGCCGCCAATGCGATCGCCGGTGCGCCAATGGACGCCTACCCGGAGGAAGTCGGCCGGCGTTTCCACACAGCACTCGCGGATTATGAAATCTCTGCGGCATTTAATGGTGACCGCCCGGAAAGCCTGGTAAATCTTGCCGGGTTGCGGGGGCGTGAAGGAGACCGCGTCGCTGCCGAGGCGTTGCTCGAGGAAGCTATACAGCTCGCCCCCTACTATGTGCCCGCGGTGATTAATCTCGCCGATCTGTACCGCAGTAGTGGTCGCGAAAAGGAAAGTGAAATCCTGTTACGCAATGCCCTGGAGGGCGCCGTCGACAAGGCCCCGCTACAGCATGCGCTGGGACTGTCTCTGGTACGCCAGCAGCGCTTGCCGGACGCACTGGGCTTTTTGCGGGAAGCCGCAGATAGCCAGAATGCGCCGCCGCGCTATGCGTATGTGTACGGTGTCGCCCTCCACTCCATGGGCGAACCGGACGCAGCCATTGCGTACCAAAAAGCCGCGTTGAAACGCTTTCCTGGCAACCCCGAAGTCCTGCAGCTATTGATTTCTCTCAACCGCGAGCAGGGAAATACGGAAGATGCCCAATACTACGAAAAGCAATTGCGTGGTGAACACTAGTTACGGAAGATGACCCGGACCTTGACGTTGCAACAATCACCCAGAACATCGCCCTATCCGGTATCCCGCGCACTGCCCTCGCCGGAGAGCAGTCATCTTGCGTGTGCCGTGCGACGCGAGATGAGCGAGCACCCGGCGGAACTCAGCGGCTTTTATCTGATGCAGGATGGGCTTTCGGCTTTTGCGGCCAGGGCCGCGCTTGTGCAAGAGGCCTGTGTATCACTGGATCTTCAGTACTACATCTATGAGGACGACAGCGCCGGACGTGTTCTCCTGAGCCTGTTACTGAAAGCAGCGGATCGGGGTGTCCGTGTGCGCCTGCTGGTGGACGACCTGGGTACGCGTGTGGTCAATCCGCTTGTGCTTACCCTGGATGAACATCCGCTGATCGAGATCCGCGTATTCAATCCGGTGACGGGCCGCTCCGGTATTCGCCGCGCGCTGGAGCAGGCGGCGAATTTTGGTCGTATCAATCACCGCATGCATAACAAACTGCTGCTGGCCGACGGTCTGGTGATGATCACCGGTGGGCGGAATATCGCCGATGGTTATTTTTCGCGTGCAGATGTGGAGTTTCTCGATGTCGACGTGATGGCGCTTGGGGGTGTCGTGCCGGATGCGGAACAGGTATTTGATGATTACTGGAACAATCCGGTGTCGGTTCCGGTGAGCGAACTTCCACTGAATAGTCTGGATGAGCGGAACCTGGACGATTTGCGTTGTGAGGTAAGCCGGTTTCTTGAGAGCGAAGCGAAGTCGGAATTTACCCAGGCGCTGCGGCAATCGAAAATAGCCAGTGAAATGCTCGCGGGTGCCATTCCTTTCCAGTGGGGGAAGGCCACTCTATTGGCCGATCCTCCGGACAAAGCCCTGTGCCGGGATAGTATCCCGCGTGAAAAATTTCCCGGATATCAGCTTGAGAAAACCATCCGCGACAGCCGCGCGAATCTGCGGATCAGCGCTGCCTACTTTATTCCAGGGAGTGTGGGCACTGCTCTGTTCACCGAGCTACAGGAGCGCGGAGTGAACGTGGACATCCTCACCAATTCCCTATCCAGCAATGACGTCGCCATTGTGCACGGCGCTTATGCGCGCTATCGCAAGAAACTGCTCCGGCGGGGCGTGGACCTCTGGGAATTGCGTCGCGCTCCCGGTGAAAAGCGCCGCAAGCGTTGGTTTCAGGGGGAATCCCGCGCAACGCTGCACGCGAAAACCTTTATTATTGACGATGATCTCGGCTTCGTCGGTTCCATCAATCTCGACAGTCGGTCAATCCTGCAGAACACGGAAATTGGTCTGTTGATGGAAAATGAAGCGATCAATCGGGAACTGAACGCGTTGTTCGAGGATTGGGTTGCTGGGGATTCCGCGTGGCGTGTTTCTCTGGACGCGCGCGGAAACATTCGTTGGCGTGCGCGCGACGATAACGGCGGGTTGATGCTGGCAACCAAAGACCCCGACACAACCCTGTGGCAGCGTACCCTTTCCTGGGCGTTATCCTGGTTGCCGATCGAGTCTCAGATCTGAACTTCTGAGGGAGGGCGCACGTTGCCTGGTTAAAATTCAAATTGCACGGAACCGCCTAAAAAGTGCAGCGCCGTGTCTTTGTATGTGCCTTCCAGTCTTGGATTGAAAGGTGGGCGCCCGGTCTGGTCTATATCGAGATCACCGGACCAGAGGAAGGTATAACCCAAGTCCAGCGCCAGGCCTGGACAGAGTTCTTTGCCTGCCCCCAATCCAAATCGGTATGCCTTTCCGGTGACCAGGTTGGCGGTAAGATTGGATTCATTCTGCATGGAACTGTCAAATGCGAATCCGGTAGACAGATTCCAACCCTGGAGAAATCCCTGGGAAAAAGCGTGACGGATACCCAGCGCTACATGACCGGTGTCCTCATAGCCCTCATCGACAAATACCCTGGTCTGATCCGGGTTGTCGAGCGCCAGGGTCAAACCGGAAAATTCCGACCAGTCCTGCCAGGCGAGATTGGCATAAAGTGTGATGGCAGGGGTGAGTTGTTGCTGCAGACTGGCGGTGACAGTCGCAGGAACGGTCATGTCTATTTGGGTGCGCGTGCCGTTCAGTTGTGAAACCACCGGCTCGAACAGTGGGCCGAAATTACTCAGACGCAGATTGTCTTTGAAAGTGAGATCCACTTTTGAGGTGTAGGTGATGCCGAATGTGGTGCTCGCTACCGGGCGGTAGATAATACCTACATTGCCACCGTAACCGACATCGATGTCTTCGTATTTCAGGTGGGCATTTTCCGGAATCAACCCGGCCCGGGGGGCGGAAACATATTCAAAGAATGCGCCCATCACATTCAAACCAGCGCCGATAGACAGGCAGTCGTTGATTTTCCAGCTCAGGGAGGGAATCAGGCTCATGCCGATCAGGTCGGATTCCTGTACAAACCGTCGTCCTGCCCAATCGCTGTCGTAATCGAGCCCCAGGCCGAAGTTGCCTGCCATGGCAACACCCCAGCCAAGATTTTCCGAGAACGTACCCGCGGCATACGCACCGCCACCCGGGAACCAGCCCACCGGATTGCCTCCGTCGTTGCCGGGTACATTACTTTCGCCACCGTTGGTAAAGCCCACGTCCCCGTAAAGCGCCTGAGCGGCGACGCGTACTTGGGTTTCGTCGCGCCACACGGTTCCTGCGGGATTGGTAAATGCCGTGGCGGCGTCTTCCGGCATGGCCGCCCAGCCCGCGCTGGCGGTACCCAGTGTGGGCGTGCCAATTTCCCAGAGAAACAGGCCGCCGGCATGGGCGGCGGGCACGCACAGCAACGCGGTGACCGTGGATAGGGATATGTAGATGCGGCGAGAGCTTTTCATTTCCTGTCCCTTGGCTGGTTTCTCACAGGTAATTGATCATGAGGATGCATTCCTTCGCGAGGAAAGCGCCTACTCAGGATTATGGAAGCAGCATGATCAAGTTCAGGGGATATTTCCGCCCGCCTTCCATTGGGCCGACGCGGTTGTCCCAGTTGTTCTGGAACGGAACACTGATCAGATCGGAGACGGGGTTGCTGAGTTTTTTGGCGAGGTCGGCATCGGCGATCACGTGGGGACTGGCGATGGCAACAAACAGAGCGATCAGCACGGCGAAATTTCGGTACATCTCTTTCACCTGAGTGGCAAAGTCGTAAAACGGCTTTCCTCAGTCTAGCGGTACCGGGTGGTATTTGTTTTCCCGCGTCGTCGTTGGCAACGTGGAGTGGTGTTTTTGTCTATGAGGAGAAATATTCAAGCGACGCCCAACCAAAATGCGACGCCGCCTGAAAAACTCAGCGAAAATTATCTGGCGGCGATGGCCAGCGCTACGGTGCCGGGGCCGAGGTTGATGCCACCGGAAAGGCTCATGACTGAACGGTAGATTTTCACCTTGTGTTCGGCGGCCATTTTTTCAAAGGCCTTGAAGCCTGGTACGAGATCGAGATCTTTCAACGCACCGGCAATACTCACCACCACCGCAGGCATCAGCAGGGACTTGCCGACGATTTTTTCTTCCGCGAGTTGAAACAGGCGCTCGCTGCAGGCGTCGTAGGTTTTCACCGTATCCGCCACCGCGGAACCCTCCCAGGTCATGGACAGGATGGGGTGCAGGTTCAGGGATCTGGCCATGAAGGCTTTCAGCCAGCTCACACTCTTTTCATTTTTCTGGCGGCCGCGCTCGCGCAGATAGTACACATCCTTGATTGCGGCGTAGCCTACAATCTTGCGCCCGAATTCCTCTGTACGGGATTTGATCTGCGCGCCACTGAGCCCTTTCTGAATCAGCGACAGAGTGAACAGTGCCAGCAGCCCCTGACCGGAGAAAAGCGTGTGGGAATCTACGGTGTGAATCCTGACGCCTTCACCTCCCAGCCGCTTGGCGACATTTTGCGCGTTGGCATAGGTGGGACTGTTGGCGGCGTTGATGGTCTGGACAACGATGTCCTTCTGCCCCTGCTGCACCAGCTTGGAAAGTACCTGTTCAATCTCGGGTTCACCGGCGGGACCGGAGTTTACCTGGCGGGAGCGATCCACCAGGGATAGCGAGTAGAAGTGGTTCATCTGCGCCGGATTGCGCTGATCACCAAATACTTCGCTACCGACAGTTACGCTGTGAGGAAGAACGGGAATTCTGAATTTACGCAAAAATTCATCGGGCAGGTCGCAGCCGGAATCGACGACTAACTGAACCATGGGAGTACCTCTTATTGTTCGGTTCAATGTCGGAAAAGTCGCCAAATGTAGCATTTCGTCACAATTTACGACAGTTTCAAACTGGCCTTTTGGCTTGACATAAGTGACTGGCCGGTTTCGCATCCCAAGCGGCAGCCGAGGCTGCGGCCCGAGATTTTGTGCGGCGTCGCACCTTAAAGCTGCTGTGACTTAAAGCGATTGATACCGTTATTCAGGGGAACGATGCGAGTGCAATCTGCTCGCGGGCGAATTGCAGCAGTGCCGGGGATCCGGCGTGCACTTCCAGTGTGTCAGGAATCGGAGCGACCAGCCATTTCACCGACCAGTTGAGCCCTTCACCGCGTTTCAGATGACGTGCGGCACTTTGCACTTCCAGTTCCAGATAAGGTCTTTCTCCGCTGAGATACAGCTCGATATCCCCCTCGCCGGTGGCCAGTTCGCGCAGGGCGACTTTCGGGTAGACCTTGAGATACAGCAGCCCGTCCACCGCATAGGCCAGCCATCCTTCGCTGCCGTTGGCGATGATCTTGCCTTCCACCAGCGAGGTCTCATCCGGCATGGACAGCCACAGCGCATCATTTTCCAGCGTATAGGCCATACGGCCGCGTACGGTTTTCACCGTGTCCGCGCCGACCGGGGCAAAGGCGAGGCCGCGGTTCGGCACCCGGGTGATTTCCCAGGCGGCGATTTCCGGAAAGTCCCTGTCGGTGTCGATGCGATAGTGCAGGGTGGCGCTCCGCCCACTGTTCAGCGTGACGGTTTTTCTCACCCGGGCACCTGCGCCAAACGTGCCGATGACGGTGGCGGAGTCAGCTTCCTGTGCGGACACGGTGTAGGGTGACGTGTCGTGCTCTGGAACCGGCGGCCAGTTCCAGAGTGACTGCGGGCTCAGCCAGAAGGTGGAACCGAAGCTGTTTTCACCCGGCTCCGGCACCGCCAGCAGATCGCGCTCACCGTACCGGAACTCGGTGATGCGGCCGCCGAAACCGGGGTCCAGCGCTACAGTGAGGGAATCTTTATTGAGCCTGATGGTGTCGTTTTCCGTGGCGCTGGCGGCAACCGCCAGCAGCGCGGAGAGACTCAAGGCGAAGATCGGGTATTTTGACAAACGCGCTATCGCCATGTCTCAGCTCCCGCAACGAATCTGGGCCTGATCACCGGCGCCGGGCACGAACTTGATATTCGCCACCGCTATCGCCAGTTTGCCTTCGCTGTGCAGCGACAGTCCCTGAGAGACTCTGGAAAAATCCACACCGGCATCGGCAAAGCATTGCAGATCGATGGAAATTTCAGACCAGTTGCCACGGGGCAGGTCGTTCAATGCGCTGTGCAGGGGCAGGGAGCCGCCGCAGTTGCTACCCGCGCAGCGGATCTGCGCAAATACCGCAGACTCCGGTGCCTGATCGACACGGACATCCAGGGTAAGTGCGGCGTTTTCATCGAGATAGCGGCTCAGGTTTTGGGGTTTTTGAGTCTGCAGTACCACGCTGCCGGCCCGCAGTCCCTTCCAGCTCAGCGCGCGCGCATCTTCCTGGGACAGCATGTCGATGGAGGCCACGGTGATGTTGTCGTCGGCACTGTGGGCAAGATTGCCATTGACCCACAGTGGGGGCAGCTCTCCATCGGCAATAAACAGTTTCCAGGGGGCCTGCGGCCGCGACACCATCAGCCAGGCGTCTTCCAGCTTGCCATCCACATAGGATTCACCGTCTTCGTTCAGGTTGTTGGCCAGCTGCACGTCGCTCGAGTAATCGAGACCGTAGCCGTAGGCGAACAGAGGCTGATAGTCGGCATCGTTACGGTTGATTACGGTCTGATGAACGCGCTCCGGCCAGCTGAAGGAGAGACGACCGGTAAAATCGTAGCGCTTGTGGCCTTCGGCATCGGTCAGCAGTACATCGGCGACACCCGCGCCTTCGGAGCCCGGGAGCCAGGCGGCGACAAAAGCGTCGGACAGGTTCAATTCCTTGTTTACCCACAGCGGGCGGCCGGAGAGAAACACGCTGACCACCGGAATATTCCGCGCCTTGAGTTTCTGCAGCAGCTCCTGATCCTCCTTGCTGCCCAGCTGATATTCGATACTGGCGAGGTCCCCGTGCCACTCGGCATAGGGGTCTTCGCCGTAGACCACGATCGCCACGTCGGGTGTTGCGCCGTTACTGAATGCGTTTGCGTCCAGCTCGCCATGTTCATTCAGTACCACCTCGCCACCGGCGGCATCTACCGCCTGTTTGATACCGGTATAAATGGAGGTGGCGCCGGGGAAGTCTTCGGCGGTGTTGCCGGTGCCCTGCCATGAAATGGTCCAGCCGCCACTCTGTTTGGAAATATTGTCTGCGCCACTGCCCGCTACAAGGATTTTTTTGCGGGCGTCGATGGGCAGCAGTTGGTCGTTATTTTTCAGCAGCACCAGGGATTTGCGCACAGCTTCGCGGGCGATGGCGCGGTGCTCGGCACTGCCCATAATGCCGCTCTTGCCGGCCAGCGGGCGGTCGCGCTCGAACAGACCCGCGCGGATTTTAACCCGCAGGATCCGGCTCACCGCGTCGTCGATGCGGCTCATGGGAATTTCGCCACTCTGCACCTGCGCAATGGTGTTTTTCAGCAGCGCCTTCCATTCGGAGGTAATCATAAACATGTCGAGCCCCGCGTTGACCGCGGCGGCGCAACTGTCGACGGTACAGCCATCCACAAAGCGGTGGCCGTTCCAGTCACCCACAACGAAGCCATCGAAGCCAAGGCGGCCCTTGAGCACATCGGAGAGCAGATATTTATGTCCGTGCAGGCGCTTGCCGTTCCAGCTGTTGAAGGACGCCATTACCGACTGAACACCGGACTCCAGTGCGGTGATGTATCCGGCGGCGTGGATGTTGGCCAGCTCCTGTTCGCTCACGGCGGTGTCGCCGCGGTCGATGCCGCGGGTGGTACCGCCGTCGCCCACAAAGTGCTTGGCGGCGGAGATCAGGTGGCGGCCATCGAGGAATTCGTCGCTGTTCTTGTCGCCCTGGATGCCCTTGATCATTTCACGGGCGTAGGCGGCGACGATCTCGGGGTCTTCAGAGTAACTTTCAAAGGTTCGACCCCAGCGGTCGTCGCGCACCACGGCGATGGTAGGGGCGAAGGTCCAGTCCACACCGGTTACCGCCACTTCGCGGGCAGTGGCTTCGCCGATGCGGCGGATCAGTTCCGGGTCGCGGGCGGCGCCGAGCGCAATATTGTGGGGGAACAGGGTCGCGCCGATCACATTGTTGTGGCCGTGCACCGCGTCCGAGCCCCAGATGATCGGAATGGCCACGCCGCCGTCACTGGTGTCCATGGACGCGGCAAAGTAGGCGTCCGCGAGCTTGCGCCAGTCGTCCGGGGTGGCGAATTTGTCATTGTTGGGGAAGGTGCCACCGCCATTCAGGATGGAGCCGATGTGGTACTGCCTCACCTCATCCGGGGTAATGGATTTGATCTCCGCCTGCATCATCTGTCCGACTTTTTCTTCCAGTGTCATCCGGGAAAGCAGATCGGCGACGTGGGCTTCGAGTTTCTCGTCCCGGGGCAGGGCGGGTTCAAGCGCCGGCCAGTTTTCCAGCGAGTACGTCGTCGCGGCGTTATCTATCGGAGCCTCCGTCCTAGCTTCAGGGGGAGCGGTGTCTGTGCCCATGTCACGCTGTCCGGATTTTTCGCAGGCCGCCAGTGCCACGGCGAACACAATGCAGGCGGTGAGGCGTCGGGTGCAGAGTCCTGCGAGAGTGGAGGTTTGCCGCGGGGGGAGGTTACCGGTTGAATAAGTCATGGTCGCTCCGGGTTGGATTTATTGCAGGTTCGGAAAAAAGTGGGCGCTCCCGAGAAAGGGTGAGAACGGAAACGCCCACAAGTTCGGACCTCTTGGCCCTGGGGATCGGTGAATACAGTGGCAACTCGCAATCGGATCGACCGCTTCGCGTCCCCGCTGTTAAGACGTGTGAGGCGCTGATTCGGGCCCCATCCGGCCGTCGATTCGGGAAAAAGATGCGTCCCTGCAAAGTGATCGCCAATCCGCTGGCCGACAAGGTGTGCATGGAAGATGTGCATGGAAGGTGTGTGAGGGGGCGTGCCCCCTCTGAAATAACGACGAAGCCGTGACGCCGATCAGCCGCGCATCTGCTCCAGCTCCAGCCCTTTAGTCTCGTGCACCATGTACAGCACGAACGCCACGGAAAGCAGCGCAAACAGGGTGTAGATACCGTACGCACCCGCCAGGCCGATACCGGTCAGCATGATCGGGAAGGTCATGGTGATGGCGAAATTGGCCACCCACTGTGCCAGACCGGAGACCGCGAGGCCGGAGCCGCGGATCTGGTTGGGGAACATTTCACCGAGCATGGTCCACATGGCCGGGCCCCAGGAACCATTGAAGAAGAACACATAGGCGTTGGCGGCGATCAGCGCCAGCAGACCCATACTCTGGGAGAGCTGCAACTTGCCATCGACCAGGGAGGAGTTGGCGAAGGCAAAAGCCACCAGACCCAGGGTCACCGCCATACCGATGGAGCCCACCAGCAGCAGTGGCTTGCGGCCGATTTTGTCGATCAGCGCCATGGTGATCAGGCAGGCCGCGATACTTACGCCGCCGGAGATGATATTGATCATCAGCGCATCCGACTCGGAGAAGCCTACCGCCTGCCACAACACCGCCCCGTAGTAGAACACCACGTTGATGCCTACCAGTTGCTGGAACACCGCGAGACCGATGCCTACCCAAACGATTTTGCGCACCTTGCCCACGCGCTGGCCGGCGCTTTCCAGCAGGTCCGCCATGCGCGGGCGGTGATCGCCGGCCACGGATTCGCGAATACTTTTCAGCTTTTCTTCCACCGCCGCTTCGCCGTACAGCTTGCGCAGTACCGCGGTGGCGCGGGAGGTCTGTTTGGACAGCACCAGGTAGCGGGGGCTCTCGGGAATCAGCAGCAGGGCGAAGAAGAACAGCGCCGCCGGCGCGATCTCGATCCAGAACATCCAGCGCCAGGCGTTGTAGCCCATCCACCACTCGTTGACAGCGGAACCGGCGGTGTTGGCCAGCCAGTAGTTGCTGACGAAGGCCGCGAACAGGCCGGAGATGATGGCGATCTGGTTAATGGTGATCAGCCGCCCGCGAATCGCAGCCGGCGCAATTTCACTGATATAGGCCGGGGACATCACGCTGGCAGCACCCACGGCGAGGCCGCCCAGGATGCGATAGAACACGAACTCCTGCGAACTGGTCGCGATTCCCGAGCCCCAGGCGCTGACCACGAAAAATACTGCGGAGATCAGCAGCAGCGTCTTGCGCCCCCACAGATCCGCCAGGCGCCCGGCGAAGAACGCGCCCACCGCGCAGCCCAGCAGCATGGATGCCACGTTGAACCCGGTGCCGGCGGTATTGGAGTTGAACGCCTGCTGCAGCCCGGTGACGGTGCCGTTGATCACACCGCTGTCGAATCCGAACAGAAAGCCGCCAATGGTGGCGACACCGCAGATCAGGATGATGAAGGGGAGGGGGGGAGCATCTTGACGGCTCTGGGCGCTGCCCTGAAGGCCGTCGATGGTATTCTCAATCGCTTGCATGAGTGACTACCTGCATTTTTATTGTGGGCGGGCGGGCACTGGGTGTCCGTCCGATCTATGTATTTGTCGTTCTACTTGCGCGCGCAGATTCACGGCACAGACCACCCGTAATGGGGGGAGTCTCTATGGTGACGTTTCAGAGGGGGAAAAGCGTCCTACTTTGGAAAAATTCCTAAAGTTGGACGCCACTTCTGCCATTCACTCGTCCCAGTTTCGGTGAGACCCCACGTTTTTGTGGGACGTCAGGGAGGTGTCCGTCCGGTCGCCATCAGCGCAGGGTAAACCCGCCTTTCAGTCCCGACAAGGCATCCGGCGCTATCCACACCTGGAATTCCCCGGGCTCCACAACCTGCTGCATTTTCGCGTTATGGAACGCGAGCTGCGCGGCGGACAGGGAGAAGGTCACCGTGCGGGACTCACCGGGTACCAGGGTGACACGCTCGAAGCCTTTCAGTTCCCGTACTGGTCGCGACACGCTGCCTACCAGATCGCGCACATACAACTGCGCCGTCTCCGTGGCGGTGACCTTGCCGGTATTGGTGATGGTGGCGGAAATACTGAGCTGGCCATCTGCGTCCAGTTCGCTGCCGCTGATGGCCAGGTCGCGGTACTCAAATGTGCTGTAGGTCAACCCGTAGCCAAACGGGAATTGGGGCCGGTGGCCGTAGTCCAGGTGGTTGGAAGAATTGCCCGGCTGGTGCTGGAACACCTCGCGGCCGATGTTGTCGATGCGGGTGTAGTTGTCGTCCGTAGCCGGGCGCCCTGTTGCCAGATGGTTGTAGTAGATCGGAATTTGCCCCGCGCCCACCGGCCATGACAGCGGCAGGCGGCCGGAAGGGGAGGTCTCGCCGTAGAGGACATCCGCCAGCGCCGGGCCCGCCATGGTGCCCGGGTGCCATGCCATCATCACGGCGTCAGACTGTTGCAGAGTGTTATCCAGCTGCAACGGGCGCCCTGCCATCAGAACCATGGCCAGAGGCTTGCCGGTTTTCGACAGCTCGGCGACCAGCTGGGCCTGCGCGCCGGGCAGGCGGATATCACCGCGGCTGTGCCCTTCGCCGGTGAGGATCGCTTCCTCACCGCCGACGTACAGAATGACGTCGGCCCTCTTCGCTACCTGCAATGCGGCCCTGAACCCCTTTGTGCTGGTGTCGCGGCTGTACTCAAGACCCGCCGCGTACAGAATTTCACCTTTGTCTCCGACCATTTCCCGCAGTGCGGGCAGCAGGGTGTGGGAGTATTTGCTGTCGCCGTTGTAGATCCAGGTTCCCAGCTGGTCGTGGGCCGCCTCCGCCAGCGGGCCGATGACGGCGACCGTCTGGTTTTTTTTCAGTGGCAGTACTTGGTTGTCATTTTTAAGCAGTACGAAGGTTTGCGTTGCGGCCTCTCTCGCGGCCTCGAGGAATTCGGGATTGCGGATAATCTGCGCGCGCTCCTGCGGGGATTTTGCGCGGGGGTAGGGATGTTCCCACAAACCCAGGCGCAGTTTTACCCGCAGGATGTTGGCAACGGCAGTATCCAGTTGCGCCTCGGAGAATTTCCCCTCATCCAGCAGCTGTGGCAGGTACTGGTCGTAGGTATCGGTGTACATCTCCATATCGATGCCGGCGTTGGCGGCAAGGGTGGCTGCGTGTTTGGCATCGCGGGCGAAACCGTGGGGGATCATTTCCATTACCGCGTTCCAGTCGCTTACCACAAAGCCATCGAAACCCCATTCGTCCCGCAGGATCTGCCTGAACAGGAAGGGATTGCCGGTGCCGGGTACATCGTTCAGGGTGCTGTAAGTACTCATGATGCTCTGCATGCCGGCATCGATTCCCGCCTTGAACGGTGGCAGGTAAATGTCGCGCAGCAAGCGCTCCGGAATATAGGCGCTGTTGTAATCGCGCCCGCCCTCGGCGGCGCCGTAGCCGGCAAAGTGCTTGCCGCAGGCAGCGAGGCTGGTGGGATTGGCGAGGTCGTCGGACTGAAATCCCCGCACCATGGCCGCACCGAGCGTGGAGGTGAGATAGGGATCTTCGCCCAGTGTCTCGGCGATGCGTCCCCAGCGCGGATCGCGGCTGATGTCGATCATCGGTGCAAAGGTCCAGCGGATACCGTCGGCGCTGGCTTCCTGCGCGGCGATACGGGCGCCGTTTCTGATTATTTCTGGATCCCAACTGGCCGCCTGGCCAAGAGGGATGGGGAAGATCGTTTCGTACCCGTGGATGACATCCTGACCGAATAACAGGGGAATTCCGTGTGGGCTCTGTTCTACCGCGATACGTTGAAGCTCTGCGAACGCGTTGTCGTCGACACTGCTGAAACTGACATTCAGGAAGCCACTGATGCGCCCTTCGCGGACGGCCTGCTTGATGGCCGTCATATCTTCAGCCTGATAAACACCCCAGTCACGTAGAGCCAGCTGGCCGATCTTTTCCTGTTGGGTCATTTCCGCGAGCAGTGTCTGAATGCGGGTGTCGATGGTGTCATTGCCAGCGATCGGCGGTATGGCCGAGGCGCCGGCGGCGAGCAGCAGGCCGGCAACCGCCAGGCAGCGGCCGATCAGGGGTATTGTCTTCATTTTGTAGTCCCGGGTTGGTTTCTCTCGCCATCAACCTTGCCCATTGTTGTTTGTGGCTGTCGTCCAACTGTCGGATTTTCCCGCAGAGAAAAGTGGGATGGGGGTGAATCCCACTTTTCTCTGCCGCGATGCAAAAGGGGACATTCGGTCCGCCGGTTACGCTCTCGGACCCGATGGGGCTCGGCGGGACCTCTCTGACCGTTATAATGGTGGCCTTGCACAGCCAGCTTGCCCAAACGTTCGATGCACAAAGACTCAGTGTCAAATCTCTCCTCCACGCTTGCCCAACAGGTCACGGGATGCCTGCGCCGTCATCCCGCAGGCGGTCGGCTGTGGCTGGGCTACTCCGGCGGCCTGGATTCCACTGTGCTGCTGCATCTGCTGGCGAGCGCGGGGATTCCGTTTACTGCACTGCACATACATCACGGCCTGAGTACAAATGCGGATCAGTGGTTGTCGCACTGCGGAGCCGTGGCGGAAGCGCTGGGGGTGCCATTTGTGGCGCAGCATGTGGTCGTGGAACGGGGTGACGGTGGACTGGAGCACGGGGCCCGAAAGGCGAGGTACTCCGCCTTTGAGCAATATTTGGCGCCGGGTGACCAGATTCTGCTGGCCCAACACCGCGAGGATCAGGTGGAGACTTTTCTGCTGCGGCTGTTGCGAGGGGCTGGAGTACTGGGGCTCGCCGCCATGGCGGAGTGCCGAGTCCTGGGGGACCGTGGGGAGAATCGGACAGTGTTGCGCCCGCTGTTAAAAGCCGGCCGCGACGAACTGGAGAATTATGCCCGTGAACATGGGCTGATCTGGGTAAACGATGACAGCAATGGCGACGTGGCTCTGGAGCGCAATTATCTCCGCCTTCGGGTAATTCCCGGTCTTGCCGCACGCTGGCCGATTGGCGATCGTGTGGCGCAGGCGGCGGACAACCTGCGCGAAACCGCCGATCTGCTGGGTGAATTGGCCGAGGAGGATCTCCGGCGCTGTGGAGAGCGCTGCGAGGCGTTCGGTCACAGCATCGACCTCCCGACGTTCCTCGCGTTTTCCGCGGGCCGGCGCAAGAACCTGCTGCGGAACTGGCTGGCCCGAATGGGGGCGCCGATGCCGGAAGCCGCTCACCTGCATCAGGCATTGCGGCAGGCGCAGGCCGCGACCGATGCCGTGCCGGAAGTCGCACTGGGCAACCTGGTGTTGCGCCGCTATCGCGATCGCCTGTTTCTCACACCACAATTGCAACCGCTTGACGCTGATGAGGAGGGCGAGTGGCCGTGGGACGGGGCAAGCGAGCTGCATCTGCCGGATGGCTGGACACTGAGCCCGGGGCGAGACTGGCCAAAGGGGGACTATACAGTCCGCCTTCGCTCGGGTGGCGAAAGAGCGAAACCGCGGCAGCGACATCACTCCCAGACGCTGAAAAAGCTACTGCAGGAGTTTGGACTCGTGCCGTGGCTTCGCGGTCGTGTGCCACTTGTTTTCCGGGAGGGGCGACTGGTCGCCGTCGGCGATCTTTTCGTCACCGCGGAGGGCCCCTCGGAGCCGCCCCAATGGCGGTTTTCCGATTGAGTGGAAAACTGCTTTCTGGTAGTCTGGCGTCCCATCTCAATGGCACCGGGTTGCGCGAGACTGCGCGCCCCGGTCCAGTCCCGCACGCCCGAACCCGTCGGGCATTCAACTGACCAAGGTTTTGCATGACGCGCTACATTTTTGTCACTGGCGGCGTGGTTTCCTCATTGGGGAAAGGTATCGCCTCCGCCTCTCTGGCCGCTATTCTCGAAGCCCGCGGCCTCAAGGTCACGATTCTCAAGCTCGACCCCTACATCAACGTAGACCCGGGCACCATGAGCCCCTTCCAGCACGGCGAGGTCTATGTGACCGAAGATGGCGCCGAGACCGATCTGGACCTGGGGCACTATGAGCGTTTCATCCGCACGCGCATGTCCAAGCGCAACAATTTCACCACCGGCCGGGTGTATGAAACCGTACTGCGCAAAGAGCGCCGCGGCGACTACCTGGGCGGCACCGTGCAGGTGATCCCGCACATCACCGACGAGATCAAGCGCCGAGTACTCGAAGGCGGCCGCGATATGGACGTGGCCATTGTCGAGATCGGCGGTACCGTGGGCGATATCGAGTCCCAGCCCTTCCTGGAATCCGTGCGCCAGCTGCGCGTGGAGCTGGGCCTGAATCGCGCCCTGCTGATCCACCTGAGCTATGTGCCGTATATCGCCACCGCCGGTGAGACCAAAACCAAGCCCACCCAGCATTCCGTGAAAGAACTGCGTTCCATCGGTCTGCAGCCGGACATCCTGCTGTGCCGTTCCGAGCGCGCCATCGACGAAGACTCCCGTCGCAAGATCGCACTGTTCACCAACGTGGAAGAGCGTGCGGTGGTTCCGTTGCCGGATGCCAAGACCATTTACAGTGTGCCGCGCATGCTGCACGAATATGGTCTCGATGAAATCGTGGTGGAAAAACTGCAGCTCGAGTGTCCGGCGCCGGACCTGTCCGAGTGGGATGCCGTGGTGGATGGCAAACTTAACCCGCAGCATGAAATCAAGATCGCCATGGTCGGCAAGTACATGGAGCTGCTGGATGCCTACAAATCCCTGATTGAATCCCTGGTACACGCCGGTATCAAGAACCGCACCCGGGTAAATATCGACTTCATCAACGCCGAAGACGTGGAAGCGGAAAACGGTCTCGATCTGATCAAGGGCGCCGATGCGATTCTGGTTCCCGGCGGCTTCGGTGAACGCGGTCTCGAAGGCAAGCTGGAGTCCGTGCGCTATGCCCGTGAGAACAACATCCCGTTCCTCGGCATCTGTCTCGGTCTGCAGTCTGTGGTCATCGAATACGCGCGCAACGTGCTCGGCCTCGAAGGCGCCAACAGCACCGAGTTCAACATCAAGACGCCGCACCCGGTGATCGGCCTGATTACCGAGTGGATCGACAGCGAAGGCAACATCGAGACCCGCGATGAAAAATCCGATCTCGGTGGCACCATGCGTCTCGGTGGCCAGGAGTGTCGTCTGGAAAAAGACTCCAAAGCGCGTGAAATTTACGGCAAAGACGTCATTGTCGAGCGCCACCGTCACCGCTACGAAGTGAACAACAATTACGTCGATCGTCTTCAGCAGGCCGGTCTCAAAATTGGCGGCTGGTCCGCGGACGACACCCTGGTGGAAATGGTGGAATTGCCGGAACACGAGTGGTTCGTCGCCTGCCAGTTCCACCCGGAGTTTACCTCCACACCTCGCGATGGCCACCCGCTGTTCGAGAGCTTTGTGGCCGCTGCGCTAAAACACAGCCAGGCGAAGTAAGCACGGGTCAGGGCCGCCTGCCCACCCGTAACGATACGGTGAATACCCGCGCCTCGTGCCCGAGGCGCGATAAGGATATTGAAAGCGATGAAAACCATTTCGGTCGGTAACCTGCAGGTTGCCAACGACAAACCGTTTACCCTGTTTGGTGGCATGAATGTGCTGGAATCCCGGGATATGGCCATGCGGGTAGCGGAGCACTATGTCAGGGTTACCGACAAACTTGGCATTCCCTACGTCTTCAAAGCGTCCTTTGATAAGGCCAACCGCTCTTCCATTCACAGCTATCGCGGTCCCGGCATGGAAGATGGTCTGAAGATTTTTGAGGAAATTAAAAAAACCTTCGGAGTGCCGCTGATTACTGATGTGCACGAACCGCATCAGGCCGCGCCGGTAGCCGAAGTGGTGGATGTCATCCAACTGCCCGCGTTCCTCGCCCGCCAGACCGATCTGGTTGCTGCCATGGCTGCCACCGGTGCGGTCATCAACGTGAAAAAGCCTCAGTTCATGAGTCCGCCGCAGATGAAAAATGTGGTGGAGAAATTTGCCGAGGGTGGCAACGAAAATATCATCCTGTGTGAACGCGGTGCCTGTTTTGGTTACGACAATCTCGTGGTCGATATGCTTGGCTTCCGCACCATGATCGATGCTACCGGCGGTGCGCCCCTGATTTTCGACGTGACTCACTCGCTGCAGATGCGTGACCCCGGCGGTGCCGCCTCTGGCGGTCGTCGCGCTCAGGTCACCGAACTGGCCCGCGCCGGCCTCGCCATTGGTATCGCCGGCCTGTTCCTGGAATCCCACCCGAACCCGGACCGGGCTCTGTGCGATGGCCCAAGCGCGTTACCACTGGAAAAGCTGGAACCATTCCTGGCGCAGATGAAAGCCGTGGATGATCTGGTAAAAGGCTTCGAAGCCCTGGATACCAAATAAATTTCACAGATAACTAGAAAGAGTGGCCCTGAGAACGCGGCCGCCAAATCCAAACCTCACAGAAGTGAATTTTTAGGTCTGATTATTTCTTGAAAACAAGGAGCCCGTTGTAAACATGAGCAAGATTGTTGCTGTAAAAGCTTTTGAAGTATTAGATAGCCGCGGTAACCCCACCGTTAATGCCGATGTTATTCTCGAGTGCGGCGCGGTAGGTTCTGCCTGCGCACCGTCTGGCGCTTCCACCGGCTCCCGCGAAGCCCTCGAACTGCGCGACGGCGACAAGAGCCGTTACCTGGGTAAAGGCGTGCTGAAAGCGGTTGAAAACATCAACGGCGAAATTGCCAAGCTGCTGGTCGGCATGGATGCAACCGATCAACGCGCCCTCGACCAGGCCATGATCGACGCCGACGGTACCGACAACAAATCCAAGCTGGGTGCCAACGCCATCCTGGCCGTTTCCCTGGCCGCCGCCAAAGCCGCGGCAGTCTCCAAAGGCATCCCCCTGTATCAGCACATTGCTGACATCAACGGCACCCCCGGTCAGTACACCCTGCCGGTCCCGATGATGAACATCATCAACGGTGGCGAGCACGCGGATAACAATGTCGACATCCAGGAATTCATGATCCAGCCGGTGAAAGCCAAAACCTTCGCCGAAGCCCTGCGTCAGGGTGCCGAGATCTTCCACTCCCTGAAAAAAGTCCTGTCTGCCCAGGGCCTCAACACCGCGGTAGGTGACGAAGGCGGCTTCGCCCCGAACCTGCCGTCCAACGAAAGCGCCCTGAAAGTCATCGCCGAAGCAGTAGAAGCCGCTGGCTACAAACTGGGCGATGACATCACCCTCGCTCTCGACTGCGCCTCCTCCGAATTCTACAAAGGCGGTAAGTACGTACTCGCCGGCGAAGGCAAGGAATTCGACAGCGAAGGCTTCGCCGACTACCTCAAGCAACTGTCCGAAACCTATCCGATCATCTCCATCGAAGACGGCATGGACGAAAGCGATTGGGCCGGCTGGAAAGTACTCACCGACAAAATCGGCGAGAAAGTCCAACTGGTGGGCGACGACCTGTTCGTCACCAACACCAAGATCCTGAAAGAAGGTATCGAAAAAGGCATCGGCAACTCCATCCTGATCAAGTTCAACCAGATCGGCTCCCTGTCCGAGACTCTGGATGCGATCAAAATGGCCAAAGATGCCGGCTACACCGCGGTCATCTCCCACCGTTCCGGTGAAACCGAAGACACCACCATTGCCGACCTCGCTGTGGCCACCGCTGCCGGCCAGATCAAAACCGGCTCCCTGTGCCGCTCCGATCGCGTATCCAAGTACAACCGCTTGCTGCGCATCGAAGCCGAACTGGACGGCAAAGCGCCTTACCGCGGCATCGCTGAGTTCAAGTAATTCGGCGGGCCCGGTACACTGGCTTGTGTTTGCACACTGGCTCTGACATTTGAGCTTGGGTGCGAAGGCTTCGACGCCGGTGATTGTTTGCGAGACCTTCTAAAACAGGGATGTTTTAGAAGAGTCCCCAGGGATGGGTTCACGACGTGTCTCGCAAACAATCACCGGCGGCGGAGCCGCCACAAGATTCGAAAGAATCGGATCACAATAGCCAGAAGAGAACACACAAAATGAAATGGCTGCTGGCAATTCTCACCGTAATGCTGCTGATTACCCAATACCGGCTTTGGGTAGGCGAGGGCAGTTTTGCGGATGTGGCGAGGCTCGAGCGGCAGCTCGACGATCAGCAGAGGAAAAACGCCGCACTCGAGCGCGAAAACCGCCAGCTCTTGCGGGAAGTCCGCAGTCTGAAAGAAAGCACCGACGGTGTAGAAGCCAAGGCCCGCTACGACCTCGGCCTCGTCAAAGAAGGCGAAACCCTGTTTATTTTTCTCGACCAGGATAAAAAAACTCCTGAGCAGTCACAGCGGGAAAAAAAATGACTACCGCAGAAAGCCCGGTTGAGAATGCGTACTGGGTCGTCGTCCCCGCCGCCGGCGCCGGCAAGCGTATGGGCGCAGACAAACCCAAGCAATACCTGCCACTAAACGGCAAACCCCTCATCGCCCACACCCTCGGAAATATACTTGGCTGGCCCGGACTCAAGGGCATCGTCGTCGCCATTGCCGCCGACGACACCGAATTTTCGACCCTCGACTGTGCGCAGGACCCGAGAGTCCAGAGCGTCACTGGCGGCGTCGAACGCGCCGACTCCGTACTCGCCGCCCTCGAATACCTGAGCGAGCGCGACGTACCCGAGATTCCCGTGCTCGTCCACGACGCCGCCAGACCCCTGGTCAGCACCGACGACATACAGAAATTACTTGCCGCCGGTCCCATGGCCCTGCTTGCCCAGCCCGCGAGCGATACCGTCAAACAGTCACATTCCGAGGACGGCAGAGAAGAAGTTGCGCAGACCCTGCCCAGAAACCGGATCTGGCTTGCCCAGACCCCGCAGAAAGCGCCTCTTGGCAAACTGCGGGAAGCGCTGCAGCGTGGTCTAAAAGAACGTCCCAACGCCATCACCGACGAAGCCAGCGCACTGGAACTGGCCGGCTTTCATCCCGAATTGGTCGCCGCCTGCCGCAGCAACTTCAAAATTACTCATCCCGCCGACCTGATCCTGGCGGAGGCCCTGTTACAGCACAGGGCTGTTACCTCCTCTTTGGAAAACAACCTATGAACCTCAGAATCGGCCAGGGGATCGACGTACACGCCTTCGGCCCCGGAGACCACGTCGTTCTCGGCGGCGTCACCATTCCCCATGAACAAGGTCTTGTCGCCCACTCTGATGGTGACGTGCTGCTGCACGCGTTGGCAGACGCTTTATTGGGCGCCCTTGCGCTTGGGGATATTGGCAAACACTTTCCGGATACCGATGCCGCCTACTCCGGCGCTGACAGCCGCGTGTTGCTGCGCCACGTGGTGGGACTGATTCACCAGAGAGGCTATCGCCTGGTGAACGCCGACGCCACTCTGATCGCCCAGTCCCCGAAAATGGCCCCGCACATTGACGCCATGCGGTCGAACATCGCTTCAGACTGCCAGGTAGGTGCGGATGCCATCAGTGTAAAAGCGACCACCAGCGAAAAACTCGGCTTCACCGGCCGCAAGGAAGGTATCGCTGCGCAGGCAGTGGTGCTGTTGGCTGGAATTACTGGACGTGCGCTATGAGCGAACAGAACCGAGACTGGAACCTCGACTGGCCTCGCGCCCTGGGCGGTGCGCGCATCCGCGCGGATTTCCGCACCGAACCGGAAGATTTTGTCGTGGACGAACTTGCCTTGCCCCCTCGAGGAGAGGGTGAGCATGTCTATTTACAGATCCGCAAACGCGGTGCCAATACCGGTTTCGTTGCCCAGCAGCTGGCGCAGCTTGCCGGGGTGAAGAGCAACGACGTGGGCTTTTTTGGTCTGAAAGATCGCCACGCCGTCACCACACAGTGGTTCAGTGTGTG
Source organism: Microbulbifer pacificus (assembly GCF_002959965.1). NCBI lineage: Bacteria > Pseudomonadati > Pseudomonadota > Gammaproteobacteria > Cellvibrionales > Microbulbiferaceae > Microbulbifer > Microbulbifer pacificus. The sequence continues at coordinate 605,057 of NZ_PREV01000027.1, forward strand.
GCTGGCACAGAAGCCGGAGCCGGACTGGAAACGTCTGGGAAGCGGAGAAGTACAAGTGTTGCAGCACTTCCGCGGTCAACGCAAATTCCGGCGCGGCGAACATCTGGGCAACCGTTTTCAGATTCGCCTGCGCAACGTGCAGGGGGATCGCACCGGGGCCGAAGCGGTACTGCAACGGATCGGCGATGGCGTGCCCAACTATTTCGGTGAACAGCGGTTTGGACACAATGGCGGTAACCTGGACCTGGTAGAAACCATGATGGATGAGCAGGTCGCTGGAAAGCGTCGGCGGACGCCACGCCAGCAGAAGGCGTTTGCCATGTCCGCCGCGCGCAGCTGGCTGTTCAATCAGGTACTGGCGCGGAGAGTCGAACAGGGCAATTGGCAAACGGTCATGGAGGGAGAGCCAGAATCCGGCGCCAGTGGGCCCTTGTGGGGGCGCGGCCGCAACCTGTCCGTGGGCGCGCAGCTGGAGTTGGAAGACATGGCGATGGAGCCCTGGAAAAACTGGTGTGACTGGCTTGAACATTGTGGTCTCGGCCAGGAGCGTCGCCCGCTGCTGCTGCAACCTCAGGGTTTTCAGTACCAGTGGCAGGGGGACGACCTGACTCTGGCCTTCGCCCTGCCTCCGGGGACCTTCGCCACTGCATTACTGCGCGAAGTCTCCGAACTGGCCAATCAGACCGATCGCGCAATAAAATAAACGACAATAAAATGTGACCGATGGCACGTTTAAGCTTTCGGTCGGCTGCTGGATACCCGTGGCTCAGGTAATTCAGCAAGTTGCTTTCAGGGAGACAGTGCGTCCTTATGGATCGTTTGAGACACGAAGGCCTGGGTATGACATCCCAGCGCACCCGCAATCGCCTGATTCAGCGCCTGCGGGATGAAGGTATCAGCAGCGAAGAGGTGTTGGATGTTATGGCTTCCACACCCCGGCATCTGTTTCTGGATGAAGCCCTGGCACTCCGCGCCTACGAGGATACCGCCCTGCCCATTGGTTACGGTCAGACCATCTCCCAACCTTATATCGTTGCGCGTATGACCGAGCTGCTCATCAGCCGCGCCCGCTCTCGTACCCGCGTGTTGGAGGTGGGAGCAGGGTCCGGGTACCAGACTGCCATCCTTGCTCGCCTGGTCGACAAACTGTATTCCGTTGAGCGCATTGAACCACTGCTGTCCAAGGCCCGCCAGCGGATGCGGGAGCTTGGGATCTTCAACGTGGAAATGCGCCTTAGCAACGGCGGCTTTGGCTGGCCGGAGCAGGGGCCCTTCGATGCCATTCTCTGTGCTGCAGCGCCCGCCACTGTTCCGGACGAACTGCGGGAGCAACTGGCACCCGGTGGGGTACTGATCATTCCGGTGGGCAGTGACAGCCAATATCTGACCATTGTTACCCGCAGCGAAGACGGCGGCCGATTTGATGTGGAGAAAGCGGAGCCCGTGCGCTTTGTTCCTCTTTTGAGTGGAGTTGTACGCTGATGTCCAGGGATGTATTTCGCAATCGCTATTGGGGCATTGCCGCCCGCGGCATTGCGATGGGTGCTGCGGATGTGGTTCCCGGTGTATCCGGCGGTACCATAGCCTTTATTACCGGTATCTATCAGGAGTTGCTGGATTCTCTCAGCCGCATTGGTCCACAGACACTGGCCGTATTATTTAAAGACGGTGTAGCGGCCGCCTGGCGCCAGATCAATGGCACATTTCTGCTGGCGCTGTTTTCCGGAATCCTTGTCAGTATCTTCAGCCTTGCCAAGCTGATCAGCTATATGCTGCACCACTATCCCATCGTGGTGTGGGCGTTTTTCTTCGGTCTTATTCTCGCCTCGATTGCACCCATTGCCCGACGTGTCCCCATATGGACGTGGCAATGCTGGTTTGCATTGGCGTCGGGTGTTGCTCTCGCCATCCTTGTCAGCGAAATGCGACCAACGGAAATTGCCGCGACCCCTGTCACCTTATTTTTTTCGGGAGCACTGGCGATCTGCGCCATGATTCTTCCGGGAATTTCCGGTTCCTTTATTCTGTTGATGATTGGGATCTACCCACAGGTAATTGCCGCGGTGCATCAGTTCCAGGTGAGTTCTCTGGTCTGGTTTGCCGCCGGTGCCGCCAGTGGCCTGTTACTGTTCAGTCGCCTGCTGTCCTGGCTGATGCACCGCTTTCCCTCCGTGACCCTTTCATTTCTGGTAGGCATATTGTTGGGCAGTCTGAAAATTGTCTGGCCTTGGAAGCTTGCCTCCGGTGATATGGCGGGACTGGATGGTGAGAAACTCGCACCACTGATGTCCAATGTACTACCTGCGGAGTTCGCGAGCGTGTCGGGTCAGCCTTCGTATGTTGTCGGAGCTTCGGTGGCGGCAGTGGTGGCGGTGATCCTGGTACTCGCGATTGAATGGTGCAGTTGGCGCCATGTAGGAAATATCGTACAGAAAAAATGAGCGCTGGCTTACGCTCATGGGGACGGGGGATTACCGGCGGATTTCCGGGAAATGACAGGTGGAATAGAGGTTATCTTTCATCGGATTTCAGTATCAGATACAGGCGTTAAGCGGCGGGAAATCAGGCCGCTTTTTTGGACCTCGGAACGAATAAAAACCGCGGCCTTCTTTAGACACTTTTTCCATAAATGCACCCCTTTGATGTAAAAAGAGAATAATGAAACGGCGCACTTTTCTACTTTCCAGATACGAAAATTCCGAATCCTCGGAAGGTAATTTGCGCCATTTTTACCTTTCCCTTTTTCGGGGTATTGCTGTGATGATACTTTGCGCGGGTACTGTATCTTGCGCCTCCAATCTCGCACCTACGTCGACTCTCAATCAGCCTCCCAGTCACAGAATCCAGCACCACACGGTGAGTAAAGGTGAAACCCTGTATTCCATCGCTTGGAGATATGGTAAAGATTTCAAAGAGTTAGCTTCGATCAATGGTATTCCCTCACCCTATCGAATATTCCCGGGGCAGCGGTTGCAGCTTTCTGGTCCGTTGCCTGTAAAGGCGACTCCCAGGCCTGTTACTGTTGTGGAAAGGCCGCGTGTGCCGGTCAAAAAGCCTGTTGTCAGTACCCCGAAACCCGCGCCAGCGACTTCCCAAAAATCGTCAAATTCGGCCAGACATAAATCTGACATAAATTGGCAGTGGCCTGTTCGCGGTCGGGTGATCGCTACCTATCAGGCCGGTGACCCCTTGCGAAAGGGTGTTGATATCGCCGGTAAAAAGGGGGAATCTGTTCAGGCAGCAGCGGATGGCACAGTGATTTACGCCGGAAGCGCACTGAGAGGTTACGGTAAGCTTTTGATCATCAAGCACAGCGAGGAATTTCTCAGTGCTTATGCCCACAACGAAAAACTTCTTGTGGGTGAAGGGGCGAAGGTCAAGGCGGGGCAACGGATAGCGGATCTGGGTTCGAGTGGTACCGACCGCGATATGCTCCACTTCGAAATTCGTCGCAATGGTCAGCCGGTGGATCCCATGGCTTATCTGCCGTGATCTATCGGATAGCTGGTGGGTGCGAGGATCTGTAAGCCGTATCGCTGTTGCGCAATAAAAATGGACTTTTATTTATAACCACTTGAGGTAGTCACCGGGATCGGCAGTAACTGCCCTGCAGTGACAAGGCTCACCAACGAAGGTGAGTTGCCGGGAACGGAGGCTGTCGCGTCAGACAGCGACCGGTTCAGCGATCGCGTGCTGTCGAAGCGGCTGATACAGGCAAAGTACAAGGAGTTGGGGAAATGGAAGCACAACGTCGTGATCATCTGGAATATGATGTCAGAGCCGACCTCTCAATCGACTCGATGGACACCGATGATTCCTATGATGAAACTTTGGAATTGGATGAAAACGATTCCTTATCGGAAGATGAAGAAGTAGAAACCAGCCGCCCACGGAGAAAAGCGGCCAAGAAAAGCTCCGAAACTATCTCACCCAGATCTACAATAAAAAGCACCTCAACGAAATCTCCCATCCGCCGGATGGACGACCCCCACGCAAACAAGAACCTCGACGCAACCCAGCTTTATCTCAATGAAATCGGCTTTTCTCCGTTGCTGACTGCGGAGGAAGAGGTTTACTACGCACGCAAGGCTCTGCGTGGTGATGTTGCTGCGCGCAAGCGTATGATCGAAAGTAACCTGCGACTGGTGGTAAAAATAGCCCGTCGTTATGTAAGCCGTGGCCTGGCACTTCTGGATTTGATTGAAGAAGGAAATCTGGGCCTGATACGTGCGGTGGAAAAATTTGATCCTGAGCGTGGTTTCCGTTTCTCCACCTATGCCACCTGGTGGATTCGCCAGACCATTGAGCGGGCTATCATGAATCAGACGCGCACCATCCGTCTGCCGATTCATGTGGTCAAGGAGCTCAACGTATATCTCCGCGCTTCCCGTGAATTGGCACAGAAGCTCGACCACGAGCCCTCTGCGGAAGAAATCGCCAACCTGCTGGAAAAACCGGTGGAAGATGTTGAGCGGATGTTGGGCCTGAACGAGCGCATTACCTCGGTAGATACCCCTATCGGTCCGTCGTCCGAAAAGACTCTGGTGGATACCATTCCCGATCAGCATGAGTCCGATCCCGCGGAATTGTTGCAAGACGAAGATCTGTTCGAGAGTATCAATCGCTGGCTGGGTGAATTGCCGGACAAGCAATGTGAAGTGGTTTCCCGTCGCTTTGGACTGCGTGGCTACGAAGCCAGTACATTGGAAGAGGTTGGGCGAGAAATAGGGCTGACCCGTGAGCGCGTACGTCAGATTCAGGTGGATGCACTCAAGCGCTTGCGCGAAGTTATGGAGAGCCAGGGGCTCGACGGCATGTCACTCTTTGCCAACCTTTGATCCGTAGTCTCTGATCTGTCGGCAGGGTTATATCGAATATCCTTGCCGTGACGATCCCCAGCCAAAACCCGCAACCTGTGTTGCGGGTTTTGTTTTTGTGAGCCTGGTTATTTCTGTTGCCAGCGGCCTAGATTGTCCTGGTAGAACTCGCCTTTGCTCAGGCGGGATTCGAGCTTCTCTGCAGCGCGGGCGGCGACCTGGGCTATGTCGATATTATTGCGCTGGGCAATGGCGGCGTACTCCTGTTTACGCTTGTTGTTCACTTCTGTTATCAGTTTTTCCAGTTCCGGCGTGGAGCTTTGTACGGCGGCGATGTAGCCGCTGTTGGCCTCACCAACCAGTCCTTGGGACTGCGCTTCTTTCAGGGTAATGGCGCTGGCAGGCAGGGCAATCAGCAGGGTCAGAGCCAGCAGGCCATTGAACAGTTTCTTGATGGATACATTTGCAGACATGATCTGTGCTCCTTCTTTCATACGGTATGGATAATTCTTTTGCCGGGTGGCATCAGAAAATCCCCTCCTTGTCGTCAAACAGATCGTCGAGTTCCTTGTCCACTTTTACGCGGATTTCGTGCTCGATCTTGACATTCAGGTTGACGGTGATGGGTTCACTGGGTGCCTGTACCGCCACCGTTGGGGTACAGGCGGCCATGAAGGCACTCCCGAAGAGCAGCGCAAGGCATACCGCGGTCTGTTTGAAAGTTCCTGGTTTCACTGAATACTCCTGTGTTTCTCAGGTTTGCAGATCTCTGTCTGGAACCAGAGCCGGGTCACCCGGGAGTTGTTGATGATTACTATAGATATTGCCCCATTAACCGCAACTGAACAGACTGGTAGCGTTCTGCAGCAGGGGGCGTATTTGGACCGTAGGCGCGATTTATTGTACCTGACGCTCCAACACATCGGTGAGATCCCGGCTCGCCTGCAGGGACCTCAACATAGACGGAACGTTGTTTTCAAGATTCAGGTTGATGATCAGATCGCGATTGGCATCAATGGCGGCGCTGCGTCCGGTGAGTTTCAGGTTCAATTTCAGGTCCCCGCTCAAGGGGTAGCTCATGGTGCCAGAAATGTCCCGGTAGTTGTAATCTTCCAGCGCACCGGCGAGCAGTTTGAGCTGTGGGTTACTGCCGAGCATACCGGGAGAGAAGGCCCCGTAGTACCGCAGCCGTCCCCCGGGGGGCCTGGATTGCACGGTACCGTTGTCTACAGTGACACCCTGCCGGTCGGTGGTAATAGGGATTCTGGCATCCAGCAGACCGCTGGCAGCAAAGTTGGTGGCCTCCATTTCCCTGGCCAGGGCGCCAATGGATAGCCCGGTGAACTGCAGTTTCGAGTGGCGTTCCTCGCCATTGATATTCCAGCGGAGACGGTCTGCGGTAAGCGCACCCTCCAGAAGTTCGGCAGAAAAATTACCCAGAGTGAGGTCACCGTTAGCTGCCAACGATAGCGCGAAGTGCAGATTGTTGAGGGCGACACCGGTATCTACGGAATTCACCGAAACCGGGGCCGACGTTGGCATTATCCAGCTGCCGGCTTTTTGCTGAAGCACAATCTGTGTGTTGATTCCTACCGCATAACTGTCGTTGTGCTGAATTGCGGTGTCTCTGAATGCGAGTTTCAGAATGTTATTCTCAGACGGCGGCCAATGCAGGCTGACTCCTGCGCTCAGGCTACCGCCAACGATGTCTATCGGCAGCCCCTGTAGCGCACGGCTGAGCGTATTCTTGGGGGAAAATTCCACTTGCGGCAGATTCAGCGTTAGCTGGCCTTTGGCCGTTTCAAGATTGTGTTGCCAGGTTGTCTGTATGGCCGTCGATCCCGCTGTAATATCGCTATTTCCGGATATCTGATGATTGTTGACCTGCCATTGCCCCGTAGCGGCGATGCCGGCCTTGTATTCTTTCAGTGCGTGAATGTTCAAATTGTCTGTGCGGAACCGGGATGTCGCATGCAGATTCCGCCGATTGTCGAAGAGTCGGGTAACCGACAGATTCTCGAGAAACACAACACCGCGCAACTGGTTGTCTCCATGGCGCACAGGATCGAGATTCAGAGCCAGTTGTGGACTTTGGCAGGAGAGTGTATCGCTCTCCAGCCGACATCTGGCCTGTTGTGCGAAGAGTTCCGGCTTGGTAACGGAAATCTCGCCGGATAAAACCTGAGCTGCGGCGAGGTTTAGTTCTCCCAGTTCTACCGACGTGGAGCCGTTTCCAGTGGAGGTAATGCGGGCCTCTGCCAGTGACAGGTTGAGGTCCTCTATGATGGTGTTGGTGTCCGGTATATCCAGTTTCGGTACTGTCGCTTTCAGTTGCAGGGTGCAATCGACCTGCGGTAACGCTTCGCAGCGGAACCTGCCAATTTCTCCTTGAACACCCGATGTATTTTCCCTGTCCCCGGAACTACTGATCTCGTTCACTGCCAGCGTTATTCCTGTGGATTCCAGGTTCACTTTACCGGGGAGCTGAGAGGACGAAATTTTTACCGCTTCTCCGCTGCGGATCTTTACCTGCAATTTTTCCCAGTTTATGCCAGCCAGTGGGTTGTTGTTTTCCGGTAGTGTCAGTCTGAACTCCGCCTCGTCATCCAGTCTGATCTCCATCAGGAACTGCTGAATTTTCAATGCAGTGGATTCGTCAAATAGCCCATCGAAACCGGGGAGCGTGAATGCGCCGGTGAAGCTCGATGTTCCCCGCATTTCCGTCACCGGAATTCGAGTGTGTAACTGCTGCCACTTCTGCGTGTTCCACAGGCGCGAGGCTTCATCCAGACGGGTCTGACCGCGAAATACTATTTGGGGGGTATTACCTTCCATAGACAGTTCGAAGCTGCTGGTCAGTAGAGCCGGAGTAACTTTCGATACCTTTGACGTTGATGGAAGATCCGCGCGGATTTTCAGGTTTCCTTCCAGTGAGCCGATTGATAGGGGAACCATTGAGCGAATGTGCAGCTTCAGTGGCTGTGCACTGGTTATTTCTGTCGCGAGTGGCAGGCCTGCAAATACTTCCGGGAGTACAAGAGTAAAGTCGCGGGCTTCGATTGAGGCACTGATGTCATGAAAATCTTCGGGGCCGGTAATCCTGTCCTGGATATCTCCATTCACTGCCAGATCAACGGTTCCGGTCAGGGATCGTGCGATAGCTAACAGGTCTGCGGACTTACCGCCGGATATACCCGTTTGTTCCAGCAACGGCAGAAGCTGATCCGCGGCAAATCGGAACCTGCCGTACAACGCCCAGCGAACAGGTGGGGTGGTGGCGTCACTGGACGTCGTTGCTTGCAGCGTTGAATCCAGTTGTACGGCTGCCTTGCTGCCGTTGTATAGCTGCGATGCGAGTTTTACCTGCGCTTCCTCGCTTTGAAGGGTCAGTTCCAGGCGGCAGGTATCGCAGCGAGCGCTGAGCAATTCGCCTCGAATGAGGCGCTGCGGAGTCTGGGAAGCACGCAGAGAAAGTTCGCTGTCCAGGGTGCCCGGCCAGAGGATGTGCTGGATGCGCAATGTTTGTATCGGCAAGTGGCGCAGTCTGTTGAGTGTGTCTCCAATGGAAAAGCCGGTGGCTGACTCTTCTCCATTGTTTGGCTCAGTTTCCGGTGACAGCGGACTCATCGTTGCATCGCCCTGTACCACTTTGGGGGCGGCATTGTTCCCGGCCCCGGTGGACGGCATTTCGGGTGACACGATTTCTAGATGTTCAATCGAGATGTCAGATTTCGGCACGGATTCCATGCCGGAACTCAGTAGGGCTTGTACCAGTGCGTGGACTCTGGCGATCTGGATATCGCTGATATCAACGGAGAGATGGTCACTGGTGACAAGGCGCAGATGCTGGATTCGCATATCCAGCCCGTGATCCGAGAGGGAGAGTTGCAATCCCTGAAATTCCGTCAAGCGCATACTGTCCAGCTGGCTGTTAATCACAGCGGGAATCCATGTATGTCTGGTCATCCAACCAAGACTGGAGACCAGAAAGAGCGCAGAGAGTATACCTGCGACAATCTTCAGGGCGCGGGGGAAGAAACGCACGAATTCCTCATTGGCCGGGATAAAACAATTGCGACTAGCTTGTGGGTACCTCTAAAAATCTCCTGTGCGCGAGATGGCGTCCTGCGCTGCGGCCACCACCAGCCACCCGCTTGCTACGATTTTTAGAGGCGCCCTTGAGTATTCGCGACTAAATGTAGAGACTTGCCTGTGAGAATAACGACAGGGGCAGAAATTGTGAAATTAGAAATGACAGTTTTGCGCAATAAGGCCAGATGGGCCGGAGGCGCTGTCGCAACGGTCGCGGTATCGCTGGTGGCAACCCTGTCGCTGGTCACCGGCGTTCAGGCCTATGACCGCATTAACGGTGAGGGGTTCGCCAGCCGGTCGCCGGTTCTGGCCACCCAGGGGATGGCGGCGACCAGCCAACCTCTGGCTACTCAGGTGGCGCTGGATATCCTTAAAATGGGCGGAACTGCTGTGGATGCAGCTATTGCCGCCAATGCGGTCCAGGGCCTGATGGAGCCGACCGGTAACGGTATTGGTGGCGATCTGTTCGCCATTGTCTGGAGTGCCAAAGACAAAAAGCTCCATGGACTGAACGCCAGCGGTCGTTCGCCAAAATCGCTGTCATTCCAGTATTTTGCCGACAATAATCTCGAAAAGATTCCATCTCATGGTCCTCTTCCCGTGTCGGTGCCTGGCGCCGTGGACGGCTGGTTTGAGCTGCATGAAAAATTCGGCCGGCTGCCGATGAAAGATTTGCTCGCTCCGGCAATCCAGTACGCCAATAACGGTTTTCCGGTTACCCAATTGGTAGCCTACTACTGGAACCGCTCCGTACCGCTGCTGGAAAAATACCCGGGGTTCCGTGAAACCTATATGCCCGGTGGTCGAGCGCCACGGGAAGGTGAGCTGTTTCGCAATCCCCGCCTGGCAAATACCCTGCAGGCAATAGCGGATGGTGGTCGTGACGCTTTCTATAAAGGGGATATCGCACGGAAAATCGATCGTTACATGAAAGCCAATGGCGGCTTTTTGTCCTACGAAGACCTCGCCGGCCACAAATCCGATTGGGTGGAACCGGTATCCACCAGTTACCGTGGCTACGATGTGTGGGAGTTGCCTCCCAATGGCCAGGGCATCGCTGCGCTGCAAATTCTGAATATTCTCGAGGGCTACGATCTGGCGAAAATGGGGCGTCTGAGTCCGGAGTACATTCACCTGTTCACGGAAGCGAAAAAACTTGCATTCGAAGATCGCGCGAAATACTACGCCGATCCGGCGTTCAATAAACTGCCGGTGAACGAGTTGATCTCGAAATCCTATGCGGAAAAACGCCGTAAGCTCATCAACCCTGACAAGGCCGCAAAGCGCTACGACGCGGGTACAGTGGCCCTGCGCCACGGCGATACCATCTACCTCACCACTGCAGACAAAGACGGGAATATGGTGTCACTGATCCAGAGCAACTACCGCGGAATGGGTTCAGGTATGACCCCCGGTGAACTGGGCTTCATTCTGCAGGATCGCGGAGAAATGTTCAGCCTGAAGGAGGGGCATTTCAATCAGTACCAGCCCGGTAAGCGTCCGTTCCACACCATTATCCCTGCGTTCGTCACCAAAGACGGCGAGCCCTGGCTGAGTTTCGGCGTCATGGGCGGTGCCACGCAACCTCAGATGCATGCACAGATCATCATTGATATGGTGGATTTTGGCCTGAATGTCCAGGAGGCGGGTGACGCGCCACGCATTCTGCACACGGGCTCCAGCCAGCCCACCGACGAGCTGATGACAGACGGCGGCTACCTCAGCCTGGAAGATGGCTTCCCCATGGAAACCCGCCGTGCGCTGGTGCAAATGGGGCATCAGATTCGCTTTGAAAGTGGCCCCTATGGCGGCTACCAGGCCATTATGAAGGACAAAAATGGCGTTTATCACGGAGCGTCCGAAAGCCGAAAGGACGGTCAGGCCGCCGGTTATTAAAGTGATACCGCGACCAATTTCTGAAAGAGACAGCAGTGCATGAAAGATTCCCAAGCGCGTACGATTTACCTGAAGGATTACAAGGCTCCGGACTATCTGGTGGACAGGACGAATCTAACCTTTGATCTCGATCCGCATGCCACGCTGGTGAGGTCTCACCTGAAAGTCCGGCGCAATCCTGCGGTAGCCCAGGACGGAGAAATTCTGCCGCCACTATGGCTGGATGGGGTCGATCTGGAACTTCTTTCCGTTTCTCTCGACGGTGAACTTCTCCCGGCTCAGCGTTATGAGGAAAAGCCGGGTGGCTTGTCACTCAAGGTTGATAGAAGCGAATTCGACCTGGAAGTTCAGACCCGTATAGCCCCAGAGGCGAATACGTCCCTCGAAGGGTTGTATCTCTCTAACGGCATGTATTGCACCCAGTGCGAGGCCGAGGGATTCCGCAAAATCACTTTTTACCCCGACCGCCCTGACGTAATGTCGGTATTTACGACCACCATCATTGCGCCCCCCAGCTATCCGGTGCTGTTGTCCAATGGTAACAAGGTTGATAGCGGCACTACGGAAGACGGCCGCCTGAGGGTGACTTGGGAAGATCCTTTCGCCAAACCATCCTATCTGTTTGCTCTGGTGGGAGGGGATCTGCAGCATGTGGAAGACAGCTTTATCACCAGCAGTGGCCGTAAAGTAAAATTGCAGCTGTTTACCGAGGCCCGCAATATTGGCAAGTGTGCGCACGCCATGACATCGCTCAAGCGCTCCATGCGCTGGGATGAAGAGGTCTACGGTCGTGAATACGATCTGGATATCTTCATGATCGTGGCGGTGGACCATTTCAACATGGGCGCCATGGAAAACAAGGGTCTGAACATCTTTAACTCGGCCTGTGTTCTCGCCAGCCCGGAGACGGCCACCGATGCCGCGTTCCAGCGTATCGAATCCATCGTTGCCCACGAATACTTCCACAATTGGTCTGGCAACCGGGTGACCTGCCGGGACTGGTTCCAGCTGAGCCTGAAAGAGGGCTTTACGGTATTTCGTGATGCGGAATTTTCTGCGGATATGAACTCGCGGGCGGTCAAGCGGATTGAGGATGTCATTCTGCTGCGAACTTCACAATTTGCCGAAGATGCCGGCCCCATGTCTCACCCGGTACGGCCGGATTCGTATATGGAAATTTCCAATTTCTATACCCTTACCGTGTACGAAAAAGGGGCTGAAGTGGTGCGGATGATCCACACCATCCTGGGGCCGGAAGCCTTCCGTCGAGGCAGTGATCTCTATTTCAAACGCCATGACGGCTGCGCGGTAACCTGTGAAGATTTTGTCAAGGCCATGGAGGATGCCAGCGGCGCGGACCTGACACAGTTCCGCCGCTGGTACAGTCAGGCGGGGACGCCAGTGCTCGACGTAGAAGATGCCTTCGATGAGGAAAAAGGAGAATATTTTCTCACTATTCGGCAGCATACGCCGGATACTCCCGGGCAGAAGGATAAACTGCCCCTGCACATTCCGGTAACCATGGGATTACTTGGCGAAGATGGCACTCCGCAGCCGATCGATGCAAACGGGGAGGTGGAAATGGTACTGCATCTTACCGAAGCCTCTCAGACCTTCACCTTCAGCGGTATTGCCTCTCGCCCTGTACCCTCACTGCTGCGGGGATTTTCCGCACCGGTCAGACTGCACTATGACTATTCCAGCACGCAACTGCAGTTCCTGATGCAGCATGACACCGACCCGTTCAACCGCTGGGACGCCTGTCAGCGTCTGGCTCTGAACAGCCTGCAGGTTTTACAGCAACAGTACCGTGCTGGTGAAACACTGCAGGTGCCGGAAACCCTGATCGACGGTTACGCCGCGGTGCTCGACGATGAGACTCTGGATCCGGCCCTGGTAGCAAAAATGCTGACGCTGCCCAGTGCGCAGGAACTGGCGGAGCAAGAGGGAAAAATAGACGCGGCCGCGATCATTGCCGCGCGCACGTTTCTCCGTGATGCTGTTGCAACAGCGCTGGGGGAGCGGTTCCTCGCTCGCTACCACGCTCTGGAAACGTGTCGCCCCTATACTCCCAGCGCCGCAGATATCGCGGAGCGCAGTTTGAAAAATACCTGCCTCGCTTATCTTTGCGCCTCGGGAAATGAAGATGCGCTGATGCTGGCAAAAGCACAGTTTGATCGCGGGGAAAACATGACCGACACTGCCGCGTCGCTCGCCACGCTGGTGGAGTTCGGCCCACGGGAACGGGCGGAGCTGGTTCTTGAAGCTTTTTATCAACAGTGGCAGCAGGATACCCAGGTGGTGGAAATCTGGTTCGGATTACAGAGCGGCAGTCCAACATTTGGTACCCTCGAACGCGTGCAGAAGTTGATGGAGCACCCGGCTTTTGAAATGAAAAATCCCAACAAGGTGCGTGCCGTCATTGCCGGGTTCGCCATGCGCAACTTCACCCAGTTCCACCGGGAAGATGGCCAGGGCTACCGTTTCCTTGCCGATCAGGTCATCGCCCTGGATAAACTCAACCCGCAGATTGCCGCACGTCTGGTTACGCCGCTGACCCGTTGGAAAAAATACCGCGAGCAGGAGTCCCGCCAGATTCATTCTGCTTTGCTGCGGATTTCCGATAGCGGAACCCTTTCTCGGGATCTGTATGAGGTGGTCAGTAAAAGTCTCGATCAGAGTTGATTGCCGCGGGCGGGATTGACGCAATTATTCGCGGAAGTGGTTACGGGCGGGCCCGCTGGGCCCTGCCTCGTATTATTGGATCAGGTTATCGGAGCTCTTTTCCTGCCCGAGTTCCTTCACTATCAATTTGCCTTCATTGAGAGCCAGGCGAGTCTGCGAAGCGTAGTCCGGGTGAAATTGAGCGACCTGAAGGTCATGGCGAATGGCCGCTACAACGGAATTGATCACCATAAAATGGCAGAATACCAGTGTAGTGTGGAATGGCTCTCTCTCTGCGGATGAGTAGAGTTGTCGTAGTCGATCGGTAATGCCTTTACGCCACTGAACCTGTGTGGGCGTAAGGGAGTCCCACTGACTGTTGAGCAGATTGCGAATCCACCGGCTCCGTTCCTTCAGCGGCATGCCCTGTGGGGAAGGAATCTCAATGACACTCGGGTCTTCGACTATCTGTGTTTTCCAGCGCGTTGCAATGGGAACAGCTGTCTGTATGGCGCGCGCTTTCGGACTGCTGATCAGACGTACACCCACTCCATCCTGAAACTCCCTGACCAACCTGTCCGCCAGTGCCTCCGCCTGTTGCTGGCCACGTTCGGTGAGGCCGGGGTCGGCGTCGGTGGAGGACTTGGCGGCTTCGCCATGACGAATCAATAGTATCTGGTGCAAATCATCGGTCTCATATGGTGGCCTGAGGGCCCTAAGTCCTTTCTCGTTTATCGGGCAGCAGGTCGAAACGCGGACGAATCACCGACAACCCGAATTCAGAGAAGGCCATTCAGATTCGAATCATCCAGGATTTTCCATACCTGTTGCAAGGCATCGGTATCCATAGCGGCTACTTCCTGATTGCCGAAATACCGGCTACGCCCGTGCTCGAAGTCGGGCCAGTTGTCTCCGGGATCTCCGGTTTCGGCAAAATTCAGCCAGGCGTTGCGCATGGAGTCACTGAGAATATGTGCATCTGTTTCTCCCCCGTACAGGTGCTGCAACGAGGGATCTCCATGAGTACCAAATACGTAACCCAGTTCGGAGGCGTGGCAGGCACCGAGCATCGGTTGGGTACTTAGGGGTTGTGCAAAGTGATAGTGAAAGCGTTTCCCCTGGTGTGCCTGAAGTAGGCGCAGGCCGGGTACAGTGAAAATCATATCAGTGAGCAAAAGGTTCCAGACTCTGCTCCATAAAGGCCATGGATTTTCCGCCAGCGACTCCGCCTGCCGACGGTAGTGGTCCAATAATGGCTGAATCCGATCTTTTGAAAGAAACCGCTGCAGATGACTGCGGATCTGTTGTTCGTCAAGGCTTAGGGACTCCGGTCGTGCTGCGCTGAACAGATTCCACTCGTCGCGATTACTACCCACCATCATGACGACATCGGCGCCAGCACCACTGCGCACGGCATCCAGGGGGGGGCGGGTAATCAGTTCTCCATCCAGTACGGGTTTGAAAGGGAGGTGTCCCCAGCGACGTTCCGTTTCCGGATCATTTAGTAATATTTCCTGGGCACTGAGCAGCTCCCGGGTTGTTGGCGTTTGCTTAAGCGGCTTACCGTTACGCAGAGTGTATAAAATTTCACAAAACCTTTCGGCCATTGCCGTGGCATTTTCCACCCGGCTGTAGACGGCGGGGTTACCGCTTTGCACAATGGCTTTATGAAAGAGACGGCCGCTGAAGAACTCTTTGTTCTCATCGTGTGCGGAAAACAGACTGGCAATGCTCATAGCCCCCGCCGATTCACCGAACAGGGTGATATTGTTTGGATCACCGCCAAACGCCTCTATATTCTTTTTGATCCAGCGAAGTGCAGCGATCTGGTCGAGAATACCCTCATTGCCGGTGGCCGGTATGTCGGTGAACTCGCTGAGTCTCAGAAATCCCAGTGCACCGAGTCTGTAATTGATCGTTACCACGATGGCTCGTCCGCTACCGGCGAGATGCTGGCCGTCGTACAGCACCTGGCATCCTGACCCGAGATAGAAGGAGCCGCCATGAATCCAAACCATGACGGGCAGCCGTGAGTGCGCGTGGCAAAGCGGGGCATGGATGTTGAGATAGAGGCAGTCTTCATTTTCCGGCGCCTCCCCGTGCGGCCCCCGGATCTCGAACAAATGGTTGGGATTCTGTGGTGCGGGCATGGCGAAGTGTGTGGCTTGCCGTATGTGATCCCAGGGGGGCATGGGCATGGGAGGGCGCCAGCGCAATGGCCCGACGGGAGGGGCTGCGTAGGGAATGCCCAGAAATTGTCTTATGGCCCCGTGCTGGGCGGCATTGGCGCCTTTGTTAAATTTGGTGATTTTGCCTTTCAAACATCCGCAGTCTGTTTCAACACACAGAGCCGCCTCGCGGAGGTTGAGTTTAGCGATGTCTGGCTTTTTGGGATGGGACATGGGGTACAGCTTCCTATTCACTGGTATTCAGAGAGGAACAGTACAGAGGCAATCTCTCACTGGAATCACGATTCAGTATAGAAGCCGTCATATAACGATGTTTTCCGCATGGCTTTCATGACCGTTTTGTTTCCATGAACAAAAATACGATAAACCAGGAAATAGCTGTTGCGCTGATTATCAGGTCGGATATGATGGATACCTTCTTTTCTACTGGTGAGCAGATGGCTGCCGGAACAGTGGAAGAACCTTCACGATTGATACAGGAGCTATTCGGGAATTACCGGATACAAATGCAAATGAATTTTCCAAAGTTGCGTACCCATTTCTCAGTTAGTCGATGGCAGTGTGTACTGTCCGCGCTAACTGCCAGTGCGCGCTCCTGTATCTCTTACTCTTCTATATCCGCTATTCCAGCAGATAAGCTGACGGTACACCTGCGTAAGCACCTGAATATTTCCATGGTGTGCTCCGCGGTATCCGTACGAGTGCGCAGCATGATTACCTGACAGATTACTGAATGAGTGTTCTGGAGGGTGTCATCAAGACCCTCCAGGAAAAACCCGGAAGGTCTTGCCTCCGGGTTTTTTTTTGCCGTCAATTTGGGAGAAATCGGCATGGACAGGCAGTGGTGGCAATCACTTTACGGCTTACCGCCTTTAATATGGATTGTTCTGATTGGCAGTTTTTTTGGCCGTGGAACCTACTTTATGGTGTGGCCGTTCCTGGCAATTCTTCTGCATGAAAAATTCGCGCTGACTCCGACGAGCATCGGTCTGATACTCAGTGTTTCCGCCATGGCCGCAACCGTGCTCGGCTTCTATGTGGGTACATTGTCTGACCGCTATGGTCGGCGCAACCTTCTCATATTGGGAACTGCGATCAATACGTTTGCCTTTGCGCTGTTGGCGTTGGCGGAGTCATTGTCGACTTTTGTTCTTTCCATCGCACTTTGCTCTATTGGCCGTGCGATTTGGGAGGCACCGGCCAGCGCATTGTTTGGTGATCTGATTCCTGAAAAGCAGAGCCGTGAACTGGCGCTGCAGTTCCGCTACTTCCTGATCAATGTGGGGGCGGCGCTTGGGCCAGTTGTCGGTGTCTGGGCAGGTATTAGTGCACAGCAGACTACTTTCGGTTTGACGTCAGCGAGTTACTTTTTCCTGTGTCTCGGATTTGTCTGGGCATTCAGCTATACGGACTCCGGACTGATGGCACGACGGAAAAAAGATCCCTCGACGAATTTCCGCGCCACTTTAAGGGTTCTGCGGGCGGATAAGGCTTTCCTTATCGTTGTGCTCGCCAATATCCTCACGCTTTTCATTTACGCGCACATGGATTCCAGCCTGGTGCAGTATCTCACGCAGAGTAACGCTCCGGGTCTGATACCGCTGATATCCAGCATGATTCTGGTCAATGCCCTGACCATCATTCTTCTGCAGTTTCCACTGTTGAAATTGATGGCGGAACTGAGTGTCAATCATCGAGTCATTGTGGGAATTTTGATTCTTGCCGCAGGGCAGGTTTGGTTCGCAATCAATCCGGTTTACTGGTTCTACGGTTGGTTGGGAGCAACATTCGTTGTAAGTGTGGCGGAGACAATTTTATTTCCGACAATGAGTATCCAGGTAGATCGAATGGCTCCCGATCATTTGAGAGGCAGTTATTTCGGCGCTACGTCGTTCTATACGCTGGGGTGGTCGAGCGCGCCGTTGGTCGGTGGTATTGTGATTGAATGGTTGGGGGGGCCGACTTTGTACCTCACTACCTTCTGTCTCTGCGGTTTGGTTTTGTACCTTTATTTTCTGAGCAATCGTTTTTTGATTGGGGACGAAAAATATACCAAGCCGCCAATTTCTTCGGAAAATCCTACGACAATCTAACCTTCTCCAGTGCGACCACGCCGGATCGGTATTGCGACAATTGTTCCGTTTTGGCGTGGTATATATTTCACTGACGTCCCGTTGCACCGCTATCAGCTTCTGAGTTGCGTAAACTGTGATCAGTGTCTGAGTTTTTGTCGCAAGTTAACGCCTGCGCCTTATATTCAATGAGCGGTAACTCCTTCCCTGACTTGAAATAAATGAATAACTCAGCCATACCAAATAAGTAGTGTTTAAAATTTGCGCGCATTGTATGGTTTTTGCTCGATCATAATTTCTGACGTCGAGTATGAGTGCGCCAAAGTGAGTCAGGGCTTCATCAGTGGATGATGGAAAACAAAGGTATGCAGGATGCAAACGCAGGTAGTTGATAAGTCCAGCGGCACCCTGAGTTCGTTTGAAACCGCGAACGTGGTTTTAAGCTCTCCGGGCTTTGTCAAATTAGGGTTGTCTCAGGAAGATATTGTGTCTTTCTCCAGGTCTGGCACAGATCTGATCATTCAGTTGGCGTCGGGTGAAGTCATTACCATAGAGAACTTCTACCTGGCGGATACGAACAGCTTGGAAAGCGATCTTTTTCTGGAAGACCCTGAGACCGGTGCCGTCCTGCTGGCACAGAAAGGTGCCGACGGATCTATTTTCTCCTTGGCTCAGGTAAGCTCCGGCGCGGATCTGGCTGGAGTCATTCCGCCGACTGGTGAGGTTGTTTGTCCGTGGGTGTGGGCGGGACTGGCAGCCCTGGGTATTATCGGTATCGCACATGCGACCGACGATGATGACTCGAACCCCACATTCACAATCGTAGAACCACCGCCCGTTCCCCAACCACCGCCCCCCCCATCTGCGCCACCGCCCGTTATCAATCCCGGATCCTTTCCCGGTGGAAATACACCGCCGCCTGTCGGAGAAGAGCCTCCTCCTGCTCCCACACCATCGGACGGGGATGCGGATGCAGATTCGGACGCCGATGCTGATGCTGATGCGGACGCTGATGCTGATGCGGACGCTGATGCCGATGCGGATGCTGATGCGGACGCTGACGCTGACGCTGACGCTGACGCGGATGCCGATGCGGATGCCGACGCCGATGCGGATGCAGACGCCGATGCGGATGCCGACGCCGATGCGGACGCTGACGCGGATGCCGATGCCGATGCCGATGCCGATGCGGACGCGGATGCCGATGCCGATGCGGACGCTGACGCGGATGCCGATGCGGATGCTGACGCGGATGCCGATGCCGATGCCGATGCCGATGCAGACGCCGATGCCGATGCCGACGCTGACGCGGATGCCGATGCCGATGCCGATGCTGATGCTGACGCTGACGCGGATGCCGATGCCGATGCCGATGCCGATGCCGATGCTGACGCGGATGCCGATGCAGACGCCGACGCCGACGCCGATTGCGACAAACCCTGCCATCACATTTGCGATATCAATGTCGATGTGGATGTGGATATTGACTTCGAGTGTGATGCAGATGCGGACTCGGATGCAGACGCCGATGCAGACGCGGATGCCGATAGCGACTGGCACTTCAGCTACGAACTGGATCTTCACGGCTTTGACATCGACATCGATATAGATATCGACGTTGAGAAAATGAAGACGGTGGGGCATGACGACTGTCACAATGAGTGCAGTCTTGATATCGATGTCGACATCGATATAGATATTGAGTGCGACAAGCCGGATATCACGCCGGATGATGATGATGCAGATGCGGACTCAGATGCAGACGCCGATGCAGACGCCGATGCAGACGCCGATGCAGACGCCGATGCAGACGCCGATGCAGACGCCGATGCAGACGCCGATGCAGACGCCGATGCCGATGCCGATGCCGATGCCGATGCCGATGCCGATGCCGATGCCGATGCAGACGCCGATGCCGATGCCGATGCCGACGCCGATGCCGACGCCGATGCCGACGCCGATGCCGATGCAGACGCCGATGCAGACGCCGATGCAGACGCCGATTCCGATTCCGATTCTGACATGGAGCTGCCAAATGGTATCTCCTATGTCGCGTTCAGATTGCAAAATGGCCAGGTCGTCAAAGTCGAATATGGCGAGGATGACGATATTAAAGATCCATCCCATCCCGAAACTCTCTTCGACTGTGTTGAAGATGAATTTGGATCCCCTGTGGTGGAATACATCATCAAGGCAGGTAACAACCACTACGATGAGGATGGAAATTTAGTTTCGCCACTCGATGTCATGCTGGGATGGCCTACCAATCCGGCGGGCAATGTGGGGGGGGCGACTGTTCCTGTAATCTCCCTGGACGAGCTGTGTGATGATGAGGAATCCATGGCGCTAACCAATGAAGAGTCACCGGAGTCACTGGCTCTGGTTGATTCTGAGCAGGATGCCACTCCGGAATCCGGCCATGCTCACTCAGAAGTAATGGAGAGTATGCTGGAGAGCAGTCTGGAGTTACTGCTCGAAAAAGCCATTGAGGTGGCGTTGGCCAAACTCGTTGCTGATGATCATTGCGAATGTTCTGACTCGCCACACCATGATGATGGATCGTTACTTTCACTGAAAGATCTACTGGATGATTTCTTTGAAAGTGACCATCTCTCTCAATTGGGCTTCGAAACGTTGGTCGGCGGTATCCATGGAACAAACATCGATGCAATGAGCCCGCTGGAAACGCTGGAGATGATGCCGATGGATATGGATGATCCTGTCAATGTTATGTGGTCGCAATACACTCAATACGACCTGTAGATCCTTCGTCGAAATTCCGCACTGAAGATTTGTGCGCCTAAGGCACCGGGCCAAAAACCCGGTGCTTTTTTTTGGACTAGACTTGCATGTGGTAAACCGAGAAAACCGGCCGCCACGTTCCGAGTTTTCGGTGCTATACGGCGACAATAAAAGTGAATAACAGTGATCTCAGAACACGCGAAACGTAAATCATGTAAGGTCGAACGCGGTAATTTCCGCCAGACATTCATAGAAACCCCTTCAGTATCCGCACTACTTTTCCTCGTTGTATCTGCCGCCTACATTCCAGTGCTGGCTGCCAGTCAGGACGAGGCACTTCAGACCATAAACCCGTCACAACTTTACGGTGAAGGGTCAGAGCAATCACTGTTTGCCGCACAATCTCTCAATCCCGCGGTTACCATGAGTGCGAGTATTCTGGAGGTAGGCTTGGAGGATGCTGTTAAGAGGGCCGTTGGTTGGCATCCATCAATCGGGGAGTCCGTAAGCGAGCTTTACCAGCAACAGCAGAATATTCGTGCCGCCCGCGCGGGCTATTTCCCTCAGCTCAGCATCGGTGTCGTGGGAGGATACGAGAGTGAATACGATGGTGACGGGGATGGTCACGCTGTACAGCTTTACCTCTCGCAGGTCTTGTATGATTTTGGAAAGATCTCCAGCGAAGTAGATGCTGCGACTGCAGGTGCACAGGTCTCTCAGGCTCGAGTCCTGCAGCAGGTCGATCTTATTGGAAGAGACACGGCTCAGGCGGCTATCGAGGTTCAGAGGTACCAGGCGCTGCTTTCGTCTGCGGAAGAACAGATACAGGGAGTTTCCGCCATATCGAGACTCGTAAGTCTCCGGAATGAGCGCGGTGCGAGTTCTCGCTCCGATGTACTGCAGGCGCAGTCTCGCATTGAATCTGCAAGAGCGACGCGGCAACAGCTCCTGGCGCAGTTGAATCGGTGGAAGGGTGTGCTACAGAACCTGATGGGAGTAGAGCAGCCAATAGCACTGACCATGAGGATACCCGAAACAGTGGTGCGTGGCTGCCAGGTTGATCCTGTGCAGGCTAGTTACGCTCCCGCTGTGTTACTGGCTGAGGCACAGCGTGCCGAGGCGGTAGCTCAACTAAAAGAGGCCAAAGCCCAGTCGTGGCCTACGCTCTCACTGGATGGGAGTGTTAATAGTTATCTGGATCAGGAGTATGTGGATGCGAATGCTCTGAATAACCACGAGAATGCGGTATTCCTGAACCTGTCTATGCCGATCTATCAAGGGGGAAGGATTTTCGCGAATCGGGACGCGGCGGGTTTCGCTCTGCGCTCCGCGGAAGCGGCCAAAGATAATGCACGACTGAGTGCGGTGCGAGATCTGCGTATATCACAGAATCAGAGTGATGGTCTGGAAAAAAGCCTATCGATATTGGATGCGCGCCTGCGTGCGATATCCGAAACACGTGATTTGTATCGACAGCAATATTCTTCCCTTGGAACCAGAACCTTGGTAGAACTTCTTAATTCTGAGCAGGAGCTTTATCAGGCGAGAATCGAAAAGAATAACACAGAGTATGATCTCAATAAACTAAGAGTGGACTGCCTGTACTCTGTTGGAGAAATTAGGAACGCCTTCAATTTACAAGATAGGCCAATTCAGGGTGTGAAGGTGCTTCCGTAAGCTGCGGGATTTGTATCCAGATTTTTAAGCAGGAGATGAATATGGGCGAATCCGGGAATGAGAAAACAGATTTCTCTCAATGGATGGAAGCTGTAGTCTGCGTTGCGAAGCATTATCGTCTTGAATTTTCTGAGGAAAATATTCGAATTGCATCGAAGTGGGGTCAGGAGGAAACGATAGAAAACGTGGTGAGAAGTATGGCTCGCCAGGCTGGAATGGTTGTTAAGTTTTCTGAGTTTGATACGTCTATGTTGAGTCCGTGGAGATTGCCGCTGGTTTTCCAACTCAAGGACGGTCAAATCGGTGTTATAGAAACCATAGATGCCGAAGGTAATCTTTCAGTAAGTTTCAGTGGCGACAAAGGCGCATCATCTACTGTAAAGTCAGAATTTATTGTGGGGCATATTCTCTCGGTTGTAGTTCTGAGGCCGGCTAACAATGTGGCGGACGTTCGGGTCGATGAGTATGTTAAGCCTCAGGAGAAGCACTGGTTCAGGTCCATTATTCTGAGAGACCTGAAACCTTATGCTCATGTTATGGTTGCTACTACTGTAGCAAACATACTTGCGCTGGCCGGAATTCTGTTTTCCAAGCAGGTGTATGACAGGGTAATACCCGCTGAATCCACTCCGACCCTATATGTGCTATTCAGTGGTGTAATGATCGCGATTGTTTTTGATTTCATCATGCGGGTTAATCGCATCCGTATTACTGATGTTCTTGGAAAGCGGGCAGATATACGAGTTTCTGATCTGGTTTATGGTCATGCCGTTCGGCTGCGTAACAGCGCTCGACCGAAATCCACCGGGGCCTTTATTTCGCAGATTCGCGAGTTGGAGAAAGTCCGGGAGATGGTGACCTCCACCACCATTCTCGCCATGGCGGACATGCCATTTTTTATTTTGTTCCTAGGTTTCATGTGGTACGTGGCAGGACCACTGGCACTGGTTCCTTTGTGTGCTTTAGTACTACTTATTGTTCCCGGCGTTCTTGCGCAGGGGAGACTCGCTCAGCTCGCTGGGGAATCCATTCGCGAGTCATCGTTGCGTAACGCCATGTTGGTAGAAACAGTTCAAGGGATGGAGGACATTAAGGGACTTCAAGCAGAGCAGCGCTTTCAGCAGCAATGGAACCATTACAACGCGGTCACCGCAGAATCCAATTTGCGATTACGCGCACTGATTGGAAACCTGGTTACCTGGACTCACAATGTTCAATCATCTGTCTTTGCGGTGATTGTGCTATTTGGCGCACCTATGGTGATGGCTGGTGACATGACCACTGGCTCGTTGGTTGCGGCTTCTATTCTCGGGTCGCGGATGATGGCTCCGATGTCACAGATTACGCAGGTTCTCAGTCGTTGGCAGCAGGCGAAATATGCTCTGAGAGGGTTGGACCAGATAATGCGGCTGCCCGTGGATCACCCGGAGGGAAGCAAGCGGGTACATCTCTCTTCGATTCGCGGGAATTTTGGGATGCGTCAGGCCAGCTTCAAATATGGAGCTGATTGCAGTGTGCCGGCATTGAATGTTGCTTCCCTGAAAATTCGTGCGGGTGAAAGAGTTGGTGTTCTGGGGCGAAATGGCGCAGGTAAATCCACATTGCTACAGGCGTTGTCTGGAATGCTGGAACCGAGTAATGGTGAGGTAACTCTCGAAGGGGTGAGTCTTGAGCATATTGACCCATCTGATACTCGTCGTGACATTGGTCTCCTTACTCAAAATTCCAATCTTTTTCATGGCACCTTGCGGGAGAATGTAACACTGGGCATGCCCGGAGCAAATGATAGCGAGCTGATGGCTGCTCTGGATATGGCAGGCGCGCTGGAATTTATACGCAAGCTTCCCAAGGGGTTGGATCATGTTGTATTGGAAGGCGGTCTCGGACTTTCAGGTGGGCAGCGTCAGTCATTACTCCTCGCACGCTTGTTTATCCGAAACCCCAGTGTGGTTCTGTTGGATGAGCCAACTGCATCTCTGGATGATATGACAGAAAAAAGGTTCATCACAAAATTGCTCCGATGGATTGAGGGGCGTACTCTGATTTTGGCTACGCATCGAAGCAGTACGTTACAGTTGGTTGATCGAATACTGGTAGTTGATGGCGGGCAGATAATTCTTGATGAGCCGAAATCAGTCGCGCTTCAGAAGCTCTCTCAGGTTCATGCGCGCGGGGTGAATCCACGGGATTCTGATAAAATGCTGAGTAGAGAACAGGTGAATTGATGTCCAGTGAAATTCCCTCACCCAGTAACCATAAATCCGCCATCAGCCGCAGGGATGAATCACCGGGCGTTGCCGCAAATATTGCTCTTTTAGAAGCGGATTTTCACAATGCTGGTTCACATTACAGCCAGGAGTCCGACGAGGCGAAATTATCACATTCCGGTCGAGTGGTCTGGTTATTCTTTCTAATGTTGAGCTGTTTCATTGGCTGGTCCTACTTTGCCAATGTAGATGAGGTGTCCAAAGGAGAGGGAAAAGTTATTCCAACATCCAGAGCGCAGGTAATACAGTCTCTGGAGGGGGGAATACTGGCCCGTCTTGACGTGAAGGAGGGAGACATCGTCGAGCAAGGGCAAATACTTGCGCAGCTGGATCCTACAAAAATTCGATCGAATGTCGAGGAAAGCGAGGCTAGATACCGCGCGGCGCTTGCTAGCGCCGCGCGTTTAAGCGCTGAAGTCAACGGTACAGATCTCGCATTTCCGGAGGCTCTGGCTGGGCATCCCGAACTTATTGCAAAAGAGAAGAAGCTCTATCAGACACGTCAGAGAAGTTTGCAAGATTCTCTAAGCAGCCTCCGCGAATCACGGGCACTAATTCAGAGTGAACTTTCTATCACCCGCGATCTGGTAAAATCTGGCGCGGCGAGCAATGTCGAAGTTCTTCGGTTAAGCCGACAGAAATCGGAGCTCGATCTTAAGATAAAAGATGTGCAGTCCGAATACATGGTGCGCGCTCGCGAGGAACTGGCGAGTGTTAGTGCAGAAGTGGATGCGCTTTCTTCCGTTATTGAAGGGCGATCGGATTCCCTCACCAGACTTACCCTGAAATCTCCGGTACGCGGAATCGTCAAGGATATTGAAGTTACTACCATTGGAGGGGTGATACCACCTAATGGACGTCTGATGGAAATTGTTCCTCTCGACGACCGTCTTTTGATCGAGGCGAAAATTTCCCCAAGGGACATCGCCTTCATTCATCCGGGACAGGACGCCAAAGTAAAAATTACTGCATATGATTTCAGTGTATACGGTGGTCTTGATGGAAAGGTAACGACAATATCTCCCGATACAATCCAGGATGAAACCAAACCCGGTGAATATTACTACCACGTGCTGATACTTACGGATTCCGATGCTCTAATCAATCGCGCTGGTGTGGAATTTCCTATTGTTCCGGGAATGGTGGCAACCGTAGATGTAAAAACTGGATCGAAGACGATATTTGATTACCTGGTCAAACCGTTTAACCAGGCGGGAGAAGCATTGCGCGAACGTTGACCGACGGATATATATGATTCGCAATATTGGCATTTTACTTTTTGGTATTTTTCTGGCTGGAAATCTACCTGCAGAAACGGTTGGATCTGGTCAGAAAGTCACATTGATCGCCGAGATTCAGATTGTCAACAAGAGCAACCTCCCTATTTCGGGATATGTACATAGGATATCCATACCAGTTAATGGGCATTGGCAACAGGAGCTTCTCCAGATCCGTCACGATCCTGTCAAAAGCGCCATACGAAAGCCATTCAAAGATACCGCTGGAGAATTTCTGGAGATAGTCTGGGATATTCCCGCGAATGCACAATCTGTCAGAAAAGTCTATTTCGAACTGCTGTTGCGAGATTTCCATTATCCCTCTCAAACTACGGAATGGAGTGAGCATCTCCGGCAGTCTGAGCCCCAGGAAAGTTATTTACAGCCTGCAAAATATATAGAGGCAGATTCTGTTGAGATCAGACGTTTGGCTCAACAGATAGAGCGGAGTTACTCTTCATCGGAGGGCAGACTGCGTGCAGCATATTTATTGCCTCAGCAAATAATCCAGTATCGACCCCAACCTAACAGGGGAGCACTGTACGCTGTGTCGGTGCGCCAAGGAGATTGTACTGAGTTTTCGGCACTGTTCGTTGCCCTCGCCAGAGCTATGGGCTATCCAGCTCGGATGACTTCAGAGTTCCATTTCCGCGAACGGAGGTCATTCGATCGCCCCAATCACCACGCGGCTGAGGTGTACCTAAACGAGCGATGGATCCCCGTGGATCCAAACTTGGCTCTGGATCCGTCTTCCGGTTACGGTTTTGGTTATGGAGGCCGGACAAAAGTTGTTCTTAATCGTAACTCTGTTTGGGTATGGTCTAATCGGTGGCCGAAAGGGTTCAATAAAAAAAATCAGGTTGAAGTGGACGTTCAATGGCATATCGAGTGAGATGATTTATGTGAAGTTCTGAAGTGCATGGTTTTGAGAAAATCGCCACTGTGTTTTCTGGTTACCCGTTAACCAGCTCCTTGTTCAAGAGATCTCGCAGCAGCTTGGGGATCTCTCCGAAATCCGAATCGCGTCTAGACCCTTTGACCAGAATAAGATCACTGGCTTTTATTTCCAATGCGAATGATCGTGCGAGCTCGCTGGCACTTGAATAGTGCGGGCCAAGAATTTCCGCCGGTAACTCTGTTCTAAGGTGCTTCATCTCCTCCCCGTGGGTGATCACATAGGAAACGCCGCTTTCCATAAGTGGTCTGGCCAGGCTGCGATGCAACACGGACGCCTGTTCACCCAAGTGAACGATACGCCCCAGTATCGCGATTTTTCTGTTGACTTCAGGCGGGGATGATTTTTCTAGTACTGAAAATGCATTTAACATCGAGGTCACTTCTGCATTCCAGCTGTCATCAATCATGGTCGCAAAACCGTTATTTACGGGAATTCGGGTCTGTTGGAGGTGACCATCGTCCGGCTGAAATGACTGAATCGACTGAATCGCCTCTTTCGCAGAATAGCCCATGGCGTAGGCGACGCTGATTGCGGCAACCGCGTTATATACCATTCCTGTGCTCGGGACGGGGATAGAAACGGTAAGGTGCTCACCGTTTATCTGCAACGTAACGTGACTACCTTGGTTATTGCCGGTGATATGCAGGATACGAATGTCGGCCTGGGCACTCGCCCCGAATACAACGATTCTTTTTGCGTGCTTGCTGGCTTCTTGTCGAATGTAGTCGAAATGCGCGAGATGCTCGCCAATGACGGCAATTGAGCGTCCTGTAAGGCCTGTGAAGATCCGAGACTTCCAGGTGGCGGTATCCATGGTGGTGCGAATACCCTGAGCGGTTTGAGAAACGCCGATTTCAGTGATAACCGCGACGGTGGGGTGTACTCGCTGGGTTATCGGGCCGTCGCGCATCCAGAGTGCACTCTGTGCAATTTCCAGTAGTGCTGCCTGATAATTGTTGTTGAGGCTGGCCAATGTGGTCGGTACACCAACACGGGAGTTGTAGTTTCCCAGACTCGTTAAGATGTTTCCCTTTTCCCTTAAAATCCCATTCAGCATCTTTAATGTCGACGATTTTCCGGCTGTACCAGTGATTGCAACGACATCCTTGCGAAACCGATTTCTCGCGGAAAATCCCAATTCCACAACAGCGCGAATCGGATCCTGTACTAGTAATACTGGAAGGTGTCCTGGCAGATCTTTCACGGGCTTGGATACCATTACTCCAGCTATTTGTCGTCCGGTACCACTGCCAAATGTATCGACAATTTTTTTTAGCTGGCGGTGCAGGTCCCAGTCGGAGTAATGTTTCGGTGATCTGTTTTCATGAAAGGCGCGATCACGACTACTATGTGCGACGAATAGTGTCGGTGCCTGGGACTGGTGAATAAAGCTTTTTCCTGACACAACACTGGCAACATACCACCCTGGAGGTGGTGCTACGAGCCAGGTTCCTCCGGTAACATCTTCCAATTGCTGAGCATTCCAGGTTTGGCCTGGTATTTCTCTGTAGACCGATGCAGGAAACTCTGAGCGATATATGGGGCGGCTGTGGGAGATTGCCGTGCGTGGCTGGCTTATTTGTAGTGGAAGTATTACAGGTACAACCCTGTCCGGTACGGGTATGGGTTTTATCTGGGTCTTTTCGCTGATGATTCCCACCTGTAACTGCAGAGGAATATTTTTCAGGTGTTTCGTAGCTGGTGGCCTCAGGCAGTAGTAGTCGCGATAAATGATACCGTGTTGCCAGCAGCTCGTTGGGACCTGCCAATCGCAGGGATCATGGTCCATCCCCTTTCCCCAGTAGGGTATTTCTGAATCATTAACAGGCACGGCGCGAATATTCAGGCGCAGATCCATGTCAATTGTCCCGGCGTATGATGGTGCAATTCGCCAGAATGTTTCGACATACAGCAACTGTCTGCGCTCGATCGCCTTTGGGTGATACTGGACTCCGATCAGTTGGAGCGGGCCGAAATCCATCGGTGGAATTTGTGCAGCTGATGGGACTTCAGCAACAGCCCAGCTCGGGTTGAGGGGGCGCTGTAAGCGATCCAGTAGGTCCATATTCACTGAAGGTTTCGCGGCTGGAGGGACTCGCTGGTACTTTCTAACCGGTGGATTCAATGCTATTTTTCCGCTGCCGTCGCCAAGAATCTGTAACTTCGTTCCAAATACGGCACACAATTTTTCAAACCGTCTGGTTACGCTATCTGCACTTTGACCGGATAACTGATGGCTGAAGCCGAACCCTACACCGATAGGGATAAATCGCACTTCCTCGACACCCCGGTAACTCAAGGCCAGCTGGAAGATGCCGCCATCCTTTAGACTCCTTTGTACGGAGTCAAACAACAGATCTCCCGCATCGTGAATTATGGGGCGTCCCTGGTAAATTTCGATACCTTGCAGTATGTGAGCGCTGGTTCCGAGAACCGCATCGGCACCAGCCTCAATAATCCGGTGCCCAACTGCAATTTCTGCACCACTGGGCTGTTCCTCCAGGTTGTCACCCCAGTGAACAGCCACAACCACTACATGAGCATATTTTCTCGCAGCGGCAATCCTGGGTTCCAGGACCTGTAACCACAGGTCTGGTTTCTGTATAGAAAGATGGGCGCATCCAGGTGTTCTTGGGCCCGCCGCAAAATGTTTTTGCGTAGCATCCAGAGAAAATATCGCGACGTTGAGCGCGCCGGCAGGACGGATCACTGGCTTCATAGCAGTGTCGAAGTCAAAGCCAGATCCTGTGTGACCAATCCCTACTGTATCCAGCCAGTATCCCTGCTCCAGAAGTGCTTGCTTGCCATAATCACCGCTGTGATTATTGGCTGTCGTCACTACATCAATACCGCTTTGATACAGCAGTTTGAGCATGCCAGGGCGCGCGCGATAGTAGTACGGGGCATGTTCGCCCTTGTCTGTACCCTGTTCGCCGGTGGTGGCAACAACGCACTCGAGGTTGACAACACTCAGATCTGCGTTATTCAGTGCCGGAATCTTTCCCAGGACTTCTTCTTCACCGAGTAAGGCCGTTCGGTAATGCTGGCGTCGCGCCAGATTGACATCGCCCCCCCAGGCGAGAATAGGTAGGGATGACGTATTTGCTGGAGCAAGGTCAAGGTGTTGAGTGTCTTTCTGAAACTCCGGCGGGCAACCACCAAGAAGAAGATACTTCCGGAAGGCAACAAATCCGGAAAGATAATGTTCAACATCATCAATGCGAACGCGAAAAGCGTGGTGGCGAATAAAAAAACTTCCCGATATTTTGGCGGGGTTGGAGAAATACATGGCATATTCCGGCCAGTAATATCCATTTAATAAATACATGGCCCGAGTATGGAGCGCCCGATAAAATTTGTGCAGGTCCAGTTGCCGGAGCAGATGTGCGTGTTCTTTATCGTGGCGCAGCCGCGTAACCATGCGTTCCGCGGCCATGATCAGTTCCAGTAGCGTGGGGAATGTAGTAATTCGTTCGATAATAAAATCCAGATGGCCGCTTACATTCTGGATACCAAACTGATAATAACGTGTTTCCGGACGATACAGCGTCAGCTCGTTGACACAGTAACTGAGCCAGTGATCGTGTGCCTGCCAGTGTTTGTTTGCAATGAAATATTCGAAGGCTTTTTCAACCAGGCTCAACCAGCGTTCATCTTTGGTATAACCGTACAGTCGCATCAGGCCGAACGCTGCTTCACCGTCGTAGTAGATGATGCGGAATTTCTCTTTCACGGTGAGTTCGGGATACTGCAACACATGCACAAACTTGCCACTGGTGTTGTCCTGCATAAATTGTATGCCCAGTGCGAGCTCCTCAAGCAGTTGGCAGTATTCCTTGGTGCCGGTGAGTTCACTGTACTTTACCAATGCGAGGAGACACACCGCATTGCCACCGAGCTTGATCTCTCCATTGCTTTCAACGAGAAAGGCGGCTTGCCGGCCCGAGGGAAGTTGAACTTTTTTTATCAGTTGCTCGGTGAGGTAGGCGAGCGCACGATCGATGGCGTGTTTGCTCTGTTCGTCACCGGTTACTTCCCAACCTTCCGTCAGGGCGTACGTCGAACTGGCGTGGCGCAGTGTATTGTATGTGCCGATGGGACGATCGAAGCAACAGTGCCAGCCGTACTCGAAGCGTCCGTTCTCAAGGACCTGGGAAGCAAGATACTGGCTGCTGGTGTTGATCAGATGATTAGTGGTGGCGTCGTCCAGTGTGTCGATAATGCGACGCCCGGCATTGCGACCCGGCCCATATAGCCGTTGAGGGGCAGTTTTGCGATCGAGGAATACCCCCTCGGTATGGAGTAGAGTGACCGGGCTGGTGTCGGCAAAGTCCAGTATCGTTTTACGGCCAAAGCGGCGGTCTGTATAAGCGCGGAAGTTACGCTTGTTGACGACGACATGCTCAATCTTGTTGCCACCGTAGAGCATGGCGTTGCCGTTCAGTTCCTGCTCCAGAAATGCGATATTCCATGTGTCGTCCAGTGCCAGGCCATAGCGGAAGTATCCGCGCTTGGTTTTCTCGAATCTCTGGTGCAACTGGCGCCAGTCCAGTGTTTCGCTTTTGGTGACCCAGTCGATGCGTAACCAGTGACCCGCCATTTTCGCACTGGAAAGCAGTCTGCGCGCCTGCGTGGCCAGTTGTAACCACAGCGTATCGAGATCCATCCCGCGCCCGTGGCATACCCGTGCCCGCTGTATTCCGTCGCTTACCGAGAAGAAGAGTGTGTAGGGTGGTGTGAGTTCCGATAACTCCTGTTCTATCGTGAGGCGTGCGCGGGAGAGCAATTCAGAGAGGGCATTGGACGCAGCCATGGCGCAGAAATTTCCTGTCGGTCGTTATTGTGACGGCGCAGGGAAGATGGGGTTTCTACGTTGTTACTCGGCGTTGGCGCGCGGTGAAAGGATCTTCCCTGGCAGATAAATCCGTATCACACAGTATAGGTCTGGGATGGGATTCTGCCGGGAGAGCTGTGGGAAAGGAGTGCGTCCGCTGATCGGGATTGCTGGCGGTCGATGGCGACCGCAGCAATCCGATGCGCGGTGGTGGTTACAGAGACGCTGCGAGGCGGGACCCTTGGTCGATGGCGCGCTTCGCATCGAGTTCTGCCGCCTCAAAGGCGCCGCCGATCAGGTGGCTGGACTGGCCCCGAGCCTGCAGCTGGTCGTGCAGCGCACGCAGGGGTTCCTGGCCGGCGCAGATGATCACATTGTCCACGTCGAGGATCTTCTGCTCGTCGCCCAGGCGGATATGCAGCCCCTGATCGTCGATCTTTTCATAGGTGACCCCGGCCAGGTTCTGTACTGCGCGGTGCTTGAGACTGGTGCGGTGAATCCATCCGGTGGTTTTGCCGAGTCCGGCGCCTACCTTGGAGGCTTTGCGCTGCAGCAGGAAAATCTGGCGGGGGCTGGTGACCGGCTGCTGGGGCTTGAGGCCGGCGCGGTGTTCCAGGGTGATATCCACCCCCCACTCGTCGAAGAATTCCTGCTTGCTGCTGGCGATCAGCTCGCTGCCGTGCTCCTCGCTGTGGGTCAGGTATTCGGCCACATCGAAGCCGATACCGCCGGCGCCGATGATCGCAACGGTTTTGCCCACCGGCTTCTTGTGTTTCAGCACGTCGAGGTAAGTGAGCACCTTGGCGTGTTCAATGCCCTCGATGGGCGGGGTACGCGGGGAGATGCCGGTGGCGATGATGACCTCGTCATATCCTTCGAGGTTGTCCCCGGTGGCGATGGTGTTGAGGCGCACGTCCACGCCGGTGATTTCCAGCTTGCGTTTGAAGTAGCGCAGGGTCTCTTCAAACTCCGCCTTACCGGGAATCTGTTTGGCGATATTGAACTGGCCGCCCACCTCGTCGCTGGCTTCGAACAGGGTTACCTCATGGCCGCGCTCGGCGGCCACTGTAGCGGCGGCGAGGCCGGCTGGGCCCGCGCCCACCACTGCAATTTTCCTGGCGCTTTTCACCGGCAGGTAATTCAGCTCGGTCTCGTGACAGGCGCGCGGATTGACCAGGCAGGAGGTGAGTTTCAGTTCAAAGGTGTGGTCCAGGCATGCCTGGTTGCAGCCGATACAGGTGTTGATTTCGTCCGCGCGATTTTCCGCCGCCTTGTTGACGAATTCTGCGTCCGCCAGAAACGGACGCGCCATGGAAATCATATCCGCCTGGCCGGCTGCCAGTACGTCTTCGCCCACCTGCGGCATATTGATGCGGTTGCTGGTGACGACCGGTACCGAAAGATGCTGCTTCACCTTGGCGGTGATATCGCTGAATGCCGCGCGCGGCACACTGGTGGCGATGGTGGGAACCCGCGCTTCGTGCCAGCCGATGCCGGTGTTGATGATGGAGGCGCCGGCGAGTTCGATGGCCTGGCCGAGTGCCACCACTTCGTCAAAATCGCTGCCGCCTTCCACCAGGTCCAGCATGGACAGGCGGTAGATAATGATGAAGTCTTCACCTACCGCTTCGCGAATACGACGGACGATTTCGATGGGCAGGCGGATACGGTTTTCGAAGCTGCCGCCCCAGCGATCATCGCGGTGGTTAGTGCGGGCGACGATGAACTGGTTGATGAAGTAGCCCTCGGAGCCCATTACCTCGACGCCGTCGTAACCCGCTTCTTTCGCCAGCACCGCGCAGCGCACATAGTCGTCGATTTGCTGTTCCACTTCCCCTTCGCTGAGCGCCTTTGGCGTGAACGGGTTGATCGGCGCCTGAATGGCGGAAGGCGCCACCAGATTGGGGTTATAGGCGTAGCGGCCGGCGTGCAGGATCTGCATACAGATCTTGCCGCCCTCGCGATGTACGGCATCGGTGATGGCGCGGTGCGCCATTGCTTCCTCGGCGGTGGTCATTTTGGAGGAGCCCTGGAATACCCCGCCTTCCTCATTGGGGGCGATCCCTCCGGTTACGATCAGGCCCACACCGCCTCTGGCGCGCTCGCCATAGAAGGCGGCCAGACGCTCGAAGCCGCCGGGATGCTCCTCCAGGTTGGTATGCATGGAGCCCATCAGTACCCGGTTCTTTAGGGTGGTGAAACCCAGGTCCAGGGGGGCGAGCAGATGTGGGTAAGGCTGCTGTGACATGGCGGTCATTCTCGTTCTGTGCGGCGCCCGCGCCCGGGAGCGGGAGTCCGGTGGGTTACGCCCGATGGGGCGGTTCTCGGCAACGTGCTATACGGTCCCTGCAGAAACTATGCAAAAAGTTGCATATCTTTCCTCAAGGATAGCAAGCCCGGGAGAACGGCGACACTGACCAATCCGCTCGAATCTTCTGGCCGCGCCAGTCCCCCTTCTCTGAACTACCGGAACAGGGCAATGACCTGCTCCCGCAGCCAGCGGTGTGCACCGTCCTCGTCCTGGCTGCGGTGCCACAACAGGTGCCAGTCCATCTGCGGAATCTGGAACGGCAGTTCGAAGCATCTGGCCGGGTATTGACGGGCGAGGCTGATGGGGACGGTAAGGGCCAGGTCGGTTTTCAACACCACAAGGGGTGCAACCCGGTAGTGCTGCACCCGCAGTTTGATCTTGCGCCGCCTCCCCAGCTTGTTGAGCGCGATATCCGTGATCCCCGGGCCACTGCGCCGGCTGGATACATGGATGTGTTCCAGCGCCAGATACTGTTCCAGGGTAAGGCTCGCCTCCCCGGCAAGGGGGTGGTCCGGTCGCAGCATGCACTGATAGCGGTCTGCTACCAGGCGCTGCTGATTCAGCTGGGTCGCGGAGACCATGGGAATATCGAGGGCGAAATCCAGGTTGTTGGCCGCCAATTCCCTGACCAGTTGCTCGCGCGGTACGTAATAGGATTCCACACTCACACCCGGCGCGACGCGCTGCAAATGCTCCAGCAGTGGCGGCAGCACCAGTGTTTCTGCCATGTCGTTCATGGACAGACGCAGGGTCTTCTGTGCAGTAGCCGGTTCGAACTGATGTTGCTCGGTCACGCTGCTGTCCAGCAACGCCAGCGCCTGCTGCACCCGCGGCATGATGCTTTCCGTCAGTGGCGTGGGGCTCATACCGTTCGGTGTACGTGTGAACAGTTGGTCGTTCAGGGCTCGCCGCAATCGCGCCAGCGCGTTGCTCACCGCGGGCTGAGTGATATGCAGGCGCTCCGCCGCCCGGGTGAGGTTGCGCGTGGTGTAGATGGCATCCAGTACCGGGAACAGGTTCATGTCGATCTGTTGCAACTGCATGGTCAGCGCTCTCCTCGAATCGCGGCCACCGAACCTTTCGCGTGACCAGCCATCACCACTGTGAATGTTTGAATATTTACATAATAAACTTTGATGATCCACGGGGAATCGCTAGCTTTATCTCCCAGTCCGGCGGTTGAGTGAATAACCCGGGACGTAATTCGAAACCTTCGATGCAATGTTTACTGGGCCAACCACGGGAGAGGAGCTGTGCCGGAAATTTTTGTAGTGCGCCACGGTCAGGCGTCCTTTGGCAGCGACAACTACGACCAGTTGTCTGAACTCGGTTGGCAGCAGGCGCGCTGGCTGGGGGAACACTGGTCAGAAGAGGGGCAGCAATTCGATCACATCGTTTGTGGTGACCTGCGGCGGCACCGCGAAACGGCCCGCGGTATCTGCGAAGGCCTGGGGCTCGCGAGCACGCAAGTGGAGGAGTTGCCGCAGCTGAACGAGTTTGATTTCAAAACCGTGATGCACGCCTACAGCGAGAAAAACCCACAGGCAACACCGGCCGCCGGCGCGGAGCGCGCGGACTATTACCGCTTTCTGAAGATGGCCATGCATGCATGGTCCGCCGGCGAAATTACCGGGGCGGAATCCTGGCAGCAGTTTGAACAGCGTATTGAAGAAGTGCTGGGTGTTCTCGCTGCGGGTGCCCGCGGTGGCAGGACCCTGGTGGTGAGCTCCGGTGGCGCCATTGCCATGATGGTGCGGCAGATTCTTGGGGCACCGTCCCACAGCGTGACCCAGCTGAACATGCAGATAAAAAATACCGCGGTCAGCCGCTTCTTCGCCGGCCGCAGCGGTGTGAGCCTGCACAGCTTCAACCATGTCCCACATCTGGATACGCGCCAGCGCCGCGAATTCATTACTTACAGTTAACAAGAGAAAGCAGCGATGAATTTTGAGTATTCCCCGAAAGTGCAGGATCTGCTCCAGCGTCTGAAGCAGTTCATGGCGGAGGAAGTGATCCCCGTTGAAGCCCTGTATATGGAGCAACTGGAGCAGGATCGCTGGGGCGAACCACCCATTATGGAAGCGCTGAAGCGCAAGGCTCGGGACGCAGGCCTGTGGAACCTGTTTATACCCGGAGCCGAACACGGTGCCGGGCTGACAAACCTGGAGTACGCACCGCTGGCGGAGGAGATGGGGCGGGTGTTGTTTTCTTCGGAAATTTTCAATTGCAGCGCGCCGGATACCGGCAATATGGAGGTGCTCGCCCAGTACGGGTCGGAGGCGCAGAAAGAGCGCTGGCTGACGCCGCTCCTGGCCGGCGAAATCCGCTCCGCCTTCGCCATGACCGAGCCCAAAGTGGCCTCCAGTGATGCCACCAATATCGAAACCGCGATTGTGCGCGACGGCGATGATTACGTCATCAATGGCCGTAAATTCTATATCAGCGGCGCGTTAAGCCGCCGCTGCGAAATCATGATTGTGATGGGAAAGACGGCGCCGGAAAGCGAAGATCGCTACCGCCAGCAGTCTCAGATCCTGGTGCCGATGAATACGCCGGGAGTTAAGGTCATTCGCCCCATGACCGTATTCGGTTACGACGATGCGCCGGAGGGACACGCGGAAATCATTTTCGACAATGTGCGGGTACCGAAGGAAAACCTGATTCTCGGCGAAGGTCGCGGATTTGAAATCGCTCAGGGCCGTCTCGGGCCGGGTCGTATTCATCACTGTATGCGCCTTATCGGCCAGGCCCAGCGCGCGCTGGAAATGATGGCCCGGCGTGCGGAGAGTCGTGTGGTATTCGGCCGGCCGATGATCAAGCAGGGCTCCGTACGCGAAGACATTGCCAGATCCGCGTGTGAAATTGAGCAGGCGCGTCTGCTGACTCTGAAGGCCGCCGATCAGATGGATCGACATGGCAACAAGGCCGCGCGGGATCTGATCGCGATGATCAAGATCGTCGCACCGCAGATGGCCTGCAACGTCCTTGACCGCGCCATCCAGATCCACGGTGCCGCCGGCCTCAGCCAGGATTTCAGTCTCGCCCGGGGCTACAGCTACGCCCGCACCATCCGCCTCGCCGACGGGCCCGATCAGGTCCACATGATGCAACTGGGACGCAATCTGGCGGCGCAATACGCCGCAGAGGAGGGATGAATGACAGAGGTGAAAAGCCCATCGGTGGATCAGCTGGATACGAAAACGCTGTCCGCGTATCTGAAGGGACGGATTCCGGGGTTTGATGGGCCGGTGCGCGCCAATAAATTTTCTGGCGGTCAGTCGAACCCGACGTTCAAGGTAGAGACCAGCGCGGGCACCTATGTGCTGCGTCGCCAGCCGCCGGGAAAGCTGCTGAAATCCGCACACGCAGTGGATCGGGAATTTCGTGTAATGCAGGCACTGGTGGATAGCGATGTGCCGGTGCCCGAAGTTCTGCACCTCTGTGAAGACCGCGAGGTGATCGGTTCCATGTTCTATCTCATGGAGTATTGCGAGGGCCGGATTTTCTGGGATGCCGCGCTGCCGGAACTGAACAACAGCGAGCGTCGCGCCGTTTACGAGGAAATGAACCGGGTGCTGGCCGCTCTGCACAGCGTGGATCTGGAAGCAGCCGGTCTCACCGATTACGGCCGGCCCGGTAATTACTTCGAGCGCCAGTTCGAGCGCTGGCAGGGCCAGTACCGGGCCTCGGAGCTGCAGACCATCGACGCTATGGATCGGTTGATCTGCTGGCTGGGTGAAAATCTTCCGCAGGACGACGGTCGCGTATCGCTGGTGCATGGCGATTACCGTCTCGACAATATGGTGTTTCATGCCACCGAGCCCCGCGCCATTGCCGTGCTCGACTGGGAACTGTCTACCCTCGGGCATCCGTTTGCGGACCTGGCCTATCAGTGCATGCAACTGCGTATGCCGGCGGACAGCGGGAACATCTCCGGCTTGATGGGCGTGGACCGGCGCGCACTTGGTATACCGAGCGAACGTGAGTATGTAGCGCGTTACTGCGAGCGCATGGGCATCGAACGCATCGACAACTGGGCCTTTTATCTCGCGTTCAGTTTTTTCCGCCTGGCGGCCATTATCCAGGGTGTGGCCAAGCGCGCGCATGAAGGTAATGCCTCCAGCAAAAATGCGGCGGCACTGGGTGCCTTCGTCGACCCGCTGGCGAAGCTCGCCCTGGATGTCATTGAAAAAGAAAGCGATTAAAAAATACAACTAACGATTGTCGGGAGAATGTTATGGCGACGAATCTTTTTGATCTGAGCGGCAAGATTGCCCTGGTAACCGGCGCCAGTCGCGGTATCGGCGAGGCGATTGCCAAACTGCTGGCGGAGCAGGGTGCCCATGTACTGGTATCCAGCCGCAAGCTCGATGGGTGTCAGGCGGTGGCGGATGCCATCAATGATGCGGGGGGGAAAGCGGAAGCGCTGCCCTGCCATATCGGCAGTATGGATGACATCGCCCAGGTATTCCGTCATATCCGCACTCAGTACGGCAAGCTGGATATCCTGGTAAACAATGCGGCCACCAATCCCTACTTCGGACACATTCTGGATACGGATCTGGGTGCTTTCGAGAAAACCGTGGCGGTCAATATTCGCGGTTATTTTTTCATGTCGGTGGAAGCGGGCAAGTTGATGCGGGAAAACGGCGGCGGCTGTATTGTCAATACGGCCTCCATCAACGCGTTGCAACCGGGTGTGGGGCAGGGCATTTACTCCATCACCAAGGCGGCGGTGGTGAATATGACCAAGGCCTTTGCGAAGGAATGTGCTCAGTTCAATATCCGCGTTAACGCGCTGTTGCCGGGGCTCACCAAAACCAAATTTGCCGGTGCGCTGTTTTCCCATGAGGAGATCTACAAAACCGCCATCGGCCATATTCCCATGCATCGCCATGCGGAGCCGGAGGAAATGGCGGGAACCGTGCTGTACCTGGTGTCCGACGCCGGCAGCTACACCAACGGTGAATGCGTGGTGGTCGACGGCGGCCTTACCGCCTGTGGAGGGCTTTGAGCATGTCGGAATTCCAACGTGATCCCCTGCTGGATTTCACAGGCAAGGTCGCTCTGATTACCGGCGCCGCCAGTGGCTTTGGTGCACTGCTCGCCGAAGAACTGGGGCGCCGGGGTGCGCGCCTTGTGTTGGGAGACATCAACCTGACGGGACTGCAGGCGGTCGAAGAAAAACTGTCGGCATATGGTGTCGAGGTGCGGGCAATGGCTTGTGATGTGTCGTCCGAAACAGACGGCGCCGCTATGGTGGCGTTGGCGCGGGAGCATTTTGGTCGCCTGGACATAGCCGTCAACAACGCGGGGATTGCGCCACCTCTGCAGTATCTCGAAGAGGTGGACGAAGAAACCTTCGACCTGCAACAGCGGGTAAACGTGAAGGGAGTGTTCTTTGGTATGAAGCACCAGCTCAGGGTGATGCGCATGCAGGGTGATGGTGTCATCCTGAATGTGAGTTCCATGGCCGGTGTCGGCGGTGCCCCCAAGGCCTCATCTTACTCCGCGGCAAAACACTCTGTTGTCGGCCTTACCCGCACTGCGGCGGTGGAATACGCCCGCCACAATGTACGCGTCAATGCCGTCTGCCCGTTTTACACCCTGACACCCATGATCACCGACATGCAGGCACCGGAAGGCGCTACCGCGGACCAGATGCGTGCAGTTTTCGCCGCCGGTTGTCCGATGAAAAGACTGGGTAAGCCGGAAGAGGTCGTCAGTGCGATGTTGATGCTGTGTTCGCCGGCTCTGACCTATGTCACTGGTCAGACCTTGGCGGTCGATGGCGGAGTTTCGGCATTTTGATGCTCTCGAAACCATTTTTTATTGTCTTGTTTTACGGCGCAGTGGGACCGTGCTTTTCAACAGCCTGCAAGGGCTGCTGACAGGCTCTGACACTGAGTAATACCTATTGATGGAGAGAACCATGACGATTTCATTTGAAGGACGGGTGGCGATTGTTACCGGGGCGGGTAACGGCCTCGGCCGCTCTCATGCACTGGAACTGGCCCGTCGCGGTGCCCGTGTGGTGGTCAACGATCTCGGCGGTGCCCGCGATGGTTCAGGCGGATCGCTGACCGCAGCGGAAACTGTGGTGAAGGAAATTGTAGACGCTGGTGGTGAGGCCATCGCCAACGGTGCCAACGTTACCGACTACCAGCAAGTACAGGAAATGGTGACGGAGGCCGTCGCGCGTTGGGGGCGGGTGGACATTCTGGTGAATAACGCCGGTATCCTGCGGGACAAGTCGTTCGCAAAGGCACCTATGGATGATTTCAAGCTGGTGGTGGATGTTCACCTGATGGGCAGTGTCAACTGCACCAAAGCGGTGTGGGATATTATGCGTGAACAACAGTACGGCCGTATTGTGATGACCACGTCTTCCTCGGGTCTGTATGGCAACTTCGGTCAGTCCAACTATGGTGCCGCAAAAACCGGCGTGGTTGGCCTGATGAATACCCTGCATCTGGAGGGAGAGAAATACGGCATCAAAGTGAATTGTCTTTCTCCCACCGCGGCCACCCGTATGACGGAAGATATTATCCCGGATCAGAATGCGCTGGACTTGCTGACACCGGAATCCGTCACCGCGGGCCTGATTGCACTCGTTGCCGATGACGCGCCCAACCGCTTTATTCTCTGCGCCGGTGCAGGCGGCTATGCGAAGGCGCGTATTGTGGAAACGGAAGGCATCTACTTGCCGCCGGAGCAGCAGACGGCGGAAAACGTACTGGCCAACCTGGATGCGATTGCCGACGAGAAGGGGCAGCGGGAGCTGGTTGGCGGCCTGAATCAGACCGTGAAGTTTATTCAGAAAGCAGCCCGGGCCATGGGGGTCAGCCTGGGAGGTTGATCAAGGCCGTGGAGGGAAAATACTCAGCATAAAAAACGGGAGTGAGGTGACGTACTCCCGTTTTTTATAGGACTGTATCGACGCGGATCAGGGAAGGATTCGACAGTGCTTGCGGGCTGCAGAGGCCAGATCATTTGGCAGTGTATTGGTCGCTGCGCCCCGTTGCTGTCTGCGCCACTGGGCGCAAAGTTCTGTGTAACTTCCCGCTTTTACTTCGGTGCGAAGTGAATGCCATTCATCAATGTTTTTTTCAATCGCCACGGGCTTTGGGCGGTACCGTTCAAGTGCGGCAGGCTCCGCACTTTGCTGTGGTGTCCACTGACCGGGAGCCGCTCCAATATACTGCGCGGGGTGCAGCAACACGATAGCAATCGCCACGGCGCTGAACCCGGAGGCCGCACGGGACAACAGTCGGCTGCTTGACCTTGCAGTTGGGTGTATAGGCTTTACCGCGCGGATATCCGCGAGGATTTTCGTTTCCAACGGCGCCGGTGTGCGCAACTGGCTGCGCGCCTGACGATAGGATGATTCCCAGTGATTGCGCTTCATGCTCACACTACCTCAACGGAGCGGTTGGTACCTGCGGTGGCGGCCACTGCAATATCTGGAGCTTTGCGCCAGGGGAAGCCGGTTGCGGGCTTTTGGGGCGCTGCTGGATTTTCTGTGCCCTGTTGCGCAGCTTCCTGCTGTGCGGCCGCTTCTTGTGCCAGTGTAGCCGCGGATTTCCATGGCTTGCGCGGGCTGCCGTGAACGGCCAGCTCTACGGTCCGCCGGCTTTGTTGCAGAAGATTTCTGCACAGCGCCAGCGGCAGTCTCTCGATATCGGCGATGGTGGTGAGTGAAAGTCCGCACTCGGTAAACAGCAGAAAAATATTCCGCTCACGGTGGGGCAGTTGCTGGATAGCGCGAAGAACCTCTGAGTTATCCAGTGCCGATTGCAGGGACTCGTCTTCGCTGTTGCCTGTCTCATGTGCCGGGTCGGGATTCGGCAACTGTCGACTGATGTGTATAAACAGCCAGTTTTTAAGATTTCTGCCGCGCAGGTCCGGTGGCGTGTGCATGAAGCTGCGCCAGAAGTTCTCCATCACCGACACACATTGCTGCGGTGTCATCTGCGCACAATAGCGAAACAGGGGATCCTTGTAACGCCGATATATTTCCCGAAAAACCCGCTGACTGCGCGTAACGAAATACTTGCTGACCAAGTCTTCATCACTGAAACTGCACAACTTGTCCGCAAACATGGGATTTGCCTCCTTGGCGTTAATTCCCATTGCTACTTACCCGGTTGCACACCCCGAGGACACTCCTGTCCGCGGGTAAATCGTTAAACGAGTAACCTGCCTGTTAACCTTATTTCGCTCGCATTCTCAGCGGTAGCGAATACCACGCTCTGATTCAGTGTTTTCCGTTTCCGGTCTGGGGCTCCGACGTCTTGTCTGCGTCGGTAACTTTTTCCGCATATCCGCCGACGACCTTTTCGTCCCTGCCGTTTCCTTTTTCGGCATGGTCGCGGGCGGTTGGCCCCGCCTGTTCCACCTGGCTGTGTTTTTTCCATGCAGCGAGAAACAGGGTTGCGAGTCCAAGCAGCAGTTCATCCACAAATGGCACCAGGTCGGGAATGATCAGGTCGACCAAAAATAGTGCGCATATCCACTTGAACAGCTGGGGATGTTTAAGCCCGCGGGCATAGTTGAGGAACCAACCCACCAGGGCACTGGGAAGTACGCGCTTCATTTTGTGCCAATAAGGAGAAACGGAAACTTGTGGTTGAAACTGCTTTCAGGACCGTGTTGGGAGTATAGTCCGGGGCCGCTGGACCTGAGTTTGGCGAAAAGGTTCCGTGTGTAAAAATACGTACGAGATGGCGGCAAATTATCTTGTTACTCAGGGACCGAGCACATGGCTCGGCGCGCGTGTAGACTGAAAAGTGAGCAGTTTCAGGCTGCCGGGCCCATTCTGTCACGGAGGGGAAGAGGCAGCTGCTCCGGCCCTAAATCGGCGCGTAAATCTTTGAGTTTCACACCGATACCGAGCAGTCTGATCGGATCGCTGCGCCTGTCCCAACATTGTTGCAACAGCTGCTTGAACTCAGTGATCCGTGCGGCGCGGCTGCCTCGCTC
The DNA here is from genome assembly GCF_002959965.1 of Microbulbifer pacificus. Classification (NCBI taxonomy): domain Bacteria; kingdom Pseudomonadati; phylum Pseudomonadota; class Gammaproteobacteria; order Cellvibrionales; family Microbulbiferaceae; genus Microbulbifer; species Microbulbifer pacificus. Next base: position 647,835 of record NZ_PREV01000027.1, read on the forward strand.
CTGGGTCGACTGGCTGAAGTCGGCGTACTTGACCTTGACGACGGCAGCGCTGATTTCGTAACGATCCCCAAGCCTGTCAAGACGTTCCTGAAGACGGCCATACAAACTGACCATTTCTTCCTGCCACTCTTTGTGCATTTGCAGATCTTCGGAGAAGGTATGCTCGACGCTGACACTTTTGCGTGCCCCGTCGCCGCTCACCGGCCGCTGGTCCTGGCCGCGACAGAGCTGGAATAGCCGGTTGCCGAACTTTCCGTATTTCTGCACCAGTTCCACCATGGAAAAACGCCTGAGATCGCTGCAGGTGCGAATGCCCTCTCGGTGCATTTTTTCTGCAGTGACCCGTCCCACACCGTGAATTTTTTTCACGGGCAGGCGCAATACAAAGTCTTCTACCGCGTCCGGTTTAATGACTGTCAGTCCATCGGGTTTTTGCCAGTCACTGGCGATTTTGGCAAGGAACTTATTGGGGGCGACACCGGCGGAAATGGTGATACCCAGATCCTTGAACACCCGGGCACGGATTTCTCTGGCAATCAGAGTTGCGCTGCCATTGCAATGCACGCTATCAGTAACATCGAGAAAGGCCTCGTCGAGGGATAGCGGTTCAATAATGTCGGTATAGGAGAGGAAAATTTCCCGGATCTGTGCGCTCACTTCCCGATATTTTTTCATATTGCCCGGCACTACAATCAGGTCAGGACACAGTTTTTTGGCCTGCGAGGTCGGCATGGCCGAGCGCACGCCGAAACTGCGTGCTTCGTAGTTACAGGTAGATATGACTCCGCGGCGATCGCTCGACCCACCCACGGCAACAGGCCGGCCCCGCAGGTTGGGGTCGTCTCGCATTTCTACCGAGGCGTAGAAGCAGTCGCAGTCGCAGTGGATGATCTTTCGCATGCTGTGATTATATCCAGTATTTTGGGTGCGCCAACCGGATTTGGTTTATGGGTGGCGCGGACCCTGATTGCACCGGTGGTGAGGAGGCAAGTGATGAGCAGAATTTCCCTGACGAATGGCGATATGGAGCGACGGGCGACAGATATTCTCGGCGAAGTCCGGGAACAGCTCGGGTTTGTACCCACGGTGTTTCGGGCTTACGCCAATCATCCCACCCTGCTCGCGGAGCTTTGGGATCGCTACCAGCACACGATGCTGACCGGCGGCCTGTCACGGCGACTGAAAGAGGAGATCGCTCTGATGGTAGCTGCGGATGAGCACAGCGATTACGGCATCACCTTGCACAGTAATGCGCTGCGTCAACTGGGAATGGATCCCCACGAGATCCTGCGTGTTCGCACCGACCCCGACCACGCGCACCTGGAAGCCCGTGAACACGCCCTGCTGGAAATCGCCCGCCACGGTAATCTTTCGCCCCACGATCACGGGGAGCGTTATATCGAGCACGCCAGGGATGCCGGTGCCGCGGATGCGGATATTCTTGAGGCGCTTGCGGTTGCAAGTCTTGCGGCGGAAATCAGCCACGTTTCAGCCATGCTGGATCTCCCAGTCGATATGCGTTCTTGATGGGCCTGGGTATCCGGGGACGGGCTTGCAGTGCTGGATGCACTTCTGTTCAATAGACCGGAATTTTGAATCCGGCTGAATCCGGATTACCAACATCATGCACTGGCGCAGCTGCGGTTTGGTCTGCCCGGACGTTCACCGCAGTCGAGGCTATTGTGGCATTTGCTTCCCCGAAATTTACGCTCTTCGGAATAGGGCACATCCGCCACCGCTTGGCGGCGGTGGCCGTACTGTTTCTCTCGTACGCGCTGTCGACGAATGTGGGGGCGCAGGAAACGGCCAGTGGTGATCATGTCCGCGTTCGCTGGTTGGCCCCTCAGCAAATGGGAGCTTCAGCAGAAACGCTCGGATTCTATTTCGAGGTCGATCCCGGCTGGCACGTTTACTGGCGCAATGCCGGGGATTCCGGTGCGGCGCCGCGGTTTGATATTTCCGGCAATGGGGACGTGGGGAAGATACTGTGGCCGTACCCCGAGCGCCTGCCCATCGAACACCTCACCAATCTCGGCTATGCGGGCAATGTTGCCTATCTGTTTGATGTGACTGCCCGAATGGAAACACTCGAGCTGGCCGTCAATCTGGAATGGTTGGTGTGTAAGGTGGATTGTATTCCCGGTTTCGGCAGTCTGACGTTGTCGCGGCCGGCAGGTGGGGGAAATAGCGGGAGCGAAAGCCGCTGGAATCAAGACGATCTGACGTTGCGCAACCACTTTCTCGCCCGGGTGCCGCAACCATCCGGGCAAAGTCCATGGCAGGTGGAGCGCCTCACTCGCCGCGGCGACCTCTTGCGCCTTTCCCTGCGCAATACGTCTGGCCGTCATCGGGACGGACAACCGTCGGTCTTTCCTCTGGACGGGGAACTGCTGCAGGCCAGCCAGCCGACACTGGAAATCGACGGTGACCGCGTGCACTTTACATTCAGCAAAGTACCGGGAGCGCCCGCGGCGGAGGCGACTGGGTTTGTGGTTGTTGATGAAGGCTCCGCCTGGCAGTTCGACGCTATTCCCATTGTGGCTGCGCCCGTGGTCACTGCGGTACTTGAGGAAGAGACGCAATCCTTTTGGTTGCTGGTGCTCGCGGCGTTCGCCGGCGGCGTGATCCTGAATCTGATGCCCTGTGTATTTCCGGTACTGTCCATCAAACTCTTTGGGTTGATTGACCAGGGCAGTGGCAGTCGCGTGAAAGAAGGCCTGCTATACAGTGCCGGCGTGCTCGCCACGTTCGCCATACTCGGCGGCCTGCTGATGGTACTGCGCGCCGGTGGTGCCGCCGTCGGCTGGGGTTTCCAGTTGCAGTCACCGTCGGTTGTGCTGGGATTGATTGTGCTCTTTTGGCTGATGGCCCTGTCGTTCAGCGGTGTGTTTGAATTCGGGCATCGGTTGATGCTGGTGGCAGGGCACAGTCGCGGTGGCTCTTTTGTGACCGGTGTACTTGCGGTTTTTGTGGCCGCCCCCTGCACCGGCCCGTTTATGGGCGCGGCGCTGGGCGCGGCGGCCGTGATGCCGGCGGTTTATGCCATGGTGATATTTCTGGGACTGGGCGCGGGTCTCGCTGCCCCGTTTCTGTTGCTCTGTGCCTCTCCCGCACTGTTGCACAGGCTACCGAAACCCGGCCCCTGGATGGATCGGGTGCGGCAACTGTTGGCCTTTCCGCTTTACGCTACGGTGATCTGGTTGCTTTGGGTGCTGGGGCGCATGCTGGGCGACACCGGTTGGGTGATAGGCACGGTACTTATGCTGGGCTTGGGGTTTGCCCTGTGGATCGGCACCAGCTTCTCCGGCAGCCGGCGCGCAAAATTTGCAGGTTATGTGATGGCGCTGCTGGTTTTGTTCACCGGCTTTGGCACACTCAGCGTTCCGCAGAGAGATGCACTGCAGGGAAGCCCCGAGCTGTTGTCCGGCTGGCAGCCGTTCGATGCTGCGGCTATCGCCCAGGCGAGAGCGGAAAATCGCGCAGTCTTTATCGACTACACGGCGGCCTGGTGCATCACTTGTCAGGTAAATAAAAAACTGGTGCTGGATACTGCGCCAGTGCAAAACATGTTTCACGAAAATGATGTTCTGTTGATCCGCGCGGACTGGACGAATCAGGATTCGGAAATTACCGCGGCATTGGCGGAACTGGGGCGTAATTCCGTGCCTGTCTATGCCTGGTACGCACCCGGTGCCAGTACCCCGGAGCTGCTACCTCAGATTTTGCAGGAGCGCATGATTGCGGCGTTATTTGAATAGGCGGTATGAGCACCTGTTCTACCGGCGGTCGCGAAGGTCCGCGTGTAATACTTGCCCATCGCTCTTTCCACATGACTCACGACAAAAAGGATGACCATTGTGAATAAACCCGATCTGATGTCGTCTCATTTGACCTCTCGCAAACTGTACGCGGTAAGAAATTTTGTCCTGGCCCTTTTGGCGGCGCCGACATTGGCTTTTGCCGCCGCTGTTCCCGGCGAAAAGGCACCGGATTTTTCCGAGGTGGATGCGGCCGGGAAATCTCACCGTCTCGCTGATTACAGAGGCCAATGGCTGGTGCTGGAATGGTTCAACAAGGACTGCCCCTATGTGAAAAAGCACTACGGCAGTGGGAATATGCAGGCCCTGCAGGAAAAATATACCAGCCGGGATATCAATTGGCTTACGGTAATTTCCTCCTCCAAGGGCAAACAGGGCTATCTGGAGCCGGCACAGGCGCTGGAAGTGGCGGAGAGCCACGACCTGAACGCCAGCGCGCCGTTCCTGCTGGATGTCGATGGCAGTATGGGGCGTGCCTACGGTGCCAAGACGACACCGCATATGTTCATCATCAATCCGGAGGGGCAGGTGGTCTACGCGGGCGCAATTGATGATAACGACTCTGCCAATCCTGCGGTTATCGCCGATTCTGCAAACTACGTGGCGGCCGCACTGGACGCGTCGATGGCAGGCAATGCCGTAGCGGTCGCGTCTTCGCGCGCGTACGGTTGCAGCGTTAAATATTGAGTTGGTGAGTGGCGCCCGGTGCAATACCGGGCGATCGCGCACACCTCTAGTTATCTCCCAGTGTTGCCACCATTGCTTCGGTCAGCTGGTGTAAAGCATCGGCACCGATGATGTAGGGCGGCATGGTATAAACCAGTTTGCCAAAGGGGCGCAACCAGACCCCTCGCTCGATCAGGCTTTGCTGCAGCGTTCTGTTGTCGACCGGCTGTTTCATTTCCACTACGCCGATAGCACCGAGTACGCGTACATCGGCGACGCCACTGGCACTTTTCAACGGTGCCAGCTCCTGCCGCAATTGCTGCTCGATGGCGTCGACCTGTTGTTTCCAGTCGCGTGACAGCAATAAATCGATACTCGCATTGGCGACGGCGCAGGCCATGGGGTTACCCATAAACGTTGGGCCGTGCATGAACACACCAGCCTCACCGTTACAGATCCCGCTCGCCACTTTGTCGGTGCATAGTGTTGCTGCCAGGGTCAGGGTGCCGCCGGTCAGTGCCTTGCCAAGGGTGAGGATGTCCGGCGAAATGCCGGCGTGTTCACAGGCGAACATTTTGCCGCTGCGCCCGAAGCCGGTGGCGATTTCGTCGGCAATCAGCAGCAGGTCATACTGATCGCAGAGTTGGCGTACACGCTTCAGGTATCCCGGCGAATAGAAGCGCATGCCGCCGGCGCCCTGGACGATGGGTTCGAGAATGACGGCGGCGAGGTTTTGGTGGTTGTGTTCGATAAGGCGCTGCAGTTCGGCGGTGTCCTGTTCTGTGCAGGTGGCGTCGAATATTGGGGTGGGAGCTGGTGCGAACAGGTGTTGGGTTAGCTGGCTGGCGAAGAGGTGGTGCATGCCGGTGACGGGGTCGCAGGCAGCCATGGCGCCGAAGGTATCACCGTGATAGCCGTTGCGCAGGGCCAGCAGTTTGTTTTTTTCCGGTTTGCCCTGGGAGTGCCAGTATTGCAGGGCCATTTTTATGGCGACTTCGACGGATACTGAGCCGGAGTCAGCGAGGAAGACTTTCTGCAAGGGTTCCGGTGTAAGTGCGACGAGCTTCTTGCACAGATCGATGGCGGGCTCGTGCGTGAGTCCGCCGAACATGACATGGCTCATTTTTTCCATCTGGCTTTGCATGGCGGCGTTCAGTTCGGGAACGTTGTAGCCGTGCAGGGTGCTCCACCAGGAGCTCATGCCGTCGATCAGTCCTCTTCCGTCTTCCAGAAAAATCCGTACACCCTCAGCTCGTGTGATGGGGTAGACGGGGGGCGGATTGATCAGGGAGGAGTAGGGGTGCCAGATGTGGGTTTTGTCGAACTGTAAATCCATCATGGTTCAGTGGGATTTCTTTTTAAGCAGGTGGGTGGCGGTGAAGCACCGGGTATCTGTTTTCGGAACCGGGCTAGGCGCCCCCCTTCAACCCATCCCTGGGCGCTGCGGCGCAAACTTCCTGTTTGCGACGCTTCCGAAAACAGATACCCGGCACTTCACCTTCAATTTTTAGCAATTTACTTCGTAAGCAAAAAAAATCGCTCTATCGTCATTCCGGCGAAGGCCGGAATCCAGCGCTACGAAGTCGGATCAAGCCAGTTCCCGCAGAACTTTGAGCGGCGGCTGGCTTACTGCACTTCTACATGCCAGCGTACCTGCGGTGCCTACCAGCAGCGCGCCAACAAGCGGCCCAAGCAGCCACAATCCCGGGTGGAAATTAAACGGCATATCGAACACACGCTGGGTAAGCACGGCCAGTGTCGCTTCGGTACCGATGGCCGCAAGCAATCCCGCCGCAATCCCCAGCAAGCCGAATTCGATCATCAGGCTGCGCATCAGCAATTGCCGGCGGCCGCCCAGTGTGCGGATGACGGCGGCTTCCTGCAAACGTTCGGCGATACTGGCGCGGACGCCGGCGATCAGCACGAGTACGCCGGCTACTAGCATGAGGGCGAGAACGGACTCGACGGCGACGGCGACCTGGCCGATGGTTTCGCGGATATTTTCGAGGATTTTATCCAGTTCGATAATACTGACGCTGGGGAAGTTTTTCACCAGTTCGTTGACGAACAGTTTGTCTTCCGGCGGCAGGTAGAAGCTCTGAATGTAGGTGGCAGGGAAGGTGTCAAGGCTTCCCGGGGCGAACAGCATGAAGAAGTTGGGGCGCATGCTGTTCCAGTCGAGGGTGCGCAGACTGGTGATGGTGGCTTCGGTTTCGAGGCCGCCGATGGAGAAGCGCAGCACGTCGCCGAGGTTTAGGCCGAGGCGGGCGGCGACTTCGACTTCTACCGATACGCCTTCACTGAGGTTCTCATTCCACCATTCACCGGCGACGATTTTGTTGTCGGCGGGAAGGGTGTCGGTCCAGCTGAGGTTGAGTTCGCGGCGGATGGCGCCGTCTTTTTGTTCGCGCTCGGTGACCGGGGTGCCGTTAACGGCGATGAGACGGCCGCGCACCATGGGGTAGAACTCGGTGCCTTCAAGATTTTTGCCTTCGACTTTCTGCTTGATACCGTCCAGTTCGTAAGGGGCGATGTTGACGAGGAAGTGGTTGGGCGCGTTGTCCGGGAGCTGCATTTTCCACTCGTCGATCAGTGCGGTGCGCGCGTAGAACATGGCGAGCATGGCGAGCAGGCCGGTGCCGAAGGCGGCGATCAGCAGAGTGTTGAAGCCGGCGCGGCGCTGGAGGCTGCCGAGCGCAATGCGCCAGCTGCCGCCGAGGTTGGCCAGTCTTCCGCGCACCAGTATGCGGTTGATCAGCGCGGCGCCGGCCACCAGCAGGCCGAGGCCGGCGAGCAGGGCGAGGGTGATACTGATACTGCCGGAGAGCCACCAGATCAGCAGAAGCATGGACAGCGGGCCGGGAATCAGGCCGAGCCACTCCCGTTTGTCCGGGTTGCTCCAGTCCTGCCGCAATGTCTGCATGGGGTCGGTTTTGGCCAGACGGAAGAGCGGCGGCAGGGCAAAGCCGATAACACAGGCGATGCCGGTGGCGAGGCCGACCAGTAAGGGTTGCAGCCCACTTGGGGGCGGAGTGACCGGGAAGAAGCCTTGCAGCAGGTTGACGGCCTGAGCCTGGATCAGGGAGCCGATGGCAAGGCCGATTGCGGTGGCGATCAGCGCGAGAGCCGTCATCTGGCCAATGTAGATGCCGAGGATTTTGTTTCTGCCGGCGCCAAGGCTTTTCATCACCGCCACATAATTGGCGTGGCGCAGGCCGTAGCGACGCGCGGCGAGACCGACGGCGACGCTGGCGAGCAACACCGCGAGGCTGGCGGCGAGGAACAGGAAACTTTCTGCGCGATCCAGGGTGCGCGCGACCCGCGGCTGACCTTCCTCCAGGTCGATCACCCGCTCGTGATCACTGAGCTGGGGTTTCAGCCAGTCGAAATACTGTTTCAGTGCCGCGTCGTCGCCGGCCAACAGGTAGCGATAGGTCACGCGGCTGCCGGGCTGCAGGATATTGGTGGCGGCGAGGTCGGCGCGATTCATCATCAGGCGCGCGCCCATGGAGAACAGATTGGTGCCGCGATCCGGTTCGTGGTCGAGAATGCCGGCGACGGTGAAGTCGCCGTCGCCCAGCTGCAGGCTGTCACCGATCTTCAGATCCATCAGCGGTAGCAGGCGCGCTTCCAGCCACACCTGACCGGGTGCGGGGCCACGGTGGACTTTCTGGGGCTGGTCATCGGTGTTCGCGCGCATTTCCAGATGGCCCACCAGCGGGTAGCCGTCGCTTACGGCCTTGACCGAGGCAAACTGGAATTCATCGCCGGCGGAGAGCATGGACGCGAACTCAACAGTTTCTGCCTGTTGCAGTCCCAGCTCGTCCGCTTTATCCAGCCAATCGCGCGAAACTTCCTTGCTGCTCTGCAGTACGCGCTCGGCGGCCAGGAAGCTCTGGGACTGGATGTGCATGGCCCGGGTGAGGCGGTCGGAAAAGTGGGCGATGGCGGTCACGCAGCTCACCGCCAGTACCAGCGCAGTGGCGATCAGGGCCAGCTCGCCGCCGCGCCAGTCGCGGCCGAGCAGTTTCAGCGGCAGCATCAGGCAGACACCTCAACGAAATTATCGGGAATATCCGCGGTGGTGATTTCGCCCGCGGCCATGCGCAGGTGCGCACGACAGCGCTCCGCCAGGCGCTGCTCGTGAGTTACCAGTACCAGGGTGGTGCCGGTTTCGGCATTGAGGTTGAACAGCAGGTCGATAACCTTCTCACCGTTGTGGGCGTCGAGGCTGCCAGTGGGCTCGTCGGCGAACAGGATGCCGTGGGCTGCGGTCGACGCGTCGTTGGCGATGCTGCAAAACGCGCGCGCGATGGCCACGCGCTGCTGTTCGCCGCCGGAGAGTTGGCGGGGGTAGTGGTGCAACCGGTGGCCGAGGCCGACGCGCTCGAGGAACTCCTCGGCGCGCTTGCCGGCGTTGCGTTCGCCGCGCAGCTCGCTGGGGAGCATGACGTTTTCCCGGGCGGTGAGGCCGGGCAGCAGCTGGAAGGTCTGGAATACGAAGCCGACGCTGCGGGCGCGGAGCGCCGCGCGCTGTTCTTCGTCCATGGCGGTGATTTCTTCGCCGGCGAGCCAGATCTTGCCTTCGGTTGGGCGGTCCAGCCCGGCCAGCAGGCCGAGCAGGGTGGACTTGCCGGAACCGGAGGCGCCCGTAATGGCGAGACTCTGGCCGGCGGGGAGTTGCAGGGAGATATCCGTCAGCAGAGTCAGAGGACCTTCACTGGTTGCTACCCGATGGTGGAGGTTTTCGGCTTTGAGCATCACTGACATGGCAAGTCCCTGTAATTCCTGCAAAATGTGTGCATTGAGAAGTGGAGAGTATGACATGGCGGCAGTTTTTTTCCGGTATCTGAGCCCGGGTTTTATCTCGCACAGTCTGCTGTTGATCGTTTTGTTGTACGCGACCATAGCGCAGGCCGATGAGTCGCAGAAAACCCTGCTGGTACTGGGGGACAGTATCAGCGCAGCCTATGGCATCGATGAGCGTGAGGGCTGGGTGCAGTTGCTGCGGGATCGCCTCAGGGAGCGGGATCTGGCGGTAAGCGTGGTGAACGCCAGTGTCAGCGGCGAGACATCCGCCGGTGGCCTGGCGCGGTTGCCGAGACTACTGAGTGAACACTCACCTGACTGGCTGGTGGTGGAGCTTGGCGGTAACGATGGGCTGCGCGGCTATCCGCCGCGGGCGCTGCAGCAGAATCTGGTGCGGATGGTGCAGCTGGCCCGAGAGGGTGGCGTCGAGGTGCTGCTGCTGGGGATGCAGATGCCGCCGAATTACGGCAAGGCGTATACGCAGGCATTTGCGGCGGTATACCCGAAGGTGGCGAAATCCGAGCAGGTGCCGCTGGTGCCGTTCTTTCTGGAGACGGTGGCACTGGTGGAGGGGGCCATGCAGCGGGATGGTATCCACCCGACGGCCAAGGCCCAGCCGGCGCTGCTGGAGCATGTATGGCCGTGCCTGGAAATCATATTGAAAGGCAATGTGGACCCCCGGTCCGATAGCCTGTGCACTTCTTGATCGGAAAGCGTACAATCGCGCCCTGATTTTTTTCGAGATTTACCCATGTCTGATCTGGAAAACCGCCGCGAGCGTCTGGAATTCAACAAGCTGCAGAAGCGCCTGCGCCGCAATGTGGGCAAGGCGATCGCTGACTTCAACATGATTGAAGAGGGCGACAAGGTGATGGTGTGCCTGTCCGGCGGCAAGGATTCCTATGCGATGCTGGATATCCTGATGAACCTGCAGAAGACCGCGCCGGTGCACTTTGAGCTGGTGGCGGTGAATATGGATCAGAAGCAGCCGGGCTTCCCGGAGCACATCCTGCCGGAGTATCTGCAATCCATCGGGGTGCCTTATCACATTGTGAACAAGGACACCTACAGCGTGGTGAAAGAGGTGATTCCGGAAGGCAAGACCACCTGCGGGCTCTGTTCCCGCCTGCGTCGCGGTACTCTGTACGGGTTTGCCGAGGAGATCGGTGCGACCAAGGTGGCGCTGGGGCACCACAAGGACGATATTGTCGAGACGCTGTTCCTGAACATGTTTTACGGCGGCCGCCTGAAGGCGATGCCGCCCAAGCTGCGCGCGGATGACGGGCGCAACATCGTGATTCGCCCGCTGGCTTACTGTCGTGAGACGGACCTGATTGCGTTCGCGGATCATAAACAGTTCCCGATCATTCCATGCAACCTGTGCGGCAGCCAGGAGAATCTGCAGCGACAGGCGATCAAGGGGATGCTGAATGAATGGGACCGCAAATTCCCCGGCCGTAGCGACAATATATTTGCCGCATTGACACGGGTGTCGCCGTCACAGCTGGCGGACCGGGATCTGTACGATTTCGAGAGTCTGGAGCTGGATCGTACTAAACCCGCGCCTGCGGCGGACGCGCGTTCGATCGAGCAGTATGTGGATTCCTGGATTCCGGAAGATGCTCGCGATGAGGATGTGGCAGATGGGATGGCGAATGCAGTGAATTCGGCTGAGACTTCCCGACCTCTGTATATTGAGGCCCGCAATCTGTAAGTTCGTCGTCTTCCACGAGCAACGTGTCGGTTTTCGTTACAGCCGCGGTTTCTACCGCGGCTGTTTCGTTTTCGGCATCGGGATTTTCTGTGGGTTTAATCAGTTTGCAGTAACTGTCGACAAAGTCCCGCAGGCTGGCGCTGGGACCGTGGTGAAAGTATTTTTTCCAAAGCTTTGCCATGCGCGGCAGATCGCCGCTCTCTACGTTTTCCACTCCGGCGGCGCGATATATCAGCCAGGCGATGGCGGTGGCATAACGCAGGTTGGTGGCGAGTTCGGCGTGGGGGTGTTGCAGGAAATCCCGCTGGCTCGCGAGTCCGCGTACCTTGGAGGCGAGCGCTGGAAAATTGATGAGATATTTATCCCACACCTGACGGTGGGTACTGGGTAGGATCTGGAATATTCCCATGCCGTGGCGCGAGCCCTGTTTGAGGTGAAATCCGAGTTCGGACTCCTGTGCCGCAGTGCCGAGCAGCAGGGCTTCCATCCCCGGAGACCAGGCGCGCAATTGCTTGAGTGTGGGACGAACCACGAGCAGGCGCAGTTCGTCTAGACAAATACCCATAATGCTTTGTGATTCCCTTACAGCTCAGTCTGAAAACGCCATCCTTGGCGGCTTTCAAGCGCTGGACTTGTTTCGTCTCTATCACCCTTGGTTTAGTTTGCCGATTGAGTAAACGCCAGCGAATGGGTAGATTTACGCGCATTAAAGACCAATAAAGACGGATTCAGCCTATTCTTTCGCCAAAGAAAGCGGAATCTGCCAATTCTGACGGGGAACCCCACATGTCTGGACAATGGCTTGTCGCGCTGACATTCATCGCCTACCTGGCGCTGATTCTGGCGATCGGTGTCTACGCGTATCTGCGAACCAAAGACGCGAGTGATTATTTTCTTGGCGGCCGCTCACTGCCACCCGCAGTTGCCGCGCTCAGTGCCGGCGCCTCGGATATGAGCGGCTGGCTGTTGCTCGGGCTCCCGGGGGCGGCCTACGCCAGCGGTCTTTCGTCCGGGTGGATTGCGATCGGTCTGTTCAGCGGCATAGTACTCAGCTGGACGACGATGGCCCGGCGGTTGCGAATTTACAGTTATGCGCTCGACGACTCGCTCACGGTTCCGGCGTATCTGCACCGTCGCTTTAACATGGGCCATCCCTACCTGCGCACCATCTGTGCCTTCTTCGTACTGTTGTTTTTTCTGTTTTATGTGGCCTCGGGTCTGATTGCCGGTGGCAAATTGTTCGAGACCGTATTCGGCTGGGATTATCAGTGGGCGGTAGTGATTGGAGCCATTGCTGTCATTTCCTACACCCTGTTCGGCGGTTTTCTCGCGGTGTCGTGGACGGATGTGTTTCAGGGGCTGCTGATGAGCCTGGCGCTGGTCATTGTGCCGGTGATGGTGATTTCCGATGAAGGTGGTTGGGGGTCTGCCTGGGCATCCATGCAGGAGCAGCATCCGGAGTTGATGCACTGGATGAGTGATAACACCGGCAAGTCTCTCGGTATAGCCGCCATTCTGAGTTCACTCGCATGGGGGCTGGGCTATTTCGGACAACCACATATCCTCGCCCGATTCAAAGCGCTGCGTCATCCGGACGATATGCCGGCGGCGGCCACCGTGGCAGCGATCTGGTCTCTGGCGGGTTTCCTCGGGGCCATGTGTGTGGGTCTGTTTGGACATCTGGAGCTCACCCAGACACTGCCGGACGGTGAACGCATTTTCATGGCACTGGTGGAAACGCTTTTCCATCCACTGGCGGCGGGCATTCTGCTGGCGGCAATACTTTCCGCCATCATGAGTACTGCGGATTCCCAGTTGCTGGTGTCGTCGGCTGCGCTTGCGGAAGACATGTACCATGTCTGGTTTGGCAAACAGGCGACGTCGGAGAGTATCGTCAGGGTCGGCCGCTGGGCGGTGGTCGCGCTATCCCTGGTTGCCGTAGGGGTGGCGATGGACCCGGATTCCAAAGTGCTGGACGTGGTGGCTTACGCGTGGGCAGGTCTCGGTGCCGCCTTTGGTCCCGCCATCCTGATCAGCCTGTACTGGTCGCGCATGACGGGCGCCGGCGCCATTGCCGGGGTTCTTGTGGGCGGTATAACCGTAGTGATCTGGAAACAGCTCTCTGGTGGAATCTTCGATATATACGAGCTTCTACCGGGGTTCGTGCTGTCCGCAGCTGCTATTGTTTTAGTAAGTGCCGTGACGCATTGCCCCGAAGGAATATCCACGCGCCACCGTCAGTTAATGGGGCAGTAGCAGCAGTCTGATTGCGGTACTGGCGCAGCGATGCGCGATTGACGGTTGGCGCCGCGGTTGGAGTAGTTGGAGTGATCGAAGTACACCTCGGTGATATCACTCGGTTGCATGTGGATGTAATCGTCAATGCAGCCAACCAGAGGCTCCTCGGTGGTGGTGGCGTGGACGGCGCCATTCATCGCGCCGCCGGTCCGGAACTGCTGGAGGCCTGTCGCCAGATCGGCGGGTGTCCGGTGGGGGATGTGCGCGTGACACCGGGGTTCCGTCTGCCGGTCAAACGCATATACCACACCGTTGGCCCTGTGTGGCGGGGCGGCAATCTGGGGGAGCCCGAATTGCTGGCCAGCTGTTACCGCCAGTGCCTGAATCTCGCCCGTCGTGAAAATGTTCACTCTATTGCGTTCCCCGCCATCAGTTGCGGGGTTTACGATTACCCACCAGAACTGGCCGTCGAAATTGCCGTGGAACAGGCGCAGCACCACCTGGATCGCGACGGTGGGCCACGGCACATCGTTTTCTGCTGTTTTGATGACGATATGGCGGAGCGGTACCGGATGCAGCTGGATGCCTGCGTGCGCCGGTAACGTTGTTAGCGACGCGATACCATCCTTTTGTACTGTGCGTAGGCACCGGGCTCCGGAGGGCGCCCGGTGCCTTGCCGGTTGGAAGTTTGTGACCATTTGGTCTTGTCGGGTTTTCGAGTACCATCCACCCGAAGCCAAACCCAATAACAATTAAGGCGAGGGAAACCATGCGCACGGCACAACAGTGGTTCAGCGAATACGGCGAGAGCCATCAGAACCCCATCAACAAGACCATCCACTGGGTGGCTGTCCCCCTCATCTACCTGACGGTAGTCGGACTTTTCTGGTCTATACCCCAGCCTCACTGGATGGCGCAGCTGTCGTGGCTCAACTGGGCGGTAGTGGCACTGGTGCCGACGATCCTGTTTTACCTGGCAATGTCCGTGCCGCTGGCTCTGGGAATGGCCACTCTTTCCGGGCTGTGTCTGTGGGCCTGCAGCGCCCTGCAGGCGGCGGGGCAGAGCGTGTGGTGGTGGTCTGTGGGGATCTTCGTTGTAATGTGGATATTCCAGTTTGTAGGGCACCACATTGAAGGTAAAAAACCTTCCTTCTTCAAGGATCTGCAGTTTTTGCTGATCGGACCGGCCTGGGTGATCGGCTTCCTGTATCGCAAGCTGGGCATTCCCTACTGACTCTTTGAGCGAAGGGCCTCTTGTGGGCTCTTCGCCATATCCCGTCCTCGATTATTGGTTACCGGTTGTAGTGCACCGGCACTTCCAGAGTTTCTTTTACCTGCTCCATCACCACATAGCTGGTGCACTCCTGCACCTCCGGCAGGGTGAGCAGGGTTTCCCCGTAGAACTTGCGGTAGGCGCTCATGTCCGCCACCCGGGCTTTGATCAGATAGTCGAAATTTCCAGAGACCAGATAGCACTCCTGGACTTCCGGTAGCGCGGATACTGCGTTGCGGAAGGCCTCAAAGGCATCCTGGGCGGAGCGGTTCAGGCTGATCTGTACAAACACGACCAGCGCGGCGTCGAGAAACTCCGGGTTGATCAGTGCGGTATAGCCCTGGATCACGCCATCGGACTCCATTCTCTTGACCCGCTCCACACAGGGGGTGGGGGTAAGCCCGACCTGGCGGGCCAGCTCGGCGTAACTGGTGCGCCCGTTTTTCTGCAGGACGCGCAGGATATTGCGATCAATGGTGCTGAGCTCGTTAGCGCGCCGTTTCATTTTCTCTCCAATTCACTGGTTGACATGTCCCGATTCGCAAAGCGGGTTCTCCTTGGCGAAAAAACGCACTTTGCGGCATTTTACCAGTGGAATCAACTGGTTTCATTCAAAAGTGTACTGAAATCCACTTCTTTCTGGCGCTTATACTGCGTAAATCGAACAAAGAAGGGGCGCACGAGATTGCGCTCACGTTGATTCAGCAGAGTTGAGCTAAACAGAGTATCGAGGAGAAACGTTATGTTGATCGGTGTCCCGAAAGAGATCAAAAACCACGAATACCGTATTGGTCTGACCCCGGCCAGCGTCCGTGAACTGGTAGGCCATGGTCATGAGGTGATCGTGCAGAAAGACGGCGGTTCTGCCATTGGCTTTACCGACGAAATGTACGAGCAGGCAGGTGCGAAGATTATCGACACCCCGGAAGAAATCTTTGCTTCCGCCGATATGATTGTGAAGGTGAAAGAGCCCCAGCCCCACGAGTGCGAAATGCTGCGCCCGGGCCAGCTGCTGTATACCTACCTGCACCTGGCCCCCGATCCCAAGCAGACCGAGCTGCTGGTGAAATCTGGGGCGACCTGTATCGCTTATGAAACCGTAACCGACCGTTTTGGTGGACTGCCGCTGCTGGCGCCTATGTCTGAAGTGGCCGGCCGTATGTCGGTACAGTGCGGCGCCCACCATCTGGAAAAAGCCCAGGGTGGTCTCGGTGTACTGCTGGGCGGTGTGCCCGGTGTTGCACCGGCAAAAGTACTGATCATCGGCGGCGGTGTGGTGGGTACCAACGCGGCCAAAATGGCGCTGGGTATGGGTGCGGATGTCACCATTCTGGATCGCTCGCTGCCGCGCCTGCGTCAGCTGGATGATATTTTCGGTGGTGCGGTGCGCACTGAATACTCCACCAATGACGCGATCGAACAGCATGCACTGGAAGCGGATCTGGTGATCGGTGCGGTACTGATCCCCGGTGCGGCGGCGCCAAAACTGCTGACCCGCGATCACATCAGCCGCATGAAGAAAGGCGCGGTAGTGGTAGACGTGGCTATCGACCAGGGCGGTTGCTTCGAAACCTCTAAAGCCACTACGCACCAGGAGCCTACTTACGTGGTAGACGGAGTGGTGCACTACTGTGTGGCCAATATGCCCGGCGGTGTTGCGCGCACCTCCACCATGGCGCTGAACAACGCCACCCTGCCGTTTGCGGTAGCGCTGGCCAATAAAGGTGCCAAGCAGGCGCTGCTGGACGATGCGAACCTGCTGGAAGGCCTGAACGTGCACGCCGGTATGGTGACTTACAAAGCCGTAGCCGATGTGCTGGGTTATGAATTCGTAGACCCGAAACTGGCACTGCAGAAATCTGCGGTGGCCTCTGACCAAGCTGCCTGATCGCGAAAGATATCGCACAGGTAACCCTTACGGGTAACTACACAAGGTTCTCTTCTGGGGCGTCCCCACGCCCCGCTCTGTGAGACCCGGCAGTGTCATCACTGCCTTTGCAGCCGCGCTTTCCTGCGCGGCTTTTTTCTTTCTGTTGTTCGGGACACGTCAGCGACCGGGAAACAGTCGGCTCAACAATACCGGCAGCGCGGTTTCCACCCTCAATATCCTCGGGCCCAGGTGGACCGACTGGAATCCCGCTTCCTGCAGTTTTTCCACTTCATAGGGTATGAATCCACCTTCCGGGCCCACCGCGAGCGTGGTCTGCTGATCAATATCCACCGGGCATGGCGTGTCGGTACCCGGGTGGGCGACCAGTTTGAGAGAGTCCGCGGCGATTGCCGGCAGCTCATCTTCCACAAAGGGTTTGAAGCGTTTGCGCAGTTCCAGTTGTGGCATGGCGGTATCGACGGCCTGCTCCAACCCCAGCAGGCACTGTTCGCGCAGTTGTTCCACTGCGAGCCATGGACTCTGCCAGTAAGATTTTTCGACCCGATAGCTGTTGATCAGATAGAGCTTTTTGACCCCGAGGGCGGTGGCGTGCTGGATGGTGCGCTTCAGCATTTTCGGGCGCGGCAGCGCCAGAATCAGGGTCAGGGGGAGCGGGGGAGGAGGCGCGCGATGCAGTGATACATCAAGGGTGATTCCGCTTTCATCGCGCTGCAGTACCACGCCTTCACCGATCTCGCCGTCGAGCATTCCAACCTTCAGAACATCGCCGACGTCTGCGCGATGGACTTCGAGAATATGCTGCAGGCGCCGGCCCCGAACCTGCGCGAGCCGTGCGGCTCGCGGCGATGCAGAATCAGCGGATTGGAAATCCCCAGGCTCCAGAAGGATGAGATTCATGAGGATCAGCGTCGGGCGCTGGCAACGGCACCTTTGCCGATGCCCTCGTACGCGCGCACTCGCACCTCCCGTCCGGGGTGGGCGGTGGCGAGTTCGTCGGCAATATACTGGGCCAGTTGTTCTACCGTGGTGTCGCACTCCAGCAGCGCGCAACAGCGGGCGGGAATGCGCAGGGTAAAATCTCCCTGACGCGCGCGGTAGGCAAAGTAAAGGGTATCGCCATCCTGACTTGCCAGGTCCTCGCGGGTGCCGAGATAAATATCTTTCCAGCGCTCCGCCCACTGCGCCTCAAGAGTGCTGCTGCGCGTGCCGTCCAGGTCAATACGGATACGGGAGCGGTGTCCATGGGCGATCCGCTGGCAATTACCGTCGTGTTTTTTCAGACCGTGACTGTAGTGGTAATAGGGTGTGTCGATGGATTCACTGATGAAGTCAAGGCTGAGTTGGTCAACGCTGGTAGGGAAGGTGCCATCCAGCTGCTGCACGCTCCAGGCCGCGGTGGATTCCGGAGTGATACTCTCGGCGCTGACCAGGGCAAACGCCTGTGCCGGCCCGCTCACACTGATGGTTTCGCCACTTTCCAGCGTCCAGTGCAGCTCTACGTTTTGCCCCACTTCGATAAGCTCCAGATTGGGGGCTTTTGTTGGCACCAGCAAACGGTGGTCCAGTTCACTGTCGAGCCAGCTGCGCAGGGTTTTTTTGACGATGCCGAAATCACACACCATGCCCTGGTGGTCCAGTGCGCCGTCGAGGGCGGCGTTGGCGAGCCAGGTTTCGCCCACGATACCGCGGGTGCGGTGGAGGTAGCTGAAGTCCACGTTGGTAAGGCTGTCGACAAACAGGTGCATATTGATTCCGGATAACAGTGACATCTATGCCCGGTTCTGGGCGGGGCACAGTATAGCCATTTGAGGGCTTTAGTTGACCGTGGCCGCGGGGTTTTTGCACGGGGAAATCGTGAAACCGGAATTGGGGCTGGCACCTGGCGCCTGGAGTCTCTATAATCGCGCCCTCTTCGAGCATGGCAGCCGCAGTCTGGGTGCTCGTAGCGTGATGGCGGCCCTTCCGGTCTCCTCGCAATGATCAGCTGTGAACCCCGCCAGGCCCGGAAGGGAGCAACGGTAGCAGTGACATCATGTGCCGGGGGTGTGCTGGTTGGGCTGCCTCCAACTCCTCCCTTCGCCTTCGCGCTTTCTATTTATCCGTGTACGTCCTCTCGCTGGCTGGCTCTGATGCGTTCAGTTTCTGTTCGCCGTTTCGTCGCCGTGGATGCTGTTCGGTTTACCTTTGCAATACAATTCTCCAAATCCCCGGGCATAAGGGGAATTTTGTGCCGATGTGCATTGGTGCAGCGCGGTATCGTCTCGCCGGAGTTGGCGCCTGTGCTATAAACGGCGACAGCAATTCAATTTTTTTCTCCCCGTTCCCGGGGCTCGCTCAGCAGATAATTCGAAAAATTGACCAGAGGATGCCGATGAAAAAGCTCGCGTTGGTAGTTGCCGTGGCCGCGTTGGCCGCAGCAGGATGTGACAGGGGTAGCGAGGAAGCCGGAGCCCAGCCGGGACCCGCATCCACTTCCGCTGCAAAAGTTTCTTATGGTGCAGACAGCATTGCCGCTGGAACCGTGGCCCAGGCCGGAAGTAATGCGGATGCACTCGACGCGGAAGACGCCAAAGCATTTTTACAGAGCGCGCAGGAGCGACTGGAGAAAATGGCGGAAGAGGTGAGTCATGCCAGCTGGCTTGCTTCCACCTATATCAACGTGGACTCCCAGTACACCGAGGCGCTGGCGGTTGAACGTTACACCTCGCTGGCGGTGGAGCTGGCCCAGGAAGCGGCCAAGTTTGACGCGGTAAATCTGGACCCGGAAACCCGTCGCATGCTCACCATGCTGAAGCAGGGCCTGGTATTCCCCGCGCCGAATGACCCCAAACTGACCGCGGAGCTGGCCCAGATCGGCTCAAAAATGCAGGGCATGTATGGCGCTGGTAAATACTGTCCGGAAGAGAGTGCCGGCAGCGAAAAAGGCAAGTGTTACACCCTGACCGAAATGGGCCAGATGATGGCCAATAGCCGTGATCCAAAACTGTTGAAGGATTTGTGGGTTGGCTGGCGCAAGGTGGCGCCACCGATGAAACCGCTGTACGAACGCCAGGTGGAAATCGGTAATGCCGGTGCCAAGGAGTTGGGGTACGACAACCTCAGTGTTATGTGGCGATCCAAGTACGATATGCCCGCAGATGACTTCGCTGCCGATATGGATGCCCAATGGAACAAGGTCAAGCCATTGTATGAAGCACTGCACTGTCATGTGCGTGCGAAGCTGAATGAGCATTATGGCGACGACGTAGCGCCCGCCAGCGGCAAGATCCCCGCGCATCTCCTGGGCAATATGTGGGCTCAGGAGTGGGGCAACATCTACGACATCGTTAAAGATGACGATATGGAAGCGCCCTACGACCTCACCCAGCTGGTCGTCGATTCCGGTATGAGTGAGCAGGATATGGTGAAGGTGGGGGAGAAGTTCTTCACCTCCCTCGGCTTCAAGCCGCTACCGGAAACCTTCTGGGAGCGCTCCCAGTTTGTGCAACCGCAGGACCGCGATGTGGTGTGTCATGCGAGCGCGTGGAATCTCGACGGTAAAGACGACATCCGTATCAAGATGTGCATCAACAAGACCGGAGAGGATCTGATTACCGTGCACCACGAGTTGGGGCACAACTTCTACCAGCGTATCTACAATCAGCAACCGTTTTTGTACAAGGAGGGCGCCAACGACGGTTTCCATGAGGCCGTGGGTGACACCATCGCGCTGTCCATCACACCGAAATATCTGAAGGAAATCGGGTTGATGGACGAGATTCCCGGCGAGGACAAGGATATCGGCTACCTGATGCAGCAGGCGCTGGACAAGATTGCCTTCCTGCCCTTCGGTCTGTTGGTGGACAAGTGGCGTTGGCAGGTGTTCAACGGTGAAGTGAAGCCCGGTGACTACAACAAGGCGTGGTGGAAACTGCGGGAAGAGTACCAGGGTATCCAGGCGCCGGTGGCGCGCAGTGAAGCGAACTTCGACCCGGGTGCCAAATACCATATCCCCGGCAACACCCCGTACGCCCGTTATTTCCTTGCGCGCCTCCAGCAGTTCCAGTTCCATCGCGCGTTGTGTGAAGCGGCCGGGGAGACCGGCCCGCTGCACCGCTGCTCGATTTTCAAAAATGAAGCGGCTGGCAAGAAACTGCGCGATATGCTCGCCATGGGCGCCAGCAAGCCGTGGCCGGATGCGATGGAAGCACTGACCGGCCAGCGCGAGCTCGACGCCTCCGCCATCGTGGATTACTTCCAGCCGCTGATGGTGTACCTGCAGGAGCAGAATAAGGGCCGGGACTGCGGCTGGTGATTGGTCTGGGCTATTGACCGGATATTCACAGCCAATGGCCTTCGGGGTTTGAATGCCGAGTTTTGACCTTAGTATTTTGTCTGACCTGATGTCATCAATGGATCGCGGCGCACAGCTGTCATCCGTTGATTGAACAACCCGGCGGCGCCGGACCGAAGATGATAGGTCCGGCGCAATCGGTTAAAGGAATGAACCCGAGCCAAGCAAGAGGTTGCTGATGAGCAATATAGATATCGGAATTGGTGCCAAAGACCGCGAAAAAATTGCCCAGGGATTGAAAGGCCTGCTGGCGGATACCTACACCCTGTATCTGCAGACGCACAATTTTCATTGGAATGTCACCGGTCGGCTGTTTCGTGAACTGCACCTGATGTTCGAGGAGCAGTACACCGAGCTGTCCGTTGCGGTAGATGATATCGCCGAGCGCATTCGCACCCTGGATGTCGTTGCCCCGGGGACCTACAAGGCATTTGCTGAACTCAGTTCCATCAAGGAGGTGGAGGACGTACCCGTTGCCGAAGAAATGGTGCGTATTCTGACGCAGGGGCACGAACAGGTAGTGAAAACCTGTCGCGACGTACTCAAGGCTGCACAGGCCGGGGATGACGAATCCACCATTGCACTGGTATCTGACCGCATGCGTGTGCACGAGAAAACGGCCTGGATGTTGCGGGCGACCGCACACTGAGCTCTTGCGTACACTGAGCTTCTAAATAGCCCCCAACGAAACTGGCCTTGTGGCCGGTTTCGTTTTTTCTGGGTGGCAGATTTGCTGCACCCGGCTTCCCGCCTAGATTCCAGGCTTTCTCATTACTTGCGTCCGATGTCGTTCCGGCATGCCTGGCCATTTATGTCGCGTGTCCCCCTTGCATCCTGTTACTGTGTGGTGCACAGTAAATACTGTGTAACGCACAGTATGGGTGGGAAGAATGACGGATGCGCCGGAAAAACTCGACAGGCTGGTGATGGAGGTGCGCCGGGGGGCGCTTACCCTGGCGGTGCTGTTGGCGCTGCGCGAGCCGCACTACGGTTATTCCCTGCGGAAAAAACTGGCGATGCGAGGGCTGGATATCGACGAGGGCACGCTGTACCCACTGTTGCGCCGACTGGAAGAGCAGGGTCTGCTGAACAGCCACTGGCAGCAGGAGGAAGGGCGCAAGCGACGGTTTTATCGAATTGACCGCGGTGGCGAGATTGCGCTCGCCGCCATGCGCAGCGAATGGTCGGGTCTCAACGGGGTTATCGACCAGCTGGCGGAAAGCAATTGATGTTGGATATGAATAAGGAGTCGAAGGGAATGGCAATTCACACCGATTGGCTGCAGCGCTATGTGGACAATGTTCGTACCTACTTGCCGGCGCGTCTGCGGGAAGACGCGGGAAATGAACTCTATTCCGATCTACAGGATCAGCGAGATGAGCTCGAAGCGTCTCTCGGTCGCGCGCCCATGGAATCGGACATTCTCCGGCTGTTACAGCGAAAGGGGCATCCGATGGCAGTTGCTGCCGGGTACCAGCCCCGCCGCACCCTGGTGAGCGAGCCGCTGTTTCCCCTGTACCTGCAGGTATTGAAATGGACACTGCTGGTGATCGCGACCGTCAGTGCCATCGGCGCGGTGGGGGCTCTGTATACGGATGAGCATCCGAAGCTGCTGTCCGCTGCAGTGGGCTGGCTCGCGGGCCTGTATGAGGGAGGTATTCACGCATTTGCGTGGGTGACACTGGTGTTTTATCTCGCTGGGGAAGGGTTCAGCTATCGAAAGGTGTTTGCCAACTGGAACCCCCGCACCATGCCAAATGTGATCGATCACGGTCGGCGTATAAAGCGGTTTGATTCGTCCGTGGAATTTGTGGTGACACTGCTGACGATGGCGTGGTTGAACGATGTCTGGCTGGTGCCCGGCACTGGGGAGCATTCGTCGCTTGTTTTGTCCGCGGAATTATCCGCGCTGTTGCCGTGGCTCAATATTGCGCTTGGTGCCAGTGTCTTGATGTCGCTGTATAAACTTTTTTCTCCGTTCTGGACGCGCTCGCGGCTGCTGTCCGATGCGGCGTTGAATATTTACTGGCTGGTGATGCTGGCGTTTCTGCTCAGCCTGAACACGCCATTTTCCCTGGAGTGGCGTAGCGGTGAGGTCTGGCAGCCGAGCCAGGGGAGCTGGCAGGTGGCGGTGGGTATAGTCATCGCGATTACCGCCTGGGATCTGCTGGAGAATATTCGCAGTCTTTTGCGCGCGCGTTCAGAGACCGGTGTCGAGCGCCAGGTATAAAAAGGCCTGCGCAGGCGTGGACAGTGCGCCGGCCTCGCGTGCGAGGATACCTACCGGATGGGCTATCACGGGTTCACTCAAAGGCTTGCAGGTCAGGCCGTAGGACTGCATCTGTCGTTCGCACAGGCTGGGTACCGCGCTCACGCCCAGTCCGGTCTGTACGAGTCTGCCGATGGTGCTGAGCTGGTTGGCTTCGCACAGTAGCCGCGGCTGTGCACCTTGTTGCTGGCTCTGTGCAAATGCTGTGTCTGTCCAGCGGCGCACCGCTGATCCCCGGTTCATGGCGATGAATGGTTCGCCCACAAGATCTTGCCAGCGCAGTACTTTCCTGCGCTGCAGTAAGTGGCCCGGTGGCAGCACGGCGACGAAACGGTCGTCGCCGATGGGGGTGAAACTCAGGTTGCCGAGATCGTCCGGACGGAAGCTGATGCCCAGCTCCGCGCGCCCCTCCTGTACCGCGTTCACCACCCGCTCCATCACGATGTCTTCCAGAACAATATTGATACTCGGGTGCCGCCGGTGAAACTCCTGTAGCAGCTCTGGCAGCTGATTCAGCGCAAACGCGGGGATGGCGGCGATGGAAAGCTGCCCCTGTTGCAGGCGGAAGCGCTGTTGCACCGCATCCAGGGTGTTGTCCCAGTTGTACAGCAATTGCTGGGCGCGCTCGACAAACGCCACGCCCTCGGGCGTGAGCACCAGCTGGCGGGCGTCGCGACTGAACAGGGCGCCGCCAAGGGATTCCTCCAGGCTGCGGATGGCGATGGAAATGGCCGGCTGGGAGACATGCAGCTGGGCGCTGGCCTCGGCGAGACTGCGTGTTTTCGCCACCGCGACGAATGCACGCAGCTGTTTTATGGTCGTACTCACAAATCCTCGCGCTCAAATATTGTTAAGTAAAATTTAATAATTATTAATAAGTTTAAATTAGTCTTAAGTGTCAGACCAAGGCATGATTGTTCACATGGCGAGAGCGCGAATAATGGTCAACCATTATCAGGCCCGCAAACTCGGATTCGGGGGCGGGTGATCAGCGCAGGCAATAACGCAAAATAGAGAGATGCAGCCGAGATGAGCAATCCCGTACAGCCACTGTGGCAACCCACCGATGCGGCCGTCGCCGCCACCCAGATGGATCAGTTTCGCCGCCAGATCAACGAACTGCACCAGCAGGCGCTGCCGGATTATCACGCTCTGTACCAGTGGTCGGTGGACAACCGCGAGCAGTTCTGGAGCCATCTGTGGGCTTTTGGTGAGGTCATCGCCAGTGCCCGGGGAGACCGGATTCTCGGTAAAGACGTTATGCCTGGCGCCGAGTGGTTCCCTGAAGCTCGGCTGAATTTCGCTGAAAACCTGCTGCGCTTTCGCGATGACAAAGCGGCATTGATCGAGCGGCTGGAAAACGGCCGCCGCCGCGAACTCAGCTATCGCGAGCTGTTTGGAAAGGTGGAACAGCTGGCTGCGGCACTGGCAAGTGCGGGTGTGGGCAAGGGCGACCGGGTGGCGGGCTTTATGCCCAACATCATCGATACCGTGGTGGCCATGCTCGCGACCACCAGTCTCGGCGCTATCTGGACTTCCTGCTCCCCGGACTTTGGCATCAACGGTGTGCTGGACCGCTTCGGTCAGGTGGAGCCGAAAGTCCTGTTCGCCTGCGAGGGCTATTTCTACAACGGCAAGGTGATTGACTCGCTGCCGCGCCTGGAGCAGATCGTCGAACAGATCAACTCCATCCGGCAGTTGGTGGTGGTCCCTGTGGCCCGCTCGCCGGAGCAGACGGCCACCGACATCGCCGGCCTCGCTCGTGCCGTTACCCTGGATGAGTTTGTAGCGAAAGCGCCGGCGCGCCCGCTCACCTTCGAGCAGACCGAGTTCAATCATCCGCTCTATATCATGTATTCCTCTGGTACTACCGGAGTACCCAAATGCATTGTGCATGGGGTTGGTGGCACGCTGTTGCAGCACATCAAGGAACACCGTCTGCACACCGATATCTCCCGCGATGATACCCTCTTCTACTTCACCACCTGCGGCTGGATGATGTGGAACTGGCTGGTGAGCGGTCTCGCCTGTGGCGCCACTCTGGTGCTCTACGACGGCTCGCCGTTTTATCCCGCGGCCCAGTGCCTGTGGGATATGGCGGACGAGGAAAATATCAGCGTATTCGGCACCAGTGCCAAATATATTGCCGCTCTGGAGAAGGCCGGGTGCAAGCCGCGGGAGAGTCATCGTCTCGAGCGCCTGCGCGCTGTCCTTTCTACCGGCTCACCGCTCGCCCACGAGGGGTTCCGCTACGTATACCGCGACATCAAGTCCGATGTATGTCTGAGCTCCATTTCCGGTGGCACTGACATCATCTCCTGTTTCGCCCTCGGTAATCCGACGCTGCCGGTATACCCCGGAGAGCTACAGTGTCGCGGCCTCGGGATGGCGGTGGAGGTGTGGAGCGATGATGGCAAACCGGTCCGGGAAGAGAAGGGGGAGTTGGTGTGCGCCACGTCCTTCCCCTGCATGCCCATAGGCTTCTGGAACGATCCCGACGGCAGTAAGTATCACGGGGCCTATTTTGACAGCTGGGCCGGTGTTTGGGCCCACGGTGACTATGCGGAAATCACTGAACACGGTGGCGTGATCATTTACGGCCGTTCCGATGCCGTGTTGAACCCGGGTGGCGTGCGCATCGGTACTGCGGAAATCTACCGTCAGGTGGAGAAGGTGGAAGAAGTGCTGGACAGTATCTGTATTGGTCAGGACTGGCGCGATGACGTGCGTGTGGTGCTGTTTGTTGTGCTGCGTGAGGGGCTGATACTGGACGACGAGCTGATTCAGAAAATTCGCGCCACCATCCGCGCCAATACCACGCCGCGCCACGTGCCGGCAAAGGTGATCCAGGTGGCGGACATTCCCCGCACGATCAGCGGCAAGATCGTCGAGTTGGCGGTGCGCAACGTGGTGCACGGGAAGCCTGTCAAAAACCAGGAGGCGCTTGCAAATCCGGAGGCGCTGAAGCTGTTCGAGAGCCTGCCAGAACTGGCAGAGGGGTGACCCTACCAGTTCCGACGAAAGAGGCGAACGCTTGAAACACAGCCGGTGTACCGCACCGGCTGCTTATTTCATTCCTTTCATCCCACCGAACGATTTCGGTGCTATGCCGCGCCAGCTATTCTGCGCTACCCTGTTGGAAGCAAAAAAGGTGCCCTGAACCTATCCAGTAAAGTAAAACAATCCCGTAAACCAATAACGTCACGGAAGATAAGCATGATTACCTACCTGTACTGGGCCGCTGTTATCGCCCTGATCGTACTGAGCCTGTTTGCCGGTGGCCGCCTGGGCAGCCTTGGCAAGGGCGCAATCGTTGCAGCCATTATCTTTCTTGCCGCATGGCTCGCGTACTACTTCCATTTCGAGCAGGTGTTCGTAAAGCGCTTTGGCGGCGTCATGCGCATCAGTGTGCCGGAGGGGCAGCGGCACCTGGGCGCTACCTGGAAAGACGACAACCTGTGGGTGGAGAACTTCGACCCCCGCACCAACGAGTGCATCTTCAGCGAGTATTCCAAAGGCAACCTTCTGGAGGGGCGGGTTATCATCAAGAATTGCAACCCACTGATGGAGCGCGCCGGCACCCCGGGGGTACCCGGGCGCTGAATGTGTCGACGGAATGGCGAGGGCGACCCTGTGTGAGCGGGGCGCTGCACCGGTGTAAAGACCGGTAAAGTTGCGGCAGCGTTCGCAACTTTATCTCTCCAAACGCGTCGCAGTGATGAAGACTGGCAAGTGGGTTGTAGAGCGGGTTGTAACGTTGCGCGATTTTCCCTTCGCTCCCAGAGCGGTATTTCCATCCATTTTCATGGCGGCCCTGCTGGCGGCACTGTTACTGCTTGTGCCGCAGCACGGTACCGCGCTGCCTTTTTTTGACAGTCTCCCAAAATTCAAGATTCGCGTACCGGAAAACCGCGAGTTGCAAGACTGGTTGCGCGAAAAAGTCAACGAACAGCGCAAATCCAGCAGTGTCCTCAAGTCCTACGACGATCCACTGGATGTGGCGCGCTACGAGCGCGGTACCTTGGAGAAGCTGCTGCGCTCCCGCGGCTATTACGATGGCCGTGTGCGCCAGTCCGTAACCGACGGTGAGATCCTCTATCGCGTGGCGCCCGGGCAACAGTTCCGTATCAAATCCATCAGTGTGCGCATGCCGCAGCACTTGAAGGCGGGCTTCCCCGGCGTGGGGCTGCAGGAAGGTGACCCGCTGGAGGCGGAAAAAGTTACCGAAGGCGTGAAGAAGATTGAGACCTATCTTGCGGAAAACGCCTGCCTGCTCAACGTCAACGTAACCTACAAGGCGACGGTGATTCACAGTGAGCACGCCGCGCGCCTTGAATACCGCGTTGCCAAGAGCCCGGAGGTACATGTCGGGCAGGTGTATGTTGAGGGCGTGGAAACCGTAAAAGACGAGTTTCTGCGCAAGCGCCTGCAAATGAAGCCCGGAGACTGTTTCAGCCGCACTAAGCTGGATGCCGCGAAATTACGCCTGTTGCGCACAAACCTGATTGCCGGTGTGAACGCGGAGGTGTCTGAGCCGCAGGAAGGTGTCGTCGATATCACCTTTCTGGTGATCGAACGCAAACACCGTACCGTGCGCTTCGGTGTCGGTTACGACTCAGACGAAGGGGCGGGTGTCTCCGCCGGCTGGGAGCACCGCAATATCCTGGGGCGCGGCGAAAAAATCGAGGTGGAAACCCGGGTCAGTGAAATTACGCAGTCTCTCAAGGGCGAACTGCTGGTGCCGCGTTTTTTTCGTGATGACCAGGACTTTACCGCCAAAGCGGAAGCGTCCAACGAAGACCGTGAATCCTATCAGTCCGAGGCCATCACCTTTGGCGGAACCCTTTCCCGCCGTCACACCAAACATCGCACGTTCAGTATCGGTGGCGAGCTGAAGTTCAGCGATGTGCAGGAAGAGGGCGAGGAAAGCGAAAATTACAACCTGCTGGCGTTCCCTGTCGGCATGAAAATAGATACCACCGACAACCTGCTGGACGCCCATCGCGGCGCCACCGTGGCGCTGGAGATCAAACCCTATTTCGACCTCAAGGGTACCGGCACCCGCTTTGTGAAAAATACTCTGGTGGCCACGGGTTATCTCACCGCGGAAGAAGTCCGTTACGACCCTACTCTGGCAGTGCGCATCAAGGCGGGGGTGATCAGCGGGATCGACAATCTGGATATTCCCGCGGACGAACGCTTCTATGCCGGTGGCGGCGGTTCTGTGCGCGGCTACGCCTACCAGGCACTGGGGCCGCGGCGGTTGATTCCGTCCAAGGTGGCCGGCGCGCCGCCCACTCTGTCCGATCCCATCGGTGGGCGCGGTCTCAGCGAAGTGTCGTTTGAGGGCCGTTTCCGCTTTACCGAGACGTGGGGCGGGGTGCTGTTCCTGGACGGCGGTAACGCCTATGCCGATCCGCAGCCGAGTTTCGATGACCTCTATTGGGGGGCGGGTATCGGTGTGCGCTATATGACATCGTTCGCTCCCCTGCGCCTGGATATCGCGTTCCCCCTGGATCGGCGTGAGGACCTGGATGACAGCAGTTACCAGGTATATGTGAGCCTGGGGCAGGCGTTCTGATCATGTCTGAGTCGACCCCACCTGCCGCCCCCGAACGCAGACGCTGGCACTGGCCGCGTGCACCGCGTCTGACCCTGATGGCCACGGCATTTTTACTGCCGCTGCTGGGGGCCATTTTTCTGGTGGGCACGGAAACCGGACGCGTCGCCCTGACCAACAGCGGTCTGGCCATTGCCCGCCACTATCTGCCCGACCTGAAAATTGACGCCCAGGGATTACGCAGCCCGCAATTGGGGCGCTGGTACTTCGAATTGTTGCAGGTGCGCTACAAAGACCGGTCTGTGGCGGAGGCGCGCCAGCTGACCCTGCATCTGGATATACCGAAACTGTGGCACAGCCAGATCCATATTCCCGAGTTGAGTGCGCAGACACTGCTGTTCGACAACACACTGCTGGGAGAATATCTCGAAGCCCACGGGAGCGATGAGAAGGATGATGCCGGGAGCGACACCGGTGCTCCCCGTGTGCCCGCCATCTGGCTTGAACGCCTGTCGGTAGCGCAGCTCACGGTCATCGACGGGGATTTCGAGGATATTCCGATGGTGGCTGTGAATGGAGAGGGCAGCTATCGCTGGCCGGAGCGGGCGTCCGCGCTGACTCTGGATATTGCCGAAGTGCCGGAGGAAGAAGCGCATCACCAGATGCATCTGCGGCTCGAGGGCCGGATGCAGAGCGATACCGTGTACGCCATTACCCTGTCTGCGAGCGAGCTGGCGGGCGGCTTTTTACCGCGCAGGTTGATGCTGCCCGAGGGGGAAAACCTCGATGCGGACGGAAAATTCCTGCTGCAATTTACCGGCGAAAAAGAACCGGGTGAACAACGACTGCGGGTCACCGTCGAACACTTTTCCCTGCCCTTGGTGGAGCACCGTTTCGGACTTGGCGGTAGCGCGGACCTGGTGCTGTCGCCGTGGTCTGCCGCCACCGACGATCTGACACTTACCGTGGACGATACCCGTCACAGCATTCGCGGCCACATCAACGGCGAGGAAATGGATCTCAAGTTGCTGCTGAACCGCCTGCCCGTGGCCATCTCCCAGCCCTGGCAGGACTACCTGCAGGGTGGCTGGCTGTCGGCGGATCTCGCGCTGAAGGGACCATTGGCACTGCCTAATGCAGATGGCACCCTGGAGCTCCAAACGTCCTATCAGAAGCAACCGCTGCACCTTACCGGCGACGTGGAAACCATTGGCGACAAGATCTACCTGCGCACCGCGCGCCTGCGGGTGGCAAAAGCTCAGCTGGAGATCAGCGGCGATGTGGATGTCGGCAGTGAAGCCATCGACCTGAAAGCGCAGGTTGCGCAACTGCCGTTTATGGAGATCCGCCGGATTCTCGCCGCTTTTGAGGAGACCAAGGAACTCGAAATCCCCCCGGAACTGGATGGCGCGATCGGGAATCTGCAGGTGACCGCGGCCGGTCCCTGGAAGAATCCGCGCCTCGGCGTAAAGCTCGAGAGCGATGTGCAATACCGCGAGTTGCGGACCCGTTTGCAGGGCAAGGCCGAGGGCGATCTGAACAGGTTTGCGGTGAGCGATCTGCTGCTGGAAGGCGAGGGTGTCAGGGTAAGCGGCAGCGGCGAGGTCGATGTGCAAGGCAAGGAGTTGCAATTCCAGCTGGATGTGGCCGCACGGGGGGTTAAGCCCGCGGAGCAGTTCGGGCTGCCGGTGGACGAGGGTACCGAGGTCAGTATGGATGCGGTCGTTTCGGTAAACGGCCCCTGGGATAACCCTAAAATGTCCGCGCGCCTTTCCTCCGACGGCGAGTACCGTGAGTACCGCTACCGCCTGCGCGGCGGCGCCGCCGGTACGGCCGAAGCCATCACCTTCGACCGTCTGCGTCTGGATCTCTACACCGCTGCCGCGCGTGCCGCGGCAGCGGCCGATCACACTGTTGATCAGTCACTGCGGCCGGATGATGTGCGTGAGCCGGGCACGGATTATCCCCTGGAGCAGTCCCGTGAACGGGTGGCGCAGTCCCGCCAACCTGTCACCGGCGCGGCAGCGCTGGCGGCAGATTCGGAGCAGGCGCGCCAGCGCGGCACCGCCTGGCTGGAATTGAATGGTGTGGTGGAGCCCAGGGCCCAGCGCGCCAATGGCAGCGTGGCGGGGCGCAATATTCCGCTACGCCTCGCGCGCCTCGCGGGTGTGGAGCTGCCGCCCTCGCTGCGTGGGGAACTCAGTATCGATGGCCAGTTTACCGGTTCGTTCAGCGACCCGGAGGCCACCGCCAATATCCTTGGTCTTGGCGAATATCGCGGCGAGCCGTGGCAGGTGCAGGGGGATGTGAGCTATGGCAAGGCCCAGATCATGCTGTCGGAAGTAAAGCTGCTTTGGGCCGGGCGCAACCAGCTGACCGCCGACGGCAGTCTGAGTGCGCAGTCGCTGGATCTGGAGTTGCGTGCTCAGGCGGTACTGGCGGATTTCGAGGAGTGGCTGAGCGCGGACATCAGCGACAGTGGCGAACTGAACCTCGTAGCGACAGCCCGCGGTACACCGAAAGATCCGGACCTCGCCGGCGAACTCCGCATCAGTGGTCGCGCGCCTGCGTTGCGGGACGACGCATTGGTGCAGTCACCACTGACCCTGTCACTGAAGTGGCAAACCAGTGACGGCGACCTGAATATGGATCTGGACGCCAGTCACGGCAACCGTACTGCGGCGGACGCCCGGGCCACACTCGCGATTGCGCCGATCCTCGAACAGCTTTTCCGCGAGAAGCCGGCGGGTGAATCGCCGCCGTTGCCTGTAGATCTCGAGGCAAACGGCACCGCCGACCTGGCGGCGCTCGGGGGCTTCTTCGACCCGGAAATCCACACCATGCGCGGCCGGCTGGACTTCAATCTGGTGGCGGATGGCACCACCGCAGCGCCCAACGCCCGAGGCAAGATCAACCTGCAGGGCGGGTATTACGAACACCGCCCCAGTAACACGCGTCTGACCGATGTTGTGTTCGCCGCCGATCTTACGCCGGATGCCTGGCGTATCGTGGAGGCCAGCGCGCGGGATGGTGACCGCGGACGGGTAGACCTTGCCGGTGCGGTGACCTTCAATGCGCCTGCGCCACCGGCGCTGAATTTTTCCATGACGGCTCGCAATGCGCATCTGCTCAATATGCCCGGTGCCAAGGGCGCGTTCACTGGTGAAATGCGCCTCACGGGAAATACCGAGGACGCATTGCTCGCGGGATCACTGAATCTGCGACCGCTCGCGGTGCAGGTGGAGCATTTTATCGGCAGCAGTGTGCCGGAAATCGACGTCATCGAAGTGCAGGTAGATGGTGGCGAGCAGGAAGAGAGCTCACCGTTTATGGGCAATGTCGCCCTGGCGCTTGAGATCGTGCTCGATCAGCAATCCTATGTGCGTGGTCTGGGGCTTGATTCCAACCTGAAAGGCAAGGTGGAAATTGCCGGCACCGCCGCCGACCCGCAGGCCTCCGGCACGCTTACCATCGTGCGTGGCAAGTTCGACCTGCTCGGCAAGAAGTTCGAGCTGCAGGAGGGGCAGGTACAGTTTGAAAACAATGTGGCGGCGATTTATGTGAAGGGGGTGCACACCTATCCGGAAGGCGAGATTACAGCGGAAATTTCCGGCACGACCGACAATCCGAAAATCGAATTCAGCTCCAACCCCGCGGCGGCTCAGGATGAGATTTTCGCGCAGTTGCTGTTCGGCAAGTCCCTCACGGATATCTCTCCGTTACAGGCGGTGCGTCTGGTCAGTGTGGTGCGTACGCTGCAAACCGGGAATACCGGTTTCGACCCCCTCGCCAGTACCCGCGACCTGGTGGGTCTGGATACCTTGGACTTCGAATCCGAGTCCACCGAGAGCGGTGAGGATCAGTATGCTCTCAGCCTTGGTAAATACATCACCAGCCGTATCTACCTGGAGCTGCAACGCAGCACCGACCCCCTGAATCCCTGGCGGGCGGAAATGCAGATCGAACTGCGCAAAAATCTGCGCCTGGATATCAAATCATCCGATAACGAGGAAAGCGGCGGCGGAAGTGTCGAGCTGCAGTGGAAGAAGGATTACTGACCGGCTATAAAAAATAAACGCTTTAAATCCGTGATAAAAAACGATGGGAAAAAACGAAATGGAATATGCGATCGTTGTTCTGGCCGCCGGTTACTCCCATCGCTTTGGCAGTGACAAGCGTCTCGCCAGTATTCAGGGCGAGCCCATGCTGCTGCGCACCCTGCAGACCGCCATGGCGGCGGCTTCCTCTCTCGAAGATACCCGGATTCAGGTGGTCATCCGCGCACGCGATCCGGTTATCGCCAACGGCCTCAGCAAGATGCCGGTGCAGGTGCTTCACGCTCCGGTGTGGCCGGTGGGCATCGGCGCGAGCCTCGCGTCCTGTGTGGAGCAGCTGCAGCGCCAGGGAAGCAACCCCAAAGCCATTCTGGTGTGTCTGGGGGATATGCCATTCGTGGAGCAGGAAACCCTCGTGACCCTGTTGCGCTCGGTGCAGGAGGACCGCATTTGCGTGCCCGTGTGCGCGGGTACCCGCGGCTATCCGATAGCCGTTGGCCGGCGTTATCTCACGGCTCTTTCGCGCCTGCGCCGCACCGGCGTTGAAAAGGTACTGCGCATCTACAGCGATGCGGTCCACGATGTGGAAGTTCCGGATCCGGCCATCAATTGCGACATCAACCGGCCGGACGACTTCCACGCAGCAGTGCGGCAGGATCTGTTCGGTAAAATTTTTGCATCTCGCGATACAGCACCGGGTGTGTCGCAGCCATCGCCGTTGGAATAACAAAGTAGGCCTCGGTGGCCACTGCGAAGAATTCTGCTGGGGACTGGGCGCCGTACGTGTCCAACACGGAGTTGTCGCGCAGCGAAGGCGGTGTCTCGCCGTTTTCCATCCGAAGTCCCGCGCCCACATGTTCCGCGTGAATCCGCTGGCGCAGCTCGGCGAACGCCTCGCGCATCACCGGCGCCCAGTTCTTGCCGTCGGCGCTTTTCGCAAATGGCGGCCTCCCGTCCACATAGCCATCCTCTTCGTCCAGCTTGTGGGCAAACTCGTGAATCGCCACATTGTGCCCCCGTTCCGGGTGGGCTAACCCCTCCTGCAGATCCCGCCATGACAGCACCACCGGCCCACGGTAATGCGCCTCGCCGGCGCGCGCGCTCAGATGAGTCGATTGAATGTGGCCGTCGTAATGGGTTTCCTCCGCTACATAGGCGTCCGGGTAGACCAGTACCGTGTAGAGATCCGGGTAGCAGTTGTTATCCCGCTCCAACAACAACAGGCAGGCATGTGCGGCAATCACCACCCGCATCTCTTCGCTAATCGCGAGCCCGTCGCAGCCGACAAACTCCTTTTCTTGCAGGAACAGGCTCACATTGCGCTGCAGCTCTTTCTGGCGCTCCTCCGGTAAATAGCGGTAGAGCGTGAGGCGGTCTGCCAGTATCGAGAGCTGTTGCCGGGTGAGTGGGCGTGAGCGCAGATAGCGTCGGCGCACGCGCTGCCACGCCATCGGCACTACCCAGATGAGGATGGCGACCAGAATAATCGCGAAGAACGTTTCCAAAGCCGAGTCCCTGCAAATTCCATGGTCCGCAAGTTTACCGTAACCGTCGGGTCATTGGCGCTCATGTTGACCTTCGGTGAGATTCTGCGACCATTGGCGCGCCCGTACCGTCGTGCGGTACGCATTAAAAAAATGAAAAACAGACAGGAATGTCAGGGGTTGGGGTTGTGGAGATAAGTTCGACCAATTCGGAGTTCATGTTGGTACCCCACGGGTACGGCACCGAGGGGCGCCTGCAGTTGTGGGTGGGGGCCCATGGCGAAGCGTTGCCCGAGCAGCTGTGGGTACGCCGCACACTGCTGGGGGTGGACGACCTTCCGGACGGCGGAACCTGCAGCGTGGATTTCCCGGTGGTGCTGGATCGAGTGGCCCCTTCACTGCGTTACACCGTGCTGCTGCTCCCGGTAATTGCGGGCCGCCGCTATCTCTTTTCCCTGTGGGCGACGACTGATAAAGGCGAACGCGAACTTGCGGACGCCGAGTGCCGTGCGCGCCCGCGCAACCTCGACGATGGCTTCAGCGTCTGGTATGGCTCTTGCTTCTATGGAAATGAAGACAAGGGTGCATTGGGGGCGGCCTTTGATGCGCTGCCGCGGGACTGCCGGCCGGACGTGTCGTTTCTGGGGGGGGACCAGGTGTATCTGGATACCGCTGTGGCCACTTCCGGTTGGGGATTCGCGCCCATTCCCGGTCTCAGCATTATCAAATCCCTGCGCCTGGCGGCACTGAACAGCGCGGAAGGCAAAGCGGAGCTGGAGCGGATTTTTACTGAGGAATATCGCAGTAACTGGAGCAGGGGACTGCACCGTTTGCTCCGCTCCGGTAATCACCATTTTCTCGCTGGTGATCATGAGTTCTGGAACGATTATCCGAACCCGCCGGGATTTTTCTGGGGGCTAAGAATCGCGAGTCTCCGGGAAACCTGGAAAGCGAGCGCGCGTGCGCTGTTTGACGCCTACCAGTTACCCGCCGGAAATGCCTCCGGCGAGTTTGCCATCGGTGATGAACTGGCGTTTTTCTACCTGGATACCTACCTGCAGCGAAAGGAAGGCTACAACGCGAAGTTTACCGATGACGAGACGCTTCAGCGCGCTTGCGACTGGTTGAGGGGACTCACCTGTCCCGGTGTACTCGTGTTGCCGATGCCGTTGTTGACTCACTGGCATCTGCGCAAGGGTGGAAGTTTCATCCATCGGTTTAAAAAATCCTTTACCGCATGGCGTGTCAAATTGGGGTTGGGGGATCATTCTCTGGCGGACAGCAGCCAGTACCAACCGCTGGTTCAGGCGCTGCACGACTGCTCACAGGATGTGGTAATACTGGCGGGCGACGTGCACTACAGCCGTCTCGCGAGGATGGAATTGAATGGAAAGCAGGTGGTGGAAGTGGTATCGACACCGCTTTCCTGCCTACCGAGCGCAGGCGACAAGCCGAGTACCGCGTTGGAGATTTTCCCGGACAGGCCCATAACGGGCATCCGCGCCGCGGTTGAATATTTGCGGGCCGGAAATTTCCGCAGAAAAATCCTTGGGTATATCTCCGACAATAATTTCGCCACGCTGAATTTTTCCCGCGCTGAAAATGGAATCCACGTGCTTGTCCGGTGTTGGAACGTCAATGAGCGGAATGCCGAAGGCTCGCCAAGCCCCGCCTGG
This sequence comes from Microbulbifer pacificus, assembly GCF_002959965.1. NCBI lineage: Bacteria > Pseudomonadati > Pseudomonadota > Gammaproteobacteria > Cellvibrionales > Microbulbiferaceae > Microbulbifer > Microbulbifer pacificus. Next base: position 683,621 of record NZ_PREV01000027.1, read on the forward strand.
GAGCCGGCCAGGTTCCTGCTGCGCCGGCGTACCGCCGATGCAGTTCCCGTGGCGACACCGGTTCCAGAACCTGTCGCTGAGCCGCAGGATTGATCATGTCCAGAAACCTGTTTGTATTCCTCGGACCGGTAATGGCGGTGGGCGGTTACGCTCTGCTGGCGACACTCGGTATGCCCTATCTGCCGGCGGTCACCGCGGCCATTACTCTGCTTACCGTAATATGGTGGATTACCGAGGCATTGCCGATTCCCGCCACCTCCATCGTGCCATTTGTATTGTTGCCGCTGTTTGGTGTGGGTGACCACAAACTGGTGGCGTCATCCCTCGGCAGCCATGTGATCCTTTTGCTGATGGGGGCGTTCATGCTCTCCAAGGCGCTTGAAAAAAGCGGTGCGCACGAGCGGCTGGCGCTGTACATGCTGAGGCTGGTGGGTGTCTCCAGTGGGCGGCGGCTGGTGCTGGGATTCATGCTGGCAGCGGGTCTTCTCAGTATGTGGATTTCCAATACCGCCACCACTCTGATGATGCTGCCTATCGCGTTGGCGATTCTGTCCCGCGCCGACAATCATCGTCTCACCGTGGCGTTGATCCTGGGTATTGCCTATGCCGCCAGCCTCGGCGGCGTCGGCAGCCCGCTGGGTACGCCACCGAACGTGATTTTTATGGGGATCTACGAAGAGGTGACCGGGCGCGAGTTCAGTTTCCTCAGCTGGATGAAAATCGGGTTGCCGGTAGTACTGATTACGCTGCCGTTGATGGCCCTGTGGCTGACCCGCAGCGTACATATGCACAAGTCCCTCGAATCACCAGCCGTGGGTGCGTGGCGCCCGGAAGAGGTGCGCACGCTACTGGTGTTTGCGGTGGCGATTCTGTTCTGGGTGACCCGCAGCGAGCCTTTTGGTGGCTGGAGCGAGTGGCTCGGCGTGGAGGGGGCCGGTGACAGTACCGTGGCTCTCGGCGCGGTGGTACTGATGTTTCTGGTTTCCGATGGCAAGGGCGGCCGCCTGCTGGACTGGCCAACCGCAGAGAGTATTCCCTGGGGTATGCTGTTGTTGTTCGCCGGCGGTATCGCCATTGCCAAAGGGTTCGAAGTCTCCGGTCTCAGCGAGCTGATGGGGCAGGGGCTCACCTTCCTCACTGCCATGCCCCTGTGGTTGATGCTGATCCTGCTGTGCTTCTCGGTCACCTTCCTTACCGAGATCACCAGTAACACCGCGACCGCGACATTGCTGATGCCGATTTTGGCGGTAGTGGCGACCAGTGCCGGTTTTGATCCCATGGTGTTGATGATTCCTGCCGCCATGTGCGCGAGCTGTGCCTTTATGCTGCCGGTTGCCACCGCGCCCAATGCCATTGTCTACGGCACTGGCAAGATACGTATTCAGGAAATGGTGCGCGAGGGGGCGGTGCTGAGTGTACTCGCCTCGCTGGTGATTGCCGGGGTGTGCCGGGTCATGCTGGTGTAGATGAATGTTTTGGGCCTGTTTTTATTTCGGGTTTTTATACCGTTATTTTTATTGTTATCCGTGAATTATCTGGCATTTCTTCGCTTTTCGGCATTTCCTTGATCTGCCCGCAGTAATTGGGTTTCCTATCGGGTTTGCAAAAACCATTCAATGCGCTGGGAACAACCGGGAGGAACCCGAATAATGAAAAAACTATCCGTACTGGCCGTGGCGGGGGTGTTGGCCGCGTGCTCGGGTGAATCCCCGGAGACCAACAAATCCATGAGTGAGACCGCAATGGCTGCGCCCGCCGCACCGATGGCCGCGCTGACCTATCCCGCGACCCGCAAGGGCGAGGTCGTCGACACCTATTTTGGTACCGAAATCGCCGACCCTTACCGCTGGCTCGAAGACGATCGCAGCGAGGAAACCGAGGCCTGGGTAAAAACCCAGAACAAGGTCACCTTCGACTACCTGGAACAGATTCCCTACCGCGACGCGCTGAAGCAGCGCCTCGAGGCCTTGTGGAACTACGAGAAAGTGGGATCGCCGTTCAAGGAGGGGGATTACACCTACTTCTACCGCAATGACGGTCTGCAGAACCAGTACGTGGTGTGGCGCAAGAAGGGTGACGGCGAAGCGGAAATCTTCCTCGACCCCAATACCTTCAGTGACGACGGCACCACTTCTCTCGCCACCCTGAAATTTTCCAGGGACGGCTCCATCGCCGCGTATTCCGTGTCCGAAGGTGGCAGCGACTGGCGCATGATTTACATCATCAATGCCGAGACCAAAGAAGTCCTCGAAGCGCCGCTGGTGGATGTGAAATTCTCCGGTATTTCCTGGAGAGGCAACGAAGGCTTCTACTACTCCAGCTACGACAAACCGCAAGGCAGCGAGCTCTCCGCCAAGACCGACCAGCACAAGCTCTACTACCACAAGCTGGGCCAGGCGCAGTCGCAAGACACCCTGGTATTCGGCGGCACCGAAGAGCAGAAACGCCGCTACGTTTCCGGCACCGTGACCGAGGATGATCGCTATCTGGTGATTTCCGGGGCTACCTCTACTTCCGGCAACGACCTGTTCATTGTTGACCTCTCCAAGCCCGACGCGCCGTTGGTGCCGGTACTGACCGATTTTGATTCAGACACCTACGTGATCGACAACCAGGGCAGCAAGCTGTTCCTGGTCACCGACCGCGATGCGCCCAACAAGAAAGTCGTCACCGTGGACGCGGCCAATCCGGTACCGGAAAACTGGCAGGACTTTATCCCTGAAACCGAACACGTACTGACGGCCTCCACCGGTGGTGGTTACTTCTTTGCCGAGTACATGGTGGATGCGCTGTCCAAGGTCTACCAGTACGACTACAACGGCAAGCAGGTGCGGGAAATTGCCCTGCCGGGCCTGGGTAGCGTGAGTGCCCCCGATGGCAAACGTGAAGACAAAACCCTGTACTACACCTTCACCAACTACAAAACGCCGTCGACCATTTTTGCGTTCGATGTGGAAGCGGGTAAATCCAGCGTTTACCGCGAGTCCGGTGCCAAGTTTGATCCGGCCGGTTACGAGTCCAAACAGGTGTTCTACACCTCAAAAGACGGCACCAAGGTGCCGATGCTGATCACCTACAAAAAAGGTCTCAAGCTCAACGGCAAGAACCCGACCATCCTGTACGGCTACGGCGGTTTCAACATCAGCCTGACGCCGTCATTCAGCATTCCCAACGCGGTGTGGCTGGAACTGGGCGGTGTTTACGCAGTGCCGAACCTGCGCGGCGGCGGTGAGTACGGCAAGCGCTGGCACGATGCGGGCACCAAGCTGCAGAAGCAGAATGTGTTCGACGACTTTATCGCCGCTGGCGAATATCTGGTGGAGCAGGGCTATACCTCCCGCGATTACCTGGCTATTCGCGGCGGCTCCAACGGTGGTCTGTTGGTGGGCGCGGTCATGACCCAGCGCCCGGACCTGGTGAAAGTCGCACTGCCCGCGGTGGGCGTGATGGACATGCTGCGCTACCACACCTTCACCGCCGGTGCCGGCTGGGCCTACGATTACGGCACCGCCGAGCAGAGCCGGGAAATGTTTGAGTACCTGAAGGGCTATTCGCCGGTGCATAACGTGAAGGCGGGCGTGAATTATCCGGCGACGCTGGTCACCACCGCCGATCACGACGATCGCGTGGTGCCGGCGCACTCCTTCAAGTTTGCTGCCGAGCTGCAGGCCAAGCAGGCGGGTGCGGCGCCGACACTGATCCGCATCGAAACCAACGCGGGCCACGGTGCCGGCACCCCGGTGTCCAAGTCCATCGAGCAGTACGCGGATATTTTCGGTTTTACCCTGTACAACATGGGCATTAGCGAGCTGCCTCAGGGTTGATTCGATCCCACGTTGACGTTTCGCGTGATTCGACGCAAAACCCGGCAATCGCCGGGTTTTGTCATTTTTGCGGCATCAATAGCCGGTACAATGACGCCGGAGTAGGCTATCTGCCCGTTCCCATTCGAATTATCATGCGGAGCCGTTGTTAAGATGCACAGGACTGCCACTGCGCCGCGCGCAGAACACATACCCATGCCGTTACAGTTTGATCTCAGTTCCCGCCCGGCGATATTGCCGCTGTACTTTCGCGCGCTGACTGCCCGCAAGCCCGGCAGTTTCAGTGGGGAGGACGAGCAGGTCCTCGCCAGTGTCAATCTCCACAATCAGGTCATCGACCGCGCGCTGTTGCAGGCGTACCGCGAAGTCTGTGGCTTTGCACCCGGTCCGCATCTGCCGGCCACCTATCCCTTCGTACTCGCGATGCCACTGCAGCTGAAGCTGCTGGTGAGCGAGGCGTTTCCGTTTCCGGTACTGGGGGTGGTGCACGTGCGCAACCGCATAACCCAGCATCGCCCTCTGCGGGAGATGGAGCGGATGGATATCCGCTGCGACCTGCGCGCGCCAACGGCGGTAAAGCGGGGTTATGAGTTCGAGCTGGTGACCAGTGTGCGTGTGGCTGAAGAGCTGGTGTGGGAGTGTGCGAGCACACTGCTGAGCCGGGCCCAGCACCAACAACGGCCAAAGCCCCGCGCGGCTGCCGGGCAAACCGGTGTCGCCGTGGATCTGTGTGAAACCGCGGGGGTTCGCTGGCCGGTGCCGGCGGACATCGGGCGGCGCTACGCACGTATCTCGGGAGACCGCAATCCCATCCACCTGTGCGCTCCCACCGCCAAGCTGTTCGGTTTTCCCCGCGCCATTGCCCACGGCATGTGGACCAAGGCGCGATGCCTGGCGGCGCTGGAGGGCGAGACCTTTGGCGGTGCGCTACCGGAGAGCTTTACGCTGGACGTCGCATTTATCAAACCGGTATTCCTGCCCGCGGAGGTGAGCTTTCAGTCTGCGCAAGGTGACGATGCGACCGTTTTTACGGTGACCAGTGGTGGCGGCAAACGGACGCACCTGAGCGGGAGTCTGTCCCGCCGCTGAGTAAGCGCGATGTGTCGAGACGGTCCGTAGGGCACCGTCCTTGACGCTGATTACCTAAAGTTAACCCTTTTTAACGCGGCGTTTTTGCGGGTTTGCGGCATTCTGTTGCCATCCAATAAACACATTGGCCTTGCCGTGAGTCCAGTATTGATTTCATTCCTACCGCCATTGACCGCCGCCGTCCTCTACGACATTACCGCCCATTAAGCGCAGGTTGCAGGTACGAAGATCCCTAATGATCACCTGCTCGCATCCTTTGAAGTCCCACGTTGAAATTTGGTCAAATTGATCAAGAAAAGGTCTTGAGGAGTGGGCAATGGGGGTGATTCCTTTCGAACATGATCAACAGCTGTTTATTTTTCAGCTAATGGCTGTTTGAAGTGCTAAGCCTGAAAAACTTTATAAGACCTGAGGAGATTGATTTACTTGGCCGAGAATCCGAGAAAATATTTTTCAAGGGATTAGGAATCTTGGCTGCATACAAAATTTCAAATTGAACTTGCTGTACTTCATTTCCCTATGGGTGGTGCTAGCATCGCGACCAAATAAAACTGGGGAAGTAGCCTGCTAGTCTCGGCCGGTATCCATTGGGTTAAGTAAGTGAAAAAAATACTAAGAAAATTTTCGGCATTCCTATTGTTGTGTTCTTCTGGCTCGGCACTGGCCGTCGGATTATCGGGACCAACAACTCACACCACCGGTCAGTTCCGGATAAATCTGGAGGGGAATAGCGGATACACATCTAGACTCTATTTGACACTGGATGGGTCGACGGTGGTAGGTAACTGGAACACATTGGGAAAAAATCACCAAGATGTATCTCTTGGTGAGTCCGGAAGCTATGTTTTTAAGCTGACTGTTGCGACAACGTGCCTGCAGTTCTACAAGGGAACTTGCATGGAGCCGGCCGGAGAACAGTCGGCATTACATTATGTGGATGTAGCTCTTAAACCTAATACGCCCACTAGTGCCAGTTTTTCCGAGATAACAAGTGGATCCACAGACCGAAATGGTCAGTTTAAATTCAACTGGGGAGCATCGCCCACTCCACCAAAAATTACCGGCTACCAGGTTGAGGAGCAGGCAAACAGTGGGCCCAGTTGGGGAGAAATTTATAGACAATCCAACACTTCCACACGATCCATTCAAGTCCCATCATCAGGGCAGCTGGATGATGGTACCTATAGATATCGTGTTCGCGCTTTCACCACAGTAGGAAGTACGACCAATTGGGGCGATTACATATACTCAAGCACTATAACAGTTAACCGCAAGCCTGATCAGCTCGGTACATTTACCCAACCGGGAGCAGGGACGCAAACGACCACCTTTCAGGTCGCATGGAGCTCCATTTCTGGTCAATTTGATCCTATTTCTAAGTATGAGCTCCAATGCAAGATCCCGGGGCAATCTGCGTGGGGAGATGCAAGCTGTACTAAATCGGATAACAGCATAACAGACAATGGGACAAGCAACCTTAAAGTAATCACTCTACCTGCTGGTGCTGAGGGTACTTATAGTTTCCGAGCGCGCGCTTGCAATGCAAAAGGATGCGGTGGGTGGTCTCCGACTAAAACAGTTCCAGTTGATATACCACTTCCATTACCGGGTAATGCTTCGTTTGAAGCATTACCGGAAGACAGTGATTATGGCGATTACGATATTCGCTGGAAATTACCGTCGGGAACCGTGACATCCTATGAGTTACAGCGACAATGCAAATCGGGAACTGCGACTTGTGGAACTAATGGGTGGCAGGACATCGAACCTACCGGAGGTCCACTAAGTCGTATTTTTGAAGCACGGGGGGATGTAGCGGATAAGTACCAGTATCGGGTGAAGGGTTGTAACGTTGATGCTTGTGCAACCTCATGGGCTACAACTCCCTGGATTGACGTTCATAATCTGGATGGCGTTTCGCCCGCCGTTTCGTTGGCTCCGGGCACAAGTCCGGGAAGCATAGAGTACGATGCTGGCGTAACCTATCAGGGAGATGCGGTTGTTTCCGTGCCGATACAAGCTGCTCCTGGTGTTAATGGGCTGATGCCAAGTGTTGGTATCCACTATTCTGGTGCACGCTATAGACAACGCAATAACGAGGTGTTGCCCGAGGATATCTTGGGGTATGGATGGCAGATTTCCGGGATGAGCGCTATTCGCCGCTGTGTGAAAAATCGCCCGGAGACAGATTCTATCGAACTCGATTCGACGGACTCCATCTGTTTGGATGGTGAGCCTTTAGTACTTGTTTCCGGAACACACTGGCAGTCAGGAGCACGGTACAGGACTTTGCGTGATAGTTTTCGGTTGATTGAGTTGAAGGTTCTCAATGGAAAAACCTGGTTCCAGGTTTCTGAGCCAAACGGTGAAATCAAGGAGTACGGAAAGACTCCTGATAGCCGCTTGAAAGCTGGTAATTCAGTACATTTTGGCTGGACCTTAAACAAGGTCTTGGACTCATTCGGTAATGAAGTTAACTATCTCTACCATCGTGACACCGTTGAAGGGATTAACTATCCACTGGAAATTACTTACGGCCAGAATGGTGACGCGAAAATTGAGTTTTTCTATGGTACCAGGAATGATGCTCCCCCTCAGCCGTTGAATCACGGAGAAATTGAACAGGAGCAACTGGTTTTACTGCACCATATCAAAGTAAGTCTCGATGAAAAATTGGTGCGTGAATATCGATTAATTACCGAACCGGATACGGAACAGTACCGTCGCTTGAAATATGTCCAGCTTTGTGGCTACGATGAGCTTGGGCAAACCTCTGAGTGTTTCGAGCCTTTGTCAATTAGCTGGTTAGATCCGGATGGCGAAAACCCGATTGATTTCAAAACGGGTGTTGGTGAAGTTACGGATGGGCTGGGTAAGACGACTCAATTCCATCACGCGATGATGCGTGAAGGATCCGTTGACGGGCTATTTGGTGAAAGACCGTTTGGTGAAGGTGTAATACCGGCAGGTACCAAGCTGCTGGCACCGGTAAATGGTGATTATCGATGTGTTGTCACCGAGGTACGTCGGTCGAACGGATTCGCCAATGGTTGGCATGTCACGCGATATAGCTACCAGGGAACAGGTCTAGTCAGTAATAATCACTGGGGTTTTCTTGGATATTATGCGCAAAAGATCGCCGATGATGAGACCGGCATCGTAACATATAAGCAGTTTCGTTCAGACTTCCCATATATGGGCAAGGTAGCTCGTATCGAGCAGTATGAGGGAAATTTTGACGACAGCCTCCAAATCCTGACGTCTCAGCAGTTCCATCATCAATCGCTAACACTTGATGTAGAAGCCGGTGTCACTTTGTATCCGTTTGTCAAGCAGAAGCTGCAAACCCAGATTGAAGGTAACGAGGTTATTGGGTACATCGCCGAAGAGACCAGTCTAACCAAAGAAGCGAAAGCCGGCTATGGCGAATTTGTTGACGGCGAAGTGCATAGAAAAATCTATTCGAAAAATGCACAATTTAATGCCGATCAAGGTGCCTGGGGTGATGTTCAGCTCGCAACGCTTTCAGGGGTAGAGCGGACAACGGAGAGTGTATTCACATTAAATAATCGCGTATTGCCCTGGGTGATCGGGTTTGTTAGTGGGAAAGCAGTAAACCACTACGATGGGACAAGTGATATAGCTCACGACCGCAGTCAGGTTGTTACCGCTTTGCCGTATCAAAATAGTAACAAGGTCGAAAGTGTTACACGTTTCCCTGGAAACTCAGAACTGGAGCTTACCACCACCTATACATATGATGGTTTTGGCAATATATCTACTGAGACGTCTTCAGGGGTTAATGTCGAAGAAAGAGTATCTACCGCAAGCGACTATATAGATGCGCGATATCCAGGGACACTGACAAATGCATTGGATCAGCCAATTACCGTTACCTACGACGCACGTTTTGGCGCCCCTAAGAAAATAACAAATGCAAACTCAAAGTTCACTGAAAGTCAGTATGACGGATTTGGTCGGGAGATTTCTCGAAAAAACTTGGATGGTGTTCAATTTTTAACTGACTATAGTATTTGCAGTTCTTCAGATTGTCCGGTGTACAACGGTTTAATTGCGGCATACAAAGTCACAACGAGTTCATCCATTACTCCTTATTCTGAGCGGTACTTTGATATTCTGGGGCGACCGGTACAGCTAGATATTGAATCTTTTGATGGGAGCAAGAAGTCTAGGAAAGAATACAATTACGATGAAACCGGTCGGCTTTACCTGGAAACCGAGCCTTATTTTGTAGGTGGTGCAAAGCCTATTTCGATTTACAAGTACGATATTCGAAATCGAATTGAAACGGTTCAGAAACCGGGTGGGGGTGAGGTCAGAGCAACCTTTACTCCTTTGGCTTCTGAAGGACAGGTGAAAGTCGCGATTGAAGAAGATATCTATAACCACGCGGGTAATTTTGAAGAGACGCAAACGAAGGTTTCTTACTACGATATCACCGGTGATCTGGTTAAAACTATAGACGCATTTGGTACTTCAGACCAGATATCCACAGTTTTTGAATATGATGGAATGGGTCTTTTGAAAAATGTTGAAATTAATGGAGACGCTTCCACGAAATCAAGTTTCGGGTATGACTCCGCCGGAAATAGAGTTTCACTGAATGATCCGAATTTTGGCACGATAACTACAATTTACACCGCACTGAATGAACTTTGGAATCAGACTGACGGAGAGCTTCAGGAAACCGACTATCGCTATGACAAGTTGGGACGCTTGATCGAAATAACGGATGCCGATGGTGTAGCCACCTGGAACTTTGACCCTGAAGGTGCAGTTGGGGAGCTCGATAGCGTCATCTATCAAGAGGGTGGGTCAGACGTTTTCCGTGAAAGTTATTTTTACGTAAATTCAAAACTGGACTATAAAACGACGACCCTTATTGCAGGCGGATTAACCAGAACCTACCGGCATGACTACGATTATGACGGCGCGGGGCGATTGCAGGCGATTACTTATCCAAGCGGAATCGAAGCGCACTATCAATACAATGCAGCAGGCTACCTGGAAACCATCACCGATGGAGATTCATTGCTCAAAAAAATCACGGATACCTCTGCGAGCGGTCAGTCTGTCGAAGAATTCTATGGCAATAATGTTGCGACAAGCCGCACCTACAATCCAATGACCGGTCAGTTAGAATCCATTGCCACATTGGGTTCAGCTGCAATCCAGAACAATAGCTATGAATGGCGTACCAACGGTACTTTAGAGAGCCGGGTCTCCTCAATGGGAACCGAAAGGCGGGAAGAATTCGTATACGACTCGATCAATCGGCTCAAAAATTCGGAAACTCGAATCGACGGTACCTTAGTGCGTACGCTCTCTACTCAGTATGACAAGTTAGGGAATATTTTGGCGAAAACAAGCAGCAATGCCTCGGATACCAATGTCAGTGGTTATCAGTATGGTCAGGGAGGCAATGCCGGCCGTAATGCCGTCAGTTACGTGTCTGTCGATGGTGCTGCCTATAACCTCTACTATGACAATAATGGTGCCATTACTACCTATGATGCCGCCTCTGGTGACGACAAGTGGGTGACCTGGAATGGAAGACATTTGCCAACAGAAGTGACCGTGGGGAGCTCCAAGTCGACACAAACGCCAACGGCAAGAGACCGTTTTAAGTATGGCCCGAACGGTCAGCGGTTCTATCGTGAAAGTGCATGGTGGGATGAATCAAGCCAGTCAGTGCATTCGGAAAAAGCGTTTATAGTAGGAAACTATGAGGATCTCCTTCCTGCAAACGATCCTGATTACCAGCGTATTCAAAAGGTTCAGATCGAAAGTAGCGTGCAACATATTGCGCTTACCTATTTGGCTGGTGTATCTGTTGGTACATTCGAATACATTCATCGGGATCATCTTGGTTCTGTAGAGAAAGTTACTGACGAGTCAGGAAACGTCATTCTGAGCAGTAGCTTCGATGCCTTCGGGTCTCGTCGTGATTCCACCTGGCAGAGCGAGATAAGTGCTAATGATCTGGAAACCATACTCAGTTCTCAGGGGTTGACTACGAAGCGGGGGTTCACGGGCCATGAGCATCTGGATCGCACCGGTCTGATCCATATGAACGGACGCCTGTATGACCCGGTTCTGGGACGTTTCCTGAGTTCGGATCCGTTTGTACAGGCGCCGTCGAATAGTCAGAGCTGGAATCGGTACAGTTATGTGTTTAACAGTCCGGTTAACTTCACTGATCCCAGCGGGTACATGGGCATCCGCCAGAAGTTCCCTGATGCAGGAGGTGGTCGAAGCAGCGACGGCTGGGATGTCTATGTTTTGGGCAGCCAAGTGGGCAGCGGGTTTAGTGAAATTTCGTGGCATGATGTTATGCGTGAGTACGGCAGCTACTACGATAATCTCAGGACACCGGGTGAGGAGATAGCAATTAGCTCTTCCATGAAGGAAGATAATACGCAAACGGAAGAAGTTCAGGTTTGCGGGGGAGGGTCGTTTAACACAGCGGGAGAGTGTGTTGCACAAGAGGGCGGCTTTATAGACGGCTTTAAGCAGTACTTTTCTGATCAGGCGAAGTTCCTCTCTCACCTCGATGACTTGGCTGGCGCAAACGGGCCAGAAGCGCAAGCGCGTGCAAGGGTTTCTCACGGAATACTTATGGCAGGGGTTAGGGCTATCTCTCAGGGCTTACAGATTACATACAACGGGGAAGTTGTTAGTGCTCGCGATATAGCATTAAAGCAATTTGGCGAAATGGTCCAAAATAATCCAAGTTATTTCGGAGGGCGTTTTGCCGCGAATCTTGGGACCTCTGCTACTTTAAGCCTGCCTTTCTATACGGCAGGCGCTGGAGGGACCGTAGCAACATTTGTGCTTGGTATTTCTCTGCAAACCACGGCCAGTCTTGGCGGCGGGATAAGAGCAATTGAAAATGGGATGAGTAATCCTATTGATGTTATTACCCACGGCGTTTACGGGAGTCAGTAGGAGGCAGAATGATTAAGCTGAAATGTAAAAGTTGTGGCAAAGATGGTATCCCGCTTCTAGCCAAGATATTTATGAGGAAGGGGCGTAACGTGCGCTGCACAGAATGCGCGACTGAATATAATTATTCGCGTGGATACGGCTTGCTAATTAATCTTGTCGCAGCAGGGCTGGGCACATTGCTGTTTTACTTAATCTTTTTTGTAAGCATTGGTCATGCGGTAATTTTATGGCTGGCGGCGGCAATATTGTTTGGAGGGTTGGCAATGCTGCTAGCTCCCATTAAGCCTATTGAACCTCGTAATCGCAGTCGGTAGGGTAGCCTTCTTTTACCCGCCAATTAAAATCTCAAAGCCCCGGGAGGTTGTTCTGCCGGGGCTTTGCCGTATCTGGCGATGGAGTCAGTGAGACGCCTGCTGGATAACCGTCTCCAGCATCTCGCTGACAAACTTTTGCTTGGCCTTGGGCAGCAGGGCCACCTGCTCGATCTGGCGCTGTAGCTTGGGGGCAGGCCCCCGCTTGGCCGCCGTGTCCTTCAATGTTTAGCCAAAACTGGGGAAAACCATGGCGCGCATCGCAGACGAAGTGATCGGGCGGATCAAGGCGGAGGTGTCCCTGGAGCGGCTGGTGGAGACCTTCGGGGTCGAGCTGAAGAAGAAGCACGGCAGGGACGAGGTGGGCCGCTGCCCCTTCCACGACGACCGGACCCCGTCGCTGGTGGTCAGTCCGCAGTCCAACCTGTGGCACTGTCTGGGGGCTTGCAACACCGGCGGCAGCGTGATCGACTGGGTAATGAAAACCCAGGGCATCAGCTTCCGCCACGCGGTGGAGATACTGCGGGACGATATCCCGGCCCTGGCTGCGTCGGCCGGCAAGCCGGTCAAGCACAGCACTGCGCAAAAAATGGAAGTGCTGCTGTCCGAGGACGACGAGGCCCTGCAGCTGCTCAACCCCAAGATGAAATAAACCAGCTGCCGTATCCGCTGGACAAAATCCTCAACACCGCGAACAGCCTGCGTCAAACCGGCACCACCGGCGCCAGCACCGGCGAGCTAATCGCCGCCGCCTTCGTCCTGGAGCGCATGGAATACCTGCCGCAAGGTTGGGGCGTCATCGAGGCGTGGGAGCGGCTCGATATCGAATGGCAGCACTACGTCAAGCACCTGCGCCAGGACTGCCGGCACCTGATCGAAGCCATCGAAGAAGCCGCGCCGCCGTTCTAGCGACCAACCAGGAGGGGCAAACGCCCCTCCGCTTTAGCCGCTTGCAGCGGCCGAACCGGCCGCCTGTCGGCTGCCCTTCGGGCGCTGGCGCGCCCGGAGGGCAGCTAAGCGGAAAAGCGCATTGCCACTGATTCCGCATCCCGCTAAGGTAAAACCCGCGTCGGGGCCAAAAGCCGGGAGGGAGCCGGCGGCGCCGGGAAAAGTGGAAGCTAAGCCGTTGATTGCACAGGGGAAAACCGCAAGTTGGCGCAGGACCGGCCTCGGGGTGATGTCTCTGCACAAGAGGATTCGGGACTACTTTCGAAAGTAAAACCTAAAAACGTGAGCAATGCTCTAACCGGAATTGGCGGAGCAGGTCAGATTGCCGCAGGGCTTGCGGCTTGCGCAACCGGTGCAGGCTGTGTAATTGGAATTCCTTTAATCGTATTGGGGGTATCAAATATTGGCGAATCTGTTACTGCATTTATGAGCCCTACTGGTGATGGGTTTAATTTAACTCAAGCCGCTATTCAAGAAGCTTTCGATTTTTCAGATCAGCATGCTGTTGCTGCGAATGCAGTCCTCAACCTTACTGCAGACTTGGCTGGGCTAAATGTACTTGCTGTACCCAAATATCTAGCAAAAATGACACCAAGGTATTCGTCTGACTTTCGAGCAGTCAGGTGGAGTATTACTCCTGCGGGGCTGGCTATAAATGGCGCGACAACAACAAGTACAGCTGCAAACGCTATACTTTCTCAGGACGAATAATTATGCATGATCTATTGTTATGGGTTGGGTCGCTAAAGTTCACGAAAATTCTATTTTATTGGACCTTGCTTCTAGTTTTTGAATTTCTTATTTGCACTGGGTTTGGTGGAAAAAAAATTTCTTCGAAAAGTTGGTTGTATAATTTTTGGTTGCCATTTGGTGTTTTTATTCCCATTTTTTGGCTTCTTAGACTGAGTGAACCAATGGCGATCGATGTTTTTGTTGCCTGCTCTATGGTAATTTTCTACAGTCTTATAAGGCCTGGTTTGAAATCGAAATTAATGTGAGGGTTAATTTTTTCCATAAATTTTGGTTCCACGATAGTCCGAAAACTCACTTTTCAACTAAATTTTAGTTGGTGAGTTTCGATCAATAGGATCGGAATCATCGATTCAAATTGGTCAGTCCAGGCAATAGTAACTGGGCCCACGGCTATCCGGGCTCCGTGAGTTGCTGTGGCAGACGGTCGCCAAGCAAGAGAGAGGGTCCGGCCATGAGTTACGACAGGCACGGTCCCATACTCACTCGCGCCGACTGCACCGGCGTCAAGATTCAGAACGGTAATCAGCATGAAGCCAGCCACTGGCTTTTGTGACGACAGGTGGGAGGTCTGAAATGGAAGACATTTGCCAGCAGAAGTGACTGTAGGGAACTCCAAGTCGACACAAACGCCGTACGCGATCACATCTGATTGGAAGTTTGTCCCGCCGCTGAGTGGATACAGCGCTTTGGGGCGGCTCTGATACGAGCCGCCCTTAATCTTGATTACCTAAAGTTAACCCTTCTTAACGCGGCCTTTTTGCGGGTTTGCGGCATTCTATCGCCATCCAATAAACACATTGGCCTCGCCGTGAATCAGACAATGCATTGCACAGGGCCGCTGCCATTGGCAGTGGCCATCCTCTTCAGTATTGCCGCCGGCATCGCACCGGCGGTGGAAATTGATCCTGCCAGCGTCCCCATTTCTGAGTCCGTAGCCGACGCCCGGTTTCAGGATGCGGTTGCTGCGGAGTGGTGGCAGCGCTTTGACGATCCGTTGATGGTGGACCTGATCGACGATGCACTGGCCGCCAATCCGGATATGCGCAGTGCCCAGGCCTCCCTGCGCGCGGCCCGCGCCCAGGGTGTGATCGCCGGTGCCTTACTCAAGCCGGAACTGAGTGGCAGCAGTTCGGCATCGCGCAATGACGACCAGAGTCGCTACGGTGCCGGTCTCAGTGCCAGCTGGGAACTGGACCTGTTTGGCGGCAACCGCGACAGCGCCCGCGCCGCTGAGGAAGATATCCTGGCGACCACCGCCAACCTGCAGGATGCGCAGATTTCGCTGGCCGCCGAAGTCGCCAGCAGTTACATCAACCTGCGTCGAGCGCAGGCACAAATGGATATTCTCGAGCGCAATCTCGCCGCACAGCGGGAAACTGCGGGGTTGATCGAGGCCCGCTACAAGGTCGGTCTCGACAGTGAGCTGGAACTCGCCCAAAGTCGTCTCAGTCTTGGCCAGCTGCTGGCGCAATTGCCAGAGCAGGAGAGGGCGGTTAGCCAGTTTATGCACGCACTGGCGATTCTCTCCGGTGAAGAGCCGGAAGCATTGAATGCACGCCTGCAACTCCCCACCGGTGTGCCCTACGTGACGGAACCGCTGATCCCCACCGATCGTGAAATTGCCGCGGACCTGGTGCGCCGCCGCCCGGATCTGCGAGCGGTGGAGCACAATGTCACTGCGGCGGCTTTCCGTCGCGATGCCGCGGAAGCCGCGCGCTATCCGAGCTTTCGCCTCGGCGGCGGGTTGGACTTCAGCAGTCTGGATGCTGTTGATCTGTTCGACACCACCAGCATGGCGCGCTCACTCCTCGGTTCCATCAGCGTGCCGTTGTTCAACGGCGGCCGGCTCAAACAGCAGGTTACCGTACGCGATGCTCAGTACGATCAGGCGGTGAACAGCTACCGAAAAACCCTGCTCGCGGCATTGGCGGAAGTGGCCGATGCCTTCGCCACACTCGAGAGCAGCGAGCGCCGCATCTCGCAACTGACGGAAAACCTCAATCTCGCTCGTGACACTCGACAGCTGGCGTTTACCCGCTATCAGGCTGGGGCGGTGGATTTCCAGACGGTGCTGGATGCCGAGCGCCAGGTACTGAGCGCGGAGCAGGGTGTATTGCAGGTGCGTGCTGAGAACTCTCTCGCCGCCATTGGCCTTTACCGAGCCCTCGGCGGCAGCTGGTGAGGCCCGGGAGGCAGAAAGAAACATGGAGAACAACTTGAAGAGTAACGGATCTGTACGCGAGATGCTGAACGCGTCCGGTAAACGGAGTTTCCTGTCTGGACTGTTCGGGCGCAACAGCAACGCCGCAGGCGCCTCCACCCATAAACCGCGCAAAATCTGGATCGCCGCGGGCGTTGGGGTCGCGGTAGCCGGCGTCTGGACCCTGTGGGGCTTTACCGGTGGCGGTGGTGCTCCGCAATTTGCCACCGCAATGATCAGTCGCGGCGATCTCGAAGTGACGATCACCGCCACCGGCAACCTGCAGCCACTTAACCAGGTGGATATTGGTACCGAGGTGTCGGGCACGGTGGAAACCGTCTCCGTGGACTACAACGATCACGTCAAGAAAGGTCAGGAACTGGCCCGTCTGATCACCGTGCAATGGCAGGATCAGGTGCGCAAGAGCAAGGCTGCGTTCAATTCCGCCAAGGCCCGCCGCCAGCAGGCGGAGGCCTCGCAGATCGAAGCCGCGCAAAACCTGAAGCGCCTGCAGGAACTGAAGGTGGCGACGGAGGGCCGCCTGCCGGCGCAGGCGGAACTGGAATCCGCACAAGCCGCCGACCGTCGCGCGCGTGCCGATCTCGCGGTGGCGGAGGCGAATGTAGAATCCGCCCAGGCGGACCTCGCCACTGCGGAAACCAACCTCGCCAAGGCCATCATCATTTCTCCCATCGACGGAGTGGTGCTGTCGCGGGTGGTAGAGCCGGGGCAGACGGTTGCCGCTTCACTGTCCGCGCCCACACTCTTCACCCTTGCCGAAGACCTGTCGAAAATGGAACTGGAAGTGAGTGTGGATGAAGCGGATATTGGCCAGATGGACAGGGGCCTCGCCGCGCGTTTTAGTGTTGACGCCTGGCCGGGACGCGAGTATCCGGCGGAAGTTACCCGTGTAAGCCTGGGTTCCAGCATCGTCGACAACGTCGTGTCCTACTCCACTCTGCTGTCGGTGGAAAATCCGGACCAGACCCTGCGTCCGGGCATGACAGCTACCGCCACCATCGTTACCGAATCCAAACAGAATGTGTTGCTGGTGCCCAACGCCGCGCTGCGCTTTACGCCGCCGGCGGAGTTGATGCCGGAGCCGGAAGCGGGTGAGGCGGGGGCGTTTCTTCGCGCTCCGCGTGGAGAGGGCGAGCCGCGTAGTGCAGGAGGCGCTCCCGGAGAGCGTCCGGGCAATCGCGGCGGTGAACGCAACAGCGAACGCAGCGGTATGCTCGCGCAGCTGATGCCCGGTCCGCGCCGTTTTGGAGGGCCGCGCAACCGCAATCAACCGGAAGGAGCACCACCGCTGCAGAACCGCGGTCCGCGTCACGTCTGGATACTGGAAAATGGCCAGCTCAAGCCCGTGCGCGTGCGCACTGGCGTAAGCGACGGTCGCCACACGGAAATTGTCGGTGGCCCCCTGCAGGAGGGGGCACAGGTGGTGACGGGAATAGCGGGAGCGCGCGGATGAGTGCACTGCTGGAATTTTCCGGAGTCACCAAAAGCTATGGTCAGGGTGGCGTTGCCTTCCAGGCACTTCGCGGTGTGGACCTGAAAGTGAGCGAAGGGGATTTTGTCGCGGTGATGGGGCCCAGTGGCTCCGGTAAATCTACGGTGATGAACATCATCGGCTGTCTCGATGTACCCACCACTGGCAGTTACCGCTTTCGCGATGTGAGCGTCGAGGCGCTGTCGCGCAATGAGCGCGCGCTGCTGCGTCGACATTTTCTCGGTTTTGTTTTCCAGGGATTCAATCTGCTGGCTCGCACTTCCGCACAGGAAAATGTCGAACTGCCACTGCTGTATCGAGGCGAACCCGCCGACGTGCGCGCGGCCGCAGCCAAACGCGCGCTGGCGCAGGTCGGCCTTGCGGGTTGGGAGCACCACACGCCTGCGGAACTCTCCGGCGGTCAGCAGCAGCGCGTGGCTATTGCCCGCGCGATCGTCACGAATCCAACACTGCTACTTGCGGACGAACCCACCGGCAACCTGGACACCCGTCGCAGCCACGAAATCATGGAGTTACTGGTATCTCTCAACCGCGATAGCGGTATTACGGTACTGATGGTCACGCATGAGGAAGACATGGCGGCCTACGCCCGCCGTGTGGTGCATTTTGTGGATGGGCTGGTCGCGCGCGACGAAGAACAGGAACAGACCGCGGGATTGAAGCGGGAGCGCCACCATGCTGTGGAGTAGTTTATTGCTGGCGGTGCGCGAAGTGCGCCGCAATATTCTGCGCTCCTTTCTCACGGTGCTCGGCATCGTCATCGGTGTGTCCGCGGTGATTACCATGGTGACACTCGGTAATGGTGCTACCGAGTCCGTGCGCCAGCAGGTGGAAAACCTTGGCAGTAATCTGTTGATGCTGCGCCAGGCGCGATTTCGTCGCGGTCCACCCGGTAGCGCCGGTGCCAGTGGCCCGCCCCCGTTCAAGCTGAGTGATGTGGAAGCCATTCGCGAACGCATCCCGGGTATTGCCGCGGTGGCTCCGGAAATCGAAGTCAACAGCACCGTCGTGGCCTACTCCAAAAACTGGTCCACGGAAGTGGTGGGTACCACTGCGGATTACTTTGTTGCCGGCAGTTGGGAACTTGCCGCCGGGCGCTTCTTTTCCGAGCAGGAAGCAAGCAGTGGCGCAACGCTGTGCGTGATCGGGGAAACTATCCGCAGAGAACTGTACGGCGCTGTGTCTGTGCCGGTGGGTGAGAGCCTGCGCGTCAAGAATTTCTCCTGTGAAATTATCGGCGTACTCAAATCCAAGGGGCAGGCGCCCATGGGCGATCAGGACGACAAAGTGGTGATGCCGCTCGGTGCCGTGCAGCGCCGGCTCGCCGGTAGCCGCCGCAGTATTTCCGACATCATGATCTCCGTGGCCAGCGCGGAGCAGATCGATACCGTCAAGGCGCAGCTCACAACGCTGATGCGTGAGCGACGGCGATTGGCCGCTCACGAAGACGATGATTTCAATGTGCTGGATACCCGTCAGATCGCCGACACCCTCTCCGGTACCACCCAGGTACTTACCGGCCTGCTCGGTGCAGTTGCCTCGGTGAGTTTATTGGTGGGGGGTATTGGCATCATGAATATCATGCTGGTATCGGTAACCGAACGAACACGGGAAATCGGTATTCGTCTCGCTATCGGTGCTCTGGAGCGGGAGGTGTTATTACAGTTTTTGATCGAGGCCGTAGTACTGGCGGCCCTGGGAGGCCTGCTGGGGATACTCATTGCCACCATTGCCTCCGTCAGCCTCGCTGCACTGATGGGATTGCCCTATCACTTTGATGTGGGCATCAACCTGATTTCGTTCCTGTTCTCGGCGGGTATCGGTGTGCTGTTCGGCTATATGCCCGCGAGACGGGCGGCGCAGCTGGACCCGATTGAGGCGTTGCGGCATGAGTAAAAAATATCCAGGTCGCAGTGACTGAAACGTCAAGCGGATAGAAATATTCTCGTTTTCGCCGCAGATGGGAACGACATCCCAATAGGCGATACACGAGTCTTTGGAGCATTGTCAGTTCCCAAAAGGATCTACATAATCCTTCGTTCTATTAACTAAATATAAAGTCATTTTCGGGGGATATATGGGGCTGGCCAGGCTTAGCGCGCTAGTGCTGTCGAGTATCATTGTTACTGCGTGTGGGGGAGGCGGCGGCTCTTCCGATGGTACTCCCTCCGGCAGCTCGTCAAGCAGCTCATCGAGCAGTTCTTCCGGTAGTGGGTCCTCCAGCAGCTCATCGGGCAGTTCTTCCGGTAGCGGTTCCTCCAGCAGCTCTTCGGGTAGCAGTAGCTCTTCCGGCGGCAGTTCGTCCGGCTCGGCTTCCGATGCACCGGTGGCAACTATTCTGTTTCCGTGGAAGGTTTCTCGTACGGAAGATGGCAGCATACTGGTAAAGGGGGTCGCCAGCGATATTGATGGTGTTCGTTCCGTCAAGGTCAATGGGGTTGCCGCTACGCTGAAAACGAGTGCCGGTCCGCAGGCGGTGTCCGGCTCCGCGGTGTCATCTTTTCAGTCCACCAGTTCAACGCAAGCGTCCGACTCTGACGAAGTGGAGTGGGAGGTTAATCTTCCTCTGGCCGAAGCGGCCAGCACATTACTGGTGGTGAGTACGGAAGATAACAGCGGCAACGTGAATGGTGAGGCCGGGGTTGCCGAGGTCATTCAACGTAAGGTGCCGACCCAATTTGCACTGGATACTGACCGGCGATTACTGGTCGGCCAGGCGCAAAGGGACCAGCTGATTCGTTATGGACTGGACGATAACAGTTATTCTCCGATTGATGTTCCTTATCTCGGGGTATGCGATGCGCTGACATTTCTCAGTAGCGAAGACCGGGTTGTATGCGGGCAAGTGAGTGGCAGCTGGCTAACACTCTCCAGTATTTCTTTGGAAACCGGTGTGAAGTCCCAACTCGAAATCCACAATCTCGATTTCGATTCCGCCGAGTGGTCGTTCGTACAGCTGAAAAAAATCGAAATCACTGAAGACGAAACGTCTCTTTATCTGTTATTGAAGTATTTTTCTGCGGAAGACTACTCCCAGAACAAGTCCGTGGTCGTGCGCTACGATTTTGCCAGTGAAAGCTTCATTACGGTTGTAGACGGGCAAGCGGCGGACAAGCAGAGGCTTGCATCTGACGAAATGGCGCTGACGCAAGATGGTTTGTTGGTGTTCAGCGAATTCTGGGGCGAGTGGGACGACTCTTTGCGCAAGTTGACCCTGGATGGTTCAGTGATCAACGATGTCGCGCCATCTTCCTCCCTGTTTTTGGCCGGAATTGCTGTTGATTCTGCCAGTACTTCCGCATTTATGGCCGGTTACGATGGCATTGTGAAAGCTGACCTTGAAAGTGGAACGGTCAGTACTCTTTCTCTGGAAGCGGAAGAATCCATTTTCAATATCAATCAGATTCGATCCGTGGGCCTGGATGAGGCCAATAATCGTCTGTTGATTGCCGATTCAGATTTTGATTATGTGCTTGCCGTCAATACGCAAACGGGAGCGAGATCGGAATTTGCAGGCAATGGTGTTGGTTCTGGCAAGCGCTTGTCAGTTCCGCGCGGAATTGCACTGGATGAAAACGCGGGTAAGGCCTATCTACTTGAGGATGCCTACAGTGGTGGCTACTTGTTTGAAGTGGATCTGGAGAACGGAAACCGGCGAGTTCTGAGCCAGTTTGATTTTAATTGTCATCAAATTTCCCAGGAAGTGGTCCGAGACCAAGCGCGTAATCGCCTCTATGCGGTGTATGTGAATGATATTTTCAGTGTGAATCCTGAAGATGGAACCTGGACCCGTCTGGTCGGAGGTAATGCTCCAGGAGAAGACTGCCGAATGAATGTGTTCGGCTTTACCGGTGCGACACTGGACAGTGCGAATAATCGATTACTGGTTACGGATGCCTATGCACATGGCGTGCTGACGGTGGACCTCGCCACCGGCGCTGTAGATACACTCATGCAGTCTGCGGAAGAGTTACCGGCACCGGTTGATGTTGCATTGAATGCCGAAAATAATGCTCTTTATATTCTGGAGCAGTCCAAAGGAGATCTCTTCCATTACGATCTGGAAAGTCGAACGCTCACCAGCATGCTTGGGGGGTGTCGCGATGCGGCTATTACTCAGGGGATAGACCCGGATCACAGTACCGCCCAGGATCTGCTGTTAGATAAGACCTCCGGAAGTCTGTGGGTGGTCAGTGACAATCTGGCTCGTGTAGATCTCGCTGCTGACGCGTGTAATGCGGAGTCCAAGCAGGTGCCGGATGGAGTGTTCAATCTCGATGTAACCTCGGAAGGTCAGCTTTTGGGAACCTATTTCAACAAGCTGAAACAGCTGGACTTTGAAAGCGGGAGTTCTGTAATCATTTCCAAGTAAATGATTATCCGACAATGAAGGCCACCAAACGGTGGCCTTCATTGTCTCGCTAGGGAGAAAACTTACGTGAGTTTGTATGGCAGCTCCGAGAGTGTAGCGAATTCATAACCCTCGGCCTTCAACCGTTCATTGATCAATGGCAGTGCCCGGAGAATTTGCTCGCGCTGGTTATACAGCGGGTGCAGTATCACCACCGCCCCCGGGAAGGCGTTTTCCACCAGCAAATCGGCAATTTCCTGGGGGTCGTCCAGGTCTGCCAGCGTGTCGCCGGGGAAGTTCCAATAATTTGCGCTGTCCTGTTCATACGCTTCAGGCAACCGTGCAAAAGACGGGGCGAGTAGGTTGGGGTTGCGTTCACCCAGGTTGCGCAGGATCCTCTTGGCGCCGTCAATTTCGCGCTGTGCTTTGGCGGAGGCGATTTCCCGGCTTTTTGGGGTTTTGCCTTTGCCGCGTTTCTGCGCGTTGTTTTTTTCGTTCTTCAGGGTCAGTGTTTCCGGAAAAAAGGTGGCCTTGATCTCCAGGCGTTCCAGTTCGTTCAGCAATGCTTCGTTGCTGCTGGAGCTGGGGCCGTCGTCGAAGGCGAGGGCAATACGACGATCTTCACCGGAGGTGGCTTCCATCGGGATCGCCAGCACGGCGATGGCCATGGTGCGGCGCAGCAGAACGCGTAGGGATTTCATGGTAGACATAAACAATTCGTCTGTACTTGGTTACTTCAGGGAAACGGTAGGGGATTTCATTTGACAAGAACGAGGGGCTTAATCTCCGGAAAACAAAAAAGCCGTCTGAAAAGACGGCTTTTTATTTACCTGTGGGTACTCAGCGCTCCAGATACTGCAGCTTGCCTTTCACACCATCCCACTCCGCGGCATCGGGCAGTGAGTCTTTTTTCTCGGTGATGTTCGGCCATACTTCGGCGAGTTCTGCGTTCAGTTCGATGTATTCCTGCTGATCCTCCGGCACCTCGTCTTCGGAGAAGATGGCGTTGGCGGGACATTCGGGCTCACACAGGGCGCAGTCGATACACTCGTCCGGGTGGATCACCAGGAAGTTGGGGCCTTCGTAGAAGCAGTCTACCGGGCAAACTTCCACACAGTCGGTGTATTTGCACTTGATGCAGTTTTCCCCAATTACGAATGTCATGCTTGTCCCTCGATAGTGCTATCAATAGTGCTGCGCGTTGCCGCTGCCGGGCCAGCCCCTTACTGGCGCTGTGCCCGATTCTGAAAGCAGCGGATTTTAGCAATAACTGGCGCGAATTGTAGTGGCTTTTGAGTCGAATTGGTTGGGTGCTTATAACAGTTTACGCAGGGCGTAGAGCTGTTCCAGCGCCTGGCGTGGAGTCAGTTCATCCGGGTCCAGGGCTTCCAGCGCTTCTACTGCCGGGTGCGGGGCACTGCCGAACAGGTCCACCTGGGCGGGGGCCTGGGGTTTTGCCTTGGGCGCTTCTGGTGGCTTAGGTGCCGGCGCCGGGGGTGCTGCCGGGGGTGCCGCCGGGGCGCCGGGACCGGAATCGCGGGTGGTGTGACCCGCTTCCAGGGCGGCGAGGCGGGCCTTGGCCTCGTCCAGCACCTCCTGGGGAATACCGGCCAGTTTGGCCACCTGCAGGCCGTAGCTCTTGGACGCCGGCCCCTCCTGAATACGGTGCAGGAACACAATGGAGTCGCCGTGTTCGGTGGCGTTCAGGTGGATATTGGTGGCCTCCGGGCACTGGGCCGGCAGCTCGGTCAGCTCGAAATAGTGGGTGGCGAACAGGGTGAACGCGCGCACCTTGTCGGCCAGGAAGTGGGCGCAGGCCCAGGCCAGAGACAGGCCGTCGTAGGTGCTGGTACCGCGGCCGATCTCGTCCATCAGGATCAGGCTGTGCTCGCTGGCATTGCGCAGAATATTGGCGGTCTCGGTCATCTCCACCATGAAGGTGGAGCGGCCGCCGGCCAGGTCGTCGGCACTGCCGATGCGGGTGAAGATACGGTCCAGCAGGCCGATGCATGCGCTGTCTGCGGGCACAAAGCTGCCGCAGTGGGCGAGCAGTGCGATCAGCGCGGTCTGCCGCATATAGGTCGACTTACCGCCCATGTTCGGGCCGGTGATCACCAGCATGCGGCGGGATTCGTGCAGGTCGATATCGTTGGCCACAAAGGGCACGTCGAGCACCTGTTCCACTACCGGGTGACGGCCGCCCTCCACGTGGATGCCGGGCTGGCTGGACAGCTCCGGTTTGGTTAGGCGCAACTGGTCCGCACGCTCGGCCATATTCGCCAGCACGTCCAGCTGGGATACCGCGGCGGCGGCATTCTGCAGTGCTGCGAGGTGTTCATTCAGGGTGGTGATCAGTTCCTCATACAGGAACTTCTCTCGGGCCAGTGCGCGGCTCTTGGCGGAGAGCGCCTTGTCTTCGAATTCTTTCAGTTCCGGGGTGATAAAGCGCTCGGCGTTTTTCAGGGTCTGGCGGCGGATATAGTCCGCCGGCGCCTTGTCGCTCTGGCCACGGCTGATTTCGATGTAGTAACCGTGTACACGGTTGTAGCCCACCTTGAGGGTGGGGATGCCGGTGCGCTCCTTCTCGCGCACCTCCATTTGCACCAGATAGTCGCCGGCGTTCTCACTGATACCGCGCAGCTCGTCCAGCTCGTCGTCGAAGCCCTCGGCAATCACACCGCCCTCGCGGATCACCACCGGAGGGTTCTCCACCAGTGCGCGTTCCAGCAGTTCCACCGTTTCGGGCCATTCGCCCATTTCGCGGGAAAGCTGGGCGAGCAGGGGGGCGTCGGTCTCACTCAATTGGCGCTGCAGTTCCGGGAACTGGGCCAGGGACATGCCGAGGCGCGACAGGTCCCGCGGGCGCGCGGAGCGCAGGGCCAGGCGGCCGAGGATGCGCTCCATATCACCAATGGGCTTGAGCGCTTCACGCAAGGGTTCGAAGCGGTAATCGGCGATCAGGGCGGCAATGGCCTGCTGGCGCTGCTCCAGGATGTGCAGGTTGCGCAGCGGGTTGTTCAGCCAGCGGCGCAGCAGACGGCTGCCCATGGCAGTTTTACAGGCGTCGAAGACCGACAGCAGGGTGTTGTCGTCACCGCCATTCAGATTGGTGTCGATTTCCAGATTGCGACGGCTGGCCGGGTCGAGCGCCACGGTGTCTTCCGTGCGCTCGGTGCGCAGGGTGCGGATATGCGGCATCTCGGTGCGCTGGGTGTCGCGGGCATACTGCAGCAGGCAACCGGCGGCGCACAGCGCAGCGTGCATATGGCTGCAGCCGAAGGCTTCGAGATCCATGGTACCAAACTGGCGGTTGAGTACCCGCAGGGCGCTCTCCAGATCGAATTCCCACGGC
Organism: Microbulbifer pacificus; assembly: GCF_002959965.1. NCBI lineage: Bacteria > Pseudomonadati > Pseudomonadota > Gammaproteobacteria > Cellvibrionales > Microbulbiferaceae > Microbulbifer > Microbulbifer pacificus. The sequence continues at coordinate 708,931 of NZ_PREV01000027.1, forward strand.
GCGCGACGGCGCAGGCCGGCGCGGCGTTCGATCTCCGTCGGCAGGATCAGGTCTTCGGACACCAGCAGCTCGGTGGGGCTATAGCGCTGTACCTGCTCCATCAGTACCTCAAGTGTCTCCACTTCCTGTACCGCGAAATGCCCGGTGCCCACATCCAGCAGCGCGAGACCGAACTTGCCGCCCACCATCACGGTGGCCGCCAACAGGTTGTCGCGGCGCTCGTTCAGCAGCGCCTCGTCGGTGACGGTGCCCGGGGTAACGATGCGCACCACCTTGCGCTCCACCGGACCCTTGCTGGTGGCCGGGTCACCGATCTGCTCGGCGATGGCCACGGAAACCCCGGCCCTGATGAGTCGCGCCAGATAACCTTCCGCCGCGTGATAGGGAATGCCCGCCATGGGAATCGGCTGCCCGCCGGACTTGCCGCGGGCGGTGAGGGTCACATCCAGCAGCTCGGAGGCCCGTTTGGCATCGTCGTAGAACAGCTCGTAAAAGTCCCCCATACGGTAGAACACCAGCTCCTGCGGGTGCTCGGCTTTGATGCGCAGGTACTGCTGCATCATCGGCGTGTGTTCGACTTGCTGGTTCGTGCTGGTGGTTGCAGGCATGGATAAGAAAATCTTTATAAATCAATGGCTTGGTTGTTGTTGCGTGTCGGTGTTCAAGACCGATGGGCCCCATTGCGGGCGCTCGCGACAAGCGCGCAAGGATACCAAAGCGGTGGGGAAACCACTATCGATGGTCCGTGACTGGAGGGGGAGAAGTCTGCCCCCGCTGACTTCGGTGTGGGGGCAGATAGAGCCGGGGGTCAGTCCGCGCTGATCTGGTAACAGGGAACGTACTGCTTGCCGGGCAATTTCATCCGCTGTTGTTTGGCGAAGGATTCCAGCAGGGTATCCATGCTGTGCATCAGTGCGGGATCGCCACTCAGCTGGTATGGGCCATTTTTCTCCACATTGCGGATGCCTTCATCTTTGACGTTGCCCGACACGATGCCGGAAAACGCACGGCGCAGGTTGGCGGCAAGCAGGTAGGGCTCCTGGTTAGTGTGCAGTGCCAGGCTGCGCATGTTTTCGTGGGTGGGTGCGAACGGACGCTGGAATTCCGTGGAGACTTTCAGCTGCCAGTTGAAATAATAGGCATCGCCGGTTTCCTTGCGGTGTTCCCGTACTTTTTCGATACCCGCGGCCATCTGCCGCGCGACTTCCTGTGGGTCGTCGATGATGATCTGGTAGCGCGATCTCGCCGCCTCCCCAAGTGTGCTGGCGATGAACTGGTCGATACGGATGAAGTACTCCGCCGCGCTGGCGGGGCCGGTAAAAATTACCGGGAAGGGCTGATCCCGGTTGTCCTGGTGCAACAGGATACCGAGCAGGTAAAGGATTTCCTCTGCGGTGCCCGCGCCACCGGGGAAGACCACGATACCGTGACCGGTGCGCACAAACGCCTCCAGGCGCTTCTCGATGTCGGGCATGATCACCAGCTGGTTGACGATCGGGTTCGGCGCTTCCGCGGCAATGATGCCGGGCTCGGTAATACCCAGGTACTGGCCGTGACGGTCGCGCTGCTTGGCGTGACCAATGGTGGCGCCTTTCATCGGTCCCTTCATGGCGCCGGGCCCGCAGCCGGTGCAGATATCCAGATGGCGCAGGGCCAGTTCATAACCCACTTTCTTGGTGTAATCGTATTCTTCCGTGGAAATGGAGTGGCCGCCCCAGCAGACCACAAGGCGCGGCGTACGATTGCGATTGAAGGTGCCGGCGTTGCGCAGGATATGGAAAACCGCATCGGTAACCCCCTGTGCGGACACGAGGTTGTAGCGGGGGTCTCCGGTGATTTCACTGTTGACGTAGATAATGTCTCGCAGCACCGCAAATAGGTGCTCGGCAATACCGCGAATCATTTTGCCATCCACAAACGCACTGGCCGGTGCGTTGACCACATTGAGTTTTACGCTGCGTTCGGTGGGGATTACGGAAATGTCAAAATCGGCAAATTTTTCTAGCAGCTCTTTGCCGTCGTCCATGTAACCGCCGCTGTTCAGCACCGCCAGGGAGCAGTTGCGAAACGCCTGATATTGCGGCCCTCGGCTCTCGTCGCTGAGTTTGTGTATTTCGTATTTGGAGAGAATATCGAACTGTCCGGTGGGTGATACTTGCGCATCGACTACTTCTGAGAACATGCGATCCCCTTACTTATGTTATGTGCACTTGCAGTATAGGTGATGGCATGCTTTTGGTTGCGACTTGTCAGTCACTGCTTGTTGAAGAAGGTCGGGGTACTCATCCCCGGCAGGTGTCCTGGATGACTGTGTAAAAATACCAGCCCCGGCGATTCGCCGGGGCTGGTTGATTGGCGAGCTTTCTATATGAAATTCAGCGCAGACGACGGCGGAGGAGAGCGAGGCCCAACAGAAGCATCAGGCCGAAGTGCATGGCGCCCGCTTTGGAGCCACCACCGGAGCCATTGCCAGAATTGCCCCCGGAACTGCCGTTGTTTTCTTCTTCCGGTTCTTGGTTGACGATGGAGGTATCGTTCTCGCGTTTGAGCACAAACACCGCGGTGGTACGTGCGGGAATGGTGAATACGCCTGCATCGACACTGGCCGTGGCCATTGTCGCATCGGCGGATTCCTGCTGGACCGGGTGCAGTGTAAACGGCAGGTCGGCTGCGGACTCCAGTGTGAACTCAACGGCCTCGGCGGCGCCATTGAACAGCGCGAGAATCTGTGACGTTTCCGCGTCGTAATCGCCGGCGGGATCGTTCAGATGCATGGCGATCAGGCCGGGAATCTGCTCCGGTCCGGTATTTTCAAAAGACACCACAGACTGGATTGCCTCCGCGCTTGGCAGACGGAACAGTCCGCTGCTGGCACGGATCTGCAGCCATTCCTTGAACACCGCGAGGGCAAACTCACGATCACTCTGTTGCGGCGCAATATCCGGGTTCGCCAGCAGCGGTGCCATCATGCCCCACTTGTCCTCGTTCTTGTCGGCAACCGGCAGGCCGGCTGCCCAGTTGTCGCTGGCGAGGGAAAAGTCGATGGCGTTGAACCAGTCGCCGGAGTTGTAGCTGTCGCGGTCCATGGATTTGGAGCGCAGGAATTCCTGGCCGGCGTGAATGAACGGCACGCCCTGGGCGAGCATCACCAGTGAATTGCTGAAATTCTGCAGGCGCACGCGATCCACAAGTGCGGTGGTGCTGTTGGCCTTGATCTGGATGCCGTCGAACAGGGTTTCGTTGTCGTGGGCGGCAATGTAGTTGATGGACTCCTGCGGATCCGTGGTGTAACCCGTGGGCTGGCCGTTGTAGACGAGTTCCGCACCGGTAAGTGCGGTGCCGGTGGCATCGGTGAGAGTGTAATCAGCGAGGTTGCCGGCGAGAGAAATACGCACCTTGTCCGCCAGTGTTAGCAGTGTGGCGCGTTCGTCGGTGCCATCGAACTTGCCGTTGCTGTCGGTATACAGGCCGGTGCCAAAGCCCTGCTCCTCATAACCGCCGAATGGGTTGCCGCCGCGGACGCTGTCGCGCAAACGATCATTGAAAGTACCAACGCCGGTGCCACCCATGTTGCCCTGGCGTGCCTGAACAAAACGCGCGTCGTCCACCACCTCGCCGAAGTTCCAGCCTTCGCCGTAGAGGTAAATGGCCGATCCGTCCACGCCGTCGGCCTCAACGGTGAGTGCCTGCATATCCGCCGCCACATTGAGGATGTTTTCCTTGCTGTGGTGGCCCATCAGGTCGAAGCGGAAGCCGTCCACTTTATACGCGGTGGCCCAGGTCTTTATGGAATCGCGCATCAGCTTTTCCATCATGGTGTGTTCGCTGGCGGTATTGGCACAGCAGCTGCTCATTTCCACAAAGCCCTCGCCGTTGCGGCGGTGATAATAGCCGGGAACAATCTTGTCGAGGATCGAGCGCTCATACTGGCCGTAGGAGCTGGTGTGGTTGTACACCACATCCATTACCACGCGCAGGCCCATATTGCTCAGCGACTGCACCATCTGGCGGAACTCCAGAATGCGTTTGGCCCCGTTCGGGTCGGTGGAGTAGCTGCCCTCGGGCACGGTAAAGTGCAATGGGTCGTAGCCCCAGTTGAACCCATCTTCATCGCGAATCGCGTTGACGGCGGCCTGCTGTTCGCTGCTGTCGGCGGCGTAGACGCTCAGGTCAGCGGTGGTTTTCTGTGCTGTGCGATCTTCATTGACCGTGGCAAAGTCGAAGGCCGGCAACAGGTGTACGTGGGTGAGGCCCGCACTCGCCAGCTCCGCCAGGTGCTGGCTGCCGCGACCTTCTTCTGCGAAGGCGGCGAAGGTGCCGCGAGCGGCTTCGCTGACGGAATCGTCGCGGATGCTGAAGTCGCGCACATGCAGTTCATACAGGCTGATGTCTTCCGCGGCGGCCAGGGAAGGTTTCGTCAGTGCATCCCAGCCCTCCGGTTTCAGGTCGGCGTCATTCAGGTCGACGATCTGGGATTTGTACGAGTTGGTGGTGAGACTCAGGGAGTAGGGATCGGAAACCCAGTTCTTCTCCACCTTGCGACTTGCGTAAGAATAGACTTCCACCTCGTACAGGTAGAATTTTCGGTTCCAGTCGATACTGGTAGATGCCGTCCACACGCCGTTGTTGGCGGTCATTTCAATTGTCGCCGTGGGCTCGTACTGATCCGCAGTGCTGAACAGGTGCACTTTCACCGACTTGGCCGTGGGTGCCCACAGCGCGAACTCAATGGCATCTTCACCGACGGTCGCGCCGAGGGTGCCGTCGTAGGCGAACACCGCATCCAGTACACCGGGGGTCTGCACACCGGTCGCGTCGACGATATTGCCTTCGGCATCGTAGAGGGCGACGGCCAGCTGGCCTTGTATCAGTGCGGCGATATCCGCGCTGGCGGGCAGGGTGAACGCGGTGTGATTTGCCAGGTGCGGGAATTTGGCTTTTGCCGCGGCGGACATGCCTTGGGCATTTTCGGTAAGGCTTATTTCAAGGTCGCAGTCGACGCCGTCCGCACCCAGTGTCAGCGCAGCGCTATTACTCATTACCAGTTTCGCGCTGCCGCCTTGCGGTGGGCTGACTGGCCATACGATGGTGCTGGCATCCACCCAGTGCGCTTTATCGGTGGAGAGATCCCCTTTGGGAATGCCGTCGGTGCTGACGACCACATTTTGGGTCGCACTGTCGAAAGCGAAATACACTTCCTTGCCGGCTTCCACCGTGAACGCAATATTGCTACCGCCGCTGCCGTAGCTCTCGTCCCAACCCTCGTGCAGAGCGGCCTTCATTTCGTAATTGCCAGCCGGAATATCTCCGGTGATAAAGGTATAGATCCCGTCTCCGTCCACATCCTGCATCCAGCTGCGCAGGCAGTCAGGCTGCCAGTCACCGGGACAGCCCAGCTCGCTCTGGAAACTGCCAGCAGCAGTGACAATCGCATGCCGGATGTTGTCGGCAATCCAGTGCGTCTCATGGTCGTACAGGAATTTCACCGCGCCTGCTTCTGCGACATTGAGGCCGATATTCGGGCCACCAGCATCGGCGTTGCCACCGTAGTTTTCGTCCCAGGTGCCGTCGATCGCCACTTTGTACTCGTAACTGCCCGCCGGCAGTGAAAAGTTGCCGGACCAGATATCGTCCGCCGCATCGTAGGTGAGTTGTGATGCGGCACAATCCGGTTGCCATTCCCCGGCGCAACCGATGGCTGGCTGGAGGCTGCCGGGAATATTCACCTGGGAAAGTTCGGAGTTGGCGCTCGCCTGTGTGCTGGTGTGGATTGAGGCCGCGATGGCCATGGCCAATAGCGAAACCGCACGGGAGCGCCCCCGCGCTGAAAAGGATGCATGCATTTCTGGAAACCTTGTTATTGAAATTATTGCTGTTGTTCCGGCATGGAAGCGGTTTTGCCGGTAACCGGTTCATCATCGCTACGAGCCGCTCCCCTCAAACCGACGGGAAACCTGTGCTCATAAAAAGACCGGAATCTGGATTAAAAGACACGCCTGTGCCAGAGGCATCCCACCCGTGGGGGGAGGAGACAATTGATGATCAAGGAGGACGAAGGGGCCCACCGGTTGAGCGTGCGGGATCGGAAAAGACGGGCGCACGCACATACTTCGAGGTGTTGCGTCTGACATCAGTCCTTGTGAGCGCTAACCCTTCCATATACAAGAATGGATAACAGTGCGCAGATGCCCAGCAGCCAGCAGTAATGAATACTGCCCGCCAGTGCGAGTGGGGAAACGCTGGCGAGTGACGAGGCCAGAAGAACCTGCGCGCCGTAAGGCAGCATCCCCTGCACGGTGCAGGAGTAAATATCCAGCAGACTGGCACTGCGACGTGGGTCGACACCGTAACGGGTGGCCATGTCTTTGGCCAGTTGTCCGGTCAGCAGAATGGCTACGGTGTTGTTGGCGGTGCAGATGTTGGTCATTGCCACCGCGGCACTGATGCCCAGCTCGCCGGTTTTACGGCCGGGCTGGCCTTTGCGGCCTCTTCGGCTGAGGCGGTCGATTGTCTTCTCCAGCCAGGCGATGCCACCACCGGCCTGCATCATTGCACCGAGCCCGCCAATCATCAGCGACAGAATCAGGATTTCCTGCATGCCGGTGTAGCCCGCATAAATATCCTGGGACAGGCGCGCTATGTTGTAGTCCGGTTCCAGGGCGAAGCCGATACTGCCCGCCAATAAAATCCCCACAAACAACACCAGCAAAACATTCACGCCGGAAACGGCGAGAACCAACACCAAAATATAGGGGGCTATAAGCGCCAGATCATAGTCACCGGGGTTGGGCACCTGGGCCGTGGTGCCGGAATACCACAACCAGGCCAGGGTGACGAAAGAGGCGGGCAGGGCGATCAACAGATTCATGCGGAACTTGTCGCGCATGGATACCCCCTGGGTGCGGGTGGCGGCAATGGTGGTGTCGGAAATGATCGACAGGTTGTCACCGAACATGGCGCCGCCGACCACCGTGCCGATCGTGAGCAGCAATGAAAGGTCGGTGGCGTCCGCGAGTCCCACGGCTATGGGGCCGATCGCGGCAATGGTGCCCATGGAGGTGCCCATGGAGGTGCCCATGGCGGTGGCGATAAATGCGGTCATCAGGAAGAGCCCCGGCAGTACCAGTGACGGAGGGATTACGCTCAGACCGAAGTTCACCGTCGCATCCACACCGCCAATGGCTTTGGCCACGCTGGCGAATGCGCCGGCAAACAGGTAGATCAGCACCATGGTGACGATGGTGTTGTCGGCGGCACCCCGGACAAAGGTATCGATGGCACGGTTGAGCGGGCCGCGTGCGAGCAGTATCGCCAGTGCTATGGCTGGCAGAATCGCCACCGTCGCAGAGACCTTGTAAAAGGCCATTTCCTCCCCCTGCCACTGGAACCACAGCCCGGCCCCTACAAAGAGCGCGAGAAACAATGTCAGCGGGAGCAGGGCGAGGGCGGATGGCGAGGTGGGAGATGGCGAACTGGACGATGTCGAGCTGAACTGTGGATTCATAGGTACCGCTGAGAATCTGGGTTGCTGGCTAAAAAAGGCGCGGATTCTAAACAGTATAGGGTTGGCTGATCCAGCGGCCGCTTTACAGATTTTTACGCTTTACGGTGCGCTTCCTTCTTTAAGTGGATAATGAGATACATTATCATCTATGCCCTTCTAATAATGGTCAGACATAACAGGGATCGGGCAGTAGTGGCAATTTCTCTCGGATCGGCGCGCCAATGGCACTGGATCAGCTCCGCGGTGTGCCTGGTGGGAATGCTGTTGTTTGCGATCACCGGTATCACCCTGAATCATGCCGCGGAGATTCCGGCGCACCCCGATGTGGTCAGTCACGAGTTGAGCGTGCCGGCGGAATTGCTGGAAGGCTGGGGCAGTGCATCCGAAACGCCTCAGTTGTCGCCCGAGCTGGTGCATTGGCTGGCGAGCGAATATCGCATTCATGTCCCGCGATACCATCGTGGTGAATGGGATGGTTCCGAATATTACCTGGCGATGCCGCGTCCCGGCGGGGACGCGTGGCTCTCGCTCGACGCGGAGAGTGGCGATCTCACCTTCGAGAGCACCGACCGCGGCTGGATCGCCTATTTCAATGACCTGCACAAAGGGCGCGACACCGGCGGCGTGTGGCGCTGGTTCCTGGATGTGTTCGCGGTGGCCTGTGTCGTTTTTTGTCTCACCGGTTTCTGGCTGTTGTGGAAGCAGTCGTCACGCCGCGTATCCACCTGGCCGGTTACTGCACTGGGGGTGCTGATTCCCCTGGTGATTGCGCTGGTTTTCATTCACTGATTCTTTCTGTTTCATGCACTTTCGGGGAGAGACATGGAAATAACGTTGTTCAAGAAACTGGCCGCAGCGGCCTTTATTGCAGGCGGCTGTATTGCCGGCGCTGCACAGGCCCAAACCCTGCAGGTCAGCATCGAAATTCCGCGCCTCAATGTAGCGGAATACCACAAACCCTATGTCGCGGTATGGCTGGAAGACGAAGCCCGCAAAGCCACCCAGATTGCGGTGTGGTACGACCTGGAAATGCGCAACAACGAAGGCAAAAAATGGCTCAAGGATCTGCGCCAGTGGTGGCGTCGCGGCGGCCGCAGCCTGGATGTGCCGGTCGACGGCATTACCTCCGCCACCTACGGCCCCGGTGAGCACGCGCTAGACGTGGTTATTGCCGAGAGCGATCTGGCAAAGCTGGCCCCGGGCAAATACCGCCTGCGGGTGGAAGCGGCCCGCGAAGTGGGCGGCCGCGAGCTGGTGGAAATTCCCCTGACCTGGCCGCTGGAGAAGTCCAGCCTGCCTTTGTCCGCCAAGGGCGAAGAAGAACTCGGTAGCATCCGCATCGCGATGCTTCCCTGAAAACGTTTTGAAAATGGATAAGGAAAAACCCATGAAAAAAATGACCCTTGCCAACCTGTTGCTGGCCGGCGTTATCACCGCCGGTATTGCCATGCAGGCACAGGCGCACCGCGCCTGGATTCTGCCGAGCTCCACCGTACTGTCCGGTGACGATCCCTACGTGACTTTCGACGCGGCGGTTTCCAACACCATTTTCTTTCCGGACCACGTTGCCCTGGGGGCCGACGCGGTAACCGCAATCGCGCCAAATGGTGAAAAGGTTGCGCTGGAGAATGCGGCCAGAGGCAAATACCGCACGACCTTTGATGTGCAACTGAAGGAAAAGGGGACGTATAAAATCGGCCTTGCGTCCTCCGGCCTGCGCGCCTTCTGGAAAGACGACGAAGGCAATCGCAAGATGTGGCCTGGCCGTGGCCAGCAAGCGAACGATGCCGATTTCGCGACCGCAGTTCCCAAAAATGCCAAAGAGTTGCGCGTGAGCCAGAGCTCCCGTCGCATTGAAACTTTTGTTACAGCCGGCGAACCGTCTGACACGGTGCTGAAACCCGAAGGTGTCGGTCTGGAACTGGTGCCGGTGACCCACCCCAACGATCTGTACGCCGGTGAAGCGGCCAAATTCAAATTGCTGATCGACGGTGAGCCCGCCAAGGGTGCCGACGTTGTACTGATCCCGGGTGGCAGTCGTTACCGCGACAATCAGGATGAAATCAAAGTGAAAGCGGATACCGCGGGTCTGTTCAGTGTCACCTGGCCGAGCGCCGGCCAGTACTTTATGGAAGCAGAATACGAAGACAATAAAGCCAAGGCACCGGCCACGGTGCGCAGTGCTTCTTACGCTGCGACCTTTGAAGTGTTGCCGATGTAATTCCTGAACGCGGTGCATTTGATGAATTCGGGAGCGGGTAGATGACAGAGAATCAGCGCATCGCCATTGCCGTCGTGTGCACGCTGGCCTGGCTCCTGTGGGTTGCAGTGCTGTTTGTACGGCATCGCCGGGACCTGCACTGCGCACTGCGTCAGCAGCGCACACAGAGGCCGGGTGCCGTACTCATTGCCTACGCGAGCCAGAGCGGTACTGCCGCCGCGCTGGCCCGCCAGAGTGCGGAGCACCTGCGCACGTCGCAGCCGGTCACCGTGTTACCTCTCAGTCAGGTGTCGTCGCAGACACTGCAAACCGCCAGTAAAGCGCTGTTCGTTGTCAGCACCTACGGGGAAGGCGAGGCACCGGATAACGGTCAACGCTTTGCCAGACATTACCTCAACGGGGATGCGACCGCGCTGGATCTCTCCCATCTTTCCTATTCAGTCGTTGCACTCGGTGACAGTACCTACGCGCGCTTCTGCGCCTTCGGTCAACTGCTGTACGACGGCATGGCGAAATTGGGTGCGAAAGCACTGGAGCCGTTATACAAAGTCGACAGCGCCCGTGCGGCCGCCGATGGTGCTGGTGGCAGTATTGAGAGCGCCATGCCGGCCTGGTTCAGCGCAGCAGCAATGGCGAAGAGCAATACCAGCCGCAAGCCCAGCACTTGGTGGAGACTGGCGGAGCGCCGTCTGCTCAATCCCGGCAGTCCCGGCGCGCCACTATTTGAACTGACCCTGCGTGCGGTGAACGATTGGCCCAAATGGCGGGCGGGCGATGTGTTCGTATTACAGCCGCGCCAGCCGCGCGAGGTGGTGGTGCGTTGGCTCGCACGATATGCGCTCGATGCGAACGAGTGGATCGTTAGCGGCGGTCGCGGCCAGACCCTGCAAGCCTGGTTGCGGGACCGTGTTCTGCCTGTGGCGGCATTCGATCGGGAAAAGTTGTTGCGCGGCGATTTTTCCGAATTTCCTCTGCTGCCCGCACGTGAATATTCCGTAGCGTCCTGTGGTGAAGAGAAAGCGCTCAAATTGATCGTACGGCAGCAATTCCGTCCATCCGGGGAACACGGGGTCGGCTCAGGCTGGCTTACGGAATACTGTGAAGTGGGTGAGCTGTTTGCGGGCGATCTGCGGGAGAACCGCAACTGCCACACGTCAGATCACAGCCGTCCGTTATTACTGATTGGTGCGGGTAGCGGCCTTGCCGGGTTGCGCGCGCAACTGGCGGAGCGCGCGGGCGCGCCGGATGCCGGGCTGGTGTGGCTGGTGTTCGGTGAGCGCTGCCCCGACACGGATCGGCCCCTGTCCCGGGAACTGGACACCTGGCTGCGGCAGGGAACCCTGTCCCGCTGCGACCGGATTTTCTCCCGCAGAGCGCACACGGAATTCCGTTATGTACAAGACTTTCTCGCAGCACAGTCAGCGGAATTGTGCTCTTTTATTTCCCGTGGCGCGGATATCTATGTGTGCGGCAATCGCACCGGTATGGGCGCAGGCGTACATCGGGTGCTTGAGCAATTACTGGGTGAGGTCGAGCTGGATGTGCTGCTGCAATCCGGGCGCTATCGGCGGGATCTCTACTGATCTCAATTTTTTACCCCGGTTTTTCTCCCCCGATTTCCAGGCACGGACCTTTCGATGATATGTCTGGAGTCTGAATGCGCCACTGCCATTGGGCAGTATTTCTTATTCAAACTCTCCACACTCAAAAAGCACCCGCATTGATACTTGAGCGTCGCTCCTGATTCTTTGCCGGCATGTTTCGCCGATTTTTGAACCGGTCTGACTGTGTCGGGCTGGTGAAACAAAAGTCTTTGCTTTATTTTCTGGCGCTACTCGAACAAGAAACCAGAGAGTTGTCATGAAGAGCTTTTTTGATCCGCTTCACCGCCCGTGTCTGAAACTTCTGTCGGGCATTCTGATGGTCGCCTGCCTGACATCTCAGGCGCAACAACCGCCCGCGCCCGCAACCCCAACCCCAACCCCGACATTCGCCATCGCCATCCACGGCGGTGCCGGCACTATCGAAAAATCCGGTATGACACCGGAAAAAGAGCGTGCCTATCGCGCCAAGCTGGAAGAGGCTCTCAATGCCGGGTATGGCGTTCTTGAGAACGGTGGCTCCAGCCTGGATGCGGTGGTGGCCGCGATCAACGTGATGGAAGATTCTCCGCTGTTCAATGCCGGCAAGGGCGCGGTTTACACCTATGACGGTGCTCACGAACTGGATGCGTCGATTATGGATGGACGCAATCGCGAGGCCGGGGCTGTTGCCGGGGTCAGGCATATCGCCAACCCCATCAATCTTGCGCGGATGGTGATGGAGGACTCTCCGTTTGTAATGCTGGCGGGGGAAGGGGCCGAGACGTTCGCCCGCAGCCGCGGCGTACCGATGGTAGACAACAAGACGTTCGACACCGAACAGCGTCGCAAGCAGCTTGACCGCGCAAAAGAAAAACTCGACCGGGAAAACAAGCAGGACAAAGATTACCGGGCGGCGGTAGAGGCTCTGCCGGTACCTTGGCGAATGGGCACTGTGGGTGCCGTGGCTCTGGATCAGCAGGGCAATCTCGCCGCCGGAACCTCCACCGGGGGGATGACCGCGAAGCGCTACGGGCGTATCGGCGACTCCCCGGTAATCGGTGCCGGCACGTTCGCGGACAACGCGTCCTGCGCAGTCTCCGCCACCGGTCATGGTGAGTACTTTATCCGCTATAACGTCGCCGCTGATATCTGTACTCGCGTCGCCTATCAGGGCAAAACGGTGGCGCAGGCCGCGGATGAAGTGATCAATCAGGTACTTCTGCCAGTGGGCGGCACCGGTGGTGTCATCGTGCTGGACGCCAAGGGCAATATCGCACTCACCTTCAACACCGCAGGGATGTACCGCGGCAGCCGCGTGGTCGGGCAAGAGCCGCAGGTGGCGATTTTTGGTGAAGGTTGACGCCCTGAAGGGGCGGGAATCAGATGGCGTCCCCGGCCCGACTCGAACGGGCAGTCCGGACTTAGGAGGTCCGTGGTTTATCCTGTTAACCGACGGGGACGGTATTGCCCGAATGGGCAGGCGGGCCATTCTAGCGGCTGAGGTCGCTGCTGTCATGGCGGGATTGGCTTTACTGTAACCCTGGGTAACGGATATCGCTGTTCAGTTACTCTCGTTCGCCGCAAGCCAGGGTAATTCCGTTGCGGATTTTCACTGGGAAATTGTCGTAATTTGTTCATCAATCGGGGGTATTTTGGCTCCCCAGAGGCCATTGGTGAGCCTTGGGGCTTACATGGTGGGAGGCCGTGTTTGCGGCTTGGTGTAACCCCTGATGAAAAGTTGTTTCCACCGCAAAAAGTTGCTTGACCGGAAAAGCCGGAGCTGGCTAATCTCCAGGTGCCAACAGGCAACATAACAACAACAGACAAACAGTTTCTGCCCTGGCAGATCGAGATTGTGGAGTTTTCTATGAGCGGCAACGTTATCGAAAATGACATTGATTTTGATGATTCTGATTCCTCTCTGGCAGAAGAGGTACTGAAGTCAAGCAAGAGCCCCAGGGACGCCCGCCGGATGGTCGAAGACAAGCTGGAGGAGATGCGTCTCAGACGGGAACTGATGGATTATCAGTACGACTTTTAAGCCGGGGCCGGAATGATCGGCTTTCGCACGACCGGGCCCGGCCCGGAAATATGAAAGGGGTGCCACTGGCACCCTTTTCTGTTTGGTTTCTTTCTGTGCAGGCCATCCTACTTTGGTAAGACGTATGGACTGGCCGGTTTGCACGTCCGCCGGGGGGGTGTATATTGGCCGCATTGGTCAGGAAGAGAAGGATAAAAGGAACCTTCCGATGGTGGTTTCCGACAGGTTTGAAAGCCGGGTAACTTCTGAAATATCCGAGAGCGGGGAGGCGGTAGTTATCCGCGTGACCGGCAATTTCGATTTCAATATGCACCGGGATTTCCAGCGGGCCTACCGCAATGTGGCACCGCCACCCAAAATGTTTCTGGTGGACCTGTCCGCTACTGACCACCTCGATAGTGCCGCCCTCGGCATGCTGCTGCTGTTGCGCGACTACTGTGTTGAATTGGGGCGAGGTGGGTTCCAGCCGGAGGTGGAACTGATGAATGCCAATGCCCACGTCTCCCATATCCTTTCCGTTTCCAATTTCGACCGGATTTTCAGCATACGCTGAAGCGACGTGCTGCCGTGTCCACCTTCCGGATCCTGATCGTCGAACGTACAACCAGTGAAGCCGATGAACTCCGCGCGCTGATTCACAGTTGGGAGTACATCAGTTCCACGGGGTGCAAACAGCCCGCAGCCATTCATTCTGTTTCGTGTGTGGAAGGTGCACTGGAAGCTTACGGCGGGTTTCTACCGAACCTGGTGATTTTTGGGTGTACGTCCGCGCGGGAGGTCACCGGTAGCCAGATCCGTCAGTTGCGCCAGAGTGGCGGAATCGAGCCGGTACCCATTCTGTTCGTACAGGACCTCGCCGTTGCGGAGTCATCCGCAGCACCTGCAGACTGCGACGATATTCTGACCAAACCCTACAGCCCCTCTCTGGTTCAGCTCAAACTTGCCTCGATCCGTCGCTTCTGTGAGTTCAGCCGCTCGCTGATGGCGCAGCGGGACCGGCTGCGCCGCCACCATGCCGATTTCCTGCAGGAGCAGGCCAGTGCACGTGAAATCTTCTCCAACCTTGGCAATGAAAGTTGCCTGGACGGCACATCGGCAATCCGCTATCACCTGTCGCCGCGCGCGGTGCTGAATGGCGACCTGCTGGCCGCCACCTACACCCCGGATGGCAAGCTGGTTTTAATGTTGGGCGATTTTGCCGGTCACGGTCTGGCGGCGGCGGTGGGCGCGGTGCCGCTGACATCGATTTTCTATTCCATGATACCCAGAGGCTTTTCCATGGGCCGCGTGCTGCGGGAGATCAACCGCAAACTCTACGGTATTCTTCCGCGGCAGATGTTCTGTTGCCTTGTGATGCTGGAGCTGGATCCACGGCGCAAGCATTTGCGTCTGCTGAACGCGGGTATGCCGAGTCCCTGCCTCAAGCGCACCAGCGGTGAGTTGCGCATGCTGGAATCCCGCCATCTGCCTCTCGGTGTGTTGGCCACGGACCAGATCGATGAGGCCATCGTCAATTTACGGGTGTTGCCGGGTGACCGGCTCTATCTGTGGAGCGATGGCATTCACGAGGCGCGCAACAGTAATGGGGAGCATTTTGGGGAATCCCGTCTGCTGGAACTTCTGCGCGCGGATGGTGAGGGCGGCCTGGCCTTCGATCAGATCCTGATGGCGGTCAATGCGCATGCGTCGGAGCAGCACGACGATCTGTCGCTGGTGGAGCTGGATCTCACCGATGCTTCCCTGCGTCGCAGCGGCTGTCCGACCCCGGACCAGAACGGAGAGCGCAGGGGGAGTCGGATTGGATCCTGGTCGATTGAGTTCCGGCTGGCAGAGGAGGAGTTGCGCACTGCGGATCCATTGCCACATCTGCTGAGCGTCCTCGCGCAGATGCCTGGTGCCGCCCGCTTTCAGGAGGATCTCGCCATTGTTCTTGGGGAGCTGTTTCGCAATGCACTGGAGCACGGTGTGCTGGAACTGGATTCCTCCATCAAGTCTACGGACGACGGCTTTATCCGTTATTACGACCTGATGGCGGAACGGCGGAGTCGTTTGAGTGACGGTTGGGTGAGCATCGCGCTCTGCTGCCGCGAGGGCGATACCGGCGGTGAGCTGAAACTCGTGGTGGAAGACAGCGGAGCGGGTTTCCCGGAAGTTCGTGAGCCCAAAGGTATCTACTCCGGCCGCGGCCTTGCGCTGTTACAGACGGTGTGCAGTGAGGTGCAGCTGGTGCCCGGCAGCAGCCGGGTGGAGGCAATCATTCGCTGGAGTAGCGACCGGCCTGCGGAACCGGATTCCGGTGGATCGTCATCAGATGCCGTACAAATCCTCCCGGTGCCGGTATAATCCCGCTCAGTTTTTCATCAACTGCGGTGTGTAATGGCATCTGAGCTCCCCCTGACACCCGGTACATCCGGATTCGAAGCTGAACGTGCATGTGAGCAGTCGCTGACGGTGCGAGGGCTGGCGTGCGAGCGCGACGGACGGGTGCTGTTTGAGGGGCTTGAGCTTACCCTGGCGGCGGGCTGCGCGGTACAGGTGGAGGGGGCAAACGGGGCGGGAAAGAGCACCCTGATTCGAACCCTGATCGGCAGTACTTCTGACTTCACCGGCACTATTTCCTGGCGCGGACAGCCCTTTCCCCGGGGGCTTGCGGCCCTGCGGTCATCACTCCTTTACATCGGTCACTGCGCCGGTATCCGGCGCGGCCTGACGCCACTCGAAAACCTTGCGTGGTACGGCGCCCGACGGGAGGATGCCCTGCAGGCGCTGGATGAAGTCGGGCTCTATGGCTTTGAGGATGTGCTGTGCCAACAGCTTTCCGCCGGACAGAATCGGCGGGTGGCACTGGCGCGCTTGTACCTGCCGGTGGCGGCGCCCCTGTGGATTCTGGATGAGCCCCTGGCCGCGCTCGATGTGGCGGGGGTGGCGAGTCTTGAGACTCGGATGAACCGTCATCTGCAGCGTGGAGGCAGTGTGCTTCTGACCTCTCATCAGCCCGTTAATATTGCGCCGTTGCAACGGGTCAGCCTCGCGGATTTTCAGCCGCGGATGACCGTTGAGGAGGCGTATCGTGCAGGCTGAAACCGTTGACGGCGGTGGCGAAGTGATGCGCCAGGAGTCGATGTCCGCAGTTCCGTCCGCTACGCCGGGCTTTTATACCCTGTTCCATACGGAGTTCACGCTGGCGGTGCGCCGGCGCTCCGATATCGTCAACCCGCTGCTGTTTTTCGTTACGGTGCTGGCGTTGATGCCGATCGGTATCGGGCCGGAACCGGAGATGTTGGCGCGGATGGCGGCGGGGTTGATCTGGGTGATGGCCCTGCTGGCGACACTCCTGTCCCAGGAGTCCCTGTTCCGCAGCGACTACGAAGACGGTTCACTGGAGCAGCTCGCGCTGCAGCCGCAACCGCTGTATTTCCCGGTGCTGGCCAAGATACTGGTGCACTGGTTGGTGACTGGTGTGCCACTGGCGCTGCTTTCCCCCTTGCTTGGTGTGATGCTGAACCTGGGCCCGGCCGGTTATTGGCCGTTATTTATTTCCCTGACACTGGGCACCGCGAGCCTGAGTCTGATCGGGGCGGTCGGGGCGGCGCTTACGGTTGCGCTGCACCGACCGGGTCTGCTGTTGGCACTGATCATTATGCCGCTGTATGTGCCCGTGTTAATCTTCGGCACCGGAACGGTGCAGGCGGCGTTGGACGGGTACAGTTATGGCCCGCAATTGGCGATTCTCGGTGCGATTCTCGCTGCCGCCGCGGCCCTGGCGCCGCTGGCTGCGGCGGGTGCAATCCGCATCAGCTTGGAAAACTGACTCTTTTCCGTACCTTGTGACGCTTGCGGAGCGTTACCTGGGCGAGAAATGGGCGTAGAGAAGTTGGCGAACATGAAATTTTCCTGGCAATGGTTTCACAGATTGGGATCACCGCGCTGGTTTTATCAGAAAACCAGTGCCTGGTTGCCGTGGCTCGGCGCGGCCAGTCTGCTGCTGCTGGCGGTAGGGGGTGTCTGGGGACTCGGATTCGCCCCCCAGGATGCCAAGCAGGGCAATAGCTACCGCATCATTTATATCCATGTACCCGCGGCCTTTCTGGCCCTCGCCGGTTACTACATCATGGCCATCTGCGGCGCCATCGGCCTGATCTGGAAAATGAAACTTTCCTTTGTGGTGATGCGCGCGGCGGCGCCCATCGGCGCGGCCCTGACCTTCGTCGCTCTGCTGACCGGGGCGGTGTGGGGCAAGCCGACCTGGGGTACCTACTGGGTCTGGGATGCCCGCATTACCTCCATGTTGATCCTGTTTTTCCTCTATCTCGGTGTGATGGCATTATCCGGGGCCTTCAGCCGCGAGCAGTCCGGCGACAAAGCCAGTGCACTGTTGGCCCTGGTGGGAACGGTCAATATTCCCATCATCTACAAGTCGGTCGACTGGTGGTTCACCCTGCACCAGCCGGCCACCCTGAAACTGACTGAGGCCAGCACCATTGACCCCAGCATGTTCTATCCGCTGATCACCATGATCGCCGGCTTTTACCTGTTCTATGCCTGGGTGCTGACCCTGCATACCCGTGGGCTGATACTGCAGCGCGAATGGCGCACTCAGTGGGTACGCGAACTGCTGGGGCAGTCCGCTTCGGCGGCGAAGACCTGAGTGCAGGGCAGAGAACACCGAGGACAGAATCATGCAATTTCAGTTTGATGATCTCGCCAGCTTTCTGGCCATGGGCGGCCACGGCCCTTACGTGTGGTTCTCCTACGGAGTAACCATGGCGGTGATGGCGGCACTGGTGCTGGTACCCGTTCTGCGTCAGCGGAAAATGCGCGAGATGTTTCGACGCCAGCTGCGCCGGGAAGAGGCGCTCCGCCGTGTTACGGCCGAGGGTCGGGCCCGATCGGAAGCCGTGACCGCGGACTGACGATACGTTGCCCATGTTTTCCGACCTCCCCGTGGGGTCCACTTCCGTCATCGCTGATTCGATGGCGGACTGATTTTTCATTTCATGACAGGACAACCATGCATCCAGCCCGTAAACAACGTCTGATCCTGGTGCTACTCCTGGTGGTACTTTCCACCACTGCGGTGGGGTTTGTGGCCTACGCCATGCGCTCCAATATGGATTACTTCTATGCGCCCAAGGCCTTCGCCGCCGGCGAGGTGCCGTTTGACAAGCGCATTCGCGCCGGGGGCTGCGTGGTGCCCGGCAGTATCGTTCGCGATGGCAATTCCCTGGATGTGCGCTTTGCGCTCACCGATGGTGAGGCGGAGCTGGAAGTGGTGTTCGACAAAATTCTCCCGGACCTCTTTGCAGAGGGTGAAGCGGCGGTGGTTACCGGCAAATTGCAGGAGGGCGGCTTTGTGCGCGCGGATCAGGTACTGGCCAAGCACGATGAGTCCTATACGCCACCGGAGGTGGCGGAGTCCATAAGTGCCGAGGCCAGCTGTCGCGGAGACGCCAAGATATGAGCCCGGAACTCGGTCACTTTGCCCTGATCGTCGGTCTGCTGCTGTCACTCGCACTGGCGGTGGTGCCGATGCTCGGTACCTATACCGGTCGTGTGCTGTGGATGGAGACGGCGCGCCCGCTTTCCCTTGGGGTACTCGCTTTTACCGCACTGTCGTTCCTGTGCCTGACGGTGGCCTTCGTCAACAGCGACTTTTCTGTCGCCTATGTGGCGCAGAACTCCAACAGTATCCTCCCCATGATCTACAAGGTCACTGCGGTGTGGGGCGGTCACGAGGGTTCCATCCTGTTATGGCTGCTGATGCTGGCGGGTTGGACCGCGGCGGTGGCACTGTTCAGCCGTCAGTTACCGGCGGTACTGGTGGCGCGGGTGTTGTCGGTACTCGGCATGCTGTTGATCGGTTTCTTCCTGTTTATCCTGCTTACCTCCAACCCGTTTGATCGCCTTCTGCCGTTCCCGCCCAATGACGGCAGCGATCTGAATCCGCTGCTGCAGGACCCGGGCATGATTATCCACCCGCCGCTGCTGTATATGGGGTATGTGGGCTTCTCGGTGGCCTTTGCTTTTGCGATTGCGGCGTTGCTGGAAGGTCGGCTCGACAGCGCCTGGGCCCGCTGGGCGCGTCCGTGGACTGCGGTGGCCTGGTCGTTCCTGACCCTGGGGATCGCTCTCGGCAGCTGGTGGGCCTATTACGAGCTTGGCTGGGGCGGCTGGTGGTTCTGGGACCCGGTGGAGAACGCTTCCTTCATGCCCTGGCTTGTCGGCACGGCGCTGTTGCACTCTCTGGCGGTCACGGAAAAGCGCGGACTCTTCCGCAGCTGGACCATCCTGCTGTCGATTTTTGCGTTCAGTCTCAGCCTGCTGGGAACCTTCCTGGTGCGCTCAGGGGTACTGACGTCGGTGCACGCCTTTGCCACCGACCCGCTGCGGGGTGGTTTCATTCTCGCGTTCCTCGCTGTAGTGGTGGGGGCGTCGCTGTTGCTGTTTGCGGTGCGTGCGCCGGCGGTGAGTGCCGGCAGTGTGTTTTCCGCCCGCGCCCGGGAAACCTTTCTGCTTGGCAACAATATCCTGTTGGTGCTGATCATGGCGGTGGTACTGACCGGCACTTTGTATCCGCTGCTCGCAGATGCGTTGAACTGGGGCAAGATCAGTGTCGGCCCGCCGTTTTTCAATATGTTCTTTGTGCCGTTGATGCTGGTGCTGTGTCTTTTGCTGGGGCTTGGTATTCACGCAAACTGGAAAGACAGCCGCCTACAGAAACTGGCTCGCGCCTGGGCATTGCCTGCGCTGGTAGCGGCCATCGGCGCGCCGCTGCTGACACTGCTGGCCGGTGATTTCCGCTGGGGGGCGATGCTGGGGATTTTTGCCGGCTTATGGGTGATCGCCGCGAGTGTCGCAGACATGCTGGCAAAATCCCGCAATGCGGACTCCTTGTGGAGCGGCCTCAAGCGCCAGCGCGCCAGCTACTACGGCATGCATCTCGGGCACGTCGGTCTCGCCGTCTCGGTGCTCGGTGTGGCGCTGACTACCGTGTACAGCGTGGAGAAAGACCTGCGCATGTCACCGGGGCAGCGTGCTGAAATGTCCGGTTACGAATTTACCTTCGACGGTGTACGCGAAGCGCGCGGACCGAACTATCGCGCGTCGGAAGGGGTGATTTTTGTACGTGAAGCGGGGCGTTTGGTCGCGGAACTGCACCCGCAGAAACGCAGTTATTTTTCCGGTGGCAACATCATGACCGAAGCCGCGATCGACAGCGGCCTGTTTCGCGATCTGTATGTGGCGCTCGGCGAGCCCATGGACAAGAACAATCCGGCCGGTGACTGGGCCGTGCGGCTGCAGTACAAAGCGTTTGTCGTGTGGATCTGGCTGGGTGCCGCGCTGATGGCCCTCGGTGGAGCCATCGCGGTCGCAGACAAGCGCTACCGCAAGGTGAAGGCAGCGCGTGCAGATAGCATCGCGACCGGCGATACCCAGGATGGGTCACTGGCCCGCGCCTGAGGCGGCGGGACGACAGAGGATCACACAGCGGGGATTTACACAACTGATGGCAAGGCTGAAACTCTTTCTGCCACTGATCATATTCGCTGCGCTGGCGCTGCTGTTCTGGCGTGGCCTCTCATTGAATCCGCAGGATATGCCCTCGGCACTGGTAAATAAACCCGTGCCGGAATTTGCGCTGCAGGATGTCGAAAGTGCTCGGGAACTTAAAAAAGCCGACCTTCCCAGTAAACCGTTATTGCTGAACGTGTGGGCCACCTGGTGTATTTCCTGCCGGGTGGAGCATCCGTACCTCAACAAACTGGCGCAGGAGGGGGTGCCCATCGTCGGCATCAATCTCAAGGACGACAACGCCGCGGCGCAACAGTGGCTGGAAAAATTCCACGATCCCTATCTTTTTTCCGTTGCCGATGTGGAAGGGCGCCTGGCGCTTGATCTCGGTGTATTCGGTGCGCCGGAAACTTTCCTGGTGGATGCCGGTGGCACCATTCGCTGCAAGCATGTGGGCGTTGTGGATGACCGCGTCTGGCAGACCAAGCTGCAACCGCTGTACGAAAAGTTGCAAACGCAACCCTGGGATGAGTTTTCCGGTGAGCTATCAGATTCCCTGCTTTCCCGTTGTCGCTGAGACGGAAGAAAAGAAGAGCCGTTTTATCTGCTGGCTGGGGCCAGTGACGGATAAGGCGGTTTTTTTGCGGGAGCTGGAAACTATCTGCGCGCGCTATCCCGATGCCTCCCATCACTGCACCGCGCTGGTGATCGGCAACCCCGCAAACCCGGAAGTAATGCAGGCGGATGATGACGGCGAGCCCGGTGGCAGTGCCGGCAGACCCATGCTGGAACTCCTGTTGAAGCAGGAAATTGGCAATGTGGGCGCTATCGTTACGCGCTATTTCGGCGGTACCAAACTCGGTGTGGGTGGTTTGATGCGTGCCTATCGCGGCGCTGTGGGCGCCGCGCTGCAAGGTGCGGAATTGAAGCCGCATGTTCCGTTGTTGCCGCTGCGCATCGCCTGTGATTTTTCCGGCGAATCCCGCCTGCGTTTTCTTGTGGCACAGCAGGGCGGGGAGTGCGGCGGTGCCGATTACGGCACCCGTGTGGAACTCGACGTGGTGTTGCCGGAAGACCGCTGGCCGTTGCTGCAGACGCAGTTACAGGCCGAGGGTTTTGTGCGGCTTTCCTGACCGCGATACCGTCCACTTCTCATTTCCCTCTCAATTATCTGGCGCCTGTTTAGTGCTCGTTTCGTGAGCCAGTACATTTTCCTTCGAACTTCTGATTTTCCTGTCGCCATTCCCCTCCGCCTTCGTTGACAGCGTTGTCAGGTGGTCGCTAGTTTGACAGCGTTGTCGGTCACAAGCCGACTCTAGTCCCGCCTCCATGAGAGGCCGTCATATCCGCGCATTCTCCTCGCACGCGGCCAGTTTCCAGGCAGTGTTCTTTCCAGGCAGTAAGTAATTCCCCAATCGGAGCCGGTGCGATCCGGTTCCGGAATTCAAGACTCTTCGATCGGGAGAAGAAGACAAGATGCAAGCAACAATAATAAAAAGGATGTTGAAGGCCGGCGCACTCTGGTGCGGCCTGCTGGGCAGCACCGCCGCAGTCGCCTATGACTGCAGCGGCACACAGGATTATGTAGACGGTGCCAGCTATGGCGCAGGCGCTACGGTAACAAACAATGAAAATGCCTACCGCTGCGATGTGGGTGGCTGGTGCAGTCAGGGTGGTGCCTATGCACCGGGTGTGGGCTGGGCCTGGGTTCACGCCTGGAGTGATCTGGGAGCCTGTGAACCTGGAGGTTCCAGTAGTGGAGGTACCGGTAGCTCGGGCAGTGGTTCGAGCTCTGGTGCCGGTAGCAGCAGTTCAGGTTCCGGGTCGGGTTCCGGCGGATCATCCGGCGGTGAGAATTGCCCTGTCTATGTCGCTGGCGGCACCTATGCCGCGGGTGACGTAGTCACCAACGCGAATGGCTTTTACGCATGCTCAGTTGCCGGTTGGTGCTCCTCGGGCAACGGTGCGTATGAACCCGGGGTGGGCTGGGCGTGGGAGCAGGCCTGGTCTACAAGCAGTGCTGCGGCCTGCGGCGGCAGCAGCAGTGGCGGCGGAGTGACGGTGCCCGATGCCTATTTCTGCGCTGCCGAGTGGAAAACCGGCACACTTTACACTCAGGGCAGCGTGGTTGCCTATCAGGGTATTGCTTACCGCGCATTGGTAGACACCCATTCCATCGCGCCCGGCAATACCGCATATCCCGGTCAGTGGGAGATTGCCGGCTACCCGGACGACGCCCTCTGTCCGGTGCCGATCCCCAACAGCATTGACTATGGCGAGCCACAACCCGTTGATGGAAACCCCAATGTCGGTACCGTCAATCCCACAGGTGCCATCGCCGCGGCACGTATTGCTGATGTCCAGTCCACTCTGAGCGGTACCCGTGGTGCCGTTGATCCCGCCGCCGACAATGGTGGTGATCACGCTGGACTCGATGTCGACAACGGCGCTCGCGGATCGAAACTGGTGCCCGGCAGTCTGCCACTGCAGCACAACACCTACGGTCTCAGCGCGGGTACCGAAATCGTCAGCTATATCGGCGACTGGGCCATTTATGGTCGGCGCTATGACTTTACCAAACTGCCGGCGTCCAACCTGAACCGCATAGTGTATGGGTTTGCGGGGATCTGTTATCCGGACGCAAAAAACGAGCAGGATGGTGGTTTCCCGACATCGGCACCAGCGGCGGTCATGCGCACCTGTAATCAGAGCAATTTACCCGACGGTGCCATGGCGATAGCCGATTTCGAGGCGGCCTTTCTACGAGACGTGGGGGTAGCGCCGACCGGTGTGGTGGGCACCGAGAGCATGTACGAGCTGGATCGCGACAAGGTCGGCGGCGTGTTTGGTGTGCTGTATCACTTACGCGAACAGAATCCGCATCTGAAACTCGATCTTTCCGTCGGCGGTTGGACGCTGTCGGAAGGTTTCCCGTGGATGGCGCACGATCCGGTGAGACGCAAAGTGTTTGTGGATTCCATTGTTCACTTCCTTGAGCGTTACGATTTTGACGGTGTCGATATTGACTGGGAGTACCCCGGCAGTGATGGCGCGGTGGTGGGTATGGCGCGGGAGGATGATGGCGAAAACTACGCAATTCTGATCCGCGAACTGCGTGCGGGGATGGACTGGCTGACGCAAAAAACCGGTAAGCCCTATCGCCTGTCATCGGCGATTCCCGCGGGGCTGGGGCGTCTGCAGAAAATAGACTGGTCCGAGGTGCACCCCTACATGGATCGTCTCTATGCCATGACCTACGACCTCACCGGTGCCTGGGAGCGGGAGCTGTCTCACCATACGCCGCTCTATACCAATCCCATGGCCACCGGATCATCTGCCGGCACCTCCGCGGACTGGACGCTGAATTATCTGCAGAGCCTTGGTGTTCCCGCAAACAAGCTGATGATCGGCGCCGCCAACTATCACCGTTCGAAGGCCACCAATCCGGGGGATATTCTCGAGTACACCTACGGTCTTGCCGGGGCGAGCAGTTATGGCGACAGCAACTGGAGTGGACGGGATCTGATCCTGGGCGTCGCTGGCCTCGGTTCCTGGGAAGCGGGGGTGATCGAAGGTTACGATCTCTATCAGAATTATCTGGATCGAAATCTCGCCCCCCGCAACGGCTACTGGCTGTATACCGACAGGGAGGCCAATGCGGATTATCTCTACAACGACAGTGTCGGTGCATTCATCTCGGTGGAGACGCCGCGCACCGTGGCCTTGAAAACCCAGTACGCAAAAGACCGTGGACTAGCCGGCATCTTTTTCTGGATGGCGGAGCAGGACAACGGTTACAACCTGAACGCGGTCAACCATGTGCTCGGCAATGCGCGCATCGTCGACCGCGCCGATGCGAGCCCCGCGGATCAGATTCCCGTGTGCGGGCGCAATCTGACCGCAGTTGAGTGTGAAACATTGATTGCGCCGCTGAAATAACGTCGCAGAATTTTCGGGCAGTCAGAGTTCTGTGCTGCCCGTTTTTATTGGCATAACAATAATGGTGAAAATATGAAAAATCGTTTCCAGCGTGCCGCCGCGAGGTGGCTTTGTGGCATTGCACTGTCGGTATTCGGCAGTGTGGCGTTTGCGGTAGATTGTTCCGGGTTGTCCAGCTGGAACAGTACTCAGGCATACAGCGGGGGCGCCCAGGTACAACATCAGGGCACTGCGTATCAGGCCAACTGGTGGAGTCAGGGGAAAGATCCCGCACAGTATTCCGGGCAGTGGCAGGAATGGACGGCGCTCGGGCAGTGTGATGGCAGTGGTTCGTCCGGTGGTTCCTCAAGCTCTTCAAGTTCATCCAGTTCTTCGTCGAGTTCCTCCAGCAGTTCCTCGTCCTCGTCTTCTTCCGGCTCTTCATCCGGCGGATCCTCCGGTGCCGGCAGCTGCACTTCGCCGCACTATATCGCGGGCACGAGTTATGTGGCTGGCCAGTTGGTGCAGAATGTGGGCGAGGAATTTGTGTGTGATATCGCCGGCTGGTGCTCCTCGGCCTCCGCATGGGCCTATGCGCCGGGAGAGGGGACATACTGGGAGCACGCATGGACTCAGGTGGCGAGCTGCGGTGGATCGTCCAGCAGTTCATCCGGATCATCGTCGTCTTCCGGATCTTCCTCCGGCAGTTCCTCGGGTGGCTCCAGCGGCAGCAACAGCAGTCGTTTGATTTCCGGTTACTGGCACAATTTTGACAACGGTTCCGGCGTGATCCCGATTGCGCAAGTGTCTGATGCATTTGATGCGATCAATGTATCGTTCGCTGAGCCTACGGGTGCCGCGCCGGGAGAAATCGGCTTTGTGCTCGACCCTCTATTCAATGAGCAGGAGTTTGTCGCCGGTATCCAGGCCAAGCAGGCGGCGGGTAAAAAAGTCATCATCAGTATTGGTGGTGCCAATGGTCAGGTGCGCCTGGAAAGTGCTCAGGCCCGCGATAATTTCGTCAGTTCCATGATTGGAATTATCGACCGCTACGGATTCGATGGACTGGATGTGGATTTTGAGGGGCACTCCCTGGAGTTGAACGCGGGCGATGTGGACTTCCGCAATCCGACTACGCCGGTGATCGTGCACCTGATCGAAGCATTGCAGGCGCTGACTTCGCACTACGGCGATGACTTCATGCTCACCATGGCTCCGGAAACATTCTTCGTGCAGCTGGGATACAGCTTCTACGGTGGCTCCTGTTCCGGCTGTGATCGCCGTGCTGGCGCCTACCTGCCGGTGATTCACGCCATGCGCGATCAGCTCGACTGGTTGCAGGTGCAGCACTACAACTCTGGCGCGATCATTGGTCTCGACGACCAGTATCACAGCATGGGCGTTGCGGATTTCCATATCGCCATGGCGGATATGGTACTCACCGGCTTCAATGTCGGCGGCAACCCGAATTATTTCTTCCCGCCACTGCGGCAGGACCAGGTGCTGATCGGGCTGCCTGCCAACGTGAATGCGGGGGGTGGGTTTACTTCAGTGAGTGAAGTGCACAAGGCGCTGAACTGTCTGGTAAAACTTCAGGGCTGCACCACTTACACCCCGCACACCAGTACCGGATGGACAGGGCTGGGCGGACTGATGACCTGGTCAATCAACTGGGACAAATTCAATAACTTTGAATTTTCTACGGAGCATCGGGAGTTTCTGGATGAGCTTTGATAACAAGCTGAAACATCGCGGATAAAAACAAAAAAGGCCCACACTATCGTGTGGGCCTTTTTGATATGTGGCGGACCGGACGGGACTCGAACCCGCGACCTCCGGCGTGACAGGCCGGCATTCTAACCAACTGAACTACCGGTCCGCAGTCCTGACATCCCTTTGAAAAATCTGCCTGGCAGAGAAAGGGAAGTGGTGGGTGGTACAGGGGTCGAACCTGTGACCTACGCCTTGTAAGGGCGCCGCTCTACCAACTGAGCTAACCACCCCGCGTCAGGAGGTGCGTATATTAATGATAGTTTTGAGAGTTGCAACTGTTGGGAGGAAAATATTTTTCATTTTTCGTGGGAACACGAACAGCTGTTCATCCTCGAAAAACAGCATGGAAATTAACTGAGATCGGATAAATAAAAAGCCGTGCACCGATACGCTATACACGAATCGTGGAGATCCGGATGGGGGCGCAGAGATATTTCCCACATACGAAAAAGGCCCACACTTTCGTGTGGGCCTTTTTCGTATGTGGCGGACCGGACGGGACTCGAACCCGCGACCTCCGGCGTGACAGGCCGGCATTCTAACCAACTGAACTACCGGTCCGCAGTCCTGACATCCCTTTGAAAAATCTGCCTGGCAGAGAAAGGGAAGTGGTGGGTGGTACAGGGGTCGAACCTGTGACCTACGCCTTGTAAGGGCGCCGCTCTACCAACTGAGCTAACCACCCCGCGTCAGGAGCTGCGTATAGTAATGATATTTTTTGGGGCGTCAACGCCTTTTGAAAATTTTTTTGTGATTCAAAGGCTTATGGCCATTTTTCGTGGATTTGCCACGGATTTGGTCGGGCGTGTCGGGGGCGCTTGGCGCTGCTATAATCCGCCCCTCATTCATCCGCCCATCCGCCGCGGGAGACTATTCGTGCTGAGCCAGATCGATATGAAACCATTGCGCGCCGTGCGGGCACTGCTTGTGGTGGCGGCCCTGTATGCGGGCGCCACTTGGGCATCGGTGGAGGTGGAGCCACTTTCCAGCGCCGAGTTGCAGGCGCGCTATCAGGTACTGATCGAGGAGATGCGCTGCCCCAAATGTCAGAATCAGAACCTGGCCGGCTCTGACTCCATGGTGGCCACCGACCTGCGCCGCGAGATTCGCCGCCTTTTGGAAGAGGGGTTTAGCGATGCGGATATTCAGGATTATATGGTGGCGCGCTATGGCGACTTTGTGCTCTATCGGCCCCCGCTACAGCGGAACACGGTTGCGCTGTGGATTGCCCCCGGCGTATTCGCCGCACTGGGCCTGCTCACCTTGATCATCATTGTGGCGCGTTCCCGCAATGGCCGCGGAGGCCGTCAGGGGCAGGTGTCGCAGGCGTTGAGCGCAGAAGAGCAGCAGCGTTTGGATGAACTGCTCGGCAGCGGCGAACAGGGTGGAAGCAAACACAATGATTGATCTCTGGTTGATTCTGGCACTGTTGCTGTTGCCGCTGGCTGTCATCATTGCCTGGCCGCTACTGCGCGCGCGTGGTCGCGGTGACCGCGTGATAGGCATGCAAGTGGCTGGTGACAGCGACCTGGCGACGCACACCGCGCTGTATCGCGAGCATCTTGCGGAACTGGAAGCGTCCCGCGCCAGCGGTGTGATTGACGATGTCCATTACCAGTCGCTAAAGACCGAACTCGCGCGCAAGCTGCTGTCGGAGGAACGGGGGGGGTACCGCACTGCCAGTGCCCGTCAGGGCGGGCGCGGTCTGTTGTTCGGCCTGGCGCTCCTGTTGCCCTTTGCCGCGGTGGGCCTGTATTTCTATTGGGGCTCCTACAGCGACCTTGCGCTGTATCGCGATATCGCCGCCAGCCAGGTCGGGGAGACGGATATGGTGGCGGAAGCCCGTATCACCCAGCGGCTTCGTGCGCGGACACTCTCTCACCCTGAAGATTTGACCGGTCGCTATGTGCTGGCCCAGCGCCTTCTGGTAAGTAATGACCTGCAGGGCGCCATTGGTCAGTATCGATATATCGTTGAGCGAGAGCCGCAGGCGGCGAATGTGCGCGCCGAGCTTGCTCAGGCACTCTTTTTTGCCGGTGGCTCAAAGATGACTCCGGAAGTGGTTGGGGAAGTGAACGCGGTATTGTCGGAGCAGCCGGGCAACACCACGGCCCTGGGGCTGGCGGGTATCGCCGCGTTCGAACGTGAAGATTTTGCGGCAGCGCGCTCGCACTGGCAGCGCGCCCTGGCACAAATGCCGCCCGGTTCCAGCGCCGCCCAGGCACTGTCTGCGGGGGTGGCCCGCGCGGAACAGGCGTTGGCGAAGGCTGGCGTGCAGACGGATGTGCCGGTGTCTGGGGGCGTTGCCGACGCAGGGGCGGATGAGAATCGCATTGCGGTCAAGGTGACCCTGCCTGAAGGTGTCCCTGTCGCCCCGGATACCCCGGTGTTTATCTATGCCCGCACCGCGGACAGCCCTATGCCACTGGCCATTGTGCGCCTCACCGCGGCGGATCTGCCGGCCGAGGTGGTGTTGGATGAGTCCACGGCGATGATGCCCGGACGCAGTCTCAAGACGGTGGATCAGGTTCAACTGGTGGCGCGGCTCGCGGTCAATGGGAATGCCCGCCCGGCGCCAGGTGACTGGCAGGGTGAGGTGAAAACACTGCCTCGCAGTGACTGGGCGAAGCCGGCACATATCGCCATCGATCAGCAGATTTGAGGTTTGGTGCCTGTGCCCGTGTGGCGCCGATCGGGCGCGGCGGGGTTTGGCCCCGGCGGTCAAAATTAGCGCTGAAACACTGCCCGCAGCCATGTACAATCGGCGGTTTGCAAGACAATCGGCGATTTGGCGTTCACATAGCTAGATCTTCCGCAGATTACAACGAAGAGCGTCCGGCGGCGGTGCGTAGTGACCGTACGGGCGCCGGGTATTACCGAGTTTCAAGACCATGCGTTTGAAGTGCATCAAGCTGGCCGGGTTCAAGTCGTTCGTTGATCCGACCACCGTTTACTTCCCCTCCAATCTGAGCGCCGTGGTCGGCCCCAACGGCTGTGGCAAGTCCAATACCATCGACGCCGTGCGCTGGGTTATGGGGGAATCGTCCGCCAAGAATCTGCGCGGCGACTCCATGACCGACGTTATCTTCAACGGCTCCAGCGGCCGTAAACCGGTTGGTCAGGCGTCCATCGAACTGGTGTTCGACAATTCCGCCGGCAAACTCACCGGTGAATATGCCGCGTTCAGCGAGATCTCCATCAAGCGCAAGGTGACCCGTGACGGGCAGAACATCTATTACCTGAACGGCGAGAAGTGCCGTCGTCGCGACGTGACGGACCTGTTCCTGGGTACCGGCCTCGGCCCGCGCAGCTACGCGATTATCGAACAGGGCATGATCTCCAAACTGATCGAAGCCAAGCCGGAAGAGCTGCGGGTATTCATCGAGGAGGCGGCGGGCATCTCCAAGTACAAGGAGCGCCGCCGCGACACTGAAAACCGCATGCGCCGCACCAAGGAAAACCTGGAGCGCCTCACCGACATCCGCGACGAGCTGGACCGCCAGCTGGCGCGTCTCGAGCGACAGTCTGCCGCCGCGGAAAAGTACAGCCGTTTCAAAGAGGAAGAGCGCACCCACAAGGCGCATTTGCAGGCGCTGAAGTATCGCGAGCTGGACGACCAGACCCGGGCCAAGCAGCAGCAGATCGGTGAGCTGGAGCTCACGGTGGAAGAGCTGGTTACTCGCCAGGTGAGCTGCGATACCGGGATTGAAACCCAGCGTGTGGCCTATCACGAATTCTCCGATGCCTTCAATGAAGTGCAGGGCCGTTTCTACGCGGTGGGCGCGGATATTGCGCGCCTGGAACAGAGCATCTCCCATGCGCGCGAGCGCAATTCCCGTCTGCAGTCGGATCTTGCCCGCACCGAGCAGGAGTTTGCCGAGTCGCAGTCGCTGCTGTCCGCGGATCAGGAGCGTGCGCTGGAGTTCGAGGCCGAGCTTGAAGTGATTGTGCCGGATCTGGAGATGGTTCAGGCCGCCGAAGAAGAGTCCGCGCAGACCCTGCTCACCGCGGAAGATCAGATGCGCGAGTGGCAGAACGAGTGGGACCAGTTCAACCAGGGTGCGTCCGACTCCCGTCAGCGCGCTGAGGTGCAGCAGTCCCGCATTCAACACCTGGAGACCTCTTCCCAGCGCTTGCGCGACCGCATAAACAAACTGCAGAGCGAGCTCGAGAGTCTCAGCGGTTCCGCCGACGACAGCGAGCTGGAACAGCAGAACGAAGAGCTGGCGGAACTGGAAATGCAGCTCGCCGAGCTGCGTGAGTCCATTTCCGAGCAGGTGGAGCAGCTGGCCGACCTGCGCCGCCAGGAAGCCGACCTTGCCGGTGAGCTCGACAAAGAGCGCCTGCAGCTGCAGACCAGTCGCGGGCGCCAGGCTTCCCTCGAGGCACTGCAGCAGGCGGCCATGGGGCAGGGCAAGGCGGTGGCCGGTTGGCTGGAGCAGCACAACCTGCAGGATCGCCCGCGCCTGGCGGAACAGATCCGCGCGCAATCCGGCTGGGAGACCGCGGTGGAAACCGTGCTCGGTGCCCAGCTGCAGGCCGTGTGTATCGACCAGATCGAGTCACTGCAAGAGTCCCTTGCCAGCTTTGATGGTGGTCAGGCGATATTCGTGGATGGCCGCAGCGTGGCCGCGTCTGGCGCCGGTAGCCTGCCCAGGTTGTGCGATGTGGTGGAGGGGCCGGTTTCCCTGGCAGGCCTGATCGACAGCATCTATACCGCAGAAGACCTGAATGCAGCACTGGCCAAACGGGACCAGCTGAAGGGCGGTGAATCCATTGTCACCCGCGACGGTTTGTGGATCGGTCCAAACTGGTTGCGGGTCAGCCGCGGTGCCGATGCGGAAGCCGGTGTACTGGCGCGCAAGCAAGAACTGGAAAATCTCTCCCTGGCCGTGGAAGAGTGCGAGGCGCGCATTGAGGAGCTGAGCGAGCAGCGCGAGCAGCTTCGCCGTCGCGCCACGGAACTGGAATCCGGCATCGAACAGTCCCGCAACAGTGCCGAGCAATTGAACCGCCGCACCGGCGATCTGCGCAGCCAGTTGTCCGCCCAGCGTGCACGCCAGGAGCAGATGGACGAACGCCGCCGCCGTATCGAGCAGGAAATTGCCGAGGTACGCGAGCAGAAAGACGCGGAAGCGGAATCCATTTCCGAAGCGCGCGTCGCCCTGCAGGAGGCAGTCGAGGCCATGAGCGACGATACCGATCGCCGCGAATCCATGCTGGCGCGCCGCGAGGCCCTGCGCGAAGCCCTTGACGCTGCGCGCCAGCGAGCCCGTGAGGACAAAGACCGCTCTCACGAGCTGGCTATGCGCGAGCAGTCCGTGCGTACCCAGAAGGTTTCCCTGGAGCGCACCCTGCAGGTGCTGCGCGAGCAGGTTGAGCGTTTGCAGGAGCGTCGCGAACAACTGCATCTGCAGATGGAGGAAGCTCAGGACCCGTCACAGGATTTCCAGAGTGAACTGGAAGAAAAACTCGCGGCGCGCATCGACGTGGAACAGGAGTTGACCGCGGCGCGCAAGAAACTCGAAGAAGTCGAAAGCACCCTGCGCAGCCACGAGCAGGAGCGCCAGAAGGCGGAATCCGCCCTGCAGGGGGTGCGCGCGCAGCTGGAGATGCAGCGCCTGGAGGCCAAGACACTGGAAACCCAGCGCAACGGTCTTGTGGAGCAGCTGCGGGAATCCGATCATGACGTGGAGCAACTGCTGGGGGAACTCCCGGACGAGCTGACCGTCGAAGCGGTACAACAGGATATCGAACTGGTGGCTGCACGGATCTCGCGGCTCGGCCCCATCAACCTGGCAGCCATCGACGAATACAAAACGGAATCCGAGCGCAAAAATTATCTGGATCGCCAGTTCGGCGACCTGAACGACGCGCTGGAAACCCTGGAAAATGCCATCCGTCGCATCGACAAGGAAACCCGGACCCGCTTCAAGGAGACGTTCGACCAGGTCAACAGCGGCCTGCAGGAGCTGTTCCCGAAAGTGTTCGGCGGCGGTCACGCCTATCTCGAACTCACTGGCGAGGATCTGCTGGATACCGGTATCGCGATCATGGCGCGCCCGCCGGGGAAACGGAACAGCACCATCCACCTGCTGTCCGGTGGTGAAAAGGCACTGACTGCGATTGCGCTGGTGTTTTCCATTTTCCGCCTCAACCCGGCGCCCTTCTGTATGCTGGACGAGGTGGATGCACCACTGGATGATGCCAACGTCGGGCGTTATGCGCGCATGGTAAAAGAAATGTCCGAGCACGTGCAGTTCATCTACATTACTCACAACAAGATCGCCATGGAGATGGCCGATCAGTTGCTTGGGGTAACCATGCACGAACCGGGCGTGTCCCGACTGGTATCCGTGAATGTGGAAGAGGCCGCGGAGCTGGCATCGGCGTGATGAAGGTACGAGTGAGTTGTGATCGGATGATCCCGGTGAATTGCAACGCATGGAGTCCGGCGTGGCGGATTCAGGGGAAGTCGGCAAAGGGAGAGGGAAGCAGAAATGGATAACTGGCTGATCAATCTGCTGGCACTGGTGCTGTTTGTGGTCGTGCTGGATGGCGCTCGCCGCGCGTGGCTCAAGCATCGCGACAGCATGAAAGTGTCTCGCAACCTGTCCCGCACCATGCGCAGGGATGTGGATGACTACAATGAAGACATTCTCTCCACCCCACGCGTAGTGGACGCGGTCGAGCGTCCCGATACCCGTGCGGATGACGTTTTTTCAACGACCGTGCGCAGTGGTGAAGCGCCGGCGTGTGGTGCCTCGCTGGCAGATTCGCCGTTGGAATTCATTGACCCGGAAGAGGCGGAGAAGCGCCGCCAGATTTCCGCGGAACTGCCCGGTACGGTACGCGTTGTGCAGCGTCGCAAGCCGGAGGATGCAAACCAGGTCAATCGACAGGTTCAGCAGAATTTTTACTCCTCCCGCAAACCGCTGGCCGGCAGCCGCCCCGATCGCCGGGACTCCGATGATGGTGAAACCCCAATGCCTGGAGAACCGCGTCTGGAGTCCGCACGCGTACCGGAACAGGTGTCGCTGAACCTGGATGAGCAGGTACCGGTGCTGATGGATTCCGTCGCGGATCAGATATCTGAGCTTGAGGAAGAAGCCTCCCTCAGCGCGGTGTCGCCGCAGGGTGATGCGAACACCGAGACCGCTGCGCGTAGTGACATTGATCC
This sequence comes from Microbulbifer pacificus, assembly GCF_002959965.1. NCBI lineage: Bacteria > Pseudomonadati > Pseudomonadota > Gammaproteobacteria > Cellvibrionales > Microbulbiferaceae > Microbulbifer > Microbulbifer pacificus. Next base: position 742,663 of record NZ_PREV01000027.1, read on the forward strand.
TCTGGCTGGCCTGGCGGACGAGCCGTTTGCCAGCGGTCGCCGCGAGCCACTGTTGGACGAGTCCGCAAGCCTGGATTCTTTGAGCGCCAGTGTCGATGAACCGGCAGTTCAGCGCGACGTGCCGGACGAAAAAGCGCGCACCGCTAAATCTCTGTGGGCGAGCGCCGACCTCAAACTGCCGGAACTGAAATTCCCCGACCTGAAAAGGGCGGTTACACCCGCACGGGAGAGTCGCGAACAAACCGAGGTGCCGGCGAAAGGCCGTTCGGGCAAGCGTGAAACCACAGCGCGTAAGGAGCGTCCCGTGGAAGAGGTTCTCATCCTGAATATCATGGCGCCCGCGGGGGACTATTTCGAGGGCAATGATCTGCTGCGTGCCTTGTTTGCTTGTGGCATGCGCTTTGGTGACATGAACATTTTCCATTACCACACCGGTGAGGATGGCGAGGGGCCTGCGCTCTTCAGTCTGGCGAATATTGTGGTGCCCGGCACGTTCGATATGTCGGCAATGGAAGACTTCACCACCCCTGGTGTCAGCCTGTTCCTGGCGCTGCCGGCGGAAGTGGAAGCGCTAAAAGCCTTCAACACGCTGCTGACCACCGCGCGTTATATCGCCGAGCAGCTGGGAGGTGAACTCAAAGATGAAAATCGCAGTGTGTTTACCGCGCAGACCGCGGAGCACTATCGCCAGCGGGTGATGGAATTCCAGCGCCGCAAGGCCCTGGCCAAGGCGCAGGCCTGAGCTTCTGATACCCGGCACTGCGGGAGTCGGAATACGGCTCCCGCAGAATACTGTCCCGATTGCACCAGCAAGAATTCCCCATTTTTGCGGATAAAAAATGACAAAAACCATTCCCCCTGAGACGCAAAAACGCGCTCTGGAACTGCACGACATTCTCAATCGCGCCAATTACCAATACTACGTGCTGGATACTCCGGAACTGCCGGATGTCGAGTACGATCGCTGCCTGCGTGAACTGCAAGCTCTGGAGAATGAGTACCCGCAGCTGGTCACCAGCGATTCCCCCACCCAGCGTGTCGGCGCGGAGCCGCTCGCGGCCTTTACCCAGGTCCGCCATGAAATGCCCATGCTGTCACTGGACAACGCCTTCAGCGATGAGGAAATGGAGGATTTCGATCGGCGTATCCGCGACCGCCTGAACAGTGTGGAACCGGTGGAATACGCGTGTGAACCGAAACTCGATGGCATTGCCGTGAGCCTGCTGTACCGCAACGGTGTCCTTGAGCGCGCGGCCACCCGCGGCGACGGCGCCGTGGGCGAAGATATCACCCAGAACGTGCGCACTATTTTCTCTGTGCCGTTAAAACTGCTTGCCTCTGATGTGCCGGCGGTGCTGGAGGTACGCGGCGAGATTTACATGCCGAAGGCGGGCTTCGCGGCTTTGAACGACAAGGCCCGGGAAGCCGGAGAGAAAGGCTTCGTTAATCCACGTAATGCGGCCGCCGGCAGCCTGCGCCAGCTGGATCCGCGTATTACCGCCCAGCGTCCGCTGGAGCTCTGCGTGTACAGTGTGGGAATTGTCGAAGGTGGTGAACTTCCGGAGCGTCACAGCGAAATTCTTGCCCAGCTGAATCGCTGGGGATTCCGGATCAACAGCGAGATGGCGGTGGCGGAAAATATCCAGGCCTGTCTCGAGTATTACCGCAAGCTCGGGGAGAAGCGCGCACAATTGGCCTATGACATTGACGGCATCGTATTCAAGGTCAACAGCATCGCGCTGCAAAAGCGTCTGGGTTTCGTCGCGCGCGCACCGCGCTGGGCAACCGCGTATAAATTTCCCGCTCAGGAAGAAATGACCGAGCTGCTGGATGTGGAGTTCCAGGTGGGGCGCACCGGCGCGGTTACCCCGGTGGCGCGCCTGCAGCCGGTGTTTGTCGGCGGCGTGACCGTCTCCAATGCCACATTGCACAATCGCGATGAAATCGAACGTCTCGGTGTGAAAATCGGCGATACGGTTATTATCCGCCGCGCTGGTGACGTGATTCCCCAGGTGGTTTCCGTTGTGGCAAGTCGCCGTCCCGCCGATGCACGGGATATCGAATTTCCCAGTCACTGTCCGGTATGTGATTCACCGGTGGAAGCCACGCCGGGCGAAGCGGTTGCCCGCTGTAGCGGAGGCCTGATCTGCAGTGCCCAGCGCAAGCAGGCGATCAAGCATTTTGCCTCGCGCAAGGCCATGGATATCGACGGTCTCGGCGACAAGCTCGTGGAGCAGTTGGTGGATGAAGGACTGCTCAATTCCGTCTCAGGCCTGTACCGCCTCTCGCTGGAACCGCTGATGGCGCTGGAGCGTATGGGCGAGAAATCCGCACAGAATCTGCTGGATGCACTGGAGCGCAGTAAGGCCACCACGCTGCCCAAATTCCTCTACGCGCTCGGCATCCGCGAAGTCGGCGAAGCCACCGCGCGCAACCTCGCGCGGCACTTTGGCCAACTGGAAAAACTCATGCAGGCGGATACCGAGGCCCTGCAGCAGGTCGAGGATGTCGGTCCGGTGGTGGCCCACTATGTAGCGGAGTTCTTCGAACAACCCCACAATCTGGAAGAGGTCGCTGCGCTGCAGCAGGCCGGTGTGTATTGGGAAGACGAAGTTCGTGAGGAGGGGACGCAACCGCTTGCCGGTCAGACCTGGGTGCTCACCGGCAAACTGGAAACCCTTTCTCGCAGCGAAGCGAAAGACTACCTGCAACGTCTCGGCGCCAAGGTCGCCGGCAGTGTCTCAGCCAATACCCATACGGTGGTGGCGGGGCCTGGCGCCGGGTCGAAACTGAACAAGGCGCGGGAACTGGATCTTCCGGTGCTGGATGAGGAGGGGCTGATGGCGATGTTGCGGGAACAGGGTATCGAGATCTGATCGCTTCCACCCATCTGGTCGAATTGCGATCAAGTCGTGAATTTGACGACAATCCAAGGTGGCTTTCTGACCGGTGCGCCGTTACAGTTGGCGAAATCAGTTTTTTCGACAGCGCCTGCTGACCAATGTAATTGTGCTGCAGGAAAGTGTAGGGGTTGGCACAGCGTGATTCAGGGTGATCAGGAATCCATCGTTTATGGCTGTATCAAAGACAGCAACAGCCTGACCGGCGGCAGTGACCGCCGCCGGGTCAATCGCGAAGCTATTCTGGCCCTGCCCAGTGCCGATGAGTGGCCCTTTCTCTGTCGCGATATGTTTTCCATTCCCACGATCAAGGTCAAACAGTCCCAGTATCAGACCGACGTGATTCACTTCGGTGCCTCTTACCGCGCTATCGAATACGAGTGGAACCACTGGATTCAGAAATTCGAAGAATTGCTGCGCAGCATGTACTGGGTCTCTGCCACCGTGCACCTCGAAACCGAACTCTCCGGAACGCACTCTTTCAACTGGGAGGCTGCCGGCCTGTACCACGAGCCCGGCTGCGGTGAAATGCAGGTGCGCTGTGAGTGGACCCAGGAAGGCCGCGTCAGCATCTGAACATCTACTGCGCGTGCGCCTGGCGGCGTCCGGTGGTACTGGTGCGCCAGCCCGGTCGGCATACACATATATGATCGGTACACTCCGCTGCCTTCGCTCCGGCGGCCACCTGTTCGCTTCGATTTTTTGAACCTTTTTGAAGTTGTTTCCAATCCGCGGCTTGGCACACTAAATTGGTGACGGCTTTCCGTTTGCACAATTTGTGCGCCTGCCTAATCTTTGGCGCAACAGAGGTGGTCAATGCCCGACAAGTCATCTGAAGGCGCAGAAAAATTTCGTATTGAAAAAGACAGTCTGGGGGAGGTGCGAGTCCCGGTGTCGGCGCTGTATGGTGCCCAGACCCAGCGCGCGGTGGAAAATTTTCCGGTCAGCGGCTATCCGTTGCCGCGGGAATTTGTGCGCGCTGTGGTGGCGATCAAGCGCGCAGCGGCGGAGACCAATCGCAACCTTGGCATTCTCGATGGCAATCTGGCAGAGGCCATAATCCAGGCCTGTGACCAGCTGAGTGAGTCGGATTACCAGAACCAGTTTCCGATCGATGTTTTCCAGACTGGCTCCGGCACCAGCACCAATATGAATGTAAACGAGGTGCTGGCCCATCTCGCCACGCAAGCCTGCGGGCAAGCCGTCAGCGCCAATGATCACGTCAATATGTGCCAGAGCAGCAACGACGTGATTCCCACCGCTATTCATCTCTCCACGCTACTCGCTCTGCAGAACAGATTGCTGCCGGCACTGGTGCATCTGATCGAAACGATAGATCAGAAGGCCGAAAACGTGGCCGGTGTGGTGAAAACCGGCCGCACGCATCTGATGGATGCGGTGCCCATTACGCTGTCCCAGGAACTGCGGGCCTGGGCTGCGCAGATAAAACTGTGCAAGGCGCGCATTGAATCGTCGCTGCCGCGTCTGGAAGCGCTGGCGCAGGGGGGGACGGCGGTGGGCACAGGGCTGAATGCCCATGGGGAATTTGCGGTGATGTTTGCGCGGAAGCTCAGCAGTGCCTGCGGTGTTTCCCTGCGGCCGGCGGAGAACCCGTTTGCGGCCATCGCGAGCCAGGATACCGCTGTAGAGGTATCCGGCCAACTCAGAACTCTGGCAGTGGCATTGATGAAAATTGCCAACGACCTGCGCTGGATGAACAGCGGACCGCTGGCCGGATTCGGTGAAATCGCGTTGCCGTCGCTCCAGCCCGGCAGCAGCATCATGCCGGGTAAGGTGAATCCGGTGATCGCAGAGTCCGTAGCCATGGTTGCGGCCAAGGTGATGGGTAATGACGCTACCGTTGCGGTGGCGGGGCAGAGCGGTAATTTCCAGCTCAACGTCATGTTGCCGGTGATTGCTTTTTCCCTGCTGGAAAGCGTGCGAATCCTTACCGCCGCCACGCGTATGCTGGCGGATAGGGCGATTTCCGGTTTTACCGTGAATGAGCCCCGTATCAGTGAGGCGCTGGCGAGAAATCCGATACTGGTTACGGCACTCAATCCAGTTATTGGCTACGGAAAAGCGGCGGAAATCGCCAAGACTGCCTATGCCAGCGGTCGCCCTGTGCTGGAGGTCGCCATGGAGATGACGACGTTATCGCGCACGGAACTTGAGCATCTGCTGGACCCGGCACGCCTCAGTCGCGGAGGAATCGTTGAGTGATGTCTGCAGCGCGATTTCAATGACGGGGCGCGCGTTCAAGTGAGCAGCAGAATGCCCAGCAACATCGAGCCGGTGAGTAACATCATGCATTCGATCCAGGTTGCGAGTCTGCGCAACGTGCGGCGATCTTCCCTACGGTAGAGCAGTCGATGTTTCATGGCTTGCATCTCCCTGGTATACGCGGAAATGCCGGGCGAACCATGGCTTGAGCCCAGTCGCTGGTCCAAGCTCTGAGCAGCCCCTTCGTTGACACTCCTGCCCCGATGTTGCAGGATTCCGCGCCGTGCTGCTGGCCTGCGCCAGTATCCAGTACCCGTTCGCATGGGGCGCTGCTGTCCGCCCTGCTTTAAGGGTAGTGTTGGCGACTGCCGTCGACCATCCATTCATTTCTCACTGGAAGTGTTTCAGCTATGGCCAAAAAACGTCGCCGTTCGTTCATTACCAGTGTTCTTGCGTGTATCGCGTTTATTGCCGCGGCGATCTGGAGCTGGGACTTGCCGGTGGCGGATGTGCTCAGTTATCTGGTGTTGATGCTGTTGTTCCTCGCGGGGATCGTGGCATTGGCCCTGGGTTTCGGTGCGCTGTTGAACTGGCTGCGCAACCGCAGAGACAAATAGTCCGGGATCCGTCGTTCGGACGGTGGTAAACAAAGAGAAAGTCTGCGAGAACGGGAGCCCGACGGGTTAAACCAGCGAAAATGGAAAGCGCCAACGACGATATCCGCATTCCCATTGCCTATGTGCAGCGGCTGCTGGACGAGGCCTCGAAACATGGCTGTGACCGCGGCGAACTGCTGGCATCCGTGGGTATTTCCGAGCCGGATCTGGAAGACACCGCGGCCTTCTCCGCGGTCAAGTACGGTCGCCTCTACCAGCGGGTCATGTGGCTTGCCCAGGACGAGTGGTTCGGTATGTTGAGTGGCGGGCGGGTACGCTCGGGCTCTTTCCGGTTGCTGTGTCTTACCGTGGTGAATTGCGCGACGGTGCGCCAGGCCATCACACTGAGCGCAGAGTTCATGGAAATCTGTCGCGGCTTTCGCGTCAAGCCGGTACTGCATCCGCAAGGGGAGCGCGACAGAGTTGTCATTCAGGGGATCAGTTCCCTGGCGCCCGGTGAATTCGATCAGCTGATTGCAGAGACCTCACCGGGGGTTATTCGCACCACGCTCGCGGTGTGGCACCGTTTCTACTGCTGGCTGGTGGGGCGAGAGATCCCCCTGGCCAAGCTGCATTTTTCCTTTCCCTGCCCGGAGGAGTTTCTGACTCTGGCGCAGAGCGAGGCCGGTGAGCTGCTGTTTGAGCAGCCCGGTAACGCGCTGGAGTACGAAAGCCGCTACCTCGACTATCCCATTGTGCAGAGCCCCCAGACGGTGGAGGATTTCATCCGCACCGCCCCCTATCATCTGGTGATCAGCGATGGGAATGCCAACAGCATCAAGACCAAGGTGAAAACCATCCTCAACCGGGATGTCAGTGAATCCATGCCGGCGGCCGAGGCGGTGGCCGAGCGGCTGAACATGTCGGTCACCACACTGCGACGCAAGCTGCAACACGAGAATACGTCTTACCAGAAGCTGAAGGACGAGTGCCGCATGGAGGCTGCATTTCACTATCTCAGCTGCCCGGATCTTTCCAATACCCAGATTGCGGAAATGCTCGGTTTTGATGAGGCCAGCGCCTTTTTCCGCGCCTTCAAAAAGTGGACGGGGGTAACGCCCGGCGAATATCGCAAGAGTCCACGCGCCACATCCGCGGGTCTGTAAGCTTCGCGCCCACAGGATCGGCTTCGCACTTTTTCATGGTTTTCCGCCGTCTGTCGGAAGATTTTCCCTCAGTTTTACCGACGGTTTCTGACTGGTTCGTCAGAGAGAAAATGTCGTTCTCTACGCCGTATTTTGTTAGTGGTTTGGACACTTTTCGCCATAGTGGCTTTTGGCAATTTGCAACTAATATGAATAAAACCAAAAGTTGAGTCACAGAAGTGACGGCCCGGTACTGCTTTTAGTGGCCGTCCGTGATGGCTGTGAATTCCGGGCCCCGGTCCACCGACTACAAAATTGCCAGAAGAGGGTAATCAGGATGAGCGAGATCAAGATTCCGCTGCGCGACATGCGCTTCGCCATGCGTGAGCTGCTGAACTGGGACCAGCACTACGAGTCTCTGGGCTATGAAGATGCGAGCCCGGACGTGGTGGATGCCATCCTGGAAGAGGGCGCCAAGTTCTGTGAGAACGTGCTCGCCCCCCTGAATCAGATCGGCGACCAGCAGGGCTGTACTTGGAAAGACGGCGAAGTCATCACCCCGGAAGGCTTCAAGGAGGCCTACCAGCAGTTCGTAGAAGCCGGTTGGCCGTCTCTGGCACACAGTGTGGATCACGGCGGCCAGGGGCTGCCTCCGTCTCTGGGAACCATCCTGAGTGAGATGGTGGGCACCGCCAACTGGTCCTGGGGCATGTACCCCGGCCTCTCCCATGGCGCTATGAACACCCTGGAAGCTCATGGTACCGATGAGCAGAAGCACACCTACCTGACCAAGCTGGTCGAGGGCAGCTGGACCGGCACCATGTGCCTGACCGAGCCGCACTGCGGTACCGACCTGGGTATCCTGCGCTCCAAGGCCGAGCCCAACGACGACGGCTCCTACTCCATTTCCGGCACCAAGATTTTCATTTCCGCCGGTGAGCACGATATGGCCGAGAACATCGTCCACATCGTTCTCGCCCGCCTGCCCGACGCCCCCGCCGGCACCAAGGGTATCTCTCTGTTTATCGTTCCTAAGTTCCTGCCGACGGCCGACGGCTCCGTAGGTGAGCGCAATGGCGTCAGCTGCGGCTCCCTGGAACACAAAATGGGTATTCACGGCAACGCCACTGCAGTATTGAACTTCGACGGCGCCAAAGGCTTCCTGATCGGCCCGCCGAACAAGGGCCTGAACTGTATGTTCACCTTCATGAACACCGCGCGTCTGGGTACCGCCCTGCAGGGTGTTGCGCACGCCGAAGCGGGCTTCCAGAAGTCCCTGGCCTACGCCAAGGACCGCCTGCAGATGCGCTCCCTGAGTGGCCCGAAAAACCCGAACGGCCCGGCCGACCCGATCATCGTGCACCCGGATGTGCGCCGTATGCTGTTGACCCAGAAGGCTTTTGCCGAGGGTGGTCGTATGCTGGTGCTGCTGTGTGCGCAGCAGGTGGACCGCACCCAGGTGGGCAGCGAGGAAGAGCGCAAAGACGCCGATGATCTGCTGGCCTTCCTGACCCCGATTGCCAAGGCATTCCTGACCGAAACCGGTTATGAGTCCGCCAACCTGGGCATGCAGTGTTTCGGTGGCCACGGCTACATCGCCGAGTGGGGCATGGAACAGAACGTGCGTGACTCCCGTATTTCTACCATTTACGAAGGCACCACTGGCGTTCAGGCGCTGGACCTGCTGGGCCGCAAAGTACTGATGAGTCAGGGCGAACTGCTGCGCAAGTTCACCAAGATCGTGCACAAGTTCTGCAAGGCGGAAGTGGATAACGAAGCTCTCGCTCCTTATGTCGCCAAGCTGCAGGAGATCAACCAGCAGTGGGGCGAGCTGACCATGAACATCGGCGTAAAAGCCATGGAAAACCCCGACGAAGTCGGCGCGGCTTCCGTGGATTACCTGATGTATTCCGGTTACGCGGTACAGGCGTACCTGTGGGCGCTGGCCGCCAAGGTGGCAAACGAGAAACTCGCCGCGGGCACCGAGGAAGAAGACTTCTATCGCGCCAAGCTGGCTACTGCACGCTTCTTCTTCGATCGTATTCTGCCGCGCACGTCGTATCACGCGATTGCCATGCAGAGCGGTGCTGACAACCTGATGAGCCTCGATGCGGAACATTTCGTATTCTGAGACTGACATCACCTGAGACACCGCCACTGGTAACAGTGGCGGTGTTTTTGAATCCAGCTTGCACCAACGGAGGTGTAAGGCGGATGAAAGTAAAACTGGAACACTGATGCAATTACCGGCGCGAATTCTCGAGCGACTGCGGGGGTTAACTTGTCTGCCCAGTACCACTCGGGTACAGTTTCGACTGCCGGACGGCAGCGATTTTTACCTGCAGGTGCAGCGCGCAGGTGACACGCATGGCGCCATTGAGGCCGTTCAGGGCTCGGGTGAGGTGGAAGTCGCCGATTTGGAGCTTGAGATGTCTTTCCAGACCTTGAACGACATCATTGACGGCCAGTTGAGCGCGCGGCATGCCTTCCTGCTGGGAGATATCCGCTATACCGGAAGCCGCGAACTGGCGGCCGCACTGGCGGATCTGTTTTCCATCCAGTGATTCTGGGGAAATACAAGTTTGTTTCGGGTCACCTGTTTGCTTTCGGCAAATCCGTGGGGCCCCGCAACGTGCATTTCTTCCGGCTGGAAATTCAGGCGGATGATTTGCCTCTTTCCAGCGCATTCATCGGATAACTATCAAAACTTACAATAATTATCTGTCCGCATAACCCTGACCTTGTGATTTCGTCTATATACGGACAAGGAATTACGTGTTGGCCCGTTTTGTTTCTCTGGTGCCTGCCAGTGGGACGATCGGCGACAGGTTTCTTCGCTCTGTAGCCTGAGTGATAATTCGCAGGGTAAGGTTCGACGCCAGATTGGCGGGCAGCACCACAAAAACAACATTGGGAGAAAATAAGTTGGACATCGAACGCAGTATTCTTGACGTGTTTAGCAGTGCCGCGGCGAAGTATGCTGAGCGGCCAGCGTTTACCTGTCTCGGGCACACGCTTACCGTTGGCGACATCGATCGGCTCAGTGCCAACTTTGCCTCCTATCTGCAGAACAATACCAACCTCAAACCCGGTGACCGCATCGCTGTGCAGCTACCCAACGTACTGCAGTACCCGGTGGTGGTGTTCGGCGCGCTGCGCGCGGGGCTGATCGTTGTCAACACCAATCCGCTGTATACCCGTCGTGAACTTAAACATCAGCTTAATGATTCTGGCGCCAAAGCTCTGGTAGTTCTGGCGAACATCGCCGATACCGCTTCCGCCGTCGTTGCTGAAACTTCCGTGGAGCAGGTGATTGTTTCCGAAATCGCCGACCTGCACCCGCCGCTCAAGCGTATGTTGATCAACAACGTCGCGAAGTACATCAAGAAGATGGTGCCGGCATTCAGTTTCGCCAAGCAGGTGGATTTCCGCGATGCGATGGCCGCCGGTGCCAAACGGCCCCATCAGGATGTCGCGCGCACCCCGGATGATATTGCTGTGCTCCAGTACACCGGTGGTACCACGGGTGTCGCCAAAGGCGCCATGCTCACCAATCGCAATCTGGTGGCGAACATGGAGCAGGTACGCGAAGCGCTCGGTGACTCCATGAAAGAGGGCGAGGAATACTACGTCGCGCCGCTGCCGCTGTACCACATCTACGCATTTACGATTCACTGTATGTGTTTGTTTACCACAGGTAACCATTCGCTGCTGATTCCGAATCCCCGCGACATCCCTGGATTCATCAAAACCCTCAAGGGCAAGCGTTTCACTGGTTTCTGTGGTCTGAATACCTTGTTCAACGGCCTGATGCGCAACCCGGAATTTGCCAACCTGGACTTCAGTAAATTGCACACTACCTGTTCCGGCGGTATGGCGCTGACCCGCGCCACAGCGGAAAAGTGGGAGCAGATGACCGGTTGTGTGGTGACCGAAGGCTACGGTATGACCGAGACCTCTCCGGTGGTGTCCTTCAACCCTGCGGAAGCGGTACAGCTGGGCACCGTCGGTGTTGCCGTGCCGGGTACCGAAGTGAAGGTGACGGACGAAAACGGCAATGATCTTCCCAACAACACGCCGGGAGAGCTGTGTGTGCGCGGGCCGCAGGTAATGAAAGGCTATTGGGAGCGCCCGGAAGCTACTGCGGATACCATCGATGCGGAAGGCTGGTTGAAAACCGGTGATATGGCAGTAATCCAGGACGACGGTTACATCAAAATTGTCGACCGCAAAAAGGACATGATCATCGTTTCCGGCTTCAATGTTTATCCGAACGAAATTGAAGACATTGTTGCCGCACATCCGAAAGTGACAGAAGCCGCCGCTGTCGGTATCCCTGACGAGCGCAGTGGTGAGGCGGTCAAGCTGTTTGTTGTCAGAGCGGATCAATCTCTGACCGCGGAGGAAGTTATCGCCTACTGCCGCGAGAATATGACCGCTTACAAGGTACCGAAAAACATCGAATTCCGCGAAGATCTGCCGAAAACCAATGTGGGCAAGATTTTGCGTCGCGAGTTGCGCGACGAGGAACTCAAGAAAGTGGAAGCGGAAGTCAGCGCCTGACGACAGGCGCGTTCCGGTAATAAAAAACCCGCTGCTTGCAGCGGTTTTTTTTTCGCTGTTTTTTGTCTGCCGAGATCCGCAGTCATTCAATAAGGAGATTCCCATGTCGCGTTACGTTGATGGTTTTGTGGTTCCGGTTCCCAGGGCAAATCTGGACGCCTACCTGGCGCTGGCAACGCTCGCTGGTGAGGTCTGGAAGGAATACGGCGCTCTGGAGTATGTGGAGTGTGTGGCGGACGATGTGCCGGAAGGCGAGATCACGTCCTTTCCCATGAGCGTGAAGCTGGAAGAGGGCGAGGTCGTGGTGTTTTCCTGGATTACTTATCCTTCGCGGGAAGCGCGGGATGAGATCAACAAGAAGGTTATGGCTGACCCGCGAATTGCTGAAATGGGCAAGGATAAGGTGCCATTTGATGGCAGGCGCATGATCTGGGGGGGATTCAAAACGCTGGTGGAAAGGTAAAGCGATTTGCCAATCGGAGGGAATTGGTGATGGGGAACTGGCAGTTGCGCTATAACTATTAACCCGGCAGTCAATAGATTTTCCGGGTTAATGCGGCTGGACATGCCGGGTTACTAGAAGAAGGAAGTCTACGACTGGAGCAGGGAATGTCAGATCAGCGCCGACGCCCCACACTGATCCATGAGGAGTTACCCGCGGAACACGAAGATCCGCTGATTCGTGTTTTGCATATCGTCATTCGCGCTTCGGTGCGCTTTCTCGCCATATTGATGGCGCTGGTCATCATGTGGAGTGTCGCCGACGTGGTCTGGGTCCTGTACCAGCGCCTTCGTTCGGAGCCGGTGCTGTTACTGAATCACAACGACCTTTTCGATGTTTTCGGTGCGATTATGCTGGTGCTGATTTCAATCGAAATATTCATCAATATCCGTCTGTACCTTGGATCCAATGTGATTCCGATCCAGCTGGTGGTGGCGACGGCACTGATGGCGATCGCGCGGAAAGTCATTGTGCTCGATCTCGATGACACCGGGCCGAATTACATTCTGGGCATCGGCGCAGTGGTACTGGCGCTGGGGGTCACCTACTGGCTGGTTGCCAAGAAGGAAGCGTTGGCATGCCGCGAGCGACGCAGACTGCTCGACGACCAGGAGGAATGATTCCCTCTCATACGCCCTTAAAAAACAGGGCGCCGTGTTGGCGCCCTGCGTCTGCGGTACGTGTGTAACGCCCGCGCTTACTGTGCAAACGTGGTAATCGGTGTCACTTTCACTTCCGGGCGTCTGCGCTTTTGTCGCGGGCTGCGCGGAATTCATTGCCGGAGTACCAGTTCGGCCAGTCGCGACTATTGGCGAGTTCCAGGCCCAGGTCGAGACCCAGTGCCAGATCCATTGCCGCACCTTCCAGATTCCACTGGGGGTCATACTCGTCGCCGGGCTTGTGGTAGGCGTGGGAGGTGTACTCCTCCCCCTTTTTTTGCGCCCACTCGCGGCCGTGCTCAAAACTGTCGGTTCCGGAATCGAAATACAGCATGGGCACGCCTTTCTTGGCGAGGCTGAAATGATCTGAGCGGTAGAAGTAGCCGCGTTCAGGATGGTCTTCTGGAGCCAGATAGCGCCCCTGCTTGGCGGCGGCCTTCTCCAGCAGCTTTTCCAGCTCACTGTTGCCATAACCCACTACGATCACATCGCGCATTGGACCCAGCACGCCCATGGCGTCAAAGTTGATACCAGCCACGGTTTTCTCCAGTGGCACCACTGGATTTTCCGCGTAGTACTTGGAACCGAGCAGGCCGGATTCTTCCGCGGTGACCGCGACGAACACCAGAGAACGCTCCGGGGGTTGCGGCATTTTCTTCACCTGGTGTGCCATGGCCAGCAGACCGGCGGTGCCGGTGGCATTGTCAACCGCGCCGTTGAAGATATGGTCACCACCTTCCGCGTGATCGTTCACACCGAGATGATCCCAGTGTGCGGTGTAGATGACAGCTTCATCCGGGTATTTACTACCGGGAATTTTTGCCACCACATTACGGGAATTGGAGGTGCGTACCTTGCTCTTCAGGTCCACAGAGGCGCTGAGGTCCATTGCCTTGGGTTTGAACCCGCGCTGCTTGGCGGCATCCATTTCCTGTGCCAGGTCGAGACCGGCGGCACGGAACAGTTCCTTCGCCGCGTCGCCGGTCATCCAGGCTTCCACCGCTACGCGGTCGGCATTCTTGTCATCCGCCGCAAGACTGATCTGGGCCCCGGACCAGCTGCCACTGACTACTTCCCAGGGGTAACCGGCTGCGCCGGTTTCGTGGATGATGATGGCGCCTTCGGCTCCCTGACGGGCAGCCTCTTCAAACTTATAGCTCCAGCGACCGTAGTAGGTCATGGCGTTGCCGTTGAACAGGTTTTTATCCTGAGTGGCGTAACCCGGATCGTTGACCAGTATCACCGCGGTCTTGCCTTTCATGTCCAGGCCGGCGTAATCGTTCCAGTCGTTTTCCGGTGCGACGATACCGTAGCCCACAAACACCAGTGGACTGTCCTGGAGCTTGCTCTCGGGTACCTGGCGCTGGGTAAAGGTCACCATATCCGTCAGGGGTTCCAGGGACTTTTCAAAGTCCTTGCCCTTGATGATCAGCGGGCTGGTTTCGATATTCATCTCGACCACGGGCACCTGCTGGAACCAACTGGGGTTGCCGTCTGCATCCGTAGTACCGGGCTCCAGTCCCAGTTTTTTGAACTCGTCCGCCAGATAATTGACGGTCAGTTCCTCGCCCTTGGTCGCAGGGGCTCGGCCCTCGAATTTATCGGATGCGAGCACGGCAATGTGTTTGTGCAGGTCTTTCGCCAGCTCAGCGATTTCCGTTTTTTCTTCCGCACTCAACGTGGGCTGGTTCGCGCTCTCAACGGCGATAGCGGTCTGGGCTTCGCCTGCCTGTTCTGCGGCAACCGCGGCTTCTGGGGACGCTTTATCAGTCTCTTTCTCGGCGCAGCCGCCGATGGCGGTCAGGCCGGTGAGGGCCAGCGGCAGCGCCAGACGCCGCCAATGATGGGGCAGTTTCATGGTCGTTTCCTTTTATTGCTTATGGTGAATTTGTTCGGTACCCGTTTTTCCAGCAGTTGCTTATTTGGCTGTGTCCATATAGGCGAGGGTTTCTCGAATCGGGAAGAGGATATCTTTGGCCAGCTGGCGACTGCGCGCCGGTGACCATCCCTCTACCGGGTCCGGCAGGTTGGCATTGTCCTTGAAGGGCATTTCCAGGGTGAGGGCGAGAGTGCGGAACTGATGACCGCACCAGTTGGTGCCCACGGTCATGTTGGCTTCGCCGGGTTTGTCCAGTGGGTAACCCTGCTCGGTCTGAAAGTCCGGGCTGGCTTTTTGATAGGCCTGCTTGAACACGTTTTCCAGGGCCGCATGATGGTCGTCGTAGCCGGGAATACCTTCGCATGCGGCGACGAAATTGTAGGGCAGTGCCTCGTCGCCATGGATATCGAGGAAGATATCGCCACCTGTGGCCAGCATACGCTCGCGCACCAGGTAGACCTCGGGGCTGCGCTCCATACTCGGGGTTTGCCACTCGCGGTTCAGGTTGGCGCCGGCCGCATTGGTACGCAGGTGGCCGCGCACGCTGCCGTCCGGGTTCATATTCGGCACTACATAGAACACGGTGTTTTCCAGCAGGCTGCGAGCGGACGGGTTGGCGTCGTCCAGCAGTGCTTCAAGGAAGCCCTCGACGAACCATTCCGCCATGGCTTCACCGGGGTGCTGGCGGGCAATCATCCACACCTTGCGTTTCGCATTATCCGGGTTGCCGATCGTGAGCAGGGTCATATCGCGCCCGTCCAGGGTGAGGCCGAGGGTTTCAGTCTGAACTCTCTCGTCGGTTTGTGCCCACGCAATCATGTCGAGGTGCCGCTCCCAGGAGAAGGGCGCGAAGTAGGCGAGATAGATGCCGGGCTGTTCCAGTTCGACGGAGAAATCGAGTACCGAGCCGTCGTACTGCGCGTCGATGCGGAACCAGTTGTGGCGGTCGTAGGAAGCGCAAACCCGGTAATTTTCCCAGCCGGCGGGGTAGGCCGCCTTGCCAGCGTTGCTGATGCGCAACGGGTATTTTTTTCCTACCTCGCCTTCGAGACGGAAGTGGAACCATTGATAGAAATCGGACTGGTTGTCGATCCGGATGGCCAGTTCGATAGGGTTGCTGTCTTTATTGATGACTTTGATGTTGCCGCTGTCAAAGGCGCTGCTGATGTGCATGCGTGAGCTCCGCAGTAATCGTCGCAATGGAAAGGGCTACCGGGAGCGTGATGAGGCGCCCGGCGTGTTGTTGTGACTGTCTGGCAGGATACAGATTCGCAACAAAAATTCAGGATAGCCCAAGGCAGCTTGAAGCAATTTTCTTTCCGGGGGCGATTTTACAGCGAAATATTTTGAGCGGCGGGCAATAAAAAAGCGCGGTGCTCTTGTCGAACACCGCGCTTCTGCCAATCCTTGGCGGCACCTGCTGAGACTACTGCTCCCTGAAATTTCTGGCGTCAGACCAATGACGACTTCTCACTGCCCCGGTCATCGCGCGGTGCGAACCACAAACACACCTTCAGAAACGTTGTACTGCTCCCTGACATACCTCAGCAGATGCTGTTTAAAGTTTAGGCAGGCTTTCGGGAGCCCGTTCCGTGCAGGCGGAAACTTGGCGTCCAATCGGTTAACTTTTAGACAGTTTATACAGCTCTGCGCATGTGCGCGACTGGAGTGAATCTGACGTCAGTCGAAGTTCAGCTCGCCGTCTTTCCAGTATTTGGTGCCCTTGAGGGTTGCCTGCAACGCGACGCCACTTTCGGTGAGTTGATAGACACGCATTCCATCCGCTACCACCTCGCCACCCACGGCGACCCCCTTATCCTGAGCTTTTGCCGCTGCGTCCGCGTGGCCGCCGAAAGACCAGCCGTGCTCCACAAAACGGTTCATCACTTCGGCGGAATCGAACACAAACAGTGCGCGGAAATCCTTGACGCCAAATCCAAGGCCGACACCCACTTCCCCCATTTTCATATAGGTGCGTTCGCCGGACTTGCTCACCGCAACGCCATAACCGGTGGATGCGCTGGCCAATAGCAGGTTGACGTTGACGTTACTGAACACCGCATAACCCGGCGCGCGGGCTACGTCACCGCGCAGGTCGGGTTTCAGGCGGTAGAGCTCGTCCAATACCTGACGCTCGGTCTGCTGGATATGGGCGCGCTGTTCATCGCGAGTCTGACCGGGTGCGGCACAGGCAGTGATCAGCAATGTCTGGAGCAGCACAGACAGTAGTGCGGCGGGGCGAAAAACCCGGCGTAAAAATGAATGCTGTAAAAGCGGCATGGTGGTTTCTCCAAAATGCGTACAGGCCATGGGCGGAGCCGTACGGATATCCAATGTTTCCGCCAGTGGCGGTCGGTGTTGTGAGGTCGTGGATGGGCTTGTGACGAGAATACCGATACTGTCCCGCAGCGCCTGCGACATGGCGCACAAAGAGCGAATTGACGCCACTTTCAGCCCCTTTGCCAAATCGGGTATTCTTGCCGCCCTATAACGACTTCGGGATTCCATAAGGGAAACACACGCATGAACCAATCCATCAAACGGGGCGTGGCCGCCTCCTGTCTGCTTACTCTGGTGCTTAACCTCACTGCTTGCGGTTACTTTCTGTATCCGGAGCGCAAGGGGCAGTCAGGTGGTCGTGTCGACCCGGTGGTAGTGATTCTCGACGGTGCGGGTTTGCTGTTCGGTATCCTGCCGGGGATCGTGGCGTTTGCGGTGGATATTACCAACGGCACCATCTACTTGCCGGCGGGTGGTTCCTCCGCCATCGACCGTCACCTCACTGCAAGCGAGCCTGATGCGCCTCAAGTGGTCGACGAGAACGGGCAGGCGTGGGTTGAGCTGCCACTGGACGCTGCGAACAGTGAGCATGCCGTTGATACCCTGAGCCTGGGCCAGGTACATACGGCACTGGCGCGATACACCGGTCAGCCGGTGGCGATGGCGGATATTGTGTGGTTGCAGGATCTGGCGGCGCTGGAGCAGGCGCGCGCGGAGCAGCGGGCAACGGCCGCACGCTAACCGTCTCGGCGCTCTTCTGGCGTCAGCGTTTGCGCCCGGTGAGCGCTCCCATAATGCCGCGCATCAATTCTCTGCCGATCTGGCGCCCGAAACTGGTGGCCATTTTGTCGAAGGATTTTTCCAGGGCGCTCGGTTTAGTGGCGGCCGCCCGGGGTTTGCCCTGCGCCGGCTCGGTTTCCGCCTGTGTGCGGCGCTGCTGCAGCTGCTCATAGGCGGATTCCCGGTCCAGTTTCTGGCTGTATTTGTTTCTCAGCGGATCGTTTTTCATCAGTGCGTTGCGCTCGTTGTCATCGAGCGGCGTCAGGCGACTCGCGGGTGGGTGAATCAGCAGGCGTGAGACCGGCTGCGGTACGCCGTTTTCGTCGAGGCAGGAAACCAGCGCCTCACCCACGCCCAGTTCACCGATGACCTGCGCAGTGTCGATTTCGGGGTTGACGCGAAAGCTGTTGGCGGCGGCCCTGACGGCCCGCTGCTCGCTGGGCGTGTAGGCTCGCAGCGCGTGCTGCACCCGATTGCCGAGCTGGGCCAGAATGTCTTCCGGGATGTCCAGCGGATTCTGGGTGATGAAGAAAATTCCCACCCCGCGGGAGCGGATGAGCTTCACGATCTGCTCGACTTCGTCGCACAGATTTTTCGGCAGGTCGTCAAACAACAGGTGGGCCTCGTCGAAAAACAATACCAGTCGCAGTTCGCGATCGCCCACTTCCGAAAGGTTTTCGTACAGCTCTGCGAGCAGCCACAGCAGCAAAATGCCATACACCGCAGGCTGCATGTCGCTGGCGTCCAGCAGGTGAATGCTGTTGCTGCCGGTAAGGTCGTTGAGATCCAGGGCGGGTTCGCCGAATAAGGCGTCGGCGCCCTGGGATTCCAGGGCGAGATATTTGCGTTTGATGGCGCCGAGACTGGCGGAGGAAATGGTGCCGAATTCCGTCAGCAGCGCCTTGCGGTTCTGGTCGGCGTAGTCGATCAGCGCCAACAGATCCTTCCAGTCCAGAAGCAGCAGACCCTGCTGGTCGGCGATGCGGAACAACAGTTGCATCAGCCCCAGTTGATTGTCGTTTAGCTGCAGCATGCGCCCGATCAGTTCCGGCCCGAGTTCCGTCGGGGTGGTGCGCATCGGCAGCCCGCCCTTGCCCCAGAGGATCAGCGGGAAGCCGCGAAAGTATTTATCATCCAGACCGAACTGTGGCAGCCGCGTGCGAACCTTGTCGTTGCCGCCGCCGGCGGCACCGAGACCGCTGAGATCTCCCTTCAGGTCGGTCACCAGGGTGGCGACACCGCGCGCACTCAGTTGCTCCACCAGATAGCGCAGGGTAACGGTCTTGCCGGTGCCGGTGGCGCCGCAGATCAGGCCGTGCCGGTTAAGCATCTGTGGCAGCAGCCGGCCGGTAGTGGCGGGTGTCTCTGCGGATGTGGCTTCCAGGCCTATGGCGATCGGTTGCGAGAGGTCGGGTTGGTTCGGCATGGAGGTTCCTGTTTGCGGCAGGGAATCCCTGTAACTGTAGCCTCGCTGTTCCCGCCCGGTTATGCGGATTTCATCGACTTGAACGCTTTGGGCGAGAGACCGGTCCAGCGCCGGAAGGCTTTGCCGAAGGCGCTCTCGTCGCAGTAGCCGAGAGCCGCGGCGATATCCACGTTCGTTTTTTCACCCTCCCGCAGCCACTGGCAGGCATAGTGGCTGCGCACTTCATCCTGGATGGCGCGAAAGCTCGCGTTCTCCTCCAGCAGTTTGCGGCCCAAGTGACGCGGGCTGATGCACAGGCGCGCCGCCACCTGTTCGCGAGAGAGTTGCGGTTCCTGTTGTAGCAGGTGGGCAACCCGCAGCTGCAGGCTTTTGCTGGTGAGTGCTTTCAGCAGGGCATCCGCTTCGGGTTTCAGTCGCGCCATTACCTGGCGGTCAGCGGCCACCAGCGGAATTTCGAGATCCTGGGGACGGAACCGGATACCGGATGATTCCGCGTTGAACTGTACAGGGGCCTGCAACAGTTGCTGGTATTGCTGCTGCACCGCCAGAGAGGGGGTGGGGTAGGCGAAGAGTACGCTCTGTGGCTGGAACTCGCGCCCGGTCATCACACGGGCCTGGGCCAGGCAGATGGACAGGACTGTTTCGACTCTCAGGCGCGCGCAGCGCAGGTAGTTGGGGCGGTAGCAGAGCTCCACGTAAAAGCTGCCGCGGCGCATTTCGAACTGTCCGCCCTCACCCAGCAGTGGGTGGTAGATGAGCAGTTGTTCCAGCGCGGCACCGAGATTTTTCTGGGTCATCAGCAGATAGCCCACGAGCCCCATCTGGCTGCCTTGCATGGCCTGTCCCAGGCGGATGCCGAGCAATGGGTCCGGGTGGGCGTCCTGAACGGCCAGCCAGATCTCTTCCTGAACGTTCATGGGAACGCGCTCATTTTCGTTAATGGCGGTCAGGAGTGCCTGTGCGCGGGGCGGGAGCTTCAGTTGAAGCCGCTCCAGAGCGCTTATAACTGCTCGTGTATAGCTAAGAGTGACACTTCTGCTGTCGACGGTATTCAATTTGATTGTCCGAAATTAACCAGATGCTGCCCGATTATGACGACGGCCTTTGGGAATGTCACGTTATATTGAATCCCGATGTGATATGACAAGAAAGTCAGTGGAATACAGGTGTTCCTTCTGACTGGCAATAGCGGGAAAAGAATAATGAAGCCATTAGCGGTGAATAAGCCATACGCGGTAATCGGCGCCGGTCCCATGGGGCTGTGTAGTGTACGCAATCTGGTCAAGCACGGAATCCCCTGTGTGGGGTTTGAGATCCATCGTGATGTAGGCGGGCTGTGGGATATCGACAGTCCCACCAGCACCATGTACGAGTCCGCGCATCTGATTTCGTCCAAGCGTATGACCGAGTTCGCCGAATTTCCCATGGGCGAGGAGGTGGCACTGTTCCCGCACCACAGTGAGCTGCGGGCATACTTCCGCGCCTATGCCAGAGAGTTCGACCTGTACCGCCATTACGAATTTGAAACCGAGGTGGTGAGTTGCGAGCGTATCGATGACGACTGGCACATCACCACGCGCTGTAAGGGTGAAGAGCAGACCCGTGTCTTTGGGGGGCTGCTGATCGCGAACGGTACTCTGCACCATCCGAATATGCCGGAGCTGCCCGGTGCATTCGCCGGCGAGCTGTTGCATTCCTCCGACTACCGCGACCCGGCTATTTTTGCCGGGAAGCGCGTGCTGCTGGTGGGCTGTGGCAACAGCGGCGCAGATATCGCCGTGGACGCGGCACACCGTGCCAAAAGCGTCGACATCAGCCTGCGTCGGGGCTACTACTTCCTGCCCAAATTCATCGGTGGCAAGGCCACCGATGCGGTGGGTGGCAAAATCAAACTGCCGCGCTTTATCCAGCAGCGTATCAGCGCCGCGCTGTCTAAATTCATGTTGGGTACTCCGGAGCAGTACGGCCTGCCGAAGCCGGACTACAAAATGTTCGAATCCCATCCGGTGATCAACTCGCTGATTCTGCACCATATCGGCCACGGCGATATCAAGGCGCGCAAGGACATTGCCGAGGTGAATGGCCACAAGGTGACGTTCGCGGATGGGAGCAGCGGTGAGTACGACCTGATCCTGATGGCGACGGGGTACAAGCTGCACTATCCCTTTATCGATTCCTCCCATCTCAATTGGGAGGGCTTTGCGCCGCGCATGTACCTGAACGTGTTCCACCCGGAGTACGACAATCTGTTCCTGATGGGGATGGTGGAGGCCGCCGGTCTGGGGTGGGAAGGACGCAATCGCCAGGCGGAGATGGTAGCCCTGTATATTCGCCAGCTGGCGGCGGGGGCGGCTTCGGCGACGAAGCTCAAGCAGATGAAGCGGGTACAGGTCGGCGATCGCGCCGACGGTGGCATGCAGTACCTGAAACTCGAGCGCATGGCCTATTACGTACACAAAGATACTTACCTGAAAGCACTGGCCGGTCACACCCGGGACTTGCTCCGTGACTGTCAGGTTGCGGATACTGCACGTTTTTCAAACAATCCGGCCGCGGCGACCCGCTGAGGTCGCCAGGACCATGAATAACGTGAATGCAATCATCTCCGCCTCCGTATCCTCGTCCATCGACAGCTTCCAGATGTCTTCGGGGGCGCTGCTCGCCCTGAATGCGGTGCTCGCATTCATGATGTTTGGTGTGTCTCTGGGTCTCAAAACCTCGGATTTTCGCCGGGTGCTGAGTCGCCCGGTGGCGCCGGTCACGGGCCTCGTGGCCCAGTTCCTGCTGTTGCCGGCCATTACCTGCTTTGGCACCTGGGCACTGGATATCAGCCCGGGGTTGGCGCTCGGCATGATTCTGGTGGCCTGCTGCCCCGGTGGTACTTTTTCCAACGTGATGACCTGGATCGGGCGCGCCAATGTGGCCACATCCGTCAGCATGACCGCCATTTCCAGCCTCGCCGCGGTGGTTCTCACGCCGCTCAATTTCGCCCTGTACGGCAGCCTTAACCCCCACACCCGCGAAGCCCTGCAGGCGATTCACCTGCCGGCGGAGAATATGGTGCTGATGGTGGTGATGGTGCTGGCGCTGCCCATGGCGCTCGGCATGCTGGTGGGAGCGCGTTTTCCCGGTTTCGCGCTGCGCAGTGAGCGGTACTTCCGCACGGCATCGCTGGGGGTGTTTCTGCTGTTTGTGGTCATCTCCTTCAGCAAGCACTGGCAGACCGCGCTGGAAATTGCGGGCTCGGTTCTGGTGCTGGTGATTGCGCACAATGCGGTCGCCTTCCTGATTGGCGATCTGGCGAGCCGCAGTGCGCGACTGCCTCAGGGGGACCGGCGCGCGGTGACCATGGAAGTCGGTATCCAGAATTCCGGGCTCGCACTCGCGATCCTCTTTACCTTTTACCCGGGCTCCGGGGAAATGCTGGTGGTGGCGGGTTTCTGGGGTGTCTGGCACTTGGTGTCGGGACTCAGCCTGGCCGGTTACTGGAATTACAGCAATCGGCACGCGCCCCGCGGAGAGGGGCGGATCGCGGATTCGCTGTAACGCGTGTTCGCCGGCGAAGGCTGGCGACTGTCAGAACAAAGAACAACATACATAAAAACAAGTGCATAACATGAGTGAAAAGCGAGTACTGATCACAGGGGCAGCAGGCTATGTGGGCCGTTTGCTGGGGGAGGCACTGGCGGCGCGTATGGACGTGGTTGGTGTCGATATTGCGGTGCGCGACGCGGCATTTCCCATTTTCCAGATGGATATCTGCGACGCGGCACTGGCGGAGCTGATGCGCGCCGAGCGCATCACCCACGTGGTGCATCTGGCATCGGTCGTATCGCCTGGGCGCGACCGCGCGCGCGAGTACCGCATTGATGTCGAGGGTACGCGCAATGTGCTGGATGCCTGTATCACCGCCGGTGTAACCCACCTCACTCTCACCAGCAGCGGTGCCGCCTATGGCTACCATGCGGACAATCCCGCCTGGTTAAGCGAAGACTGCCCACTGCGAGGCAACCCGGAATTTGCCTATTCCGATCACAAGCGTCTTGTGGAGGAGATGTTGGCGGAGTATCGCCAGCATCACCCGCAGCTGAAGCAGTTGATTTTCCGCCCCTGTTCCATCGTCGGCGCTACTACCAACAGCAAGATCAGTGCGCTGTTTGCCGGTAAAGGCATTCTGGACCCGGGTGGCCACAACTCACCATTTGTCTTTATCTGGGACCAGGACGTCATCGGCGCTATCGAGTACGGCGTACTGGAAAACGCCTGCGGCATTTACAACCTGGCTGGCGATGGCGCACTGACGCCACAGGAAATTGCCCGTCTGCTGGGCAAATCCCTGCGCCGCCCGCCGGTGTGGCTGCTGAAGGCGCTGCTGGCTGTCAGCTTTAAACTGCGGCTCGGCAATGTGCAGCCGGCACAGGTGATGTTCCTGCAGTACCGTCCGGTGCTGCTCAACACGCGTCTCAAGCGTGAACTGGGTTACCGGCCGCGTAAGACCTCCGCAGAAGCGTTTGCCTTTTTCGCGAAAGAGGCTCTTGGCATCGACATAGATCCGCGCACTGCGCGGGTAACCCATGCCGAGATACCCCCAAATGCTGTAACGGAGGGGCAGACCGCATGAAGGTAGCTCTGAAAACCCCGCAGAACCGGGAGAAGGTTTTTGTCGTTACCGGCGCCGCCGGCGGCCTCGGCTGGGCGCTCGTGCAGGCGCTGGAAAAGGCGTACGCCAATCAGGGGCCGCTGCGTTTTGCGCTGATCGATGTGGAGGCCAATGCGGTGGCCGCGCGCGCGCGCGAGCTGGCGGCGCGGAATGTCGATGCCGATGTATTTGTTGCTGACCTCTCTTCGGAATCCGCTGTGGCGGAACTCTGCGTGCGCCTGCGCAACCGGTATGGGTGTGTCGACCTGCTGGTAAACAACGCCGGCATCACCCATCGCAGCCTTTCCACCCTGACCAGCAATGCGGTTATCCGCCGGGTCATGGCGGTGGATTACCATGCACCGGTGGAGCTGGCCCAGGGGTTGATGGATGAGCTGCGTGCCGCCTCCGGCTGCGTTATCAACATCAGCTCCATGGCCGGCTGGATGCCGGTGCTCGGGCGCGCCGGCTATTGCGCGGCCAAAAGCGCGCTGCATCAATACTTCGAAACGTTCCGCGAAGAGGTGCGCGATGAGGGCGTACGCGTACTCATGGTTTACCCGAGCTTTGTTGCTACCAATATCGACACCAATGCCCTGGCGGGTGATGGTGGCCGTGCCCAGCATGCCCAGAGTACCGTCGGCCAGGTGCGCAGCGCCGATTGGATGGCGAGTGAGATCGTTCGCGCGTTGATGACAGGCAAAGAACGTCTGTTTCCGCGCGACAAATCGCTGCTTGGTGCTTACCTCTACAAATTCGCGCCGAAACTGTTCCTGCGCCAGATGGTGAAAAACTTCCGGGTGGAACTCGAAGAAGGCAGGAAGCTCGCGCGGCAACCCCGCGCGGCAACCATTGTTTCAGCGGAGTAGTTTATTCTCCGCTACTGAAACAGGTTGCCGTTCTTGAGAAGGTAGGGGGTAGTGCGGCCAACCAAACTGCCCCGTATACGGCGCGGCCAGAAGCGTGTCGGACACGTGCGTTATGGCAGCATGCGCGCGAAATTTTCTCCTGTGGGGTAATCGCCGGCAGTCCATCCCAGGCGCACAATCACGGTACTGGTGGACGGGGAAATCATCACGGCCTGCGCGCGATTACCCAGCATGAAATAGCTGTCTTCCGGTAATTCCGGGAAGCGCAGCGCTTCCCCTCCACCGTTCAGCCAGAACTGGTAGCCGTAGCGCGGGTCGTTGTCGCTCTGATTTGGACGCCGGGCGGCATCCACCCAGTGTTCCGCGATCAGTTGCTCGCCATTCCAGTTGCCCCGGTTCAGCATCAGTAAACCCAGTCGCGCCCAGTCGCGGGCGGAGGCGTAAATGTAGGAGCTGCCCACGAATACGCCACTGGCATCCATCTCAAACACCGTGTTGCGCATGCCGAGCGGGTTGAGAATCTGTTGCTGAAAAAAGTCCGCGTTGGCCTGCGGGGTACCGCCCAGTTGCTGGGAAATCCAGCGCGCAAGCAGGTTGGTGGTACCGGAGGAGTATGAGAAACGCTTGCCCGGCGCGAACTTGAGCGGGCTGTTCAGGGCGACGTCGGACGCGCTGTGCGCATTGAACAGCATACGGGTGGCATCACTGCCCGGCGCATAGGTTTCGTCGAAATCGAGCCCGGAGGACATCTGCAGCAGGCTTTCCAGCGAAACCTGGCTGCGCGAGTCGGCCCATTCCGGAAACAGTGGTTGTGACGCTTCAAGCTGTGGCTGCAGCGTTTGCAGGCGACCCACCATCATTGAGGTCAGGCTCTTGCCCATGGACCAGCCGAGCAGTGGCGTCTGTGCGTTGGCCCCTTCGCCGTAGGACTCTGCCACCAGCTTTCCGTTCTGTACTACCAGCAGCGCGCGGGTGTGCAGGCCAGCGGCATTGTCGCTGGCGAGTATCTCGTCGAGGGTCCGCTGGAGTTTCCCGTCAATATCCTGCGCGCCGTTGCCCACGGGCCATTCGGCATCACTCGATGCAATTGGCGTGAAGGCGAGACTGTCCAGCGCAGTGGTGTCACCGATATCCAGGGTGCAGCCGAGACCGGGGCGGTAACGAGCGCTGGTTTCACCGAGGCCGAGCAGGGTGGCGGTTACCCGCCTGGGGTTGTCTTCATAGCGCAGGTCGAGCAGGCGATTGGCGGGGGAGTAAGAGGCCAGATCCTCAAGATTCTGTGCGGCGCTGAAGCCTGATACGTAGCGCCCGGAGCACGCCAGTTTAGCCCCCATACCGGTGGCGACCGTGACGGCGTTGCCAAGCTGGGTAATGGAAAATCCGAGCAGGGTAGGGGCCAGCAGGGCCAGTGCGAGGCCGAGGCAGGTGAGCGTGGCGAGAAGAGTCAGGATTATTTTTTTCACGGGTTGACCCCTTTATTCGTGTTGGCGGGATTTTAGCAACCACGCGCCGGCCGCCGGCAGGTTATCGGCGGCCAGCTTTGCCCGGCGGTGCTCAGGCGTGATCGCTGAGTTCGCCCTCGAACTCCCGCAACAGCGCCAGAAACGGTTCACCGAATTTCGCCAGCTTGCTGTCGCCGATGCCGGAGATGGCCAGCATTTCCGTTGTATTGCGCGGGCGGGCGCTGAGCATCTCCCGCAGCGTCGCGTCGTGGAAGACTACGTAGGGCGGCACGCCGCGCTCTTCCGCGAGGGACTTACGCAGGGCGCGCAGTGCGTCCCACAGAGGCTGTTCTTGCACGGAAACTTCCGCCGAGGCGTCGCCGGCACGGGTATCCCGCTTGGTAGCCCTGGTGGATGGGGTTTTGGGCAAGGTGCGCAGTTGCAAGGCTTCCTCGCCGCGCAGCACCGGTCGACACTGCTCGGTCAGTTGCAGGGCATTGAAGGCTTCGGCATTGACCCGTAAATAACCGCGCACCACCAACTGGCGGGTGATGGCGCGCCACTCATTCGCGCTCATATCGGTGCCGATGCCATAGGTTGAGAGTTTGTCGTGGCCAAACTGGCGAACTTTCTCGGTATCCGCTCCCCGCAGCACATCGATTACGTGCGCCGCGCCAAAGCGCTGCCCGCTACGGTAAATCGCGGACATCAGCTTGCGCGCGGCGTCCGTGGCGTCCCAGGTGGCGGGGGCCTCCAGGCAGGTGTCGCAGTTGCCGCAGTCCGCGGCGAGCTCCTCTTCGAAATAGCGCAGCAGTGCACGGCGCCGGCAGCTGGTGATCTCGCACAGCCCCAGCATGGCGTCGAGCCGCTGGCGCTCCTGGCGTTTGTGTTCTTCGCTGCCTTCCGACATCGCGGCCATCTGACTGAGTTTCACCACGTCCTCGAGGCCGTACAGCAGCAGTGCCGTAGCGGGTTCGCCGTCGCGCCCGGCGCGGCCGGTTTCCTGGTAATACGCCTCAATGCTCTTGGGCAGGTCCAGGTGCGCGACAAAACGCACATCCGGCTTATCGATTCCCATGCCAAAGGCAATGGTGGCCACCATGATCACGCCTTCTTCCCGCAGGAAGCGACGCTGGTGCTCGGCGCGAACCTGGGCGGCTAAACCGGCGTGGTAGGGCAGGGCATTGAAGCCCTGTTGCTGCAGCCACTCTGCGGTGGATTCCACTTTGCCGCGGGAGAGGCAGTAGATCACGCCGGCGTTGCCCTGCTGTTCCGTATTCAGAAACTGCAGCAGTTGCCGTTTTGGGTTGTTTTTGGGGGCGATACGGTACTGGATATTGGGGCGGTCGAAGCTGCTGACGAAGTGCCGGGCACTTTCCAGATCCAGCCGCCGGGCGATTTCCCGGCGGGTGCGCTGGTCCGCGGTGGCGGTAAGGGCCACCCGCGGCACCTCGGGAAACCGCTGGTGCAGGCAGGACAGCTGCAGGTAATCGGCACGGAAGTCGTGTCCCCACTGGCTCACACAGTGGGCTTCGTCGATGGCGAAAAGGGAGAGTTCCGCGCGCTCGAGCAGATCCAGGGTACGCGGCTGTAACAGGCGCTCCGGCGCCAGATAGAGCAGTTCCAGTTCACCGCGCAGCAGGCGGCTTTCGATCTGCTGCGCCTCGTCGAACCCCAGTGACGAGTTCAGAAAAGCCGCGGACACGCCCGCGGCCCGCAATGCCTCCACCTGATCCTGCATCAGCGCGATCAGTGGCGATATCACAATGCCGCAGCCCGGGCGCGCCAGTGCGGGGATCTGGTAACACAGGGATTTGCCGCCGCCGGTGGGCATGAGTACCAGCGCGTCATCGCCGGCCACCAGGGTGCTGATGATGGCTTCCTGGTCACCGCGAAATTCGGTGTAGCCAAAGGTGTGCTCGAGGATGAAGTGGGGGTTGCCTGCAGAGGTGGCCCCCGCGAAAGCGGAAGTGGTTAAAGCCGGGTGTGATTCAGTCATGGGCGGCAGTATACCGTTTGCCCTCCGCCAGGTGTGAACCGCTTTGGTGGGGTGGGTGTCGAATTGTTGGCGCCGGTTTTTCTCTTGCTGGCGCAAGTTTCATTCACGAAGTGTGAACTTGTCCTATAATCCGACCACCGCAGACATAGACAGGGACAAAGCTATGCGCGCAATGACAACGACGTCATCTACGACTTCACCCATATCGTCATCCATTCTGATCGGTGCCCTGGTTTCCAGCGCACTGTTGTGGCTCGCAGGTTGCTCCATTTCCGGTAGCAGCCCGATTAACCCCCGCCATCTCGCCCAGTCCGCCGTGGCGGATACCCATCTCGGTTGGAAACCGGCGCCTGCGCACCAGCTCAATTATTCGCTCGCTACGTCCAGTGGTATTGCCCGCATGGAGATGCGTGAATTGCCCGCGGATCTGCAGGCGGTCACCATCGAGCTGCCGGGGATGCGCAATGTCGAGGGGGTGCAGTGGCGGGGTGCCAGCGGTGAGCATGCGATGCTGTTTGACGGCGCGGAAGGGGCTGATGGCGTGACCCTGGAGCGCCAGCAGCGTGGCTACCGGTTGCAGTTGCAGGGGGCGGCGCTGGAGTCGATCCGCAGTGGCGGCTTTCTGACGGTGATTGACTACTATCGCAATTGATTTTTCGGGCACCTCAAAAATTGCGCAGCAGATTTTGGGGGGCTCTTCCGGCCGTTTCAGAATCCGAGCCCGTCGGGGCGAATCAGATAGAGTTTCGGCCAGTATTTTCCCGTTACCCAGAGCCCGTTGCGGACCTGATCCCAGGCGATGCCATTCGCAACAGCGTCGACATTCCAGCGGTCGGCCTGACTGTCTCTCAGCAGGTTTTCCAGATTCAGAATTCCTTTCACTTCACCACTTTCAGGGTCGATGGCAATCACTCTCGGGTCTTGCCAGATGTTGGCCCAGATCAGGCCGTTGACGTACTCCAGTTCATTCAGCCGGCTCCAGCGCTCACTGCCACCGGTAACTTTGAGGGTGCGGGTAATGGTGAAGGTGTTCGGGTCGCGAAAGGTGAGGGTGTCGCTGCCGTTGCTCATGATCAGCTGATCGCCATCACTGGTGAGCCCCCAGCCCTCGCCGGTGTAAGTCAGAACTTCCTCCAGTGAAAAGTCCTTCCGACGGTAGATCTGCACCTCGCCCGCGCGATAGGTGAGCAGGTACAACCGCTCTCCAAATACTGCGAGCCCTTCCGCAAAGCGGTCGCCCGCCAGCCACTTGCGTCTTACGGGATTGGCACTCGGGTCGGTATACTCCGCCAGCCAGGAGCGGCCGTAGAGTCCGCTGCTTTCCAACCAGCGTTCGCCGTCGAAAAACAGTCCCTGGGTGAAGTGATCCGCGGCACGGGTTTTGCTGTCGAGCAGTTGGTAGTCGAGCGTTGGTGGCTGTGGCCTTTCTGCGGCCAGGCTCGTCGCGGACAGCAGCAGAGACAGTAACGCGGTAGTGGCGGCTTTCATGGTTGGCTGAGCGTTTTCCTGTTTAACCGTTATTTTTTCAGTGCAGTAGTTTATGACCAGAATAAAAGCCTTTGTCACGTTAACCCTGCTGGGTGGCCTGGCGGTGGTGTTGCCCATTGCCATTTTTATCCTGCTGTTCCAGTGGCTGTTTGGCCAGATCAGCGAGCTGGTGGCACCGGCGACGCAGTGGATGCAGGCGCATACGGAGTTCAAGGATAACTTTGCGCGCCTGATCGTCCTAGCGTTGATTCTGGGACTGTGTTTTGTGATTGGCCTGCTGGTGAAGACCAGCGTGGGACGCTGGGCGCACCGGCATCTGGATTACTGGCTTGGCAGACTGGCGCCGGGGTACAGCACGATCAAGGATGTGGTGTTGCAGTTTATTGGTGGTGCCGGCTCCGAGGGCGTACTGTCGGGGCCGGTGGCGCGGGCGCGGATCCACGGGGCGGACAATCCGCTGTCGGTGACGGCGATTGTGACTTCGCAGCATCCGAATGGGGATTTCACGGTGTATGTGCCGACGGCGCCGGTGCCGACTTCGGGGTTTGTTTATCACTTGCCGGCGGAGTGCGTGGAGATTCTGCCGCATGTGACGGTGGAGGCGGCGATGAAGTCTATTGTTTCTTGTGGGTCTGGGAGTGGGGCCTTGCTGAAGGCTCCTGAGCGTTCTGTCTGAGTCTATGTGGTTCTACGAAAGTCCGGTGGCGGGAAAGCGCTGGGTACGGGTTTTCAGGACCGCTGTGAATACGTCCCTGTACGCTGCGTCGCAAACATCCCTGTTTGCGACGCTCCTGAAAACCCGTACCCAGCGCTCTCCCTTCGATTCACGTCCTGCGCTCTGATCAGAGCGTTTCTTTGTTTTTTCCCAGGTTTCTGATTGCGAACCGCATCGGGTGCAGCGCTTTTACCAAATCCTCTGAAACAGGCATCACTTCTTTACTAACCCAAGCCGCTACTACCTCTGCAGCGAGCGGAGCGTAAGCAAATCCTCTTGAGCCCAGTCCGGCCAGTACGTACAGGTTTTGCTGGTATGGGGTGCGGTGGTTGATCAATTGCTTGCGGTTTCTGCGCAAGCCGCCGTAGGTGTTTTCCAGTTGTTCCCAATCTGCCACCGGGCCTGCCATGGGCAGGTAGTCCGGGGTGGCGGCGCGCACAGCGACTCGGCCATTCAATTTCTGGTGCGCGAATGATTCGGCGATTTCGGGAAGCAGGTTGGTGAGCGTTTGCAGGTTTTCCCGGTGTTCCTCTTCGCGGATTTCGAGATCGGTCTGTTTCAGTTTGAAGGTAGCGCCGAAGCTGTGTTGCTGCGTTTTGTCGGTTCCCGAAACCGGTGCGGCCGGGGCGATGTAGCCCTCACCGCAGAGGGCAATTTTCAGGTTTTTCGAAGGCGCTGTGGCTTGGGCAAACGAGACTTGGCCGCGAATCGGCTGCAGGGGCAGTGGCGCGGTCTGCGGGAACTGGCGATTGAAATTGGCGCTGCACAGGATGACAGCGTCAAAGGTTTGCACGAGCTGTTCGCCTTGAGTTGTTGTTTCCACTTCCCAGGTTTCGCCGTTCGGCCAAATACTGGATACCGCTGTGTTGGGGTGGAACGTAATGTGCGGGTGTCGCAGCAGACTGTTGCACACCTGCTTCGGGCGTAGCCAGCCGGCACAGGGGAAGTAAAGACCGGGCATCGCGAGGTCGACGCCCGCGAGCTTACTCGCTTGCGCTGAGGTTACCGGTTGTGCGAGCAGGGCGTGCGCGCCCAGCGCCAAATGATCGACGACCTGCTGTTGCAGCTGTTGCTCCTTTTCCGTTTCCGCCAGTTGCAGCAGTCCATCGAAATGGATGGCATCGGAGCAGTGTGAGGCATAAAAGCGCTGGGCGAACTGCAGGGCGAGCAGGTTGAAGTCGCCGTTGGGGCCGGGTTTGGGGGAGAGCTTGGCGTAAAGGATGCCTTGGTCGTTGCCGGAGGCGCCGCTGCCGGGCTCGCCGCCCTGCTCGAACACGGTGACCTGGAAGTTACGTTCTGCCAGTGCATGCGCGGTGGCAGTGCCGGCAATGCCGGCGCCGATCACCGCGACGGTTTTGGGTGTATTGTCCGCTGCGTGTGGCAAGTGCCAGGGTGTTGCGCGGTGCGGTGTTTTTTCCCTTGGTATTTCCGGTACCAATCGGCCGCGCAGCATTTCCCGTTTGTGACCGAAGCCCGGCACTTTTTCCAGGGCAAACCCAACCGCTTTTAAGCCCCGTTTGACAATGCCGGCACAGGTAAAGGTGGCGAAGGTACTGTCTTTTGCGCTGAGATCAGCAATGGCGCTGAACAGGTCGTCGCTCCACATCTCCGGGTTTTTTGATGGCGCGAAGCCGTCCAGAAACCAGGCGTTGATCTGGCGGTCTCGCTCGGGGGCATCCAACTGTATCCGTTCAAAACCGCGGCTCGCCTCGTCGATGATCAGCGTAAGATGCACGTTGCCGGTGAATTTCAGCCGGTGTACCCCTTTGGCCAGATAGGCTGGGTACTGGCTGACCAACTGTTCGCTGAATTCACTCAATTCGGGCCACAGCGCCAGGGCGCGGCGCAGGTCCTGCGGGGCGAGGGGGAATTTCTCCACGCTGACGAAATGCAGCTGTGCGCTCTTTGGGGCGGTCCGTATCCACAGTTGCCAGGCTGCGAGAAAATTGAGACCGGTACCGAAGCCGGTTTCGCCGATGGTAAAGGTGGTGTTATCGGTGAGATTCGCCCAGCGTTCGTTCAGGTGGTTGTGGTTGAGGAATACGTGGCGGGTTTCCTCGAGGCCGGAAGCGGTGGAGAAGTAGATGTCATCGAACGCCGAGGACACGGGCTGGCCGTTGTCCCTCCATTCGAGCTGCGCCAGTGTGACGGGTTTGTGTTCCTGTTCAGGCATGGAGGCAGACGCTCAGCGCAGGCCGAATTCGCGCATGATCTGGGCACACCACCGATCAAGACGCTCGTCGCTTTTATCGAATTCGTTTTCTTCGTCGAGGGCGAGCCCGACAAAGTGACGGCCGTCTGGTGTCAACCCTTTGGATTCCTCGAACTCATATCCCTCCGCCGGCCAGTAACCGACAGCTTTGGCGCCGAGAGCGAGAACCTGAGCGTGCAGGTAGCCGAGGGCATCCTGATACCACTGGGGGTAGCCGGCCTGATCCCCGAGGCCATAAAGGGCCACTTTCTTATCCTCAAGATTGAGCACTGCTAACTGGTCCCAACAGTTTTCCCAGTCTTCCTGCAGCTCCCCGTAGTCCCAGGTGGGGATGCCGAGGATCAGAAAGTCGTACTCCTGCATCTGGGTGACGTCTTCATCGGCCACGTTGAGAATGTCTATCCACTCCTCGCCGATACGATCGCGGATTTTTTCCGCCGCCATTTCGGTGTAACAGGTGCTGGAGCCGTAAAAAAGTCCGATTGGTGCGCGCATGGTGCTCGTTGTCAGGTTTCCGGGGGTGCGGCATCTGGTGCGGCACCTTCATTTCGTATTTTTGCGCTCTGTCCGAATTTGTTCAGACAGCGCCTTCATAGCCCAGCTGGCGCCAGGCCTCATAAATCACAATTGCCGCTGCATTGGAGAGGTTAATGCTGCGGCTGTTGGCGCACATGGGGATACGCAACGTGTACTCGCTGCCGGTCATGGCCAGGAACTCCGCGGGCAGACCGCGGGTCTCGGGGCCGAAGACAATGGCGTCGCCGTCGCGGAACGCGATTTCCGAATGGGGACGAGCCCCTTTGGTGGACAGGGCCAGTATTCGCGCCGGTTGTTCGGATTTCACGAACGCCTGCCAGTCCCGGTGGCGCACCACGCGGCTGTATTCGGCGTAGTCGAGCCCGGCGCGACGCAGGCGTTTGTCGTCCATCTCGAAGCCGAGGGGCTCGATCAGGTGCAATTCGGCACCGGTGTTGGCGCACAGACGGATGATGTTGCCGGTGTTTGGGGCAATTTCCGGTTGATAGAGCACGATTTTGAACATGACTGCCGCAAGGATTAATGCTTAATGCCGAATGGACCGGCGAAGATGCTTCACGTGAAGGTGACGATATCGGGCATAACCTTGTGAGACCTGCACCGCCATGAATGGGTTGAGGTGGGCGACGAGCCCGTGTCTCACAAGGTTATGCCCGGTAGCGGCACCGCCACTGAACTCGTTCAGTGGGATGAAGCCGAAAGGGCGGGGATTATAACGCGGAGGAGGTCTCTTCGCAGTCGATCTCGACTCCAAGTTCGTCGGCGATCTCGTCCAGTTCATCGTGCAGGCCGTCAATGTTGACGTCTTCCGCCACACTGATGGTGCACTCGGCGGTGAACAGGGGTTCACCGCTCCAGGGGGTGCTGCCGTAGCGGGTATCGAGGGTTTCCACATTGATCCGGCGGGCGGCTAGCGCGCGGGAGATTTCCTTGACGATCCCGGGGCGGTCATTGCCCACGAGCTTGAGTTGCAGGGTCTGGCGCCCCTCTGCAGCGACCGCGAGCGCGTCTTCCACCTGCAGTTTGAAGTCTGCACCGGCCAGTCCTTTCAGCGCATCCTTGAGCCGTGCGCTATCTTCCGTGGCCACGCTGACCCGCAATATGCCGGCGAATTTACCGGCGAAGTGGGCCATGCGGCTGTCTTCCCAGTTTCCGCCATTTTCTGCCACCGCGGCGGAGAGCATTTCCACTACACCGGGTTTATCGTCGCTGATGATGGAGATGACGAGGTGTTGTTGCATGGGGATATCCTTATTGGTGCTGCTGAAATGCGGTGTCGGAGGGCCGATACCGCCTTGCTGTGCTGAATTGTAGCCAGTGCGGCGCGAGGTGGGCAAAGTTCTCACCGGGAACCACGGGTGGTGGAAGGAGTCTTTACAAGCGCGGGTGGGAAGTGTTGAATCCCCGGTCGAGGAAAATAATTCCAAGTCAGCTCTCAAAAGGAGAAACTCGATGATAGTTCCGAACAAGGTTGCACACTGGCTGGCGGGTCTGGCCTGCGCGGCATCTTTTGCTGGATCGGTTCAGGCGGATGCGCTGCAGGACGCGATCAAAGGGGATCAGCGCACGCCAGCTTACGCTGAGCGGGACAAGTATCGCCATCCGGCGGAGACGCTGACGTTTTTCCAGCTGAAGCCGGAGATGACCGTGGTCGAGATCTGGCCGGGCGGCGGCTGGTATACCGAGATCCTGGCGCCAATGCTGAAGGAGAAGGGTACGCTGTATGCGGCACATTTCCCGAAGGATACGGATGTCGGTTATTTCAAGCGTTCGCGCGAGGGCTTTGAGAAGCTGTTGTCTGAGGACGATATCTACAGTGCGGTGAAACTGACGGAGTTCGCCCCGGGCGGCGACAGTGAGATTGCACCGGAAGGTTCTGCGGATGCGGTGGTGACGTTCCGCAATGTGCACAACTGGATGGGAGGCAACAATGAGCAGAGGGCATTCAAGGCCTTTTTCAAGGCCTTGAAGCCGGGTGGTGTGCTGGGTGTGGTGGAGCACCGGGCCAAGCCGGGCACGAGCCGTGAGGATATGGGCAAGAGCGGTTATGTAACCCAGGACTATGTGATTGAACTGGCGAAAAATGCGGGTTTTGTGCTTGAGGAGTCCAGTGAGATCAATGCGAATCCCAAGGATTCCGCGGATCATCCAAAAGGTGTCTGGACCCTGCCGCCGTCTCTGCGACTTGGCGATGAGGACAAGGATAAGTACCTGGCAATTGGTGAAAGTGACCGTATGACTTTGCGGTTCCGTAAGCCGAAGTCCTGATATTTCTCTTGCTTCCATACCGAAAATGCCCCGGAATTTCCGGGGCATTTTTGTTGGCAGTTCTATAGAATTTCTGTGGCGGTCGAGCGCTGGGTATCGGTTTTCGATTCACACTACGTGCTTCGTTAGCGCTCCCGTTGTTTGAGCATATGAGTGTTTGAAATGATCATTCCCCATCACCAGCTAGACCCGGAAACCCTGCAAAACCTGTTGGAGGAATATGCCACTCGCGATGGCACCGACTACGGTGAGCAGGAAGTGAGTCTTGAAAGCAAAGTCGCCAGTCTGCGTCGGCAACTCGAGAAAAAAACCGTGGTTATCTGGTTTGAGCCGGGAGAGGAGTCGGTGAATCTGATCCTCGCGGAAGACATTCCCGGGGATGGTGATTACTGATGACCGATATGGACGGCTGGCTGGTTGATCCGTCGCGGGGAATCCATAGAGGCTGGTTCCTGTTCGCCCACGGCGCGGGGGCGCCGATGGACAGTGATTTTATGCAGGCACAGGCGGAGATGCTGGCGGCGCAGGGCATGGGGGTAATCCGGTTTGAGTTCCCGTATATGGCGGAGCGGCGGGAGACGGGCAGGCGCAGACCACCGAGCAGGATAGAGGTATTGCTCGAGGATTTTCAGGCACAGATCGATCGTTTTGGTGAGATTTTCCCAGGCGAACGGTTGTTTATCGGTGGCAAGTCCATGGGGGGACGGGTGGCGAGTATGTTGGCGGGGCAGAATTATCGGGCCGGAAAGGTGGCCGGGGTGGTGTGCCTTGGGTATCCGTTTCATCCGCCCGGCAAGCCGGAGAGCTTACGAACAGCGCACCTGGAGTGCCTGGAGAGTCCTGCGTTGATTGTGCAGGGGACTCGCGACAAGTTGGGGAATCGAGAGGAGGTGGAGAGTTATACGCTTTCGCCTGTGATTGACGTGCAGTGGCTTGACGATGGCGACCACGATTTCAATCCGCGCAAAGCCAGCGGCTGGACCCAACAGCAACACTGGCAATCGGCGGCAGACAGAGCAGCGGCGTTTATGCGCGTTGCAGAATCGTGATGCGTTCCTCGTGCGCGAGCATGGGGGCGAGCTGGGACATCTGTTCACGGCGCTGCTCGCTGTTGTACCACTGTTGCCAGTGCAGTACCGATTTCCATTGGGAGAGGGTAAAGCGGCGCCTGGGGTTGTCGAGTTCGGTGTAGGTGTGGCCGTCGACGAAACCGTCGGTCTGGTAGGCGTTGGTCAGCAACTGGCGCGCAGCCTCCTCGTAGGTCGCTTCCAGATCTTCTGCAATTTCCCGCTCGATCAATACGTAAATCATCGGTGTTCGTGATCCTCAACCGTACGCCGTTGTGGCGATTCCATACCCTGCAGTCTAGTCTTTTTCGGTGTCGACTGACGAGCCGTCTGTGGGTGCTATCCTGCCCGGTCAGTCTTTATAGGTGACGCGCCCTGTCAAATCTCCGACAATAGCCCGATGAAATCACACCACACCCTTGATGCCCGCGGCCTTTTGTGTCCGGAACCTGTCATGATGCTTCACTCTGCAGTACGCAAGGTCGCTGCGGGAGAAGTGCTGCAGATGTTCGCCACCGATCCGTCTACCCAGAGGGATGTCCCCAAGTTCTGTCAGTTTCTCGGCTATGAGCTGGTGCAGCATCTGGAAGAAAATGATGAGTTTGTTTACTGGATCAAGAAAGCTGAGGATTCGGCGTAGCAACAATTGTCAGAAGCAGTTTCGCAGTTACAGCAAGGGCGACCACGGGTCGCCCTTGTCTTGTCTGGAATTGAGGGAAGTATTCAGGGCGATGTGACAAGCGCCGCGATCGCAGCCAGGGCCTCCGGATCCTCGGATTTGATCTTGTTGGCGATGTGGTGTTGGAAGAAGTAGCGGAAACATTCCGACTCCTGGGCCGGGTACAGGCAAGTGTCCCCGGGGAGAACCGGTGTGGTTTCCACACTGCTGTGATCAATCAGCATGCCGTGGATCTCTCCGCTGGCGAACAGCCGCCAGCTCACGACTTCGGAAAGGGTCAGGTTTTCCCGGTCTGCATCCATAAATACCGCGTGGGTACCAATGGTGTCGGGGATCTCCTGCACAACCTCGTCCGCCTGATTGCTTTCGAACTCGAAGTATTCCGCCGCAGTCTCCAGCTCGACGATTTTGTGGATGGGGGGCTCGTGGAAAATTTCCTCGATACCCGGGTCATAGTAGCCTTCAAACCGGCCATCCAGGGGGTCCTGGATATCCGGGCAGGCCGTTATGGCGTTCAACCAGGGAACCAGTCCGACCACCTCTCCGTTGGCGCGCAGGCCCCAGCAAAGGATTTTCAGACTGTAGAGATCAGTTCCACTGGAATTGTTGGAGTAGAGCATTTCCAAGCCATCCAGCTCCGGAGATAAGCGGATAAACCGCCGACTCTCAGAAGTTTCGATAGGCTTGCCGGTGAAGAGGTCAACCACGTTGCTGTTGCGGTGGTCGGTCATAGTGCACCTCCTTGCAGGGCCGGTAGTAGGGCGGGAAGGTCTTGTACTACTTATCAAGTGCAACCGGCGTAGAGATACCGAGCGAAGGTCGGGCGACCAATCGCCGAATCCTGACTCCGGGAGCGCTTTTTTGCCTCCCTGGGAAGCCGGTACCGCAACCGAAAACAACCACTCAAAGCCCTCAAAATGATTGCACTGAGCGGCAGCAGGTTTCCGGTATCCCTATGTTCAAAGGTATATTCTGATCCGCGGAAATACAACCGGCGGACGCAGGTTCTTTGCCTCGATTTTCCTCCTTTCATCAACCTGTAAAGATGAGTGCTGGTGGGGGCTGGACGAATCGTCACCCACCGCGGTGAATGGCTCCCGTAGAGACGGCCTTGATCCGACAGCGCTCGCTGTTATAGTCCGCGCCTAATTTGATAGTAAGTACCGATTTCAGGCACAGGTTCGGGAGCCGCTGTTGTCACACCTTTCGCCAGCTGCCATTCAAGGTCAGCAAATTTCATACCACTCCGCAACACCGGGTGCCAATATGCGCCCGGCGCATGGGGTGACTGTGGCTGAGCGGATAGTCACCGTGTTCAATTCCTGTTTTTCTTCACCGGCGGGGTTGAATACCCGTCTCGCCGGTGGCTTCGAGGAGCCTTACTATCGCCCCGCATCTACTGATGGGGTCTCCTGGCACCAGGTGGAGTTCACCCGCGATTACCCCGCCAGCGCCCTGCACGAGGCCGCACATTGGTGTGTCGCCGGCGCCGCGCGCCGGCAGCTGCCGGACTACGGGTACTGGTATGCACCGGATGGGCGGAACTCCGAGCAGCAGGCGGAGTTCGAGCGGGTGGAAGTGAAACCGCAGGCCCTGGAGTGGGTTTTTGCCCGCGCCTGCGGCCTCAAGTTCCGCGTCAGTGCCGATAACCTTGGCGCCGGTCTCGGTCCCAGTGAGACGTTCAGGCGCGATATCTGGCAGCAGGTACAGCGTTACTGCTGTGAAGGGGTAAATCCTCGTGCCGGGCAGTTTGCTCGCGCACTCGCCAGCGCCTTCGCGCGTCCCGACCCCTTACAGCCGCAACACTACCGGCTGGAGGAGCTGGGGTGAGCGGGATCTACCTGGTCGATGCCTCGGTCTATATCTTCCGCTACTACTTCGCCCTGCCGCCCAACTGGGAGAGCCGTTCCGGCTACAACACTGAGGCGGTGTACGGCTTCAGCAACTTCCTGCTGGATCTGCTCTCCCGCAACCCCGGGCATATCGCCTGTGCCTTCGATGAATCTCTCGGCAACTGTTTCCGCAATGATATTTATCCGGACTACAAAAGCAGTCGCGTACTTCCTGACGAGGCCCTTGCGTTTCAGCTGGCGGCCTGCCGTGAGATGGCGGAAGCGCTGGGCATCGCGAGTTTCGCCAGTGAGCGCTTCGAGGCGGACGATATTTTGGCGTCGTTGACCCGGTTGTGTGCGGCAAACAACTGCGCACCGGTGGTGGTCACCCGTGACAAAGATCTTGGGCAGCTGCTGGATCAGGGCGCTGCCAGTCTATGGGATTTTGCGGCGAATCAGATTCTGGACCGGGAGAGTATTCGGCAGAAGTTTGGTGTCGTGCCCGCTCAGATCGCCGACTATCTCGCACTGGTGGGCGACAGTATCGACGATATTCCCGGCGTGCCGGGTATCGGCGCCAAGACCGCGGCGAGATTGCTGGAAGCGTTTGCCGATGTGGATGCCCTGATTGCCAATACCGCACAGATTGCAGACCTAAAACTGCGCGGAGCCAAAGGTATCGCAGAAAAAATCGCCGGCCACGCGGACCAGATCCGCATGGCGCGGCAACTGGCGCAGCTGGAATATGCGGTGCCGCTCGGTATCGGTTTTGACGCCCTGGCTCGCAAACCGGTGGCGCCCGAGTACGCTGTGGCTTTGGCAGAAGAGTTTGGTCTCGGCGGCCTTGCCGGCAAAATTCGCCGCACGCTCAACGGCCACCAGTGGAAGAGCCGAAAAAATCGCGCGCGCGAACAAGTGGAGCCCACAGTGCAATGATCGCTGAAACAAAACAGAAATCGCGGCTCAATATCGTCGCGGACGAAAACATTCCCGGGTTGGATGCCTGGTTCGGAGATCTGGGTACTGTCACCCGAATCCCCGGGCGCAACATGTCGCAGGCGCAACTGGCTAATGCCGATGTGCTGCTGGTGCGCTCGGTCACGGAAGTGAACGAAACGCTGTTGCGGAATACGCCAGTGCGCTTCGTGGGCAGTTGCACCATCGGCACCGATCACCTGGATATTCCATGGCTGGAAGCACAGGGGATTTCCTGGAGCGCCGCGCCGGGATGCAATGCCAACTCGGTGGTGGAATACGTGTTCTGCGCACTCGCCGCACTCGATATTGACTGGCGTACACGCAGTTTCGGCATTGTCGGCTGTGGCAATGTGGGAGGTCTGTTACAACAGCGGCTTCACGCATTACATATTCCCTGCAAAATCTACGACCCGTGGCTCGCGGATAACCCCGACAGCAGCGATCTGTGCAGTGTGTTGCAGCAGGATGTCATCTGCCTGCACGCGCCGCTGGTAAAGGATGGGCCGCACCCCAGCCTGCATATGATTGATGCGACGGCGTTGGCGGCGATCAAACCCGGCGCGGTGCTGATCAGTGCCGGGCGCGGCGCGGTGATTGACAATGCTGCGCTGTTCGAATGCCGGAAACAGAATCCGGGATTTGCTACCGTGCTCGACGTATGGGAAAACGAGCCGGATATCCGCACCGATCTGCTGGCAACCGTGGATCTCGGCAGCCCCCATATCGCCGGTTACAGCCACGACGGAAAGCTGGCGGGTACTCGCATGATCCGCGATGCGCTGAACCGCGCATTGCGATTGCCGGAAACCGTGTACTCAGAAAATACCGAGGACTTGAAACAGCCCGTTGTCACCCGGCAATCCGGCTTCGCCGCGATCCGCGAACTGCTGCTCGGTATCTACGACCCGCGGGAGGATGATGCCAGACTGCGCGAAGCGGCGATGGCTGCTGCCGCCGGGCAAACGCCCGTAGCGGTATCCTTTGACTTGCTGCGCAAACACTATCCGCAACGCCTGGAGTTCTCGCACTTCAGGGTGCAGGCGCCAAATCTGGATCGCGCCGCGCGACAGCAGCTCTCCATTCTCGGACTTAACTGAACATCAGGGCGAACGTGAAACTGAAGAAGCTCGGACTCATCATCAACCCCTGGGCAGGTATTGGCGGCCCGGCGGGCCTTAAAGGCAGCGACGGAGCGGCAACTGTGGCGCGCGCCCTGGCGGCGGGTATTCAGCCTCAGTCACACAGGCGCGCGGCCATCGCACTGGAGGCGCTCAAGCCCTTTGCCGAACAACTGGAACTGGTGACCTTCGCTGGCGACATGGGAGAGAGCCTTGCCCGCGAACTCGGTTTCGCGGTGGTGGTGGCAGGCGCGGCCGAAGGCGCGCGTTCAACTCCCGAGGACAGCGAGGCCGCCGCACAGGCAATTCGCGACGCCGGTGCCGACCTGATTGTGTTTGCCGGTGGTGACGGTACGGCCCGCAACATGGTCAATGCCCTCGGTGATACGTTTCCGGTTCTCGGTATTCCCGCCGGGGTCAAAATGCATTCCGCCTGCTTTGCTATCTCCCCCAGAGCCGGCGGCGAAGTGTTGCGCCGCCTGATGGCCGGCGAGCTGGTGGATTTACACGCGCGTGAAGTACGCGATATCGATGAAAACTCCTTCCGCGAAGGTCGTGTCAGCACCCGTTATTACGGGGAGTTACTGGTGCCGGAAGAAGGCCATTTTTTGCAGGCGGTAAAAAATGCCGGACGCGAAGTGGAAGAACTGGCCGTTGCCGACATCGCTGCGCAGGTGGTCGAGGAAATCAATCACCTGGACCCGGAAACCCTCTACGTCGTAGGCCCCGGCTCCACCACCCTCGCGGTGCTCTCCGAACTCGGCGAGGAGGGCACCCTGCTGGGGGTGGACCTGTGGCGTAATGGAGGTCTGGTGGCTGCCGATGTCAGTGCACCGCAGATCGAAGCCACCATCGCCGAACACCGCGCAACCCAGCCCCACATTCCGGTAAAAATCATCCTGACCGCCATT
The DNA here is from genome assembly GCF_002959965.1 of Microbulbifer pacificus. NCBI lineage: Bacteria > Pseudomonadati > Pseudomonadota > Gammaproteobacteria > Cellvibrionales > Microbulbiferaceae > Microbulbifer > Microbulbifer pacificus. The sequence goes on from NZ_PREV01000027.1 coordinate 784,370, forward strand.
GGCGGTCAGGGACATCTGATCGGGCGTGGCAACCAGCAACTGAGTCCTAAAGTGTTGCGCGCAGTAGGGCGCGAAAACCTGATGGTGATCGCCACCAAAACCAAGATCACCGAACTGGGCGGGCGGCCGCTGCTGATCGATAGTGGCGAGCCCTCACTGGACGAGGCGTGGAGCGGGTTTGTGCGGGTGGTGACCGGCTACCGCGACGAAATTCTTTACCCGTTGTCTGGCGATGGACGTGGTGCAATTCCGCCTGTTCAGAATGAAAGTGAGTAGATGATGAATTGGGAACCGTTGTTGCAGGTGGTCCACGGCAAACTGGGAGAGAAACAGGTGGACAGTCGTCGCCTGTTTCACGGTCGTGGACGCTGTTACCCGGGGTTTGAGAGTGTCTGTGTCGACAGCTACAACCCTGCACTATTGGTTACGCTATTTGATGCTTACGAGGATGAAGGCGGGCTGGTGGCATCGCTGTGGGCACTTGCGGCTCCGTTTGGTTATACCGGTATTGCGGTACAGCGCCGCTACGAGCGCAGCGCACCGATCGTATGGCAGGCCGGCACACCGGTGGAGGTGCCTGTCGCCCGTCGTGGCGATCTGGAAATTCCGCTGACATTTGATCGCCAGAATGTGGGTTTCTTTCTCGATATCGAACCGGGGCGCCGCTGGCTGGAGCAGCAGGTTCGGGAGAAGGCTGGGCAAGTCGAGAACCTGAAAGTGCTCAACCTGTTCGCGTTTACCTGCGCATTTTCAGTGGTGGCGCGTGCAGCAGGTGAGCTGGGCGTTCTCAATGTCGATCTCAACAAGGGTGTGCTGAGACGAGGTGAAGCCAATCACCGTGCCAATAGATTGCCGTTGAAGGGCATCAGTTTTCTCGCCAAAGACGCACTACGGGATTTCCGCACTTACGACCGCCGCGGACCATTTCAGCTGGCCGTAGTCGATCCGCCCACATTCCAGAAGGGCAGTTTTGACGTTGGAGAAAACTATACGCGGATGCTGGAATTGTTACCGGCCTGTCTGGCCGATGAGGCAGATTTATTGCTGGTTGTGAACTCGCCGCGCATCAGCGAGACGGATTTCCGTGATCTGATCGGCTCAGCGAATCCAGGGTATTCGGTGATTGAGCGGTTACCGCAGAGTCCGGATTTCCCAGATAGTGATCCGGATGCGGCGTTGAAGATGCTACATGTGAGGTTTCGTCGAAGCTCCTAGTGCTTTGTAGACGTCGCTGTGGCGGCCAGGCACTGGGTATCGGTTTTCAAACCGAGCTAGGCGCCCCCCTTCAATACATCCCTGTACGCTGCGTCGGCGACGTCCCTGTCGCCGACGCTTTTGAAAACCGATCTCCAGCACTTGTCCTTCGCATCACGAGCCTAGCTCCGTAAGCGTTAAGAATTAAAGCTGGAAAAGCGGGAGAAATGACGCCTGTTTATCTGGCTACGAAGTCACTACATTCGAATTGAAGGTGGAGCAGCGGGTACGGGTTTTCAGGAGCGTCGCAAACAGGAAGTTTGCGCCGCAGCGCCCAGGGATGGGTTCACAGCGGTCCTGAAAACCCGTACCCGCTGATCCGCCGCCACAGAAATTGACTACGGAGCGCCAGTTGAAACTAGCTCCCGAGCCGCGCCATCAACCCAACCATCAACTCCTCAAGCTGAGGCGAAGACCCTCCGCGCACAACCTGATCCAGTTTCTCCGCATTGCTGACCCCATCCTCCCCGCGACTGACCAACACCAGAAAACTCCGGTGAGAGAGCGTCGCCTCCTCAACAGCTTCCTGCCGTACTAGCTGGGGAAAATGGATATAGCCACACTGCTTGAGCCACGTCATCGCACCCAGACAGGCGAGATGGCGGGGAGAGTGGAGGCCGAATTCATCCGGGGTATCGGGACCCGCAATGTCTTCCACGTAGATCGTGGCCGGGGCCGGAAACCGCTGGAACAGTGCCAGCAGAATCCGCCCCGCATCGCGGTAAAAATCGTGAATGTGCAGATCGTCCAGCATGGATTGCTTAATGCTTGTTAACCGGTGTAACGCTTTAACCTGAGTATCGTTCGAGGAAATGGCCCAGCCGCTCAATCGCGTGGCCAAGGTCATCCACGCGGGGCAGGAACACAATGCGCAGGTGATCCGGCGCATCCCAGTGGAAAGCACTTCCCTGCACCAGCAGGATTTTTTCCTGACGCAGGAAATCGAGCACGAACTTTTCATCGTTCTGGATCTTGTGACGGTCCAGCTCAATGCGTGGAAACATATAGATGGCCCCCTGTGGCTTCACACAGCTGACCCCGGGAATATCGTTCAGCATCTGCCACGCCAGATCCCGCTGTTTGCGCAGACGGCCGCCAGGCAGTACCAGATCCTTAATGCTCTGGTAACCGCCAAGCGCGGTCTGGACCGCGAACATCGCTGGCACATTGCCGCACAGACGCATCGAGGAAAGGATATCCATGCCCTCGATAAAACCGCGTGCGCGCTGCTTGGCCCCGCTGATCACCATCCAGCCTGAGCGGAAACCTGCCAGACGGTAAGACTTGGAAAGGCCGTTGAAGCTCAGGCACAGCACGTCGTGAGCGAGGGTGCCCATGGGCGTAAATACTGCATCGTCGTACAGTATCTTGCTGTAAATTTCGTCGGCAAATATCACCAGGTTATGCTGGCGTGCCACCTCGACAATCTGTTCCAGTAATTCCTTCGGGTACACCGCGCCAGTCGGGTTGTTCGGGTTGATCACCACAATGCCGCGAGTGCGGGGGGTGATCTTGGATTTGATGTCATTGATATCCGGCAGCCAGCCCGCCTGTTCGTCGCAGCGGTAGAGCACCGGCTTGGCGCCGGTCAGATTGGTGGCCGCCATCCACAACGGGTAGTTAGGCATCGGCAGCAGCATTTCGTCGCCGTTATTCAGCAGCGCCTGGGTAGACATGGAGATAAGCTCGGATACGCCGTTGCCCAGGTAGATATCGTCGATGTCGACTCCCGGTACCCCGAGAATCTGGCACTCGTGCATGATCGCCTTGCGCGCAGCAAACAGCCCCTTGGATTCCACATAGCCTTGCGCCTGGGACAGGTTGTAGATTACGTCCTGCAGAATTTCGTCTGGCGCGTTAAAACCGAACGGGGCCGGGTTGCCGATGTTCAGCTTCATGATCCGGTGGCCTTCCTCCTCCATGCGTGACGCCTGTTCCATGACCGGGCCGCGGATTTCGTAACAGACGCCGTGGAGTTTTTCCGACTTGTGAATATCCTTCATTGCTGCTTACTTCGTAGAGTCATTGACTGATAGGTAACAGAGGGCCTGCAGAAGACCGTCTGACGGGCGAAATCTTGTAACTGGCACCTACGTTTCCTGTAGGCATCCCCTTCGCTCGCTCTGATAGGATTCCCTATCGGTTGCGGCGAGGAGTACGCCATCGGGAGCTGGTCGGGTAAACCGGCGCGATGGGTCTGGCACCGTAGGTAGGTAAGGTGCTGCCGCTAAGCGTTGGGCCGGGCAGGATAGTGCCGCAGGATACTGACTTATCAGGCAAAAAAGGAATCACAGTATGTCAAAAGAAAAAGACGATAACTACTGGCGCGAACGCCTGACCCCGGAAGAGTTTCACGTTTGCAGGCAGTCCGGGACCGAGCGGCCATTTTCAGGAGAGTACTGGGCGACGTTTGAGGACGGACAGTACCGCTGCCGCTGCTGTGGCGAGGTGCTGTTTGACTCGGAATCCAAATTTGACGCCGGCTGTGGCTGGCCGAGCTTTGACGCCGAGGCCAGGGCAGGGGTGGTGGAGGAGCGAGCGGACCACAGTCTCGGTATGCACCGCACGGAAATTGTGTGCGCCAATTGCGGCTGTCATTTGGGGCACGTGTTTCCAGATGGTCCGACCGCTACCGGGCTGCGCTATTGTGTTAATTCACTGTCGGTAAAACTCGATCCCGAGAGGGAGAAAGATACTGACTGAGACCCGCGGTGTGACGTGACCGCGTGACATTGACCAGAGGGTACCCATGTTTCGATCAGGTCGAAAACGCCACTGGAGCCGGTGGCTGTACCGCACACAGTGGACATTGCTCGCCATTATTGCCCTGGCGGTGGCGGCGCTCAGGCTGGATCTGATCCGTTATCAAGCCGCATTCGAGGTGTTCAAATACGCGGGGCTAGCGGCCGTGGCGGTGGCTCTGGTATCGATTCTGGTGTTTATCTGGGGATTGGTGACGCGCCATCCGAAAGCCCGTAAGGCCGCGCTTTTGGCCACAGCTCTGGGGGTAATCCCTGTTGCGATCCCTCTGTTCTCGGTGGGAGAGCACAACTTCGGTGCGCCTCCCATCCATGATATTTCTACCGATCTGAAGGATCCCCCCGCATTCGAGGCTGTTGTCTCCCTGCGCAACCCGGGTGACAACAGCCCGGATTATCCCGGTGATGCGGTGGCCAGCCAGCAGCGCGATGCGCCCCTCTACGGGGACATCCGGCCCCTGCAGCTCAACATGACCGTGGCTGAGGCTACCGAACTGGCGGACACCGTAGCCCAGCGGCTCGGTTGGCGTGTGGTTGCGAAAAGCCCCAGGAAGGGCCGCCTTGAAGCGGTGGCGCGTACGCCGATACTCGGATTTACCGAGGACGTGGTGGTGCGGGTGAAGAAAGAGGGGCAGGGGGTGAAGGTGGATATTCGGTCTGCTTCCCGCACCAGAACCGCTGATCTCGGCAGTAATGGCCAGCGTATCCGTGTTTTTTTGAAGGAGATGAAGAGTCGCGCCGGGCAGCGCTGAACCTTTCCATGTTGTCTCTTCTCGCTGGCGTGCCGATCTTTATTTGGTAACTGACTGCCGATTGAGCAGTTTGTTGCCCTTCGCGATGAGGGGTTGGTAAGTGCCTGTATGCAAAGGAAAAATTCTTAAAATTTTTTGCAACGAAGTGTTGACAGCCCCCAGGGGTCTCCATAGAATGCGCCCCACTTCGACGCAGTAAGCACTTGCCGAAACGCAGTGAGAGATGCCGAGAAGGTTTCTGGGTCCCCATCGTCTAGAGGCCTAGGACACCGCCCTTTCACGGCGGTAACAGGGGTTCGACTCCCCTTGGGGATGCCACCGCGGGAATAGCTCAGTTGGTAGAGCGCAACCTTGCCAAGGTTGAGGTCGCCGGTTCGAACCCGGTTTCCCGCTCCAAATTTCGTTCAGGCGTGCCACTCTAGGGTGCGGATGAGCCGGTGAAGCAGTAGATGTTTTGCCAACCCCGGCCAGTCAGACCGGGTGCTTTGGTTGCTGTTAATTAGCAAGAGTCGAAGCAAAGTTTCTGTCCCCATCGTCTAGAGGCCTAGGACACCGCCCTTTCACGGCGGTAACAGGGGTTCGACTCCCCTTGGGGATGCCAATTTGTCGGGGCTGCATAAGCGGTTCTGATTACAGAAAAAGCGGGAATAGCTCAGTTGGTAGAGCGCAACCTTGCCAAGGTTGAGGTCGCCGGTTCGAACCCGGTTTCCCGCTCCAATTTCAAAGCCGCTCAATGAGCGGCTTTTTTTTTCTCAGCAGTCCGCGGCGCTCTGACAAGAGTGGCCATGAATAGGGCTGCCGTTGAAATCTGCCGTCGAAGGGCGTTGAATAGCGCCACCCAGTAAAGGAGGCACCATGACCGCTGCGCTCTCCATCAAGAATCTTGAAAAAACCTACGACAACGGCTTCCGGGCATTGAAAGGCATCAGTTTTGATGTGCAGCCGGGGGATTTTTTCGCACTGCTCGGCCCCAATGGTGCCGGCAAGTCCACCACCATCGGTATTCTCTGCTCGCTGGTACGCAAGACCGGCGGCGAGGTGTCAATTTTTGGTATCGACATCGACCGGGATTTTCCTGCCGCCAAACAGATGCTCGGTGTGGTGCCGCAGGAATTCAATTTCAGCCAGTTTGAAAAGGTGTTCGACATCGTCTGCACCCAGGGTGGCTTTTACGGCATGCCGCGGGCACTGGCGGAAGAGCGCACGGAAAAATACCTGCGCAAGCTCGGTCTGTGGGACAAGCGTACTTCTCAGGCGCGCATGCTCTCTGGGGGGATGAAGCGGCGGCTGATGATTGCGCGCGCACTGATTCACGAGCCGCGTCTGTTGATTCTCGATGAGCCCACCGCGGGCGTGGATATCGAGTTGCGTCGTTCCATGTGGGAGTTCCTGCAGGAGATCAACGCCCAGGGGACTACCATCATTCTCACCACTCACTATCTGGAAGAGGCGGAGAGTCTGTGCCGCAATATCGCCATCATCGATAAAGGCGACATTATTGAGAACACCTCGATCAAATCCCTGATCAAGACCCTGAGTAAGGAAGTGTTCATTCTCGACAGCCGCGAAATCCTGAGTGCGGCGCCAGACTTTGGTGACTTCGCCGGACGTGTACTGGATGAGCACAGTCTGGAGGTTACCGTAGAGAAGGGGCAGTCCCTGTCCGATCTGTTTGCCCATCTGAGCGCGCAAGGTGTCTCCGTTACCAGTATGCGTAACCGCGCCAACCGCCTGGAGGAATTGTTTGTTTCCCTGTTGGCACAGAACAAAATGCAGGAAGCATGTGGCAAGGAGGTGAAGTCGTGAGCCCGCAACTGATCTGGACTTCCTTTTTCACCATTTTTCGTCGCGAAGTACGGCGCTTCACCCGTATCTGGCCGCAGACGCTGGTGCCGCCGGTGATCACCATGTCCCTGTATTTCGTTATTTTCGGCTCGCTGATCGGCGGCCGGATCGGCGAGATGGGGGGATACTCCTATATGGAATTCGTGGTGCCGGGGCTGATCATGATGTCGGTGATCACCAACTCCTACGCCAATGTGGTTTCGTCTTTTTACAGTGCCAAGTTCCAGCGCAATGTCGAGGAATTGCTGGTGTCGCCTACACCCAATTGGGTGGTGATGGCTGGCTATGTACTGGGTGGCGTGGCGCGCGGCTTGATCGTGGGCCTGATCGTTACCGTGATTGCGCTGATTTTTACCTCACTGAGTGTGCAGCACATCGGGCTCACGATTCTGATTGTATTCCTGACCTCGGTGCTGTTTTCTCTTGCCGGGTTTATCAACGCGATATTCGCCAATAGTTTCGATGATATTTCCATCATTCCAACATTCGTGCTCACCCCGCTGACCTATCTGGGGGGCGTGTTTTACTCCATCGAACTGCTCTCGCCTTTCTGGCAGGGGCTATCGCAGTTGAATCCAATCCTGTATATGGTCAACGCCTTCCGGTACGGGGTGCTGGGGGTTTCCGATATCAATGTGGGCTGGGCATTCACCGGCGTGCTGATATTTATCGCACTGCTTTCCGGCTGGGCGCTGCACCTGATGAAGCACGGCAAGCGTTTGCGTCATTAATGAGAGTGGGTTCGCCTGCAGGCAGGCTCCTACAGCGCACTGTGTAGGAGCCTGCCTGCAGGCGAACAAATTGATCGAGCAGAAGCATGAACAGAGAAGACTGGCAAAATCTCCCCCTGGGGCAGGAAACCCGCTACGAATCCAGCTATAACCCCAACCTGCTGCACCCGATTCCGCGTTCGGTTTCCCGTGCGCAGTTGGGGCTGGAAGGGCAGACGTTGCCGTTTACCGGTGCGGACGAATGGTGGGGATTTGAGCTTTCCTGGCTGAATCCGAAAGGCGTGCCGCAGGTAGCCGTTGCCCGCTTCCGCTTCGCTGCTTCGAGCCCGGCGATGATTGAATCCAAGTCTTTCAAACTGTATCTGAATTCGTTCAACCAGACCGAATTCCCATCCTGGGAAGCCGTACTGGCGACGCTCGAGCGGGATCTGGGGGCGGCCGCCGGCAGTGACGTGGCGGTGACTCTGTATGGCGTGGAAGATCCGGCACTTTCAGTACACAAGCCCGCGGGGTTCTGCCTGGATGGGCTGGATATCGAAGCCCGTAGCTACCAGCCCGACGCCGCGCTCCTGAAGTTGGAAGAGGGGACGGATGTCGTCGAAGAGGTGCTCTATAGTCACCTTTTGCGCAGCAACTGCCCGGTAACCGGCCAGCCGGACTGGGCAACGATAATGATCGACTACCGCGGACCTGCCCTGGATCGCGCAGCGTTGCTCGCCTATATCATATCTTTCCGCGAGCATCAGGATTTTCACGAGCACTGCGTGGAGCGTATTTACTGCGACCTGCAGCAGCTGACCGTCTTCGAAAAGCTCACCGTTTGTGCGCGTTATACTCGCCGCGGTGGCCTGGATATCAATCCGTTGCGCACTTCAATCGGTGAAATCGACTTTCCGGGGCGCTTTGCGCGGCAATGACAGGGGCTGGGCTAAGGGCGTAAAGAGGGGGGGGGCGTTAACGTGCGCCCACGAACTCAGATGATCACTTTGCTCTTAAGGTGCGCCTGTGCCTTCTGCAGAGCCTGCAACACCTTTTCTTTGTCGTAATTTCGGATCTTGTCGAGATCCAGATGCATGGCGAAGCCCGGGGCGTGTTCTTCCAGATAGCTGAGCTGACCGCCGAGGTTTTTGCGGAGGTCGGTGACCGAATAGACCTTCACCGGGGTGCTGAAACCCTTCACGCTTATATGCCCCTTGTCGCGGCACATGACGGTCTGCTTGATCATCGCCCAGGTCTCGTGGCTGATCAGGATCTCGCCGGGTTCCGCGGCACTTTCCAGTCGTGCCGCCAGGTTCACGTGGGTTCCCATAACGGTATAGGTCTGGTAATCCGCGGTGCCGAAAACTCCGACAGTACAGTAGCCGGTATTGATGCCGATACGGATCTGCAGCGGGTGGGAAATCCCCTGGTCATACCACTCCTGCATCATTTCCCGCACCCGCTTGCGCATCGCCAGTGCCATGGCCACACAGCGCAGAGCGTCGGACTTGGGGCCCTTGCTCTGGTCGTCCCCGAACACGACCATCACCGCGTCGCCGATAAACTTGTCAATGGTGCCACCGTAATGGGCGACGATACGAGACATCTCGGTGAGGTAATTGTTCAGCAGGCGGGTGAGCGTTTCCGCCTCCATCTCTTCGCTCAGCTGACTGAAATCCTTGATGTCAGAAAAGAACACTGTCAGCAGTTTGCGCTCGGTAACGATCTCTTTTTCCCGTCCGCTGGTCACCGAACGCCAGAGGCGCTTGGACAGATAGCGGGACAACTTGTAGCTGGCGAGGTTGGCCGTTCGCTGTTCCTGCTGCAACTGCTGGTTATCCGTTTTCAGGCGCGCGATCTGCTTGTGGGTATAAAAGGCGTAGCAGCAGAAATAGGTGAATACCCCGATCAGGCTGGCGGCACTGATATTCAGGTCTGCGTTTACCACCAGAGCAGGGCGGTGGATCAGGTAACCGATGGCCACACCCAGCAGCATTGCCGTGTTGTGTTCAAACCAGCAGCGCCCACCGCCCTCAGTCAGGGCATTGAACTGGATCATGGTCAAAAACAGCAGACAGGGCAGCAGGCTGAAGTTGGACATCGCCATCGCCATCCCGATGAGCAGGGCATCGGTGAAGGCGAGCCAGCGGCGGATTTTCGCGCTGTTGTCCGGGTCGCTGCGTCGCCCAATCTGGTAGGCGATGGGGATATAGCCCAGCAACAGGGCCGCCATCGCCAGTTGCAGCAGGGTGTTCTGGGTAAATACTGAGGACCAGGTGATGCTGTTCAGAAGGGTGCCCGACGCTGCAAAACAGATCAGGGCGCGGAAATAGAGCGGATACCGGGATTCCGTCTGGCGGCCGCTGGTTTCTTCTGGCGGATTCTGCATGAATGCTGGATCTTATCTGGTAGCTGGGTCTGGGATGTCCGGGGTCTGTTGTTTTATTTTCTGACTGGCCGGCCCAAGGGCTCGGTGCAGTGTACCACTCGACGTTACATTCAGCGCTTTGGTAGTAATTTCGAGCGATGGATCACGGACAGGCGCAAAGTTTACCCCCAAGCACCCCGGAAAGCGACGGTCAATAGGGATAAGTTCCTAAAATTGGATGTTCGTCTGGTATCGGAATTTCGCCGCCTTGAGGTAAAATCCCGCACTTTTGGCGACCCGGTGCCCCGCATACCGGCGCTGTTACTCTGCCAGACATACCAGATCAGGAGACGACCATGGACGCGCTGGAAGCATTACACAACCGCGTATCAGTCGGCGTATTGACGGACCCTGCCCCCAGTTGCAAGCAGCGCGACAACATCTTCCGCGCGGCCCTGCGGGCCGCCGACCATGGCAATTTGCGCCCCTGGCGCTTCCTGGTGGTGGAGGGGGAATCCCGCAGCCGCCTCGGGGAGATCTACCTCAAAGCCAGCGAGGGTAGTGCTAAAACTGGCGAGCCCCTGAGTGATGCGCAACGCGAGCGCCTCCTGGCCATGCCCCTGCGCGCGCCCCTGATCCTCGTCGCCATCACCCGCTTGCAGGTGCACCCTAAAGTCCCCCTCAATGAACAGCGGATGTCCACTGCGGGTGCTGTACAGGCCATGCTGACCGCCGCTTTCGCTGAAGGCGTCGGTGCCTACTGGCGCACCGGTGAGCTGGCTGAGAATCGTCAGGTCGCCCGCGCTCTGGGGCTTACCGACCACGAAGAGATCAGTGGCTTCATCTACATGGGTACCCCCCAGAAACCCCCGCGTTCGGCGCCGGAACTCGCCGTGAGCGACTTCTTCGCGGACTGGCACGGCGAATAACTGCAATCGACGCATGATCGGGAGGCGGCTGTCAGGATTTTTTTCGAAATGGACTTGCACCTGCCGCCGCCTTTCTGTAAAGTGCGCGCTCGCTGATCGGGAGCTATGTTACTGATTAGCAAGGCAAAACGCCGACGAGCCCGCAAGCGTGCGGACGGTTAGCTCGCTAAACAAACCGTGACACGCATACAATTTGGTGAGGTGTCCGAGTGGTCGAAGGAGCACGCCTGGAAAGTGTGTATATCGAAAGGTATCGAGGGTTCGAATCCCTCCCTCACCGCCACATACGAAAAAGCCCGGCTCTATGCCGGGCTTTTTCGTATGTGGCAGTGAGGGAGACCTGGATTAGAACCCCGTTCGAGCCGGAGGCGCGTAGCGCCGGAGACCAGCGAGCGCAGCGAAGCTAATCCCTCCCTCACCACCTCGGTCTCAACTCGCGTTGCGAGTTGAGACCGAGGTTAAACCGAGCTCGCAGGCTCAAAACACGTCTGAGTGTGTTTTGAGCCCATCCCTCCCGAAGTTTGTTTCCGGCAAAACTCATTCAGGCGGCCTTGTCCGTGCTGGCTCTTCACTCCCGTCAAGTTCCTCATCAGTCCTGCAAACCCGAGAAAGGACGCTACAATCGCTCGAGTTTTTTGAGTGCACATTTGTATAACCGCACCAATCCCCGTTTGCACATGATGCACTCAAACACACCGTCAAATATCAAGGTGCTGATCAGCAATAAGATTTGGCCTGGGAGAGAATGAAATGGAAGATTCAAAATTCAAACAAAACCTTGAAGTAGTCGGAAGCGTCGGACTGGCTCTTGGCTACATTGCACTGTTCGCAACATTGATCTGGGGACTGTTTACTCCCGGTAGTCCCGCAACAATCTTCGGCTACGAATTTGTCGGGTTTTCCAAATTTTTCCTGAATCTTGCTGGATTGTTTTTACTCGGATTGATCCCGTTTGGGTTTCTTGTACGGGCAATTTACCGGGCGCTCAGGGATGGGGCGCCGGCGGGCAGGACTTGACGAGAAATTGAAGGTTATGAGCGTGCGGCAGGCGGCCACACCAACCCGGTTGGCGTGGCCGCTACCAGTTCATCAATCCGCAGCCACAACATCTCCCTGGGTGGCATCCCCACCCCGAGCAAACAGCTTCTGCTTGAGTCTTCCGAAGAACGCACTGATATCTACACCAACGCCATACATGGCGGGTACCAGCAGCAGTGTCACAAAGAAGGCCACGAACACCCCGAACGCCAGTGCGATCACAATCGGCTGCAGGAACGCCGCCTGGATACTGCGTTCCATCATCATTGGCAGCAGGCCGACGATGGTGGTGACGGTGGTTAGCAGGATCGGGCGGAAGCGGGATACGCCGGCTTCCACAATGGCCTTCAGGGGTTCCACACCTTTTTCCCGCAGGCGGTTGCACTGGTCCATCAATACCAGGTTGTCGTTCACCACCACACCGGCGGCCGCGGCGATGCCGAAGTAGCTGAAGATGGCCATGGTCATGCCCATCACGCCGTGCCCCAGAATGGCACCGATAAAGGCAAACGGAATGGCCACCAGAATCAGGATCGGCTGGAAGTAGCTGCGGAAGGCAATGGCCAACAGGCTGTACATGGCGAAGAAAGCCATGGTGTAGAGGCCAAGTACTTCCTGGATAAAGCGTTTTTCTCCTTCGGCCTGGCCGACGGCGCCGCGGATGATACCCGGGTAACGCTTCTCCCACTCGGGAAAGAAGTTTTCTTCCAGGTCTTTCATGATTTCACCGCGCACATCGTCTTTCAGATCAGCCATAACACGCGCGGCGCGGTTGCCGTTCCAGCGCTGGATACGCTTGATTCCCGGTGCGTATTCGAGATCGGCAATAGCCAGTAGCGGTACTTCACGGCCGTCGGCGGTGCGCACGCGGAAGTCCTTGAGGCTTTCAATGGAGCGGCGGGATTCCAGCGGGTAGCGCACCATGACTTTTACATCCTGGCCGGCGCGGGGCAGACGCTGTACTTCTTCACCGAAATAGGCCTGGCGCACCTGGCGGTTGACGTCGGCGAGGGTCAGGCCGAGTTTTGTGGCGCCGGGCTTGAGGTCGATGCGGATCTCTTCCGAGGCGCCCTCCAGATTATTGCGTACGTCGTACAGGCTCTCGAAGGTGCGCAGTTTGGACTCCAGGTCTGCGGTGGCCTCGCGCAGTATGTCGAGATCGGGGTGGCGGATGGACAGTTCAAAGCCGGGTCCGTTGTTGTTCAGCGAGTATTGCACCGAAACTTCCTTCGCGTCCGGTACGTCACCGAGCAGTTCACGCAGGCGCAGGGCGGCATCTTTCGCCGTCATGGAGCGGGTTTCCGGCGGCGCCAGCTGCACGATGGCCATGACGCTGTCGCGGCGCGACCGGGTGTACCAGTTTTCGATCAGGGCACCTTCGCCGTCGGTATGCTGGTTGGCTTCTTCTTCCAGGCGTTTCTCCGCGTCCTGCAGTTGTGCGAGAACTTCGAGTGCGCGGCTGTAGGGTGCGCCCTCTGGCATCACCACGTTGACGATGATCTGGTCGGATTCAATATCCGGCATAAACCCTTTTTTCACCCAGCCGCTGCCGAATGCGCCGAAGCCGACCATCATGACCGCGATGAAAATGCTCACCGTGAGATAGCGGCGCTCCACAGCCCAGCTGCCGATGCGACGATAGTGGTTCTGCGCGAAGTGCACGATGCTGTCGGCGATGCGGTTCTGTACGCGGCCAAAGCGACCCGGATTGGTTTGCGGTTTCAGGTTGTTAAGATGCGCCGGCAGGATGAACAGCGCCTCGATCAGTGAGAACAGCAACGCAAGTATGACCACCCAGGTGATATGCCGGGTGAATTCGCTGGTGGAACCGCTGATAAAAATCCACGGCAGGAATGCGAGAATGGTGGTGATGACCGCAAAGATCACCGGCTTTGCCACCAGCTGGGTACCGAGAGTTGCGGCATTGAGACCGCCGCCCGGGTGCTGGTGTTCCGGATTGTGGGATTCGGTGTGGATGCTCTCACCCACCACGATTGCGTCGTCCACCACGATACCGAGCACCAGCAGGAAGGCGAAGGTGGAAAGCATGTTCAGGGAAACCCCCACGCTGGGCAGCAGTACGAAAGCACCGGCGTATGCGGTACCGATACCGATGGATACCCAGAAGGCCACTTTCGGGCGCAGACTGAACACCAGTACCAGCAGTACCAGCAGTAAGCCCTGGAAGGCGGAGCTGCCGATGGTCTCCATACGGCCTTTGAAATCTTCCGCGTTGTCCGTCCAGAGGGTGAGCTTTACGCCCGCGGGCAGGGTGTTACTGCGGTCCTTGATCCATTTGCGGATGGAATCGGATGCGGTGACGATGTCCATGGTTTCGGTGCTCATCACCTGCAGCAGTACCGCCGGTTCGCCGTTCAGGGTGGCGAGAATCTCGTTGTCTTCAAAGCCGTCCACCACTTTGGCCACGTCGCCCACCCGGATGGTGCCACCATCGGCGGTCTGGCGAACGATGATATTGGCGAAATCCTGTTCGCTGTCCGCCTGCTTGCGCACTTTCAGCTGATAGGCGCCCACCTCGGTTCGCACGGTACCGGCGGATTGATTGATTGAGCTGTTGCGGATGGCGTCCGCGAGGTCCTGAAAGGTCATGCCGTAGCGGCGCAGGGCCTGTTCGCTGACTTCAATGGATACTTCTTCCATGCGCGTGCCAAACAGTTCCACCACAGAAATGGCGGGCAGAGTGGCTACTTCGCGGCGCAGTTGTTCCGCCAGGCGCTTCAGTTCGCGTTCACCCACGTCGCCGTGGACTGCCACGCGAATAAATTCCTCGCGGTTGACCCACTGGTGCACCTGAGGCGGCTCGATATCGCGGGGGAATGACGAGATGCCGTCCACGCGGATCTTTACGTCGTTCATAAAACGGGAAAAGTCCACCGAGGTTTGCGCGAGGATATACACCTCACCGAAACCCTCCGATGAAGTGGAGCGGACCCAGTCGATGTTGTCGAGATCGCGTACCGCTTCCTCAATGCGGGAGACGATCTGCTCTTCCACTTCCTGTGGTGAGGCACCGGGCCAGGACACACGGATCTCAAGGCCGGGGAAGCGCACCTGCGGGTCCATTTCCCGTTCCATCTTGAAAAATCCGATTGCGCCGGCCACCAGAATACCGACCATCGCGAGATTGGCGGCTACGCTGTTGCGCGCCCACCAGGCAATAAGGCTGTTCATAAATACACTTCCTTAACGACGGGCCAGGTGGGTGATGGGTTGTACTTCCATGCCGTCGACCGCGTTGGCGACGGTGGAGGTCACTACGCGCTCGCCGTCGGCGACGCCGGACGCGAGTACCACGCGGTGATCGGAGGTGGAGAGTACGTCCACTGTGCGGATATTCAGACGGTTGTTTTCATCTACCACATACACCTTGTCTGCGCTGCGCAACGCTTCTCTCGGTACTATCACCGCCTGGCGCTGTTCAGTGGATTCCGCCTCGGCGGTAACAAACAGTCCCACCGCCAGCGGTACGCCGTTGCTCGCGCCCTTGCCATAGGGGTCTTCCACTTCCGCCACTGCATAAATCAGGCGGGTCTGTTGGTCCACGGCTGCCTGGGTGCGCACAATACGGCCACGCCACTCCTGCTGGTGGCCGCCGACAAGGGCGGAGAGGGTGACTTGCGGGCCTGGGTTTGTCCTGCTGGCGACGAAGCCCATGGGAAGCTCCAGCTCCAGTAGCTGGCTGTCGGTCAGCGGCAGGCGCACTTCGACCCGGTCGGTGGCGAAGATCCGCCCAAGGGGGGTGCTGGCGGTTACGTATTGACCTACACCCACATCACGGCTGATAACGCGACCGCGATAGGGCAGGCGGATTTTGGTTCGGGAAAGATTCAGTTCCGCATCCGCCAGCTCCGCCTGCGCGGCACGCAAATTGGCCTGCGCTTCAATGACCTGGGGCTTGTTCACCTGCAGCGGGGTGGGCTCCTTGTTTGGATTCAGATCTAGCCACTGCTGGCGCTTGATGGCTGCGTTGGCTTCTGCCTGCAGTAACAGCACCTCCGCCTGTGCCACACGCGCTTTGGCCTGCGCGACCTGCAACTGGTAGTCCGCGTCATCCAGCTGGATCAGGGTTTCACCGGCTTCAAAACCGGCACCTTCGGCAAACCCGTCGGCGATGGCAACAATGCGCCCGGAGATCTGCGGAGTGAGATCAATCTCTGTGTGTGGCCGTACTTCACCTTGGGTGGTAACGCTGAGGGCTACCGACTCCTCGCGGGCCTCGGAGTACACCAGGGAAACCAGGCGCTGTTCTTCCTCTTTCTTTTCCGGCTGCGGTTTTGCAGCGGACATCCATTGCACTGTGCCGAAGCCCACCGCCAGTACGAGTACGGGAGCGGCGGCTTTCAGGATTTTTTTGTTCATATGTCTTATTTTGCCTGTGTGCGAGTTCGCCAACGGGGGCTGCCGATTTGGAGTATCCATGGGATCACGAAGTCCATTTGTTAGCTATTGGTCAAAAGCCGGAACGAGTGGAATTGTCGGCAAACGTCCGGTTATTTGCTGAATGGACTCGGTGAGACGCGGTTCTGGATGCAGTGAGGGACAAAAATATTTACGGGGAAATGCCGCACGGGACAAATGGTGTTGTGCACTTGACCTTCCCCTTGCGGTAACCCGGAGGCTCTACCACCATAACGGCCGGGAGAATCTCGGTGGAACGGGAGGAATGAGATGAACATTTCACAGGCGGCAAAGCAGGCGGGGTTATCCGCCAAGGCGCTGCGCTATTACGAATCCATCGACCTGTTGCAGCCAGCGCGGGGGCCCAATGGCTACCGGGAGTACTCCCGCGATGATGTAGAAACTCTGCAGTTTATCCAGCGGGCGCGGGCTTGCGGGTTCTCTGTGGAGGAAGTGCGCCAGCTGCTCACGCTGCACCGGAACCCGGCGCGGCACAGTCACGATGCCAAGCTGTTGGTAGAGGAAAAACTGCAGCAGGTAGAGCAACAGCTGCAGACCTTGCAGGTAATGAAAAAGACCTTGGGAGAGCTGGCGGACAGCTGCGCCGGAGATGACTCGCCGGAGTGTGCCATTCTGTCGCAGCTGGCCAGCAAAGAATAAGGCGATCAAAAGCCCGGTTCCCATCCGGCGAGAATCCGCTCGCGGGTATAGGTCGCGGCCTGTACCTGGCTCAGCTGACGACGCTTGTCGTTGGTGGACGCCCCGGGGCCGTGACTTTCGAACTCAAAGAAACGCGAGTCTTCCGGTGTGAACACCGTGGACTTGGTACCGTCGCGGCTGGTGCCGCGCATGGAGTCCCAGCCGTTGGTGGTGATGTGATCGTCCATAAAGGAGCGGATGAACACCGCCGCGCCGATGGCATCCGGGTCCGCGTAGCGGCCGTCGGCAAACGTCGTTGTGGGGTGCCAGGGGCGGCCGAGCGGGGTCGAGTTGGCGGGTACACCCTCCGCCTTCAGCAGCCGGCAGTTCAGGAAAACCAGCCCGAACTCGTGGTCGATACTGGTACTGGGTGCGGTGACGTAACCTACGATGTCGCGCTCGGTGCCGCGAGGGCGGGTGATGATATCGCTGTTCTCGAACAGCGCCTGGCCCGCGCCGAAAATGAAATCCACGTTCCCTTCAATCACACTGTCTACGAAATAGCTGCGACCCGCTTGCACGAACAGAGTGTCCTGGTAGCCGATAAGGCGCACATTACGGAAGGCCGAGCGGTCGCTGTTGAGGCCTGTCTCCAGTGCTACCGCCTGGGTGCCGTTGATCTTGTCGGTGTGATCGCTGGGAAGGGCATCGGTGGCAAGGAAGTCGAAGCTGTTTTCGATGGTGAGATTCTCCGCGCGAAAATCGGTCGCCTCGATTGTGAGGGTCGCGGTGTCGAAGGTGCCCATCTTGGCTTCGGAACTCGGCTCCGTACCCACCGCCGGCATCCCTGCGTAGTCACCGTAGCGGATGACGGTGTTGTCGCGCCCGGCGCCGATCAGGTAGATGTTGGGTTTGTTGACCAGCAGTTTCTCTTCATACAGGCCCTCGGGCAGGTAGATCACATAGGGCGTCGTGTTTGCTTCCGGCGCCGCCGCCAGCGCCGCGGTAATCGTGGGGAAGGCCGGCGTGTTACCGGTCTCGGCAGAAGCGGTACCGACTACCGCGTCATATCGGCGTTGGACATCGCTCTTGGCACAGGACGTCATCGCCAGCAGTGCCAGCAACCACAGACCGGGCCGCAGTGATCGATGGAGCGAGGGGGGAAGGTCTGAATTATCTCGTGCAGGCATCGCCATGGTACAGCTCCGTCTGATTGTTGGTCAGGTCGAATTTTTCTTGTTTTTGATATTGGTCAGGCCATTCTAGCGGGTTCCCCATACGGGCCTCAACCCGCGTTGTGAGCAGCGCACACCGCGGAAATCGTGGGGAAAACTATTCAGCTGGAGGCTGAGCCCCTTATTTTGCGGGGCTGGCTGGGGTAGAATGCGCGCCCGCTTTAACCGACCGAAGCTGACAGCCCTATGGAAATCAATCCGCTTCTCAACCAGATGAAAGACCTCGCAGAGCGCACCGACGTTCTCAGGGGGTATCTTTGACTACGCTGGCAAGAAAGAACGCCTGACCGAAGTCGAACTCGAACTGGCCGAACCCAGCGTCTGGGATGACCCCGATCGCGCTCAGGAATTGGGTCGCGAGCGCTCCTCTCTGGAGGCCGTCGTAAAAACCATCGAAGACCTCGATGGTGGCCTCAGCGACTGCCGCGAACTGCTCGACATGGCTGTGGAAGAGGGCGATGAAGACTCCGTGACAGAAGTAGCGGGCGAACTCGGTAACCTCGAACAGCAGCTCGAAACCCTCGAATTCCGCCGCATGTTCTCCGGCGAAACCGACCCCAACAACGCCTACCTGGACATCCAGGCCGGCTCCGGCGGCACCGAAGCCCAGGACTGGGCCGAAATGCTGCTGCGCATGTACCTGCGCTGGGGCGAAGCCCACGGCTTCAAAACCACCCTCGAGGAAGCTTCCGCAGGCGACGTTGCCGGCATCAAAAGTGCCACCATCCACTTTCAGGGCGAATACGCCTACGGCTGGCTGCGCACCGAAACCGGCGTACACCGCCTGGTGCGGAAATCCCCGTTCGACTCCGGCAACCGCCGCCACACCTCCTTCACCTCCGTCTTCGTCTCCCCGGAGATCGACGACAACATCGAGATTGAGGTGGACAAATCCCAGGTGCGTGAAGACACCTACCGCGCCTCTGGCGCCGGCGGTCAGCACGTCAACAAAACCGACTCCGCGGTGCGCTTGACCCACATAGCCACGGGCATCGTCGTCGCCTGCCAGAGCGAACGCTCCCAGCACCAGAACCGCGACAAAGCCTGGAAAATGCTGCGGGCGCGACTTTACGAACAGGAAATGCAGAAGCGCAACGCCGAAAAGCAAGCGCTGGAAGAAAGCAAATCCGACATCGGCTGGGGTAGTCAGATCCGCTCCTACGTTCTGGATGACTCGCGCATCAAAGACCTGCGCACCGGCGTCCAGACCAGTAACTGCCAGGCAGTGCTGGACGGGGACCTGGATCAGTTTATCGAAGCGAGCCTGAAGGCGGGGCTGTAAGGTTCCAGTGATTGTTGGGCACGCTTCGCTTTGCCCAACATACGGCATTGATTAGAGCTGAGTTTTTACTTGGCTTACGAAGCAAAATACGTCGAATTAAAGGTGGAGTGCTGGGTGTTCGGTTTCGAAACCGAATACCCAGTGCTCCACCGCCACGGAATTCAGAACAGAGCTTTACAGAAAAGCGGCGAAGTCCGAAACACACCAGAAAGACATGTGATAGATCATGAGCAACACACCAACTCAGCAAGACGAAAACAAACTGATCGCCGAGCGCCGCGCCAAACTCAGCGCCATGCGCGAGAAGGGCAATGCCTTCCCGAACAGCTTTCGCCGCGAACACCTCGCCGCCGACCTGCAAAAAGAGTTTGGTGAAAAGAGCAAGGAAGAGCTGGAAGCCGAAGGCAACACGGCCTGTGTCGCCGGCCGTATCCTCGCCAAGCGCGGCCCCTTCCTCGTGATTCAGGACGTCTCCGACCGCATCCAGCTGTACGCCGACAAGCAGGCCCAGGCCGACATCAAAGAGCGCTGGGGCACCTGGGACATCGGCGACATCGTCGGCGTCAAAGGCGCACTGCACAAATCCGGCAAAGGCGACCTCTACGTCAACTGCGAAGAGTACAGCCTGCTCACCAAAGCCCTGCGCCCGCTGCCAGAAAAATTCCATGGTATTTCCGACCAGGAAATGCGCTATCGTCAGCGCTACGTCGACCTGATCGCCACTCCGGAATCCCGCAAGGTGTTCCAGCTGCGCGTTCAAATCATCGACTACATCCGCCAGTACCTGAACAAAAACCACTTCATGGAAGTGGAAACCCCCATGTTACAGGTCATCCCCGGCGGCGCCGCCGCGCGCCCGTTTGTGACGCATCACAACGCGCTCGACATCGACATGTACCTGCGCATCGCGCCGGAGCTGTACCTCAAGCGTCTGGTGGTCGGCGGCTTTGAGCGCGTATACGAAATCAACCGCAACTTCCGCAACGAAGGCCTGTCCACACGCCACAACCCCGAGTTCACCATGCTCGAGTTCTACCAGGCGTACGCGGACTACCGCGACATGATGGACCACACCGAAGCGCTGCTGCGCGGCATCTGCACCGACGTGCTCGGCAGCACCACCGTCGAGTACCAGGGCAAGAGCTACGATTTCGCCCAGCCGTTCGCGCGTATCAGCGTGTTCGACTCGATTCTCAAATACAACCCGGAACTGAGCGCCTCCGACATCGACAATATGGAAAGCGCGCGCAAGGTGGCGGAAAAACTGAACATCCAGGTCAAGGAGATCTGGGGGCTCGGCAAAGTGCAGATCGAGATTTTTGAGGCGACCGTTGAACACCTGCTCGATCAGCCGACCTTCATCACCGAATACCCGACCGAAGTATCCCCGCTGGCGCGTCGCAACGACGACAACCCGTTTGTGACGGACCGCTTCGAGTTTTTCATCGGCGGCCGCGAGATTGCCAATGGCTTCTCGGAGCTCAACGACGCCGAAGACCAGGCCGAGCGCTTCATGGCGCAAGTGGCCGAAAAGGATGCCGGTGACGACGAAGCCATGCACTACGACGCCGACTATGTACGTGCGCTGGAATACGGTCTGCCACCTACCGCCGGTGAGGGTATCGGCATCGACCGGTTGGTAATGTTCCTCACCAACTCACCGTCTATCCGTGACGTCCTGCTGTTTCCGCATATGCGTCCGGAAGCTTCCGTCGAGTAATGTTCGGCGGACGCTAAAAAAGGGCGATGGCTTTGCGGCCATCGCCCTTTTTTGTACCCACTCAGGGCGCCCTGAAATCAGTGGCGTATGCCCAGCGGTCCCGCTGGCAGATAAATGGTTTCCGGGGCTGTGCTGCCCTTGCGTTGGATTTCCACAGGCACCGAAGTACCTGGCGCAACCTGATAGACCTGGGTGCGCAGATCGCCCATGTGGAATACCCGCTGATTGTTGTAGCGGATGATCTTGTCGCCGGCGCGCAGGCCCGCATCGTAGGCCGGCGCGGACTCCAGAATACTGCTGATCTCGAATTCAGAGCGTCCTCCAGTGGCATTCAGATACTGCTCGAACTCCTCCTGGGTTAGCTCCTGCTCGAAAACCCGGCGTGGATTGCTATAAGTCTGCAATTGTTCCTGCAGCTCCTTGGCCCGTTTGGATCGTTTGTCCTGCAAGTGGTGATACTCATAGCTGAACTGCATCTGTTCGTACTGAATGCGCTCCTGCTTGTCGACAATATATTCCGCGCGCTCGTAGCTGAGCCCGGCATCGGTAAAATGTCTGATCTGGCCTTCCCTCACGCGGGCGTAGCGATCGCCGTTTTCTTGCTCGCGAATAGATCGGTGGTGGATTGCTGGCTCTGGTGCTTCGCGCGATTCCAGTGTTGCGTGGCGGATATCCCCCGTTGCGGCTGCGGGGTCCAGCCGTTTGCTCAGGTCATTCACCAGTTCCAGCAGTTGGTTCTGGATTTTGAGTGTCTGCTCCAGGGATTTTTCCAGCTGTTGTACCCGCGCGGTCAGATCGCCCCTGGGTTGGGAGGATTTGGCGCTGTCGGAGAAGAGTGTCTCGCGAATGGTGGATGCCGCGGGATTGTCCGGATTGGTCCAGTGGGCCACTGCGGCACCGACAAGAAGCAGGGAAATCGCCAGCGGAATGGCGTGTCTGTGCAGGTTCATGGAATCACCAAGTCACTTCAGAGGCGGTATTGGCCAATTATAGAAGTACCAGGTGGTTGGGCAGTTCGTTCTTGACGACAGTGGCGGGTGCGGCCTCCTCCAGAAGGCGACCGCATTTTTCCACGCAGTGAACGAATGCCTCGCCGGTTTTTCCTTTTTTCACCTCGCGGATGAAGTTCTCGACGATTTCCTGCCAGCTCTCATTGGTGATCTGCTCCGCCAGGCCGCGGTCGGCAAGAATCTCGACATAGTGCTCCGACTGTGAGACGAAGATCAGCAGGCCCAGTCGGTCTTTGGTGCTGTGCAGCTCGTGTTCAAGAAACTGGCGGCGGGCTAGATTGGACGCGCGCCAGTACTTCACTTTCTTTGGGATGAGCAGCATGGTCAGCGGTCGCCAGCGGAACAGGATTGCGAGCATGATGAACAGGACCCACTGCAGGGTGAAGGCCTGTTGGTATTCGATCCACCAGGGCAGGAACTGCATCAGTGGTGCCAGCAGCAGGGCGAGAAAGGCCGCCCACAGGGTGGAAATGTACAGGTAGTTGTCGGCGCGGCGGGCGAGCACCGTTACCAGCTCCGCGTCGGTGCGCGATTCCACATCCTTGATCGTGTCGGCGACTTTGCGCCGCTCGCTTGCATTCAGCATGTTGGTTTTCCGTTGTCCGCCAAATCCACTTTCGGTACAGGGTGTTTACCAGCCACCGGAAGCTCCTCCACCGCCGAAGCCGCCGCCCCCGCCGCCGAATCCACCGCCAAAGCCTCCGCCGCTATAACCGCCGCCGAATCCACCTCCACCGTAGTAGCCGCCGTAACGGCCGCGACGATAGTTGCTGCCGCCTGAGGGGGAGCCGAGTACTGAAGAGCCGAAAATCTGCAGCATGATGAACAACAGGAAAATCCCCACCAGTAGCGCCAGCTGCCGGTCGCGGTTGGACTCTGTGGGTTCGGGAACATACTCGTTTTTGATCGCGGCAATGATGGAGTCAACGCCGTTCACCACGCCGGCGTCGAAGTTGCCCTGGCGAAAATAGGGCAGGATCTTGGTGTGGATGATATTGGCGGAAAGTGCATCGGTGAGGGCGCCTTCGAGACCGTAACCGACTTCAATACGCACCTGTCGGTCACTGGGGGCAACAATCAGCAGGACGCCATTGTCCTTCCCTTTCTGACCGATTTTCCAGTGTCGTCCCAGCTGGTAGCCGTACTCCTCGATGGTGAGCCCCTGCAGGTCGGGCAGGGTGACCACCACGATCTGGTTGCTGGTTTCCTTCTCGTGCTGTTGCAGAATTTCCGTGAGCTGGTAGCGGGTGCTCTGGTTCAACAGGTTGGCATTGTCCACCACCCGCCCACTGAGGCTGGGGAATTTCACGTCCGCTGCGGCAAGCCCGGCCCCAAACAGGGCCGGGAGCAGGAGAAGCAGCAGGGCGATCCGCCGGATCGTCATTCAGGACTCCGCTGTTACAGTGACATACAGTGGCGACGCTTACTGGAAGTCGACTTCGGGTGCCTTGTCCGCGTTTTCCGACGTGGCCTCGAACGTGTCGCGAATGGGCATGTCGCTATACATGATGGTGTGCCAGATACGGCCGGGGAAGGTGCGAATCTCGCGGTTGTAGCGCTCCACCGCGGCGATATAATCCCGCCGGGCCACGCTGATGCGGTTTTCGGTGCCTTCCAGCTGGGATTGCAGAGCGAGGAAGTTCTGGTTCGCCTTGAGGTCCGGGTAGCGCTCGACCACCACCATCAGGCGGGAGAGGGCGCTGCTGAGCTGGGCCTGGGCTGCTTCGAACTGCTTCAGTTTCTCGGGGTCGTTGATGATGCCGGAGTCTACCTGCATGGAATTGACCTTGGCGCGCGCTTCGGTGACCGCTTCCAGGGTTTCCCGTTCGTGGGCGGCATAGGCCTTAACGGTCTTCACCAGGTTGGGAATCAGGTCCGCGCGGCGCTGGTACTGGTTCTGTACCTGGGCCCAGGTGGCCTTCACATTCTCGTCGTAGGTGGGGATGTTGTTGATGCCGCAGCCCGTCAGGCCAAACGCCAGTAGTGAAAGCAACAGGGTTTGCCAGAAACGCCGTTGCGGGAAATCTAGTTTGCCCGTGAGTGCTGTGTTCATTCCGTTCATCCATGTTGGTTCCGAACAAGACAATAATAGACTCCCAAAAGCCGATGTCCGGCAACTACCGGCAGGCGACCGATTCAGAGAGTAGTAATGGCATTAAAAGCGACGATATTCAAAGCCCGCGTGCAGATCGCGGATATGGACCGGGATTATTACGCGGAACACCTGTTGACCCTGGCGCGCCACCCGTCGGAGACCGATGGGCGGATGATGATCCGGTTGCTGGCCTTTGCCCACAATGCCAGTGAGCAGCTGGAATTCACCCGCGGCCTTTCCAGCGACGACGAACCGGATTTGTGGCAGCACAGCCTGAGCGGCGAAATAGAGACCTGGATTGAAGTGGGCGTGCCCGCGGAAGATCGTATTCGCAAGGCCTGTGGTCGCGCGCGTAAGGTCACTGTCTACGCCTATGGGCAACGTACCGCGTCGGTGTGGTGGCAGAAGATGGAATCTATCAGTGCGCGTTTCGACAATCTGGAGATTTTCTATCTGCCCGCAGACAGTTGCGTACAACTTGCGGCGATGGCTGAGCGTACCATGGATCTGTCAGTCACCATCCAGGACGGGCACCTGTGGTTCGCCAGTAATGACAACAACATTGAAGTCCTGCCTGAGCGCTGGAAATAACGTTTTATATGGCCCGCATGGTGTGCGGGCGAGATTAAGGGAGCCTCAACTATGCCGTCATTCGATATCGTTTCCGAAGTGGATAAACATCAACTGACCAACGCCGTGGATCAGGTCAATCGGACCATCACCACCCGCTATGATTTCAAAGGCGTGGATGCGGAAGTGGAGCGCAGTGAGTTTGTCCTGACTCTGCGCGCCGATTCCGAGATGCAGATCGGTCAGATGGAAGACCTGGTGCGCCAGGCGTTGATCAAGTGCAGTATCGACCCACTGGTAATGGATGTTGGCGAGCCGACGCAGTCCGGCAAGCAGGTGAAGCTGGAAATCAAACTGAAAAATGGTCTCGACAAAGAGTTGTCAAAAAAGATCGTTAAGATCATCAAGGACGAAAAACTCAAGGTGCAGGCCGCGATTCAGGGTGACGCCGTGCGGGTTACCGGCAAGAAGCGCGATGACCTGCAGCAGGTGATTGCCATGTTGCGGAGTAAAGAGCTGGAGCAACCTCTGCAGTTCGAAAACTTCCGCGATTGAGGTGATCCCATTTATACGGGAGAGGCCTTTGAAGTATTTATCCGAACGCTGGTTGTGTGTTGGCGCCGGCGCGCTGCTGGGTATGTGGACACCGCTGGCGTCGCTCGCCATTGCTGAACCGCATTCCGGGGTGCCAGTATCGCCGGCGACACTCCTGAATGCCTGGTGGATCGACGGCAGTGAGGGGCTGGACATCTCCGGTTTGAGCTTCTGTGATGGCGAACTGCTGGCGGTTGCAGATAAAGTGTCGGAACAGATATTCCAGCTCTCACCCGAATCCGATCGGGATTCCGTCGCGCTCAAGACCAAAGCCGGTTTTACCCGGCCCTCTCTGCCGGATGATCAACCGGTGCCACTGAAAGCTCGTGCACTACATGTCGCAAGCCCATCTCTGAGCATGGATTTTGAGGGCATTACCTGTGACGCTGATGGCATCTATCTGCTGAGTGAGCGGTACAACCGTATTGCACGGCTCAACAGCATCGAAAGCCGGGGGGAGTGGCTGCCGGTGCGCTGGTCAGAATCGGCAAAAACGCGCGGCTTCTTGCGCGTGTTCAACGCCGAAAGTGAAGGCGTGGCCAAGATCGGCGATGATTTCTGGGTGGCGCTGGAGCGCGATCCGCGCGGACTGCTCAAACTGCACGCGGGCGATCAGGAAGGGCGAGATTTTCGCGTCGTGCCGGAGGTGAAAGGGCTTGATTTCCGTGGCCGCTCGGAAGATATCGCCGGACTTGCGGCGTATGACGGTGCGCTGTTTACCCTGGAGCGCAATGCGTTCGCAGTGTGTCGCCGCAATGTAGAGAGTCTTCAGGCGGAATGGTGCATTCACTATCACGATGTCGAAGAGGGATCGGAATTCGTTTATCTGGATACCCGATTTGGTAAGGGTGAAGGGCTTGCGGTTAACGAGCGGGGAATTTTCGTGGTACTGGATAACAATGGCATTGGTCGTGCTGCTGCACCGGAAGACACGCGAGGATTGCTGTTACACCTGGCTTTTCCCGAAGCGGAAATGGAAGGCGGTAACCGGATTTGACGGTGACAAAACTGGACCTGCTGTTAAACGAGGTGCGCGCCTGCCGGCTGTGCGAAGCGCACTTGCCCCTCGGGCCGCACCCGGTCCTGAGTGCGGGACGCAGTGCCCGCCTGCTGATTATCGGCCAGGCGCCGGGTACCAGGGTACATGCCACGGGTATTCCGTGGAATGACCCCTCTGGTGATCGCCTGCGAGACTGGCTGCAGATAGACCGGGAAATTTTCTACGACGAATCCCGTATTGCCATCATGCCCATGGGCTTCTGCTATCCCGGGCGCGGCAAGGGCGGCGACCTGCCGCCACGCCCCGAGTGCGCGCCGACCTGGCATGCCCGTTTGCTTGCGGAAATGCCAAATATCCAGCTTACCCTGCTCATTGGTCAGTACGCCCAGCGCTACTATCTGCCCCGCCCTCTCTTTTCAAAGCGGGGCAGCATTAGCGAAAATGTTCACCACTTCGCCGATGCGCTACCACATGGCTTCTTTCCGTTGCCACACCCGAGCCCGAGGAACACCCTGTGGCTGAAACGCCGCCCGTGGTTTGATGAGCACGTGGTGCCGGCACTGCGCCAACGGGTTCACTCGATTTTGTAGGAGCTTGCTTGCAAGCAAGCTCCTACAAATAACTTAGGAAAAAATATGCAGGTTTCCGACAAGATCAAGATTCACCCCAGCTGGCTCTCGGTGCTGGAGCCTGAATTCAGCAAACACTACATGGCCGAGTTGCGTCAGTTTCTGCAGCAGGAAAAACAGGCGGGCAAGAGAATCTTTCCCCCGGGTGGGCAGATCTTCAATGCCTTCAATTCCACGCCGTTTGATCAGGTGAAGGTGGTCATTCTCGGTCAGGACCCATACCACGGTGCCGGGCAG
Source organism: Microbulbifer pacificus (assembly GCF_002959965.1). NCBI lineage: Bacteria > Pseudomonadati > Pseudomonadota > Gammaproteobacteria > Cellvibrionales > Microbulbiferaceae > Microbulbifer > Microbulbifer pacificus. Next base: position 811,455 of record NZ_PREV01000027.1, read on the forward strand.
GCGCACGGCCTGTGTTTTTCCGTGATGCCCGGCGTGCGTATTCCCCCCTCGTTGCAGAATATCTACAAGGAACTGCACTCGGATCTGGGCATTGTGCCGCCCAATCACGGCTGCCTGCAGCCGTGGGCGGAGCAGGGCGTGCTGTTGTTGAATGCCACGCTCACGGTGGAGGAGAGTAAAGCCGGAGCGCATCAGGGGCGCGGTTGGGAGCAGTTTACCGATGCCGCAGTACACGCGCTGGCAGAGCGGCGGGAGGGGCTGGTGTTCGTACTGTGGGGTAGTTACGCCCAGAAAAAGGGAAGTTTCATCGATCGCCGCAAGCACCTGGTGCTGCGGGGACCGCATCCCTCGCCGCTGTCGGCGCACCGCGGATTTTTCGGCACCAGGCCGTTTTCGCAGGCAAATGCCTACTTGCAGCAGCGTGGAGAGGCGCCCATCGACTGGGCGCTGCCTGCGGTATCCGAATTGCACCGGGTCGCGGTAGAGATTTGATTGTTCTTGTAGGCGCCTGCAAGCAGGCTCCTACAATAGGCCTTGGCGGGGATCAGGCCAGCGGATCGGCGTCCGCATCGTAAGGGAGTTCGAGCAACTCCAGTACACGGCCGTCGGCCAGTTGCAGGCTCTCGCCGTCGGCCACCTTGCTCTTGGTCAGTACCGCTAGCAATTCAATGTCATCACCTGTCATACAGGCTTGTACCAGGTTGCCGACACTTGACCCGCCTGCGGGAACAAAGATTTCTGCTCCGGGCTGCGGCAGCTCGCCACTGTCGATACGCGCACGGTACATGCGGCGTTTGGCAGCGCCGAGGTACTGCATGCGTGCTACCACTTCCTGCCCGGTGTAACAGCCTTTCTTGAAGCTCACGCCGCCCAGCAGATGCAGGTTTACCATCTGCGGAATGAACATTTCGCTGCTGCTCAGGTAAACCTGCGGCAGCCCCGCTTCGATCACTTGTTGTTGCCAGACGTGGTAGCTGCCGGGTGCGGGGCCGCTGCCCGCGAGCTTTAGCCAAAGGTCCGCAGCCTGCTCCAGTGGCAGCTGTACCACCACATTGCGCTCGCCGAAGCAGGCTGCAAGCGCGCGGTGGCCGTTATGATCGAAGCTGCGCAGTTGGCCGGGCACGAGATCCGTACTGCCGCCGTGGGACAGGCTCAGGAGCTGGCTGGCAGCGGCGCTTGCATCGCGACCGCAGAGGGCGAGCCAGTGCTGGCTGTCGCTCACGTCTTCAAGCTGGGTTTTGAAAAAGACCGCATATTTCTTCAGGGTCGTGAGGGCTGTGCTCACCAGATCCCGTGGCATCAGCAGAACAAATTCGGTCTGTGAGATTTTCAGGGCGTGGAACGCACTGATCATGCGACCCTTGGGGTTGCAGTGGCTGCCAAGGGTGAGGTGTTCGTCCGGCAGTTTTACCAGATCGCAGGTGAGCTGGCCCTGGAGGAATTTTTGGCTGTCGGGCCCGCTGACGGCGATGGCACCCATGGGGTTGAGGTCAATGAGTTGCAGTTCGGCACTGGAGGTGTCCCCATCTCGGGGGGGGAAGCCTGCCGCGCCATCCATCCACTGGGCGCCCTGGCTGCTGAGAAATTCCTGCCACTGCTGTTGATCCATGCTGAATTCGCCTTCATCGACCGCTTGTTGAAGTGGTGCAGTATCTGGGGTTTTGCGGCGGGATTTCAACTACCGCTATACTGCGCGCACTTTGCAACCGGCTATTGAGAAAAGAAGTATGGATCGCAACCGCCTGTTTTGGGCCAGCCGTCGCGGCATGTTGGAGCTGGACCTGGTGCTGCTGCCGTTTCTGGAGAATGTCTACGAAACGCTGTCGGATGATGACAAGCAGCGCTATATCCGCCTGTTGGACGAGCAGGATCAGGATCTGTTCGCCTGGTTCCTGCGCCGGGAAGATCCCGAAGACCCGGAGCTTCAGAAAATAGTGCAGATCATCCGTGACAACACCGGTCTGCAGGACTGATTCCACTCTGTCTTCCTCTCGCGAGGCTGCGATTCCGCTGGACGGAGTCTCCGGGGATTGCACAGGTGCCCGCGCTGAACGCAGTGCCCGGCTTGCCTGTGATTTCTCGTCTTCGCTCCTGCTGCGGAGTCTGCTTGGACTGGCAGCCGTTCAATCTTCAATCCTGCTCGTTCTTTCCCGGCTGCCATGGCTGGCGATAGGGTTTGCATTGCCCGTAATTGCCGTATTTACCTGGTGGGAGTGGCGTCGTCTCGATCGGTCGGTGGGGCGTTTATCGACCGCGGAAAGGCGCTGGTACTGGCAGGTGAAGGGCGGCGCAAAGCGTGAATTTCACTTTCGCGGTGAGCTGACGCTTTGGGGTTGGCTGGTGGTGATCAATGCCCGCGATCTGGAGGGGCGCCGGCTGCGGCTGGTTCTCAGTAGCGACGCGACCAGTGCCGACGACTGGCGCCGGTTACTGGTGGCGTTGCGCTACTCCCGATAAGTTCACGCGAAATTTCCGTCTGTTCAATCGGCGTCGATGAAATGCCGCTGGTTGGCGTAGTTTTCCGGCACCAGGATGGTGTCCATCGCTAATTCCCGCAATCCCGGATAGTCGAGCGAGTAGTGCAGGCCACGGCTCTCGCGGCGATCCAGTGCCGAGCGAATGATCAGTTCGGCCACTTTCGCCAGGTTGCGCAGTTCGATCAGGTCGCTGGTGATCTTGTAGTTGGCATAGAACTCCAGAATTTCCTGTTGCAGCAGTCGCACCCGGTGTTCCGCCCGTAGCAGGCGCTTGCGGGTGCGCACGATACCCACGTAGTCCCACATAAATCGGCGCAGTTCGTCCCAGTTGTGGGAGATCACCACGTCTTCATCGGAATCTGTCACGCGGGAGGCATCCCAGGCCAGTGCCGGGCGCGGCGGGGTGATTTTGTCCAGGGTACTGTCGATGTGTAAAGCCGCGGAGCGAGCGTAAACCACGCATTCCAGCAGCGAGTTGCTGGCCAGGCGATTGGCGCCGTGGAGACCGGTGAAGGTGGTTTCACCGATGGCGTAGAGTTGATCCAGATCGGTGCGCCCGTGTTGATCCACCATGACACCGCCACAGGTGTAGTGGGCGGCGGGTACCACCGGTATGGCTTCTTTGGTGATGTCGATGCCGTACTGCAGGCAGTTCTTGTAGACCGTGGGGAAGTGTTCGCGAACGAATTTCTCATCCTTGTGGGAAATGTCCAGATACACGCAATCGGCACCCAGGCGCTTCATCTCGTGGTCGATGGCACGGGCGACGATATCCCGCGGTGCCAGTTCGCCGCGCTTGTCGAAACGCTGCATGAAACGTTCGCCATTGGGCAGCTTGAGCTGCGCGCCTTCACCCCGCAGTGCTTCGGTAATCAGCATCGACTTGGCTTTGGGGTGGTAGAGGCAGGTGGGATGGAACTGGTTGAATTCCATGTTCGCCACCCGGCAGCCGGCGCGCCAGGCCATGGCGATGCCGTCGCCGCTGGCCCCGTCCGGGTTGCTGGTATAGAGGTAGGCTTTGGCGGCGCCGCCGGTGGCAAGGACTACCGCGCGCCCCTGAAATACCTCAACCTCTTCGGTATCCTTGTTGTAGACGTAACAGCCGGCGCAACGGAAGCGACCGGTAACGGGGTCGGGCTGGCGGATCAGATCAAGGGCGATATGGTGCTCGAAGCAGTCGATGTTTGGGGTATTGCGCGCGCGTTCGATCAGGGTGCTATGCACCGCGCGACCGGTGGCATCGGCGCTGTGGATGATGCGGCGGTGACTGTGGCCGCCCTCTTTGGTGAGGTGATAATCGCCAGCGCCTTCGCGGGTGAAGTCGACCCCCTGATTGATCAACCACTGGATGGCGTCGCGGCTGTTCTCTACCGTAAATCGTACGGCTTCCGGGTGGCAGAGTCCCGCCCCCGCATCTAATGTATCGGCTATGTGTGCGTCTACTGAGTCGGTCTCATCCAGCACGCCGGCGATGCCACCCTGGGCAAACCAGGTGGAGCCGTCCTGCAGGCGCTGCTTGGACAGCAGTGCCACACGGTGGCGGGTGGCCAGATGCAGGGCCAGGGTGAGACCTGCGGCGCCACTGCCGATAACGAGAACATTGTAGTTGTTCAAGGGGCTCTGAACCTCTTTGCTGGTAGAGTTTTATTCGAGTCGGAGGGCGCGTAGTATACGCCATCTTCAAAAATTACCGATTTGTCAGGAACTTATGACCGAAACGGGTTGTCTTCGACACAACAGAATAATCCTGTGCCCCGGGCGATTGCGCGCCGGGACCGCGGTTGGGAGTAGGGGATGACAGGTCATCAGGCGTCGCCGAGTGATCAACAGCTGGTAGAGCGGGTTCAGAAGGGCGACAAGCGCGCTTTTGATCTGCTGGTGCTCAAATATCAGCACAAAATCGCTGCGGTGGTCAGCCGTTATATCAACGACCACGCCGAAGTGAATGATGTGGTACAGGAAGCCTTTATCAAGGCTTACCGGGCGCTGGCGAATTTCCGTGGAGAGAGCGCCTTTTATACCTGGATGTACCGCATCGCCATCAATACCGCGAAAAATTACCTGGTGTCCCGCAGTCGCCGTCCGCCGTCCTACGATGTGGATCTCGAAGACGCCGAATTCTACTCCGGTGCCGAGATGTTGCGGGATAACGATACCCCGGAAAACCAGCTGTTCCGCGATCAGCTTGAGGCCACCGTGCACCGCGCCATCCGCGAGTTGCCGGAAGACCTGCGCTCTGCGGTTACCCTGCGGGAGCTGGAGGGGCTGAGTTACGAGGAGATCGCCGAGGTCATGGGTTGCCCGGTGGGCACCGTGCGCTCGCGGATCTTTCGTGCCCGCGAGTCCATCGACCGGGCGGTTCAGGCGGCAATGGCCGGGGAGCCGGAACCGGTGGGGGGACGCGGGTAATTTCGCCGGTGTGCACTTTATTTGCTCATCGTTTGGTCATATTTGTTCTGTCTGGGAGTCGAGTGGGAGTTTGTCGGTCTAACCAGTAGCGGTGACCGGAACGACAGGTAATTTTTTTGCGTAATTCACACAAAATTTGCCTGCCGGGTAAAACTTTTCCGTTAGAAGCCTGTCTCATTTACCAACAGACAGGGTGCGGTAACGGCGCCCGGTGACAGCACCTATAGAATTGCACTGAAAGAGGGTTGACCCGTATGTCTCACGGGAATCATCAGCAGCGTTTGGATGAATCGCTATCGGCATTGATGGATGGCGAGGCCAGTGAACTGGAAGTCCAGCGCCTGCTCAAAGAAAGTGATGCCTCCGGCGGCGATCTCGGTCAGCGCTGGTCGCGCTACCAGCTGGCCGCCAGTGTGATGCGTGGCGAAAAGGTCGCGCCGGTGAACCTGGGATTGGCGGCAAGCATTTCAGCGGCCATTGCCGACGAACTACCGCTGACCGCGTCTGCGGAGCCGCAGGCGGCGAATGACGCCAGCGCGATCCACAGTCGCTGGTGGCGCCCGCTGTCGCGCGGCGCGGTGGCGGCTACTGTGGCATTTGCGGCGGTGCTCGGCGTACAGCAGATGCAGGCGCCGCAGATGGGTGGCGATGAGCTGGTTGCCGAGATAGAACGCCCCGCGCAGCAGCCGGTGCAGTCCGTACCACAGCCCAGCGGGTTCCTGGTGCCGACACTGAATACCCGTTCCGTGAGTACCAATCCCCAGTTGGTTCCCGAGCAGCGAATTGGTGGTATGGGTGTTTCACCTCAGGTGCAGGTGGTGCCGTCCCCCGAGTTGATGCGTCACCTCAACCGGGTGATGATGGAGCACTCTGAGCAGGCGGCCCGTGTGGGCAGTCAGGGAATGGTCCCCTTTGCTCGCGCTACCTATGGAGAGCGCCCGCCGGAATGACGGTGATGTGATGGGTGGTAATGGAGCGTGTCCTGCCATTCGGTTGTATTGCCAGCATATGTCGACTTTGAATAAAGAATGATCATGGCAAAAGATTTTTCCCTCCTCACTCTGAAAGCCAACAGTTCCCTGTTGGCTTTTTTGCTGTTTGCCAGTCCTCTGCTGCCTGTGGCTGTTGCCCAGGAGGCGGATACTCCACAGGCTGAGGCGCCGGAGGCAGTCCCGGGAACTGGGTCCGCTCCGCAAAATCCGGGGGGGGCGGCTCCCGCAGAATCCCGGGTCGCCCCACCGACTGGCGATGCAGAAATTCAGGCCTTGCTGGGCAAGCTGGCCAATGCGGTGGCAAACCTCGAGTACCGCGGCCTTGTGACCTTCGAGCACATGGGGGTGATGGAGACCCTGGAGGTGGTGCACGGCATTCGCAATGGAGAGCCGGTGGAGCGTATCCGCTTTCTGACCGGGGCTCCCCGGGAGATGGTGAGCCGCGGACACGACGCCCAGTGCCGCCGCGATGGCAGCCCGCTGTCCCGCGCGGGCTTGTGGAGCAATATGGGTTTGCAGAATGTGCAGAACAATTACCAGTTTCTACAGCGCGGTGAAGAGCGTATTGCCGATCGCGAGGCCGTGGTACTGGAGGCGCGCCCGCGGGACGCGCACCGTTTCGGCCTGGTGGTCAGTGTCGACCGTGAAACCGGCCTGCCGCTGAAGTCACTGCTGGTGGCGCCTGCCGGGCGTGTGCTGGAGCGTTTTCAGTTTGTGGAGCTGGATCTGACGGCTATTGATGACAGTGAACTGCAGCCGCACTCCGCGTCCGCGCGAGAAAGCGAGGGCACAGGCCACTGCGGCAGTTTGGTGAGCCGCTGGCAGATGGGGTGGGTGCCGAGCGGCTTCAAGGCGGTGGCGGCGCGCGAGCTGGCGGATGGGGAAATGCAGGTGTTCAGTGATGGTCTGAGTGCATTTACGGTGTTCGTACAGAAGCTCGGTCCCAGTATGAATTACCGGGGACGTGCGGTACGTGGTGCCACAGTGGCTTACATGGATCATATCGAAGTCAATGATGAGCATTACACGGTGACAGTGGTCGGGGAGATCCCCGACAATACCGCGCAACTGGTGGCCAAGGCGGTAAAGACTCCACGGTGAGTGTGGCTAAGTTGCAGTGATACCAGATTTTCGGATAGCGACAGTATTCAGGCGATGATTGAAGAGCGCGGCAGGGTAGTGGCCCTGGATGATACCGGTATCTGGGTGGAGACCGTGCAGCGCAGCAGCTGTCACGGCTGCGCCGCCAAGTCCGGCTGTGGTACTGGCTTGCTGGGTGATTTCTGGAGCCGCGCCTCCCAGGTGCGCGTTGCCGTATCGCCGCAGGCGCATGCCAGCGTCCAGCTGCACGACACGGTGGTGATCGGTATCGCAGAGAATACCCTTGCCAGCAGCGCCCTGATCGTTTACCTGCTGCCTCTGGCCGCTCTGGTGCTGGGTGCGCTCGCCGGACAGTCGCTTGGCACTGAAATCATGGCCATTCTGGGGGCCGCTGCCGGTCTGATATTCGGGGCGTTGGCCATTCGCCTATACAGCCATCTCAATCGCGCAAACCCTGCACTGGTCCCGGTATTCTTGCGTCTGGAACGAGAAGGTTCCTGTTCCACCATTCCAGTGACGGAAACCCGCTGAGCGGGTGGTTACCCTTCTTCCCCCTTTGTTTTCGAATATCTTTCTACACTGAGAGCATGTTGCATTCCCGTTCGTCTGAGCGGGGGCGCTATTCAATTGTGGAGAGCTCGAATGACGGAAACGGATGCCAGTTGCGATGGGTGTGGCAGCTTCGAAGCGCGTTGTTATGCCGAGAGCTGGCCTCTGCGGACGGCGTTTGTGATATCCCGCGGGTCGCGTACCGAGGCCCAGGTGGTAGTGGTGGAGGTTTCAGCAGGGGGGGTAACCGGCGTTGGCGAGTGCACGCCATATCCTCGCTATGGCGAAAGTGTCGAATCGGTACTCGCAGAGATCTCGTCGGTGTTGCCGTCCCTCCGCTCGGGGCTTACGCGAGCGCAATTGCAGCAGGCACTGCCGGCCGGTGCCGCGCGCAACGCCGTTGACTGCGCGCTGGCCGATTGGGAGCAGCAACGGGCGGGCAATGTCGACTCCGGGCATGCATGGTTGCCTACGGTACAGACCCTGGTGATTGCTGCTCCCGATGCCATGGCTGAAGCGGCGCGCGTTGCTGCTGGTCGCGGTGTGACGGTGCTGAAGCTAAAGCTTGACCGCCATCAGGTATTGGAGCGGGTAGCGGCGGTGCGCAGCGCCGCTCCCGAATGCCAACTGGTGATTGATGCCAACGAGGCCTGGGGTGCTGAGGGATTGCCCGATCTGTGCGATGCCCTTGCGCGGCAGGGGGTGGCGATGCTGGAGCAGCCGTTACCCGCTGGAGATGATGAACTACTGGCGACCTTTCCCCATCCACTGCCCATATGTGCCGATGAGAGTTGCCACACCCGTGCGGACCTGCCGCGTCTTGTTGGGCGATACGACATGCTGAATATCAAGTTGGACAAGACCGGTGGTCTTCGGGAGGCGCTGGCACTGGCGGAAGAGGGAAAAGCCCGGGGATTTGAGCTCATGCTGGGATGTATGCTGTGCACATCCCGCGCGATTCGGGCGGCCTGGCCGCTGGGGCCGTCTGCGCGCTTTGTGGATCTCGATGGGCCCACCTGGCTGGCGAAAGATGTGGACCCGCTTCGGTTTGAGGGGGGGCGGGTCTACTGGACAGACAAGCGTGGTGGAGAGGGAGGATGATCAGGGCGTGTAGCACAGCAGTTCGATCATCGCAGTCAGATAGCGTTCGCTCGCCGCGTCGGCGGAAATGGGTGGATACTCCAGAGTGATACACGCGTATTTCTGCTCTTCGCACCAGGTACCGAAGGAGCCTGGTGTCTTGTAGCCGAGATCAGTGACCAATGGCAGTTCCATACGCTCCGCCAGCCAGTGTCCCAGAGGGCTCTGCAGTGGATCATCCACGCAGGCGAGTGGATCGTGAATGGACACCAGCCACGCGGGTTTGAGCGTCTTTATCAGACGGCACAGTGCCCGGGTTTCCGGCTCTGAACTGGGCTCGTCGCCTGTGAACAGGGAGACATCGCGCTCATCGGCAGCGCTGTTCCAGCGGTACACGGTGCCATCGGCCTTCCAGTTGACCGTGGCGAAATTGCGGTTCAGGTCCACCCCGTTGGCATTGGCGCGGGTTCCCAGCTGGCAGCCGTCGGGATTGGCCGCCAGAATGACGTGATGACGCAGTTGCCCCGGCCCCAGCGAGCGCAGTGCACAGGAGAGTGTGACCACGGCGGCCACCTCGTCTCCGTGCGTACCGGCAAGTACCATGCCCGTGTGTTCATCTTGCACCTCTGCCGGGAAGTAGAGCAGCGGTGCCCCCAGTACAGACTGACCATACTGCAGCCTCTGGTGCTGAAACAGGCCTCTTTCGGTACGGGGGCGCAGGGACGGCCTGTGGCTTGGCGGTGATGGGGCTAGTTGCTGGCGCTGTGGATTCGTCATCTGCGGTGATGCCATTAAGTCCTTAACACTGTTTTACACTGGATTGTGAGAACTTTTCCGCGATTTTTCCGACTAACGGACTGTTGCAAGTGGGCTGGAGATTACTCGGCTCTCTTCGTGGCGCCGATTGCTTAATGAATTGAGTGATGGTAACGCTGATTGATAACCATCCCGGGGGCAATTCGGAACACACTTTTTTTCATATTAGTAAAAGGGCTTATCACGGGTGGCAAATATGGTTGCACGCTGTACGCAGTTTTTGCTCGCTTTCTGTCTCCTTGTTTCCGCGGCGGCCAACGCTCGCGGATTTCCGGAGCTGACCGATCTCATTGAACAGAATTCTCCCGCTGTGGTGAAAATCAATACAATGGAAAATGCTCGCGTGACGCGGAATTCCGTTCCTCCGCAGTACCAGCAGGAAATTCCGGATATTTTTCGTCACCTGCTGGAGCCCCGCGAGCGCCAACAGCGCCCGGTGGCCAGTATGGGTTCCGGCTTCATCATTTCCAGTGATGGCTATGTCGTCACGAATAACCATGTGGTCGACGGTGCCGACGAAGTCAGGGTCACCCTGACCGACCGCCGCGAATACGACGCCAAAGTGATTGGTACCGATCCCCGCTCGGATCTGGCGCTGATCAAGGTGGACGCGAACGACCTGCCCACGGTGCGCTGGGGTGACTCCGAAAAAATGAAAGTGGGCGAATGGGTGGTGGCCATTGGCTCCCCGTTCGGCCTGGATTACTCAGCCAGCGCCGGTATCGTAAGCGCCATGGGCCGCAGTATTCCCAATGAAAGCCGCGAGAACTATGTACCGTTTATCCAGACGGATGTGGCCATCAACCCAGGTAACTCTGGCGGCCCCCTGTTCAACCTGAACGGTGAAGTGGTGGGTATCAATTCCCAGATTTACACCCGCAGCGGCGGTTCCATAGGCCTTTCCTTTGCTATCCCCTCGAGCCTTGCCCAGGACGTGGTCGCCCAGTTGAGAGAAAAAGGGCGCGTGGATCGCGGCTGGCTTGGCGTGGGTATCCAGGATGTGGATCGCAAACTGGCAATTGCCATGGGGCTCAACAAGCCGGCCGGTGCCCTGGTGGGGCAGCTGGAGGCGGGTTCTCCTGCGGCTCAGGCAGGTATTCAGGTGGGTGACATCATCATGCACTTCGATGGGCAGAAAATCCTGATGCCCGGTGATCTGCCGCATGTGGTCGGTCAGACTCGCCCGGGTGCCGAAGTGCCGGTAGTTCTCATGCGGGAAGGCAAAGAGCGCAGGCTCAAGGTGCGCGTGGGTGCACTTCCGGGAGATGACGATGGTCAGCAGCAAGCCAGCAATGCGCCCGCGACCACCGATATTGGCGGGCGTCTGGGGCTGGCAGTGGATGAAATCCCCGACGGGCTCAAACAGCGCCTTGGTGTGGAAACCGGCGTGCTGGTGAAACAGGTAGTACCCGGCAAGGCTGGAGCCAATGCCGGCCTGCGCAGCGGCGATATCATTGCCCAGCTCGGTTTCGATCAGGTCGAGTCGCTGAGCGACTACGAGAAAATCGTGAAAAAGCTGCCGAAGGGCGAGCTGCTGCCAATTCGCTTTTTCCGCGGTGGTCAGCCCACCTTCCGTACCATCCAGATCGACGAGGATTGAGTGTGAGTTGAACGCCGGAGGGCAGGCGGTGGCCACGCCGCCAAGCCCGCTGAAGGTATGGAGCCCCGCACTGACGGGGCGCCACGCTGACTGGATGCACTTTTCCTGCAACCTGTTAGACTTGCGCCCACAACGCGGCCCGGTCCGCTCATTAACTCGCTGATTTTTAAAAGGTTTTGTCCTCGCAGTGGCCACTGATCTCTCCCATATCCGCAATTTTTCCATCATTGCTCACATCGACCACGGGAAATCCACCCTCGCAGACCGCTTTATTCAGGTGTGCGGTGGCCTGAGCGACCGCGAGATGGCCGCCCAGGTACTCGATAGCATGGATATCGAGCGGGAGCGGGGTATTACCATCAAGGCCCAGAGTGTGACGCTGGACTACACCGCTCGCGACGGCAAAACTTACCAGCTGAACTTTATTGATACACCGGGGCACGTGGACTTTTCCTATGAAGTGTCGCGCTCACTGGCGGCCTGTGAAGGCGCTCTGCTGGTAGTGGATGCCGCCCAGGGCGTTGAGGCTCAGTCCGTGGCCAACTGCTATACCGCCATTGAACAGGGCCTGGAAGTGATCCCGGTTCTGAACAAGATGGATCTGCCGCAGGCGGAGCCAGAGCGTGTGGCGCAGGAAATTGAAGATATCATCGGCATTGATGCGACCAACGCCACCCGCTGCAGTGCCAAATCCGGTCTCGGCATCGAGGATGCGCTCGAAGATCTGGTACGTCTGGTACCCGCCCCGGAAGGGGACGTGGATGCACCACTGCAGGCACTGATCATTGATTCATGGTTCGATTCCTACCTCGGGGTGGTGTCGCTGGTGCGGGTCAAGCACGGCACGCTGCGGGTCAAGGACAAGATTGTCACCAAGTCCATCAACCGTGCGCATGTCGTGGACAATGTCGGCGTATTCACGCCTAAGCGCAAGGAAACCGGCGTACTACGCGCTGGTGAGGTGGGTTTCGTGGTGGCCGGTATCAAGGATATCCATGGCGCGCCGGTGGGGGATACCCTGACGCACGCCAAGGGCGCCGAGGACGTGCCCATGTTGCCGGGCTTCAAAAAGGTGAAGCCGCAGGTGTACGCCGGCCTGTTCCCGGTCAGTTCCGACGACTACGAGGCCTTCCGGGATGCGCTGGACAAACTGTCGCTGAACGATGCCTCCCTGTTTTATGAGCCCGAGTCTTCCGATGCCCTGGGATTCGGCTTCCGCTGCGGCTTCCTCGGTATGCTGCACATGGAAATCATTCAGGAGCGACTGGAGCGCGAGTACGATCTCGATCTGATCACTACCGCGCCGACCGTAGTCTACGAAGTGTTGATGAACGACGGTTCCATCGTCTACGTGGACAACCCCTCGCGCCTGCCGGAACTCGGTTCCATTGAGGAAATGCGCGAGCCTATCGCCGAGGCCAACATTCTGGTTCCGCAGGATTATCTGGGTAACGTGATTACCCTGTGTATCGAAAAGCGCGGCGTCCAGAAAGACATGCAGTATGTGGGGGGGCAGGTATCTCTGCGCTACGAGCTGCCCATGAGTGAGGTGGTGATGGATTTCTTCGATCGCCTCAAGTCGGTGAGCCGCGGTTTTGCCTCGCTGGATTACAGCTTTGTGCGTTTTGACCCGGCAAAACTTGTCCGCCTTGATATTCTCATCAATGGTGATCGGGTGGATGCTCTGGCGGTAATCCTGCACCGCGACAATGCGCAGAGCCGCGGGCGTGCGATCGCGGAAAAAATGAAAGATCTTATTCCGCGGCAGATGTTTGATGTGGCCATCCAGGCGGCCATTGGTGGTTCCGTTATTGCCCGTACGACGGTGAAGGCGTTGCGCAAGAACGTAACCGCGAAATGCTATGGTGGTGACGTTACCCGGAAGAAGAAACTGCTCGAGAAGCAGAAGGCCGGTAAGCGCCGTATGAAACAGCTCGGCCGGGTGGAAGTGCCCCAGGACGCGTTCCTCGCGGTGCTCAAGGTCGACAGTTGACGCGCAGACGGGCCAATCAACAGATAAAAACCAGTCAGAAAGAGACGTTTGAATGGATATCAATTTCCCCCTTATTTTGCTGTTGCTGGTCGTGGCGACAGGGGCAATCTGGCTGTTTGATGCACTGTTTCTGGCACGCGGGCGCAAGGCTTTGGCGGCCAAAGGGCAGCGCCAGCCCGAGCCTGTGTTGGTGGAATATGCGAAGTCGTTTTTTCCGGTGCTGGCCATCGTCTTTGTTCTGCGCTCTTTTCTGGTAGAGCCTTTCCAGATTCCGTCCGCGTCCATGGATCCGACGCTGGAGGTGGGTGATTTCATCCTGGTAAACAAGTTTGCCTATGGTCTGCGCCTGCCGGTTTCCCGCACCAAAGTGCTGGGGATTGGCGAGCCCAAGCGCGGTGATGTCATGGTGTTTTTCCCCCCACATATGAATGACACCTACTACATCAAGCGGGTTATCGGCCTGCCGGGGGATGAAATTCGGGTGGTAAACAACCAGCTGTATATCAATGGTGAACCGGCACCACAGGAGTTGATTCAGGCGCTGCCGCCTGGGAATCCTCAGAAAGAATTCCTGTGGGAAGAGATTGATGGCCACCGCCACCTGATGGCCAAGCACGTCGCACCCACCCGCTACAGTAATATCCGCACCGTCACTGTGCCTGAAGGCCACTACTTCATGATGGGGGACAATCGTGACAACAGTCTCGACAGTCGTGAGTGGGGCTTCGTGCCGGAGAAAGACATCGTCGGTAAGGCCTTTGCAATCTGGATGCATTGGGACAAACTACTGAGCCTGCCCAGTTTTGACCGGGTAGGTGGCATTGAGTAGTGAGCATCGAATAGGACGCGGTGCATGCAGCCGAGTGCTGGAACCAGGGACGGCCGTCATTTATTAGAAAGATAACACGGTGGCAGAAGATGGCTTTACGACACCTTTCCAGTGGGCGTCTGTTGCAGGCGCAACGGGGTATGAGTTATTGGGGTTGGCTGTTTGTGATTGCGGTGTTTGGCTTTGGCCTTACCATCGTATCCAAATTGGGGCCGGCCTATATCGACGCGCATTTTGTGGAAGAGGGGCTGCAGTCCCTGTCGCAGAACAGCGGTATCCGCGAAATGAGCAATACCGAGATCAAGCGCGAACTGGACCGCTTCTTCACCATCAATAACGTGCGCGGTGAACCCACTCAAGCGGTAAAAATCATCCGCGGTGCTGACAGTACCCTCGTCAGCATCAATTACGAACTGCGCCAGCCACTGTTCCACAATGTGGATGTGGTGATGAAGTTCGACAAGCAGCTCAATACCGCCAAGCCGGAATTGTGTTGCGAACCCTTGGTAGACATCGAGCAGTTCCGCCGCCGCGAAGACTGAGTGCCCCGGTACTCACAGCGAATGGTGGGTGCTCACAGCGAAAGATGACAGACTTACGGTGACAGACCTTTTACTTCAACGACTCTGCGGTCGCCTCGGCCATCAGTTTGGCCGAGGGGAGCTGCTCTCTCTGGCTCTTACCCATCGCTCCCATGGAAGCCGCAACAACGAGCGACTGGAATTCCTCGGCGACTCCATTCTCGGGTTTACCATCAGTGCCGCGCTGTTTGAAAAGTTCCCCGATGGCCGCGAAGGCCAGATGAGCCGCCTGCGTGCGCAGTTGGTGAGCGGCGAGACCCTGGCCAAACTGGCAAAGGAGCTCGAGCTTGGCGAGTGCCTGCGACTCGGTGAGGGGGAGATGAAAAGTGGCGGCCACCGCCGCGCCTCGATTCTTGCGGACGCGGTAGAGGCCATTATCGGTGCCATATATCTGGATGCTGGCCTTGAAGCGGCGCGCGCACGGGTACTCGCCTGGTTTGCCCCGCGTCTGGAGAGCCTCTCGCTGGAAACGGCGAAAGACCCGAAAACCCGTCTGCAGGAGTGGCTGCAGGCACGCCAGAAACCACTGCCGGAATATACGGTAGTGGAGGTCGGGGGGGAGGAACACTCCCAGGAATTTGTGGTGGAGTGCCGGGTGGCCGGTCTGAAAGCGCCGGTGCGAGGCACCGCCAGCAACCGGCGTGCAGCGGAGAAAGCCGCCGCCACCGAAGCCTATGCTCGACTGACCGGGCAGGGCTGACTCTATAATCCGCTTCGATACCCAACGTTACTGCCTGACCGGTGCTCCAGTGTGGACGCCGGCTGCCCCGGAGATCTTCCTTGAGCGAATCTACACACCCATCGGCCAGTTCACCTGACAGCCCGTCTACCCGCTGCGGATATGTGGCTATCGTGGGTCGACCGAATGTGGGTAAGTCCACCCTGTTGAACCACATTCTCGGTCAGAAAATCTGTATTACGTCGCGCAAGCCGCAGACGACCCGCCACAATATGCTCGGTATCAAGACCGAGGGGGCAAACCAGATCATCTTCGTGGACACCCCCGGGCTGCATGCGGGGGAAGACAAGGCCATCAATCGCTATATGAATCGCGCGGCCATCAGTTCGACACGCGATGTGGATGTGGTGGTCTTCGTAGTAGAGCGCGCGCGCTGGACCGAGGGCGACGAGCTGGTGGCGCAGAAGCTGCAGGGGCTCAAGTGCCCGCTGATTATCGCAGTCAACAAGGTGGATCAACTGGACGACAAGGGTGATCTGTTGCCCCAGTTGCAGGCTCTCTCCGACCGCTTCCCCCACGCGGAAATCGTTCCCCTCTCGGCGTTGCGCTCAACCAATCTGGAATCCCTGGAAAAAGTGATCGTCGAGCGACTGCCCGAAGGTGTGCACTTCTATGAAGAAGACCAGATTACCGACCGCAGCTCGCGCTTTCTCGCCGCAGAAATTGTGCGTGAGAAGGTGATGCGTCAATTGGGTGCGGAGATTCCCTATGCGGTTACGGTGGAAGTGGAAGAGTTTGCGCAGCAGGGCAATATCCTGCATATCAGTGCCGCGATTCTGGTTGAGCGCGATGGACAGAAGCGCATCCTGATCGGTACCAAGGGGGAGCGCATCAAACAGATCGGCCAGGCGGCGCGGCTGGATATGGAAAAGCTGTTTGACAGCAAAGTGATGCTGAACCTGTGGGTAAAGGTCAAATCCGGCTGGTCCGATGACGAGCGCGCGCTGCGCAGTCTCGGCTATATCGATAAACAGTAACTGTTCTTTTCACCGTGCAGCAGCTGCCCCCGCAACCGGCCTATATCCTGCATTCACGGCCATTTCGGGATACCAGTCTGATTCTGGAGTTACTGACGCCCGACTACGGGCGCCTTGCCTGTATCGCCAAGGGTGCGCGCCGCGACAAGCAGCGCCGCCAACGCGCCCTGCAACCCTTTGCCCCATTACTGGTGACTCTGCTGGGGCGCCATGACTTGAAAACACTGGGTCCGGTAGAAAATGCCGGTCAATCACTGTGGTTGAAAGGGCGTGCAGTGTACGCAGGACTTTACGTGAATGAGCTGCTGGTGCGTCTGCTTCCGGAAGGGGAAGCGCAACTGTCGGTGTTCGCGGCTTACCAGACGTTATTGGCCCGACTTGCGACGTTGGAAGGCGATGAGGGTGGGGCGAAAAGCGCGGCATTGGAGTGGCCCCTGCGCCGCTTTGAGTTACAGCTACTGCAGGCGCTCGGCAGCTGCCCCGAGCTGGATTTCAGCCCGCTGGAAAACGGGCCGATACGCGCCGACATCGTATATCGTCTGACCGCGGAAGAGGGATTTACACCGGTGCATTTGCCCCCGGGTGCCCTGTTGCGCGCTGATGATTTTTGGGGAGCGGATTTACTGGCCCTGAAATCTCTGCTGTTGGCAGATGAAGGAGAATGTACTGCGCCAGAGACCTGTGGGCGCAGCGGGGGCGAAGTGCTTAGCGCCGCAAAACGCCTTTGCCGGTTGATTCTATCCCCCATGCTGGGCAACCGCCCATTGAAAAGCCGCGAGCTGTTTCGCCAAGTGTACGGTGTCCCCTGACTGGCCGCCAGCGTCAGAGGGAGTGTTCCTCCTCACCGATGTTACCGTGACTGGTGCCGGAATCGTCGATTTGTTCCAGCCCGAACAGCGTATCCAGGTCCTGATCCGACGCCCAGTCCCGCAGATTGCGAATCTCCTTGCGTACCAGTTCATAGGCGCTCTCGTAGTTTTCCACGTCGACTTCTGCCTGTTCCTGTACCGGTCGCAGCAGTTCCTGTAACTGTCCCGTGGCGGATCGCAGCCGCAATACCCCGCAATAGCAACAGCCTCCGTGGAGGCGGTGGACTTCTTCAAACAGTCCCTTGTGATTCCGTTGTGCGAACAGTCTGGCCAGCTCCTGCTCGTCCTCATGCAATCCTTTCAGCAGCATGCGCAAAAGGTCGCGGGCGAGCCCGGGATCCTGGTTGGCAAGGTTCAGGCTTTCACTGATATCCACCAGGCGCGGCGCTACCGCGGGGGATATGGTGAATCCCGTGTCGGCACTGTTCACATCCATCCAGCGTTTCACTGTGTGGGTGAGCTGAACTTCACTCACAGGTTTGCTGAGGTAATCGTCGAGGCCCGCACTCAGAAGTCGCGACTTTTCCTCGGTGCCCACATGGGCAGTGAGGGCAATGATCGGAGTGCGGCGGCCGGACTCCTGCTCGCGAATTTTGCGTGTGGTGGCAATGCCGTCCATATCCGGCATCTGGATATCCATAAAAATCATGTCGAAGTACTGGTCGCGCCATAGCGTCAGAGCTTCGGTGCCACTCGCAGCCACCACCGCTTCGATATTCTGCGTGCGCAACAGTTCGCTCATCAGCAGGCGGTTGGCTTCGTTGTCGTCCACGGCCAGTACCCTCGGCTTTGCCGGCCAAGGCAACACTGGATAGGTGCCGGTCTGCGGGCGCGGCTGCACCTGATTGGGCACAACCCGTTTGAGTGCCCGCAGCAGTCCCTCGCGGCTCACTGGTTTGCCGAGGAATGCCAGTACGCGGGTGCGAAGCGCATCGTAACAGCGGCGCAGATCAACCGGCGATCCCTGAATCACCACCCGACACTGATAGGTGTCCACCAATTGCTGCACCGTGGCGATGAAATTGTCGAAATTTCCAGCGGCGATCGCCGTGTCGATGATCAGAGCGTCAGGCAGGGCGTCGTGACGCCACATCTGCTCGATCGCGGGCACCAGATTCTGGCCATCGCAGTGCTCCTGGGGTAGTACCTGCCAATGGGTGAGTTGCTGGTATATCTGCTGACGGGTCATGGGGTTGGGGTCAACCAGTAATATCCGGCAGCCGGGGAACTGTTCCCTGGTGATGACGGCGCGGTTGCGATCGATGGTCAGCGGCAGTTGTATCCAGTAATTGCAACCGCCCTGTTCGTTGTTCTCGAGTTCCAGCTCGCCGCCCATGGACTGCACCAGGCTACGGGCGATACTGAGCCCCATGCCGTTATTTGATGACTGCTGTTGTTGTGGGCTGCTATTGAGCAACTGGCGCAGCTCACGGCGCCCCTGTTCATCGCAGCGGGCCCCGTTATCGACAATGCTGATCTGTACTGTCAGCTCGGACTCTTTGCCACTTTGAACCGCAATGCGCACCGGAATACTGCCGTTTTCCGAGCAGCGGATCGCGGTACTTACCAGATTGGTGAGGATCTGCTTGATGCGCAGAGGGTCGCCGATCTGTGATGGCGGCAGTTGTGGGTCTACAAATGGCACCAGTTCCAGATTGTGTTCGTAGCCGTAGGGGGCGAGGATCTGCAGCGTTTCTTCCAGCACCTGCCCCAGATTCATGGGGCTGTGATCCAGCACCAGGTTACCGGATTCAATGCGGGAGAAATCCAGAATGTCATTGATGGTCGTCAGCAGACTTTCGGAGGACCGCAGGATGGTTTGCAGGTAATCCTGCTGTAGCTGGTCCACCTCGGTTTTCAGTAGCAGGTTGGTAAATCCGATAATGCCGTTCAATGGCGTGCGGATTTCGTGGCTGGTATTGGCGAGGAACGTGGATTTGATCCGGCTGTTTTCCACGGCTTTCTTGCGTGCGAGCTCAAGCTCGATGTTCTGCTCTTCCATCGCATCCAGCGACTGGCGCAGGTCCTCCATGGATTGGTGCAGCCCGTCCTGGTAGTCCCGCTGGTACTCCGCCAGATTGCCAGTCATCAGATTGATTTCTTCCGTCAGCTGTGCGAGTTCCAGATTGCGCGAACTCGCGACACGGGTGGCAAACTTGCCCTGACCCACCGAACGCAGCGCATCTTTGATTCGCTCAAGGCTTCTGACGGCACGCTCCGAGAGCACCATCGCCCACACCAGGGCAATCAGTGCGCACACAATCAGGCCGACAAGACCGACCAGCGCCACCTGATAGGTACCGACGAGAAAATAAGGGCGATGCAGCTCGATGGCCAGCCAGCAGTTTGTACCCTCGCCGCGCAGTGGTTGCAGTACCTGCAGGCTGTTCAGATCTTCATACACATGGGCCTGTTTACCGCGCAACTGGTCTGCGGTGAAACTGGTACGAGGGCGCGGTCCGACGCTGGAAATCAGCTTGAATGCCTCCTGACCCGCCTCATTGCGGTCAGCGCGATACAGCTGTACGGAGCGGATCATGTCCCGTTCCAGCATCAGTACCATCAGGCTTTTGTCGAGCCAGCGGATGCGCTCCTCGAAGGAGTGGCCTTCACTCAGGTGGATCAGTTCAACCAGCTGTTCGGCGCTGGCGCGACCGTGGCTGAGGAGCAGGTCACGACGGTCGTTCATTTGTTGCAGGGTAAACAGGAGGGCCAGCAGCAGTGACAGAATCAGTGCTGGTGCCATGATGTAGCGGAACAGAATCGCGCGCAGGGAATAGCGGCGGCCGTGGCTACGGCGCGAACTGGCGCGACTCTGGCGGCGCCCGGAGAGCGGCGCCTGTGTTTGCGCCGATTCGCCGCTGGTGAGCACGGCGGGCTCAGAGCGGCGCTCTGCTTGCAACTGGGGAGCTTGGGCCATGAGGGTAACGTTGCTGTGTTATTTTTGTCCGATTCTACCCCTGCTGGCCACAGAAGCCACCCCAAATTCGCGTACGCCAGTACGGTTTATACCGGCGGTGGGCAAGGCGAGTTCGCAGCAACGGCAGCGGGGGGGTAGAATGTGCGCCCGCACAAGCCGATGGATCCGAAGCTGACTATGGAATATCCGACGATTGCCGATTGTATAGGCAATACGCCCCTGGTGCGTTTACAGCGACTACAGGGAAATAGCTCCAACACCATTCTGCTCAAGCTGGAAGGCAACAATCCGGCGGGTTCGGTAAAAGACCGCCCGGCACTGTCGATGATCAGCCGCGCGGAGGCGCGGGGCCAGATTCGCCCCGGAGATACGCTGATCGAAGCCACCAGTGGCAATACCGGTATTGCCCTGGCCATGGCCGCCGCGATCAAGGGTTACCGTTTGATTCTGATCATGCCGGCGAGTGCGACAGAAGAACGCAAGGCTTCCATGGCGGCCTACGGTGCTGAGCTGATACTGGTCAGTGCGGAACAGGGTATGGAGGGGGCGCGGGATCTGGCATTGCAAATGCAGGCGGAGGGCAGAGGACTGGTGTTGGATCAGTTTTCCAATTCCGACAACCCCACGGCCCATATCGAAACGACGGGTCCGGAAATCTGGCGACAGACGGGGGGAGAGATCACCCATTTCGTGTCCTCCATGGGGACTACCGGCACCATTATGGGCTGTGGTCGCTACCTGAAACAGCAGAACCCGGAAATCCAGATCATTGGTTTGCAGCCCACAGAAGGGTCCGCGATTCCCGGCATCCGCCGTTGGCCCCAGGCTTACCTGCCGAAAATATTCGTTCCCGAAGAAGTGGACCGGGTGATGGATATCAGTCAGCAGGAAGCCGAAGCCATGACCCGGCGACTGGCGCGAGAGGAGGGTATTTTCTGTGGTGTGTCCTCCGGTGGTGCGGTTGCAGGTGCCCTGAGAATCTCCGCTGAGGTGCGGAATGCCACCATCGTCGCCATCATCTGTGACCGCGGCGATCGCTATCTCTCTTCCGGGCTGTTCAACCCCGAGGTACCGGCGTAGCGAACGCCAGAGAACAAACACGACATCACGTATATTCTGACCGCGAGTTAAGACATTGGTACAAGTCAGAAAAAACTATCCGCGACTGGCAGACGGCACCCTGGACCGGGAAACCTGGCTGCGCCACATTCAGGCGTTGGCGAAGCTGGACGGCGGCGCACTGGTCACACTCCGCAAAGCCATCGAGATGAGCGAGCAGGCGGAGCAGAAAGCCATCGAGGCGGAAAACATATGGGCCGAAGGGACCAGCAGTTTTCTTACCGGCCTCGAAATGGTGGAAATTCTCGCGGACCTGCAGATTGATGGCGAAGCGCTGTGCGCCGCCATGCTCTACCGCGCGGTGCGGGAAAAACGCCTACCCCTCAAATCTGTTGAGGAGGAAATGGGCGAGACCATCGCCAAGCTGATTCGCGGCGTGTTGCAGATGGCGGTCATCCGCAATCGCAGTGCGGATACCGGTGTCGAAAACCAGAGTGGTGCGGTGGAAGAGCACTCGGAAAATATCCGTCGCATGCTGGTCGCGCTGGTGGACGATGTGCGTGTGGCACTGATCAAGCTGGCCGAACGCACCTGCGCAATTCGTGCGGCCAAAAACGCACCGGAAGCCAAGCGTCGCCGGGTGGCCAGAGAGGTGGCCGACGTTTACGCACCGCTGGCACACCGCCTGGGTATTGGCCATATCAAATGGGAGCTTGAGGATCTCTCCTTCCGCTACCTCGAACCCGACGACTACATGCAGATTGCCCGTCTCCTGGACGAAAAGCGTCTGGCGCGGCAGGACTATATCGACAATGTGCTTCAGCTCCTGCGCAGCGAGCTGGAAAAAGCCGAGATCGAAGGCGAAGTATTTGGTCGGGCCAAGCATATCTACAGCATCTGGCGAAAGATGCGCCGCAAGAACATCGGTTTTTCCCAGGTGTATGACATCCGCGCCGTGCGTATTCTGGTGCCCACCGTGCGGGACTGTTATGCGGTACTGGGCATCGTGCACAACCTGTGGCGCAACATCCCCAACGAGTTCGACGATTACATCGCCTCACCCAAGGGCAATGGCTACCGCTCGCTGCACACCGCGGTGATCGGTCCCGACCGCAAGGTGCTCGAAGTGCAGATCCGCACCTTCGCCATGCATGAAGAGGCGGAATACGGGGTGTGTGCGCACTGGCGCTACAAGGGCACGGACAAAAAATCCGGCCAGCTCGACGGGCAGGATGGTTACGAGCAGAAAATTGCCTGGCTGCGTCAGGTGCTCGACT
Organism: Microbulbifer pacificus; assembly: GCF_002959965.1. NCBI lineage: Bacteria > Pseudomonadati > Pseudomonadota > Gammaproteobacteria > Cellvibrionales > Microbulbiferaceae > Microbulbifer > Microbulbifer pacificus. The sequence goes on from NZ_PREV01000027.1 coordinate 833,723, forward strand.
GGCACGAAGAGGTGGGTGGTAACCCGCTGCAGGAGGATCTGCAGGCCAGCGATGTGGATACCCGCATCTATGTATTCACCCCGGATGGTCACGTGGTGGACTTGCCGAAAGGGGCGACGCCGCTGGACTTTGCCTACAAAATCCATACGGAAATTGGCCACCGCTGTCGCGGCGCCAAGGTGGACGGCCGCATCGTGCCGCTAAACCACGAGCTGCAGACCGCGAACCAGGTGGAAATTCTCACCGGCAAACGCGAGGCGCCCAGCCGTGACTGGATCTCCCGCAGCATGGGGTATATCAATACGTCGCGCGCGCGGGCCAAAGTCATCCACTGGTTCAAAATGCAGGCGCGGGACCAGAACGTGGCTGAAGGGCGGACCATTCTCGACAGCGAATTCAAACAGCTGGCACTGGCGGATTTCGATTTCGAGAAACTCGCGAAAAAACTCAACATGCATTCACTGGACGATCTCTATGCCGCGGTCGGTGCCGGTGATATCGGCGTGGGGCAGGTGCTGAATGCCGCCCAGCGCATGGTGAAGGTCGAACAGGGAGAGCCTGTACTTTCCCTCACCGCGCCGGTTGCCCGGGAAGGGCAGACAGATGTCTATATCGATGGTGTCGGCAATCTGTTGACCCATATCGCGCGCTGCTGCAACCCCGTGCCGGGGGACGACATCATGGGCTATATCACCCTTGGACGCGGAGTGTCCATCCACCGTAAAGACTGCGCCAATATGCTGCGCATGCAGTCGGAGGAGCCGGAGCGTATTCTCAAGGTGGAATGGGCCGAAAAGCCCACTGAAGTGTATTCGGTCGAGATCATGGTTGAGGCCTACGATCGACACGGTCTGTTGCGCGATGTAACCACCATGCTGGACAGTCAGCGGATCAATATTACCGCCATGCAAACCCGTTCCAACAAGCACAAGCACACGGTGGATATGGTAATTACCGCGGAGATCCACAATTTCGAGGAACTCAGCCATGTGTTGCACCGTATCAATCAGCTACCCAACGTGGCATCCGCGAAACGGCGGATTTTGCATTAACCCGTAATGGCTAACAGGCAGAACCGATGACACAGCCATATAGCGTAGAAGACCTGCAATATTTGATGTCGCAACTGCGCGATCCCGAAAGCGGTTGCCCGTGGGATCTGAAGCAGACGTTTGCCACCATCGTGCCCTCCACCATTGAAGAGGCCTATGAGGTAGCGGAGGCCATCGAGCGGGAAGATTTCACGCATCTGCGGGAAGAGCTGGGAGATCTCCTGTTTCAGGTCATCTTTTATGCGCAGCTCGGCCGCGAGCAGGGACACTTCGATTTCTCCGGCATTGTTGACACTCTGGTGCGCAAGCTGGTGCGGCGTCATCCCCATGTGTTCCCCTCCGGAGATCTGTATGGCGATAATCGGAGTGTCGACATCGACGAAGAGCAGATCAAAGCCAATTGGGAAGCGACCAAGGCGGCAGAGCGTGAGTCCAAAGGTGAGCGCGGCACCCTCGGTGGGGTGGCCTCGGGCCTGCCGGCCCTGACCCGCGCGGCTAAGCTGCAAAAGCGTGCCGCCCAGGTGGGGTTCGACTGGCCGGCAGTCGACGGCGTTCTGGAAAAGGTGGCGGAGGAACTCCAGGAGCTGCGCGAAGCAATTACCTCCGGCGATACGGCACATGCCCGCGAAGAGCTGGGTGACCTGTTGTTTTCCTGTGTCAACGTGGCGCGACACCTGAGTGTCGATCCGGAAACGGCATTGCGTCAGTGCAATCGCAAATTCGAGCGCCGTTTCGGCGAGGTGGAAAGCGCGCTCAGACTGCGCAACCAGCAACCCTCCGATGTGTCGCTGGAGGAGCTGGACCGGCTCTGGGAAGCGGCAAAAAGCTCGGAGGAATCGTGATTCCCGGGTTGCTCTGCAGGAACGGATCAGACGCTAATCCGTATTGATTGGGCAATAAAACCTGAGTTTTGTAGAAAAATTACCGAATTCGGCCTGACCACTTACGGACTTGTTCTGCCTTGGGGCAAAGTGTAAGGTAGCGCTCTTTTTATCACTGGGGCAACTTTGCTCCGGGTATGATCTGGAGATTATCTGATTATGCGAATCATACTTCTGGGCGCGCCGGGCGCCGGAAAGGGCACCCAGGCTCAATTCATCACCGAGAAGTTTGGAATTCCTCAGATTTCTACCGGAGACATGCTGCGAGCCGCAGTCAAGGCGGGTACGCCGCTGGGTTTGCAGGCCAAGGATGTGATGGCCGCGGGCAAACTGGTAAGCGACGATCTGATCATTGCCCTGGTAAAAGAGCGTATTGCCCAGGCGGACTGCGCCAACGGCTTCCTGTTCGACGGTTTTCCCCGCACCATTCCCCAGGCGCAGGCCCTGCTGGACGCGGATGTGGCAATTGACCATGTACTGGAAATTGCTGTAGATGACGAGGAAATCGTCAAGCGTCTCTCTGGTCGCCGGGTGCACGAAGGTTCTGGCCGCGTCTATCACCTGGTGTACAACCCGCCGAAAAACGAAGGTGTGGATGATGTGACCGGTGAAGCGCTGGTACAGCGTGTGGATGACAGCGAAGAAACCGTGCGCAACCGGCTCTCTGTTTATCATGAGCAGACCGAGCCTCTCGTGGGTTTCTACCGCGAACTGGCTCAGCGCGCGCCAGAGACTGCCCCGAAGTACAGCAAGGTTGAGGGTGTTGGTTCCATGGATCAGATCCGTGAAAAAGTGATCTCCGCATTGAGCTGATACCGCAGCCATCGGCAGAGATAAGAGAAAAGGCTCCTCCGGGAGCCTTTTTCTTTGGCGCGCTGGCCGCGCTACTGTTCATGTTTGTCTGGCTGTTTGTTACGTCGATAAATACTTTTACGCCGGACTCTGGAATACTGCCGCCCTGTATTGGAGCAGACTTCCGGTGAAGAATGACCTTTGTCGTTACGACAAAAAGCCGGGAATAGCACCTGAACCCGTTGGAGTGCAAACGACTATGGCTCACGCGATTATCCTGATGAACCTCGGCACCCCTGTCGAGCCCACCCCGGCGGCGGTGCGGCGTTTTCTCAGGGAGTTTCTGTCTGATCCCAGAGTTGTGGAAATTCCCCGCCCGGTCTGGCAGGTGATACTCAACCTGTTTGTTCTACCGCTCAGGCCGGCTCGGATTGCACCGGCCTACCAGGAAATCTGGGATCACGGTCTCGATGGTGAGGCGGTGACCGGTTCGCCGATTACCTACTACACCTTGCGTCAGGTCGCGCTTCTGCAGCAGCGATTTGATGCGCTAGCGGAGGGGGAGGCCTCGGGAAGCAGTGGATCGGAAAATAACCCGCGAGAGGTTATCGTTACCCACGCCATGACCTACGGCGCCCCAAAGCTGGCCGATACCATTGCCCGTTTGCAAGCGGAGGGGGCCGACCGTTTCACCATCTTGCCGCTTTACCCTCAGTACTCTGCTACAACTACTGGCGCCATTTACGATCAGGTGGCGGACGTCATCCGCACCTCGCGCAATGTGCCAGATATCACCGTGGTACATGATTACTGGGAGCACCCCCTTTATATAGAAGCACTAGCCAACTCCGTACGGGAACACTGGGAGGAGCATGGCCCGGCGGAAAAACTGCTGATGTCATTCCACGGTATTCCCAAGGCCAACATCCGCAAAGGCGACCCTTATTACCGGCACTGCTGCGGCACTGCTGAGCGCTTGGCTGCGGCGTTGGCGCTGCCGCGGGATAAATGGGAAATTACATTTCAGTCCCGATTTGGCAAGGCGGAATGGTTGCAGCCGTATACGGACAAAACCCTGGCGGAATGGGGGCGGGCCGGTGTGGCGAGTGTCGATGTGATCTGTCCGGCCTTTTCCGCGGATTGTCTGGAGACTCTGGAAGAAATCGCGGTGGAGAATCGCGCTAATTTTATTGATGCCGGTGGCAGCGAATATCGATACATTCCGGCATTGAATGCGCGCGAGGATCACCTTATCGCTATTGAGGCGATTGTCCGGGAGAGAATGCCTGAGGGATTTTCCGGATAAATTTTTTGAGTTTTTTACTTTCGGCCTGCGAAATTCACCCGTTGCCCCCTGTCGAAACGTAAAAAATCGAAATATTTTTGATTTTTTGGTTGTTTTTTTACTTTATTTCTTGCAAACGCCTTTTTTTTTATTAACTTTGATACAGCCGTGTCATTTTCTATGGCTGGCCGACACCTATCTGTGTTCAGAGTGACTTCTTCTACAGAGAAAGAGGAGACAAGGGAATGGCACGAGTCGCAAAGAAAGCTGCCAAAGCGAAACGCGTAGCGAAAGCAAAACCGGCCGCTAAGGTCAAAGCAACCACCTCACCGGCATCCACTTCACCGGTTGTTACCAAGGCTCAGAAAGCGGTAGATGCCGCAGCCAAAGCTCTGGATACTCAGCTGGATCGAGTGGGTAAAGCCCGAGCACGTGCGCAGAAAAGCAATTCCGCTGCTGCCAAGCAGGCGCTGACTTCGGCCAACGCCAAGCTGAGAGCGCAAAGAGCTCAGCTGGCACAGGCCAAGCTGGGGCTGGCCAAAGCCAGTGCAATGGATGCGGTGCGTCAGGCGGAAGAGTCAGCCAAGAAAAAAGTTGCAGACATGGCCGACAAGCTTGCCGCCAAAGCGGATAAAGAGCTGGAGAAGGCCGTGAAGGCCTTTGCGAGCCGCTGGAAAAAGGCCAGAGCAAAGGCTGATGCCAAAAAAGTAAAAGCGGCGGAGAAGAAAGCCACTGCGAAAGTGAAGGCCGCGGCGAAAAAGGCGGCGGCGAGTGCCAAGGCTCTGGAGAAGAAGGCCGCGGCCAAAGCGAAGGCAGAGGCCAAAAAGGCGAGCAAGGTTGCGAGCAAAAAAAGGGCAGCAAGTAAATCGGCGGCCAAGAAAACGGCCGTGAAGAAGTCTCCTGCCAAGAAGTCCGCAGCCAAAAAGGCCGCCACTAAAGCCGTGAAATCAGCCCCGAAGAAGTCCGCCGCGCGTGGGCGCCCCGCGAAAAAGACGGCGGCAAAGAAAGCCGCAGGTCGCCGCGGTCGTCCACCAAAAGCGGCCTGATCTTCCGCTGATCTGTGAACCCCGGCCCTGTGCCGGGGTTTTTGTCGCTCTATCTTCTCTATCTCTCAACGCCTCAGTGGGACCTGCCGTATGCATGGGCGCGCCTCGCCCGGTTTGCGTTTGTCGCTGGTCGTGCCACAATTCGCCTCCTTCGTCTGGCACCCATTCCCCGGGGGTCGGACTCGACTGTGTGATGCGAGTGAGGGGCGTATTCCTTGAAAATCCTGGCTGTTGATACCACTTCCGGTGCCTGTTCCGTCGCCCTCTACGTTGATGGGCAGGTTGTCGAACAGTTTTTTCGGGCCGAGCGGGATCATACCCGTCGCCTGCTGCCCATGCTGGAGGCGGTACTGGCGGAAGGTCAGAGTAGTCTGGGGCAAATGGATGCCCTGGCCGTAAGCCAGGGCCCCGGTTCCTTCACCGGTCTGCGAATCGCCATCAGCAGTGTTCAGGGGCTTGCCTTTTCGGCAGACAAGCCGGTAGTGCCCGTATCCAGTCTGGCGGCGCTGGCATTGGGCGCGCGACGAACCCATCCCGAGTGGGGCGAGGCCCCGGTACTGGCGGCATTGGATGCACGAACGCAGGAGGTTTACTGGGGGCTTTACCCGCAGGAAAATCCCACCAGTGCATTGATCGCTGATGCCGTTTCTTCACCACAACAGGTTGTATCCGTGCTGCGGACCACCGGGCATGTGCAGGAGGGCCGTAGCTCCGGTCGCGATTCATTCTATGCTGCGGGGCCCGGCTGGGAATATCCGGAGCTGGCGGCACTGAGTCCCCTGGCCGTTTCTCGCGAGTCGGCCATCCATGCGCAGGACATTGCGGTACTGGCGGCAAATCTTTGGGGGCTGGGGATTCAGGTCAGTGCGGAAGAGCTGGAGCCCGCATATCTTCGCAATGAAGTGACCTGGAAAAAGCGCGAGCGCATTCGTCCCCATTGAATCACCGATCATCAACAGGGCGTCCGTGGGTAGCGGATCTGCAGGCAGTAGTCATCAATTATGGAAATTTTTCAGATCATCATTCTGTCCCTCATTCAGGGCATCACCGAGTTTCTTCCGATCTCCAGCTCCGCTCACCTGATCCTTCCGAATCAAGTGCTGGGGTGGCCTGATCAGGGGCTGGCGTTTGATGTGGCGGTGCATTTTGGCTCTCTTATTGCGGTGCTGGTGTATTTCCGCAAGGACGTGTGGCAGTTGATTACCGACGGACTGGGGGGCTTTAAAACCGGCCAATTTAGTGATGAAGGCCGCCTTGCCTGGTTGATTGTGCTGGCAACCATTCCCGCAGGAATCGTCGGCCTGGTCTTCAAGGGATTTATTGAAACCCACCTGCGCTCTTCTTTCGTCATCGCCATTACCACAATTGTGTTTGGTGTGTTGCTGTGGTGGGCGGATGTCCGCGGTTCACGGCGGGACGACATCGGAAAACTGAACTGGAAAAAGGCACTGATGATCGGCGCTGCTCAGGCGCTGGCGCTGATTCCTGGCACTTCGCGCTCCGGTATCACCATGACGGCGGGTTTGATGCTCGGAATGAAGCGGGAAGCCGCTGCACGTTTCTCATTTCTCATGTCGATACCGGTGATAGCGCTCAGTGCGCTGTTACTGACGCTGGAGTTGCTGGACAGCCACTCGGTACCATGGGGCAGCATTTTCCTTGGCGTATTGCTGTCGGGTATCAGCGCCTATCTCTGTATTCATTTCTTTTTGCAATTTATCAGCCGTATCGGCATGGCACCCTTTGCCATCTATCGCCTTTTGCTTGGCAGTGCGCTGATCTGGCTTCTTCTTGTTCACTGAGTCAATCGTTTATCGGGCATTTCTATGACAACCACTGTCGCTTTCCTCGGGCTCGGAGTTATGGGGTTCCCCATGGCCGGTTATCTTTCTCGCGCGGGTTATCGGGTACGGATTTATAACCGTACCGCGGCCCGTGCCGATCAGTGGCTGCAAACCTACCGGGGAGAGTCCTTTGCCACGCCGGAGGAAGCGGCGCGTGGCGCGGAGTTTGTATTTGCCTGTGTAGGCAACGATGCGGATTTGCGCCAGGTTACCACCGGACCGAACGGGGCCTTCCTCGGTATGGATCACGATAGTCTGTTCGTGGATCACACCACGGCGTCGGCGGACGTGGCACGTGAGCTTGCGGAAGAAGCCGCTGCCCAGGGTATCGGGTTTCTGGACGCGCCGGTGTCCGGTGGCCAGGCGGGTGCGGAGAATGGTGCGCTGACGATCATGGTTGGTGGCGACGAGGGTGCGTATCAGCGGGCCAGACCCCTGCTCGACTGCTACGCCCGCGCAGTGAATTTGCTTGGCCCCGTGGGCAGTGGTCAGCTGTGCAAGATGGTCAATCAAATCTGTATCGCCGGAGTGATTCAGGGGCTTGCGGAAGGACTGCATTTCGCCCGTGCCGCAGGGCTTGATGCCGAGCAGGTCGTTGAGGTGATTTCCAAAGGTGCCGCACAGAGCTGGCAGATGGAAAACCGCTACAAGACCATGCTGGCCGGCGAGTATGAACACGGCTTCGCGGTGGACTGGATGCGCAAGGATCTCGGCATTGTGCTCGATGAGGCCAAGCGCAATGGTGCTCTGTTGCCCGTCACGGCCTTGGTGGACCAGTTCTACAGCGAAGTACAGGCCCTGGGGGGGAACCGCTGGGATACCTCCAGCCTGTTTGCACGCCTGACGAATATCCGCGATTTCCGTTAAGCGGCGATTTTCGCGGGAGCCAGAATGGTGAAGGTACTTCTGCTTTCCGCCTATGACGCCGACAGCCACAAGCGCTGGCGGCGCGGTCTGGTTGCGGCACTTCCAGAATGGGAGTGGACGGTTCTCAGTCTGCCGCCGCGCTATTTCAGCTGGCGGGTGCGCGGTAACAGCCTCAGTTGGGGGCGGGGAGAGTCGCTTTCACTATTGCAGCAGTCCTGGGATTTGTTGGTTACTACGTCGATGACCGACCTCGCTTCTCTGCGCGGGTTGGTGCCATCCCTCGCTGGTATACCGACCGCCGTCTATTTTCACGAAAACCAGTTCGACTACCCACGCAGTAAAGACGCGGTGGTGAGCGTGGAGCCGCAACTGTTGAATATCTACACCGCGCTGTGTGGCGACCTGCTGCTATTCAATTCAGAGTACAACCGCAAGACCCTGTTGTGCGGCGCCGCGGCACTGCTGCAAAAATTGCCGGACCAGGTGCCGAAAGGCATCTGTGAAGAAATCGCCGGAAAATCCCGCGTGCTGCCGGTGCCGCTGGAAGAGGCCGCATCTCGTCCGGCAACCGGTGAGGTTCCAGCCGCAGAGTTTGCCTGGCATCACCGCTGGGAGAATGGCTTCACCGGCACTCCTGACGCGGATACGCTGATCATCAGTTGGGCAGCGCGCTGGGAATACGATAAGGGCGCTGACCGTTTGTTGAAGATACTCGAAGGGCTGAAGGAGGCTGGCGTCAAGTTCCTGCTGAATATGATGGGGCAGTCTTTCAGAAGCAGCCCCGACGAATTCACTACTATCCAGACGTGCTTCGCCGATCATCTCCTTGTAGTTGGCTACGTGGAGAGTGCCGAACTCTATCGGGCGACTCTGAAACACAGCCACATCATTCTTTCCACGGCCAATCACGAGTTCCAGGGCCTGTCTGTGATGGAGGCGGTGGCACTCGGATGCTGCCCGGTGGTCCCCGATGCGCTTGCCTATCCCGAGTATTACGGTAGTGAGCACCGATACAGCTCGGTATCTGGCGCCGTAGATCGTTTGAAAACGCTGGCCGGCTATCTGTCAGAAGGGCGGGCATTGCCCCGCCTCGATATGAGCGGCTATTCCTGGAGCCATCTCGGTACTGAGTATCGCGATCTATTGATGGATATCCGAGCTCTCGAATGACCGGAGTAACTGAGCGTACCCCCCTGTGAGGGAAACAGGTATCATTCGGCCCTGCATTCGCCGACAGTAATTCAGAAGAACGGAACAGCAAGGATCTATGAGCAAGCAGCGCGTACTCACCGGTATTACCACCACCGGCACTCCTCATCTGGGAAACTACGTGGGCGCCATTCGCCCGGCCATTGCCGCCAGTCAGGAGGAGAACAATCAGTCGTTCTATTTTCTGGCGGATTACCACGCGCTGATCAAATGCCAGGACCCGCAGCTGGTGCATCAGTCTACCCTGGAAATCGCCGCCACCTGGCTGGCGCTGGGATTGAACACCGATAACGTGGTCTTTTACCGCCAGTCGGACATCACCGAGATTCCGGAACTCACCTGGCTGCTCACCTGCCAGACTGCCAAGGGGCTGATGAATCGCGCTCACGCTTACAAGGCGGCGGTCGACAGCAATCGTGACGACGGCCAGGACTCCGATTTTGGTATCACCATGGGTCTGTATAGCTACCCGATCCTGATGGCGGCGGATATCCTGATGTTCAACGCCAACAAGGTGCCGGTGGGCAAAGACCAGGTCCAGCACATCGAAATGGCTCGCGATATCGCCCAGCGGTTCAATCACCATTACGGGGAGCACTTCGCGCTGCCGGAAGCGGTGGTGGACGAACATGTATCGGTGTTACAGGGGCTTGATGGTCGCAAGATGAGCAAGAGCTACGGCAATACCATCCCGCTGTTCCTGCCGGAAAAGCAGCTGAAAAAACACATCAACAAGATTCTGACCAACTTGCTGGAGCCCGGTGAGCCCAAAGACCCGGATACTTCCACTGTATTCCAGATATGGCAGGCTTTCGCCACTCCCGAGCAGACCGCGGAGATGCGCAAGGCGTTTGCCGAGGGTATCGCCTGGGGCGAGGCCAAGAAGCAGTTGTTTGAACTGATCAATGGCCAGATCGGAGAGGCGCGGGAGCGCTACAACGAGCTGCTGGCGAACCCCGCTGAGATTGAAGTGGAGCTGGAAAAGGGGGCGCACAAGGCCCGCGAATATTCCCGTCCATTCCTTGCGAAGCTCCGCGAAGCGGTGGGCATCCGCAAGATTGGCTGATCTCCGCGGTTTCAGGCGGAGTCCCGGTTGGATCCTTCAGCCGGGGTTGCGCAACTGGATATCCAGAGAAAACTCTGCACTTTCCCCAGCGCTGGCCGCGCCTTCCAGCAGATAAATCAGCAGTCGATAGGTCCCATCCCGCGGCAGCGTGACGGAATAGCTCGACTGTTGTCCGTGCCCATTATGCAAGGCGCGTGCGGCCGCTGGCGCGGTGATGCGGTATGCGGCGTGGGCATTGTCGCTGTGTAGATCCAGCGCCAGGGACTGACCGGTCTTGGCATCGAGCAGATATTCAATCGCCTGATGGCCGTTGATCGTGGCATGCACGCTGGTGCTCTGACCCCGATCTCCAGATGGCGGGGTGCCGCTCGCTTCGTCCGTGTCTGCCGCGGGCTCCGGAAACAGGATTTTTTCTTGCCGGGGCGCGGAAGTGGAGTCGTCGCCGTTGGCCGTGTCGGTCGAATCCCGCTGAAAACGGCCATGGCGCAGATAGTGGATGACCTGTTCAATGACGCCGGCATTTTTCATCATGAATACGTGCGTCACGGGCATTTCCAGGTGATCGTTCATGCCCTCTAGACGGGTGCGTGCCACCGAGACCTTGCCGTCGTCTCTATTCGGCAACAGTGTCGAGAGAATAGGGTTGATGCTCTTGGTTCCCGCAATGATGCCCACATCAAAATTCGCCGCCCCCAGCTGATTGGGCACGCTCATTTTGCCCGTGCCGAGCTGTAGCCCCGCATCGCCAAACATGAAATGAAATCCGGGAAATTTTCCCAGTTTGTCCACAACTTCACTGCCCTGGTTGGGTGGGCCTAGCATGACCACGCGACCGAGATTATCGAGCTTCACCTGACTCAGATACTGACGCACCAGGATACCCCCCATGGAGTGGGTGACGAAATGTACGCGACTTTTTTTCGAGCCCGATGCCCGGGCCCCCGAGCCTTGGGAATCCGGCGCGGCACATTGGTCCAGCGCCGGTGCAATGGCTGGGCCCGCGAGTTCTTCAATCGGAAAGTCCGTCGACGGGTAGTCAACATTCACCGTGCGGAAACCCGCCTCGGCGATTGTCTGCTGCAGCTTTTTCATGGAGCCGTTGGACTTCGCCAGGCCGTGCAGGAGAATTACACAATCTGCTGTGGCTGAGGGGGCGGCCATACCGGGCCCGGAAAAACTCAATATCAGTAATACCGCGGTAAACAGCTGCGGCAGGGAAGGTAAAGGCTGTCGAGGCGGAGTCACCAGTAGTAACGCTCCCTGAATGAGTTGGCGTGAAATTAACCTGTTGAACCTCAGTGTAGTCCAGCGAGCGCGAAGGGACGACGGTATCACGGACATGTAGGGTTTATCTGGCCGCGGTATCGGTGAGCGGTTTCAGCATGTCCACGAAGTGCTCGGGTTTGTCGGGAGTAACCACCAGTGTCCGGGTTGGCAACCGAATGACAACGGTACGGGACATATCCGTGGCAAACGCGCGATACCTGCCCAGGCTCTGATTGCGAAACAGGCCACTGAATGCGAAAAAACCACCATTGCCAAACAGGCGGATAGATCCTTTGGTAGCATCGGGTTCGAAGCTGACGGACGTCATCCCATCCAGTGCGATGCGGGTTTTCCAGCCGGGGCGCAGTACCCATAACTCCCGATCCTGCAGGCGGTAGCCGCGCACCGCAAACAGCGCAGACAGCAGCAGAATGCCGGGGCACATCCAGATGCTTAACTGATACAGAAGTGGCGGATTTTCCGGGGCTTTCAGCCAGAGGGTAATGCCAATACCGAGCAGAATGAGGCTGGTCAACAATGTCAGGAAGCCGAGCGCACGGCTCCAGGGGGCTGAAAATTCTCTGCCGGGTGTGTTTGGTATGGGCACGGGATATCGCTCTGGGCTGCGTGGTGGAATGAGGCCTGATAACACCGGAGTGTAATGACATCTCGAGGCAAGGGGAAATCGTCGGTCACCGATGTCCTGACTGGCAAGTTTCCGCTCCCGGCCAGCGCTGTCGATTGCTATACTCCGCGCGCATTTTGCTGTACCCAAACTCTGGAGAAATTCATGTCGGATTCACGCTGTGATATCGGTTTTATTGGCGCGGGCGTCATGGGGAAAAACCTCATTCTCAATCTCGTCGACAACGGATACCGCGTGTGTGCGTTTGATTTGGACCACGGGCGCCTGGAGGCACTGTTGGCGCAGGATGCCAAAGAGCGCGGCGATCAGGCGCCGCGAGTGGAGGTCTGTAACTCTTACACCGAGCTGCTCTCGCGGGTAAAAGCGCCACATCTGGTGATTCTCTCCGTCCCGGCCGGTGCACCGGTGGACGACGTGTGCAACAAGCTGCTGGACGCGGGCCTGCGCGCGGACGATATCGTGATCGATACCGGCAACAGCCTATGGACCGATTCGGTCAAGCGCGCCAGACGTTACGAGGGCAAGCTGATTTTCTTTACCACCGCCGTGTCCGGTGGCGAGGTGGGGGCCCGCTTCGGGCCGTCGCTGATGCCGAGTGGTGACCGCTACGCCTGGGCGCGTATTGAGCCCGTGTGGCATGCCATCGCCGCCAAGGTGGATGCCGCCACCGGCCAGCCTATCGAGCGCTTTGAGCCGGGCAATCCCGTCACTGAAGGCGAACCCTGTGCCGCCTATATTGGCCCCATCGGCTCCGGTCATTTCGTCAAAATGGTGCACAACGGTATTGAGTACGCGGATATGCAGATGATCTGCGAAGTGTACGATGTGATGCGCAGCGCGCTGGAGATGACCCCTCAGGAAATCGCTGCGGTATTCCGCGAGTGGAACAAGGGTGTACTCAACAGCTATCTGATCGATATCAGTGCAGAAGTACTGGACACCCCGGACTCCGTAACCGGCAAGCCGCTGGTGGATATGATTCTCGACCGCGCGGGACAGAAGGGCACCGGCCTGTGGACTGCGGTGGACGCCCTGAAACTGGGTTGTCCGGCGCCGAGTATTGCGGAAGCGGTTTTTGCCCGCGCGCTCTCCACCCGCAAGGTACTGCGTACCCGCGCGGCGAAAAAACTGGTGGGCCCGGATGTGGCACCGGTTGCGAATGACAAGCGCGATGAGATTATCGCGCAGCTGCACGATGCGCTTTATTGCGCGAAAATCTGCGTTTATGCCCAGGGTTTTGACCTGATGAAACTCGCCGCGCGCGAGCAGGACTGGGAACTCAACTTCGCGGAAATCGCACGTATCTGGCGCGCAGGCTGCATTATTCGCGCGGTGTTTTTGCAGTCCATCAGCGATGCCTACGAGCGGGATACCAAGCTCTCCAATCTGCTGCTGGACGAATTCTTTATCGAGCAGATCGCCAATCATCAGGGTAACTGGCGCCGCGCTGTGGCCGACGCGACCATCGGTGGTATTCCGGTACCGGCACTGTCTTCGGCACTCAGCTACTACGATGCCTTCCGCCGCGAATCCCTGCCGGCCAACCTGTTGCAGGCGCAGCGGGATTTCTTTGGTGCGCACACCTTTTCGCGGGTGGATCGACCGGAGCAGGAAAAATATCACGTGCTCTGGGGGGAGCCCGGCCGGCCCGTGAAGAAAGTCTGACCGGTAACAACATGTCTGAACAAAAATGGCCGCAAGTTGCGGCCATTTTTGATTTTGCTGAAGACCACTCAGCGTGCGCGTAGCGGAAAACTGCGGAAAGCATCAATCACCGCCCGGTCCATGGATCGCTCCGGGTTGTCCAGCACCTTCCGGGTAATGGGTTGTGAGGTGTAGCCGCGCCACACCACCTGTTTTTGCCGCGCATCTGTCAGGTCAATGGTGAGGTGCCCCTCGGTGGAGGTGTTGACATTGGCATGCGCGCTACCGAGGTTAGTGTTTCCCGGCATTCGGACGATGGGATTTGCCCGTACCTGCACACTTACCAGCAGGTCGGGATTATTGCTTGGCATCAGGCCGCGGGCCATCAGCTGCTGGGAAACTTCGTTCTGTGCCAGCGACATGGCGCGGCCATTACTGCCGGAAACCGGTGCGAAGCCAAACGTCTGATACTGACCAAAGGCCGTAGAAGTGGTGCGCTGTGTCTCCGAACTGGTACAGCCGGTCAGGGTGAACGTACTACTGACTGCGGCACCCGCCACGGCGAGGGTGAGCAGGCTGGAAGCGGATATCGCGCGCACGATGTTGTGTGGATTCTGTTTCATGGGGCAATCCCGAAACTACTCTGCTGCTGACCCGCACCAGCTTAGTTTGGGATTGGCCTGAAACCACGCCCGGAAATCATGGAAAAACCTGCTGGTCAGACTTCCTCGACTTCCGTTGCCAGCTGCCGGTCGCGCTCGCTCTGTGTTGCGCGGGCGACAATCTCGTCGACGCTGGCAGTGTCGGTATTCACTCCACCGAAGGCCTGTAACAGGTCTTTGAGCAGCGCGGAAATTTCCAGGGTCATTACCGAAAATTCGATGTCAAACCGCTGCGCGGCGCCGTCAGCATCCACATTGTCGGCCTTTTCAGTGACCGCGTCGCTGAATTTGAGGCGCTTGATCGCGAGCTGGTCGTCCACCATCAGCTCCACACCGTCACGCCACACAAGCCCCAGTTTGTGTACCTGCATACCGGCCACCAGGTGATTGTGGATTTCCTCCGCGCACAGGTCCTGGTTTTTACAGCGGATCACACTGCCGGATTCCTGTGGGTCGCGTAGTTCGCATTCGTTGCCGAATTCGAAATTGGCCGGGGCTTCCGGTGCGGACAGCCAATGGGTCATAGACTGCTGGGGAATATTCTTCGCCGTAAGCGGCACCACCGACAGGCTGCTGATGGCCTCGCGCAGGTTTTCCAGCAGTTCCTCCGCTGCCTTGGCGGAAGAGGCGTTGACCACAATCCAGCCGTCTTTGGGGTCGATGTAGGCGAACTGCAGGCGCGAGCGGGCGAACGCCCTGGGGCGCATTTCCAGCAGCACCTCATCCTTCAGGTTCTGCCGCTCCTTGCGGCCTACACTGCGGGCCTCCTTGTCGGCGATGGCCTGGGCCATTTCCTCGACCTTTTCATTCACCACCGCTGTGGGGATGACCTTTTCCTGCTTCTTCGCGCACACCATCAGGTAGCCGTTGGCGGCGTGTACCAGTTCGCTGCCATGGCGGCCCAGGGGCGCAACCCAGCCGTAGCGGGCCATATCCTGACTGCCGCAGGGGGTAAAGGTATCGGGTTCGAGCAGCTCGTTCAGCTGTTCGGCGGAAAGGTTGAATTCGCGGGTGAGGCGATAGACACGCAGGTTTTTAAACCACATACAGCAGGCCGTTTGTTGTCGGATTTATCGGGATCGTCAAAGCGGCCGCGCATTATCCGATGGTTGCGAAAACGGGGCCAGTCAAAATCGGGACTGGTAGTTCGGTTTCGCGCAGTTTTATCTGACTTTGAGTTTCGGGTTCTTGTACTTCGCGGAGGATCTGGGTGGATTATTCGCGAAAAGTCGCATTGTTTGGGTTCCCGGCAATGGATTCGATGTGCTTTGCGAGGGTTTCGTGAAGGTCATTGGGCGCTTCAAACAGATATGCGGGGTTGTGCTCCAGCAGCTCCCGGCGTGAGCCATATCCCCACAGGACGCCGGCGGAGGGCAGGTTATTTCTGTGTGCCGCGCTCAGGTCAAAGTGACGGTCTCCGATCATAAGTGCGTGGGAAGTGATGCGTTTTTCCGCCAGCAGTCTCTCCAGTTGCTGCCACTTCGCAATGCCGATATCGCCGCCACTGACAAATTCGAAGTAGTGATGAAGTTCGAACTGTTCGAGAATTCGCCCGGCGAAATCCGCGCGCTTAGAGGTGCAGACAGCGAGGCGGGTGTGCTCGATTTGGCTCAGGTTTTCCAGCATCTCGGCGACACCGGGGTAGAGCGTATTTTCCGCATATCCCGTTTCACCGTAGCGCTCGCGGTACTTTTCCACCATCGAACGGATGAGTGCTTCATCGCTGCTGCCGGTCAGATGTACCATGGTCTGTTCCAGGGGCGGGCCTATATGAGGTGTGAGTACAGCGGCGGCGCAGGGGGCGAAATCGTGTTGCTCAAGGGCATGGTTCATGCAGTTGATGAAGCCCTCGGCGGGGTCGCTCAATGTGCCGTCCAGGTCAAACAGCAACCATTCATAACGGGCCATGGATAATTCCTCTATTCCATCCGGTTTTATTCAGATCAACAGCGGCGCGAACCGGCCACGGGTCAGTTGTAACAGGTCTTGGGGTGCCAGCTCAATTTCCAGTCCCCGTCGGCCTGCACTGACAAAGATGGTCGACTCGGATTCTGCGGAAGAGTGCAGGAAGGTGGGCAGGAGTTTTTTCTGCCCCAGCGGGCTTACGCCCCCGAGTACATAGCCGGAAGAGCGCATTACCGCGTTCTTGTCGGCCATGGCCGCCTTTTTCGCCCCGGCGGCTTTGGCGATCAGTTTCATGCTGAGTTGGCATTCCACCGGCAGTATCGCCACCGCAAGGGATTTTCCGTCCAACGCCACCACCAGCGTTTTGAATACTTTGTGTGGCTCAAGCCCAAGCTTTTCCGCGGCCTCCAGTCCATAGGATTCTGCCGCGGGATCATGGGTGTATTCGTGGATCTGATAGGAAATTTTTGCGTTGATGGCGCTGTTGATTGCCGGTGTCATGGGGCGTTCCCTGCTGCACGTGAATTGGAAAAATAGTCCCAGAAATTCCCACACCTCTCAATACCCGATCTTTTTCTGTGCTCACTCCACGGCTCGGGGCGTTGAACTGACGGCGAAAAAAGACCTATATTGGCCGATAACCCTGCGATTCTCCCGTACTAACTTACCGGGCCAAATCATGATCATGCGAATACTCTTACTGCTCCCTTTTGCTCTGCCTTTTGTGTTTGCGAGTGTCTGTACCACTGCCGCCGAGACTGAGCCGAAATGGCGGAGCTCGCAGCTGGAAAGAAAGGTTTCGCTGCGCGGGAGTGCTGTCGCTGAGGCCAGTCTTTGGGTTACCGGTACGGAAAATGCCGTATTCAAAAGCCTGGATGGCGGCGGCTCCTGGCAGGATGTATCGGTTGTCGGGCAGCCACCTACCGACTTTCGCGACATTGAAGTGTTTGATGACCGCACCGCGATGGTAATGGGAGTTGGTAGCGGCTCCGAGTCGCGGCTTTACCTGACTCAGGATGGTGGGGCGCATTGGAAGCTGTTGTACGAAAATCCTGATGCCACCGGATTTTTTGACGCCATCGCTTTCTGGAATCGCAATGACGGTATGTTATTGGGCGATCCGGTTGAAGGCTATTACGTGGTTATGCTGACCCGCGATGGAGGGCGCAGCTGGTCGCGGGTTGCACAAGATCACCTGCCGCCCATGAAACCGAAGGAAGCTGCCTTCGCTGCCAGTGGTAACACGCTGATTGCCGGCGCCGGCGCCGGCGCCGACGGCGAAGCCTGGTTCACCACCGGTGGCTTTGCCGCGTCTGTTTATTCGACTGCGGATTTCGGCCAGAGCTGGACGCGCATGCCGGTGCCGCTTTATGCGGAAACCGCTACAGCTGGAGGTTACGCGCTCGCTCAGAATCACAAGGGACAGGTCTTTGTCCTGGGTGGGGACTTCCAGAATCGCCCTGGAGAATATCCGAATCTCGCGGCACTAGGGGATCAGGGCTGGTACGCAGTGAGCGCCGGTCAACGGGGACTGCGTACAGCCATGTCCTGTGTTGATGAGTTGTGTGTGATCACGGGAAAGACCGGCAGCGATGTTTCCTTCGATCATGGCGCTAATTGGCAACCGCTGCCCGGCGAAGGCTATTACACCCTGGCCGCGGGGCGGGGGGTTATTCTGGCCGCCGGGCACGATGGCCGGGTGGCAACACTCACGATGGCGGATCGCGTGGAGCCGTGACCCGTGAAATGTCGAGCCCGGCCTGATGCCGGGCTGTTGCCATGCGGTTATTTAGCAGCGGGAATCGCAGCGACGACCTTCAGGAAGTAATCCCAGAAATTCGCCACGCTCTGGATGTGTACCCGTTCTTCCGGTGAATGTGCGCGGCGGATGGTGGGGCCGAAGGAGACCATATCCCAGTTGGGATAGGGCTTGGCCAGCAGGCCGCATTCAAGTCCGGCGTGGATCACTTTGACTTCTGGCTCTTTCCCTTCCATTTCCTTATAGACATCTTTCATCAGCGCCAGCAATGGCGATTTCATATTCGGAGTCCATCCCGGGTAGGCGTTGTCAAGGCTTGTGTGGGCACCGGCGAGCTGGAAGGCGGCGGCCACGTTGAGGCCGTGCTCATCGCGCGCTGTATCGGAGAGACTGCGGACCAGGCACTGGATGCGCACGCGACTGTTCCCGTTCTCTGTTTCAGTGACAACGCGGGCCAGGTTGTTGGAGGTTTCGGCAATCCCCTCCAGCGCGGTGCTCATACGCTCGACCCCACTTGGGCAGCAGCGGATGGTGCGGATCAGTTTCAGTTGGGCATCTGCGTCCATTACCGATGCCGGCGCCCCGGTTGGCTCCAGTGTGATTTCCAGTTTGGCTTCGCCATCCAGCTCCGTCTTGATGACAGCTGACGCCTGCTGCGCGATATCTAGCAGTTGCACAGCCTTCTCGGCGGGCACGGTGATGACGCTGAACGATTCGCGTGGAATGGCGTTGCGCAGGCTGCCGCCGTCGAGGCTGGCAATGCGCAATTCGGGCACTTGCCGCAAAGCCGTGTCGATGATGCGGTTGGCAATCTTGTTGGCATTGCCGCGCCCCTTGTCGATATCCAGTCCGGAGTGACCGCCACGCAGGCCGCGTACGCTCAGCTTGAACGCCTGGTGCCCGGCGGGCATGGATTCCGCGGAATAGGGCAGGGAAACATTCACGTCTACACCGCCAGCGCAACCCACGTAGAGCTCACCTTCGTCCTCGGTGTCCAGGTTTAACAGCAGATCCGCTTCAAAATGGCCCGGCTGCAGGTTCTTGGCGCCAGTCATTCCGGCTTCTTCATCAATGGTCAGCAGCGCTTCGAGAGCGGGGTGTGGAATATCGGTGGACTCCAGCAGTGCGAGGATAGCCGCCACGCCGATACCGTTATCGGCGCCGAGGGTGGTGCCCTCCGCGGTTACCCATTCGCCATCGACATAGGGCTTGATGGAATCGGTGAGGAAGTCGTGCTCGGTGTCGGCATTTTTTTGCGGCACCATGTCTACATGGCTCTGCATGGCCAACGTTTTACGGTCTTCCATGCCCGGGGTGGCCGGTTTCTTGATGATGACATTGCCAATCTGGTCCAGCGCTACATCGAGACCACGATTTCTGGCGAAATCGACGATGTAGGCAACGACCTGGTCTTCGTGTTTGGATGGGCGCGGGATTTCACACAGCTTGGCGAAATGTTTCCACAGAGGTGTGGGATTGAGCGCTGCGATGGTCGACATGGAATTTCCTTTTATTTGGGCCCGGGGGTATAGACCGCAATCCGGGTGGGCCGAAAAAGGTCGCGGCACTTTTGGCGCCGCGACCGGAAGTATGTGGGTGGAAACTGTCTGCTGGAAGTTGGCGGTAGCGTGGGTGGTGGAATTATCCGGCCGTGCTATCGGCCTGTTCCGGTGTAGAGTCCAGGCGCTCTTCCTGGGTATCAGCCACCAGCTCCAGTGCGATACGGCGCTTGTCGATATCCACCGCGCTTACTTTTACCGGAACTTTCTGATCCAGTTGGAAGCGTTCTTCGCCGCGGGTGATTCGCAGTCGCTTGCCGTCAAATTCGAATGGATTTTTTTTGCCGTTGAAACGTACAAAGCCATTGATCCCATTCTCTTCCATGCGCACACCGATACC
The DNA here is from genome assembly GCF_002959965.1 of Microbulbifer pacificus. Taxonomy (NCBI): domain Bacteria; kingdom Pseudomonadati; phylum Pseudomonadota; class Gammaproteobacteria; order Cellvibrionales; family Microbulbiferaceae; genus Microbulbifer; species Microbulbifer pacificus. Next base: position 853,546 of record NZ_PREV01000027.1, read on the forward strand.
CGCGCCGTTCACCAGGGTGATCGTGCCGGTAAATGTCTCGCCAATCTTGCTTTCCAGATACTGGCAGTAGAGCCACTGTTGCAATGCGCGGTCCGCCTGACGACCGGTGGCAACCTGCTGCTGCAGGATTTCACTTTGTTGGTCATTGAACGACGGCAGCGGGTTTCCGGCCTGGGCAGTGCGTAGTACACGGTGGTTGTGCAGATCGTTGAACTTGCGGATGGGCGAGGTGACGGTGGCGTAATGCGCAAGGCCCAGGCCCAGATGGGGGGCCGCTTTGTTGGACAGCTCGCCCGGGCGCAACATGCGCTTTAGCACCGCCAGGACATTTTTCATTTCCGCGTCATCGTGCGCTTCGAGTTCCTTCACCAGTTTCAGGTACACGTCCAGCTGGTGCAGATCCTGTTCCACGTAGGTGGGCAGGGTATCTTTCAGCAGCGCGCGGATTTCCGCCATACGCTCGTCGCGAAAGCCCAGGTGGATGGAGAAGCAACCGGCGTTGAGTTCTGCCAGTTTTTGCCCTGCACAGATGTTGGTCGCGAGCATGGCTTCTTCCACCATGCGCTGGGCGACGGTGCGCTCCAGCTTTTCGATGCGCTCGATTTTGCGCTGTTCGTTCAGGATCAGGTCGTAATCGGGACGGTCTTCCATCATCAGGGAGTGGCCTGCACGGTAGCCGGCACGCGCTTTACTCAGCGCATCCAGCAGGCGCAGGCTCTGGTGTTGGTCCGCGGGTACCGCACTGTCATCACCTTCGATAAAGCGAGCCACCTGGTTGTAGCTCAGTTTGTGGCGGGAGCGAATGGCGGCGAATTCGTACTCGAAGCCATTGAGAGCGCCGTCGCCACCGATGGTGATGTGTAGCACCAGGGCCGGACGCAGCTCGCCCGCCAACAGAGAGAAACTGTTTTCGCACAGGCTCGCCGGCAGCATCGGCAGGGTTTCGCCGGCCAGGTAAACACTGTTGGCGCGCTGGTGTGCTTCCTTATCAAGTGGCGAGCCGGGTTCAATCAGGCTCGAAGGGTCGGCAACCGCGATGTGCAGGATCCAGCCATCTTCCGCCTGGGTAACGGCCAGCGCGTCGTCCATATCCCGGGTGGTTTCGGCGTCGATCGTGACGAAACCCAGCTCGGAAAGATCCTTGCGTTCGGCACACAGCGCTTCCAGTTTTTCCGGGATGGTTGCCGCTTGCTCCAGGGCAGCCTGGCTAAACCGTTTTGGCAGGCGGTGCTGCGCGACGATAAACGCATGTTCGATGCCAGCCATGTCCGGCTTGCCGATGACACTCTCGACCTTCGCCTGGGACTTGCCGTCCTTGAACGGGTGACGAGTGATGGAACAGGCGATGAACTCTCCCGGCTGTGCCTTGCCCCGCGCCTTGGGGGGCAGGAAGATCCAGCGCGACAGCCCCTGTTCACTGGGCTGGATAAAGTGGCCCTGACCTCGCTGGATGTACTGACCCACCATATAGGTCAGGTCCGACGCAATCAGCTGGTCCAGCTCCGCGGAGAGTTTGCCCTGTTCTTCTTCACTCAGACTCACACGCACCCGGTCGCCCGGGAAGACCCGATCCATCTCCGCCGGCGGCAGAAACGCTTCGCGACCGTCATCCAGCACCACAAACCCGAATTTCCCGCTGCTGCCGCGTACTCGCCCCTCGGCAAATTCCTTGGTGGAGCGGATTTCGGTTTTCAGCTGTGTCAGCTGTTTGAGGGCATCGGCATTCAGCATGGAGACGTCTCTGATGGTTGTTCGGATGGCTTCGCTGCGCGGAGTATGGTGTGTTTGGGCGCGGATTCTACCAGACGCAGGATTACAGGCCAGTTGAGCGAGCGCCACGTATCTGTTCCATGGGCGACCGGTTGGCTATCGTGGTTTCGGTAAGATTGTTCATCCTAAAAAATGGACTTTTTTGGGATGCGCCTGATACCGTTTGGTCTAATGGCGCAAAGAACGCAATGCTCGTACGGTGCCGAAGGCTATATTCTAAGGACCGAGAATAAAGCGCGGTTGCGGACGACGCCGACAAAATCGGTCGAGTCTGGCGCCGTTGTAAAACCGGCCTCCGGAGAGGAATGAAATGAGTATATTTTCCCACCCCGCTTACGATAATCACGAAGAAGTGGCCTTTTACCACGACGCCAAAAGCGGCCTGAAAGCGATTATCGCGGTTCACAATACCAACCTCGGCCCCGCCCTCGGCGGCTGCCGTATGTGGCCGTACGCGGACGATTCTGAAGCGCTGAAAGACGTACTGCGTCTGTCCCGTGGCATGACCTACAAATCCGCCATGGCCGGCCTGAAGCTGGGCGGTGGCAAGTCCGTGATTATCGGCGATCCGCGCAAGCAGAAAACCCCGGAACTGCTGCGCGCCATGGGTGACTTCCTCAACACACTGGGTGGTAAGTACATCACTGCCGAGGACTCCGGTACCAGCGTGGCCGATATGAAAATCATCGGTGAGCGCAGCAAGTTTGTCTCCGGCGTGATTGCCGGTCAGGAGCACGGTGGTGATCCGTCTCCCTCCACTGCCTACGGTGTCTTCGTGGGCCTCAAGGCGGCGGTTGCCCACCGCTGGGGTCGTACCGACCTGAGCGGCCTGAAGGTCTCCATCCAGGGCGTGGGCAATGTGGGCTTCCGCCTGGCCAAGCTGCTGAAAGAAGCCGGTGCCGAGCTGTATGTCACCGATATCTTCCAGGACAACATTGATCGCGCCGTCAACGAGCTGGGCGCAACCGCGGTAGGTGCGGACGAAATCTTTGACCTGGATGTGGACCTGTTTGCACCCTGTGCACTGGGCGCGATTCTGAATGACAACACCATCAGCCGCCTCAAGGTGGGCGCCATTGCCGGCGCCGCCAACAACCAGTTGGCGGAAGCGCGTCATGCACAGGTGTTGAAAGAAAAAGGCATTCTGTATGCGCCGGACTACGTGATCAACGCCGGCGGCATCATTGATGTCTACTACCAGCAGATCGGCCAGGAGCAAGGTGCGTACAACGCTGACCAGGTGAAGGCCCACATTGAAACCATTGGCACCACCATGCAGGAAGTATTCCAGCGCGCCGATGAAAGCGGTGAAACCACCGCGCACGTGGCCGATCGTATTGCCGAAGAGCGCTTTGGCCACAAAGACGCCTTGAATAGTGCGGAATCCGCTGCGGCGTAATTGCAATCTGCACAGCATTGCTGTGCATTGCTCATTAGTCTCCCTCTGACGACAACATCGTCTCTCTGTGAAGTAATTTTTGGGCGCTACGGCGCCCATTTTTTTGTCTACACTTTAGAGCCCGTTAAAAATCTACAGCGCACTCAGCTGACGGCGCCCGGGAGGCCACCGTGGGCTGCCCCTCGCTGAATTTTTGAGCGGCTCCTTTACCCCTTTGACCAGCTTTGCATAATTTGCCGGAACCAACCGGGAAAATCAGGATAAACGACAATGGAAATGCGAACCTCCCTGTGGCCCGCGCGCCTGTTCAGCGTATTGTTATTGGTCAGCGTGGTAGCTTGCGACCGGCATCAGGACGCCTCTGACACAAATGAAAAAGTGCATAAGGCGTTGAGTGTCGACAAAGAGGCCGCTGCCAGCAGTAAAGCAGCCGCCAGTGGCAACGAGGCATTTGTCGAACCGCCGAAAATTGAGCTGCCATACCACAAGGAAGTACTCGACAACGGGCTCACGGTTATTGTCCATGAAGATCCCAAGGCGCCGGTGGTGGCCATCAATATCTGGTACAAGGTGGGGTCCAAGGACGAGACCCGCGGAAAGACCGGTTTTGCCCATCTGTTCGAACACCTGATGTTCAATGGTTCGGAAAATTTTCCCGGCGAATACTTCGAGCCTTTTCAACGCTCCGGTGCTACCGACATGAATGGCACCACCAACAACGACCGCACCAATTATTTTGAAACAGTGCCCAAGGGGGCTCTGGATATGGCGTTGTGGATGGAATCCGATCGCATGGGCCATTTCAAGGGCGCCATCAGTCAGGAAAAGCTCGACGAGCAGCGCGGCGTGGTCAAAAACGAGAAGCGACAAGGGGAAAATGCACCCTATGGCCAGGCATTTGATCTGATAGCCACCAACACTTTTCCGTCCGACCATCCGTATTCCTGGACCACCATCGGCTCCATGGAAGATCTGGACAACGCCAGTCTGGAAGACGTCAAGCAATGGTTTTCCGACTTTTACCAGCCGGCCAATGCCATCCTCGTTATCGCGGGTGATATCACGGTCAAAGAAGCTATGGATAAGGCGCGGCAGTACTTCGGCAGTATTCCAAGTACTTCCGTGCCGCCGGAACTGAAAAACTGGGAGCTGCCGAGCCAGGTCAACAAACGCCTTGAAGTCACGGACCAGGTACCTCAGACCCGGATCTATATGGTGTGGAATGTACCGGCAATCGGCAGCGACGAGGAAAATGCGCTGGACCTGCTGACATCACTGCTGGCAAATCGCAAAAATTCCGTGCTCTACCGTCGTCTTGTTCGGGATGAAAAAGTGGCGACAAGCGTCAGTGCCTTCTACTACGGTCGCCAGCTGGCGGGACAGCTGATTGTCATGGTGGATGTGAAGCCCGGGCAGTCGGTGGAGAAAGTGGAGAAGCTGCTCGAAAAGGAACTGCGTGAGTTTGTCCGCGCCGGTGTAAGCGCGGAGGAGCTGAAGCGCATTAAACAGAGTGAGTTTGCCAGCCTGGTCAAGGGGCTGGAGAAAATCGGTGGTTTCGGTGGCAAATCGGATATTCTCGCCAGTTCCGAGTTTTATTACGGCGATCCGAATGCACTTGTGAATGGGCTTGAGGATTATGCCCGGGTGTCTGCCAAAGACGTTCAGGAAGTGGCGCAGAAGTGGCTCAAACCAGAGCATTTCACGTTGATCATCAGCCCCAAAGAAAAGTACACGGTCAATGAGTCCAGTGTGGACCGCAGTAAATTACCGGCGGTGGACAAAACGGTGGAGCTTGAACTGCCGGCACAGCAGGCGTTCACCCTGGAGAACGGTCTCAAAGTGGTGCTGGCGGAGCGCCACGATACACCGGTTGTATTCATGAACCTGCAATACCGCAGCGGAGCTTCCGCCGATGGTGACAAGCCGGGGCTGGCATCCGTGGTGGCGCGCATGCTGAGTGAGGGCGCGGGCAAATACGACAGCCTGTCGTTCAGTGCTCGCCTGGAAGAGCTGGGGGCGAGTATCGGCGCAGGCAGTGGGCTCGATTACAACTCGCTGAGTTTCAGCGCCCTGAAATCTCAGCTGGAGCCTTCCCTGGAGCTGCTCCGAGATGTTATTTCCAGCCCGCTGTTCCCGGAGGAAGATCTCGCGCGGATCAAATCCAATTGGCTGGATGCGATTCGTCAGGAAGAAGCCCAGCCCCAGGGGTTGGCCATGCGCAAGTTGCCGCCCTTGTTGTTCGGCAAGGATCATCCTTACGGTGCACCGCTGACCGGATCCGGTACGCCTGAGGCCATTGAATCCGTTACCCGCGAAGATCTGGTGAATTTCCATAACACCTGGCTGCGCCCGGACAACGCCCAGCTCACAGTGGTGGGGGACATCACCAAGGAGGAACTCCAGCAGCTGTTAAACAGAACACTTGGCGACTGGCGCGCGCCCAAGGATCCTCTGCCGAAGATAGATATTCCTCAGGTCTCCAGGCCGGAAAAGCCACGTATTTATCTGCTGGACCGCCCGGGGGCGCAGCAGAGTTACATTATGGCGGGGCTCGTTATGCCCGAGTGGACGCCGGAGGGTGCCGAAGCATTTGAGGCGATGGCATCCGCCATCGCCGGCAAGTTCACCTCCCGCATCAATATGAACCTGCGCGAGGAAAAGCACTGGTCGTATGGTGCCAGGGCCGTGTCTCTGGATACTGAGGCACAGCGCCCATACATTGTGTTTGCGCCGGTACAGACCGACAAGACCGCGCAGGCCATGAAAGAGTTGCTGAAAGAATACCGGGATTACCTCACCACGCGCCCGATCGAAGAGGTAGAGCTGAAGGACTACCAGGACGACGAAGTATTGAAGCAGAGTGCCCGCTTCCAGACCAAAGGCCAGCTGCTCTCCAGTATTGCCTGGCAGGTGGAAAAAGGGCTGCCGCCGGAATATATCGCCGATTACCCCCAACGTGTCAGTGCCTTGACCACCGATCAGGTCGAGGCCGCGGCGAAGGAGTTCCTGGCTCCGGATCAGTTTACCTGGATGGTGGTGGGTGATCTGAGCAAGATCCAGAAAGAGATAGAGGCGCTGAATATCGGGCAGGTGGAGGTGATTCCCAGCAGCGAGTAACGCTATCTCTCCACCGCCTGGCGTTTCCAGTGAAAGCCCGTCTGCGATGCAGCGGGCTTTTTTTATGTCTCAAAAATGCGCTACATTGGCTCGGATTTAATGTGATCAAAGTTGAGCGGTTACACCCGCGAGAGAGATAAAAAACGGGCGAATCAATATTTGGGCCCGGAACGACCCTGGGGGCGCAATGTTTATTCCTTTCACTCAAGCGATCTTTGGCAAGCGTGGATTGTACGGTTTGCTGGCTCTGTTTCTTCTGACCTGGTCTTCTCTGTCCAGTGCGGAAAATATTGCGGTGCATGCCGGTTGGCTGTTTGACAGCGAGCGTGGACGCCTGCTGGAAAAACGCACGGTGCATATCGTAGATGGCAGGGTGGAATCCGTGGAACGTGGGTTTACCAGGCGCTCCGGTGAGCGGGTTATCGACTTGAGTAGCTTCAGCATTTTGCCGGGGCTGATGGATATGCACACTCATCTGGCGTACGAATACGGCCCCAGCACCTATACCGAGAGCTTCACCTGGAATCCGGCGGATTACACGTTGCGTGCAGTCAATACAGCGGAGCGTACCCTGATGGCCGGCTTCACCACGGTGCGGGACCTGGGGGACAAGGCCAATGTCACCATCAGCCTGCGCAATGCCATCAACCGCGGGGACATCATCGGGCCACGGGTGTACACCGCCGGTAAATCCATTGCCACCACCGGTGGCCACGCCGACCCCACCAATGGCTACCGCCAGGATCTGATGGGCAGCCCCGGCCCGGCCGACGGTGTGATCAACGGTATCGCGAGCGCGCGGGAAGCGGTGCGACAACGCTACAAGGATGGTGCGGATCTGATCAAGATCACTGCCACCGGAGGAGTATTGAGCGTGGCAAAAAGCGGTCAGAATCCTCAGTTTATGCAGGATGAGCTGGAAGCCATCGTCGCGACCGCGAAAGATTACGGCTTTACCGTTGCGGTGCACGCCCACGGGAAAGAGGGTATGGAGCGGGCAATTCGCGCGGGTGTGGATTCCGTGGAGCACGGCACGTACATGGATGACGAGACTATGGCGCTGATGCTGGAGCGGGGCACCTGGTATGTGCCGACGCTGATGGCGGGAGACTGGGTTACCCAGAAGGCGGCGGTGGATGGATTTTTTCCGGATATGGTACGCACCAAGGCGGCGAAGATTGGTCCGCTGATTCAGGACACTTTTCGTCGCGCACACAAAAAGGGCGTGAACATTGCGTTCGGTACCGATACGGGGGTCAGCCGTCACGGCGACAACGCAAAGGAGTTTTCCCTGATGGTACAGGGGGGGATGAGCCCCGCGGACGCTATCCGCAGCGCTACCCTGAATGCGGCGCAGTTGCTGAAAGTGGAAGATGAACTGGGCAGCATCGCCCCTGGAAAGTGGGCGGATATGATCGGGGTCATTGGCAACCCGCTCGAGGATATTACCGCGCTGCAGCGGGTGCGGTTTGTAATGAAGGGTGGGGAGGTGTTCAAGCAGCCGGAGTGAGTCCGGCCTGATGAATGCAATTATCGCAAGTAGCTATCGCAAGGAACCGCCGAAAGGAATCACCGAAAGTCACCATCGAGAGCGTGGGCTTTCCCGTGGTCAGAACGGAGAAGCGTTTCGCGAAGGTGCGCATCTGCGGGTCGCCTCGCGAGACGTGGATTCGGGCAAATACCCTCCAAACCCGTATCTCGCAAGGCCTGCGGGTTAACCGCTACTAGTTCTGGGTAAATACCAGTTTTGCCGTTACCGGTACGATCGGACTGATGCTGTCGAGACCCGCCACTTCGCGAAGTTTTTCAATGCCTTCCAGCAGTTTGTAGTTGCCGGCATTCACCAGAATCGGCGCGCTGGTAGTGACCAGCAGCCTGCCACCTTCAAGGGCGGTTACCTGTAGAGCGGCTTTTTCAGTCTGTTGCTGGCCGTGTACATCAACGGTGACGTCTGCGTTGATCATCGCGGTCTGGCCCGGTTTCAGGGCGCTCAACCTGGCCATGTCCACATCGGCGCTGATGGTGGCTTTGGCGAACTTGGCGGTGTCGAACAGCATCTGCTGCATGCGTTCGTTGCGGATCGGGATATTGGTTTCCACACTGGCCAGATCAATGACCAACTGTGCTTTGCCCGCGTCGGAGATACTGCCGCTCAGGTTTTTGAAGTGGTGGGTCTCGGCAATATTTGTTTTCTTCACGGAAACAAAATTGACACTGGAATCGCCGCTGGCGAGCTGCCAGTCGGCGAAGGCGGAAGCGGGCAGGGCGAGCAGAGACGCCAGAGCAATAGACTTGAAGGACATGGTAATTCTCCTGTTTCAACCAATCGTGTGGAGCGAATGCATCGCGGCGCGTTTTGAGTCGGTAATTAGAGAAGATACCCGGGCGAGCGGATACGACTAATTGGTTCCAGGTGAGAAACACTATCAGTCGGTGCGCCTGTAGGCCAGTAAAGGATGGTTAACAATGTGTGTCTGCGGCATAAAAAAAGCCGGCACTGGGCCGGCTGCAAGTTGAGGATGTTTCTCATGAAGAGAGATTCCCAGTATTGGCGGGAGGGGTGCCCGCGGGGAGAGACCGGGATACCGCTGGGAAGCCGGTAACCCGGTTAGGGTTTGGTAGAAGGATCAGCTCGCGATTGAGAGTGCTTCCTGTGGTTCGTCGGTGACGGAAGCGCGGATCAGGTGATCAAACGCCCCCAGTGCGGCGGTGGCGCCAGCACCCATGGAGATTACAATCTGCTTATAGGGCACAGTGGTCGCATCCCCCGCGGCAAATACGCCGGGAATGGACGTGGCGCCGCGGTGGTCGATCACGATTTCACCCATGCGGTTCATTTCCAGTCCGCTGTCTTTCAGGAACTCGGTGTTCGGCACCAGGCCAATCTGTACAAAGATTCCCGCCAGTTCCAGTGTCCGGCTTTCCCCGCTCTTGCGGTCGGTGTACTGCAGGCCATTCACCTTGCTGCCATCGCCGAGCACTTCGGTGGTCTGGGCATTGGTGATGATGTCCACGTTCGGCATGGAGCGCGCCTTGCGCACCAGCACCTCGTCCGCTCGCAGGGTATCGGCGAATTCCAGCACGGTAACGTGCTTGACGATGCCCGCGAGATCGATGGCTGCTTCGATACCGGAATTACCGCCGCCGATGACCGCCACGTGCTTGCCCTTGAAGAAGGGACCGTCACAGTGCGGGCAGTAGGCCACGCCCTTGGTACGGTATTCGGCTTCCCCGGGTACGCCCAGTTCGCGCCAGCGGGCACCGGTGGCAAGCACTACCGATTTGCTCGCCAGGGTGGCGCCGCTCTCCATTTTCAGTTCGATCAGCTTGTCGCGCCTGAGCTCGGCGGCCCGTTGCCCGGTGATGATGTCCACACCGTACTCTTTCACGTGTTGTTCAAGGCTCGCTGCCAGTTTCGGGCCCTCGGTGTAGGGTACCGAGATAAAGTTTTCGATACCCACGGTATCCATCACCTGGCCGCCGAAACGCTCGGCCACAAGTCCTGTGCGGATGCCTTTGCGGGCCGCGTAAATCGCTGCAGCGGCACCGGCCGGGCCACCGCCCAGAACCAGTACATCGTAGGGTTCGCGCTCGTTCAGCTCTTCCGCCTTGCGCGCTTCGGCACCGGTATCCATTTTGGCCACGATTTCTTCCAGGCCCATGCGGCCCTGACCGAAGTGTTCACCGTTCAGGTAGACTGCGGGTACCGCCATGATCTGGCGCTCGTCCACTTCTTCCTGGAACAGGGCACCGTCGATCATCTCGTGGGTGATGTTCGGGTTCAGTTTCGCCATCAGGTTCAGTGCCTGGACCACGTCCGGGCAGTTCTGGCAGGACAGCGAGATGTAGGTTTCAAAGTGGAATTCACCCTGGAGTTTGCGGATCTGTTCCTGCAATTGCGGATCGGCCTTGGATGGATGGCCGCCGGCCTGCAGCAGGGCGAGCACCAGGGAGGTGAATTCGTGTCCCATGGGGATGCCCGCGAAGCTGACGCGCGGTGTTTCTCCGGCTGCCGCGATGGCCATGCTGGGGGTGCGCTTGCGGTTCTCCTGTTTCAATTCAATCTTGCTGGAGAGTCCGGCGATTTCGCTGGCGAGGTTGTTCAGTTCAACAGCCTTGGGGCTGCTGTCGGCGGACACACTGATCTCGATCGGAGTGACGATATTCTGCAGATAGGTGTCCAATTGTTTCTTTACGTTTGCGTCCAACATCGGTGTGTCCTGAAATTCGGGTATTTATCAGAAGTTGCTGTGAAGGCGTCGATGCCGGGTGCTCTCTTGTGAGACCTTCCGCGAGAGGGACCTCGCGGAAGAGCCCCCAGGGATGGGTTCACGGCGTGTCTCACAAGAGAGCACCCGGTAGCGGCGGCGCCACTGAACTCTATTCAGAGCTCAGATTTGTTGCGGGCCGGAGCCCGCAGCTACTCGTTAGATCTTGCCTACGAGGTCCAGAGAAGGAGCGAGGGTTTCTTCACCTTCTTTCCACTTGGCCGGGCAAACTTCCCCCGGGTGGGCGGCAACGTACTGGGCGGCTTTGATCTTGCGCAGCAGGTCCTGGGCGTCGCGGCCGATACCGCCGGCGTTGATCTCAACAATCTGGATCTTGCCTTCCGGGTCGATGACGAAGGTGCCGCGATCAGCGATGCCTTCTTCCTCGATCATCACTCCGAAGTTGCGGGTGATGGTGCCGGTGGGGTCGCCGATCATCGGGAATTGGATCTTGCCGATGGTGTCGGAGGTGTCGTGCCACGCCTTGTGGGTGAAGTGGGTATCGGTGGATACGGAGTAGATTTCTACCCCCAGCTTCCGGAACTCCTCGTAGTTGTCCGCCAGGTCACCCAGCTCGGTCGGGCACACGAAGGTGAAGTCCGCGGGGTAGAAGAACACTACGGACCACTTGCCTTTCAGGTCCGCGTCGGTCACGTCGAAGAAATCGCCAGACTGGTAAGCCTTGGCTTTGAACGGTTTGACTTCACTGTTGATGTAATTAGCCATGGTATTTCCTTATCTCCTGAGAGAAGTGTTGCCCCGTGGTTTGGGGCGTGGGTTACTAGGTACGGGATAAATACTATTAGCGATTGATAGTCGATAAAAATTTTTGATTTTTATGGGTTTGATAGCCTGGGTTGATGGGGGCATGTAGTTCGATAGTTTTTCGATCGTTGGTGGGGTGGGCGCTATCCCTCAGACTTGGCGATGCCTTCGAAGCACCGAGGTATAAGGACCTGCAGGTCGAATTTCAGGGGAGAAGGAACCGTGGAAGACGTAGATGAGGAAATCGGCTTGACTTCGGGAACCGGGGCCTCGACGAAATCAATAATGATCGCCGCACTCGCTGTTCAGGCGGTGGTTCTGCTCATCGCATGGGCCGGTCTGTACTTTGCTGGTATCGAGGTGTTGTGGGGTATCCATAGGGTACCTGTTTCCGGCGCATTGGGGTTGGTGGGTGCGCTGCTGAGTTATTGGATTGGCCGCGCCATCACCTGCTCCCATTCCGTCGCCGGTGTCACGCTGCGTGGACATTGTGAAAAATTACATCGGGTATTTCGTCACCTGACCTGGTGGCAGATCGGCGCCCTGGCGCTGGCCGCAGGAATCTGTGAAGAGCTTTTGTTCCGCGGCTTTTTGCAACCATGGGTTACTTCGGTCAGCACACCCATTCTGGGGCTGCTGGTGGCATCTGTTGTCTTTGGTTTACTGCACTACGCCTCATTTATCTATTTTGCGATTACTGCCGTAATGGGGGTGATTCTTGGCGCGGTGTATTGGTGGAGTGAAAGCCTGATCGCCGTTGTTGTCTGGCACGGTGTGTATGATTTCATGGCGCTCGCGGTTCTCGCGAAGTATCCGCACCTGCTCGGGTTGCAGCGGGAAGTACCGGTATAGCGATATCCGCCTTCGCCGGTCTGGTGTACTCAGAGCCAGAGCTGCAGGGTGAGTATCCAGATGGACCCTGTAACCGCCAACGCCAGTAGCGCCACCACACCATCATGGGCAACAAGCGCGAGTCCGAATGCAATGAGTGCGGCACCGGCGATGGTGGCGGAGAAGGGAAGTATTTCCATCGCGGGAAGTGCCAGTGCAATTGCTGTACACGCCAGCGCAATCAGGTAAGTTCCGCCTCGGTGCGTCAGCCAGGGCAGGCGGGGTTGCAGCCATTGGTCAACGATCGCCGCCGGTCGCCGCAGCCACACCAGTGCCAGGTTAAACCGCTCTGCGCTTGTGGATTTTTGCAGAAGCCACTGTGGCAGCCAGAGATGCCGGCGAAACAACAGCATCTGTACAGACGCGAGCAGAATCAATACTCCCATCAGCGTCGGCATCCCGGGGATACCTGATAACGGTGAAAACAGTATCAGTCCGGCAACGAGTATCACTGGGGCAAATGAACGTTGCCCCAACGCTTCAAGTACCTGCAATAGGGTGATGCGCCTGCACTCATGGGTAAGTTGCTGCAGCTGCTGCAGTAACTGGCTCAGATTGCTAAATTCTTCCGGCATTATGTGGCGCTTCGGCTATTCGGGTTCTGTTCCCGAGCGTGGCGCTCGTGCCACTCCAGTACAAATACGGTCAGTGCGGGCAACATGGTCAGGGTAACGATCGTTGCACCGATGATCCCGGCCATCACAATCACTCCCACTCCCCGGTAGAGCTCGGTACCGGCACCGGGCAGGAATACCAGTGGTGCCAGACCGCAGATGGTGGTAATGGTGGAGATGGCGATGGGGCGGAGGCGGGAGTCGACGGCTTCCTGTACCGCCTCCACCGCACGCATCCCTTCATCCTTCACATTGGAAATGGCTCTGTGCACGATGAGAATCGGGTTGTTGACCACGGTGCCCATCAGGATCAGGAAGCCCAGCATCGAGATCATGTCGAAGGGCTGATGGATACCTTCAAATCCGAGGTTGCGCAGTATCGCCCCAACAACGTTGAGGAGTGCCAGCCCGGCGATACCCCCGGCGATGCCCAATGGGATGGTTGTCATGATCAGCAATGGATAACCCCAGTGGGAAAAGATCCCGACCATCAGCAGATAAATAATGGCGAGTGCCACCAGGTAATTGCTGCCGAGTGATGCGCGGGTGGCATCCAGCTGATCTGCGGCGCCTGAAATATTCATGGATACTCCGAGAGGTACCTGTCCGCCGTCCCGCATGTATTGCACGAGCTCTGTGCGCACTTTTTCGACGCCGGTTTCCAGTGCCACCGAACGCGGGGGAATGATATTCAGCGTGACGGTACGACGGCCGTCGATGCGGCGCACGGTGGCGGTATCCACGGTTTCTTCGATGCGCGCCAGTTCAGATAGCGGCAGTACGGCGCCACTGGGGGTGTAGACAAAAATCTGTTCCAGGGTCTCGATGGTGGCTTGCGGGCCCTGCTGGTTGTACAGATAGATGTCAATTTTGTCGTCATCCATAAAGAATTCATTGACGAAGGCGCCGTCTGTCAGGGCGGCAACCGCAAATCCTATGTCCTCCGCGCTCATGCCCACTTCCGCGGCGCGCTCCCATTTCGGCTTTACTTCCAGTAGCGGTTGCGCCAGAGAAAGGCTGGCCGGCTGGGTCTGAATATTCGGTTTGTCGAAGATTTCTTGCGCGCGACGGTAAGCGGTGCGGGCGACCTGATAGAGGTCGGCGAGATTGCTCCCGGAAATGTCGAGATTCACACTGCGGGTACCACCGTCATTGCTGCTGATAATAGAGCCTCGGGTCGCGAAAGCGCGCATCCCCGGGTAGCGCTCGTACTTCTCCACAATAATCGCCATCAACTCGTCGATATGTCGAGGGTCTTTGGTTTCGGCAATGATGCGCAGGCTTTGAGGAGACACACTGATAATGAAGAATTTCATTGCCGGTACTTCCGCCTCACCGCTGTCGAAGGCTTCCGGTTCATGATCCACATAGGGTAGGAAATACTCCTGCAATTCGAGACCGATTTCCGTCATGGTGGCGAGATTGTAGCCTGGGGGGGCATTCATACTGGCAAAGGTTTTCGCCTCCTCCCCCTCCGGCAGATATTCCGCTGGTGGTGTCAGTAGCAGGGCTATGGCCAGGTTGAATACAACCGTGCTCGCGATACAACAGGTGCGGCGCAGGGGAGAGGCCAACAGCCACTGAATCCTGTGGATTATGACGTGACGCAGTCTGCTGTGCCTGATGTCGTCTGCGTTGGTACCGTCAAATTTGAGGCGCGCGCTGGCGGTAGGGATTACCGTGATCGCCACCAGCATGGAAACCAGAATTGAGGCGGAAATAGCGATGGCGATATCGGAGTACAGTTGCCCGGCCTCCTCGGCGATAAATACGACCGGCAGAAATACCATCACTGTTGTAAGCGTCGACGCCAGTACCGCTGGCCAGACTTTTCTTACCCCGCTGATGGCGGCGTTGAGACGATCAAGGCCGCGGCGGCGTTCCAGCTCGATGCTTTCCAGCACCACGATGCTGTTGTCCAGTGTCATGCCTATGGAAAAGGCCACCCCGGCCAGGGAAATAACATTGATGGTCCGTCCGGCGATCAACAGACCGATAAACGCGGCAATCGTACAGATAGGAATCCCCGATACCCCCAGCGCCGTCGCGCGGAATGAACGCAGAAACCAGTACATGATGGCGGTGGCAAGGAGTGCTCCTAGGGCGAGGTTTTTCCATACATTGAATACCGAAGACTCCACATAGCCCACGTCGTCCGCGGTGAGCGAGAGTTTCATTCCCTGGGGCTCCAGCAATTCCCGATTGATCCGCTCAACTTCCTTCACCATCGCACGCTTGATGTCGATGACGTTGGAGCCGCTCTCGCGCCGGATGGAAAGACTGATTACCGGCAGTCCGTTAACAAAGGCACTGCTGCGGATTTTGAAATGATCCAGCGTGATCTCGGCCACATCACCGAGGCGTACAATGCCGTCACCGTCGCGGCGAAGTATCAGTGCGCGCAGCTCTTCCAGATCCTTGAAGCGTCCGAGCGTGCGCAAAAGATAGCGACGCTTTCCACTTTCCACCTCACCGCCGGAAATGTCCCGGTTGCGGGCGCTGATCACCGCGCGCACTTCTGCCAGGGTCAGATTGCGTTCCACGAGCCGCTCCGGCTTCAGTCGAATCTGGATCTGGCGTTCTGCGCCGCCACCCACGTCCACCTGGGCCACGCCGGGCACACCGGACATCCGCGGGCGCACATTGTCTTCCACATAGTCCCGCAGCATGTCCATATCCAGGCCGCGAGGATTACCCGGAAGTGGCGATACCCGATAGTACATGAAGGCATTGGAAGAAAAGGAGGTGGCGTACACCCGTGGTTCATCCACATTTTCGGGATAGGAGGGCACCTGGGTGAGGGCATTATTGACCCGGATCTGGGTTTCGAGAATGTCCACACCGAATGGAAATTCCAACTCGATGTCCGCGGAGCCGAGATCGGCAGTGGACTGCAGCTCCTGTAAATATGGAATGTTTCTTAAATATTCTTCTTGCTCGATCAGGATTTCCTTTTCGATATCCTGCGGGGTGGCACCGGGCCAGCTGGTGCGAATGGAGATGGTGCGCACTTCGAGGTCGGGAATCATCTGTACCGGGATACGGAGCGCGGCTACCACGCCGAGGATGGCAATGATCAGTACTGCGACGGTAACCAGAATGCCGTTCCTGACGATTTGCTCGAACATCAGCGGCTATCCATGTTGGGTATCGACGCGCGCTTGAGAATCACCTTCTGACCCGGTTGCAGGCTCTCATTGCCACGCACGATGACACGTTGACCGGCCTCTACGCCCGACTGGATTTCGATCATGCCGTTGAAACTGAGCCCGGTGGTTACCTGCTGTTCCCTCACTTCTACTAACTCATCCCAGTCGACGCCGGGCGCGGCAACCCACACGGTAATACGTCCATCGGGGTAGCGCAGCACGGCGTCGCGGGGTACGGCGATACCCTGCCTGTCGCTTTTGATCTGAAGTACCGCGGAGGCCGACATACCCGGAATCAACGCCGTGGCAGGTTGCGCCGTGGTGTCGATGACGGTTCGTAACAGGAAGGTGCGACTGCTGCTGCGGCTCACCGGGACCCGATGCTCCACACGGGTACTGAGTAGCTGACCGCTGTCCAGACTCACACGGATGGTGGTGTCGGCGTGAATACGGGGAAAGTACTGTTGCGGTACCTGGAAATCCACGCGCAGAGAATCGGTGTCTACCAGTTCAAACAGCGCTGTGCCGGGTTCCACCCACTCACCCACATCCACCTCGCGCAAACTGATGGTGCCGGAAAAAGGAGCGTGAATCCGGTGTCGTCGAAGCAGGGCGGTCTGGCGTTCGGTTTCCACCTGCGCGGCCTCCAGCTGTGCGCTCCGCTCGCGGACTTCGGAACCGAGACTTTCCACTTCGGTTTCCGCGACATGTTTGTCGCCCAGCAACCGCTGCAGTTCCGCCAGCCGCCGACGGCTGTCCGCGAGTGTTTCCCGCACGCGCGCGACTTCGGCCAGTGCCGCGTCGCGGCTGATGCTGCTGAGTTCCGGGTCGAGTGAAAGTAGCAGCGCTCCCTTCCGTACCCGTTTGCCGATGTCCGTATGAATTTCCCGTATCAGTCCGGAGACTTCGGCGGAGAGTAATGCCTGGCGTAACGGATTGATGGTGCCGGTGACGGGTATTTCTTCAATCAGAGGCCGCCGCTGTGCGACCGCGGCTTCGACCGCCACGGGTGCTGCTGCGGTCGATTGGTCTGCCGCATAGAGGGGGAGCGCACTGACGGTGGCCAGCAGGGCTGGTATAAGCAGTTTGGTAAACCACATGGGGCGAGATCGTAAAAAGTATGTCGCTAGTGTAGTAATCGTGCTTACCCCGTGGGGCATGAGGGGGGGACGAGTGTGGACTCGGCGGGTTTGAATAAGGAAAAACAATAAGGCTGATTTACCTGCTTTATGGCGTGAGTGACAAATTTCCGATTTTCCAGTTTCTTTGCATGAGTTGGCGCCAGATGTTTTTTATTGTGCGAACAGTGGTCATGCCTGCGCCTATATTCAAATCCAGCTACTCCCATAACTAACCAGCGGTTTCTCCCAGGAGGCACGGCCATGATCAAAAAAATGATTCCACTATGCACCGCCGTCGCGATGACGTTGGCGACGCTCTCCGCCAGCACAATGACCCAGGCGCAACAAAAGCCAATGCCGGGTGAACCGAAGCCCAACAGTTTCTGGTGGCCGGACAAACTGGATCTTTCCGTATTGCGCAGCAACGGCGCGTCATCCAATCCACAGGGCGAGGACTTCGATTACGCCGCGGCATTCAACAGCCTCGATTACGACGCATTGAAAAAGGATATTGAAAAGGTTCTCACCACTTCCCAGGACTGGTGGCCCGCGGACTACGGCCACTACGGCCCGCTGATGATTCGTATGGCATGGCACGCGTCGGGCACCTACCGGGTCGTGGATGGCCGCGGCGGTGCCGGTGGAGGTCAGCAGCGTTTTGAACCGCTCAACAGCTGGCCGGACAACGTCAGCCTCGACAAGGCGCGGCGCCTTCTGTTGCCCATCAAGCAGAAGTACGGCAACAAAATTTCCTGGGCGGACCTGATGGCATTGACCGGCAATGTGGCCATGGAGTCCATGGGGTTCAAGACGTTTGGTTTCGCTGGCGGTCGCCGGGATGACTGGGAAGCGGACCTGGTGTATTGGGGCCCGGAAACCAAATGGCTCGAGGACAAACGCTACAAGGGCGACCGCGAGCTTGAGAAGCCTCTGGCCGCAGTGCAGATGGGACTGATCTACGTCAACCCGGAGGGACCCAACGGCAATCCGGATCCCATAGCTGCCGCCAAGGACATTCGCGACACCTTCGGGCGTATGGCAATGAATGACGAAGAAACCGTCGCACTGATTGTCGGGGGGCATACCTTTGGCAAGGCACATGGCGCGGTGAAGCACGACTGTGTGGGTAAGGAGCCCGCGGCTGCCGGGTTGGAGGAACAGGGCTTCGGCTGGAAGAACAAATGCGGTTCAGGCAACGGCGCCGACACTTTTACCAGCGGCCTTGAGGGTGCCTGGTCCGTCAGCCCGATTCAGTGGAGTCACCAGTACCTTGAGAACCTGTTCAAGTTCAACTGGGTGAAGACCAAAAGTCCGGCGGGCGCTACTCAGTGGATACCGGAAAACAATCAGGGGGCAAATCTGGTGCCGGATGCCCATGATGCGTCCAAACGCCATGCTCCCATCATGTTCACCACGGATCTGTCACTGAAAATGGATCCGGAGTACAAGAAAATTTCCCAGCGCTTTCTTGAAAATCCGAAGGAGCTTGAGGACGCATTTGCCAGGGCCTGGTTCAAGCTGATTCACCGGGATATGGGGCCGAAATCCCGCTACCTGGGACCTGAAATACCGGATGAAGACCTGATCTGGCAGGATCCGATTCCTGCGGTGGATTACACCCTGATCAGTGAGAGCGACGCGGCAAACCTGAAGCAGAAAATTCTCGCTTCCGGTCTCACCGTCCCGGAACTGGTACGTACGGCCTGGGCCGCGGCGTCGTCTTACCGCGATTCCGATGGCCGGGGCGGCGCCAATGGCGGCCGCATTCGGCTTGCGCCCCAGAAAGACTGGCCGGTAAATTCGCCGGCGGAACTTTCCAAGGTATTGGCCAAACTGGAATCCATTCAAAAGGATTTCAATAGCTCCGTGGGGGGAGGAAAGAAAATATCCTTCGCCGATATCGTGGTGCTTGGGGGCAATGCCGGGGTGGAAGAGGCGGCCAAAAAAGCGGGCTACAGCGTAAAAGTGCCCTTCAAGCCAGGTCGCAATGATGCCACCGCAGAGCAGACCGATGTGGAATCCTTCAGCTGGCTGGAACCCAGGGCCGACGCCTTCCGCAACTACTACGGAAAAGGCAATGTGCTGTCACCGGCGGAAGCCATGGTCGACAAAGCCAGCATGCTGAACCTGAGCGTGCCGGAAATGGCGGTATTGATCGGCGGTATGCGCACGATGAACGCGAACAGTGACAAGTCCGCCAATGGTGTTTTCACCAGTAAGCCGGGCACACTCAGCAACGATTTCTTCGTCAATCTGGTAGACATGTCCACCGAGTGGAGCAAATCCGGAGAGGGTCTATACCAGGGCAAAGACCGCACCTCTGGAAAGGTAAAATGGACGGCAACGCCGGTGGACCTGATTTTCGGTTCTAATTCCGAACTGCGTGCGATTGCCGAGTTCTATTCCGCGGATGATGCCAAACAGAAATTCGTCGATGACTTCGCCGAGGCGTGGAACAAGGTGATGAATCTTGATCGGTGATGGGAATAGGTGACGGGAATAGGTGACGGGAATGGATGGCGGTGATCCGCGCCTCAGTCCGTGTGTTCTGTGTTTCGATCTCACCGCCTGCGCAGGTTGCCGCTCCCGGAAACTCGCTCGTCAAAACAGCCCCATCTGGGGCTGTTTTTCTTTGAGTTGTATCACCGGAATACTCGGCAAGCGTGTATTCAGCAATTCACTCCACAGGGAAACCAGGCTCAGAGCATCGCCTTTGTCTGGCATATGCATGAATACGTAAGGGCGTCTTCCCTCTTCAATCCAGCACGCAACGCGCTCAACCCACGGTGCCAGGTACATCCGGTTGCTTTCCAGGTCTGGGTGACCGACGTAGCGGATCACCGGAGACGCATCGACCGGAAGCAGGTGTATCGGTAGATTGGGTTTCTTGCGCTGGGCGTCGCGGATGGCCTCGCTGTCCGCGCGTGCGGCGAACAGGCCGCGGCTGTCGAGGCACACACGCGACGTATTGCGCTCCCGCAGTCCCCGATTGAGCGCCCGCTCCACGTCACCCTTCTGGAAAAACGCGGTGTGGCGGACTTCCACCGCGCAGGATATTGGTGCCGGGAGGTTGTCCAGAAAACACCAGAGATTGTTCAGTTGCTGAGGCCCGAAGGCCGCGGGCAGCTGCAAAAGAAACGGGCCGAGCACATCGTGCAGCGGTGCTGTGATATCGAGAAACCCACGCACTTCCTTCTGCGGCGCCGCCAACAGGTGGTCGTGACTGATACTCCGAGGAAATTTCAGCAGAAAGCGAAAGTCGTCCCCGACCTGGCGCCGCCACTGGGCACATTGTGCCTGTGTCGGGGTTGCGTAAAACGTGGTATTTCCCTCGACACAATTGAGTACCTGACTGTAGCGTTCCAACGGTGCGGCGCCGGTTGGAAGGCGAGTCTGCCACGCCGGGTGTTGCCATTGGGGACAGCCGAGGAAATAGGGAAGATTCATCGTTTTTCAGTGGAAAATGTTATCGGGCAAGTTCATGGTAAAAGCACCTCAAGTCAAGTCTGCACTTTTTGATTTAAATCATTAGAATGCGCGGCCTTTTGGCCATTCAGATAATCGTGAACTGGCAAATCACTTTTCATCTCAATGATGTTGACTGAGGTTCCATGATCGTATTTACCCTTACAAATGAAGAGACTGACGATGTGTGGGTGGGCACCGCCCGCGAAGGCGTGACCCCCGAAGCCCGCTTCAAACAATTGCAGGACGCGCTTCCCCTCGGCATCGATCATCCATTTTACAGGGAGCTGAAAGTCTTTGGTCGGCAATCATACTCCGTCGAGCTGTTTGCGGTGGCCGAGGATCGTGTGGAATTGCAACAGCTGGTTGAGGAGGCGCTGGATACCTACAACGGAAAAAGCCTGGTGGGTATCACAACCGTATTACCGGGCGCGACCAAAGCGGCGTTGTCGAAGCCCAAACCGAAACCGCGTCCGGGCGTAGGTGCCGCGGTTTTGGTTGCGAGCACCGCGCCTGCGTCAAGCAGAAAGCGCACCACCAAGCCGGTCAAGGAAAAGCTGGCGACAGGACGCACCGGCAGTGCCGCTCGTGAACGCGCCATCAAAGCCGGGATTGAAGCGGAAAAAGCAGCCATGGCAGCGGCGAAAGCAAAGCGGGCCCAGGAAGAAGCGGATGAAATGAAGCGTATTCTCGCTTCGCTGGATGCTCGGGGTTCAACCCTTTCAAAGCGTTGAAGTGAGTAGCCCGACGCAATCTGGTGGCGACAACTGATCGGTATTTTCAAGGTCCCATTGCCACAAAATAAAAAGCCCCGCTCGTGAGAGCGGGGCTTTTTTTATCGAGTTCCAATCAGTTACTTAAACAGCAACATCCTGAATCTCGGTAGCGGCGATGCGCTTGCCTTCTTCGGCAGACTTCTGGAACTCCTCAATCTGGTCGAAGTTCATGTAGCGGTAGATTTCCGCAGACATGGAGTTCAGGTTCTGCGCGTACTGCTGGTACTCCTCAGGAGTCGGCAGTTTGCCCAGGATTGCGCCCACAGATGCCAGCTCGGCAGAAGTCAGGTACACGTTGGCACCATCGCCCAGGCGGTTGGGGAAGTTGCGGGTGGAGGTGGACAGCACGGTGCTGTTCGCGGCCACGCGCGCCTGGTTGCCCATGCACAGGGAACATCCGGGCATTTCGGTGCGGGCACCGGCTGCGCCGTAGATGTTGTAGTAGCCTTCTTCCATCAGCTGGTGCTCGTCCATTTTGGTGGGCGGAGCGATCCACATGCGGGTGGAGATGCCACCTTTGTGCTGCTGCAGCAGTTTACCGGCAGCACGGAAGTGGCCGATGTTGGTCATGCAGGACCCGATGAACACTTCGTCCACTTTGTCGCCAGCAACGGAGGAGAGCAGGCGGGCGTCGTCCGGGTCGTTCGGGGCGCACACGATCGGCTCTTTCACGTCGGCCAGGTCGATTTCGATTACAGCGGCGTATTCCGCGTCGGCGTCAGCGCTCATCAGCTGCGGGTTGGCCAGCCACTCTTCCATGGCGCGCGCGCGGCGCTCCAGAGTGCGCTTGGAGCCGTAACCTTCCGCAATCATCCAGCGCAGCAGGGTGATATTGGAACGCAGATACTCGGCGATGGCTTCTTCCGGCAGCTTGATGGTACAGCCGGCTGCGGAACGCTCGGCGGAGGCGTCGGACAGTTCGAATGCCTGCTCCACGGTCAGGTGATCCAGACCTTCGATCTCGAGGATGCGGCCGGAGAAGATGTTCTTCTTGCCTTTTTTCTCGACGGTCAGCAGGCCTTCCTGAATCGCGTAGTAGGGGATGGCATGCACGAGATCGCGCAGGGTGATACCCGGTTGCAGTTCGCCCTTGAAGCGCACCAGTACGGATTCCGGCATATCCAGCGGCATAACGCCGGTGGCTGCGGCAAACGCGACCAGACCGGAACCGGCGGGGAAGGAGATGCCCATCGGGAAGCGGGTGTGGGAGTCACCACCGGTACCTACGGTGTCCGGCAGCAGCATGCGGTTCAGCCAGCTGTGGATGATGCCGTCACCCGGGCGCAGGGAAACGCCGCCGCGGTTCATGATGAAGTCCGGCAGGGTGTGCTGGGTGTCGATATCCACGGGCTTCGGGTAGGCCGCGGTGTGGCAGAAGGACTGCATGGTGAGGTCCGCGGAGAAGCCCAGGCACGCCAGATCTTTCAGCTCGTCGCGGGTCATCGGGCCGGTGGTGTCCTGGGAGCCAACGGTGGTCATTTTCGGCTCGCAGTATGTGCCGGGACGGATACCCTCCACGCCACAGGCCTTGCCCACCATTTTCTGGGCCAGGGTGTAGCCCTTGCCGGTGTCGGCGGGCTGCTCGGGCTTGCGGAACAGGTCAGACGCGCCGAGGCCGAGAGATTCACGGGCCTTGGTGGTCAGGCCGCGGCCGATGATCAGGTTGATACGACCGCCGGCCTGAACTTCGTCCAGCAGCACGTCGGATTTCAGTGCGAACTCGGACAGGACTTTGCCGTCTTCAGACAGAATCTTGCCGTCGTAGGGGCGGATTTCGATCACGTCGCCCATGTTCAGCTCGTCAACCGGTGCTTCGAACACCAGTGCGCCGGCATCTTCCATGGTGTTGTAGAAGATCGGCGCAACTTTGCCGCCGATGCAGATGCCGCCGCCTTTCTTGTTCGGTACGCCCGGCAGGTCGTCGCCGAAGAACCAGAGTACGGAGTTGGTGGCGGACTTACGGGAAGAACCGGTACCCACCACGTCGCCCACGAAGGCGACCGGGAGCCCTTTGGCCTGTACTTCTTCAATTTGTTTCAGCGGGCCGGTGACGCCGTGTTCTTCCGGAGTCAGGCCGTCGCGGGTCATTTTGTACATGGCACGCGCATGCAGGGGGATGTCCGGACGGGACCAGGCATCGGGCGCCGGAGACAGATCGTCGGTGTTGGTTTCGCCGGTGACCTTGAATACGGCAACCTTGATGCTTTCCGGCACCTTGGCGCGCTTGGTGAACCACTCGCCGTCAGCCCAGGACTGGATCACCGCTTTGGCGACTTCGTTGCCGGCTTTGGCTTTTTCTTCCACGTCGTGGAAGGCGTCGAACATCAGCAGGGTGTCTTTCAGCTGTTCACCGGCCAGTGCGGCCAGGTTGTTGTCGTCCAGCAGCTCTACCAGGGTGGAGATGTTGTATCCGCCGAGCATCATGCCCAGCAGTTTGGTGGCGTGTTCGCCGTCGATCAGCGGAGAGGTCGCCTCACCCTTGACGATGGCGGTGAGGAAGCCGGCTTTTACGTAGGCCGCTTCGTCTACGCCTGGGGGAACGCGGTTGGTGATCAGGTCCAGCAGCTCCTGCTCTTCACCGGCGGGTGGGTTTTTCAGCAATTCAACCAGACCGGCCACCTGTTCGGCGCTCAGGGGCTTGGGCGGGATACCTTGTTCGGCGCGCTCGGCGACGTGTTTGCGATAGGCTTCAAGCACGGATAATTCCCTCTCTGTATGTGGGGTAGAACCAACAGCTTTCCAGGAATCCGGATGTGACTTCTGCGCCAGCCGAACTCCGATAATCAACAATGGCCGCTGGAGGCGGGTGGCGAATTCTACATTAAAGGCTAGACCCTGTTAAGTTCGTTGAAAAATCAATAACTTACGCAAATTTCGACCATTCACTTCGTGAATAAAGGTCGTTTAATTGCCATTCCGGAAGTGAGAATTAATCGCATTTTTGCGGGGCTCGGCCGTGTGAGGGCCATTGATATATCCATGTGGTGAATGGACCAAACCGCTCAGCAAAAATGCTATTCTCTGCCGCTCGCTTTCACACGGCTAATCCGTTCCTGCAGGACCACGAGGTATCCACGCTCCATGGCGATTTACAAAAAAGTGCGTACACCCTGCATCGGTGTCTGTTCCACAGGAATCGGAGACAACGTGTGTCGCGGCTGTAAGCGCTTTGCCCATGAGGTGATCAATTGGAACGCGTATTCCGAAGAGCAGCGCCAAATCATAGCGGAACGCCGTGACGGATATCTTGCAAATGCCGTGCGCAGTCAGCTGGAAATTGTGGACCAGAATCTGTTGCTGACACAGATGCGTCACCAACAAATTCGTTTCAATGAGGACCAGAGTCCGTATTGCTGGGTTTTTGAATTACTGCGCGCGGGCGCCAGTCAGATTCAAGACCCCGCTGAGTATGGATTGCGACCGACACCGGCGGCCCGCGGAGTTTCGTTGGTGGAATTGCGCAAGCGCATTGATGAAGATTTTTATGCGTTATCTGTAGCCTATTTCCAGCGTTTTGTGGCGCCTGGGCTCTGTAGCGCCTGAGGCGCGTGCTTCCGTATTAGGATTTGTTTTTACTCACGGGGAGGAGGGAATGAATACCCCTCTGCCGAGACGCGCTGTGAATACACTCCTGTGCGCTCGTCACCGGCATCCATGTCTCGTACGGTCCCGGGTGAGGGGTTCTGGCTACTAATACGTTTTGGCGATCAGGTGCACCCTGAGAGCGGCGAGAAACGGTGTGGGTTCGATTTTCAGGTCTTTCCGTGTGCGCCGGCGTGAAACCGGTGGATGGTGATCTACCCGGGTAAAGTCTGGCAATTCCCGGGTCTCGCCTCCCTGTACCAATACCGGCATGGCCGAGTAGCCCACCTGTCGGTAAATCTCTTCCTTTTCCATGCGAAAAATCTCCGCAACCTGCAGGTTGGGGCGACTCTGGATCTGCACTTGGCGCAGGCAGTCGTGACGAGTGTTGTGTAGTCCAGCCAGCAATTGGCGCTGGTATTGAATGCCCGCATCCTGGCCTTGTGGGTCCAGTTGTATCAGCTTTCTTTCGCACCAGTCGACGCTGACTTTCTTGATGGATTTACGTGCCTTGATCCAACTGAGTGCGATGGCATCGGGCTTTTCGGGGCAAAGCAGTATCTGGCGATAACAGTGGCGCAGATGTGCGCGCGGATAGCCGGCATCGGCCAGCAGATCGCGAAGAATTCTATCTCTCTCAAGTGCAGGGCGGGGTGCCAGCGCGTCTTTGATCGCGGACGTCAACTGCTGGAATTCCGCTTTTTTAACGTTCAGGGCTTGTGCGAGCTCGATGACGCCGGTGGGAACTGCGAGCAGCCCTGGAATCTGTAACGTATTGCGTGCATCTCCCGAGGCCATTTCGTCGCTGTAACTCAACTGGGCGAAAAGTGTGCCGGCTAGAGAGAAGGGATTGTCAAATGGCTGTTCCGAGTGCGCGAGCAGCTGATTTGCTGCGTCAGCCGCAAAGTCGGGTTTCAGCAGAAAGTGTTGCCACGGGCGAGTTTGGTTGTCCAGACTCCGCATTTGATCCGCCAGTGTGGCGGCGTCCCGGTGGAGTGCATCCAGAGTTGGCTGCAGTTTTGCAATCAGTGGTTTCAGCGGGGGCTGGGGCATCGGGTTAGTGCTCGATATTGATAAGCTTGCCGGGGAGGCCCGGCTTTTAAGGCATGTGAGTCTTGGAAATATTAATCCACTTAATAAGCCGTTACCAAATTGATTGAACACAATCTACACCCCAATTCCCTCCTGTGCGAACCTGAAGGTTGAGGTTGATCAGCACAAACCCTGGGGCGGCGTTATAATCCGCAGCCTAAACATCGTCCGGCAGGCCAGGTTGGCCCTCTGCCGGTGCCCGCAGTAGAGTCCCCGGTCCACCAATATGAGTCACCCTGTTCCCGACCTTTCCGCCATTCACGAATTTCTGCTGTGCCAGACGCCGGATACCTGGGTGCAGGCGGCGCTTGCGGAGCCCGAGATGATGCTGGTGGATCACGCCAACTGTGAGAAGAAAGCGGCGGGGACCGCGCTGAATCTGATGTTTCGCTATCTCGACAATTTTGATCTGCTGAACAAAATGTCGCGGCTGGCGCGTGAGGAGCTGCGGCACTTTGAGCAGGTCATTGCGATCATGAAAAAGCGCGGGATTGAGTATCCCCACGTCAGTGCATCCCGCTATGCGGCGGGGTTGCGCGAGCAGGTGCGCGGTGCGGAGCCGGGCAGGTTGGTGGATACGCTGATCTGTGGTGCCATCATCGAGGCGCGCTCCTGCGAGCGTTTTGCCAAAGTGGCACCCCATCTGGACGATGAGCTGCAGAGGTTCTATCTGTCACTGCTCAAGTCGGAGGCGCGTCACTTTCGCGATTACCTGACCCTCGCGCAGAGGGTGGCCGATGAGGATATTGCGCCGAGAATCCGGCAGTTGCTCGAAGTGGAGAAGTCCCTGATAGAAAGCGTTGATGGGGATTTCCGTTTCCACAGTGGCGTGCCCGCGCTTGCCTGACCGGCCGGTTACCTGTCCACCGTAACTACATCCCCGAGTCTTTCGTGGATGATCTCTCTTAAGTCTGCGGCCAGTCCGCGGTAGAACCGCCGCGCGGGCGCACTTGCCCGCCACACCAGCCCGTGTTGCCGGCGAATCGGTTTCGATTTCAATTCGCTGACATGCAGTGCTTCCGGGTTATGCATTTCTGAATGGACGTAGAGCCCGGGCAGAAATGCGACCCCCAACCCCATCACAACCATCTGCCGCAATGTGTCGAGGCTCGTGCCTTCGTAGTCACGCTGCAGCTGCGCGCCCAGGCGCTGGCAGATTTCTTGCACCTGGTGGTGAAAGTGATGCTGATCCTCGAGGGTCAGCACTTTTTCGCCGCGCAGTTGCGATGGTGTCACCTGGGATTTACCTGCCAGGCGGTGGTCCGCGGGAACGACGAATTTGAGGGGCTCGGTGAACAGCGGCTCTACCGCGATGTCATCGCGGGTCACCGGCAGTGGCACGATGGCGATGTCATAGGCGCCCTCTGCGAGTGATTGCAGCAGAAGCCGCGGGGGAGCTTCACGCACATAGAGCTTCAGTCGGTGGTGGCGCGCGTGCAGTGTGGGAAGCACGTTGGGAAGCAGATAGGGCCCGAGCGTAGGAGGTACACCCAGTTTGTAGGTGCTCTGGTGTCCCTGGGAAATCAGTTCGGCGTGTTCGGTAAATTCCCGCATGCCGAGTATCAGCTGGCGTGCCTGCTCCAGCAGCTCGCGCCCCTCCGGGGTCAGCAGGGTTCCCGAGCGTGAACGTTCAAACAGTGGGATGCCGAGCGCAGTTTCCAGTGCGCGAATCTGGGTGGTGAGGGCCGGCTGGCTGACCCGCAGCTCTTCGGCGGCGCGGCGGAAATTGGAGTGCGATGCAATGGTCACAAAATATTCCAGTTGCTTGAAACTCGGGGGATTCGCACTTGCGGGCATGGTGGCTCCAGTGGCACTGATAACTATAAGTTATCAGCAAATAGTATTTTAACTTATTGAACTATCACAAAATAATGGATTCGAACCTGATTGCCCAGTTTTGTATTTCAGTAAGGAGTTCTCATGGAGCATGTAATTTCTGGCGTGGCGAAGTTTCAGAGAGAAGTTTTTCCGTCAAAACAGGAACGTTTTTCCAAGTTGGCGGACGGCCAGAATCCCGAGGTGCTGTTCATCACCTGTGCGGACTCCCGCATTGACCCGAATCTGGTGACGCAGACCGAACCCGGCGAGCTGTTTATCTGTCGCAACGCCGGCAATGTCGTCCCCCCCCATAGCAGCCAGACCGGCGGCATGACGGCCTCTATCGAGTTCGCGGTGGCGGCATTGGGTGTCTCCCACATCGTGGTGTGCGGCCACACCGATTGCGGTGCCATGAAAGGTGCCATCGCCCCGGAGAAGCTCGAAGGCCTGCCCCATGTGAAGGAGTGGCTGGGTCACTGCCGGTCCGCTACGGAAGTGGTGCGCGGGCGCCACGGCGATCTGTGCACAGATCATCTGGACGAAGTGATCTGCGAAAACGTCATTCAGCAGCTGCAGCACCTGCGCACCCATCCGTCTGTTGCCAGTGGTATTGCCAATGGCGGAATTACCCTGCACGGCTGGGTATACAACATCGGCAGTGGTGAGGTGCTGTGCCTCGACGAGGAAGCCCGGGAATTCAAGCCGATGGATGAGCGCTATCGCGCCCTGTTTGGCGATTTGCCGGAATCGGCAATCGGCAGTGCCTGCGGCGAGTAACACACCGCGGTTTCACCGTCCGTGTTGCACGGTCTGAGATGGTGGCGTCCTGGCAAGGAAGCCGAGTAGTTTCAATGAGGTTGAGCTGTCATGAAGTTTGATTTGTCCAATGTGCGCGGTGATATCACTGGGGGTATCACCGCCGGTGTGGTTGCGCTGCCCCTGGCGCTGGCGCTGGGTGTGGCCTCGGGCCTTGGCCCGATGGCGGGTATGTACGGTGCTATTGCCGTTGGTTTTTTTGCCGCGCTGTTCGGCGGCACCGGGCCGCAAATCTCCGGTCCTACCGGTCCGATGGTGGTCGTGCTGGCGGGGCTGTTTGCCAGTCTATCTGGCGATGCGTCGCTGATTTTTACCGCGGTGATTCTCGCCGGTGCGCTGCAGGTGGCGTTCGGCGTGCTGGGCGTTGGGCACTACATCCGCTTGGTGCCGTACCCGGTGATTTCCGGTTTCATGACCGGTATTGGTGTCATCATCATTATCCTGCAGCTAAACCCGCTGCTTGGACATGCCTCGCCCAGCGGTACTCTCGGGGCGCTGGGTAATGTGCCGGAAGCGCTGTCGGATATACATCCTGCCAACCTGCTGCTCGGTCTCGCCACGCTGGCCATGGTTTATCTGTGGCCGGCAAAGTGGGGGCGCTATGTTCCCGCACCGCTGGCGGCACTGATTGCCGGTACGCTGGTTGCGTTCTTTGCTCTGGATGTGCCTGTACTCGGCAGTATCCCCACTGGGTTGCCCGAACTGCATATGCCGGTGTTTGGTGGTGACCAGATGATGCTGGTGGTTGAGGCGGCGATTATCCTGGCAGTGTTGGGCTCTCTCGACAGCCTGTTGACCTCGCTGGTCGCGGACAACATGACCCGTACCCGGCACCACAGCAACAAAGAATTGATCGGGCAGGGTATCGGTAACGCGGCGGCGGGGTTTATCGGCGGTATTGCCGGTGCCGGTGCGACCATGCGTACGGTGGTCAATATTCGCTCCGGTGGCCAGACTCGTATATCAGGTATGGTGCACGCCCTGGTGCTATTGGCGGTGGCGCTGGGGCTCGGCCCGCTGGCGGAGAATATTCCGCAGGCTGTGCTGGCCGGTATTCTCGTTAAGGTCGGTCTCGATATCATCGACTGGAAATACCTGAAACGTGCCCACCAGGGACCCCGCTGGGATCTTCTGCTGATGGTGCTGGTGCTGGGGATGACAGTATTCGTCGACCTGATTACCGCCGTCGGCGTAGGTGTGGTGCTGGCGGCGCTGGCCTACGTCAAACAGGTGGCGCGTCTGCAGATCGAGCATCTGCGCAATCTGCCGGAGCATCTCGACAGCGAAGACGAGAAGGCGATTCTCCAGCGCAACCGCGACCGTATCGCCCTGTTCGAGTTCAGCGGCCCGCTGAGCTTTGGCGCAGCGGCGGATCTTGGCCACCACGTGCGCGAGCAGAGCAGTGATCAGTCCCGCGTGCTGATTCTGGACTTTTCTTCGGTGCCCTTCCTGGATCTGTCTGCAGCGCTGGCGGTGGAAACCATCGCCTCCGACGCGAAGGATAGTGGCAAGCAGTTGTTCCTTGCGGGTATGAACGAAGAGGTACACAAGGTGTTGACGGGGCTTAACGGTCGCATCCCCGCACAGGGAACCTTCGACACTCTGAATGAGGCGCTGCAGGCTGCGGAAAAAGCGTTGCAGCTGGTGGATATGGGGGACGATAGACAGAAGGTGCTGCCGGCCGCCCATTGACTGCCTTCGGGCACTCCGCCAGGGAGGGGCCCGGAGATGTGAAAGCGCCTGCCGACCCCGGTGAAAACCGGCGGGCGGCAGGCGCTTTGTCGTTTACGTTGAGACTTTTTCGTGCTCGCCGAGGTGGCGGCGCCGGATCACGACTCTTGTGTGAGGGGCCAGTGCATCAGTTCCAACCCGTTTTCATCCGCTCTGATACACCAGCCCTGCGTTCCCCAATCACCCAGTACGAGGCGTTCCGCGGGTTTGCCATCTACCGTGAGTGCGTGGCGTGCGGGGCGGTGGGTGTGGCCGTGGATCAGGGTGTGGACGTCGTGTTCGGCCATGACGCGAATCACTTCGTCAGGCGTGACATCCATTATGTCTTCCGCCTTGCGGCTGTTCATGGACTTGGAGACGGCGCGGATCTGCGCGGCGATCTGGCGCCGTTCTTCCAGGGATTTGGCGAGCAGCGCCTGTTGCCACTGAGGGTTACGCGCCTGCTGGCGGAATGCCATGTACTCCTGATCGAGGGTGCAGAGGCTGTCGCCGTGCATCAGCAGTACCTTCTGACCGGCAAGTTCGATCTCGGTGGGGTCTGCCAGCAGTTTCGCACCGCAGCGCGCGGCATAGTCCTCACCCAGCAGAAAGTCTCGATTACCGTGCATGAGAAACACCGGGGTGCCGCGCTCCCGATAGGCTTTCAGATGGCGCGCCACCTCGCGTGGGAGGGGGGCATCATCATCGTCTCCGATCCATACTTCGAAAAAATCACCAAGTATGTACAGAGCGTCGGCACCGGCGGCCGGGCCTTCGAGGAAGTCATAAAAGGCCCGGGTGATGTCCGGGCGGGATTCATCCAGGTGCAGGTCGGAAATAAGGTAGCTGGCCACTGGAGAACTCCGCCCTTTGGTGCTGGGGATTACTTGTCAGCGTAAGCGTCAGAGACGGTTACGCCGGTAATCTCAATGCTCTCGGTGGGCACGTCCTGGTGGAAGCCGTTGCTGCCGGTGGGCACTTCCTTGATTTTGTTCACCACATCCATGCCGTCGACCACCTTGCCGAATACGCAGTAGCCCCAGCCCTGGGTGTCTTTGGAGCGGAAGTTCAGGAAGTCATTGTCCTTCACGTTGATGAAGAACTGGGCGGTGGCGGAGTGCGGGTCCATGGTGCGCGCCATGGCCAGAGTGCCGGTGTCGTTCTTGAGGCCGTTGTCCGCTTCGTTCTCGATGGACTCGCGGGTGGGCTTCTGGTCCATGTTCGGGGTCATGCCGCCGCCCTGGATCATGAAGTTGTTGATTACCCGGTGAAAGATGGTGCCGGTGTAAAAGTCGTCGCGGCAATACTGCAGGAAATTCGCGGCGGTCTTCGGGGCCTTGTCAAAGTCCAGTTCGATGGCGATATCGCCGTGCGTAGTGTGCAGAGTGATCATAAATTGTCCTGTCCGGGTCGGTTTCGGGCGGCATGATACTCTTATCGCCGCGCCGATCCCAGCCCCGACATCGCCAATCAAAACCCCATGCGGTAACGTTTAACTGCGTTATAATCCCGCGCTTAGTTCGTACAGCTGTATATAGAGAAAGCTATGACATCCGAGAGCAAGCCCGCTCACTTCTTACAGAACATCATCCGCGAAGATCTGGCCGAGGGCCGGGTCAGCCAGTTGACCACCCGTTTCCCGCCTGAGCCCAATGGCTACCTGCATATCGGTCACGCCAAATCCATTTGCCTGAATTTTGGTCTGGCGAAAGAGTTCGGCGGCGAGTGCAACCTGCGCTTTGACGACACCAATCCGGCCAAGGAAGACGAGGAATACGTCGAATCCATCAAGCGCGATGTGGAGTGGCTTGGCTTCCAGTGGGCCGGAAAGGCAAAGTACACCTCGGATTATTTCGATCAGCTGCACCAGTGGGCCATCCACCTGATCAAGGAGGGCAAGGCCTACGTCTGCGACCTGACGCCGGAGCAGGCCCGTGAATACCGCGGCAGCCTGAAGGCGCCGGGGAAAAACAGTCCGTACCGCGAGCGCTCGGTTGAGGAAAATCTGGACCTGTTCGCGCGTATGACCGCGGGTGAGTTCGATGAGGGCAGCTGCAGTCTGCGCGCCAAAATCGATATGGCCGCACCGAACATCAATCTGCGCGATCCGGTTATCTACCGCATCAAGAAAATGGCCCACCATCAGACTGGTGACAAATGGTGTGTTTACCCGAGTTATGACTTTGCCCACGGTCAGTCCGACGCCATTGAGGGGATCAGCCACTCCATCTGTACACTGGAGTTCGAAGACCACAAGCCGTTGTACGACTGGTTTATCGAAAATCTGCCGGTGCCTGCGCGCCCGCGCCAGTACGAATTTGCCCGCCTGCATCTGAACTACACCGTCGTCTCCAAGCGCAAACTCAAGCAGCTGGTGGATGAAGGTTTCGTTGACGGCTGGGACGATCCGCGCATGCCGACCATTTCCGGCCTGCGCCGCCGCGGCGTCACCCCGGCTTCCATCCGTCAGTTCTGCGAAATGATCGGGGTCACCCGCGCGGATTCCACTGTCGATATGGGCATGCTCGAATATGCGATCCGCGACGATCTGGACAAGAACGCCCCGCGCGCCATGTGTGTGATGGAACCCCTCAAAGTCACCCTCACCAACTACCCGGAAGGCCAGCAGGAAATGCTGAAGGCCCCCGGTCACCCGGTGCGCGACGATCTGCCTTCCCGGGAGCTGCCGTTTGGCAAAACCGTGTATATCGAGCAGGAAGATTTCCGCGAGGAAGCCAACAAGAAATACAAGCGTCTGGTGCTGGGTAAAAAAGTGCGCCTGCGCAACGCCTATGTGATCCAGGCAGACGAAGTTATCAAGAACGAGGCCGGTGACATCGTCGAGCTGCTGTGTTCTGTGGATCTGGATACCCTGGGCAAAGATCCCGCGGATGGCGTCAAACCCAAGGGCGTGATTCACTGGGTGTCTGCGGACAGCCATGTGGATTGTGAGGTGCGTCTGTACGACCGCCTGTTCAATGATGAATCCCCGGACGTCGGCGATAAGAACTTCCTGGATTCGGTTAACCCGGACAACCTGAAAATCCTGAGCGGCTGTAAGGCCGAACTCAGCCTTGCTGAGGCCCAGGTTGGTCAGGGCTATCAGTTCGAACGCAACGGGTATTTCTGCCGCGACAGTAAATATGGCAGTGCTGAAAAGCCCGTGTTCAACCGCACCATCGGGTTGCGTGATTCCTGGGCAAAAGAGCAGGACAACTGATACCGGCAATGGCACGGATCGCGCGGAGTGGGCGAGCTGCATCGTTCACTCCGTATGAATACACAGAAAATACTAGCGGGAAGCGATGTCTCTCAAGCTCCACAACACCTTCTCCGGTGAAAAAGAACTCTTCAAACCCCTGCAGGAAAACCGTGTGCGTATGTACGTGTGCGGCCCGACCGTATACAACCGTGTGCATATCGGCAACGCGCGTCCGGTGGTGGTCTTCGATACTCTGTATCGGGTTCTGAAAACGCTTTACAGCGATGTGATCTACGCGCGCAATATCACCGATATCGACGACAAAATCATGAAGGCAGCGCGGGAAAACGGCGAGGAAATTGCGGCGCTCAGCGCGCGCTATGCCCAGGCCTATGTCGAGGATATGCAGGCGCTGAACAACCTGCAGCCGGACGTCACTCCATACGCCACCGAGCATCTGCCGGAAATGATCGCGATGATCGAGCGTCTGGTGGAGAAGGGCCATGCCTATGCAGCGGAAGGCCATGTGCTCTTCGCCGTGCAGTCCATGGAGGATTACGGCAAACTCTCCAAGCGCTCCCTGGACGATATGCTCGCCGGTGCCCGTGTGGAAGTTGCGCCGTATAAAAAATACGCCGGAGATTTCGTGCTGTGGAAGCCGTCTTCCGAAGATGAACCAGGTTGGAACAGCCCCTGGGGTTACGGCCGTCCGGGTTGGCACCTTGAATGTTCGGCGATGATCAAGAAGCACCTCGGGGATACCATTGATATCCACGGCGGTGGTCGTGATCTCACCTTCCCGCACCATGAGAACGAGCGCGCCCAGAGCTGCTGTGCCAACGGTAAAGACTTTGTGCGTTACTGGATGCACAACGGCTACGTCAACATTGACGGCGAGAAAATGTCCAAATCCCTGGGCAACTTCCGCATGGTCAACGATCTGCTGCAACAGTACCCCGGTGAAGTACTGCGCTTCGCATTGTTGTCTGCCCACTACCGCTCCGAGCTGAACTTCAGCGCGGATCTGTTGGATCAGGCCTGGCGTACCCTCGACGGTCTGTACGGTGCGCTGCGTGAAACCCAATCCGTCGAAGCGGCTGATACGAATCTGGAAGGCTCCGCATTTATCGAAGCCCTTCACGACGACCTGAATACCCCCATCGCGATCAGCGAGCTGCACCAGCTGGCGCGCGAATTGAACAAGGCAGCCGATGCCGACAAGCCCACGCTCAAGGGCCAGCTGCTGGCGGCCGGCGAAATGCTGGGGATTCTGCAGTTGGATGCGGAAGCCTGGTTTAAACAATCCCGTGGTGGTGACGAGATCAGCGAAGATGAAATCGAAGCCCTGATCGCCGAGCGCCAACAGAGCAAAGTCGAGCGCAATTTCGCGCGTGCCGATGAAATTCGAGAAGAACTGAAGGCGAAAGGGGTGGTGCTGGAAGATAGCCGTGAAGGCACCAAATGGCGGAGGGAGTAAGCCCGGGATTGAATGCAATCCCATTGTAGAAGCCTGCTTGCAGGCGAATAGTCAAGCGCTTCGAACCGTTCGCCTGCAAGCAGGCTTCTACAAAGAAAGACGGTGCGCAACTGCGCAATAAACCAAAACAAAAATCAAACCAGAAGAAATCGGCCATGAAAAATATTCTGAGTCTCGTCATCGCTTCCATTGCCGTCCTGACCCTCACCGCCTGTGAACCCAAGCGGGGCTCCGATGCCTGGTGCAAAAAAATGGACGAAACCCCCAAGGGGGACTGGAGCTTCAAAGACGCCGGCGACTATACCAAATACTGCGTATTGAACCAGAAACCGGAAGACAACTAAGCACTTCTCCAGGTAAACGGAAATCGCTGCGTTGTTTTTTGCAGATTCCCACCAGCATTTTTTTCGCCCACTGACCGGTAAATACCGCGAGCAGGTGGTGGAGTGCCTGCGCCTGTTATATGAGCGGCTGTACACTGCCAAGGCGGATTACGGTGAGTCGCTGAATCGCGAACAGATCCTGGAAATCTTCGCCGAGGCTCTCACACGTGCGCCGCAACTCGACAGCGAGGACAGCGGCGAGCCGGAAGGACGTTTTCGCAATCTGCGCGAGCAATCGGTTTGGGTGCTGAACAGCCTGGTGGAATTTGGCTGGCTGGAAAAGCTGGTGGATACGGCCACGCTTTCCGTGTCCTTCCCCTTCAGCCGCCGTGGTCGCCTGTTTACCCAACCTCTGGTCGAGCTGAACAGTACCCGTGTGCGCACCCGGCACCGCAACACCCGCAATACACTGAATGCGCTGGAAGCCTTCAACAGTCGCGGTGAGGTCTACGACCTGATCGACGCATGGGAGTATTCCGAGCGGATCGTCGCCGACTTCACCGACATGATTGCGGAATTGGAAGAGCGTAAGCGGGAACTGGTGCGGGAAGTAGAAGCCCAGATCCTGGTGCAGCAGGCCACAGAAGAGTTCTTCTCTTTTATGGAGAGCCGCTTCCAGCCGGATCTGGCCATCCGTCTTTCCGCCGACAGCGTGGAGAAGCACCGCGACAGCATTAGCCGCGTTATCGGCCTAATTCGCCGCAAGGACAATAGTAAGAAGGCTGAATGGGAGCGCCGCCTTCGCCAACAGTTGCCGGAACTCTACAGTGAGGGGCAATCCGTCCTCTGGCTGATGCTGGATACCATTGAAGATCGTATGCGTCGCGCCTGTGAGGTGAAGCTGCCGGCACTGCGCCACGCACTGCAGGGCTTTACCAAACGGGCTGAAATTATCATCCGTCAGCTCAGTTATCTGCAGAGTCACACCGAGGGTGCATTTACCGATCTATGTCAGGATCTCGGTAAGTCGCCGCATCGCGATGTGCTGTTGAATCAGCTGGGGGATCAGCTGGCGTCCTTCCAGCTCAGGTTGTTTGACCCGAAACAAATCCAACTCTGGCAGCGCAGCCGCCGTGCGCCAGTGAATACGCGGATGGAAGAGGACGCGCCCATAAGCGAGGACAGCCAGCGGGAAATTGTCCTGCAACAATTGCTCGATCAGGCGTTCAATTTTAATGGCGGCGATCTGCGTCGCTATTTGAGCAATGCGCTGGGACGCGGGCAGAAAGTCAGCAGCCGTGATCTGCCGCTGAATACCGCCCGTGACCTGCTTGCCATGAGCCACGCTCTGGAGGCAGCCGCAGTATCCCAGGACGGCAGTGGTCCCTTCATGGAGGTGACGTTTACTGGGGAGGTTGCGAGTAACGACTACTTCGCGCAATTTGATGAATACACGCTTGAAATGAAATCTGGGCTGAATAATCGTGATTGAACAGGCTTTGGAAGAGGCGCTGACCCAGTGCCGGCTGACTCACAATGAGTTTTCCGAACTGCTGGTGCGCCTGCTGGATTACGGCGTAATCTGCCGGGACGAAAGCAATGTGGAAACCGTGCTTTACGATCGCTTCCAGCGTTGTGAGCGGCTAATCCGTGAGTGGATCGCACCGCTCGGATTACGCCTGCAGCACGACAGTCGCTTCCAGTTTATTCGCGTGTATCCGCCGGGGGCGGAAGTTCCTGGTATGCCAGATCAGGAAGAGCCTCACCACGGTGGCTTCCGCGCGCGTCTCACCCAGCAGGAGGTCGCCGCAATTCTCGTGTTGCGGGTGGAATACGACAAATCCTTACGGGAGGGGCAAGTTGATGATCAGGGATGTGTGGCCCTGACTCTGGAAGCGCTGGAGTTCGGCATGCGCAATCTGCTCAAAATGTCGCTGCCGGACAAACAGGTGGAGCGCAAACTGCTGCTGAAAAAGTTGCGACAGCTGCGCCTTGTTCAGTTTCTCGGCGAAGACAGTGAGGCCGTGGTTGATACCCTACTGCGGGTGCGTCCGACTATCGCTCAGTTTGTTTCTGAATCCGCACTGGAACAATTGCTCAATGAGTCCGAAAAAGTGAACGAGGAAATCGGGCGGATCACCCCGGAAAGCGAAGACCACAGTTTGTTCAGCGAGTCCTGAATTCCATGTTTCTGAAAAAACTCATCCTGATCAACTGGGGCAACATTCCCCAGCTGGAATATGATTTTGGCCCGATTAACCTGTTCTCCGGTGGTAATGGCTCCGGCAAGACTACGGCTGCGGATGCCATTCAGACGCTGATGACCGCCGCGCACGATACGCTGTTCACCTTTAACCCAGGTCAGGATGAAACCACCCAGCGTGGTCGTGGTGGCAAACAGGTGCGGACACTGGCGTCTTACGTGCTAGGTTGTGATGATGGCAGCTATGCACGCCTGCAACCTACCGATTGCTATATCACAGGTATTTTTCATCCGACCGAAGGCGAAGACAGTGAGCCATTTACGGCAATCATGGGGATCCGCGCGCACCTGGATACCAGTGCCAAACCCGCCCAGGCCAGGCAGGACAGTCTGAAGTTCTTTGTCATTCCCGGCGAACAGCTGGGGATGAGTGATTTTATCCGGGAGTATCAGGACGGCAAACATCTGTTGCCGCTGGACCGCTTTTACGGCGTGATTGGCAAGCAGTTCGACAAGGTCGAGCAGTACGACAAAAAGAAGGCCTATCTGCGTCGTCTTTACGGTGCATTGCGTGGACGTAAAGACGCCGTGCCGGACCGGGAGGCCACTCACGCTGCACGCACCTTTGCCAACTTTATGGCGTATAAGCCGGTAAAAAGCATTAACGATTTTGTCGCCCAGGAGGTGCTGGAAAAACGCGATCTGGGCGAGGCCATCCGTTCCGTCTCCGAGTTGATGAAAACCATCCACGGTATGGAGCAGGAGGCTCGGGAGATTGTCGACCGTGTCGACAGTCTTCAGCGCATTGCCGAATCTGCGGATATGTATACCGGGCAGTGGCTGCAATTGCGCGTGCAGGAATATCTGCTGGCGAAACACCAGCAGTTGCGGGTGCAGAAAACCTATCTGGAAGGCAAAAACCGGCAGAAGGACACCCGTGCAGAACTGGAGCGCACCGCGCAGGAAATCCAGCTGTCGGAGGGGCGTGAACGACTGCTCAATGAGCAACTGGTATCGATCCAGGCTCAACGCCAGGGAATTGCCGCACTGCGTAGCAAAGATGAGCTGGACCAGAAAATCGCTGATGCCAATCGCTCACTTTCTTCACTGGTCGCGCCGCTGGCGACCCAGCAACAGATTTTTACCGCGAACCAAGCGGCAGCCGCCGATCTTTTGTCGCTGTTACACAGTACTTCCGTGTCCCTGGAAATCCCCGCATTCAGTGATGGTGGTTTACTTAAATCCCTGAAAGCGGTCGTTCGGGAAGATGGCTTGCCGGAGCTGCAAGGGTTGCTCGGCAAGGACTGGATTGATCTCTCTGCGCAGGAGTCGTTGCGGGAGCAGGTGGCGATGGTGGAGGCGTTGCAAAACCGGCTGGTGCAGCAGATCACCGATGCCGAGCCAGGGCAGGTGACATTGCGGGATCTTGTAAACGATCTGGTTTCCCGTGGTGAACAGAAAACCCACCAGTTGCAAAAGGCGCTGCAGCAGCAGGAGTCTCGAATTCACTACCTGCAGTCCAACCGGGTGCATTATCCCCCCTATGTGGACCAGGCCCTGGCCGCTATCCGCGAGCAGTGCCCGCAGGCAGAGCCGCAGGTGCTGTGCGATTTTGTGGAAGTGCTGGACGAGCGCTGGCAGATGGCGGTGGAGGGCTATCTGGGCGGTGCCCGGTTCTCCATCATTGTGGACACCCGGTTTGAAGCGGAAGCTATCAGCATCGTCCGGGCCATGACGGGAAAAAATAACCGCGCGCGTGTGATTCAGGGAGACAAGGCTCGAGCTGATGCTGAGCGGATGGAAACCCCGAAAAAGTCCATTATTGAACTGATGTCGTTCAACCACAAAACCGCTGAGTATTACCTGCGTGCGTCCTACGGCTCCGTAATGCAGGTCCGGGATGCGGCCGAGCTGCGCGGCACCCGCCGCGGACTTACCCCGGAGGGACTGGCCAGCGGTAACTACAGCATGTGGCGATGTGATATCGACGATGGCGAGCTGGTGTTCGGGCAGGGGGCGCGTGCGCGGGCACTGGCGGCCCAGGAGCGCGCCATGCGGCAGCTGTTGAAAGAGGCCACTGAGGTCAATGAGTACCAGCAACAATTGCGTAAGCTGGCCCAGTCGGTGCGCAGCCTCACGCCGCTGAAATTGCTGGATTCAGTGGATACCGCCTTGCATGCTCAGCGCCAGCGGCGCAATGCCGAGCAGGCGCTTGCGAACCTGGATCTCAACGACGGTGTTGAGCTGGAGCTGCAGGCCAATGAACTGCATCAGAAGCTCGTAGCAGAACGGCAGCAGGGAGCTGGTCTGCAGAAGCTGGTGGGCAAACTCGAGACCAATCTCGACGGTATTGGCAAACAGTTGAATGCGCTCTCGGATCAACTGGATCAGTTGGACGAGGAACTTTCAGATTGTGAAGCAGCGGTGCAGCGTATTGCGCCTGTTGCACCCGGCTTTGATGCGGAATCCGCACTGCAGCATGCCGATGCACAGGCGGCGCAGGCCGGAGATGGATTCGATTTTTCGCGGGATGTAAGTGACTGGCAAGGCCTGTTGCAGAAGTACAGCCATCAGCTGCTGAAAGCGGTCATGGACTACAACAGCTGCAGTACCACGGGGGATACTCTGTCGTTCGATCCGGATTTCGCTGGCGGGCACTCCGAGGACCAGTTCAAACTGGTGTGCCACCTGGTGGAACAGGTGGCTGCGCTGCGCAACAGGCTCAAGAACAATCTGCTGGTGGATCGTCACGAGCAATTACAGGCGCTGAAGAAGTCATTCAACACCACCTTCGTCACGCACCTGTGCCATGCAATTTACCAATCGATCAACGATGGTAAGCGCGTGCTGGATGATCTGAACCAGGAGTTGGAACATCATCGTTTCGGCGCCGATCGCGAGCGTTTCCGCTTCGATTACAAGTTCATCCCGGAGTTCAAAGAGTATTGGAATTTTTTCAAGGCGGTCATCGAGCTACCAAACCTGGGTGAAGAGCAGAGCCTGTTTGACGCGGATCTGGACCCCAAGCATGAGAAGGTGCGGGACAAACTGCTGAATATGCTGCTGAGCGACGACGAGCAGCTGGCTCGCCGCGAGCTGGATCGGATCAGCGATTACCGCAACTATCGCAGTTACGAAATTTTCAAAGAGCCGGAGGGCAAGGAGCCCATCGCGCTCAGCCAGTACGGCACCGGCTCAGGTGGCCAGCTGGAAACCCCGGCCTACATCATCCGCTCAGCGGCAGTGACCTCCGCCTTTCGCTTCAACGATGGCAGCAGTCACCTGAAGATGGTGTTGGTGGATGAGGCTTTTTCAAAGATGGACGAGTCCCGTTCTCGGGAAGTGATCCGCTATCTGACGGAGACCTTGGGGTTGCAGTTGCTGTTCATCATGCCGAGCAGCAAGTCCGGCCCGTTTATGGACCTGATCTCCAACCAGTTTGTGTTCAGCAAATGCCCGAGTCCGAGGCTCATTGGCGAACTGAAAACCCGGGTCTATGTAGACCGCAAAGTGTGTAACCAGGAGAAAATTGCCGCGCTCTGGGCCAACCACCGCCGCACCATCCGCCAGCAGGCCAGTCTGGAGTTTCTGGATATGTTGGAGACTGCGGAGACCTGACCGTTATAGTGCGAAAGCGGCAAGCCTTGCCGGTCACTTTTTAATCTTGAGTTTTACGCGCCAGTTCGCGGAAGATATCCCCACTTTCGTTAGTATTCTGCGAGTTGATAATCTATTCGCGCTAGAGCAGGGGAGGCTGGGATGCGTCAGTTTTCGATATTGTTGGTCTTTGTGGTGGCATTTGGTGGCGCCGCGGTGCTGTATGAGCAGGAAAGTCGCAAGGTGAAGGGGGTGCTGTCCCAGATCACCGATCTGCAGGCCAGAGTGGGTGACATGCAGGCTGAGATAAAAAGGCTGAATGCGGAACTTGAGTCTGTGAAGCTGGCCGAGCGGCGGCGTCCCAATCTGAACAACATTGCCACCCGTGTACTCCACAATGAGCCTGTGAAGGCTACGGCGGCGAGTACTGGTGGGTCGGTAGAGGCGCCTTCACAAGCCGGCAATCGACGTAGCCTGGTGGCGGGTGACGTGACCGCGTCTGCGCCGGCCATCCGCGCTCGCGGTGAGTCAGGGGATGATAGTGCCTGGTCCAAGCCTACGGTGGATGCGGAGTTTGATGCAGAGTTAAGTGAAGTAGAGTTACGCCAGTCTCAGGCCGGGAATGGTACGGTGGCGGACCCTTACCAATAGAAACTCACATCACACTGATGTTTTTGACATACAAGCCCGCTTATATAGCGGGCTTTTGATTGTAAGTATCTGGATTTCGACATGAGCGTTAATGCATTTTATCAATCTCTATGCGATCAGCTTGCTGGCTTGCTGTCGGACGAACGCGACTGGCTGGCCAATACGGCCAATGCCAGTGCGCTGTTGTTTCTGGAACTCCCGGATATCAACTGGGCGGGATTCTATTTTCTTGACGGCGATGAGTTGTGTCTGGGGCCGTTTCAGGGCAAACCGGCGTGCACCCGTATCCCGGTAGGTTCGGGGGTGTGTGGCACGGCTGTTCAGACCGGTCGGTCTCAACGGGTGGAAGATGTGCATCAGTTTCCGGGGCACATCGCCTGCGATGCGGTTTCCGCATCTGAAATCGTAGTGCCGCTTTATGCGGGCGATCGCTGTATCGGTGTACTGGACATCGACAGTCCCACGGTCGCGAGGTTTTCCGAACAGGACCTGGCGGGTATCGAGGCTTTTGCCCAAACGCTCCTGCGGCATTCCGACCTGCCCGCAGGGTAAAAATAGGACTGGTACAGGGATGGCATTGATCTGGCGAAAGCAGGTAGGGAA
Organism: Microbulbifer pacificus; assembly: GCF_002959965.1. Lineage (NCBI taxonomy): Bacteria > Pseudomonadati > Pseudomonadota > Gammaproteobacteria > Cellvibrionales > Microbulbiferaceae > Microbulbifer > Microbulbifer pacificus. The sequence goes on from NZ_PREV01000027.1 coordinate 895,955, forward strand.
TAACCGTTACGAGGTCAGAACCCACGGTGCCACTGTGCGGCTGTACAGTAATGGTGTGTTTCATTCCCAGTGGAACCCGAGAGATCCGCTCAAGGGGTCCCTTTGGGAGCTGTTGTTGCTGCCGGCGTTTTTTGTTCCTCGGCGTACTGTGCGTCGGGTATTGATTCTGGGTGTGGGCGGGGGAGCACTGATCCGGTTACTGCAACAATTCGTTGAGCCGGAACTCATTGTCGGGGTGGACATCGACCCTCATCATTTGACTGTTGCGAGAAAATTTTTCGGTGTGCAAGGCGTTACTCTGATCTGCGCTGACGCCCGGAAATATATTGCGGAGCGCACCGCCGAAGCGAATCCCCAGCGCTTCGACCTGATCGTGGATGATTTGTTTGGGCACGGTGCGGGCGTGGCTGAACGGGCGGTTGCTGCGGATCTGCCCTGGTGTCGCCAGTTGCTGAAGCTGCTTGACCCTGGTGGATTGGCAGTCAGCAACTTCGGGTGTCGGCAAGAGCTACTGCAAAGCGGTTGGCGAACTCCGGAGATGAGAGCGTGCCTATCGGATTCTTACAGTGCGGATTTACCCGGGTATGAAAACTGTATAGGCATATTCAGCAGAAGAGCGCTGTCCCGTGCCGTTCTGGCCGACGAGGCTCCTCCTCAAATCAACCCGTCCTGCCCCTCTCGCAGACTCCGGGCGCGGTTGCGAACCCTTCGTTGATATCCTGGTGGCTCCTGTAGCATCAACCCAATTGGCGGCTTAATGATCCGTGAGTCTATACTGTTTTTAGGCAGTTATTTTCCCGGGATCCATTGATGCGCTACAAGACCTTGGAAGATGTGATTCAGGAGGGAAGGGAATTTCACCTGAAGTTGAGCCGGCAATATGAAGAATTCGAATTAGTGGCCGCTGACACGCGAGCCAGTCTGCTGCTGGATCAGCTCAAACGGCGGGAGTTGTCGATGACCCACACGCTGGAGAATTTCCGCGAGGATATCGGTGAGGGGGCTCTGCACACCTGGGTTCAGTTCGCTCCAGAGGGGCGTGAGCCAGAACTGCTTCAGCGCCTTAGAAATATCGATATCTCGGATGTTGAGGCCATCGGCAAGGTGGCAATGGATATCGAGATATATCTCGCGGACCAATATCGGGATTTGCTAATGATTGCCGATACACCCAGTGCCAAGCATGCGTTGGAGCGTTTACTTGAGCTTGAGCAGCTGGAGGAGCACACACTGTCGACCAATTTGTTCAATCTGCGCGATATCTGAAGTTGACTGTTACAACTCGCTCAATCGATATACACAGAATCCTTTCTCTTTGGCCAAAAGGTTCACATTGCGGAACAGTCCCGCGGCTTTTCTCGGAATTGGAATAAATTCGTTGACCACGAAATAGGCTTTTCCATCTGTGCGCAGTATACGGGCTGCCTGCTGTAAAAAGCGCTCAGTGAGATCACCTTCGACCTGAAAACCCTGGTGAAAAGGTGGGTTGCAGAGCAGCAGATCGGCAGAGTCGGATGCAATTTCAGAACCGGCATCTCCCGCGGTTACACTTCCATTAATACCAAGCGCACGAAAGTTGTCTCGGCAGGCCCGAATTGCCGCGGCGTTATTATCCGTTGCCTGAATTCGCCATTGCTCAGGCGAAGAAGCCAGGGCGGCAACCCGAGCACTTAGGTAGCCGTAGCCACAACCCAGATCGACGATATTCAGGGCGCCGGTATTGTCAGACGGTAACTCCGCGCACAGCTGATCGGCCAGCAGGGCACTGCCCACATCAATCTTATTCCAGCCAAACAGCCCGGGCTTTGACCAGAGTCCGCCTAGTATTTCGGGCTGACGCAGACTGGTGTATCCGCTGTCGTCCAGGGGTACGCCGGCGGCACTTGCGTTAAAACGATGAATACTCAGGTAGTCACTGCCATGCTTCTGAAGTTGCTTGCTACTGCCGAGCCTTAGCGCAGCCTTTTGTGCGTAGGTTTTTATCCCGCTGGATTTCTCTCCGATAAGTAGCAGTTCACCGCTGTCCTCGAGCGTTTCCACTGCCGAGTTGATGACGTGGTGCACTATGGCTTTTTCCTTGGATACCGGATACACGATGCGCGAAAATTTCGTTTCGTGGGACGCGAGATCAAAATCACTGAAGCTCGCGGGAATTCCGATGGCTGTTGCTGTACAGACAATGTCCCAGCGATTGCTGAGCAGGTGCCCCGCAAACTCGATGCCGGTTACCAGTAGGGCCTTGCTGTTTTCGTCGGCAATCCACAATGCGTGTTGGTCGCATTCGCGCAGGAGTTTGGAGAGCAGAATGTGCATGATCGCGGAATCTTATTAAAAGCAGCTGCGTGGAGGTTAATCCGTGTCACCAGCGCTGTTTTCCGGTTCGACGAACTCGGGTTCAGTGACACTGGCAATTTCTTCAAAGGTCAGCAGGCGGTATTCGCCCTCCGAGAGTTCTTCATCCAATATGATGTTGCCGATGCGTTCACGGTGCAGTTCGAGTACCCGGTTGCCGAGCGCACCAAACATGCGCTTGACCTGGTGATAGCGGCCCTCACTGATAGTGATTCGGACCTCATTGCGGTACAGAATCTCCAGTTCGGCGGGTTTGGTGCGCTTCTTTTCATTGTTCAACCAAATTCCTTTGGCGAACTTGTCGATGGCATTGTCTTCAATTGGATCCGCAAGATGCGCGTAATAGGTTTTTGCGCAGTGATGTCGGGGGGAGGTAATCCGGTGGGACCACTGGCCATCATCGGTAATCAGCACCAGCCCGGTAGTGTCGATGTCCAGGCGGCCGGCAATGTGCAGTTTGTGCTTGTTGGGCTCATCCAGCAGGTCGAGTACCGTTGGGTGCTCGCCATCTTTGGTTGCGCATACATAACCCAGTGGTTTATTGAGCATGAAGTAGCGCGGGCCCGCTTCCGTGAGCAGATCGCCGTCCAGGCAGAGTTCGTCTGTGTCGAGAATCTTGCTTGCGGGATCGGTCACCGTCACTCCATTGACGGTGATTCGCTGCTGTTTTGCCGCTCGTTTTACTTCTGCCCTCGACAGGTCGGTGACCTGGCTGATGGCCTTGTCGAGGCGCAGGAATTTACCTTCAGCCAATCTTTTTCTCGCCGGAATCAACGGACTGATAGATGAGGGTGTTGATGGTCATTGGACCCACGCCGCCGGGCACAGGGGTGTAGGCGGCGACGCGGTCCACCAGTGGAGCGAGTTCGATGTCGCCTACACCACCGGGGTGGTAACCGGCATCGACGACGACCGCACCGTCTTTGATCCAGTCGGCCTTGATGAACTCCGGGCGACCTACTGCGCCGACGATAATATCCGCACGGCGAATGTGGTCCGCCAGGTCCTTGGTGCGGGAGTGACAAATGGTGACGGTGGCGTTCGCATTCAGCAGCATCGCTGCCATGGGTTTACCGAGAATCGGGCTGCGCCCCACAACCACAGCATGCTTGCCTTCGAACTCAATATTGTAGGCTTCCAGCAGGCGCATAATGCCTTTGGGTGTTGCACAGCCGTAGGCTTCCTCTCCCATGGCCATACGCCCGAAGCCCAGACAGGTAACGCCGTCGACATCCTTTTCCAGTGCGATCGCGTCGAAACAGGCGCGTTCATCAATCTGTTCAGGCACCGGGTGCTGTAGCAGAATTCCATGGACGTTTGGGTTGGCGTTCAGCTCCTCGATTTTCGCCAGCAGTTCTTCGGTCGTGGTAGAGGAGGGCAGCTCAACCTGGAGGGAGTCCATACCGATGCGGCGGCAGGCATTGCCCTTCATCTTTACATAGGTTGCGGAAGCGGGATCATCACCGACTAGAATGGTGGCAAGAATCGGTGTCTGGCCGCCGCTTTTTTCTTTCAGCGCGGCGACACGGGTAGTGAGTTCCTCTTCGGTTTTCTGGGCAAGAGCTTTGCCGTCCAGAACCAGTGCAGACATAGAAATATCTCAACTTGATCAATGAGCCGGATACCGGAAGCGGCCGGGCTCAGGTGGAGGTTGTTTGGAAGCTTAATGAAAGGGCGCTATTTTCGCACAGACAGCAAACAATTTCCCCATAGAGTGACCCGCGAGGACAGCGTGGCCGGGAGCGGAGGGAGGAAAGGGTAAATTTCTTTAAAAATAATAGCTTAGCGCCGTTGACACCCCTGGGGGCCGCAAGTAATATGCGCGCTCTCGAACGGGGGCAACCCCATAGGGAATCGGGGCATAGCGCAGTCTGGTAGCGCGCCTGCTTTGGGAGCAGGATGTCGGGGGTTCGAATCCCTCTGCCCCGACCAAATTTACCGGGTTTCCTTGCGCCCGTAGCTCAGCTGGATAGAGCATCCGCCTTCTAAGCGGATGGTCGCAGGTTCGAGTCCTGCCGGGTGCGCCATATTTAATGGTGGCTGCGAGCTTGAGGGACTTGAAATGGTCCGCTGTCAGCTTAGAGTCGCAGGACTATTCCGGCCCATCAGCGTAGCTGATGGGCGTCAAAACCGCCGCAAAGCAGTGTTTTGCAATCAGCGGTTTTGACCCTGCCGGGCGCTGTGCCCAGGTGGGAACATTGGTGTCGCCACAGGGCATCAATTAAAACTTTATCAATGGTGGCCGTAGCTCAGTTGGTAGAGCACAGGATTGTGGCTCCTGAGGTCGCGGGTTCGATCCCCGTCGGCCACCCCATATTTGACCTTCTGGTCCCATGAACCCGGCTATATGCCGGGTTTTTTGGTTTTGGGACTTTATTGTTCTATGGGTTGCCTTTACCTCGGTTGGGGCGATCAAGGATAATGCGCGCCAGATTTGTGATTTCGGTCTTGGAAATGGCCGGAGATAACCATTGGATTTAGGGGAAGAATGTGACGGAAGTAGTTGAGCGCAAGGCAACCAATGTTCATTGGCACGACGGCGAAGTCACTCGTGGTGACCGTGCTGCCATGCTGGGTCATAAAGGCGTGACTCTGTGGTTTACCGGCCTTTCCGGCTCCGGCAAAAGCACCGTTGCGGTTGCCGTGGAGAAGGAACTGGCGGCACGCGGTGTGCTGAGCTACCGTCTGGATGGTGACAACATCCGCCTTGGCATCAACTCTAATCTGGGGTTTTCTGCAGAAGATCGCCAGGAAAACATCCGTCGTGTAGGGGAAATCTCCAAACTGTTCGCGGATACCGGTGTGGTGGTGCTCAGCAGCTTTATCAGCCCGTACGCGGATGACCGCAATATGGTGCGCAAAGTACATGAAGAGGGCGGCCTGCCATTTATGGAAGTCTTTATCGATTGCTCCCTGGAAGCGGCGGAAGAGCGCGATCCGAAAGGCCTGTACAAAAAAGCCCGTGCCGGTGAAATTCGCGGCTTCACCGGGATCGATGATCCCTACGAAGCACCGGTGAACCCGGAGTTGCACCTGCGCACCGACCAGATGACTCTGGAAGATGAAGTGGCGGCGGTGATCAAGTCTCTGCAGGAACGCGGCATCATTGTTTGACGTTCGCTCGGTTGGCGGCCCGTCGTTGAATATATCGATGTGCTGCCAATTTCTGCTTTCGGGGCAAATAATTGTTTAATGCCCCGGAATATCTGGATTTCTTTCTTTGTATTCTTATCTCCCGCGGTCTAAATTTTAAGCGACCCCTACCGATTTATTTTCTTCTAGTCTACTCATCCGCCAAGTCTCCGACGCTTTTCCCGGCGCCACATATACTGTTGCTGTGCCATCTCAATTTCCTGATTTGACTGTTCACTCGGCTTGATTGGAAGCTTTCTGGCACAGGGAAAGACGTAAAGGCGTACGGAGGCGTATATGGCTTGGAGCGCACGGAGTTTCTTTGCGCGGTGGTTCGGCACTCGGCGGACGGTAAAAGCAGTCGCTGCTGCATTTTTTGTTTTGTTGGGGCTGGGGGGCTGGTTTGTATATGAAAAGCTGCCCAGAGTTCCCGGTGTCCCAAAGGCTCCTGTCGTTGGTGTGCCTGCAGGTGCTTTGGATCACGCACCCAAGCCTGCCTATGCCGGTGAGCACCCTCGCAAAAGTGGCCGCCCAGCGGAGTATTTTCCGTTTCCAATAGCAATCGGTGAGACCGGACCGGTGGAAACCCTGTTCTCCGGACCTTCTACCTATCCATTTCTATGCGGTGAAAACTCCGTTACTAACGCACAACCATTAGTGGACAATCACAATGGCGAGGGTATTCCTGTATTCGCGCTGGATGAGGATGGCAAGCAGACGGATGAAGTTGTTGGTTACAGCCGGGACTGCAGTCATGCCACGTCCGTCTCCTATTTCTATCGCAGTACTCGGGATGGCTTCTTTCATCCTTTGGAAAGTGCAAACGGCGATATTGACCAGGTAACCGTTAATGGAAAAACCACGGATTTCGTTGTTCGTCTTGAAACGGGCACTATAAACCGATTCTTTTACGCAATTGCTGTGCTGCGTGGCGAGGGTGAAACGGAAAGCAAGCCGACCACCAGCAATTGGAACAAGCGCCTGATTTATCAGTTCCGCGGTGGCGTGGGTGTCGGGCGCCGTCAGGGCAACATGACAAGAAAGTCGATTATTGAACGCCGCGAAGATCAGCTCGCTCGCGGTTATGCCGTGGTGTATTCAACGGCCAACCAGACGAGTAATCACTACAATATCTGGTTGGCGGAAGACACAGCGCGCCGTCTTAAAAAACAATTCTCCGCACTTTATGCAGAACCCATGTACACCGTTGGAATCGGCGGCTCCGGCGGTGCAATTCAGCAATATCTCTTGGCACAGAATGCCCCCGGTGTTCTTGATGCAGCGCTGCCTCTGTATTCCTACCCGGACATGGTAAGCCAAACCATTTATGTGTTCGATTGCGAGCCTCTGGAATACTTCTTTGATGTGGTTGCGTCCGAGAATCCTCGCTGGAAGGATGTCACCGAACGAGAGGCGATCATTGGCTTGGCTTCTCGAAAGGAGTTTGACCACCGCTTCAAGATTCTTGAAAACGCAGCTGCACTTTTCGATGGCCGCTATCGCGATGCAGCAGATGGTGCATCCGAATGCGTGCAGGGTTGGCGGGGCCTGGTGCCGCTGGTAAACAACCCCAATTTCGTGCATTTCAGCAAGAGCTTCGCCGATTCTGTCGCGAAGGGAACCCACTGGACTCACTGGGAAGATTTGCGTGATTTCTATGGTGCGGGTCAGGATGGCTATGCCAACAGTGCCTGGGATAACCAGGGTGTCCAGTACGGGCTGAATGCACTGAAAAATGGTGAGCTCAGTGTCGATGAGTTCTTGCGTATAAACGCAACCATCGGAGGTTGGAAAGTGCCGACAGAGCAGGGTGGAGAAAAGCTCTGGTTTATGAATGGCGAGGTCTTTCCTGTAGAGCTGTCGGTATGGAGTGAGCACAACATGAATCTTGGTAGCCTGGATAAGCCGGCGCCCAGAAGTGTTGCCAGTACCGAAGCCATCGAGGGAATTTATCGTTCGGGGCATGTCTTTCTCGGTGATGTGGAGATCCCGATTCTGGATGTGCGGCACTATCTTGAGGGTGAGCTGGATATGCACCACAGCCTCGCGTCCTTCGCCAGCCGCGAGCGTATCCGTCGCGCGCGGGGCCATGCGGATAACCAGCTGATCTGGATGAGCCACAAAAGCTACGATCCCATTGATGAGGCGCTCGATATCATCGATCACTGGATGCAGAAAATCATCGAACATCCAGAATTGGGTGTAGCGGGAAACAAACCCGTAGAAGCGACCGATCGTTGTTTCGACAAAGACGGTAATGTTATTGCTGCAGGTGAGCATGTTTGGGACGGTGAGTGGAATCACAAAGCCGACGGCGCCTGCATGCGCAAATACCCCATCTACAGTACTCCCCGTCAGGTGGCCGGAGGTCCCATTACCGGAGATATTTTCAAATGTGAATTGCAGCCTATCGAGCGTGCTATCGCGAAAGACGCATACGGCGCGGCGACCGCTGCGATTGTTGAGCGAATTGATGACATGCACCGAATCTTTCCCGATGGTGTTTGTAACTTCAATGCGCCGGATGTTGGGCGCCCGAAGGGCCCACTTTTTCCTCACGGCGGTGATGTGATCATTGCGGGTCATTCGGTAAGCACCGATTACCGCGGATTGCTTGAAGATGTCGCTCGCGACGTTGAGGCGCCAAAGGACGAAATTCAGCCAACACCTGTATCGGTACCGCATCGTGAGCCGGATATCGATTGACCTGAAGCCAGGCGCGTTGGGTGGCTAAAAAATGGGCGAGTCAGATGAGGTGGAACTTTTGGCGCGTTTTTTATTGACACGAAAATGCAGTCGAGTATGATGCGCCTCGCTCGCAGGGGATGCCCCTGAGCAATTCGGAAGAGTCAATCATGTGTGATTGATATTCGCCGAGCTTCTCAAGGCGGGTGGTTAGCTCAGTTGGTAGAGCGGCGCCCTTACAAGGCGTAGGTCACAGGTTCGACCCCTGTACCACCCACCATTTTCCCTGGGAAGCCACTACCGCGGACCGGTAGTTCAGTTGGTTAGAATGCCGGCCTGTCACGCCGGAGGTCGCGGGTTCGAGTCCCGTCCGGTCCGCCATATGCAGGAAGCCCTGTTCGAAAGAACAGGGCTTTTTTATTTTGGGCGCCCCGCTCTGAACTCACCGGGCTCGGCACTACAGGATCTTGCTCTCAGTGGAGGCGTTTCATGCCATGTGATTGCATTTTGTCCTTTTTGTGGATAAATTTGGACATGTGACTACATCGCTATCCGGAGACCGCATGGCAAACCCTGCTCATACCCCCCAAATCACAGAAGATCAGGTTCTTCTTGAGGCAGCTCTGAACACGGCGGATCATTTGGGGCTCAAAAAGAAAGAGCTCAGTGAAATCATCCACCTGGATGACCGAACCCTGCGTCGCCGCAGTGGCCTCGCGCCGCAAAGTGCGGAAGGTCAATTGGCGCTGTTGTTGGTGCGAGCCTATCGATCGGCTTTTGTCCTAATGGGAGGAGAGGGCGGTGCTAGGACGTGGTTTTCTACCCCGAATCGCGCACTGAATGGTACCCCGAAAGAAATGGCCAGCCGTATTGATGGCCTGGTAAGGATTGTTACCTACCTCGACGCCATGAGAGGCAAGGTGTGATCGATCTCCGCGACAAAATCCGGACTTCTACTACCCGTCTGATTGGACGCCTGTATCGCATCATTGAATCGCAAGAGGAGGTTGCGACCAGGAGCCTGGTGGATAGCCTTCAGAAACAGGCCATCTTGGAGAACCTGCTGGAGCAGAGCAAGCCAGCGCGACTCCCCGGTAGTGAACATCTCCACTACCTACTGGCGACGCCATTTCGATATCCTCCTCTCCCGTGGGGGTCACGTTTTGGGGGTACTGCAGAGAATGGAATTTTCTATGGCAGTAAAACTGTGGCGACTGTCCTGGCAGAAGCGGCTTACTACCGGCTGTTGTTTTTGAATGATATGGAGCAGGCTCCGCGTACCCCTGTGACCAGTTACCACCAGATATTTTCTGCAAAATACTGTGCTGACCCGGGGGTGCGTCTCCAGGATGAGAGCTGGCGGCCCCACTGGGCATCGCTTACTCATACGTCAGAATATGGATTTTGCCAGAAGCTCGGCGCGCAAATGCGTGAGTGTGGTATCCAGGGGCTGGAGACCCCATCTGCCCGGGCATTGAGTGCCGGAATATCAACGCTACCGGTCAGCTCTGGTGAAGGCGTTAATGTTGCTTTATTCAATCCTGGTGCACTGTTGCGCCGCCCGCCAACGATTGAGGCAGAGGTTACCGCGGAATCTGATCAGGGCGGAATTTCTTTTCTGCTGAAGTCTGGCAGAAGTGTAACGTCCACGCGCTTCGAGCGTCGTGCGTTTCTAGCGTTTGGCGACTTGCCTCAGCCGGCGTAGGGCGCAGCACAATATGGTCCGCTATCTCACCGAGCTCAGCCTCGACAGTTTTATTGAGGCTGCTCGCAATATCCCCTACCAGCAGATTCACTCCGACCTGTTCCCTGGTATCGACCTCTGGATTCGCCGCGATGACCTCATTGATCCGCTGATTTCCGGTAACAAAGCGTACAAATTGATCTACAACCTGCTGGAAGCGCGTGCCGAGGGTAAGGAAACAATCATCACCTGCGGTGGCGCCTGGTCAAATCACATACATGCGATTGCCGCGGCGGGGCTGCGCTTTGGGTTTAAAACCATCGGTATCATCCGGGGTGAACGACCGCTGGTATTGAGTGCCACGCTCCGGGATGTAGAGCGGTTTGGGATGGAGCTGCGGTTTATCCCCCGTTCTGAATACCGAAATCGCCATGAGCCGGGTTTTCTCGAGCGTATCGGGATCAATATGGCGGGCAGCTGGTTTATTCCTGAGGGTGGGGCAAATCAATATGGTTTAAAGGGGGTTAGGTTGCTCGGAAGTCTGATTGGCGAGACTAGCCCGGTGCTTTTTGACGAGTGCTGGGTTGCATGTGGCACCGGGCTGACGCTCGGCGCATTGGCTACTAGCCTCCCTTCCAGCATCGAGCTTGTTGGCGTAGCAGTGTTGAAAGCGGGAAAGAGCATTGCCGCAGCAGCTGCAGGGGGGGACCGGACAGATAACACGCTTCAAGCCCCTATTACTGTGATCGACGGCCACCACGGGGGGTACGCTAAACGTGATGACAGCCTCGACGAATTCCAGTCTGCGATCGCGCAGCAGACGGGTTTAGGTCTCGATCATGTGTACACTGCGAAAGTGGGATATTCAGCAATGAGTGCCTGTTTGCAAAAACAGCAAAGGAGTAAAACTAGCCATTATCCGCGAGTGTTGCTTCTGCATACCGGGGGGCTTCAGGGGTGTAGAGGAGTGGTAAGAAGAGTAGGAAAAAGCCAGATTTTGATCAATAGTTGATCGATTTCAAATCGGACTGGAAGGACAGATATAAACCTGCCGTCCGTTCGACTCATACTCCTTGCTCGGGCATAATTACGTGTCAAATTATACGGGTTTGATTGATTTTTGATCGATTATCGCCCTAATGGATACGAACAAAACTGCATTGGCCCTAATTCGGGCACCTTGGGGGAGCGGTGTCGGAATTTCAAAATATTGGCCTTATTGGTCGCACCGAAAGTGACAGCGCAGTCCTATCGCTGAAACGCCTGATGGCGTTCCTGCAGCGTGAGGGCTACTCCGTCGTGCTCGAAAAAAATACAGCCAATGACGTAGCCAACCACAACACCCGAGTGTCCACTAAAGACAAATTGGGCGAACTCTGCGACCTGGTGATCGTAGTGGGGGGCGATGGCAGCCTGCTGACCGCCGCACGAGCCCTGGCCAAATTCAGCGTTCCTCTATTGGGGATCAACCGCGGCCGCCTCGGATTCCTTACCGACATCACTCCTGACGAAATCGAACAAAAAGTAGGCGAAGTGCTTTCCGGCAAATATATGGCTGAAAGCCGCTTCCTGCTAGATATGTCTGTCACCCGTGATGGCAAGCGAATCGGCAAAGGCTCATCACTGAATGATGTGGTGGTTCACCCCGGTGAATATATCCGCATGATTGAGTTTGATCTCTTTATTGATGGGCAGTTTGTTTATACGCAGCGCTCTGATGGATTGATTGTATCAACGCCTACCGGATCAACCGCTTATGCACTATCTGGTGGCGGTCCCATCATGCATCCAAAGCTGGATGCCATCGTTGTTGTTCCGCTTAACCCTCATACGCTCAGTAGCAGACCGATTGTGGTTGAGGGTAGTAGTGAATTCAAGATCGTCGTGGGTCAACAAAACAGCACTCACTCCTATGTAACCTGTGACGGGCACGAGCAAGTAATCACCGAGCCGGGTGATGTAATCCGGATTCATAAAAAACCGCATAGATTGACTTTGATACATCCAATTGATCACAATTTCTACGAGACGTGTCGTACGAAACTTGGATGGGCCGAGTAAATTTTACTTAGTTAGCTATCAAAAACTTTAAGGGTAGAAATGAGAGTTATTACATTCGGAACATTTGATGTGTTCCATATCGGGCACGTAAATATACTTGAACGAGCGAAAGAGTTAGGGCAACACTTGATCGTTGGAGTTTCGTCTGATGACCTAAATATCAGAAAGAAAGGGCGCCCACCTGTCTATACCCAGTATGAACGGATGAAAATCGTAAGTTCATTACATTGTGTAGATGAAGTTTTTTTAGAGGAGTCTCTAGAACTTAAAGGCAGCTACATACTTGATCACAAAGCAGATTTGATGGTGATGGGGGATGACTGGGAAGGAAAATTTGATCAGTTTTCCGATCTATGTGAAGTTCGATACTTCCCGAGAACAGAGGGAATTTCCACTTCGATGATAATAGAGCGTGTCGCATTAGATTTTAGTTAAAAGATTTTTAAGAGCGGGTTTTAAGTAGTTGGTGCCATGAAAATTTGCATGTTTAGTCTGAGCCTGAAGAGGCAAATGACGGGTATTGATAAGGTTGCAGTTGAGCTTAGTAATGAATTGATCGCTAGAGGTCATGAGATTGTATACATTACTATTCCCGGTAGCTTTAAAAGCAACTATCTCGAGCTAGATAGAAAAGTTCGAATTCACTATATTCATCAAAACTACCGAAACGACAACGTTGAGCGGCTGCGGTCCATCGTGAGGGCGGAGCAACCTGACGTTGTTGTGCCGATGTTTAGTAACTCCATCGTTAGTATTTTTTTGGCTGCCTTACGTGGATTGGACGTTCCATTAATTCTTTCTGAGCATAGTGACCCCAACCATTACGTTGGGCGATGGTGGCTTTGGGGGCGAGGCAAAGAGGAAAAGCAGAGAGCTCGAATGCTCTGTTTTCACGGCGCGGATAGAATCCATTTACTGAATAAAGAGTTTTCGGATGATTTACCGGATTTTTTGAGGGAAAAAGTTTCCGTTATTCCTAATCCTGTGCCCATTCAAGTACCGAGTGTTTCCGATTTTTCAAGTCGGGAGAAGTTAGTTGTATCTATTGGGCGCCTAGATGAGTCCGGGAAAAGGCTCAGTCTGCTTATAAATGCGTTTTCTATTCTTAAAGAAAAACTTAATGGCTGGCGGCTTCATATTTATGGGGATGGTCCCTCAAGACAGTACTATGAAGATATTATATCTAGGGAAGGGCTGCACGGGATTGTAGAGCTAAAAGGGTTTACTGAGAGCCCTGAACTGGCAATCGGGCGAGCGAAGATATTCTGTATCCCTTCTATTTTTGAAGGTTGCCCTCTCACTCTTGTTGAAGCAAAGGCGTTGGGTGTTCCCGCTATTGGGTTTGACGACTGTACTGGCGTAAGAGGGATGATCTCACATGGTGAAGATGGGCTTTTGGTTAAAAGAAGAACAGCTAAAGATCTGTCCAATGCTTTAGAGACACTGATTAGAGATGAGAGTTATCTAAGTCACTTGTCTGAACTCGCATTGCAGGATGCAAAGAAATATTCAAGAGAATGCGTCTTTGATCAGTGGGAAAGCCTCATATCTGAAACTGTTTCTCAAGCCAAGATGGCGGGACCTAAGCTACAGAGGTGCCCCAGTTTCAACTTAGAGCAGCAATTAGACTTTGAATTGGATGAGCTCACGTCAAGTTTTTCTTTCTGGAAGAGATTTCCTAGTAAGAGTTACTGGGGGGATTGGCAACGTGCGCAAAAATATATTGATAGAGTGGAGCGATCCTACTCATGGCGCTTAACAAAAATATTACGCTGGGCAAATTATTTAGTTAAAACACTCTCCGATGTATCTGCGTTGATAGCTAAATTGAAGGCGCGAAAAGTTAATTTCAGGAACTTTATACTGAGAAAAGTCGGAGAGTTCTTTTCGTCTGGTCAGGTTGTCTTTATCGATGTGCCTGGTTTCCAAGATATGAAAAGTACTTTTGGTGGGTACTTTGACGCTGAATGTTTTTTTGAAGATGTACCCTACCCATTTCTTAGAGATTTAAAAATAGCGCGTGCACGTGTGGTGGTGTCTGGCTGTGGAGCTGCAAAAAGAGATGTAAACAAAAAAGGGCGTCGCATCGAGTTATGGCATGCCTCTGGTGCAATAAAATCTGTCGCGAATACATCCTATAACAGTGTGTCCGGTGATTTTGTAATTGTTTCGCCCTCTGATGATATGCGGGAAAAATACGCGAGGTATTTTAATGTCAATGTGAATAAGGTCCGAGCATTGGGGGTTCCGAAAACAGATAAATTGCTATGTGCTGTAGATAGTAAAAAATTAATTGATGATTTTTTTAAAGAAAATGCGCTATTGCATGGTAAGAAAATTTATCTATTTGCGCCTACTTTTCGAGGTCAATGGCCAAATAATGTTTGGTATAGCTCGAAGCTTGATTTTTCTAAAATTGCGTCAATGCTAGAAGATGACGAAGTTGTGCTAGTTAAGCTCCACCCTGCAATAGATCGGTATGCAGGATGGCATGACGTTGAATTTGTTGAGAATAAAGTGATCAACGCTCACTCTTTTTCGATTGACCAACTTTTGGCAGTTTCCGAGGCTGTCGTATCAGATTACTCGTCAATTGTATTTGATGCGGTTCTATCAAATAAGAAGATGGTTCTATACGCAGAAGACATAGATCTCTATAACATTGACCGGGGTATTACATATGACTACCGAGCTCTTGCCCCATGTCCCCTAATGGAGGAACCTGACGAGTTAAAGTTGCTGGAGTATTTAAGGGCTGAGTCTTTCGATCAGCATTCGTATGATCTGTATAAAAGTATATTCTTGAATAAGTGTGATGGCATGGCGACGTCAAGAATATTAGAGTTGATAGGTGAGCTTTCTGGTAAAAAGTATGATAAATCCAAAGGTATCAATAGTAGTTCCGGTGTACAATACGGAGAGTCTCTTGGATGATTGCCTCAATGGAATCGTTAATCAAACATATAAAAATATTGAAGTTATTGTCGTTGATGATTGCAGCCCTGATAAAGCTGTTGATGTGATTAAAAAATGGCAATTGAAAGATCCTAGGATAGTTCTTGTCCATCATGAGAAAAATAAAGGATTGCCAGCTGCTAGAAACACCGGAGTTGCAAAAGTTACAGGCGACTACGTTAGACATGTAGACAGTGATGATGTCATTCCTTACGACTCAACAGAGAAGTTAGTGCGAATAGCAGTTGATACTGGGAGTGATATTGTTTGTGGAAATGCGGCAAGACTGACATCCGAAGGGATCAAGCGAGAGAGTTGGTTAGCTCGGCATATGGAGCATAAAAGCCACATTGTTTTTGGTGACGAGCCAAAGTTATGGCCACACTTGGGTAATGTTTACACCTATCTTTTCAAACGAACTTTTCTGGTGGAACATAAACTTAATTTCCATGAGCCCGTGATGTATGGCGAGGATCAAGTGTTTGTCAGCAAGGCTATGCCTCTTGCGTCTTCAATTTCTTTTTGTCCTAGTTATACGTACTATTACCGAGATAACGGTGATTCAATGACGTACGGTTTGTCACTGAAAAAAATATCAGATGAACTGACGTGGCCACTTTTGGTACGAGAGAATCTTAGCGAGCATCCCAGAGCGTTTTTTTACACACTTTTGAGGAGTTCAAAGCATCGCTTCAAAGTTTTAACGGATGCTGTATCTGTATACAGTAGAGAGCAATGTCTCGCATTCATCTGCGATGCTAAAAAGTGTTATGAGGGAATAACTACGGCTGATCTGTATTCTGAAGATGCAGAAAAGATGTATATTTATTTTCGGTCGAACACGGTGCATTTGTTAAACTTATTTATCAATGAGAGCCCTGAAAAAATTTATGAGATTCTTTCTTCACGTATAAAAAGTAAGTATCTGATTGAATCATAGAACAACAATATTAGGCGAGGGGAGGAATCCCTTCGCTATCTTAACTACGACTAGATTTAATTTGGAATATGTTAAATCAACTTAAGGTCACAGCGATTATCCCTTTCAAAACGGACTCTAGCAGGCCAGATTTGAAAGAACGAGTAAAGGCTTTAGCGGGTGAGTGTGTTTTTCAAGGGTTTTCCGTAATTGTTGTTCAGCATACTGAAAATGGTGAGAAGCCTATTGAACTTAATGATTCAATTAAGAAATCAGTTAATTTATTAACATACAGTGATAATTCGATATTTAACCTTTCAAAAGCTAGGAACATCGGTTTAAAAAGCTGCGATTCGGAATGGTGTATTTTCTTAGACGCAGATTTAGTTTTGCCAAAACAGTTTTCAGTAGGACTGGAGAGGTTGTTCAGTAGCAATATTGTTGCCAGTGAGACATTCTTTCTTACTTTACCTGTAGTTTATGTTTCAGAGAATGTTCCAGTAAGTAAATTGCAGTTAGCAGAAAATTTTGGTGAATTTGTTTGTGGCGATATACCTATTGACCACTGGGTTCTTGGGTCGAGTGTGATAGTTGCCAGGAGCAAATATTTGAAAAAATTGGGGGGGTACTGCGAGCTTTATCGCGGATGGGGGTATGAAGATCACGATATGGCGATGCACTTGGTAAGTCGGGACTCTACATTTATTACGCCACGAAAATCGCATCTTTTTGATCCGCGACCGATGCAGTCTTTATCTCGGTATGTGGGATGGCGAGCGAAGTACGCGCTTTATGGTCGATTGGCCACTATGTACAATCTTTTTTTACTTCACGCCTATCATAGTAAGAATACCTATTTTTCTGGTTCATCCTTTGTAAGTAATAATTTACAGACGTTTGTTAAGAGAAGTAAAGCTTTGGTGTTTCCTTCTTTTGAGGAGGTTAAGTTTCACCCGGGGCACCCAATTTATTCCCAGTACCACCTGTTTTTCGAGCAAGCTAAAAAGGGGAGGTTAATCGCTACGATAAGAGATTTCTTACTGAGAAAGAATCGAGTTGTTCGTGCTTACAGGAAGATCATGCGTATTGAGTAACTCCTTCTCAATTAGGTTTAATTTATACTCTATGCCAGCAATTGTGTTAGTAGAATTTAAGTTAACTTAGTGTTTTCATTACTTCGGTGCGACCTCCAGCTGTATTTATTTTAACCATCCAAGTAAAATGCTTACACAAATTTGTAATTTCTTTGTAGCTAAAAGTTCATAGGTAAGACGTATAAATAATGACATCTATTGAAAAATTTGAATGTCATGAAAATCAACCACGTAATGGGCAACACGACTCATAGCTCAATATTCGATGCTTTCATCGGGTATTTCAAAAAATATGCACCGCCTTCCGTAGAGCATCTCGTCTCTCCTGACCCTATCGAAGGCTGTGATGTCTATCACCACCATCGTCCCCATATTTCCAAGTCTATTCCCAAGAATTCTGTCTGTACGGTGCACCACGACTTGAAGGATCAGGATGGGTGGCTCAGCCTGGATAAGTTCATCGAAGCGTACCGTGACTCGGCGGCAGTCGTCTGTTTGAACTCAGAGCAGGAGCGGCTATTAAATAATCAATATCAAATAGACAGTACGATTGTAATTCCTCACGGAATTAATACCGCAGTATTTGATCCTAAGAAAAATTCTGCCTCAGCGCGTGAAAAGGTCACTTTAGGGTTCTTTTCTCGCCGTTATGGTCGAGGAGTAAAGGGTGAGTTTCGGTTGTATGAAATTGCCAAGCGTCTGTCTGCTGAAAATTTTCGTTTTCTTCTTGTTGGTAAAGATCGCTTGATCGACGCGAAAAAGCTCGAGTCAATGGGTTTTGAGGTCGAATGTTACGAATTTTTGCCGTATCGCCTTATGCCAGACGCCTACGCTAAAATTGATGCCCTGTTGATTTTGTCGAATTTTGAGGGTGGTCCTGCCTGTATCCCGGAAGCTGTTTACACCCATACGCCAATTTTTTCGACTCGTGTTGGTATGGCTATTGATTATGTCAGGCCAGCCCTTGGTGAAAATGGCCTGTTCCTTGACGATGATTTTGATATTGCTGCCGAGGAGATAATGGAGTTTTTTTCGCTAAAAAGATCGCTTTCCTTTTCCCCCGTTTTATCGTGGCAGGAAGTTGTAAGCAAATATCACTCGGTATATCAGGCGGTTGTTGAAAAAAATGAAAACAGATATTTTAATTTCGGACCCGGTTCATATTCACAGAAGGAATTTTTCCAGCCTGTTTGAGTACCTGGATAAAAACAGTATTCGGTATAAAGAGTGTTTTCACGCGAAACACCTCAGGAATATTAGGATTAGAAAGTGTAATCATCAGGAAGAGCTAGTTGGATACATTGATAGGCTTAAAGATCTCGAATTCAAAGAAATTATTGAATTTGAGTTTCAGGGAATAGATTTAAGTAAAATTGTCGAATATGAGCTACTTGGCGAAATGATTGCGGAGGGTTCATCAAGCTACAGGTACATGAATGGTGAAGATTTTATAAAGCACGCCTATCAAAACCACAATTCTCTGCTGATCACGTCTTACGCCCTTGCGATCTACTGGGTCGATTTCTGGTTGAGTTCGATTTCAAGAGAAAAGTATCGATACGCCATAATTTTTTCTGGATCAAGTATTGCAACCCGAGCGTTGTCCAAGTGTTGTGAGTTAATGCCGACCGAGCCAGTGCTAGTTGAGAGTTTCTTCACCGGAGCCCACTATTACTTTGAGAATCGGTATTCTCCACTACCAAACAAATCAGATGTAAGATTTTTCAGAGGAAGCACTGGAAATATTGATTCCGCCAAATGGAAGTTATCCTCAGAATATTTGTCGTGTGTCTCGTCGCGCAACAAAAATGTGAAGCAGCCGATTGATGCTATTAGTCATCTCGAGAGTAACGCTTATGCGTTGATTAGCTGCCAGGTGATCAATGATTACTCCCTTCTGAATAGTAATTACCCAAAACTTGCAAGTGCAGAAACCTACGTATTAATAATTAAAGAGATTCTAGATAAAACGGATTTAGATGTTTTTGTAAAGATTCATCCTTGGGAAAAAGTAAAGCTAGCGCGCGAGACCTCTCTTACTGAAGAAGTAATTCGTGATTTCGCCAGTGACCTTCCTGAAGATACTCGATGCAGGGTTAAACTAATTGAGTCAGAGAACTTGAGCCAGTTAATTGAAGGTTGCGCTGCGTTTATTACTATTTGCTCTCAGTCCGCATTGGAAGCTGCTTTTCTGGGGAAAAAGCCAATAGTCAGTAACTCTGCTTTTTATGCCTCAAAAGGCTTTTCCTATGAGTTTTCCGATCCAGCGGCTGTTGTCAGCCATATTCTGAGTGAGGAATATTGCTCAGAAATATGTCTCAGTGAATACGACAAGTTCATTAACTTCATGAACTTTTGTATGCACGATAGCTTGATCGAAGAGAAGTTAACAGATGCTTCGTCGCAGAAGCTATCCAGGGTTTTGAGTGGATGTATTAGTCATCGGTCGAAAAAAGTTGCGACAAAGGTGGAGTGTCCAGAATACAAGTATTTGGTTGAAAGGAATTTCATAAAAAGAAATATTTTCAAAATTCTAGAGCGACCCGAACAGATTCTGATTGATGCTAGAGTTGTTTTTAAATCTCTTCTCGGCAAGATTTTTTGATACTGGCTAATAGCGAGTAAATGATAAAGTTTTGTTTTCAAGGGAAACATTATTTTGAGCATCACAGAGAGTTAATGCGTGGAGCAGATGGCAGAGAATACAGCTGATTTTGGCCGGGTGGCTGTGACAGCCGGAGTGGCCAAGTCTTCCCGACTGGAGCGCCCGGTAGATATCGCTGATTACGCGACTGTGTACGGTGGAACTGCTATTGGTAAGTATACTTACATTAACGTGGGGACGGTGGTGTACTCTAATGTCAGTGTCGGTCGATTCTGTAGTGTTGGCCGGCAGGTGGAAATTGGGACAGCAAAGCACCCTGTTGACTTCCTCAGTACGCACCCTTTTCAGTACGCATCTTCGCTGTTTATGAGAGACCCGGTATATGCCATGGTGAGTAGAAAAAGTTGGCAGTTTCATCCAGAAACAAAAATTGGAAATGATGTTTGGATAGGTGCCAAGGCTTCAATTAGTAGTGGTGTT
Organism: Microbulbifer pacificus; assembly: GCF_002959965.1. NCBI lineage: Bacteria > Pseudomonadati > Pseudomonadota > Gammaproteobacteria > Cellvibrionales > Microbulbiferaceae > Microbulbifer > Microbulbifer pacificus. The sequence goes on from NZ_PREV01000027.1 coordinate 915,922, forward strand.
ACTGTCGGCGATGGCGCGGTGGTGGCAGCAGGGGCTGTCGTTACTTCAGATGTTCCGGCATATGCCATTGTAGGTGGTGTGCCCGCGAGGATACTCCGTTACCGCTTTGAGCCTGAGGTTATCACGCAGTTGCTGGAGCTACAGTGGTGGGGGCTTTCTCTGGATAAGATTGCGGAGCTTAATTTTGACTGTATCGATGATTGCATTAAAGGCCTGAAGCGCATCCGAAAAGAGTGCGCTGCTGTCGTTTAATTCGGTAGTGATAGTCACTCAACAGTCATTGATCTTCTCACTATGTCGTGTGAGAGAACAATGAGTTCAAGCATTGTCGTGCTCGTATTTTTATGGCGCTTATAGCTTGCTCAATTGTGCTGTATCTCGTGATTTCAATATCAAATGGCAGAGTTTTGCGCTTTGAATTCAAGTCAGAGTTGGGAATAGGACGTTGGCGTTCTTTCAAGTAATACAGAAATGCCTCTTGTAACACGACCTGGGGTGCGGTGTTGTTAAGGTTTTTAGGAATGCTGGAATCCAGGGGTTGTAAATAAATTGCGTTGCTGTTTTGAAAAATCCCCTGACCTAATGCAATCGTCGGCTTTTCAAAAATCAGGCTTTCCAGTAGGACGGTGCTATTGATTCCAATTACCGCATGCGATTCCGCGATTAACTTCTGAAGCGGCGTATTTCCATCCACATGGATTCGATCATTTAGCCTATTGAATTCTTCATGGTTAGTGTCGCTAAGAGGGTGTGGCCGAACAACAATTGGCCGAACAGGGTCAGTGTTATCGATGACCCATTGCAAAAGCGCTTTCATGCCTTTGAAGGGAGAGAAGAGTGTGATGTTGGTATCGGTCTCCAGTTGTAAAGGGACAAAATAGTACCCGTTATCGCGGCTTTTCGGTACTCCGTAGCTTTGGCGGTACAGGGTTTTCCACTTTTTGATTTCACTTGTTTGCGCTGGATCCAGCGGCGGGGGGGTAGCTCTGGATATTGAGCTAGCTGCATTTACCCCCTGTGGGTCCGAATAGTAGGTGTTCTTCTGGGGAAACCAGCCGGATTCCAGAAATAAAAACTGTTGCGTTGGGTTGAAGCTTTTGACGAGGCTGATGAAGCTTTTTTGGTAGTCCATAAGTCCGTTCCAGATGACGATGGTGTCTGGCCGGAATTTTTTAAGTATTTTCTCGTGAAAGTACGACTTGTACGCCGATATCTCTTCGAGGGTTTTGATTGAGGGGTCTTCCAGGAACTTCTTGTTTAACGGTCGGTTTAGAGGCGTAGCAAAAAATGGAACGCCCGTTTTGGGCACCCCTGATCGAATGACGTTCAGGCAGTTTACAATATGCGGTTTTACGATGTCGTTCCTTTTGAGAAGCTGGACATCTTCATCAAGTAGAAGAAATACGGTATATCCCTGATTCTCGTAATCACGGGCAATGCGGGTGATTACGTCGGCCCGGGTAATATCCGGCATTGCTTCATAAATGAGTATACGCATTAGTTCTGGGAGTTTTCGTAGGCATCTACAACATCAGCACTGTCGCCATACTTCGCTACTTTTCCGTTTTCAATCCAAACCGCTTTGTTGCAAAGCCGTTTTACGGTAGAAGATGAGTGCGAAACCAGCACAACAGTATCACCAGATTGAATCTTATCTTTCATGATCGCTTCAGATTTTTTCTTGAATTTGGTGTCTCCGACAGCGAGAATTTCATCAATAAGAAGAATGTCGGACTTGAGATGAATGGCGACGCCAAATCCAAGTCGCTGTTTCATGCCTGAAGAATAGTTTTTTATGGGCTGATCAAAAAAGTTACCCAGTTCGGAGAATTCTTTAATTTCATCAAGCTTGCTGACGATATGCTTCTTTTTCAGCCCCATCATCATACCGCTGATTACGGCATTCTGGCGCCCGGTAAGATTTTGGTCGTAGCCAACGGTGAGAGAGAGGAGGGTTGTATGGTACCCGTAATTAATCATTTCCCCAGCGTCGGGCTTGATGATTCCGTTCAGCAGGCGTAGGAGTGTGCTTTTCCCCGCACCATTCCGGCCAATGACGCCAAGAGAATCACCTTCTTTAAGGTCAAAGCTCACACCGTTGAGTGGCGTATGAGTTGTGGTTGCCCGCGTAAATGGAATCCCCGAGCGATAAGTCACTCGTACATCTTTAAGGCTAATTACGGTTTTACTATCGCTCATCGTTGCATCAAGGCTCTGGCAAATACCGGGTTGAGTTTGCATATCAGCAGGCGAGCCAGCGTATACAAGCAGAAAACACTGCCTGTGTAGATGGCCAGGCTGCTGGTATCGGGAGCATTATTATACATAAGTACGTCTCGGTAACTCTGGATGATCCAGACCATCGGGTTGTATGCGAGAACACTTTGAATGCTTTGTGGCAGTGAGCTGACTGCGTAGAGAATTCCAGAACCATACATGCCAAGACGAAGTAAGTGTGGAATTAAATTGGATAGGTCTGGCACGAAGGGGATCAGTGAGCTGGCGATCAGGCCGCAGGCGTAATTCAGGAAAAATTGGAGAACTAAGATCACCGGAAGATAGATGTATGTAATGGTTGGTGGGTATCCCATCCCCCAAAGTGCAATTAATAATAAACTGAATACTATACTGAATTTAAAGGTATCCATTACGACGTTAATCGATGGCAGAACTAGCTTGGGGAAGTTTACTTGACTGATTAGTGCTTGGTTCTGATTTATCGATACTGAACAATGATTGACACACTGTGCAAACCATTGCCAAACGACCAATCCAACCAGCAGAAAGGGAACAAAGTCGTCAGTTCCTTTCTGGAAAATTACTCCAAAAATAAAGTAATAGATTGCCATTGAAAAGAGGGGTTCTATTATCCACCAAAGAAAACTCAGGTATGTTTTTGATGCCTCCGAACGGAGGTTGCACAGTGCCTTGTAGAAGACGATGTCACGATGATGCTTTTTCAGAAAAATCACGATTTACAATACTTTTTTGGTATTCAGTTAACACATGTGCGGCGACGGACTGTGCAGACAAGCCAACTTCCGGCAAGCCGATAACGTCAATATCACGTTTAGCCTCACATAAAAGAATTTTCAGTTTTTCTACGTCACCGATGGGGAAGAGAGCCGGCTTCGGCAGTATTTCCGCACACCCTGGAATGTTGGACGCAATAGTTGGCTTTTTTCTGGCCGCCGCTTCAAGTAGCACCTGGGGCTGGTTCTCCGGTGAATTACTCGGAATTACAAAAAGGTCAACAGCGTCAAGGAAGTCGCGGCTCTCACTTTCGTTCAGTTCACCCATATAGCGGGTAAATGTGTATTTTCCCAACGCATCATTAGCATATTTTTGGTCGACAATTCTTCCTGCGACTCGCAGTTCTATTTCAGGATCAGCTAGTTCGTGCAGTGCTTGTCCGAGCGTGTGAAGTCCCTTGTGAGGTGCGATTGCACCCAGAAAGCCAACGACAAACCGATCACTTTCTTCCCGTTCGATTTCTTTCGCCTCAAACCAAGTTGCCGCGAGGCCGGCAGGAATGTAGTGGCAGTTATCCAGATCAAAATAACCCTTCAATCGCTTTTGGCCGGTCCTGGATAAGCAGATTACACGCTGGGCATCGATTAGCACTTCACGAAGCTGACGCTCGCGATTGTCCCAGGTGTCTGCCCTTGCGGATGCGGAGTTCTTGAGCCTCAGAATCTCGGCAACGCCATTACGGATAGAGGGGATTTGCGAGACTGCACGGATCAGGTTGTTTGGGTGCGTTTCCGCTATACAGCGCATACAGCTCCGCGAATCCGCAAAGCCCTCACAAAATTCCTGTGACTTAAGAGTCAAAGTGTGCTTGGGACAAAGCCACCAGAAGTCAGTGACAGACACAAAGTAGGGAATGCCGAGCTCTCGTGCTGCATGAAGAATATTTATCCCGATATGGGCAGGATTTGCCATGTGCAGTACATCTGGCTTCAATTTGGCGAGAAGGCTCAAATAGCTGGTAATCGAGTCCCCGCGAACTGTATGCCATCCCGCGGTCGGTAATGTCACGATTTGGAGGTTTTCGTCGTGACACTGGGCTAGATCAGTTACTATCCGCTCCGGGTTCCCCCCTGCCACAACAACCTCGCACCCTTGCGCGCTCAGATGGCGAGCCAGGTTGCGAATGTACTTTTCAGTTCCCTGGTTGTACCCAGGACCGAATTGCATGGTGCAGAGTAATATTCTCACGTTGACACCGGGGCTGTTGGGGGCGGTAATATACCGTAATGCTTTTAAAAACAACAGGTTATCATTGGGCGTCCGGCCCGATTGTTAAGTGAGTCTCCTTTGCCTCCAGAGTTCCGAATACTCCAGTGCTACAGGACCTTTTTTCCCGAGTCCCAAGGGGGACTGGAACAGGTTATTCTCGAGATTGCCCAAAATGTAGGCGGTTGTGGCGTGCTGACGCTCGCAGAAAAGCCAGCCATGGAACCAGTGGTGGGAAAGGTTCCCGTACTTGCGGAGAAGCGCTGGCTGTCGGTTGCATCTTGTTGTATCGGTCCAGGATTCATCCGGACGTTATATCGTTTGAGGGCATCCCTTCTGCATTTCCATTTTCCATGGCCTTTTGGCGACTTGGCTTTCCTTGTGGCGGGACGGTCACGCCCTATGGTGATCACTTATCACTCTGATATCGTTCGTCAACGGTTCTTGGGTATGTTGTACCGGCCTCTGATGACGCGTTTCCTGACGCGAGCTGATCGCATCGTCGCGACCTCGCAGAATTACGTCGATAGCAGCCCCATACTGGCGTCATATAGACACAAGGTAGAAGTGATACCGTTGGGTATTTCTGAGAAGGGTTACCCTGAGCCTTCAGATAGCCAGCTCAACTCGGTGGAGCGTCGCTTTGGCCGTGACTTTATGCTTTTCATTGGGGTGCTGCGATATTACAAGGGGCTTGAATACCTGATCAAGGCAGCGGTGGGGCAACCCTATCAGGTTGTAATTGCCGGAAGGGGGCCGGAGTTTGGGAGACTGCAAGTTTTGGCTCGGGCTCTCGGGGCCAGCAATGTCGTTTTTGCTGGCTTTGTGGCCGATGACGAAAAAATGGCGCTGTTAAGGTTGTGCCGCGCTGTAGTTTTCCCATCACATCTGCGATCAGAAGCTTTTGGCGTCACCCTTATAGAGGGGTTGATGTGTGGTAAACCTCTTATTTCCTGCGAAATAGGGACTGGAACAAGCTATGTGAACCAGGATGGGGAGACTGGTTATGTAATCCCTCCGGCAGATGTCGATGCCCTTCGCGAGGCCATGCTGGCGATGTGGCATGATCCGTATTCTGCACAAGCAATGGGGCATGCTGGTCGCCGCCGTTACGAAAAATTTTTCACGGGTGAAAAAATGGCGGATGCTTACAGGAGACTCTATGACGAAGTTCTGAGAGAGAGGGGAGAATAAGAATGGCCCGGATTGGTGTGGATGCTCGCCCACTTTCGGCCTCCACTACAGGAATAGGGCGCTACACTCACGCGATACTGTCGCGCCTCGTACACTGTGAGCATCATTTTTATCTTTACAGTCATGAACCGTTGCAAATGCATTTTCAGGGGGCGTCAAACGTCACTGTTCGCTGCGGCAATATTCGCAGGCCGAGCCTCAGCTCCGTTTTCGCGCAGACTGCTTTTCCATTTTGGGCGTGGCGGGACAAGATTGACCTCTTTTGGTCACCGCGTCATCACTTGCCGTTATGTCTGAGGCCTTCAGTTTCAAAACTCGTCACCGTTCATGATCTGGTTTGGCAAAAGTTTCCAGAGACGATGTCTCGCGCTGGTCTGCAATTAGAGAGGCTGTTGATGCCTCCGACGTTGTGGCTCGCAGATGCTGTCATCGCCGTTTCACAAAGCACCGCAAGTGAGGTGCGGACCGCATACCCCGGGGTTTCAGAGCGGGTGCATACTATTTACGAAGCTCCCTTTCTAGCTCTCGGTGACGCCGATGTTGGGCTTGGTGAGTACTTTCTTTTTGTTGGGACCATCGAGCCCAGAAAAAACCTAATAAGGCTGTTATCTGCATACGCGGAATATCGGAAATCCTGTGGCGCCCCTTTGCCGTTGCTGATTTGCGGAGCAAAGGGGTGGGGACTGCCTGAGCTCGAAGGCAAACTGCAGGAATTGCACATTGAAGATGCGGTAGAGATATTGGGCTATGTTACCGACGAGGAATTACCGCGCCTTTATCGTAATGCACGTGCACTATTGATCCCGTCGCTTTACGAGGGATTTGGGCTCCCTATTGTAGAAGCTTTCAGCCAAGCTACGCCGGTTATGACATCGGACCGTGGGGCTATGCGGGAAATCGCGGGTGATGGCGCGTTACTTGTAAATCCCGAGGATGTCTCAGAACTGGCTTCCGGTCTCTTGAAGCTCACCGAGGATCGAGGTTTTGTCGGGCGGCTTAAGCTTTGCGCTCATGCGCGAGCAAGGCGGTTCTGTTGGAAGCGCGCGGCTACGCAAACTCTCGATGTCATGGATTCTCTGCTCAACGGTTAAAGCCTGATTTACACGGATTTACTTTCGAACAAGCCTGGCAAATCACTCTCCTTTATGCCCGCTCGTCTATTGCTCAAGCGGGAAAGCCTGTCGATCAGTATTTGAAGTTGTTGTCTGTTTAATGGCTTCGGAGGAGCCTTGTAAATTGCGTCGTGTAAAAGCTCGGTGATCTGTGTCAGTTCCGGAATGCTCAGCTTTTGCGCTGCGCTGTTTAGGTTAACTGCTCCGAGTCCTTTCCAGCGGTGGTTAACCCAGTCGAGTACCCCGGTGTGAATCTCCTGAGGAGTTCCCGCTGCAATAAGGCCTTTAAGTTGCTCTGAATTTGTACTTTCACGAGGTGTTTGCTTTGATTTTCGGGGAGGAGTGGTTTTTCTTCTTAGATGGAAGAAATAAACAACCCAAAGAAAGTGAGAGGCAATTGCGGCTATGGCGACTTTTTGCCAGAAGCCGGGTACGGCCTTTTCAGTTGCTGGTTGAATGGTGGTGCCGGGGAGATTCGGATTGCTCGTTGCGTTAGAGTCAGAAATGGCCGCGCCTGATACGTTAAACCGAAACGCCGGCAACTGAGTCGCACGCTGTTGACCAGTTTTGCTATCCCACCAGGTGATCGTTATCGCCGGCAATTGATACTGCCCGGGTTTGGTCGCGACGATGGCCGTTGTTTCGGTACGTGTGCCGGTGATGCCGTTTGGTCCGGGCTGGTCTTCTTTCTGGGCCTGGTCGGGATACATCTTCAGGCCGTCTATGTCAGGGGTACTCAGCGGCGGCAGTTGTGCTGCTCGCAGTCCCTCCGCCCGTAAGGTGATGATGCGGGTAATCGGCTCGCCGACTTTGAATTCTTCCGGATCCTTACTCCAACTCTGAACCAGCCCAAGACTTGCCGCAGGTAACCAATGGCTGCCGCTGTAGCTACCGGGTTTGGGGTCAACTTTTACGGTTTTGGCTTCCGAGCGCAGGCGGATGCGTTGGGCGTTGCGGTTGAAGAGGGAGAAGGGGTCTCGTCTGCCGGTAACGGCGACATAGTTAAGGGCTGGAATCTGCAGTTCACCGGAGCTTTCCGGGAAGACCGCGTAGGTGAGTTCGTAAACGGCATGACCTACGCCCTGGATTCTGCGTTCATAGCGTTGTTCATCCACTTTTTCCACATGGGCGCCTGGAATCTGCAGGGGATCGGTGGCGATATCGTGGAGGCCTACGGTGGTGTAAAGGCGGACTTTCACCAGGAGTTGCTCCTGGACGTAGAGCTTATCTTTGTCCAGTTCAACTTCCAGAAACGCCTGGCGGTTGTTGCCGCTGGGGGATTCGCCGGCCGGATTCACGGTAATGGGGATGGCATCGGAGACCTGGCCGTGAAGGTGCAGGGAGGGGACGAACAGCTTGCCTTCTTTCAGGGGCGCGAGGACGACGGTCCACTCGACGAAGCTTTCTGCCTGGCCGTTGAACACACGATACTGGTTGGACTGCTGGCGTGATAGCACTTCGAAGTCCTGTTCCAGCAGGTCGAAGTCCGGTTGGCCGCCGCTTTGGGAGCCGCTGTAGCGGAGTGTAAGGGTAAAGGTTTCGTTGATGGCGAGTTCATTGCGGTCGACGCTCGCGGTGAGTTCCTGGGCGTTGGCAATACAGGAAACAGCAATCAGCAGCAGAGCGGAAAAAATCTGGAAAATTCTGCGCATGGTTTCGCCTGAACAAAGGCTTTGACAGGAGGTTTTGGTAGCGCTGGTTACCATCGTTGGGTGGCTCCGTTTTCCGGGGGCTGCCATTCACCGCTGCGATAGGCGCGGCGGCGCTGCAGGCTTTCATATTTGAATTTTTCCCGCATCAGGCCGGCGGGGTCATCGGGAATCTGGCGCAACCATTGGTCGAGGGCCTGTTGGGTTTCCGGATCCAGAGGGCTTTCCTCATCGCTGGGTTGGGCTTGGGCAGACTGGTTCTGCGCATCACCTTCCTGCTGTTGCTGCTGCTGTTGGCTTTCGGGCTGTTCCTGTTCGTCTTGCTCTTCCTGACCGGAGGACGCTTGCTCCTGATCGGAGGGCGGCTGATTCTGTTGCTGGTCCTGGGGGTTTTGTCCGGCATTCTGTTGCTGGGACTGGTCGCCCTGCTGCGGGTTTTGCTGCTGGTCCTCCTGCTGCCCCTGCTGGCTTTGCTGATTTTCGTCCTGCTGATCCTGTTGCTGATCGTTCTGTTGCTGCTCTTCGGACTGCCCGCCCTGGGATTGTTGTTGCTGCTGAAGTTTTTTCAGTTGTTCGGCGATGTCCCGATTGTGGGCAGCATCCGCGAATTCGGGGTTTTGTGCGAGCGCCTGGTCGAAGGCTTTGATGGCGTCATCAAAACGTCCTTGCTGGGTGAGGCTATTGCCCAGGTTGTACAACCCTTGGGGATCCGGACTCTGTGCAAAGTTCTTTGCCGCCGCGTCATACTCGCCGGCACGGTACTGGGCGGTGCCACGCCACTGGGAATTTTCAAACACCTTCGCGGCGCCGGCGGCATCGCCCTGTTGCAACAGTTCGCGCCCCTGCTGGTTTGGGGTTTGCCACAGGCTCTCAAGCTCCGCAGCTGTCGCTTCCGGGGCGGGCAAAGTAATTAATGCCGCGGTCAGCGGGAGGGCGCAGGCAAGCGTGCCTCTGCGGAACAGAAGCAGGGCAAATGGAAGCAAGAACAGCACTAGCCAGGGACCTTCCTCGTGCCACTGGTCAAACTCGCGTTCTGTGAGCTCAGCTTGCTCCGGGGTGCCGTTTTCCGGGAGGACGTGCGCAATATCGCTGTCATCCACGGTGATCTGGGCAAATTCTCCTCCCGTGCTTTCGGCCAGGCGGGTGAGTTCACGGCGGTCGAAGTTGGTGATGATGATTGCACCGCTGTCATCGGTCACGAAGCCGCTGCCGTTGCTTTTGGGAATCGGGCTGCCATCGCCACTGCCGACGGCAAGAATCGACAGGCTGACGCCGCTGCCTCTGAATGTGTCTTTGATGGTGCCGATGGCGGCCTTGTCGATGCCATCGGTGACCGCAAGCAGGCGCCCGCTACCGTTGGCGCCATCTCTGATCAATCTGAGTCCAGCCTCCACCGCCATTTCGATGTTGCTGCCGGGTACCGGCATGATCTGGGGTGAAAGGGAGGGTACCAGGTTGGCGATGGTTCCGGTGTCGTCGGTCAGCGGGGTAACCACATGGGCTTCGCCGGCATAGGCTACCAGGGCGGTGAGGCCATCTTTGCGCTGCTTGAGGATATCCAGGATTTTAAGGCGCGCGCGGGTGAGACGGTCGGGAGAGAGATCTGTTGCCATCATTGATGGCGACAGGTCGAGCAGTATGACCAGGGCATCCTGGTTGCTGTACACCGGTGTTGGCAATTTACGCCAGCTGGGGCCGGCAAGTGCGATGATGGCGCAGGCCAGCAATGTAAAAATCAAAGTAAACAGCCACGGACGCTTTTCGCCGCCGCGCATCAGCAGGTGGGGCAGCAGATCCGGATCAATGAGTTTTTGCAGTCCTCCGGCGGCGAACAGGGTACGCGCCAGCGCCCAGCAGAGAAGGGCGGCGGGCAGAATCAGCCACAGCAGCACCGGGCGCAGAAAGTGAAACTGGGTGAGATTGGCGGTGAGATCGGCAACGAGGCTCATGGGGTCAGGCCTCCCGCGGTGCTTGTTTCAGACTTGCCGGAACGATGAGTGCGGCGCTGCAGTTCCGCGCTTCCTGCGGTGAGCAGCGGAATTGCCGCCCAAAAAAAAGACAGCAGCAGGGCAATGCCCAGTGGCCAGATATAGAGAGCACGTAGAGGACGGTAGGTTTCTGCTTCCTGTTCTACGGGCTCCAGGCGATCCAGCTCCTCATAGATATTTGCAAGCTCAGTGGGGTTGTGTGCGCGGAAGTAGCGCCCCCCTGTTTTGTCGGCTATGGCCTGTAAGGTTTCGCTGTCGAGATCGCGGGATGGGTTTACACGGCGCGCGCCAAAACGAGAGCCGAGTAGTCCGGGCTGCACCATTTCCTCCGCGCCAACACCGATGGTGTACACCTTTACTCCAGCCTGCTTTGCCAGTTCGGCGGCTTTTAATGGTTCCACTTCGCCGGCCGTATTGGCGCCGTCGGTCAGCAGAATCAGAACGCGCTGATCCGCGGGACGCTGGGTGAGGCGTTTCACGGAAAGACCGATGGCGTCGCCAATCGCCGTTCCCTGGCCGGCAAAGCCGATCTGCGCTTCCGTCAGCAGAGTATCGACGGCCTCGCGGTCGAAGGTGAGTGGCGCTTGCAAATAGGCACGGGTACCAAACAACACCAGCCCGAGGCGGTCGCCCTTGCGTCGCAGCACGAAATCACCCACGACATTTTTTACTGCGGTGATACGCATGGCGGGGTTGCCGTTCAGGATCATATCCGGGGTTTCCATGCTGCCGGAAATATCCACGGCAATCAGCAGATCGCGGGCGCTGGTGGTTTGGGTAATGGGTTCGCCATACCACTGTGGACGAGCGGCAGCGGCCATCAGCAGGGACCAGATCAGCCACAGCAGCATCAGACTCAGGCGATTGCTGGTGGCGCTGCCGCCTTTGCGTGGCAGTTGTTGGTAATAGGGAACCTTGAGCGCGCTGTTCAATGGCTCGCTCTTGGGGAGCAGGTGCCGGGCGAGTAGTGGCAGCGGTAGCAGTAAAAACAGCCAGGGGAGGGCAAACTCAAACAACTTCGGCCCCCTCGTTTTTTTTCATCTCTTTATTCGCCGCGGTAGGCAAAGCTGTGGGCTGGTGTTTGCGTACCCAGTCGATGGCGAATTCGCGAAAATCTTTGAGGCTTTGCTGGTCGCCTTCTGCACCGCTGTACAGGTTTTCCAGGATTGCGCGACGTGCGGGCTCTGGCATTGGCACTTCTGAGGAGGTTTCGAGAAACCGGATCCAGCGCTGCCCTGTGAGCGGGCCGGTGGCCTTGCGGCCATAGGTCACCACCGCCACCCGTTTCAGCAGAATGTTGATTTCCTCGATGGCGCGCGGTGTGCCGAGGTTCAGTGCCTGCAGTAGCCGTACGCCTTCGCTGCGGTAGAGGTTGCGGCGGCGCTTCTGACGCAGGTGCAGGGCGAAGAGGATGCCAGTAAATACAAGTGCGATAACGGCGCCGGCCAGAATCCACCAGCCGGACGCCAGCGGCCACCAGCCGATAGGCGCGGGTTCGTGAATATCCCGCAGTTGCGCCAGCAGCTCCTGCATCTCTGGCGTCATTGGGTTGGTGGGCGCTGGTGCGGCCTGCTTCGGCAACATCGTCACGCGGGCCTCCGGCCATTGGTCGCACTGCGCTCTCCGTAGCGGTTCAGGAGAACCGGCACTACCGGCTGGGTGTTATCAAAGTCCAGCAGGGGCAGATGCAGACGGCGGCAGAGTTGCGCGGTTTGTTCTCGCAGCCGCGCCTGGTCCTGGGCAAACTGCTGGCGGAGGCCGCGGCTGGACTTGCCGAGAAAGGTGCGCTGTTTGCCATCGCTGATGGTGAGCGGCTGATCGGGAATATGTTGTTCCAGCGGGTCGGCTATCCGCAGTACCTGCAGGTCCGCATGGCGGGTAAGCAGGTAGAGCGGTTGCTCGCAGCTGTCGTCGAGGTCGTGACAGTCGCTGATCAGGAACAGGGCACTACCGGGGCGGGCAACACGGCGAGCCTCCTCTAGCAGTACGCTGAGAGGCTGGCTGCCGCCACTGGCAACCGGGCTTTGCAGGGCGCCCGCGGTTTCGACCATGCCGTGGATTGCGGCGAGCACCGCGTGGTGACTGCGGCGCGGGCGAACGGTTTCAACGTCGTGATCGGAAAAAAGCAGGGCGCCGATACGGTCACCATGTTGCAGGCCGGCCCAGCTCAGGGCCGACGCGATACTGCAGGCGGCGACCGACTTGAAGGCGTTCCGGCTGCCGAAAAACATCGGTGAGCGAAGGTCCAGAAGGATCACCACCGGGCGCTCGCGCTCCTCCTGAAACAGCTTGGTGTGGGTCTTGCCAGTGCGTGCGGTTACACGCCAGTCGATGGAACGCACGTCATCACCAGGCTGGTAATAGCGTACTTCCTCGAAGTTCATGCCGCGGCCGCGATAGCGGGTCAGCAGGTTGCCGGCCTGATCGCTGCGATTCACCCTGGGTTTGAACAGGCGCAACTGGCGGGCGATATGGCGCAGGCGCACCAAAGGCGCCACTTCCGGGTAGGCGCCGCGCAGGTTCAATTCACTGTGGTTGATCGCTTTCTGCACTTCTGTCAGCCCCTAAATCGCCGGGACCTGTTGCAGCAGGCGTCGGATAACCTGGTCGGCACTGGCGCCCGCGGCCTCTGCTTCGAAGCTCAGCAGCAGTCGGTGGCGCAACACGTCCGGCGCAATCGCCATCACATCATCCGGGGTCACATAATCGCGCCCTGCAAGCCAGGCATAGGCGCGCGCGCAGCGGTCCAGGGCAATCGTGGCGCGCGGGCTGGCGCCGAAGTCGAGCCAGGAGGCGAGTTCCGCGTCGTAACGTTGAGGTTCACGGGTAGCGATGATCAGTTGGACAATGTATGTCTCCACCGCCTCCACCATGGTGAGCTCGAGAATCTCCTTGCGTGCGGCGAAGATGGTGTCCTGACTGACGACGGCGGTGGGATGGCTCTCCCCCTGGCTCGCCTCGGAGCGGGCCAGCTGCAGAATTTTTCTCTCCGAATCCGCGTCCGGGTAAGAGAGATTGACCTGCATCAAAAAACGGTCGAGTTGCGCTTCCGGCAGAGGATAGGTGCCTTCCTGCTCAATGGGGTTCTGGGTGGCCATCACCAGAAAGAGCGGGGGAAGCGCGTAGGTTTTTCTGCCCACGCTCACCTGCCGTTCCGCCATTGCTTCGAGCAGCGCGGACTGCACCTTGGCCGGGGCGCGGTTGATCTCATCGGCGAGAATCAGGTTATGAAATACGGGGCCCGGCTGGAAATGAAATTCACCGGTCTCCGGGCGATAGATGTCGGTGCCGGTAATATCCGCGGGCAACAAGTCCGGTGTGAACTGCACCCGGTGGAAGTCACCCTCGATGGCATCGGCCAGAGTCTTGATGGCTTTGGTTTTGGCGAGACCCGGTGCACCCTCCACCAGAAGGTGCCCGTCGGCAAGCAGTCCGATGAGAATCCGATTGACCAAAGTCGTCTGGCCAATAATCTGCTGTTCCAGCCATTCACCCAGAATTTTTATCTGCTGGCGTGTGTCCATATCGTCACTTCTTTTGCCAATTTCCTGTTTCAATACGCTGCCCGGGACGAGGGGCTAACTATCATTAGAGCATCTCTATATATAGCCACTTGTCCGGTTTTCGCGGGCCGGTTGATTTTAGCGGCGATGCGCTGAGAGGCAACCGTTGCGCCCGCTTGGGCGACCTCAAGGCGGCAAGGTAGACAACAAATCTGACGTTTTGTTCTACGTTAATGCAGCATATTTAGCATTCTTGGCCGCGATGGCGATCGCGGCGATGGGAGGAAGCACGTGAATATGGCGACGGTCATTACCGATAGCCGGGAAGAGCTGCTGGCGCAGGTCGGCAGTTTCATCCGCGAGAAGCTGGGGGATAAGGCAGAGCCGGTGGCCGCCTTTGCGGAGCGGTTTCTGAACCAGTACCCGCTGGAAGATCTGGCGGGGCGGCGTCTGGCGGATGTGTACGGGTGCATCTACACCTGCTGGGACTTCATCCAGCAGCGCTCCGCAGGAGAGCCCAAGATCCGGGTGTTCAACCCGCGCCTTGAGGAGCACGGCTGGGAGTGTTCCCACACGGTGGTGTGTGTGTTGCAGCGAGACATGCCATTTCTGGTGGACTCGGTGCGCATGGAGATCAACCGCCGCAACACCGTGATCCACTCGATCAAAAGTACCGTGATGCAACTGCAGCGCGGCGACGACGGCCGCCTGCGTCAGCTGCTGCCACCCGGTCGCAAAGTGGCGGACGGTGTTGAAGAGGATCCCAAGGTTTCCAGCGAAGCGCTGATTTACCTGGAGATTAACCTGGACACCTCGGCCTCCCACGCCTCCGATCTGGCCCGGGCGATCCGCGAAATCCTCGGCGATGTCGAGTTGGTGGTAGACGACTACGTGCCAATGCTGGATACCTGCGCTGCCATGGAAGACCAGCTGCAGGCCAGTGTGGCCGACAATGATGCGAACCTGGAGGAGGCCGCGGCGTTCCTGCAGTGGATGCGCGACGGCAACTTCACCTTCCTCGGTTACCGCGAATACGAGTTCTGCCAGCAGGGGGACAAGAAAATCCTGTGCGAGGTGGAAAACCGTCGCCTGGGGATTTTCAAGAACCTGGAGCAGCCGGCCGAGCCGACCCCGGAGTACGCTTTTAACGAGGGCAAGCAGCGCTTCTATCAAGGGCCGAATTTCCTCACCTTCGCCAAATCTTCGGTTAAGTCCCGTGTGCACCGCGCCGCCTATTCCGATTATGTGAGCATCAAGCGCTACGATCCCAACGGTGAGGTGATCGGTGAGTCGGCGTTCATGGGGCTGTATACCTCGCCGGTGTACACGGAGAGCCCGGCGAAAATTCCCATCATTCGCCGCAAGTTGGCGTCGGTGATCGAGCAGAGCGGTCTCGCCCCCACCAGCCACGACGGCAAGGCGCTGAAGCGGATACTCGACACATTCCCCCGCGACGAACTGTTCCAGAGCAGCACCCGCGAACTGTTTGACACCACCCTCGGCGTGCTGGCGATGAACGAGCGCGCGCGCCTGAAACTATTCATGCGCAAGGATCCGTTTGGCAAATTTGTCAGCGCCATGGTGTATGTACCGCGGGATCAGTTCAACAGTGTGGTACGTGAGCGCATTGCGAATCGCATCGCTCGTGCGGTACACGCACTGGATTCCGACTTCACCACCTATTTTTCCGAATCCATTCTCGCCCGGGTGCACCTGGTGTTTCGGGTGGATCCCAACGAACCCGTAGAATTTGATGTAGCGCGATTGGAGGCGCAAATCGTGGATATTACCCGCAGTTGGGAAGACGTCTTCCAGAGATCCCTGATTGAAACCCACGGTGAGGAAGAGGGCAGCCGCCTGATCAGCACCTTCGGTCAGGCGTTCCCCGCGGGCTACCGCGAAGACTTTGAACCGCGCATCGCCGTGCAGGATGTGAGTTTTATTCGAGAGCTGTGCGGCGACAATCGCGTTGCCATGAGCTTCTACCAGCCCATTGGTGCCGAGCCCGGCAGCCTGCGATTCAAAGTATTTAACCTGGGGTGTGGTCTGACCCTGTCCGATGTTATTCCGGTGCTGGAAAATCTCGGCCTGCGAGTGATGGGGGAATTCCCCTATACCATCCGCCCGCAGGGGCAGCAGGATGTGTGGATGCACGAGTTTCATCTGGAGTTTGGTCTGCCCACGCGCATTGATGCGCAGGCCTCCCGCTCCCTGTTCCAGGATGCGTTCGCCGCGATCTGGGATGGCGTTGCCGAATCCGATTCCTTCAATCGCCTGGTACTGGCGGCGCGCCTCAACTGGCGTGAAGTCAGCATGCTGCGCGCCTACGCCCGTTATCTGAAGCAGACCAAGTTCGCCGCCAGCCAGTCATACATCGCCGCGACGCTCGCCAACCATGTGGAAATCACCCGCAACCTGGTGGCGCTGTTCCGGGCCATGTTCGACCCGCGTATCAACAGTGCGGATCGCCAGGACCAGTCGCGCGTCGAGCGCCTGATCAAGAAAATCCACGAAGGTCTGGACGGCGTAGACAACCTGAACGAAGACCAGGTAATCCGCCGTTATCTGGATCTGATCCGCGGAACCCTGCGCACCAACTTCTTCCAGCTGGACGAGCAGGATCAGCCTAAAGATTACATCTCCATCAAGTTCAGCCCGCGCAGTATCCCGAATATTCCCGAGCCGCGCCCGGAATTTGAAATCTTTGTTTACTCGCCACAGGTGGAAGGCGTACACCTGCGCGGCGGCAAGGTGGCGCGCGGTGGCCTGCGCTGGTCCGATCGTCTGGAGGACTTCCGTACCGAGGTGCTGGGCCTGGTGAAGGCGCAGGCGGTGAAGAATGCGGTGATCGTTCCCAGTGGTGCCAAGGGTGGCTTTGTGGTGCGTCGCCCGCCAGCGGACAACAGTCGCGAGGCGTTTCTCGAAGCCGGCATCAAGTGCTACAAGACCTTTATCCGCGGACTCTTGGACGTAACCGACAATCTGAAAGACGGGGAGGTGATTCCGCCGGAGCGTGTGATCCGTCGCGATGAAGACGACCCCTACCTGGTGGTTGCCGCAGACAAGGGCACCGCGACTTTCTCGGATATCGCCAATGGTATCGCCGCCGAGTACGACTTCTGGCTGGGTGACGCTTTTGCTTCCGGTGGCAGCAACGGCTACGACCACAAGAAAATGGGCATCACCGCGCGTGGCGGCTGGGTATCGGTGCAGCGTCACTTCCGCGAGATGGGTATCAATGTACAGGCGGAAAATTTTTCCGTGATCGGTATCGGCGATATGGCGGGCGACGTGTTTGGTAACGGCATGCTGCTGTCCGAGCATATTTGTCTGAAAGGTGCCTTCAACCACCTGCATATTTTTGTGGACCCGACGCCAGATGCCTCCAGCAGCTTTATTGAGCGCAAGCGCCTGTTTGAGCTTCCTCGCTCCAGTTGGTCGGACTACAACCGCAGTCTGATTTCCAAGGGCGGTGGTATTTTTGAGCGTCGCGCCAAGTCCGTAAAAATCACCCCGGAAATGCAGCAGGCATTCGACATCAGGGAAGACCAGCTGACGCCGAACGAGCTGATCAGTGCGATGCTGAAAGCGCCGGTGGATCTGATCTGGAATGGTGGCATTGGTACTTACGTCAAGGCGACCACCGAGAGCAACGCGCAGGTGGGTGACAAGTCCAACGATAATCTGCGGGTCAACGGCAGCCAGTTGCGCTGCAAGGTGTTCGGCGAGGGCGGAAACCTGGGGATGACTCAGCGCGGGCGCATCGAGTTCTCCCTGAACGGTGGTCGCTGTAATACCGACTTTATCGACAACGCCGGTGGTGTGGACTGCTCCGACCACGAGGTAAACATCAAGATCCTGCTGGACAAAGTCGTCGCCAACGGGGATCTCACCGAGAAGCAGCGCAATCAGTTACTGGAGGAAATGACCGAGTCGGTGGCGGAGCTGGTGCTGGACAACAACTACAACCAGACCCGTGCGCTGAGTGTGGCGGAATATCAGGTGGGTGATCGTTTCGACGAATATCGCCGCACCATCATTTCTCTGGAGGCTGAGGGCCGTCTGCGCCGTGCGCTGGAGTTCATTCCGGATAACGACACCCTGAATGATCGCCAGAACAAGGGGCAGTATCTCACCAGACCGGAACTGGCGGTGTTGATCTCTTATGTGAAGGTGAAATTGAAGGAAGAACTGCTGCACGCGCGCATCATTGATAACGAGCGGGTGCAGGAAGCGGTCGAGTCCGCCTTTCCGCCAGCGTTGGTGGCACGCTACAAGGGACTGGTTTACGACCACCAGCTGCGTCGCGAGATCGTCTCTACCCAGGTGGCCAACGAGTTGGTCAACAGTATGGGGATCACCTTCTACCACCGTATCAGTGGTGCGACAGGAGCCGATATCGACACCATTCTCGGGGCCTATATCAGCGCGCGTGATGTTTATCTGATGTCCGAGTTCCAGGATGGCGTGGCGGCGCTGGATTACAAGGTGCCGGCAGAGCTGCAAATGCAGTTGATGAACTCCATGATCGGTCGCGTCCGCCGCGCCACCCGCTGGTTCGTGCGCAACCGTCGCGGTGATCTGGACCCGGCGCAGGAACGGGATCTCTTCCAAGAGCCGGTACAGCGGGTTATTCGGGCATTGCCGGAGGTGTTGAGTGGTGAGCCGCTGCGGGAGTGGCAGAAACGTCACGAGCAGTTCATCGAGGCGGGTGTGCCGGAAAATCTGGCGCTGCTGGCCGCGTCGCCCACCTATCTGTTCTCCGCCCTGGGAATTTCCCAGTCGGCGAGGGTGAGTGATCGCCCAGTGGAAGAGGTGGCGAAGATCTACTTTGCGCTGGCGGATAAACTGGGGCTCTACTGGTTTGGCAACCAGATCATCGAGTTGCCGGCGGAGAGCTTCTGGCAGTCGCAGGCGCGGGAAACCAGCATGGACGATCTCGACAGCCAGATCTCCCGGCTCGCGATCAACATTCTGCGCCTCGCCGGTGAGGACGGCCTGGACATCGACAGTGCCGTGGATCGTTGGGTGGACGTTATGGCGCAACCGATCCAGCGCTGGGAGAGTCTGGTGAAGGAGCTGAAGTCCTCGCCGCAGGGTGACTTTGCCATGTTCACCGTGGCCCTGCGCGAGCTGATGTATCTGGCCAATGCGACCGCCGATCAGGAATCGCTGGCGGTGTAGGACAGGAACGTTTCCGGCGGCAACGGCCGTCGGAAATCCGTACGGGAAATACGATCAGGAAGTTCGTACAATAGCGCGCCCGCCCGCGGAGTAGACGACCACGGGCGGGCGTTTGTAGTTTGGAAACCCCAGATCTGGATCGCCTCAACTCAAAAGGACGCCCATGTATCAGCATCTGCGCAAAGCTCTGTTTGCGCTGGACCCGGAGCGGTCTCACCATCTTTCTCTCGATGCCATCGGTGCCGCCGAGCGCCTCGGGCTCATGTCTCTGTTCGCCAAGCCGATTCCGGACAATCCGGTGGAGCTGATGGGGCTGACCTTGCCGAACCCGGTGGGACTGGCCGCGGGTCTCGACAAGAATGCCCAGGCATTCAATGGCCTCGGTGCTCTCGGATTTGGTTTTGTGGAAGTGGGCACGGTGACGCCGCGCCCCCAGCCGGGCAATCCGCATCCGCGCCTGTTCCGCCTTCCGGAAGCAGAAGCCATCATCAATCGCATGGGGTTCAACAATCTGGGTGTGGATTACCTGCTCGAGCAGGTCAAGCGCCGCCGCTACTCAGGGGTGTTGGGCATCAATGTCGGCAAGAACTTCGACACGCCAGTGGAAAAGGCCGCGGACGATTACTGTATTTGCATGGAAAAGGTGTACACCCATGCGGATTACATTACCGCCAATGTTTCCTCTCCCAATACCAAGGGGCTGCGCGATCTGCAGTTTGGCGACAGCCTGAGTCAGCTGCTCAATGCGCTGAAAGAAAAACAGCAGCAGCTGGCATCCGAGCATGGTCGCTATGTGCCACTGGCAGTGAAGATTGCCCCGGATATGGACGACGAGGCCATTGCGCAGGTGGCCAGAACCCTGCTGTCGCACGACATCGACGGCGTTATCGCCACCAACACCACTATCGACAAATCATCGGTTGCCAGTCTTGAGCACGGTGCGGAAGAGGGTGGCTTGAGCGGTCGACCGCTGACAGAACGATCCACCGAGGTAATCCGTAAATTGTCGGAAGAGCTGAAAGGAAAAATCCCGATCATCGGCGTGGGCGGTATCTTTGATGGTGACTCCGCGGCGGACAAGATTCGTGCGGGCGCTACCGCAGTGCAGATCTATTCCGGATTTATCTACCGGGGCCCCGAGGTCATTCGTGAGGCTGCTGCGGCGATTGCCGAGCTGCACAAGGGGCGGGTGATCGCCAGCTGAGAAAAACGGCTGGAGATGCGATTAACGCGGCAACTAAATGTTGCCGGTTCGCCAGTATTTCAGGGCCGTCATTCAAATATTTCAGGACGAAATATTTGAATGCAGGGGTAATAGAACCCCGGACACAACTTCAAGTTCGCCCGGGGTTCTTACTGGCACGTGACAAACGTGTTAAGAGATTTGCTCGGAGCAACCACCTGGGGACGGCTACATGTTGGCTATGCGTTGAGCCTGCGCCGCACGCCCAAATCCACTCCAGTAATCCTGCCGGCCCTGACGCCAGCCATTTACCCATTCCTGGTGTAAGGATCCATTTTCATGGGGGCAACTATCGTGGTTTCTACCCTCCATGGCAGCAACGTAACCTTTGTGAAAAGCTCTATCGTTGGGATTACGTTTTTGGCGTTTCATAGATAGGGTACCTCTTGTGATTCCGCGTCTGATTCCGGGTCATTCTGCTCGGGCTTTCCCTGCAGGGGCTGTCCTGACCATTTCCCGGATGAATCCGATTTAAATTTCCCCCTTGTACAGAATCCAGCTTATTGTGGATGCTGCCCGGCGAGAAGAGCTACAGAAAACCAGAGTGATCTCTGCGCCGGAATGAATGAAT
Organism: Microbulbifer pacificus; assembly: GCF_002959965.1. Taxonomy (NCBI): domain Bacteria; kingdom Pseudomonadati; phylum Pseudomonadota; class Gammaproteobacteria; order Cellvibrionales; family Microbulbiferaceae; genus Microbulbifer; species Microbulbifer pacificus. Next base: position 936,605 of record NZ_PREV01000027.1, read on the forward strand.
TTTTCTGAAAACGTGCGGATTGAGTCGAAATCCGCCTATGAAGGAAGAGGGTTATGCCGCGTCGCCGGTAAAAGGAGAATGCGCTCCCGGTTTCCGGTATGCTTGCGCACATTCAACGGTTCTGTGGCCAGATTGCCAGTGCAAATTTGGCCGAAATTACCGGCCGTTGCCGTTTTATCACGAGATCGAGAGCCAACTTTGACTGCTCAGTATTCTTTTACCGCTACCTGTCCCAAAGGGCTGGAGAACCTGCTTGCCGAAGAGCTGCGTGCGCTCGGCGCCGAAGTTGAAAGAGAGCAACCCGCCGCGGTGCGGTTTGCTGGCGATCTGGCAATGGCCTACCGCGTCTGTCTGTGGAGCCGTCTGGCCAATCGCGTATTGCTGAATCTGGGAATCGCGCGTATCGCGGATGCAGAGGGGCTGTACCAGGCGGTCGTGGATATTCCCTGGGAGGAGCACATCAGCCCCACCGGCGTGCTGTGGGTGCAGTTTTCCGGCACCAACCGTGAAATTCGCAACAGCCAGTTTGGTGGACAGAAGGCCAAGGATGCGATAGTCGATCGTTTGCGCAAGGCGACCGGTGCGCGCCCGGATGTCGACAAGCGCGATCCGGACCTGACCGCCATGCTGCGCCTGCATCGGGACAGTCTCGAAATCGCCATCGATCTGTGCGGCGACAGTCTGCACCGCCGCGGTTATCGCACCCATATTGGCGCGGCACCGTTGAAAGAAAACCTGGCAGCGGCATTGCTGATGCGTGCAGGCTGGTCACAGGTTGCCGCGGAGGGTGGTGCTCTGTTGGACCCCATGTGCGGTTCGGGCACCTTTCTGGTCGAGGCTGCTCTTATGGCTGCGGACGTGGCGCCTGGCATTATGCGGGAGGGGTTTGCGTTTGAGCGCTGGTTGAATCACCAGAATGATCTCTGGTTGCCGCTGCGCGAAGAGGCGCTGCAGCGACGCGTGGAGGGACTTGCCAGATCTCTGCCGGAAATTCGCGGTTACGATGCGGATGCCAAGGTACTGTTTGCGGCGGAATCGAATATTGCCCGCGCCGGTCTAGATAAACATGTGAGGGTCAGTTGTCGCCCGGTTGCCGCGTTCAAGGCGCCGAGCCACCGCGAGGTGAAGCCTGGCCTGATCATCACAAACCCACCCTACGGTGAGCGTCTCGGAGAACAGGAAGCTCTGCGCGAAACCTACAGTGAATTGGGACGGCAACTGAAGCAGGAGTTCGGAGGCTGGAAGGCGGCGGTCTTTACCGGCAACCCGGAGTTGTGCCATTCCATGTCCCTGCGCTCCCATAAACAATACAAACTCTTTAACGGCAGCATCCCCAGCCAGTTGCTGCTGTTTGATGTTCACCAACAGGGGCAAGGCGGCGAGCAGGGTGGCGAGAAACCCCGCGCACAACTTTCCGAAGAGGCGCAGATGGTGGCCAATCGGCTGCAGAAAAATCTGCGGACCACAGGTAAGTGGGCCCAGAAGAGCGGTATCAGCTGTTATCGCCTTTACGACGCGGATCTGCCGGAGTTTGCTGCGGCTATTGATATTTATCAGTCTCTGGACGGAGAAATGTTTGCGCATATCCAGGAGTACCGCGCACCCGCAAGCATCTCCGAAGACAAGGCCCGTCGTCGCCTGAGTGATCTGGTGCGCGCGACCCGGCAGGTGCTGGACCTGCCTGCGCGAAGTGTCTCCATCAAGGAGCGTCGGCGTCACAGTCACAAAGAGAGCGGTGGCCAGTATCAGAAACGCGCGGAATCCGGGGCTCGGCGAGAGGCCGCCGCTGGATTCTGGGTGGGCGAATATGGCGCGCAGTTGGAAATCAACCTGTGGGATTATCTGGACACGGGCCTGTTTCTCGATCACCGCCCGGTACGTCAGTACCTGCGGCAGATTGTGAAGGGAAAGAAGCTTCTCAACCTGTTCTGCTATACGGCCACGGCCACGGTGCAGGCGGCGCTGGGCGGTTGTGTGGAAAGTACCAGTGTGGATTTGTCCAAAACCTACCAGGCCTGGGCGCTACGGAATTTCCGCCAGAACCAGCTGGATCCCTATCGGCACCAGTTGATCGAAGCGGATTGCCTGCAGTGGCTACAGGCGGCGCAACAGAATCGGCGTGGCCACTACGATGTTATTTTTCTCGACCCACCAACCTTTTCCAACTCGGCGAAAATGCGCGGCGTACTGGATATTCAGCGCGACCATGCCGAACTGATCCGTCAGTGTATGGCTCTATTGCGCCCGGCCGGGACTTTGCTGTTTTCCAACAACCTGCGCAGTTTCAAGATGGATGAAACGGTGCTCGGAGAATACGCCGTGGAGAATCTGTCGTCGAAGTTGCTGGACAAGGATTTCCAGCGCAACCCCAAAATCCACAATGTGTGGGAGATTCACGCGAAGTAGTTATTAGGGTGGGGATCTAAACGCCGTGGCGAGCGGGTGACTGGTGGTGGCCGCCGGAACGGAGGAAGCGGAATGTAGATCTAATACATGCGTATCCGGGCACCGCCCGTCACTTGCGCAACGGGTATTTTACAGTTCCATCACCAGCCGGAATCCCACTTCCTTGGAACGGGCCTGCTCGCTGAGGCCGGTGCGGTAGTCGGAGCTGATATTGCGCAATGGTTCGCGCATGGAGCCACCCCGCACCACACGTAGATCGCAGTTTTTCAACTGGACCGGGCGGGCATCTGCGCGGTGATTGGTGAAATCTCCAAGGAAACAATCCTGCACCCACTCACCGACGTTGCCCGAGGTATCGTAGATACCGAACGCGTTGGCTTTGTAACTGCCTACCGGCGCCGTCGAGGTGCTGAAGAGGGTATTGAACTCGCTGGCGCAGCCGCGCCGGCAGTTGGCTTTGCCCTTGGCGCTGCCATCGCCCCACCAGAAGGGTGTGTCGGTACCGCCACGAGCCGCGTATTCCCACTCCGCCTCACTGGCGAGGCGGTATTTATGACCGCTTTCTTCACTCAACCAGTCGGCATAGCGTTTGGCATCCTGCCAGCTGATATTCACTACGGGCCTGGTTCCTCGCCCCCAGTTTTCATCACTGGGGCGCACACGGCCGTTCGCTTTGGCAAAGCGGTCGTAATCATTGAACGTGATTTCGTGGGCGCCAATGGCGTAGGGGCGGTCGATGGAAATCTTGTGTTCTGGGCTGGTAAACGGGCGCTGGTTGTTGCCCATGACAAAACTGCCGGGAGATATCACAACCATTTCCGGTCCGTTACCACCAGATTTAAGCGGTGACTGGAAGCTTTTGCCGGGAAAGTACTTGCGCTCCAGTTCCACGGCCAAATTGATGTCTGCGCTACTGATTTCTATCCAGCGGCGCACGGTGCTGTAGCCCGGCTTGCTGACTTCGATGTCATAACGTCCCGGTTCCAGAGTGATACCCGGAGAGTAGCGCGGCACAATATTCATGATGCGAATACGCGCATCGTCCGGCTTGGCGGATACCAGCAGTGCAAAGGTGGGCGGTGTTTCCTGCGCAGCTTGTGCTTGAGAGGGCTTGGCCGGCAACTCTTCAACCGCCTGGTGTGAAGAGGCGCTTGCGGCCTGGTTTTCTGACCCCGACCCTGTGCCGGCAGTTGGAGAATCGGTAGCCGTCAGATCTTTCAGCTCGCGGGCAGTGGACGGCGGCTGACTGGTCGCCTCGGTGATGGCGGGCTGCGCCTGCAGAGAGGGCGGTTGAGTATTGTTGCTGGCCACAGTGTTGGCCACTGGCGGTACGCCGACGTCCTCTGGTGCTGCGTGGGGTTTGGACACCGAAGACCACTGGGGGTTTTTGCCCCACATAATCAATGTGACGACGGCGGCTGCAACAATGACCGTCGCCAGGCGCCAGGAGCGACGTTTGGCGGGCGCGCTTTGCTGCAGTACCTGCTGGAAGCGCATGATGGTCTGCTGCTCGGCGCGGGGATTCTGCTGGTGCAGTGGCTTGTCGCGCCACCGCGCCCAGGCGGCGCTGGCGCGGTCGCACAGCGTGCCGTAGAGGGTCATTACCAAGGCCCGCAACAGGCTGGAAACCCGCACCGAAGTGTTGTTGAGTTTGGTGGCGTTGCCCGGGGATTTTCCGTCCAGCGCCGCCAACAGCTGGTCTATGGCATCTACCACGTCCAGGCCACGCTGGAAGCGCTGATCCGGATCTTTGGCGAGAAAACGGTCAATCAGCCCCTGATACAGCGAGTGCCGCGCCGGTAGCCGCGGAATCGGATCGGTCAGGTGCTTGATTGCGATGGCCACCGCCTCTTCGGCCTGAAAGGGCACCGCGCTGGTGAGCATTTCGTAGAGGACCACCCCGAGGCTGTACAGGTCGGCGCGGCCGTCCACGGCGGCGCCGCGGGCCTGTTCCGGGCTCATGTAGTGTGGGGTGCCCACCACCATGCCGGTATTGGTCATCCGTGTGGTGCGGGCCACGGCGCGGGCCACACCGAAATCCGTAAGCACCGCGGAGCCATCTTCCCGGAACAGGATATTTTCCGGCTTCAGATCCCGGTGCACATAGCCTTTGTTGCTGGCGTGATCCAGCGCCATCGCAATCTGGCGGGTAATGTGCAGTGCTTCCAGCGGCTCAATGGCACCGCGGGTGAGTGCGTCCGCCACCGATCCACCGGGCAGATAATCCATGGCGATGTAATTGAGGCTGCGGTAGCGGCCGATATCATGAATCGCGACGATATTGGGATGAGAGAGTTGGCCAACAATGTTGGCTTCACGCTGGAAGCGTTCGCTGAAAATCGGGTCGGCATTCAGGACCGGTGACATGACCTTGAGCGCCACTTGGCGGCCCATGCTGCGCTGGGTGGCAAGGTAGACGGTGGACATCCCACCCTGATTGATTTTCTTCAGGATTTGATAGCCGGGAATTTCCAGCGAAGCGGCACCGCTGCTGACAACTTCCATTCGAGCCCGTCCTGTTCCCTATTCTGTTAACCGTTCAGCAGCTGCCAGGCCGCGTAAACACCCAGTGAAAAAATAATCGCAAGTGTAGCGATTTTGGCAGCCAGTGTGCCGGGAGCGGTAAAAAATTGCCGGGACACAGGTGGCCGCGGCGGTGTGCGAGAGTTCAGGTTTTCACTATTTACCGTCGCGGAATCCGGAGAACTGATGACCTGGACGGTGATATTGTCGCGACCTCCGGCATCCAGTGCCGCGGCTACCAGCAGTTCACTGGCGCGTTGGTTATCCGTATTGTGCGCGAGGATATGACAAATTTCTTCCTGGCCTACATCGTTACTCAGTCCATCACTACACAACAGTAATTTCTGGCCCGGGTTCCAGGCAAAGGAGGCGCGGTCGATTTCAAGGGTCGGGTTGGCAGAGCCGCCAATACAGCGAGTGATGACATGACGATTGGGGTGATTGGCGGCTTCCTCCTGATTGATCGCGCCGGAGTCCACCAGCATCTGCACGTAGGAGTGATCCACAGTCAGCTGCTTCAGCGTGCCGTTGGGCTGATGGTCATCACTGTCGGATGTCGTCGGAGGTGTCCACAAATAGGCGCGGCTGTCGCCGACCCAATAAATGTGGAAGTAATTGCCGTCTTCCGCCACCACCACCGCGGTGGTTCCCATGGCTGCGCTGCTGGTTTCCTCTCCCACAAGTAGCGCGTGGGCGCGGCGCAGGGCCTGCTCGTAATGCCGGTCGGTAGCGGAGGAGCGCTGAATTTCTTCTACGACAGTCTGGCTGGCAATTTCGCCGGCCTGGTGACCACCAAGGCCGTCAGCCACCACCCAGATGCCCCGGGACTCGTCACCCCAAAAGGCGTCCTCGTTCTGGTCACGACGATAACCCGGGTGGGTTGCACCGGCACTGCGTTGCGTAGTCTGGAGGGCAGAGCGATTTACTCCGCCGGAACCTTCACCGCTACGGCTACTTTCGCCGGTATTGACGTGGGCATCTACCTTGGCTTCACTCACTGGTATACAACTACCTGTTACCTGTCGTTATTGTCGCAAGTGCAAATCCGCGGGAATCCATGCGGTTTTCGACACTTCCATACTAGAGCCTGCCGGCATTGTAAGCTGCAAACCGATTCACAGGCCAACGAAATTGGCCGTGATAAACTTCCCGCAACGGGATTTACGGTAGCCTGTTTTACCGCCGGTCGGGCGCGCAATCTTGGAAGCGATGGGGCCTGATCGGAGTCTGTTCGCTTCGCTAATGGCGACTGGTTAAAAATTGTACGCTGTTATGTACACGCGAGGAAGCCTGGACAATGCTGAAACTTTGTGATGTCAAAGATGCCAGCCAAAGTGTGTGGTTGGTGGCACCCAAGGTCACAATCGGCCGCGGCAGTCAGTGCGATCTGACACTGGCGGATGCTTCTGTGGCGAAACTCCATGCAGAGATACTGGTAGACGGGGAGGAACTCGAGCTACGCAATCTGGCCGGAAGCGGTCAGGTAATGGTCAATGGCAAGCTGGTTGATGATCGTTGTCGCCTGCATCGCAATGACCGGGTTCAGCTGGGGGAGCGCAGTCTCACCGTAGTTGATCCGAAAATCACCCGCCTCAAGGCGGCAGGTGCCAATGCCAACGTTTCCTGGGCGCTACGTGCCAATCACCCGGCGATCGTTGGGAGAGTATTTCCAGTGCGTGAAACGTCCGTAGTAGGGCGTTCGGATGAATGTGACCTGACGTTCGCCATGTCCCACCTTTCCCGCCGTCACGCTCGGCTTGAGGTGCGGGAAGGGCTGCTGTTTGTGGTGGATCTGGGCTCTGCCAACGGCACATTTCTGAACAATCAGAGGGTGACAGAGTCCCGCGTGCGCCGCGGCGATGAGCTGCGTTTCGATACCCTCAGCTTCAGTGTGGTTGGTCCCGCGGACGATATCGACAAGACTACGGTACGCCAAGCCGTATCCACGCCGGAGGCGGCTCGCCAGAGTGCGGCGCTGACTCAGGCGATCGACCGGGCGCGTTCACGCTCTATGCAGTCTCCAGTGGCTCAGGAGGGGGTGTTGGCATCGCCAGCAACGCAGGTCACTCCGATGGGTGGGGGCCGATCTGCCGACAGAGGGAATTCCTGGATCTGGGGTTATGCCCTGGTGATGGCGCTGGCCGTTGGCGGTTACCTCTGGGCGCGGAGCCAGGGGCTGGTATAGGGCGCCGGTTTGACTATCTCGCACCGCGCTCTGTTTTTTTACACCACCCTTGGTTGCAGCCTGTGTGAGAAGGCGAAACCAGAAATCTGGCCGCTGCTGGATCAATTTAAGCTGCGCCTGCAACCGGTGGATATTGCCGATGATGAAGAGCTGACCCGGCGCTTCGGTTGGAGTATTCCCGTGGTGGGGCTCGGTGACCTCGACGATGTGCTCTGTTGGCCGTTCACCAGCGGCGAACTCGTATCCTGGCTGCAGGCCCGATTGGCCTGAGGGCTGCATCCGCGACATTGAGGTGGTTCTTGCCGGAGCACCTCAACGTCTCCCCGGGTACTCCTGTTTACAATCACGCCTAATGGATTCCTAAAGTCGCGATTCCGCCTCATTTTTTGTCAGCAGTGGCGCCTTGTCTCCGCTGCGGTAGGCGTAAATTACCGAGTACGACAGAACATTCTGTACATACTTGCGGGTTTCACTGTAGGGAATCGTCTCGATCCACACGTCGAATGGCAGCTTCTTGTTGGTGTCCTTGAGCCAGGTGGAAACCCGTGTTGGTCCCGCGTTATAGGCTGCCGCGGCCAGGAACCGATTATTATCGAAGCGGTTCAACAGCGAGTTCAGGTAGTGGGCGCCGAGAGTGATGTTGGTACTGGGATTCAACAGATCCCAGCTGCGCCGGTAGGGCACGCCGGCCTTGCGGGCCGTCGCTTCAGCGGTGGATGGCAGTAACTGCATCAGTCCCATGGCGCCAGCGTGGGATTTGGCATCGTGGCTGAAGTGGCTCTCCTGGCGCGCTACTGCGAGTACCAGGTAGGTGTCCAGTGCGCTCTTCTTGCCGACGTTGCTGGCGACATCCTGAACAATATCGGTAAACGCCAGTGGGAAGCGCAGTTCCAGATCGTCGAGATAGTTTGCCGCCAGAATCGACTGGATGGACTTGTGGTACCAACCCCAGGAACTGGCGATTTTACCTGCCGTCATCAGCTCCTCGGGAGTCATTTTTTCCGTGGCGTAATCCCATTCACGGCGCGCGTGATAGAACTCGCCGATGGCCTGCAGCTCCCGCGCCCTCTGCATGCCAGGGCGTGCGGCCACTTCCTCTACCTGTTTGGGGGTTACCGGCGCGGGCCGGTCGACGAAACTGTATTCACGCTTGACGGTGTCAGACGCGAGAAAGCCGTAATAGCTGCGCTCTGCGGCGGCTTTTTGCAAAAGCTTTTCCGCTTGGGCCTTGCGTGCGGGATCGTTCTTTTTGTTCTGCTCATTGATGGCCCGCGCTTTCCAGTAGAGCCAGCGATCCAGGTTCTGGTCGTCGGCGGGCAGGCGGTCGATCCAGAATTCCACCTGCGCCCAATCCATTTCGCGAAGAGACTGGCGGATCAGCCACTCGGAGGTGCGAAGATCGAAAAAACCCGGGGTGGATTTGATCAGCGTCTCCAGCCCCTTCTGGTCATCCTGGCGGGCAAACTGCAGCGCCAGGTACCGCAGGAAATCGTCGCTGTCCTCGTCGGAAAAGAGATAGCTCGCGCTGTAACGCTGCCAGGCGACCTGAGCTTTTTCCGCGTTCTGTGCTGCCAGCCGGCGCAGGCCGATGGCCACAATATCGCGATACTCCGGCTCTTTTTGAATGAAGCGGTCGTAGTTGAGAATCAACTCCGGCTTGCGGTAGACATCGCGCATCAACTCCGCGCGCCGGGCGCGGTCTTTGTCCAGTTTGCGGGCAATAAAGCCCGCCAGGTCCAGGTTGCCGGCGCTCACGGACAAGGCGTGCCGCTTCCAGGTGCGCTCCTGGGTGAGGCCGCCTTCGCTGATCCATCGATTGAAGGCGGGGTCGCATTCCTTGGGCTGGGATGCGCCGACGGTCCATAGCTCTTCGATCAGGGCATAAGCCTCTTTTTTATCGCCATGGCGGGAGAGCGCATCGGCGTAGTAGCAGCGCAGTTGGGTGCGGGTAATCCACTCCGGGCGATAGTACTTGAGGTATTCGCGAAAGCGCTCGCGTCCTCCCAGCTCCCGCAGCAGACGGATGCGCATCCAGTCGCCAATGGCGGTGCCGTCGTACTCCTTCAGAAAGGCGTCTATGTCGTCATAGGGCAGGCGAGGTAGATTCTTGCTGATATTCCAGTAATCGAGATAGGGCAGTAGCGGGTAGTCTTTCAGTTCCTTTTTGAGCTGGTTCAGGCGGCGCTGGTCGTTGTGCGCAATCGCCATGCGGGCCTCCTGCAGCTTTTTACGCTGGGCGACCGCGGCTTCAGCCTCGCGAATGTCACGGGATTCCGCCTTGTTGGCGGTGCCGGGTACCGCCGCGGCGGCGTTGTGAGGGTTGAAAACCGGCACCGCCGCGAGGCAGCCGGCTACCAGTGTGGAGAGGAACGTGGCGAGTCCTTTACTGCCAATCGACATACTGAACACCCGATTGAGAAATCGCTTATTCGAAGGGCGCAGAATAAAGCGTAAAATATCCGTTTTCACCTGGGTCCCGCTAAAAATCCAGGCCGTACGTCCCGGTCGCGACCGGTGTGTGCGCCGGCGATTTGTAGCGGTGTCCCAAAACCATTGTAGTGTTTATTTATGTTGCTTCAGTTGGATGGCGTTTGTTTGCGCTATGGCGTGCAGGTATTGGCAGATCATGTGAGTGCCAAGATCGAACGCGGGGACCGTATCTGTCTCGTGGGGCGCAATGGCGAGGGGAAATCCAGCCTGTTGCGATTGATCGGCGGAAGCGGCGACCCGGACGACGGTGAAGTCATCCGTCAGAGCGGTGTGGTTCTCGCCACCCTCGAGCAGGCGCTGCCGGATGATTGCGGCCACACGGTATACCGATATGTGGCCGAGGGGCTCGGTGAGGTGGGAGGGTGGCTTTCCGAATACCGCGACAACCAGAATCCTGATTTGCAGGCGAAAATCGACAGTGCCCACGGTTGGGAACTGCTCGCCCGCATCGACAGTGTGCTCGACCGCCTGGATCTGGATGAGCAGGCGCTGGTCATGGACCTCTCCGGCGGTTGGCAGCGCCGCGCAGCGCTCGCCCGTGCACTGGTGACCGAACCGGATCTGTTGATCCTCGACGAACCGACCAACCACCTGGATATTGCAGCGGTGGAGTGGCTGGAGACTTTTCTCGCCAACTACCGCGGAGCGCTGCTGTTTGTCAGCCACGACCGCGCGTTGGCGCAGCGGCTGGCGACGTCGGTGTGGGATCTCGACCGCGGTATCCTGCGGGTTTTCAATTGCCCCTTTGATCGATATCAGCAGGAGAAAGAAAAGCAGCTGGAGGAAGAGGCCCGCAACGACGCCTTGTTCGACAAAAAACTGGCGCAGGAGGAGGCGTGGATTCGCCAGGGCATCAAGGCCCGGCGGACACGCAATGAGGGCCGTGTACGCGCCCTGCAGGCACTGCGCCGTGAACGACAGGCCCGCCGCGAGCGTCAGGGTGTGGCCAGGATGTCGTTGGATGCCGGTGAGCGCTCCGGCAAGCTGGTCGCGGAGTTGAAAGGTGTGAGCTTTGGCTTTTCAGATGAGCAGGGTGATCCCGTACCACTGATACGCGATCTCGATTTCACTCTTATGCGGGGCGACAAGGTGGGATTGATCGGTCCCAATGGGGCTGGCAAGAGCACGCTGATCCGGCTTCTGCTGGGAGAGCTCGAACCCCAGGCGGGCAATATTCGCCTCGGCACAAAGCTTCAGGTGGCCTATTTCGACCAGCGCCGGGACATGCTCGACCCGGAGCAGACGGTGGTAGACAACATTGCCGAAGGGCGGGAAAGCATCGATGTGGGCGGCAGCAGCCGCCACGTGATGTCCTACCTGAGCGACTTTCTGTTCACGGGTGTCAAGGCGCGCACCAAAGTTGGCGCCCTGAGTGGTGGCGAGCGCAACCGTGCTTTGCTGGCGAAGTTGTTCAGTCAGCCTGCGAACATTCTGGTGCTGGATGAGCCCACCAACGATCTGGATGTGGAAACCCTGGAATTGCTTGAACAGTTGCTGATGGACTTCCCCGGCACCGTACTGCTTGTCAGCCATGATCGGGCGTTTCTCGACAATGTGGTGGAGAGCTGCCTCGCGTTTGAGGGGGAAGGCGTAGTGCGTGAGTACGTGGGCGGATATCAGGACTTTGTGCGTCAGGGGGGGCGGTTTCTGAGTGCGGAGGAGCAACTCCGGTCCCGCAGACGTGCGCAGGCCGGAGAGGCCGAAGCAATCTCCGCCACTGTGGCTTCGCCGGAAAAGAGTTCCCCGGTGGCGCCAAAAAGCAAAAAGCTCAGCTACAAGCTGCAGCGGGAACTGGATGCCTTGCCCGCCCAGATTGAAACCCTCGAATCGGAAATAGCGGTTTTGGAGGAGGAGGTTGGGCAACCGGATTTCTATCAGCAGGAGAGCGAGCTGGTGCAAGCGCGCTTGCAGAAACTGACAGAGCTGCAGCAGGCGCTGGAAGTGGCGTTTGAGCGCTGGGCGGAGCTGGATGGTATGTAAAACGGGTGCCAGCCAACACAGCGGGGGCTTCAGGCCCCCGTTGTTTATTTGGTGTCCGACGAGTACACACGCACCGCCAGCACGTCACACCCCGCGCCGTGCAGGACACCATTCGCGGTAGAGCCCAGTAACAATGCCAGGCCGTGGCGTCCATGGCTGCCGATCACGATCAGGTCGCAACCGCTTTCCTCTGCCAGTCGGTGGATCTCCGTGGCCGGCTGGCCCAGCACAACATGCTGGCGATCGGCGGGAATATTCAGGCTTGCTGCCGCGCGTCGCAGTTGTTCCTTTGCCTGGTTCTGCAACTGCTCCTGCACTTCCGAGAGGTCCATCGGGATATCGCCGCCGTAGGCAAAAGTCAGCGGCTCGATGATGTGGGCGAGGCTCAATCGCGCGCTGCTCTGGGCCGCGATCTGCGCAGCGCGGTCGAGAACCTGGGAAGATTCTTCGGAGAGGTCCAGTCCTACCAGAATATTGTTGTAGCCTGACATGCGGTCCTCGCGTGCTAGTGAATGTCGGGTACATTGACATGATTTGGCCGTGCGCCCGGTTGCTTCATTGAGTCTACTTTAAAAAAACAGGCTTGACACAGGCGAGGTCTTGCGGGGAAAAATGCGCGCCTGAATGGGTGGCCTGAGCCATGAATGGGCTTTTGGCTGCCAGCTTGTGTACCGACAACGTTATAGCCTACTCACAGGGAGTGCTCATGGCCAGCTGGCTGCCTATCGTTCTCATTGTCTTTACTGTCGCCCTCGTTATCGGGCCCGTGATGTGGTTAAGGCCCAGTGGCCGTGACAAAAAACTGGCGGCGTTACGCCAGCGTGCCGCCAGTTCCGGGCTCAAGGTTCAGATACAACCGCTGCCGGAATCTCAAGGTACCGGCAATGCTGCGGTCTATTTTTCCCAGTGGCGCAATCCGCGCCGCCTCCAGAGTGGCTGGGCACTGGAACTCCAGAGAATGTCTCACGAGTTGAATTTCGACGGCGTCTGGGACTGGCGTAAAAAGCGTGAAGCCCCCGCGGCTGCCAAATCATCGCTCAAAGAACTGATCGCCATGCTGCCGGCGGACGCCACCGCCATTTTTGCCAACGATGCCGGTCTCGGTGTGCAGTGGCACGAACGCAGTGGTGATGCCGGTCTCGATGCGATTGTCCACGCGCTGAGTGAGGTGCGCCCGGAAATAGAGGAAGCAATACGCTTGCCGCAGCCTGGCAGTGCTCCGGGCAGCGAAACTACGAATGGCAACGATGACGTGAACCCGCGCAGTGACTCCTGACTGGCTGGGGCGCGGAACTGGTCTACTGTTTCTAGCGGCCAGCATCAGGACTTTTGCATGACAGGATGTCGGCGCCCTGCCTGGCGAGCAGTGAAATATCGAAGAACCAACGGCCGGATGATGAGTCAGAGCTGTATGGGAAATGGGCAATCTGGTCACCAAAATGTGACCTTTGCTTGACCGCACTAGGGGCGGAGCATATATATTCGCGCAGCGCACCGCTGATAACGGCTTATGCCTTAGGTGCGAAAGCAGTAAATTTTCTATTAAAAATCAGAAGCTTATGGGTAAATCACTGGTCATCGTCGAGTCGCCGGCGAAGGCAAAAACGATCAACAAGTATCTCGGCAAGGACTTTGTAGTGAAGTCCAGTATCGGTCATATCCGGGATCTTCCGACCGGCGCCTCCAGCAAACAGCCGGTGGATGCCAAGGAGCGTGCGCGCCGGGCTGCGGAAACCCGCAAGCTTTCCAAGGAAGAAAAAGAGATCTACAAGCGCAAAAAAAGCCATGAACAGCTGATCAAGCGCATGGGGATCGACCCGGATCACAACTGGGAGGCCCACTACGAGATCCTTCCTGGCAAGGAAAAAGTGGTTGATGAGCTGCGCAAGCTCGCCGCCAATGCTGATACCGTCTATCTCGCAACCGACTTGGATCGCGAGGGAGAGGCCATCGCGTGGCATCTGCGCGAAGCTATTGGCGGCGACGAAGGGCGCTTCCGCCGTGTGGTGTTTAACGAGATTACCAAATCCGCGATCCAGGAGGCGTTCAAGAGCCCGGGGCCGCTGGATATCGACCGCGTCAATGCCCAGCAGGCGCGCCGTTTCCTCGACCGCATCGTGGGCTACATGGTATCGCCGTTGCTGTGGGAGAAAGTCGCCCGCGGATTGTCTGCCGGTCGCGTACAGTCTGTTGCCGTGCGTCTCGTGGTAGAACGCGAACGGGAAATCCGCGCGTTCATTCCGGAAGAGTACTGGACGCTGTTTGCGGATACTGAAACCGCAAAATCCGATGCGCTGCGCCTTGAAGTCAAGAAGCAGGGCGGTGAGAGCTTCCGTCCGGTCAACGAAGCCCAGGCCATGGCGGCGCTTAAGGCACTTCAGTCCAGCAGCTTTGAAGTCACCGCGCGGGAAGACAAGCCCACCAGCTCAAAGCCCGGTGCACCATTTATTACCTCAACTCTGCAGCAGGCGGCCAGTAACCGCCTCGGCTTCAGCGTGAAGAAAACCATGATGATGGCCCAGCGCCTGTATGAGGCTGGCTACATTACCTACATGCGTACGGACTCCACCAACTTGAGCGCAGAGGCCGTGACCTCTGTGCGGGAATTTATCGGTGAGAGTTACGGTGAAAAATATCTGCCGGAAAACCCGAATCAGTACAGCAGCAAAGAGGGCGCTCAGGAGGCGCACGAGGCCATCCGCCCGTCTGACGTGCGGGTTAAACCGAACATGCTGTCGGGAATGGAGCGCGATGCCGAGCGTCTCTACACTCTGATCTGGCAGCAGTTTGTGGCCTGTCAGATGACGCCGGCGCAGTTCACTTCCACGTCTGTGGTGGTAAGCGCCGGTGACTTTGAGTTGCGTACCCGCGGTCGTGTGATCCGCTTTGATGGTTTCCTCAAAGTGGCACCACCGCAGAGCAAGAAAGACGAAGACGTGGTTCTGCCGGACATCAAGGTCGGGGAAAGACTCGACCTGAAGAAACTGGATCCGAAACAGCACTTTACCAAACCGCCGGCGCGCTTCAGTGAGGCGGCACTGGTAAAAGAACTGGAAAAACGGGGCATCGGCCGCCCGTCCACCTACGCGTCAATTATTTCGACGATTCAGGATCGCGGTTATGTGCGTCTGGAAAACCGCCGTTTTTACGCGGAAAAAATGGGTGATATCGTCACCGACCGCCTGAGCGAGAGTTTTACCGACCTGATGGACTACGGCTTTACCGCGAGCCTGGAGGAATCCCTGGATGCGGTAGCGGAAGGCAAGAAAGGCTGGAAGGCGTTGCTGGACGAGTTCTACTCGGATTTCAGTCAGCGCCTCGAGCACGCCCAAGACGCAGACGCCGGTATGCGTCGCAACGCGCCTACGGACACGAACATCGAATGCAGCCAGTGCGGTCGTCATATGCAGATCCGCACCGGTTCCACCGGTGTGTTCCTCGGCTGTTCAGGCTATGCACTGCCGCCGAAGGAGCGTTGCACCAACACCATGAATCTGGTGTCGGGCGAAGAGGCTATCGACGCAGACAAGGACGAAGAAGCGGAAACCCGCCAGCTGCGGGATAAGCGCCGCTGCCCGAAATGCAGTACTGCCATGGACAGCTACCTGCTGGATGAGCAGCGCAAGTTGCACATCTGTGGCAACAACCCGGACTGCAGCGGTTTTGAGGTGGAGAAAGGCACCTTCAAGATCAAGGGTTACGATGGCCCGCTGATCGAATGCGACAAATGTGGCAGCGACATGCAGCTGAAGTCCGGGCGCTTTGGCAAATACTTTGGCTGTACCAACGACACCTGTAAAAACACCCGCAAGCTGCTGAAAAATGGCCAGGCCGCACCGCCCAAAATGGATCCGGTGCCTATGCCAGAGCTCGCCTGTGAAAAGGTGGATGATACCTACATCCTGCGCGACGGTGCTTCCGGGCTGTTCCTGGCCGCCAGCCAGTTCCCGAAAAACCGCGAGACTCGTGCACCGTTGGTGAAGGAACTGTTGCCGCATAAGGACGAAATTGATCCGAAGTACAGTTTCCTGTTTTCCGCGCCGACAGAAGACAGTGAGGGCAGGGATACGGTCGTGCGCTTCAGCCGCAAAACTCAGGAGCAGTATGTGCAAACTGAGGAAGACGGCAAAGCGACCGGCTGGAAGGCTTTCTACACCGGTGGTAAATGGCTGGTAGAGGAGGCTGCTAACAAGTCGTCAGCACCGAGAAAGGCGGCAGCCAAGAAAGCTCCGGCCAAGAAGGCCGCGGCGAAAAAAGCTCCCGCCAAAAAGGCGCCCGCAAAAAAATCACCGGCGAAGTAGGTAAGGCTGTGAGCAACCCCTATACCGGAATGGTGGCGTCCGCCTTGCGGAAAACCCAGTTGATACTGCAGGCACAGGAGGTCGAGTCTGTGGACGGCAATCGACTGTTGCAGTCCGCACAGCTTGAAGGCGCGCTGCTGCAGTTGTGGCGCGCGCACCGGGCTTTTCTGGCGGAGCAGGGCCATCAGTTGCAGCTGGGTTTCAGGCCGGGTGGTGAGCCGGACACGGCGCGGAAACTGCAGGAGCTGGTACTTGCCCGGGGGAAGTTCAGTGCCGAGGTGACGGAGCTGGTTAGTCTGGAGGAGAATCCAGACAGTTGGTTCAGTGCCATGGCGCGCTGCTGGGCGGCACTGTGGCGCCCAACCAGTGGCGGTGATCAGACGTCTGCCACGGGAGGCGGCGTTCAGGCTCTTATCCCGCTACGTCAGATGGACTCGATTCCTGCGGCGGGTCTCGATCTTGAGAACCTCCGGCACTGGCTGTCGCAACTCGACCAGCTGATCCTGCGCCAGCGTGACCAGGGGCGGGAGTGGTAGGGCGCCGGCCTACCGCTAAAGCTGCCATTGTCTGACCACTGATCATTCACTGATCCCTGTGTTACACTGCCCGCAAATCCCGCTGTAACTGGAGAAGTGAATGTCCTCTGAGACTTACGAAATCATCGAGTTGTCCAATGGTGATGTGGCGCTGCGACGTGCCGGTCACAAGGAAGACCCGCTGGTGCGTATTCACTTCTCGGACGAAAGCCTGAATTTCCTGCGTGAGCACAAGATTGCTATTGCTCGCGCCATGCTGGAGGCGGGCATTGAGGCTGTACAGGACTTGAGCGCGATCGAGCCCGAGCCTTTCGAGGAAGAAGATGTAGATATTGCCGAGCACACCATCCACTAAAGGGTGGGGTAACGGTTGCGGTGATCAGCCGCGAAAGAAAACAAAAACGGGGCCTGTGAGCCCCGTTTTTTCTTTGCCTGTAGCCGGTGCTTATTGCCTTGCGGCACAAGGTTCCACTCAAAGCCTGCGTCTATCGATTTGCTGGCCACTCAGTATGGATTCTGGCGGATCACTCCCACGGCGAGACCCTCGATCGCAAAATTCTTGTCGCGCATATCGACTTCTATGACGTCGAAGTCTTCATTTTCCGGCAACAGCTGTACCATGGCCTGATTGCCGCGGCGCTTGAAGCGCTTGACGGTCACCTCATCTTCGATACGTGCCACCACGATCTGTCCATTGCGGATATTGTCGGTGCGCTGTACTGCCAGCAGGTCTCCGTCAAAGATGCCGGCGTTCTTCATGCTCATGCCGTGGACGCGCAGCAGATAGTCCGCGGGTGGATGGAAGAATTCGGCGGGAATTTCACAGTATTCCTCGATATTTTCTTCCGCCAGGATCGGGTTGCCTGCGGCAACTCGACCGACAATCGGCAGGCCACTCTGGTGGCCGGGAATGCGAATACCACGGGAAGCGCCGGCCACCATCTCAATGGCACCTTTGCGCGCCAGTGCTTTCAAGTGCTCCTCCGCTGCATTGGGTGAGCGGAAACCCAGCTCTTGAGCTATTTCCGCTCTTGTGGGCGGGTAGCCTGTTTCATCCAGATAAGACTTGATCAGTTCCAGTACCTGAGCCTGGCGAGCGGTAAGGTTTGTCATGAGCGCTTCCTGTTGTCTGTATTTTTATACAGTTGCTGGGATTATATACAGATTTTTACCCCATGCAATCCAAGGGCGTGGTGTTGCGACTGCTAGACTTGGGGTGGTTACCGGAATACGAATCCTGAATCAATCCGCTACTCCGGATTCGCGCTCGCGATCCGATTGTCAGAATAAGAAGGGAAGCGATAGGGAGAAGGCAAATGCTGGATGCAAAAATGCCGGAAGCGTGGCGTGTGCTGCGTATCCAGTCCGAGCTCGTCGATGGTATTGAGCGCCTCATTACTCTGAAAGGTGCGGTCACGGTATTTGGAAGTGCCCGATTCCGGGAGGAGGCCGTTGAATATCAGGAGGCGATGCGTCTTGGTGAGTTGCTGGCCGGTGAGGGAATTCCGGTTATCACCGGAGGTGGTCCCGGTATCATGGAGGCCTGTAATCGAGGGGCGTTCACGCATGCCGGTGCGTCTATTGGGCTCAACATCGAGTTGCCATTCGAGCAGATGCCCAACCCGTATCTCGACATCAGTCTGAATTTTCGCTACTTCTTTGTGCGCAAATTCATGTTCGTGAAACACGCGGTGGGTTTTATCGCCATGCCGGGTGGGTACGGCACAATGGATGAATTGTTCGAAGCCCTGACACTGGTACAGACGCAAAAAGTCCGGCGTTTCCCCATCGTGCTGGTGGGGAAACGCTATTGGGCCGGGCTGTTGGATTGGCTGATGAACACGGTGCTTGAGCGCGCGTGTATTGACGCCGGTGATCTGGATCTGTTCACTCTGGTCGATACCGTGGACGAAGCGGCGGAAATCATCATCGACTACATTCGGCAGCGCGAGCCTTAAACCAAAAAGCGACCGCGAGACACTTTTCTCTCCGGGGCCGCTCTATTGTGGCCCCTCGTCAGTGCCGGGAAACGTCTCCCCTTCGAGGCGGTCGATGGCACTCTGCGGTGGAGAAAAAATTGGGCTTGTAAACCCTGCGTCTTCATCGTCCTGCATTTCTTTTGCCCAGGACCCGTAACCCGCGTTGGCATCTTCCGGCGCCGCCGCGCCAATCACGGGCAGTTGTGGCCAGCTGTGAAAGTCTATTTCGTCGAGTGTTCCATCGAGGTACTGGATCTCGATGGTGCGGGATGGCTGGTCCACGGCGACTACCTCAAACAGGTCTCCGCTTTCAAAATTTTCGAACCAGCTGCCGATTTCCGGTGCGATTCTTGCCATGACGTGCCTCCTGTTCGTTATGTGTCCCGGTACTTCATGGGTTCTGCCAGCCAGTTACTGGTATTTCCAATCTAGCGTGGGCGACAGGAGGCTGGTAACCGGGGGACTGGTAACGGGAGGGGGCCATGCCATGTGTCAGCCTGGGTGTGGTGGGTCCGAATGCCAAAGGCGCGGCAACCAATCCAGCCCAGGCACTTCTGAAATGTTCGCAGGGATGAGGATGTGCTAGTCTCAGCGGTGAAACAAACAAACGTTTTAATTGATGGTTTGAATTTGGATGAGTCAGCTGGATACCGTCAACCGCATACTCGATGCAGCCGAAGTGCTGTTTGCCGAGCGCGGCTTTACCGAAACCTCACTGCGCACAATTACCAGTACCGCCGGGGTGAACCTCGCTGCGGTAAATTATCACTTCGGTTCGAAAAAAGAGCTTATCCAGGCAGTATTTGAGCGCTTTCTTACACCTTTTACGGAGAGTCTCGATCGCGAACTGAGCCGTCGCGAATCCCAGGCCCAGCTTCAAGTCGAGGATCTATTGCAGAGCCTCTACCGGGTGGCCCTGGCAGGGCTCGCCCGCGAGGGACGCGATCCAAAGCGCTTCATGCGCCTGTTGGGGCTCGCCTATACCCAGTCCCAGGGGCATCTGCGGCGATTCATCGTTTCGCGCTATGGCGCCAGCTACCGGCGTTTCGCCGGACTGTTATCCGGTGTGTTACCGCAGGTGGATCCGGTCACCTTCTACTGGCGCCTGTACTTTATGCTGGGCGCCACCATATTTTCCCTTTCGAGCTTTGATGCCATCGAAGCTATCCTGAGGGAGGATTTTGGCGCTGAGAGCAGCCTCGACGAGACCCTGGCCCGTCTCGCGCCGGCAGCCGTCGCCATGCTTACCGCAGCGGATGGCGGCGCAGGCTGAATCGGCGCGTAGCGTACGCTGGCCGTGGAGAGAATCCAGATTGGTGACAGGAGCTGACATAGCATGTCTGAGCAGATTGGTCCGGTAATGATTGATGTCGACGGCACGGAACTCACCGATGAGGATCGCGAGCTGTTGCGCCACCCCATGGTGGGGGGGCTGATTTTCTTCGCGCGTAACTTCCGCGACCGTGAGCAGCTTGAGGCGCTGGTAGCGGATATTCGGCGTGTGCGCCCACAGATCCTGCTGGCGGTGGATCAGGAAGGGGGAAGGGTGCAGCGCTTTCGCGATACGTTCACCCGCATTCCATCCATGCAGGCACTGAGCGCCCGTGCCAACACCGGGCAATTGCGCGATGTGGGTTGGCTGCTGGCGGCGGAACTGCTGGCGGTGGGGGTCGATTTCAGTTTTGCGCCGGTGCTGGATGCGGACGATGATTTCTGCAAGATTGTCGGCGACCGAAGTTTTGCGCGGGATCCTCTGCTGCTCGCGGAAAAGGCTCGGCCTTTTATGGCGGGGATGCATGAGGCGGGGATGGCCACTACCGGTAAACACTTTCCCGGGCACGGTCAGGTCCTCGAGGACAGCCATGAAGAACTGCCCGTCGATCAGCGCACATTGGAGCAGGTAATGGCCTCCGACTGCACGCCGTTCACCCAGTGCATTGCCGCCGGTGAGCTTCAGGCGGTGATGCCCGCGCATATACGCTTCGCCCAGGTTGATGAAAATCCGGTGGGCTTCTCGCGTTTCTGGCTGCAGGAAATCCTGCGCAAGCGCCTGGGTTTTGACGGGGTTATTTTCAGTGACGATCTGACCATGGAGGGGGCCGGTGCCGCCGGCGGATATGCGGAGCGGATTCGCGCGGCGATGCAGGCGGGTTGTGACATGGGTGTGGTATGTAATAACCGCCGGGGTGCCTTGGAAGTACTGGCGGCTCTGGATGGGTTTACGCCGGATCCCGAATCCGGTCGACGCCTGGCGCGTATGCGCGGTCAGGCGAAAATCACCAGCTGGCAGGAGCTTGAGGAGTCTTCCCGTTGGCAGCAAACCCGTGAGTGGCTGGCATCCTGGATGTAAATCCGCAAAATACCGGGGTTAATCTGCTGTTTTTTAACCCCAGGTGGAGTATCCGAGCGCGTCAGCGCGTAGTCTTTTGATTGTCGATATATGGAGTGATTTGTGGAGTCGGCGAAAGCATTTTTGCGCTCTCTGGTGGGGGATGACCGTTTCTGGATTGCCGAAGTTTTTCTGATTGTGCTCACCACAGCCTTTGCGGCCTGGCTATTGAGCATACTGGTGCGGAGACTTGAGCTGAGGGCGGAGCGCACGGTCAATCCGTGGGATGACGCTCTGTGTGGCAGTATCAACCCGCCGGCGTCGCTGCTGGTTTGGCTCATTGGCCTTTCCCTGGCGGCGGCGCGTGCCGGCAGCGCAACCGGGGCGGAAATTTTCTCCGTTGCCCACACCATCCGTGAAATCGGCTTTATCGTACTGATCACCTGGTTTGCATTGCGCTTTGCCAAGGCGGTGGAACACAACCTGGCGGACCCGCGTTTTATGGGCAAGCCCATGGATGCCACGACGGTGCGCGCCATTGGCAAGCTGATCCGCGCCTCGATTATCGTAACCGCCGGCATGGTCATCATGCAGCACTTTGGCTATAGCATCAGCGGCGTGCTGGCCTTTGGTGGTATCGGTGGTCTCGCCATCGGCTTCGCGGCCAAGGACTTGCTGGCGAACTTCTTCGGTGGTTTGATGATCTATCTCGATCGGCCCTTCAAGGTGGGCGATTGGGTTCGCTCACCGGACAAGGAAATCGAGGGCACTGTAGAAGATATTGGCTGGCGCCTCACGCGGATTCGCACCTTTGACAAGCGCCCGCTGTATATTCCCAATGGTGTGTTTACCCAGATTTCGGTGGAAAACCCGTCGCGCATGTTGAATCGCCGTATTTACGAAACCGTCGGTATCCGCTATGACGATGCACACCTGATGGCTCCGATCGTGAAGTCGGTAAAGGAAATGCTTCAGCAGCATCCGGAGATCGATACGAACCAGACGCTGATTGTGAACTTCAATTCCTTTGCGCCATCATCCCTGGATTTCTTTATTTACACATTTACCAAGACCACGGACTGGGTGCGCTACCACGAAATCAAGCAGGATGTGCTGCTGAAGATCCTGAATATTGTTCAGGAGCACGGCGCTTCCTGTGCCTTCCCCACCTCGACACTGCATATTGCCGAGTTGCCGGAACTCGCTGTCGCGGGCGACCGACGTATTCCCGTTGATACCGGAATGACAGCTAAGTGATGTATTCGCAGCGTGCATGAATTGTCAAAATTTGCGGTGTATATCGGTCGTTTTTGGTGAATTGTTGCGCAAAGTTTCTGGGAAGTAACATTAAATTCACGGGGAAACCTAGACACTGGCGCGGTTTTATCTAAGAATCGGTATCGACTTGTCTGGGTGACCGGGCAGGCGCTTCGAGGCAGTAATTCCGGCCAGACTGTGGCCGGGATACGGGAATTGGGGTAGGCGCATCGCCCGCAACCGAGGCGAGCGCAATAACAATAAATGAGGTTGGCTTAATGAGTGATCGCGTTACGGGTACCGTGAAGTGGTTTAACAATGCCCGGGGTTATGGATTCATCACCTGTGCCGAAGGTTCCGAGGATATTTTTGTGCACTACCGCAGCATTCGCGGTGATGGCTACAAGACCCTCAACGAGGGGCAAGCCGTTGAGTTTGAAATGCAGCAGGGCGACAAAGGCCTGCTGGCGGAAGACGTTGTTCCCTGCGAATAACCCGTTCCCGCAAATACGTTTGCGCCCGGCGCAGAAATAGCGCATCCAGACACCTTGAAGAGGTTGTTTGGGTGTCTGCTTTTTGCATTGATTTTCTGAGGTAGAAAGTCAGTCAGTAAAAAGGCCATTCCAGTTGTCTGGAATGGCCTTTTTATTGTGTCTGAAATGGCACTGGCGCAATCGGCTGCGTCAGAGTGCGCCCACCATCCGCAACAGCTGTCCGCAGAACCAGGCACCGTAGGTGCCGAGCGCATAGCCCATCACTGCCAGCAGAACGCCCACCGGTGCCAACGACGGGTGGAACGCCGCCGCCACGACCGGTGCGGAAGCGGCACCGCCCACATTGGCCTGGCTGCCCACGGCCATGAAAAACGTGGGTGCCTTGATCAGCCACGCCACCAACAGCATCAATCCGGCATGTATCGCCATCCAGATGACGCCCAGCAGGAACAGCTCGGGGCTGTCCCTGAGCGCGGTAATATCCATGTGGGTGCCGATAGTAGCCACCAGAAAGTAGATGAATACCGATCCGATTTTCGATGCGCCGGCACCTTCCAGTTTCTTCGCCGGCGTAAACGCGAGAAAAATGCCGAGGGTAGTGGCGATGACGATCAGCCAGAAGAACTGACTGGTGAAACTGAAGCTTTCAAGTTGCGGCGCATGGGTCTGAAACCAGGGCGCCAGTACGTCGGCAAATCCGTGGGCGATGGCGGTAATACCGAAGCCTACGGCGGCAATCAGCATCAGGTCCTGCAGGGTGGGGTTGCGGGAATGTTTGCGTTGCATGGCCTCTACCCGATCTTTAAGGGTATCAATGGCGGACGTATCGGCACCGCGTCTGGCGTCGAGTTGCCTGGCGTTACCCGCCATGATCAGCAGCACGGCCATCCACAGGTTGGCGATGATTACATCCACGGCCACCATGGCGGAAAACACCTGGCCTCCCACCTCAAATATTTCTTTCATCGCCGCCTGATTGGCGCCGCCGCCGATCCAGCTGCCGGCGATCGTCGTCATGCCGCGCCAGATCGCATCCGGGCCATTGCCGTTCAGCATGTCTGGGTTGAATGTTGACATGATCAGCAGTGCTATCGGGCCGCCGATAATGATGCCCACCGTACCGGTAAGGAAAAGGACCAGTGCCTTCGGCCCGAGATTGATGATGCCTTTCAAATCGATGCTTAGCGTCAGCAATACAAGGCTCGCCGGCAGCAGGTAACGCGATGCGACGAAATAGAGGTTCGAATTGTGCGCGTCGATGATATGGAAGGTAGTGAGCAGGCTCGGCAGGAAGTAACAGAGCAGCAGTGCGGGTACAAAGCGGTAAAAGCGTTTCCAGAAACGCTGCTCGCTGCTGGCGGTGTAGAACACGAAGCCCAGGATGGCCGCGAGCATGCCGAGAATGATGGCGTCATTGGTAATCATGAAATGATCTGGCCCGGATGTTATTGAATATTGGTAATGGGTGAAGGTACCGCGAATTGCCGGTTACAAAAACGGCCCGCTAGGGGCCGTCCGCGAATGTCTTACCGACATCGGATCAGGGAGTGAACTCCACCGGTTCATCGGCGGGCTCCGGCTCTGCTGTTGGTGTAACGGCGCGAACCTCCACCAGTACACCCAGTTTGGGGTGGTCGATATAGTGCAGCTCACCGCTGCGGAGACGGCGCTCTTCCTGCAGTACGGCCACGCGTGCCGCCAGTTGTTCCGTTGCCTGGGGTGCGGCCTCTGCAACAGGGCGGTCTGAGAAGCTGTTGTTGCTGTGGAACACAGCGGGTTCTGCACGGTTCAGATTCAGCGGTTCCTCACTGGTGGCGGTATTCGCAGCATCTACCACGGCGGCGCGAGGGCGGGCGGGCACTGCGATGCCGCGGGGGGCGACCAGTCCGGCACTGCCCTGGCTCAGCGGGGCGGGGAGGGTTGCCGTCTGCGGCAGCCACTCGCTGAACCAGAGATCAGTACTGAGGTGGAGGTAGCGGGCCACACTCAGGGTCACGCTGCCCTCCAGCTGGTGGTGGCTGCCATTCTGCGGTCCGCCGCTGATCAGTACCGCGGGGGCACTGCGCTCGCCTTGTAACACCTGGCGCCAGGTCTTGTGGAACAGCACCTGGTAGCCGGGATCGCGTCGGAGGGCGGCCACTTTGTTGTCCAGCTGATTGGGCGCCGGCTGCAGGGCCGGAACCATGGGGTCCGTGCGGGAGGGGGTGTTGAAGTCCACCCAGCGCTCGCTGTAAGTGAGGCGGGGAGCGGCAGGCCAGGTTTCCCGGGATTGGTTCATGCCACTTTCTCGGGCGAACACCACCATCTCGATTTCAAACTGGGTGCCCGCATAGCCCGCGGCCTGTGTGTTGACCGCGCAGAGCGTCAACAGCGCGGCGCCGGCCAGCTGTTTCAGGCATTTTGTGACCTGATGGTTGGTAAAGGTCATGTTATTACCACTGTCGTTATTTCAGGATTGTCTGGGTTTTGATCTGGTCAAAGGCTGGGGCCATCTTAGCATTGATTGTGTGTCGAAGGTGCCGCCAGCCGGACTTCCTTGTGGCTATTGCGACAGCTGCTGCAGCACCTCGTTAACCTGCTGTAGCCGGTGCTCCGCACCGCTCTCGTCCAGAGCGAAATTCAGGTGGTTTGCCCCCTGCAGCTGGAACTGGCCGGGTCGATTCTGCACCAGTTTGACCAGGGTCAGCGGGTTCACCTTGGCGTTGTCGGCAAACTCGATGCGGCCGCGGCTGGCGGAGGCTTCCAGTTTGCGAATGCCCATTTTGCTGGCACTGAGCTTGATCTCGGTAATGCGGAACAGATGTTTGACCGGTTCCGGCAACAGGCCGAAGCGGTCGATCATCTCCACCTGCAACTCCTTCAGTGCGGCGGAGTCCTCGGCGCTGGCAATGCGCTTGTACATGATCAGGCGGCTGTGCACATCCGGCAGATAGTCCTCCGGGATCAGCGCCGGTACCCGCAGGTTGACGTCCACGGCGGGGGATTCCAGTGGTTCATCGATATTGGGGACGCGCCCCTCGCGGATGGCCTTCACCGCATGGTCCAGCATTTCCATATAAAGGGTAAATCCCACACTCTGGATCTGGCCGCTCTGCTCCTCGCCGAGCAGTTCACCGGCGCCGCGGATTTCCAGGTCGTGGGTAGCGAGGGTAAAGCCGGCGCCCAGGTCCTGGGCCTCACTGATGGCTTCCAGTCGCTTCACCGCGTCGGCGGTCATGGCGCGCTTGTTGGGAGTCAGCAGATAGGCGTAGGCCTGGTGATGGGAGCGCCCCACACGCCCGCGCAGCTGGTGCAGCTGGGCGAGGCCGAATTTGTCGGCGCGCTCGATCAGGATGGTGTTGGCGGTGGGCACGTCGATACCGGTTTCGATGATGGTGGTACACACCAGCACGTTGAAGCGCTTGTGGTAGAAATCGCTCATCACCTGTTCCAGCTCGCGCTCGCGCATCTGACCGTGGCCGATGCCGATACGCGCCTCCGGCACCAGCTCCTGCAACTCACGGGCGATGCGTTCGATGCTTTTCACCTCGTTGTGCAGGAAATACACCTGACCGCCGCGCAGGATTTCCCGCAGTATCGCTTCCTTGATCAGGGCGTCGTCGCGCTCGCGTACGAAGGTTTTCACCGACAGGCGCCGTGCTGGCGGTGTGGCGATCACGGAGAGGTCGCGGATGCCGGCCATCGCCATATTCAGGGTGCGTGGAATCGGTGTCGCCGTGAGGTTCAGGATGTCCACCTCCGAGCGCAGGCTTTTGAGCTTTTCTTTCTGACGTACACCGAAGCGGTGCTCCTCGTCGATGATGAGCAGGCCGAGATTTTTGAACTTGAGATCGCTCTGCAGCAACTTGTGGGTGCCGACGAGGATGTCCACTTTGCCATCGGCCACGCGCTCCTTGATCGCATCCACCTCTTTGCTACTGCGAAAGCGCGAAACCACTTCGATGCTGATGGGCCAGTCCGCAAAGCGGTCTTGCAGAGACTGGAAATGCTGCTGGGCGAGCAGGGTGGTGGGCACCAGCATGGCGACCTGTTTGCCTCCGTGGGCGGCGACGAAGGCCGCGCGCATGGCCACTTCGGTTTTGCCGAAACCCACATCGCCGCACACCAGCCTATCCATCGGTTTATCCGACAGCATGTCGGCCACCACCGCTTCGATAGTCTGTTGCTGGTCGGGGGTTTCTTCGAATGGGAAGCCGGCGGCAAACTCACGATAGGCGAGGCCGGGGTTGTCAAACGCGTGACCCACCCGAGCCTCGCGGCGCGCGTAAATGTCGAGTAGTTCGGCTGCCGCATCGCGTACTTTTTCCGCGGCCTTGCGTTTGGCTTTTTGCCAGGTATCACTGCCCAGTTTATGCAGTGGCGCCAGTTCTTCATCGGCACCGGAGTAGCGGCTGATCAGATGCAGGCTCGCCACCGGCACGTACAGTTTGGCACCGTCGCCGTATTCGAGCGTCAGGAATTCAGCCTGCTGGCCGTCGATTTCCAGGCTCTGCAAACCCTTATAGCGCCCGACGCCGTGGTCGATATGTACCACCGGTGCGCCGATACGCAGTTCCGCCAGGTTTTTTACCGCATTGTCTGCATCTTCCTTCGCCTTTCGGCGCCGGCGCTGCTGTAGCACCCGGTCGCCAAATAACTGCGGTTCGGCGATCAGGTTAAGTTGCGGATTCTCGAGCAGCATGCCCTGATCAATAGGGGCAACGGTTATGCCGACACGTTCGTCGGCGTCGAGGAACGCCTGCCAGGTGTCGAAGGTTTTTGGCTTGAGTCGAATGCCGCTCAGAAGTTCCAGCAGTGCCTCGCGGCGGCCGCCGCTCTCCGCGCAGAACAGCACCCGCCCGGAATATTCCATCAGGTAGGCTTCGAGTGCCGCCAGCGGCTGTTCGGACTTGCCGTTGACGGGCAGGCTTGGGGGAAGGCGGGTGGCAAAATTGTAATTGCCCTCGGCTTCCGGAAGTGTCTCCGCGGAGAAAAAGGCACGCGGAAGGGATTTCAGTGCACCGTAAAATTCGTCGATATCCAGCAGTACCTGGCGCGGCGGCAGAATCGGGCGAGTGAGGTCGCCGCAGCGGCTCTGGTAGCGGTTATCCGCCTCGCGCCAGAAGGACTCCACCGCTTGCTGCAGGTCGCCCTGAACAAATACCTGGCTGCCTTCGGGTAAATAATCGAACAGGCTCGCACAGCGGTCGAAAAACAGTGGCAAGTAATATTCGATCCCCGCGGGTGCGATGCCCGCACTGATGTCCTGGTAAATGGACACGGGGCCCGGGTCACAGTCGAAGCGCTCGTGCCAGCGTTCAAGAAACTTTGCCAGTGCCGGTTTGTGCATCGGGAATTCCCGCGCCGGCAGCAGGTGTATCTGCTCCACTTTGTCGACGGTGCGCTGGTCTTCCGGGTCGAAGGTGCGCAGTGATTCAATTTCATCGTCGAACAGGTCGATGCGGTAGGGCAGGTTGCTGCCCATGGGGAATATGTCCATCAACGCGCCGCGCACGGCGAACTCACCGTGTTCGTACACGGTATCCACACAGTGGTAACCCGCTTGTTCCAGCAGCCGGCGCTGGCTGTCGAGATCGAATTTCTGTCCCTCTTTCAGGATCAGTGCGTTGCCGGCAACGTAATCTTTCGGTGCCAGCCGGTGCAGCAGTGTACTTACCGGCGCGATGACCACACCGCTGCCCATCTGCGGCAGCCGGTAGAGAGTGGCCAGCCGGTCTGAGATGATGTCCTGGTGCGGTGAAAACGTGTCGTAGGGGAGAATTTCCCAGTCCGGAAACTGGAAAATTTCCAGTCCGCCGCTGTTTTGGCCGGCGTCGCCATCTCGCCGCACTTTGTTAAAAAATTTCAGCTGCACCTCGAGTTGGTGTGCTTCCTGGCTGTTGCGTGCGATCAGCAGGGTGGGAGTGCGGCTGTTTTTTGCGGCATTCAGAATGGCCAGTGCAGCGCTGGCGCCGTGCAACTGGCCCCAGAATTGGCGGTCGTTCTGCGCGCGGAACGCGGGGGGGGATAAAGGGGGGAACTGACTCATCTTTCCTTATAATTCCGTGCTTTCTGACCGCTGTTGGCCTTGGGGCGGCTATTGTAACTGCGATCCGGTGACGCTGCAGGTGCGGGCTTCCGCCAAAGGCGAAATCTGACGGTCAGGTCGCTTGAACCCGGGGAGCGGAAGTGCAATTTTTTCTGGGAAAAAATGTAGTTTAACTACAGTTTTTCGGCTGTTTTTTGCCCGGTTGCACGCCCTCAGGTGAATCCACATAATGCGCCAGCCTTCGGCCCGGAGGTGAAATTTTGATCCATTCTTAATGTCCGGATCAGCGCCCCGAAGCCGGCCCTGGCACGACCTAATTTTTCACTTTGCAGAGGTGTCTGATAGTGACTCAGAAGCGACCGAAGCCCGCGGACTTTTTCAAGGACTGGAAAGCGCGTGAAGCGCTGGCGGAATCCATGATTCCGATGATTGGCAAGCTCAACCGGGAAAGCAACGTCGGCATTTATATGTACGGCCAGAACCTGGTTAACCGCTCCGTGCTGAGCATCATGAAAGCCCACCGCTTCGTGCGTCAGGTGGAAGAGAACGAACTGTCCGAGTTCGAAACCTTTCCGGTTCTGGAGGCCATCTGCAAACTCGACCTGGGTCCCGTGCATATCGACCTGGGCACTCTCACCAACAAATACATGCGCGACCAGCGCGGCCTCGCCATCGAAGACTTCGTACGCGAAGAGCTGAAGGACGCTGCCGGTGCCGGCAAGCCGCTG
The DNA here is from genome assembly GCF_002959965.1 of Microbulbifer pacificus. Classification (NCBI taxonomy): domain Bacteria; kingdom Pseudomonadati; phylum Pseudomonadota; class Gammaproteobacteria; order Cellvibrionales; family Microbulbiferaceae; genus Microbulbifer; species Microbulbifer pacificus. The sequence continues at coordinate 965,841 of NZ_PREV01000027.1, forward strand.
CCGCAATCCCAGGACGTGGTGATCTACGGTTTCGGTCGTATCGGCCGCCTCGTGGCCCGTCTGCTGATCGAAAAAGCGGGCAGTGGTGATGTACTGCGCCTGCGCGCCATCGTGCTGCGCAAGGGCAGTGCGGCAAACGATCTGGTCAAGCGCGCCTCCCTGCTGCGTCGCGACAGCGTCCACGGCGCCTTCAACGGCACCATCCGTGTGGACGAAGAGACCAACACCCTGATCTGCAACGGCAACGAAGTGAAGGTCATCTACGCCAACTCCCCGCAGGAAGTGGACTACACCCAGTACGGCATCGACAACGCGCTGATCGTCGACAGTACCGGTGTATGGCGCGACGAAGACGGCCTGGCCCAGCATCTGGAGAGCAAGGGTGCCGCCAAGGTGCTGCTGACCGCGCCGGGCAAGGGCGACCTGAAGAATATCGTGTACGGTATCAACAACGGCGATATCAAACCGGAAGACAAGATCCTGTCCGCCGCCTCCTGCACCACCAACGCCATCGTGCCGGTACTGAAGGCGATGATAGACAAGTACGGTGTCGAGCATGGTCACGTAGAAACCGTCCATGCCTATACCAACGACCAGAACCTGATCGACAACTACCACAAGGGCGAGCGCCGCGGCCGCTCCGCTGCGCTGAACATGGTATTGACCGAGACCGGTGCGGCCAAGGCTGTCGCCAAGGCGCTGCCGGAGTTGAAGGGCAAGCTCACCGGTAATGCCATCCGCGTACCGACCCCGAATGTGTCCATGGCGATCCTAAACCTGCGTCTGGGCCAGGAAACCACCAAGGATGAGCTGAACGACTACATGCGCGAGGTGGCATTGCACTCGCCGCTGCGCCAGCAAATCGACTTTACCAATTCGCCGGAAGTGGTCTCCAGCGACTTCGTCGGCTCCCGTCGCGCCTGTGTGTTTGACTCCATTGCCACTATCGTCGATGGTAACAATGCGGTGCTCTACTGCTGGTACGACAACGAGTTCGGCTACAGCTGTCAGGTGGTGCGCTGCCTCGAAGATATGGCTGGCGTGCGTTACGAGCTGTTCCCGAAGAAGGACTAACAGCGCCGGGGTGCGGGACCCGTCCCGTGCCCCGGATGATCGGCCGCTTCATCCTCGGGCAATCCCGGTTTGTGGCGGATCGATCATTGGTCAGGCAGTTTATTCCGGCGCCAGGGGGCTTCCCCGTCAATGATGTGGCGCCATCCCCTAAAGTCTTTGTTTTTTCAGCAAAACTTTCCTCATCCTGAGCCGATTTGGCTCCATCTGCTCTGGTAAACCCCCAGCCCCATCCTTATAATGCGCGCGATTTTGCGGGGCTGTCGTGTGCCGGGAAATTGATACGCAAAGACTGCGTGTTGCTGAGGCAACGTCGGGGTCATTGCGCCCCGGGGCAGAATGCATCTTCTTTAATAACAGTTGTGCCTGTCGTAGTGGCTAATATTTAACCGCTACCCTCCGGTGAGTCACGACCATAAGCCCCCGCTATGGGTTCCTCTATTCCGTTTTTAGCGTTTTACAGACCTAGAAATTTTTAAACCTACCAACTTAGAACTTAGGCATAGGCGTATGAGAAAGATCCGTCGGGGATTGGATTTACCCATATCCGGCGCGCCCGAGCAGGTCATCCATGATGGCCCGGCTGCCAAGACTGTTGCAGTGATCGGTCCCGACTACAACGGGATGAAACCGACCATGGCAGTCGCGGAAGGGGATAGCGTCAAACTCGGACAGCTGCTGTTCACCGATAAGAAAACCGAAGGTGTTCGTTACACCGCACCGGCCGCCGGCCGTGTGGTCGCCATCAACCGCGGTGTTCGCCGGATTCTGCAGTCCGTCGTTATCGAAGTGGAGGGCGACGAAGCCGAGCAGTTCGCGAGTTACAGTGCTGACCAGCTGGCCGGCCTGACCGCGGAACAGGTTCGTGTGAATCTGGTGGAGTCCGGACTGTGGACGGCCCTGCGCACCCGCCCATACAGCAAGGTGCCGGCGCTCAACGCCCAGCCTTCTGCGATTTTCATCAACGCCATGGATACCAACCCGCTGGCGGCAGATCCGGCGGTGATCATCGCCGAGCAGCGCGATGCCTTTGCCCAGGGCGTTGAGATCCTGTCCAAACTGGCGGACAAGACGTTTGTTTGCACCGCGCCCGATGCGGATATTCCGGTGCCGAGCTCTGCGTCCGTGCAGCGCGAAGCCTTTGCCGGCCCGCACCCGGCCGGCCTGTCCGGTACCCACATCCATTTCCTGCACCCGGTCAAGCCCGGTCGCCAGGTCTGGACTATCGGTTATCAGGACGTAATCGCTGTCGGCAAGCTGTTTGAAACCGGCAAGCTGTACACCGATCGCGTGGTTTCCGTGGCTGGCCCACAGGTCACCAAGCCGCGTCTGGTGCGCACCCGTCTGGGTGCAGACCTGACAGCGCTGGTCGCTGGAGAAACCGAAGGCAGCGACAACCGCGTCATCTCCGGCTCTGTATTCGGTGGCCGCACCGCGTCCGGTCCGCTGGGGTACCTCGGTCGTTACCACAACCAGGTGTCCGTACTGCAGGAAGGCCGTGAGCGCCCGATGCTGCACTACTTCACCCCGGGTGCGAACCGCTTCTCCGTGCTGCCGATCTACATCAGCCGTTTCATGAAGAGCAAGCTGTTCAACTTCACAACCAGCACCAATGGCTCCGAGCGCGCGCTGATGCCGATCGGTACCTACGAGCGTGTGGTTCCCCTGGATATCCTACCGACCCAGCTGCTGCGCGCACTGATCGTCGGCGACACCCAGGTGGCTCAGCAACTGGGCGTACTGGAGCTGGACGAAGAGGATCTGGCACTGTGCACCTTTGTGTGCCCGGGCAAGTACGATTTCGGCCCCATTTTGCGGGACAACCTGACCCGTATTGAGAAGGAGGGTTAAGGATGCTGCGCAAACTACTCGACTCCATGGAGCCGCACTTCCACAAGGGCGGCAAATACGAAAAGTTCTACGCACTGTATGAAGCGATCGACACCGGTCTGTTCCAGCCCGCCGATCGCACCAAGGCGACGGCCCATGTGCGCGACGGTATTGACCTCAAGCGCATCATGATCACCGTGTGGGCGTGTGCCATGATCCCGATGTTCTACGGCATGTGGAACGTGGGCTTCCAGGCCAACACCATCATGGCCGAGATGGGCATGACCGAAGCCGCGGGCTGGCGCCACGCCATCATCGGCGCGTTGTCTGGCTACGATGCCAACAGCCTGTGGGACAACCTGGTTCACGGCGCCATGTACTTCCTGCCGATCTACGCAGTGACGTTCATCGTTGGCGGTATCTGGGAAGTGCTGTTCGCGGCGGTACGCGGCCACGAAGTCAACGAAGGTTTCTTCGTAACCTCCATTCTGTTCGCTCTGACCTGTCCGCCAGATCTGCCCCTGTGGATGGTGGCGATGGGTATCAGCTTCGGTGTGGTGATCGGTAAGGAAGTGTTCGGTGGTACCGGCAAAAACTTCCTGAACCCGGCGCTGACCGGCCGTGCCTTCCTGTTCTTCGCCTATCCGGCCGCCATGTCCGGCGATGCCGTCTGGACCGCCGTTGACGGCTACACCGGTGCGACCGCGCTGTCTGTGCTGGCGAGCGAGGGCATCCAGAACGGCGTGGTTAATGTCGCAGGTGGTCAGCTGACCTGGATGGACGCTTTCTTCGGCAAGATGCAGGGCTCTATCGGTGAGACCTCCACCCTGGCGATGCTGCTGGCGGGTGTGATTCTGCTGGGCATGAAGATTGCGAGCTGGCGCATTGTCGCCGGTACGCTGCTCGGCATGATGGCGACGTCCTTCCTGTTCAACCTGATCGGCTCCGACACCAACGCCATGTTCAATGTGCCCTGGTACTGGCATTTGGTGGTGGGCGGCTTCGCCTTTGGTCTGATCTTCATGACCACCGACCCGGTATCCGCCGCCATGACCGACACCGGTCGCTGGTGGTACGGCATTCTCATCGGCGTGATGTGTGTATTGATCCGCGTGGTCAACCCGGCGTTCCCGGAAGGCATGATGCTGGCGATCCTGTTCGCCAACCTGTTCGCGCCGCTGTTTGACCACTTCGTTGTGCAGTCCCATATCAAGCGGAGGTTGGCACGTGGCTAATAAAGATTCTGTAAAAGGCACGCTGATTGTCGCACTGGTGCTGTGTATCGTCTGTTCCGTGGTGGTGTCCACTGCGGCGGTGGTACTGAAGCCGAAGCAGGAAGCGAATGCCGTACTGGACATGAAGCGCAACGTACTCATGGCCGGTGGTCTGATCGATGCGGATCAGCACAATGCCAAGGCCATCGAGGAAGCGTTTGAAGCGGTAACCATCAAGTACGTCGACCTGCGTACCGGCAAGTTCACCGACGAAGCGCCGGCGGGTGGCTCTGGCCGCGCCGCCGCCAAGATTCCGAGCGCCAGTGAAAAACTGCCGTCGGAGCAGGACACTGCCAAGATCATGCGCCGTGAGAACACCAAAGAGGTGTATCTGGTAGAGAAAGATGGTGAGCTGCAGCGCATCATCCTGCCGGTTCGCGGTTACGGTCTGTGGGGACAGCTGTACGGCTTCCTGGCACTGGAAAGTGATCTGAAAACCGTTGCCGGCCTCGGCTTCTACGAGCACAAGGAAACCCCCGGGCTGGGTGGCGAGGTAGACAATCCTCGCTGGAAGGCTCAGTGGGAAGGCAAGCAGGTCTTCAACGCCGACGGCGATGTGGATATCAGCGTGATCAAGGGTAGTGTCGACCCGAATGGCGCCAACGCGGTGCATCAGGTTGACGGTCTGTCCGGTGCTACGCTGACCAGTCGCGGCGTCAACAACCTGATCAATTTCTGGCTCGGCAGCCAGGGATTCGGTCCCTTCCTGAAAAACCTTGAAGCAGGGGAGGCATGAGCATGAGCAAGAAGTTGAAAGACACTCTGCTGGAGCCGGTATTCAACAACAACCCCATCGCGCTGCAGATCCTCGGTATCTGCTCCGCACTGGCGGTGACCAGCTCCCTGCAGGTGACGCTGGTCATGTGTATCGCGCTGACCTTGGTGACCGCGTTTTCCAACATGTCGGTCTCTCTGATCCGCAATCAGATTCCCAACAGCATCCGGATCATCGTGCAGATGACGGTGATTGCCTCCCTGGTAATCGTTGTGGACCAGATCCTGAAGGCCTACGCGTTTGACATTTCCAAGCAGCTCTCGGTATTCGTTGGTCTGATCATCACCAACTGTATCGTGATGGGCCGCGCGGAAGCCTTTGCCATGAAGCACGGTCCCAAGGACAGCTTCCTCGATGGTATCGGCAACGGTCTCGGCTACAGCTTTATCCTGATCTGTCTGGCGGTCATTCGCGAACTGTTCGGTGCCGGCAAACTGTTTGGCTTTGAAATCCTGTCTACCGTCAACAACGGTGGCTGGTATCAGCCCAACGGCCTGCTGCTGTTGCCGCCGAGCGCCTTCTTCCTGATCGGTCTGATCATCTGGGCCATCCGTACCTGGAAGCCCGCTCAGGTGGAAGAGCAAGAGTTCACCATTGCGCCCAATTCCAAAATGCCTGTGGCGCAACAGGAGGCCTGATAGATGGAACATTTTATTTCTCTGATCGTTCGCGCCGTTTTCATTGAAAACATGGCGCTGGCCTTCTTCCTCGGGATGTGTACCTTCCTCGCGGTATCCAAGAAGGTCGAAGCGGCGGTTGGCCTCGGTGTGGCGGTGGTCGTGGTTCTGACCATCACCGTGCCCGTGAACAACCTGATTTACACCTACCTGCTGAAAGACGGCGCGCTGGCCTGGGCCGGCTACCCGGACGTGGACCTGAGCTTCCTCGGCCTGCTGTCTTACATCGGCGTCATTGCGGCTCTGGTACAGATCCTGGAAATGTTCCTGGATAAGTATGTGCCAGCGCTCTACAACGCCCTGGGTGTATTCCTGCCGCTGATTACCGTGAACTGCGCCATCATGGGTGCGTCTCTGTTCATGGTGGAGCGCGAGTACAATTTTGGTGAATCTGTTGCCTACGGCTTCGGTGCCGGTCTCGGCTGGGCGCTGGCCATCACGGCCCTGGCGGGTATCCGCGAGCGCCTGAAGTACAGCGACGTGCCGAATGGTCTGAAAGGCCTGGGCATCACCTTCATCACCGTTGGTCTCATGTCGCTGGGCTTCATGTCCTTCGGCGGCATCGATATCTAAGCGGGGAGGTCGAATAACATGGAATTAACGGATATTTATTTTGGCGTAGGCATGTTCACCGTGATCGTGCTGGCGCTGGTAGCCATCATTCTGGTTGCCCGCTCGCGCCTGGTGAACACCGGTGACGTCAACATCGAGGTCAACGGTGAGAAGACTCTTACCGTTCCCGCGGGTGGCAAACTGCTGCAGACCCTGGCGGCGAACAACCTGTTCCTGGCATCCGCCTGCGGTGGCGGCGGCAGCTGCGCCCAGTGTGTGTGTAAGGTGCTCGAAGGTGGCGGTGACATGCTGCCGACCGAGGCTGCGCACTTCACCCCGCGCGATGCCAAAGCCGGCAAGCGCCTGTCCTGTCAGGTGGCTGTGAAGCAGGACATGAAGATCGAGGTGCCGGAAGAGGTGTTTGGCGTGAAGCAGTGGGAGTGCACTGTGGAATCCAACCCGAACGTGGCCACCTTCATCAAAGAGCTGACCCTGCGTCTGCCGGAAGGCGAGAACGTGGACTTCCGTGCTGGCGGTTACGTGCAGCTGGAAGCGCCGCCCCATCACGTGAAATTCTCCGACTTCGATATTCAGCCGGAATACCGCGGAGACTGGGAGCACTTCGGCTTCTTCAAGCTGGAGTCCAAGGTGACCGAGCCGGTAGTGCGCGCCTATTCCATGGCCAACTATCCGGAAGAGAAGGGCGTTGTTAAGTTCAACATTCGTATCGCCACTCCGCCGCCACGTACCGAGGGCATTCCCCCGGGCCAGATGTCTTCCTACGTCTTCAACCTGAAGCCGGGCGACAAAATGCGTGTGTACGGTCCCTTCGGTGAATTCTTCGCCAAAGATACCGACAACGAGATGGTCTTCATCGGTGGTGGTGCCGGTATGGCGCCGATGCGTTCACACATCTTCGACCAGCTGAAGCGCCTGAACAGCAAGCGCAAGATCAGCTTCTGGTACGGCGCGCGCTCCCTGCGCGAGATGTTCTACGAGGACGACTACAACGGTCTGCAGGAAGAGTTCGACAACTTCCAGTGGCACATTGCGCTGTCCGACCCGCAGCCGGAAGACAACTGGACCGGTTACACAGGGTTCATTCACAACGTGGTGTATGAAAACTACCTGAAGAACCATCCGGCACCGGAAGACTGCGAGTTCTACATGTGCGGACCGCCCATGATGAACGCCGCGGTGATCAACATGCTGAAGAACCTGGGCGTAGAGGATGAAAACATCCTGCTCGACGACTTCGGTGGCTGATCGCGCATGATTGGATTTGCTAACGCATCCACAAAAACAGGGCCGCTGTATTCGGCCCTGTTTTTGTTTGTAGCCTCCGGGTTTGCGGGTGCCTCGCGCGCTATTTTTGTCCTCTCCCTGGTTCTGCTGGCGTCCTGTGCGCCGGAGAAAACGACCTGGAAGCTGTCTGGCCCGACCATGGGCACGGCGTATCACATTACGGTGACCGATGTGCCACCGGGTGTGAGCAAGGCGGAGCTGCAGTCGGTCATCGATGCCGAACTGGCAGCGGTCAACCAGGAAATGTCCACCTATATCCCGGACTCGGAACTGATGCGCTTTAACGCTGCACCAGTGGGGGAGGGTGTGGAGATTTCCGCGCATCTCGCGGATGTCATTGCGCGCTCACTGGAAATCTACCGCCACAGCGATGGTGCCTTCGATGTCACCGTTGGTCCGCTGGTGAATCTGTGGGGGTTTGGCCCTCTACCGGAGCCGGAGAAGATTCCTGCGGAAGACGAAATCGCGTCACTGGTACAGGCGATCGGTTCTGACGCGCTGGATCTCAATGGTCTCGTTCTTACGAAATCCCGCGCGGTTACCATCGATCTGTCCGCCATTGCCAAGGGGCATGGCGTGGATCGTGTGGCAGACCTGCTGGAAGCGCGGGGCATCGCCAATTACCTGGTGGAAGTGGGTGGTGAACTGCGCACGGCCGGGGTCAATCCTCAGGGCGCGGTATGGCGTGTGGGTATTGAGCGGCCGAGCGCCGGCCAGGTGGTGCAGAAACCCATCCAGGTAAGCGGCAAGGGTATCGCCACGTCCGGGGATTACCGCAACTATTACGAGCGCGACGGCAAGCGCTATGCGCACACTATCGATCCGCGCACGGGGCGGCCCGTGGAGCACAAGCTGGCATCGGTCACCGTCATTGCCGAGACCTGTGCTGCAGCGGATGGCTATGCCACGGCACTGAATGTGATGGGCGCCGACGCAGCGCTAAAATTGGCGGAAGAGCAGCAACTGGCGGTCTTTTTGCTGGTAAAAACCGACTCCGGGTTTGAGGAGCGCGTCAGTAGCGCATTCAGCCCTTATCTTGAACGTCAGGGGAGGTAACCGTGACTATTTATATTCTTGCGTTCGTTGCGATGATTCTCATCGTTGCAGGTATGGCGCTCGGCGCGATTGTCCAGAACAAACCGCTCAAAGGGTCCTGTGGCGGTCTCAACAAAATCGGTATGAAAAAGGATTGCGACATTTGCGGCGGTGACGACGTCGAATGTGAAAAAGAACAGGAGCGCCAGCGTCAGGCCGCTCTGGCGAAAGAGTCTGCGGATACTGATCTCGCCTACGACGCGACTGCCGCGAGTAAAAAACAGGGCAAATAGCTCTGATACTGCGCATCCCAGTTGGAGAAGCCGCGGTGGCGTTTTTGTACCGCGGTGGGTATTTCTAAAAAAGCAAAGACAGTAAATCAATGGCAAATTCCAAGTACGACCTGGTAGTGATCGGCTCGGGCCCGGCGGGCGAGGCTGCGGCCATGAGTGCTGCCAAGAAGGGCCTGCGTGTAGCGGTCATCGAGCGCAGCCAGGCGGTGGGTGGCAACTGTACCCACAAGGGCACCATTCCCTCCAAAGCCCTGCGTCATTCCGTCAAACAGCTGATGCGTTACAACACCCAGCCAGTATTCCGCGTACTCGGTGAGCCGCGTCGTCTGACGTTTCCTGAAGTCATGCAGACGGTGAACAAGGTCATTTCCTATCAGGTGGAAATGCACACCAGTTTTTACGCGCGCAACCGTGTGGATCTGATTGTGGGCGATGCCCAGTTCAAGGACGCCAACAGTGTCGTGGTGCAACTGGCGGATGGCGCACGGGAAATTGTTACCGCCGAGAAATTTGTCATTGCAACGGGATCGCGCCCGTATCGCCCTGCAGACGTAGATTTCAATCACCCGCGAGTCTATGACAGCGACACCATCCTGGATATGGAGCACACGCCGCAGTCCATCATCATCTATGGTGCCGGTGTTATCGGTTGTGAGTACGCGTCCATTTTTGCCGCCCTCGGCATGAAGGTGGACTTGATCAACAGCCGTAGCCACTTGCTGGAATTTCTCGACGACGAAATTTCCGATGCGCTCAGCTACCACTTGCGCGATATGGGCGTGACCGTGCGTCATCGGGAAGAGTACGCGAAAGTGGCCGGCAGCAATCGCGGCGTGACCATGGAAATGCAGTCCGGCAAGCGGATTTCCGCCGATGCGCTGCTGTGGTGTAACGGCCGCTCCGGTAATACCGGCTCACTCGGCCTCGAACATATTGGTCTCGAAGCCAATCACCGCGGCCAGTTGGCGGTGGATGATCACTACTGCACCGCGGTTGAGAATGTTTTTGCGGTGGGCGACGTCATCGGCTGGCCGAGCCTGGCCAGCGCTTCCTATGACCAGGGGCGCGCTGCGGCGGATGCCATCGCCGGGCGCGATCATCGCGTGATTGAAGACGCTCCCACGGGTATTTACACGCTCCCGGAAATCTCCTCGGTGGGTAAAACGGAAAGCGAGCTGACCAATGCCAAGGTGCCTTACGAAGTGGGCCGTGCATTGTTCAAGCACACCGCACGCGCGCAGATCTCCGGTGAACGTGTGGGTATGCTGAAAATTCTGTTCCACATCGAGACCCGGGAAATTCTCGGTATCCACTGCTTCGGTGCGGAAGCGGCGGAGATCGTGCACATCGGTCAGGCGATCATGAAGCAGCCGGCACCGAATAACCGGATCGACTTTTTCGTCAACACCACCTTCAACTATCCGACCATGGCGGAAGCCTATCGCAGTGCCGCACTGGACGGACTCAACCGGGTAACCCGACTGTGACGGAACCTTCGTATAGCGAATTCTTCCAGTTGATCGAGGGCGTCTTTGAAGGGGTGCCCTTTGTGCGGGAAATCGGCCTCAAACTGCACGAGGTCGATTTGGAGCAGCAGACGCTATCCGCCAGATTTGAGAGCAACCCAAAACTGATCGGCAATCACTTCCACAACATTCTTCACGGTGGTGTGATTGCCACCGCGCTGGATCAGGTTGGTGGCTTCACGGCAATGGTGGCCGCGTATCAGCGCATGGGCGGTGCCATTGACTGGGAAGAAAAAATGCAGCGTCTGATGCGATTGGGGACGGTGGATATGCGGGTGGATTACCTGAAGCCGGGGCGCGGTGAGCGTTTCATCTGCAGCGGCTCCATCCTGAGAGTGGGTAACAAGCTGGTGGTTACCCGTATGGAGCTTCACAACGATGTGGACGAACTGATCGCCACCGGTACGGCCACCTTTCTGTATTGAACATGTGGCCGTAACGCAGAGGCAAAATAAAAGATTCCCGTCAGATTGGCCCTGTAGGGACGTTGCTTTCGCTCATCGCTGGCGGAGACGGGTTAGCATAGTTCAGCGTATGTTTTTCAGTTCTCAACCCTGGTGTTTAGCCACCGTGTGCAGAACCCGGTCGTTCTCGAAGTAGACGTAGAAATTGCCATACTCCCAGCGGGAGATCGCGGGTGCACCCACCGGCCCCTGCACGGAGAGTGGTTCACCCAGTTCCCGGGTTACCTGTTCCTGTTTCTTGCCGCGAAGATGAGAGGCTTCGGCAACGACCCCTTGGCTGCCCACCGGCACTTCGATGGTTTCCGCCCAGGTGGCGGAGGCGGAAATGGTCAGGCCGAGGAGGCCGGCCAGAGTCAGGTTGCGCAGGGTGGTGGTTGAGAACATGTAGGCTCCCCTGTTGTTTATTCGAGTTGTCGAGCATTAAAGCAGATATTCTGCCGAAACAGAGGGCATTCTTCACGTTTTTCCTTTCCCTGATTCGCCCGGTAACTGCGCTTATCGCGGTAGCCGTCGATACCGCTCGCCCGGCGTGTGCTAGTCTGAAATTCGAACTTGACTCATGGGACAGTCACGAATGCGGCTCACCCGCTATTTTTCCACCGCCGGTCTGCTGGTGGCGACCATCTTCTTCGCGCTGTCGTTGACGCCTTCGCTGATTCCTCGCGAGGGGGTGGTACAGGGCGTTATCTCCGGCTTCTCACTGGCGGCCGGTTACGGCGTGGGTGTTTTTCTTCACTGGTTGTGGATCTTTCTGGAACTGCCTGCCACTGGTGAGCGCACCAGCAGAATTCTGCGCTGGATCACCGTCAGCTTGTGCCTGTTGCTGGCAGTAGCTTTTCTGTGGCGAGCCGCGCATTGGCAGAATACCGTGCGCGGGCTGATGGGGCTGGAGGAAGCACCGGGCGTTCGTCCGCTTACCGTAGCCGTGGTCGCGATTCTGGTGTTTCTGGTGCTAATCGGTATCGCCAAGCTGTTTCGGCGTCTTTTCTACTTCCTGTCGGGCAAGCTGGAGCGGCGTGCGCCGCGGCGTATTTCTCTGCTGTTGGGACTGCTCGCCGCTACGGCTCTGTTCTGGTCGGCGTTCAACGATGTCATTCTTACCGCCGCACTGAAGCGTGTGGACCGTATCTATCAGCAGCTCGACGCGGGGATTGCACCGGACATGGCGGTGCCCACAGACCCGATGACACCGGGAAGCGCCGCGTCGTTGATTCGCTGGCAGGACATGGGCCACCAGGGGCGGCGTTACCTCGTTCTGGGGCCCAAGGCCCGGGATATTGCTGAGGTGACCGGTAGGGCAGAAGACCCGATTCGTGTCTACGTAGGCCTGAATGCCGCGGAAACACCGGCGGAACGTGCGGAACTCGCGTTGAAAGAATTGATAAGGGTAGGGGGATTTGACCGCCCCTACCTGATCCTGATTACGCCCACCGGCACCGGCTGGGTGGACCCCGGCGCGATCAATTCGATCGAATATCTGTTACGAGGAAATGTCGCCAGCGTCGCCGCACAGTACTCCTATCTGCCGAGCCCGATCGCGCTGATGACGCAGGACGCCTATGGCCGCGAAACCGCGCAGGCGCTGTTTCGGACCGTCTACGGCCACTGGGCTGCACTACCGCGGGATACCCGGCCCAGGCTGTACCTGTTCGGGCTGAGTCTGGGCGCACTCAATTCCGATCGCTCCTTCGACTTCTACGACATTATCAACGATCCGTTCCAGGGCGCCCTGTGGGTGGGGCCCCCGTTTCGCAGTGATACCTGGCGTGAGGTTACCGCGGATCGGGATGCCGGTTCGCCGGCGTGGTTACCGGAGTTTCGGGATGGCGCCGTGGTGCGATTTGGCAACCATTTTGGGGGTTACGAGAAGGGCCGCGCGGCGTGGGGGGATTTCCGCCTTGCCTACCTGCAGCATGGCAGCGATCCGATTGTGTTTTTCGAGCCGGAGGCCGCTTACCGGATGCCGGCCTGGATGAAAGCGCCGCGCGCACCGGATGTCTCACCAGACCTGCAGTGGTATCCCATTGTGACCATGTTGCAGCTGGCGATGGACATGCACGCGGGTATCGCCCCGATGGGGTTCGGCCACAGCTACGCGCCGTCTGACTATGTGCACGCCTGGCACCAGCTGGTGGCGCCGCCCGGATGGGATGCGGAAAAGCTCAAGCAGCTGAATGAAAAACTGCTGAAGTGGAATCCGCGCTGACTTTTTTACCGCGGGCGTGGTCGAAGGTGTCGATGTGACGCGCTTTTTGCGCGTAAATACTTGGATTTCTTGGCGTTTTTCCGCTTAAATCAGCTCCATGATAAAACCAGTTCCCCTCTATATCGGCCTGCGCTATGTGGCCGCCCGCCGCCGGCAGCAGTTCATTTCTTTTATCAATGGCTTCTCTTTGCTGGGCATGGCGCTGGGTGTACTGGCACTGATCGTGGTCACTTCGGTGATGAACGGTTTCGATCGGGAACTCAAAACCCGCATCCTGTCCGTGGTGCCCCACGGATTCGTGGAAAAGAAAGAAGGCCTCGATGACTGGCAAGCGGTCGCCGGTGATCTGCGTCAACAACCCCATGTGCTGGCCGCCAGTCCCTTCGTGCGTGGATTTGCGCTGCTCGGTGCCAACAACCAGTCTCACGGCGTGGAATTCCAGGGTGTTGATCCGACTGCCCTGAGAGAAGTTTCTTCCGTCGGCGAACATATGCTGATGGGCAGTCTCGACGGGCTGCAGCCGCGCAGTTACCACATCGTGCTCGGGCGTATTCTCGCGCGTCAGCTGGGTGTCATCCCCGGCGACAGTGTCATTCTCACCCTGCCGGAAGTCACCATTACCCCCGCCGGTATTTTCCCCCGCACCAAGCGCTTTACCGTCGCCGGCGTGTTTTCCGTGGGTGCCCAGGTGGACCAGAACATGGCGCTCATGCATCTGGACGATGCCGCGCGCCTGTTGCGTATGCCCGGCAAGGTGCAGGGGCTGCAGCTCAAGTTTGACGATATGAACAACGCCCTCGGGGCGGTGGAGGGCTACGCCGCTGCGCTGGGGGAGGGCTTCACCGGGGAAGACTGGAGTCACTCCCAGGGCAGCCTGTTCCAGGCGGTGAAGATGGAGAAAACCGTCGTCACCCTGATGCTGATGATCATCGTGGCGGTGGCCGCATTCAATATTGTGTCCGCGCTGGTACTGATGGTGGCAGACAAGCGCTCCGACATCGCCGTGCTGCGCACCCTCGGCCTCACGTCGCGTCAGATCATGGCGGTGTTTGTGGTGCAGGGCAGTGCCATTGGCATTATCGGCGCGGTGGCGGGCGGTCTTCTCGGCACGCTGATTGCGCTGAACCTCACCGATCTGGTGTCCTGGATCGAAAATGTGGTGGGGATGAAAATATTTGATCCGCGGGTGTTCTTCGTCAGCTTCCTGCCGTCGGAATTCCGCACCGCCGACGCGGTGCTGGTGTTGAGCGCGGCGATCATTATGAGCCTGCTGGCGACTTTATTCCCCGCTTGGCGCGCGGCGCAGATTGCGCCCGCGGAAGCACTGCGATACGAGTAACGAATAATCAGATGAACAGCCAAGTGGAAATCCATCCCGAAGAATCGCGCCCACAGGCCGACCTGGAAGTAGTACTCGCCTGTCACGGCCTCACCAAAACCTACCGCCAGGGCGCCAACGAACTGCAAGTGTTGCGGGGTGTTGAGCTGCAGGTGCCGAAAGGCGAGCGGCTGGCCATTGTCGGTGCCTCGGGCTCCGGCAAGTCCACGCTGTTGAACCTGCTGGGTGGTCTGGACACGCCAAGCACCGGCGAGGTCTGGGTGGACGGTAAAAATCTGGCGTCACTCAACGCCAACGAGCGCGGCTGGTTGCGCAACAGCAGCCTCGGGTTTGTGTACCAGTTTCACCATCTGCTGAACGAATTCACCGCCCTGGAAAACGTCGCCATGCCGCTGTTGATCGGCAAGCGCTCCGTGGCAGATTCCCGCGCTCAGGCAAAAGAGATGCTGGAAGCGGTCGGCCTCGGCCAGCGCCTGGACCACAAGCCCGCGCAGCTGTCTGGCGGTGAACGCCAGCGTGTCGCCATTGCCCGAGCCCTGGTGGCGCGGCCCGCATGTGTACTGATGGATGAACCCACCGGTAACCTCGACCGCTCAACCGCCAAAGAAATTCACAAGCTGATGGATCGTCTCAACGACGAAACCGGCATCAGCTTTGTCATTGTCACCCACGACCCGGACCTCGCCGGTGCGCTGGACCGCTGTCTGCATCTCGTGGATGGCCAGCTGGTGGACGGCTGGCAGCAGGGCGACGGCGTTTGAGGTGAAACATGTTTAGACCGCTTCCAGCGTTTATCGGCCTGCGCTATGCCGGCGCCCAGCGCAGCGGAGACGACTCCGGCGGGCTGGTGTCGTTTATTTCCGGCCTCTCCATGATTGGCCTGATCCTCGGCGTGGCGCTGATGATCGTGGTGATGTCGGTGATGAATGGCTTCGATCGCGAACTGCGCGAGCGCATTCTCGGCATCATGCCCCATGCCACGGTGTATAACGCGAGTCCGGACATCGACTGGACCTCGGTGCGCAACCAGGTAGCGGCAGCCGATGGTGTTACCGCCGCCGCGGAGGTGTGGCAGGTCAACGGCCTCGCGCGCAACGGTCTTGAGGTCTCACCGCTGCTGGTGCAGGGGGTAAACCCGGAGACCATCGTCAATGTGTCCACCATCGGGGAATTTCTGCAGGCGGGCAGTTTTGCCGCGCTTACAAGTGATCCCGTAGAGCCGGGCATCATTCTCGGTAAGGGCATTGCAGACAAACTCGGCATCGCCGTTGGCGAGCAGCTCTCCATCATCGTGCCCCAGAGTGGCAATGACGAAACCGGTGGCCGCACCGCTGCGCAGCTTGCGGGCTTCAGAGTCGTGGATATTTTCCATTCCGGCACTGCGCTGGACCATTCGCTGGCACTGGTGGACTGGGCGGAGGCCAAGGCGCTGGCCGGTGGCGCTGGTGGCGCCGGTGTACAGATGCGCGTGCAGAACATGCTGGGCTCGTTTGCGGTGTTCCAGAACCTGTTGCGCCAGTTGCCGACGGAAGGTTTCTACGGCAATGACTGGACCGGCACCCACGGCAATCTGTATCAGGCGATCCAGATGTCGCGCAACCTCGTCAGCCTGCTGGTATTCCTGATCATTGCCATTGCCGCGTTCAACGTGGTGTCGACCCTGGTGATGGTGGTCATCGACAAACACGGCGACATTGCCATCCTGCGCACCATGGGCGCCAGTACCCGCGAAATCCTGCTCACGTTTGTCAGTCAAGGCGCGCTGGTTGGTTTGGTTGGTGTGCTGGTGGGCGGGTTGCTCGGGGTGATCGGCTCGCTGCTGGTGACCGACGCGGTGGCGGGGTTGGAGTCCCTGTTCGGTATCCAGTTCCTCAAGTCCGACGTGTATCCCGTGGACTATCTGCCGTCAGAATTGCAGTGGGGGGATGTGGCACTGGTGGTGGGCGCGGGCTTTTTGTTGAGCCTGATCGCCACACTCTACCCGGCGCTTCAGGCCAGTCGCGTGCAACCGGCAGCGGCACTGCGCCAGGATTTCTAAACACTGCCGTCATGCCTTTCGGGGATGGGGAGAGGGGTAGATCGATTCAGTTGCTCTGGTCGATCTGCGTCTTGCGCAGTTCCAGCCGCGCCTTCCAGCGCTTTACCACATGCCACCGCCAGATTGCCTGCATCGCAAAATAGGCGACCGTGGCAAAGAAAATCCCGCAGATCAGCGAGCCGGAAAATAACGGCAGCCAGATCCTTCCCACTTCTTCCGTCAACCACTCCCAGGACAGCTCAATCTTGAATGGAATCGGCGGTGTGCCGAGTATCCAGGCCCCCAGTTTGTAGGCGCTGTAGAAAATCGCCGGCATGGTGATGGGGTTGCTGATCCACACCAGGGCCATGGAGAGCGGCAGATTGCAGCGGAACCAGAGCGCCAGGCCTGCGGCAATCAGCATCTGGCCGGGCAGGGGGAGGAAGCTGGTGAATATGCCTACGGCGAAGGCCACCGAAACCGAGTGGCGGTTCAGGTGGAACAGGTTGGGGTCGTGCAGCAGAGTGCCGAGAAACTTCAGGCCATTGTTGGCACGCACTTGTTCGGGAGTTGGCAGCCAGCGCCTGATAACACTCTTAGGCATGATTCAAATCTGCTCGGTACTCTCGATTTTTCATGTTCGATGCTGATGGCAAGGTGCATCATCAGCGCAACCATCCACAAGGATAGGGTGGCATGGTCCGTTTGCGCGCGCCCGGTCCGGCGCGGGCGCTATTATGCCCATATCGCTATTTCAAGACTACCATTCTCACCGCGACCGCAGGATTGGTCCTTTCAGCCTCGGTTATCCCTCTCGCAGACGACAGTTTGCCAATTTGGCACGGGTTCCGCGCAAAAGTCGGGACGCCAGTGGCCGGATTTCGGATTCTCAGTATCTCTGCCCAGTCACAAAATGCTAAATTGTTGACATAAATTGCGGTTGACGCCGAAAAAGTGGCCATTTAAGCTCTCTCAAACTAAAAAGTGTCGACAATGTTGTGGGCGATAACGGGTGGGCTATCCAGTGGACTCCAATACCGCGGTTACCAGTTCGGACATAGAAACAGCGAAAAGCACTCGCGGCTCCCAGAGCCTCGCTGACCGCCTGTTCTATTCTCTGCGCAAGGACATCGTCGAAGGGCGCATGGCCGCCGGCAGCAAGATCAGCGAGCCGGAACTGGCCCGCCGCTTCGACGCCAGTCGCGGCAGCCTGCGCGAAGCGCTGATGCGCCTGGAATCCCTCGGTTTACTTGAGCGCAAGGTCAATGTCGGCGCCCGCGTGGTGGAGCTCACCGAACGCGGCCTGCTGGAACTCTACGACGTGCGCGAAGCCCTCGAAGGCATGGCCTGCCGCCTTGCCGCACAGAATCGTTCGCAAGAAGACCTGGTGGAACTGCGCCAGATGCTGCATCGCCACGAGCAGCAGGAAGAGCTGCAGGCGGGCACCGCCTACTACCAGCCGGAAGGGGATTTCGACTTTCATTTCCGCATCGTGCAGGCCTCCCACAACGATCTGCTGATCGACACCCTCTGCAACCGACTCTATTACCGCGTGCGCATGTACCGCTACCAGCTGGGTATGGCGAGCCCGCGCGCGCACCGCGCCTTCCGTGAACACAGCCACATCATCGAAGCCATCGAAGCCGGCGACGGGGAATTGGCAGAAATCCTGATGCGACGCCATATCCGCGCGTCGCGCAGCAACATTGAAAAGAAACTGACGAACAGTTAACGAGAGAGAACCGAGGCAGTCTATGAGCAGACCAGAATCCGCCGGCGCACGCTTCCGCCTGGCTTTGAAAGAAAACCAGCCGCTGCAGGTAGTGGGCACCATCAACGCCTACACCGCGATCATGGCCGAGCGCATCGGCCACCAGGCGATCTACCTCTCCGGCGCCGGCGTTGCCAATGCCTCCTACGGCCTGCCGGACCTCGGCATGACCAGCCTCGACAACGTGCTGGAAGACGTGCGCCGCATTACCGCCGCCTCCAGCCTGCCGCTGCTGGTGGACATCGACACCGGTTGGGGCGGTGCGTTCAATATCGCGCGCACCATCAAAGAAATGATCCGCGCCGGCGCCGCCGCCGTGCACATCGAAGACCAGGTCGCGCAGAAGCGCTGCGGCCACCGCCCGAACAAAGAGATCGTTTCCAAAGAGGAAATGGTCGACCGCATCAAGGCCGCGGTAGACGCGCGCACCGACGATGACTTCTTCATCATGGCCCGCACCGACGCCTTCGCACAGGAAGGCCTGGAAGCCGGCATCGAACGCGCACAGGCGTGTATCGAAGCGGGCGCCGATGGCATCTTCGCCGAAGCCGTGACCGAGCTGGAACACTACCGCGCGTTCAAAGACGCTTTGAATGTCCCGATTCTTGCCAACATCACCGAGTTCGGCAAAACCCGCCTGTACAACAAGGCGGAACTCGCGGAATCCGGTGCCGACATGGTGCTGTACCCGCTGTCTGCGTTCCGCGCCATGAACAAAGCCGCGGAAAACGTCTATACCAGCATTCTGGCCAATGGCGACCAGCAGGCCGTGGTAGACACCATGCAGACCCGCGCCGAACTGTACGATTACCTGAACTACCACGAGTTTGAAGACAAACTCGACGCGCTGTTCAATAAATGATGCACCCCGTAGGAGCCTGCCTGCAGGCGAACCGAACCGCGCTCTGGCCTGTTCGCCTGCAAGGCAGGCTCCTACAAATCCACTCGACCCTGTAGGAGCCTGCTTGCAGGCGAACCGGTCTGCACTCCGCAACCATTCGCCTGCAAGCAGGCTCCTACAAGGCAAACAAACTAAAGACGAATAGGGGAATTAGAGATGGCAGAGAAAAAAGTTGGCGGAGCAGGCCTGCGCGGCCAGGTCGCTGGTAAAACCGCACTTTCCACCGTGGGCGTATCCGGCTCCGGCCTGACCTACTGCGGCTACGACGTCAAAGACCTCGCGGAAAACTGCGAGTTCGAAGAAGTCGCGTACCTGATTTTCAACGGCGAACTGCCCACCGCCGCCCAGCTGGCGGACTACAAAGGCATTCTGAAAACCATGCGCGGCCTGCCACTGGCGCTGCGCGAAGTGCTCGAGCGCATCCCCGCCGACGCGCACCCGATGGACGTCATGCGCACCGGCTGCTCCATGCTGGGCAACCTGGAAGGCGAAGAGTCCTTCGCGCAGCAACAGGACCGCGCCAACCGCCTGCTGGCCGCATTCCCGTCCATCATCTGTTACTGGTACCGCTTCAGCCACGACGGTGTGCGCATCGAAACCGAAACCGATGACGATTCCATCGGCGGCCACTTCCTGCACATGCTGCGCGACGAAAAGCCGAACGACCTGCACGCACAGGTAATGAACGTCTCCCTGATCCTGTACGCAGAGCACGAGTTCAACGCCTCCACCTTCACCGCGCGCGTATGTGCCTCCACCCTGTCTGACCTGTTCAGCTGCATCACCGGCGCCATCGGCTCCCTGCGCGGCCCGCTGCACGGCGGCGCCAACGAAGCCGCGATGGAACTGATCGAGCGTTTCTCTTCCGCCGACGAAGCGGAAAAAGAACTGCTGGGCATGCTGGAGCGCAAAGAAAAAATCATGGGCTTCGGCCACGCGGTCTACACCGAATCCGACCCGCGCAACGCCATCATCAAGCAGTGGTCCGAAAAACTGGCCGCCGACGTGGGCGACACCGTGCTGTACCCGGTTTCCGTACGCTGTGAAGAAGTCATGTGGCGTGAGAAGAAGCTGTTCTGTAACGCCGACTTCTTCCACGCGTCCGCGTACCACTTCATGGGCATCCCCACCAAGCTGTTTACGCCGATCTTCGTCATGTCCCGCGTAACCGGCTGGGCCGCCCACGTGTTTGAACAGCGCGCCGACAACCGCATCATCCGCCCAAGCGCGGAATATGTCGGTCCCGAACTGCGGAAAGTGACCCCAATCTCCGAGCGTTAATCGCGCACCCCCCCCTGTAGGAGCCTGCCCTGCAGGCGAACCAACAGAAGCGCAACCAACACACAAATTGTAGGAGCCTGCTTGCAGGCGAACAGCACCGAACTCCGAACCTGTTCGCCTGCAAGGCAGGCTCCTACAAACCTTGCCAAGCATCATTTTTTGGTGGAACCCATGAACACCGAATTCCGCAAGAAACTCCCCGGCACAGACCTGGATTATTTCGACACTCGCGAGGCAGTCGAAAACATCCAGCCGGGTAGCTATGAAAAACTGCCGTATACCTCCCGTATCCTGGCAGAAAACCTCGTACGCCGCTGCGAACCCGAAAACCTCACCGCAGCCCTGAAGCAAATCATCGAACGCAAGCGCGACCTGGATTTCCCCTGGTTCCCCGCGCGCGTCGTCTGCCACGATATTCTCGGCCAGACCGCACTGGTGGATCTCGCCGGCCTGCGCGACGCCATCGCAGAGCAGGGCGGTGACCCCGCCAAAGTAAACCCGGTGGTGCCCACCCAGCTGATCGTCGACCACTCCCTGGCCGTCGAACACCCCGGTTTTGAAAAAAACGCGTTTGAAAAAAACCGCGAAGTCGAAGAGCGCCGCAACGAAGACCGCTTCCACTTCATCAACTGGACCAAGACCGCGTTTGAAAACGTCGACGTAATCCCGCCCGGCAACGGCATCATGCACCAGATCAACCTGGAAAAAATGTCTCCAGTGGTGCAGCAAAAAGACGGCGTCGCCTTCCCGGATACCTGCGTCGGCACCGACAGCCACACCCCGATGGTGGATGCGCTCGGCGTAATCTCCGTGGGCGTGGGCGGTTTAGAGGCCGAAAGCGTCATGCTCGGCCGCGCCTCCTACATGCGCCTGCCCGACATCGTCGGCGTCGAGCTCACCGGCAAACTGCAGCCCGGTATCACCGGTACCGACATGGTACTGGCGCTGACCGAATTCCTGCGCCGCGAGCGCGTGGTAGGTGCCTATCTCGAATTCTTCGGCGAAGGCGCCTCCAGCCTGAGCCTGGGCGACCGCGCCACCATCGCCAACATGACGCCCGAATACGGCGCCACCGCCGGCATGTTCGCCATCGACGAGCAGACCATCGACTACCTGAAGCTCACCGGCCGCGACGACGCGCAGGTAGCCCTGGTAGAAAAATTTGCGAAAGAAACCGGTCTGTGGGCGGATTCTTTGAAAGACGCCGAATACGAGCGCGTGCTCAAGTTCGACCTCTCTTCCGTAGGCCGCAACCTCGCCGGCCCGTCCAACCCGCACGCGCTGCTGCCGGTATCCGAACTGGCCAACCGTGGTATCGCCAAAGAGTGGAAGGAAGAAGAGGGCCTGATGCCGGACGGCGCGGTGATCATTGCCGCGATCACCAGCTGCACCAACACCAGCAACCCGCGCAACATGATTGCCGCGGGCCTTATTGCGCGCAACGCCAACAAGCTCGGCCTGACCCGCAAGCCCTGGGTAAAAACCTCCCTGGCACCGGGCTCCAAAACTGTAAAAATGTACCTGGAAGAAGCCGACCTGCTGCCAGAACTACAGCAACTGGGCTTCGACGTAGTCGCGTTTGCCTGCACCACCTGTAACGGCATGAGCGGCGCGCTGGACCCGGTGATCCAGAAAGAAGTGATCGACCGCGACCTGTACGCCACCGCGGTACTGTCCGGCAACCGCAACTTCGACGGCCGTATCCACCCCTACGCCAAGCAGGCGTTCCTGGCTTCGCCGCCACTTGTTGTGGCCTACGCCATCGCCGGCACCATCCGCTTCGATATCGAAAAAGACGCCCTGGGTTACGACAAAGGCGGCAACCCGGTCACCCTGAAAGATATCTGGCCTAGCGACGAAGAGATCGACGCGATCGTCAAACAGAGCGTGAAGCCGGAGCAGTTCCGCGAGGTCTACATCCCAATGTTCGACCTGAATAAAGCGGAAGCTGAGAAGGGCGAGCCCCTGTACAACTGGCGCCCGCAGAGCACCTACATCCGCCGCCCGCCGTACTGGGAAGGCGCACTCGCCGGTGAGCGCACATTGAAAGGCATGCGCCCGCTGGCGGTGCTAGGTGACAACATCACCACCGACCACCTGTCGCCGTCCAACGCCATCCTGGCCAGCAGTGCCGCCGGTGAATACCTAGCGAAAATGGGCCTGCCGGAAGAGGATTTCAACTCCTACGCCACCCACCGCGGCGATCACCTCACCGCTCAGCGCGCCACCTTCGCCAACCCGAAACTGTTGAACGAAATGGTGCGCAGCGAAAACGGTGAAGTGAAGCAGGGCTCGCTGGCCCGCGTCGAGCCGGAAGGCAAAGTCACCCGCATGTGGGAAGCCATCGAAACCTACATGGACCGCAAGCAGCCGCTGATCATTATCGCCGGCGCCGACTACGGCCAGGGCTCCTCCCGCGACTGGGCCGCCAAAGGCGTGCGCCTCGCCGGAGTGGAAGCGATCGTGGCGGAAGGCTTCGAGCGCATTCACCGCACCAATCTGATCGGCATGGGCGTGCTGCCGCTGGAGTTCCTGCCGGGCACCACCCGCACGACCCTCGGCATCGACGGCACCGAAACCTATGACGTGGTCGGTGAGCGCACCCCGGGCGCAACCCTGACACTGCTGATCCACCGCAAGGATGGTGAGACCGTAGAAGTGCCGGTGAAATGCCGCCTGGATACCGCAGAAGAAGTTTCCATTTACGAAGCCGGCGGTGTACTGCAGCGCTTCGCCAAGGACTTCCTCGAAGCGGAGGCAACAGCCTGATCATGACTTTTGCACCGCAGATCCCATCACCACAAATAAGGGTGCCCGCCACCTACATGCGTGGCGGCACCAGCAAGGGTGTGTTCTTCCGTCTGCAGGACCTCCCGGAATCCGCACAGGTTCCGGGCACCGCGCGCGACAACTTCCTGCTGCGGGTGATCGGCAGCCCCGATCCCTACGGCAAGCAGACCGACGGCATGGGCGGAGCCACCTCCAGCACCAGCAAAACCGTCATCCTGTCGAAGAGCGAGCAGCCGGAGCACGACGTGGATTACCTGTTCGGTCAGGTCTCCATCGACAAGCCGTTCGTGGACTGGTCCGGCAACTGCGGCAACCTCACCGCCGCCGTCGGCGCCTTCGCCATCAACAGCGGTTTTGTCGATGCAGCGCGTGTTCCCGAAAACGGCATCTGCACCGTGCGCATCTGGCAGGCCAACATCAAAAAAACCATCATCGCCCACGTACCCATCACAAATGGGGAAGTGCAGGAGACCGGTGATTTCGAGCTGGACGGCGTCACCTTCCCCGCGGCCGAGGTCCAGATCGAATTCATGGACCCGGCGGATGGGGCGGGGGCGGATGGTGAAAAGTCTTCCATGTTCCCCACCGGCAACCTGGTGGATGAACTGGAAGTGCCCGGCGTCGGTACGTTAAAGGCCACCATGATCAACGCCGGCATCCCGACCATCTTCGTCAACGCCGCGGATATCGGTTACACCGGCACCGAACTGCAGGAAGCCATCAACGGTGACGACAAGGCGCTGGCCATGTTCGAAACCATCCGCGCCCACGGCGCGGTGAAGATGGGCCTGATCGCAACCGTGGAAGAGGCAGCCGCTCGCCAGCATACCCCCAAGGTCGCGTTCGTCGCGGCCCCCAAGGGCTATGCGGCATCCAGCGGCAAGCAAGTGGACGCTGGTGAAATCGACCTGCTGGTGCGCGCGCTCTCAATGGGCAAACTGCACCACGCCATGATGGGCACCGCCGCCGTCGCCATCGGCACCGCCGCCGCCATTCCCGGCACCCTGGTCAATCTGGCTGCGGGAGGAGGGGAACGCAATGCGGTGACCTTTGGCCACCCGTCCGGCACCTTGCGGGTTGGTGCGGAAGCGGAAATCACCAATGGGCAGTGGACGGCTACCAAGGCCATCATGAGCCGCAGTGCGCGGATTTTGATGGAAGGGTGGGTGCGGGTACCAGGCGACTGCTTCTAATTCGCTTGCAGTAGAAACCGGGAATAGCGGTGAGAGCTGTCTAAGCTGACTTCGAATGTCGAAAAAGCGAGCCTCAATTGAGGCTCGCTTTTTTTATATTTACAAGAAGTCGTCGAAAATTTAGGCAGGTTACGGCGGGAAACTCCTAGATCAGCAATGTTCGACATTGAGTTCCTCGGGGTTAGGTTAAGTCATTGACTTAAAAGACAATTGAAATACTATCGAATGTAGGTCTAACCAGAAGCATATAGGTGATTTATAGTTTAATTTGAATAGATGTATGGGGGCACTGATGACTATTTGATTTGTAGTGTTTTCGGTTGTGCAGGCCTCGAGGCGATCAGGGTTATAAAAATTCTAATTATATAAATGTGTCTATTGAAAAAACCGTATGTTTTTCGTGCTAATCAGTGGAAGTGGGAGAAATAAGGTGAATAAAGAGGAAGTTCGATAGGTGGAAGCGTTCATAGTGCCTGCGCTCTTGGTATTGCTAAGTGCGGTGTTAAGGAGCTTTATAGTGAACAAAAGTAGTACGCCAACCATATTAGGCGAAATTGGGTTGGGTCTACCTGTAGATCTTACTTTTGTAGCACTTTCAGTAGCCATTTCTTCAGCGGCAATGATTCAGTATTGGTTGGATAATCGAGCCACGCTAATAGTCGGGATATTGTTAGTGGCGGCGTTTCAATTAGGGGCGTTGTATAGGCCGTGCAAAGAATACATTGATGAAGATAAAAATTGGAATTCGTTCGGCTTGTGGTTCTTGAATGTACTTATTACGTTTGGTGTTTTTAGTTTCTTGGTTTTTAAGGTGGTGAGGTGATGGGAGGCATGAGTTCATTTGAATTTATTGTAGCATTTGCCATCTTAATGCTAGCTATGACAGCACTTATGGCATTGATGTTTTATACAATGCAAAAGAAAAGAGAGTCACGTTATAACGAAGAGAAGATGAGGATTGAGCTTGACTTACTTCGTCACAATGTCGAGTCAGAAATATATGGATTGAACAAAAGACTTAGTAAAACTTCAGCGAGATTTGAGGACGCATACCACCTTCAGTTGGATGGCAACAAGGGCTCAATCGAGTCAGAGAAATCAAGTATTGCCCTGAACGGTTTTTTAAAAAGTGCTGGTCTCAATAAATCCGACCTAATTGAAAAAGATTTCGTGTTTGTACTTACGCCGTTTCATAGTGAATTTGATGAAGTTTATGAAGTTATCAAGTCTATATGCAAAAAAGCAGACATTAGGTGCATTCGAGGAGATGAGCAAAATTTTAAAGGCGATATTTTCTCGCATGTTCTAAAGAATCTAGTTCAGGCAAAAGTTGTTGTTGCAAATCTTGGGGGGAGAAACCCTAATGTACTCTATGAGCTCGGGTTGGCGCACGCATTTGATAAAACAACAATTCTAGTTTCCCAGCTGCTCGATGAATTACCAGTAGATATTAAGTCAAAAAGAGTCGTTACATACAAAGACTTTGCTGACTTAAAAAGCGTTCTTCCGGTAGAGTTGCTTAAGGCAATGAAATAGATTTAACAAATCCAAGCCCCAGGGCGTAGAGACGCCGTGTACGTGCTTGGGGTGATTAATACTCAGACTGTATAAGCAAGGAATCCGATATGGCATCTTCGGAATTGATATCAGAAGTACATCGCACAATTGAGGTCTATGAAGAGGCCATCGGAAATTTTGCTGGTCGAACTAGGCAAATGCTAAATGATAATGGCTACATACCGGCTCTTTCTCGTCTAGTGCAAAGCCCAGATCTACAAACTGGTTTTAGAGTGCTCCGCGATCGTGGAGACCTTAGAAATACTTTTGAGGCTGTTATTGTTCAGTTTTCAACCGAGTTCAGTGCGGAAGTTGTTGAAGCTGCACAATGGCGTTTGGATAATGCTGATGAACTGCTGCGAATCTAGGGAATTGCTTAATAAAATCAAACCAGTAACGCCACTTCGTGAGAGCTTATGGAAGATCTTCGTGCACCGGAAAGGCTATTTAAGTATCTCTCGCCGGCCCGCATCAACATACTTTCTGATCAATTGATCCGCTACACACCGTTAGGAGCATTCAATGATCCATTCGAAGGAAGGCCAGAGATTAAGGGGCTGGCTTCAAAAGAAGTAGCTCTCTCTTCTTTCGCTGAAACAATTCCCGGTGAGCTTCAGGCCGTTTACAACTATTTTCCGGCTGAAGTCAGAGCGCGTCTTTCCCTTGAGCAGTGGATTCAGTCTTCAACACCATTTATGCAAAAGCAGCAAGACCAATTTCTGGCGATGCTTGGGACCTTGTCAAAGCAATTTATTTCATCAATTCCTAACAAGTTAGATGACGTGCTGGGAGTTCTTTCTCTGTGTGAAGTTCCAAACAGTCTTCTCATGTGGGCTCACTACGCTGCGAGCCATACGGGATTTGTGTTGGAGCTTGACCCAGGACATCCATATTTTAATGCTCGTAGATCTGATCAAGACGAGTTTGGCTATCTTCGCCAAGTTAAGTATCGAGATACTCGCCCTAGCGCCAGCCTTATTGATCTAGACGGGACAGAGATGTTC
The DNA here is from genome assembly GCF_002959965.1 of Microbulbifer pacificus. Classification (NCBI taxonomy): domain Bacteria; kingdom Pseudomonadati; phylum Pseudomonadota; class Gammaproteobacteria; order Cellvibrionales; family Microbulbiferaceae; genus Microbulbifer; species Microbulbifer pacificus. The sequence goes on from NZ_PREV01000027.1 coordinate 992,702, forward strand.
TTGGTTAAAAGCAAAGAGTGGTTCTATGAGCGTGAGTGGAGAGTGCTTCGACCTCTCAAAGATGCGCACCATGTTGTTAATTCAATTACCGAGAATATTCATTTGTTTCAGTTGCCAACAGATTCGATTAAGACAGTTATTCTTGGGGCAAGGGCATCAAGTACGCTTGAGGATCAGGCGCGCCTAGCAATTTCTACAAACAGTAACATGTCTCACGTTCAACTACTTAAATGTATCCCGGATGAGTCTCACTTTAAGATCAATATTGTTGCGGGTGAAAATATATGAGGCTGTGTCAACCTTAGGTTGTTAATTTATTTTAATTGTGTCGTGGGGAAAGGTTCTGTCGATCACATTTATTTAATTTAATGTTTGTTGCCAAATGATCACTTCGGTTTTTCGATTAATATTTTTCACTAAGGAAAGGCTATGGCTCTGGATATAAGGGGTGGTCTAAAGAATACGAGCATAAGTTCAAATCGATATGTGGTTTTGGAAGAGCTGGTCTCAAATGCAATTGACTCATATCTCATTCGAAAAAATAGTGAGGAGCTCCTGCCAGATCTCAAGATAGATATAGATGTAGAAGTCACCAACTCAACCTTATTTAATGATTGTCAGCATGACGTTAAGTTGAAGTGTACAGATAATGGGGCTGGGTTTGGTGATGACCAGATTCGTGCGTTTGTCACGAAGGATTCAACATATAAAGACTACTTGAATATTCAAGGGATTGGTAAGTGTAAAGGGGCGGGAAGGATTCAATATTTTCATTTTTTTAGGAATTTTCACGTCGATAGCATATTTTTTTCTGGCGATAAATATCTAAGGCGCACTATAAGCACGAATGAAAATATTCATGAGATAACAGAGCAAAGTTTCAAAACTGAAAATACGGAGGAGGAATCTTTAAGAACGATTGTCTCTGTTAACTCGTTTAAAGATGTGTTCAATGATAAGGGTTTTAGTGGATCGAATATTGCAGCGGACTTTTCTGCGCCGGCGATACATCGGTACCTGTATTTAACGTTTATGCAGCGATTTATTATTCTGAAAAAAATAATTGGCGATTTCACAATAACAATAAATTCGACAGATAACGAATCTACACAATCCGCTGTTATTAAGTCGGATGATTTGCCATCTCCAGTTTCTGTTGAATCAGTACCGCTTTGTTGCTCGCATGGTCGAAGTGTCGACGATGCACCGATCTCTCTTAGGGTTACTCGTTATTCGCTCCCATATTCGTCGTTTAGCGATTTTGGGCACGAAGTTGCACTTTGTGCAAATTCTGCTTTAGTGAAATCTGTAACAAAGTCTTATTTGAAGGGTGGTCAAGATAGGCGCCTTCCGATAAATGAAAAATATGAGCTATTGTTAGTTGAAAGTGACTTCCTGGAAAATAAGGTCAACGAGCAAAGAGATGACTTCAATATTCCTCGTGAGTGCTCTGCTAATGATGATTTTGATCTTAGTCTTTCCATGCAGGATGTGTTGGATTCCCTAGAGGATTATGTTTTTAGTATTTTAACTCCATTGGATTTTGATAAAGATGAATTAATTTCTTCTACAGAAAGCAAGTTTGGTATCAGTCGCTCTATGCTTGAGCAGGCAAAGATAAAAGTAAGATATACGGATACTGAGAAAAATCTTGCAAAGCGAGTTTTAAAGAAATATCAGGAAGATATAGTCAATGAAACCTCCAAGATTTTTGATTTAAAGCAGGAGCTTCTAAATTTGGATCCCAGGTCTCAGGACTTTAGGGAAAAGGTTAATTCACTATCGTGGACATATACATCAACCATAAAAAAGATGGATATGGCTAATCTGTCTCAACTTGTTGTGCGACGAAGTTCGATGCTTGAGGTGTTGAAACGTGCACAGGAATTTATGCTGAACTGCCAAGCTAACTCTAGAGGGAGAAATGAAAACGAAAAAATAATACATAATGTTTTCTTTCCGACAGGTAGGGATAGTAATGATTCAATAGATCATGATATTTGGATCTTGAATGAAGAATATCACTATTTTGAACATATAGCGTCGGATAAGTCTTTGGCTTCAATTCCGTGGAATGAAACTGAGAAACTTTTCGAGAATGATATTGACGAAGAGTTAGAGAAATTATTTGCAAAAAACAATCTGGATCACAGGCTGAAACGACCTGATATAGCGATATTTAATCAGGAAGGGTCGGCAATTATAATTGAATTTAAGGCTCCCGGCGTGGAAATTCAGGAGCATATTCCCGATCTGGCTCAGTATGCCAGGCTTATCGCGGCGAAATCGAATGGAAGAATAAAAAAAATATACGGATATCTAATAGGTGACTGTATGGATGAGTCCAGAATGCCATTAAATTACACTAGGTTTCCAAGCGGTTTGGGCTACTTTAGTACGGATGCGATCGTTGATCCGAGTTCAAGAATTCCGTACGGAGAGTTATATTCGGAAGTTCTTTTCTATGGCCAATTCATCGAAAGGGCTGAAAATAGACTAAAAATATATAAACAAAAACTAAATGTAGAAATTTAATTTTCTGCTTCCTGCGAGCTCATGGAGAGTACTTTAAATTGGGCGGAAATAATAAATGGGGTTAGGTCAACATTATGACACCCATTAGCACCCACTGAGTTTTTGTATCCGTTAGTCATGTGGCCATGACAAAAGGGAAGAGAACGTTCGATGGCCAGATTGCCGCGCCTCGGTCCTGCGAGGATTCCTCAGCAGTTCATACAGCGAGGTAACAACCGGCAGGGTTGCTTCTGTTCAGGGTGGGATATGATCGCCTACGCCGGTTGGCTAAAGCAGTATGCAACGGAGTTCGATATTCAGGTACCTGCCTGGGTGTTGATGACCAACCACGTCCACCTGCTGGTAACTCCGAACGTATGAGGTTGGGTCCATGGATTGGAAGCCACTAGACACAGAAATTGATCACCACACGGCTAAATTCATCGTGGGATTTATCGCTTTGTCACTCGCGATTTTCACGGACTTGCTGACGCCTGGGGTCAGTATCTGCTCGATCAGCCTGTCATACCATTTAACGGATAATGCCCGAAATGTATTCGTTGGCTCGCTCTGCGTTATCTCGGCTTTTCTCTGGTCGTATAATGGCTACTCTTTGTTTCAAGCTGTCTTAAGCAAAATCGCAGCAGTCGCTGTCGCAGCAGTGGCATTTTTTCCATGCGATTGCTTTACCGGTCGGGGTGTTGAGGAGGGAGCTAGAGAACCCACGGTGACTGGAATTGTCCATACGGCCTCGGCAATTTCAATGTTCATTATCCTCGCAATCTTTTGTTGGCTGTTTTACCTGAGAGCGAGAGAAAAAGATTCCAAAGAGGCGAAGGCTAGGGGGCTAATTTATAGAATCTGCGCAATTGCGATGGTTGTCGCCATGGCCGTACAGCTGCTGAATATTCTGGATTGGGTAGATTTTAGCGGTGTTACTCAGCGGCTGACTTACTATGTCGAAGCGACAGCTTTGTTCGCATTTGGTGTTGCATGGCTGACCGCTAGCCGCATGTTGCCATTTATTACTAATGAAGATGAGCGCGTAAAAATCGAGCTTTCTGAACGGTAGCTGAATTTATGGGGTTGTGTTCATTTCTCGGTATTGGTGGTTCTCGGTTCTTTTGCGAGTAAATTCAGGGTCGATTCAGTTGTGCCGGGGTAAAAAGCAGGTGTGAATCCAAGGAGAAGGCACCATGCGCCCGTTCCCATACCGATTACTCACCGCTCTCACCATCACTTTGACCCTCGGTGGCTGTGTCACCTACCCATCTGCGCCGGTGTACGTCGGGAGCACCTATGTCCGCCATTCTCCTCCGGTTTACTCCTATTCAGTGATCACCGATCCCGGCTATCGCTACTACGACGATACCCTCGGCGTTTACGTGTTCTACGACCGCAGCGACGTTTTCTATCGACAGGGGCATTACTATCGTTGGTATCAGGACCATTGGATCAGTGCCAGTCACTGGCGTGGCCCCTGGTATCGCGCCCCAGATTTTTATGTCTCGGGAAGCTTCAATGATCGCTGGCATACGCGTTTGCGCCGTCATGGCCATCACTATGCCGGAGGACGCGACTACACACCGCCGCGCCGGCAGGATCATGACGACGGTTACAATCGGCGGGATCGGCATGAAGGCAATGGGCAACGACATGATCGTCGTGACGAGGGCCGGGATCGCCCAGGGCAGGGCCAGAATCGTGGCCGAGGTGGCGAGCAGGGGTTTGCTGGTAAAGCGGTGCCAGAGCCGCGGGCGCCTCAGGCAGATAACCGCAGTGGGGATCGTCGTAATGAACACCGGAACCCATCTCCGAATCCACGCCGGGACGTGCGCGCAGTTAAACTCGCGGACAAGCCAACCGGCATTCGGGACCCGCGCGTTGTTCCTGCATTAGAGCGTCCGGCAATCGATCGCCGCGCGGTGCGCGACAGCCCCAAGCCACAAAACCTGCGCGGTCAGCCCCAGCGCAATGCGCCAAATGATCGGCACAATAACGCTGCGAAGCCAGTTCCGCCCCAGGAGGGTAAGGAGCCAAAGAGTGAGCAACCAAAGAAAAAGACACAGGAAAAGAAGTCCAAAAAGAATACGGATAAGCGCGATCAGGTAATCCGGGTGCGTGAGCCGCTTACTGGTCGGTCCAATGAAGCACGTCGTCGGATCGATTGATTCTGTCTAATAAATAGAAGAGAACCCATGCACGCTTTTTTCCATAAGGGGAAAACAAGTAACTTTGCGTGCCAAATAGCAGGATGCCGGTATTTCCATTGTGTTGAACCCGGGTAGTTAACCGGGCCCTGGTGTAGCCTACACATCTCAGCGACATTTCAGTCACATTTGCATTGCTAACCTTCCAGCGTTTCACCAAATAATAACGGCAGATCGTTGAAGGGAACACAATATGAGCAGGCAATTGAGACAGGTATCGCGGTTGACTCTATCGGCGGTGTTGATGGGAACTCCACTTATTACCCACGCAGCAGAGACGCCCGGTGCGTTGACGATCGTCGTCAAGGATCAGAATACGGATCGGCCACTGTCATCCGCGCAGATTGTAATCAGGGAGCGGGAAACCAATTCCACGCGATCTGTACAAACGGATGCACAAGGTCGTATTGTCGTTGAACTGCTCGACCCCGGTCTCTACTCGGTGAACGTAGCCAAAGGCGGGTTCAGTTCATCCTATGAGCCAAGCGTGCGCGTGGTGACGCGCAAGAATCTCAAAATTGAATTCGAACTTCGCGAGCAGGCCATTGAGGAGGTGGAGGTCCGGGCTCAGCAAGCCGATGTATTGGCATCCGCCAGCAGTACCTACCTGGATAGGGAAGCGCTGCGCAGTGCGGTTGGTGGCGGCTCGGATCCACTCCTCTCGCTGGATGGTTTGCCTGGCCTGGCATCCGCCAGTGAGTTCGCGAGCTTTAGCGTGCGCGGACGTGGCCCAAGGGATAATCTGTTATTCGTTGATGATTTCCCGTTTGATAAGGCGGTGCACTTTGATGCGACGCTGGGTGAAGAAGAGGATGTCGGCGGCGGTGGCCGCTTCTCGATTTTCGCTCCGAACGTGATCAGTGGTGCAGAATTCTCACCGGGTGGGTGGAGTGCGGCGTATGGCGGCCGGGCTGCATCATTACTCAAACTGGAAGTTGCGGATGGCAACCCAAGCCCTTCCGCAAGTCTGCGCTTTGACATTGCCGGCTATGAAGTTGGTTACGATGGTCCTGCCGGTATCACGGAAGACTCTACGTTGCTTGTCTCTGCGCGTCGACTGGACTTCGGCTCATTTTTTGAAACGATTGAAGAACTCGACATTGGCGCGCCTGTCTTAAGAGACGTCATCGTAAAGTCGGTTGTGCCAATCAACCAGAACCACACCTTCGAAGTTCTATTGATCGACACGCACGAAGACTATTTTCGCGATGTGACGCACGTGTTTGCCTCGCCCAATTTCGAAGATGCTGCGCTTCAATACTCGGAACAGGATAGTGATTTGTACGGCTTCACCTTGCGATCATTGATCGGTGAAGAAGCTGTATTGACCAACAAGGTTTACTACCGCACCAGCGACAAGATCAGTTCAGAGGGTGAATCCTTTCCGGATCTCGTACCTGAGGGATCACCGGCATCCAGTTTTCCGGTGCGGGAAGACATTATTACCGTCGGTGAGGGTGAGACCGAGATCGGCTGGCGCAGCGACTTCGAGACGCTGAATCAATGGGGTGTGTTCAGTGCCGGTCTTCGAGTCACACAAACTGAGCTGGACTATAGCACCGTCCTGGATGGCGATTGGATCCGGTTCGTCTACGACGACGATGATTTCAGGCAAGACCCCGATCAGCGTTTTATTGTGCTGACGCCCGAAAACATCAACTCTTCTCTCAATCAGAAAGCAACGAGCTACGCAGGTTACGTAGAACAGGTTTTTGAGTTTGGAGACTGGGATTTTCGCTCCGGCGTGCGGTTGGAGCGGGACGGTTTTGCGGACGAAAGCTTTGCGTCGCCCCGGTTCGGCGTCAATTGGCGGCCGGGTAAAACGGTTAGATACTTTGTGACGGCAGGACTCTTTCATCAGTCGCCGCGGTTTTTGGATCTCGCGGCTAATGAGTCGAACGACCTCGAAAACGAAGAAATCACGCACGCTAGTATCGGTTTTGAATACTTTCCGAACAACAGCTGGTCGGTGCTGACGGAAGCCTATTATCAAAACCTTGACAAGCTGGTGGTAGACCTTGACCGAGCCAGCGGCACCTTTGCCAACATTGGCGACGGCACGTCATACGGTGTTGATATCGTGGCCAATGGCACGATTCGCGAGGGTATTTACGCTACGGCAACCTACTCATACAACGATGCCGAAGTGGACCGCAAAGATGGTCGTGGTGCCGTGGCGGCCGAGTTCAACCGTGAGCATGTCGCTACCCTCGGCCTCACCTGGGAAATCAGCGACCGCTGGAAGGTGGCGGGGCGCTACAAATATCTTTCCGGCAGACCAGATGATGCGTTTATCATTCACTCAGACGTGTTGGGGGAGGGGCAACCACTGCGCTACTCGAAAGAGATCACTGAGCGTAATGTCGGTCGCAAAGACAGCACCGCCATGTTCAACGTTCGCGTTGACTATCGGCGTGCCTTTGGCCCCGTAGATGCAACGGCCTTTCTCGATGTTATCAACCTGACGGCAGCGTCCTCGAGTGACGATACCGAGTTTGACTACCGCCGAGGTGTTGAAGTGGAAGACGAGAGCGAAGCCGAGCCGCTTATTGGTTTGCGTCTGGACTATGCCTGGTAAATCAGGCCTGGTAAATCGTGCCCGGGTAATCGAGCCTGGTAATGGGGGAGCAGTAGATGGTAGATGCGCTTGGTGCGGCGCCGATTCGAGTGTTGATTGTCGAAGACAGTCGCGGCATTTGCGAGAACATTGCCGCTTATCTCGAAAAGCATAGCTATGTTATGGATTTTGCCTATGACGGTATCAGCGCTATGCACCTGGCGTTGACGAATCCGTTCGATGTTATTGTTCTGGACCTGAAGCTGCCGGGGATGGATGGCCTGAGTTTCTGCCAGAAGCTGCGAGCGGATGCCCAATTGGAAACGCCTGTGCTTATGCTAACCGCGCGGGATACCCTTGACGACAAGCTCAAGGGGTTCGAGGCAGGGGCCGATGACTATTTGATCAAGCCCTTCGCATTACAGGAGCTCCATGCGCGACTGCAGGCGCTGTACAAACGTAGTCACGGTAAAGCCGCGAACCTGTTGACGGTAGGTGACCTGACCCTGAACCGTTCCACCCAGCAAGTCTATCGTGCGGGGCGGCACATCGATCTCACCCCTGCCGGCATGAGGCTACTTCACCGATTGATGAAAGTGGCCCCGTCTGTGGTGGCCCGCGATGATCTGGAAACATTGTTGTGGGCGGATGAGCGCCCCGATGGTGATGCGCTTCGCTCGCATATGTACAAATTGCGGCAGGCGATCGATCGACCATTTGATCGCCCGTTGATTCATACGGTGCATCGCATCGGGTACCGGATTGCCGAGGATACTCATTGATGTACCGGTACAGTTTGCGCAAGCGCGTCGCCATTGCCTTTGCTGTGTGTGTTGCTGTACTCAGCGTGGTCTGGGGATTCGCGTTTTTCTCTGCGATCCGATTGAGCGAGGACCGTGTGCTGGCGCATCAGCTGCAGCGTGCCGCTGAAAGCTATCCCTCGCTGACGATGAGCCTGCGCGGATACGATGAGGTTGGCCGCTTGCCGGAATCACTCAGGGAATGGGCGCTGACAAATCCCGATGAAGGCTTGTATGAATTCGATGCCGAAGAGTTACATGTCGCGGTAATACGCACCGGCAACGAACAGCGACGCGCATTTGTGGTTTTTGATGTTGCCGGCATTGAGGCTGCGTCTTCAGAGGATTGGTGGTGGCTGCTCGTTATCACCGGAGTCGTGGGTACGCTCGGTGTGCTTGGTTTCGGGCTGGGCGTTGTCGTGATGCGCAGAGCGGTCGCTCCTGTTGTGCAACTCGCTCACGTGGTTGCGGACATCGACCCGGAAAAGCTATCGGCGGAAGATCATAAACGCATAGCGTCCAGCCGGTTCGGTGATGATGAGGTTGGCGTGCTCGCCAGGACCATTGAGAAGACGCTTGAGCGTATCAGCGCATTTGTTGAGAGGGAGAGATACTTTACCAGTTCGGCCAGTCATGAGTTGCGTACGCCGATCACCGTGATACTGGGCGCGCTTGAACTGCTGGAAGAAAGTGATCTGTCGGCGACCGATAGGAAGGCGGTAGATCGGGTGAGGTATGCGGCGCTCGAGATGAAAGCCACCGTTGAAATGTTCTTGTGCCTCGCTCGCGAAACCGACGATGGGTTGTATGACGAGCAGTTTCTAGTGAAGCCGCTGGTAAGCCAGGCGATAGATCAACAGCGCCACCTGTTGAACGGCAAGTTCGTCGATGTTGATATCGACGAACTCGTGAATCCCAGCGTCTGCGGGCATCCGCAGGCTTTTTCCATCGCGGTCAATAATCTGGTGCGAAATGCGTTCGAGCACACGCTCAACGGGCAGGTGCCGGTTACGATTCGTATCAGTGAGCATGAGCTATTCGTCACCAACCAGGTAGGCAGTGAAGCGGATAAACGGCCCACGCCGGTCGAGGCGCCGTCTCAAGGGTATGGTCTGGGGCTGGGTATCGTTCAACGGCTGTGTGAGCGCAATGGCTGGTCGTTTTCGCTGCACGCCGACGAGGCGCGTGTCATCGCCCGTCTTGCGTGGTGACTTGCATGGTGACGAGGGCAGACGCCAGGGCCCTCTCGTCCGGCGCTGGCGATACTGATATCTGTGTATTTATCCAGTAGAATGGCGCCAATCATCAACACCGGCGCCGACCCAAGCCTCAACCCAGTACAGTCTCTTGCCCCAAGGATTTCTCCTCACCCGCCACAGCTTTGATCAGCGCGGCAGCACCTGCATCCACTACTGGCTGGCCACGCCCGAGGGCCCGGTCAAGCTGGTTATTGAAGGCGAGCGCCCGGTCTTTATGGTGAGGGTCGCGGACCACACCCAGGTGACCGAGGCGTTGGCCGGCGTGCCCTGCGATTGGCAGCAGCTGGGCTTCCAGACCTTTGGCCGCGAGGAAGCGGCCATGCTGTATTTCCCCACCATCGACGCCCACCGCCGGGCCCAGGCCCTGTTGCAAACTCGCGGCATCGAGGTGTTTGAGGCGGATTTTCGACTCCACGACCGTTACCTGATGGAGCGCTTTGCCCGCGGTGGCCTCTACTTTGAAGGTGAAGCCCGGGCCAAAGACGGCTACACGGAATACCGCCAGGTGCGCCTCAAAGGCGCCGAGGTGCAGCCGGATTTCAGGGTGGTTTCGCTGGATGTGGAGTGCTCCGGTCAGGGGGAGCTTTATTCCATCGGCCTCTACGGGCATGGCGCGGAGGAGGTACTGATGGTGGGGCAGCCGCAGAGCGCCGATACCACCATCCACTGGGTGGAAGACGAGCGGGCCCTGCTCAAGGTCCTGGAGGCCAGGATCCAGGGCCTGGACCCGGACATCATCATCGGCTGGTCCGTGGTGGACTTTGATTTTCGGCTGCTGCTGAAACGGGCAGCGCGCCATGGCCTGCGCCTGAAGCTGGGGCGCGGTGGCACAGATGCGCGCTGGCGTGACGGCGGGGAGGGCAGCCAGGGCTTTGTGACGCTGCCGGGCCGGGTGGTGCTGGACGGCATCGACGGTCTGAAGAGCGCTACCTACAACTTTGAAAGCTTCAGCCTGGAGTTCGTGTCCCAGACGCTGCTGGGAAGAGGCAAGGACACCGAAGACGTGGACAACCGCCTGGCCGCGATTGAACACGATTTTCGCCATAACAAACCCAAGCTGGCGGCCTACAACCTGGAAGACTGCCGCCTGGTCTGGGATATATTCCAGCACACGCGGTTGCTGGATTACCTGCGCCTGCGGGCTCAGCTCACCGGGCTTGAGCTCGACCGCAGCGGCGGCTCCGTGGCGGCCTTCACCAACCTCTACCTGCCCAGACTACACCGCAGCCGCTATGTGGCACCCAACCTGCCGGCCGACGGCGGCCTGGCGAGCCCGGGTGGTTATGTCATGGATTCCCGGCCGGGTCTGTACGACAACGTGCTGGTGCTGGATTTCAAGAGCCTGTATCCCAGCATTATCCGCACCTTCAAAATTGATCCGATGGGGCTGGTCGAAGGCTTGGTGGATGACAATGCTATTCCCGGTTTTCGCGGTGCGCGCTTTTCCCGTGACAAACATTTCCTGCCGGACATCATCACCAACCTCTGGGCCCAGCGCGACATCGCCAAGCAGGAGCAGGATGCCGCCCGCTCTCAGGCGATCAAGATCATCATGAATTCTTTCTACGGCGTGTTGGGTTCCGGGGGCTGCCGTTTTTACGACACCCGCCTGGCCAGCTCCATCACCCTGCGCGGTCACGAGATCATGCAGCAGACGGCGCGCTGGATCGAGGAACTGGGCCATCAGGTCATATACGGCGATACCGATTCCACCTTTGTCTGGCTGAGTGGCCACCCCAGCCTCGAAGAGGCGGATACGATCGGCAAGCACCTGGCCAGCGAGATCAACACGCGCTGGCGGAACAAACTCAAAGACGAGCTGGCACTGGAGTGCGAACTGGAGCTGGAATTCGAAACCCACTACCAGCGCTTTCTGATGCCCACCATTCGCGGCTCCGAGGCCGGCTCCAAGAAACGCTACGCGGGCCTGGTAGTGAAAGGGGGCGAGGAAAAGCTGGTATTCAAGGGCCTGGAAACGGTGCGCAGCGACTGGACCGCCCTGGCCAAAAAGTTCCAGACCCAGCTCTACGGGATGGCGTTTAAGGGGGAGGATCCGTCCGGCTATATCCGCGATATGGTGGAGAAAACCCGGGCAGGGGAGATGGACGATCAGCTGGTGTATCGCAAGCGGCTCCGGCGGAAACTGGAGCAATACATAAAAAACATACCGCCGCAGGTGCGCGCGGCGCGACTCGCCGATGAACACCGCCGCCAGCAGGGGCTTTCACCCAAATATCAGAACAAGGGCTGGATTCGTTACGTCATCACCCTCAGCGGCCCGGAGCCGGTGGATTACCGTCAGTCACCGATTGATTACCAGCACTATATCGACCGGCAGCTCAAGCCGGTGGCCGATGCCATATTGCCCTTCATCGATCTGGATTTCGACAGCCTGGTGGATGGGCAGCTGGGGCTGTTCGGCGTGTGATGACGCGTAGCGGTCCGCACAAAACCACCGATAGCGATGAAACCGGGTTCCACACAACTTATCTTTAATGAGCGTGATAATATCCCCCGAATTAGATGGCCCGACGTTGGGTGCCATGACAATCTGCCGCAGGTGGGGCGGCCTAGGGGATAGAAGCAACATCTATGTCACAGCTTGATTTATCGTTGGTTCAAGTGCCTGAGCCCAGTCAGGTTCGAAGCCGCCAGGCATTGGAGCGGCTGCTCACCGTTGGGGAAGAGTTGCTTGCTGGCAACCGGTTTGAAGAGGCGAGTGTGACGGAAATTGCGAGCCTCGCAGAATCTTCAGTGGGTACCTTTTATCGACTGTTGGGCGATAAGGACACGCTCTCATTACTCCTGTTGCAGCGATTCATGCAGCGGTTGGCTGATACTACAAGCCAACTGCGCGATGCTGGCACTCAGTGCCAAAATTTGTATGAAGGTGTGCGTCTGCTGACGGATACCTATATCGATGTTTACACTGGCCGCCGCGGCGTGTTGCGCGCGGTGATTCTGCGGGCGTCCCGGAGTGCGACGTTCCGCGATAGGGTGCACCAGCTCAACATGCATATTTCTGCTACGGCCTGCGATTGCCTGACGCCATTTATGGATCAGGTGGTTCATCCCAACCCCCGCCAGGCGGTATCTTCCGGCGTTCACATGGTCTTGGGGGCGCTAAACCAACATACCGTGACCGGCACCCTTGGAGGCCTGAAACCAGAGCAGCTTCGCGAAGAAATAGCGCGGCTTCTGCTCGGGTATCTCCGCGGGCCCAAATAGCGCACGTTCGGTTTTATTGGCGCTTTTTTACACCATTCCTTCCGGCGAACCCCTTGCAAACTCAGAAACGGACGATTAGTATCATTTTTCGGAAGATGAATTCCGATTCCGCGATGCCGTGGAAAGAAACAACAATAACAACAGCGAGATGAGTAGATATCATGCCGCATTTTTCAAACGGTGGACGCCGGCTGCATTTCTCGGACGATAACCCAAACCATGGCGAGCCACTGTTGCTGCTGCATGGACTGGGCTCGCGCGGCACTGATTGGGGGCCGCAGATCAACGGCTTGGCGAACGAGTATCGCGTCCTCACGCTCGATTTTCCGGGGCACGGGGATAGTGACCCGATTCATGCGCCGGTGAGCATGGCAGATCTTGCCGGTGATGTGAGGGCACTCCTGGATCACCTGCAAATCCCTCGGGCTCATGTCGTGGGTCTCTCACTCGGCGGTATGGTTCTGTTTCAGCTACTGGCCGATAGCCCCGATCGACTGCGCTCTATCACCGTGATCAATTCCGGCCCGGGTCTCACCTCCGGCCAGTGGCGGATGAGCTTTTTGGTCGCTTTCCGCACACTTCTGATTCGTACGTTTGGCTTGCCGATGCTGGCAAAAAAAATAGCACCGAAACTCTTCCCCCATAAAGAACAGCAACCGCTGCGAGAGGCTTTCCTGAGCAGCATCGACGCTGTTGATACGGATTCCTACGTACGCGTGCTACGGGCCATTGGCGATTTCAATGTCTGTGCTGAGGTTGCAGGGAGCCAGATGCCGGCACTGATTTTGTCTGCGGACAATGACTACACCCCGGTTTCGTACAAAGCGGAATATGTTGCAACACTTGGCAATGCCCGATTGTCCGTGATCAAAAACTCCGGACATGCCTCACCCATGGACAGCCCCGACGTGTGCAATCAGTTGATCCGTGATTTTTTGAGTGACCATGTTGAACAGGAAGTAAGACCGTTGGAAGCAGTAATAACCAACTGAAACAATAAAAGCGAGAGAGAGGAATTGGGTATGTTCAATAAAAATAATGCGGTACCTGGTTTTCATTTGAAGCATCTGCCTTTGGCAATGGCAGGGTTGAGTGGGCTTAGTGTTGTCAGTGTGCCACTGGTCTACGCCCAGGAATCCGCCGGAGCCATGGAAGAAATAGTCGTTTCTGCGCGCCGTCGGGACGAAAGCCTGCAGGAAGTACCCCAGGCTGTCAGTGCCATGAACAGCGAGGAGTTGCTGAAGGCCGGTGTTACTAATCTCGGTGATCTGCAGGCTCAGGCGCCTGGACTTACTGTTTACGCTGCACGCGCAACCACTTCCACAGTGACCGCCTATATTCGCGGGATAGGTCAATCAGACCCACTATGGGGTGTTGAGCCGGGCGTCGGTATCTATGTTGACGATGTTTATATGGCGCGGCCTCAGGGCGCGATGCTGGAAATGCTGGATGTGGAGCGGGTAGAAGTGCTGCGTGGTCCTCAGGGAACACTTTATGGGCGCAATACCATTGGTGGTGCAATCAAGTATGTCAGCAGACCTATCGGCGAAGAAACAGAGATTTCACTGAGTACTGCGCTGGGCAGTTACAACCAGCGGGATTTCAAGGCAGCAATCAGTACTCCTCTGGGAGAAAACGTGTACGCGCGGGTGGCGGTGGGTTCTTTCGAGCGCGATGGCTTTGGTGAAAACCGATTCACCGGTGCCGAGGTTTCCGACAAACAGTTATACGCAGGCCGAGCGGCTATTGAATGGCGGCCAAACGACAGCTGGTCGGTAAACCTCGCCCACGATGTTGTTTACGACCGGTCCGCCGTGCGCGGCGCTCGACGCTTGGTGCCCAATGTGTTTGAGCCATTTTTCAGCGGTGCGGCGCCGCTGCCAGTGAGCGATGATCGCTACGATGTTGACAACGGCTTCCAGAATCAGGCGAACGACACCGACAATTCCGGTACTGCCGTAACGGTTGCCTGGGAAGGGCAGGGTAACTGGGGCTTCAAGTCCATTACGGCCTATCGGGAAGGGCGATACAACCAGGCAATCGACTTCGATGCGACACCCCATCCGATAGCCGATGTTGACGGCATTCAGGTCGATGATCAACTGAGCCAGGAGTTCCAATGGCAGTACAGTGGCGAGAAGCTCGACGGTGTGTTCGGCCTTTACTGGATGGACGCGACGGCGGGCGGGAATGTGCGCAACCGTTTCGGTCTTCCGACAGCGCTGGTTGCGCCGGGGTTAGAAACAATCATCGGGCCGGTAATGGCAATCTATGGTTACAGTGGCGGCGAGGTTCAGACAGATGCACTGGCACTGTTTGGTGATCTCAATTACAGCCTGACCGACAACACGGCATTGAGCCTGGGGGCGCGATTCAATCGCGAGGAAAAGCGCGCGATTGTTTTGAATCAGGGGTTTGTGGATGAGAACTTCACCACTCCCAGTGGCCAGGTTACCGCAGACTTTGACGAGTCTGAAAGTTGGACCGATTTTTCACCGCGTGTAGGCATTGATCACCAGCTTAACCAGACCACGATGCTCTATGCCAGCTACAGCGAAGGCTTCAAAAGCGGTGGTTACAATATCCGGGCTAACACGGTACAGGTACCCGAGTCTCAGAGCCCCTACAAGCCTGAGCGTGTTGCCAGCTATGAAGTGGGGTTTAAATCGGATCTGTCGCCAACCGTTCGACTGAACGCAGCTCTCTTCTATAGCGATTATGAAGACATTCAGCTCAGTATTTTTACCGGTGTAGACACCACGGGAGATGGCAATCCTGACAGTTTCTTTGGTGACTTCACAAACGCCGGTGCGGGTGTAATCCAGGGGCTGGAATTGGAATACTTGTGGGCCCCCAGCGATTTCTTCACCCTGAGCGGTAACGCCACCTGGCTGGATGCGGAGTACAAGGAGTATATTTCCAGTGGCGTGGATGTTGCGAACGAGCAGGAGTTCACGAACACCCCCGAGTTGGCCTACTCGTTAAACGGTAATTTCAACTTTCCGCTGGCAGATCTCGGCGAGTTGAATGCCCGCCTCAGCTATAGCTATCGGGATGACGTCTATCCGACAACCGACCTCAGTGACCTTGTTTTCCAGGAGGGTTATGGTCTCTGGAATGCCACCGTAGTATTTACGCCGCCGAGTGGCAGTTGGCGTTTGGCACTGGAGGGCAAGAATCTCGCCGATGAAGAATACCGTACCACCGGCTATGATCTGCGAGGCTCCGGTTTCCCCATAGTTACCGGTTTTTACGGTGATCCTCGCACACTGGCCCTGCGCCTTAATTTCGATCTTTAACCATATCTTTTGAGAGTGAGTGCCGCCAATCCTGGCGGTGCTCACTCCTGCGCTCTAATAAATGATAGGGGGAGAAACCATGCTGGGTCTGATGATGCAAAGCCAGCTTACCCTGACCGGTATCATGCGCCATGCGCAGAATAATTTTCCAGGGCGGGAAATTGTCTCTATCACGGCAGACAACGACCGACACCGCTACCGCTACACGGAGGCGTTTGCACGTGCGGGTCAACTTGCCAACGCCTTGCAGCGAGTTGGCGCACGCGCCGGCGACCGTATCGGCACCTTGGCCTGGAATGACTACCGCCATTTTGAAATCTATTACGCGACTTCATGTAGCGGTTTGGTCTGTCATACCATCAATCCGCGCCTTTTCGCCGAACAGATCGTCTATATCGTCAACCATGCAGATGATCGTTGGCTGTTTATTGATCCCGCCTTCGTACCACTACTGGAGTCTGTCGCTGACCAGCTCACGTCGGTTCTGGGTATAGTGATCCTCACCGATGAGGCACATATGCCGGCTACCAAGCTACCCAATGTGCACTGTTACGAAACCCTGCTCTCAGGGGAGCATACTGATTTCGAATGGCCGGAGCTGGACGAAAACGCTCCTGCGGCCTTGTGTTACACATCCGGTACGACGGGCAACCCTAAAGGGGTGCTCTTTTCACACCGCGCCATGGTTTTGCATACCTACGGTGTACTTCTTCCCGACGCGTTTGCCCTGCAACAAGGTGAAGCGGTTTTACCGGTTGTGCCGATGTTTCATGTTAATGCCTGGTCACTACCCTATGCCGCTCCCGTGATGGGGGCCAAGCTGGTGCTTCCTGGCCCGAAAATGGGCTGTGGGGAAACACTGTGCACGCTGATTCGGGAAGAGAATGTGAATGTTGCCGCCGGAGTGCCTACGGTATGGCTGGCCCTGCTGAAATATTTACGCGAAACCGACTTGCAGATTCCGAGCCTGAACCGCGTCATCGTAGGTGGCGCCGCCTGTCCCTGGTCGATCATGGAAGAATTCGAGGAACGTCACAACGTTTATACCCATCACGCTTGGGGCATGACCGAGATGAGCCCACTCGGGACGTATAACGGGCGCGTGCCGGGTGGTCTCGCTGCGGAAGAATCCAAACGCCTGCGACTCAAGCAGGGACGTGCAGTTTACGGGGTGGAGATGCGCATTGTGCGTGAGGACGGCGTGGAATTACCGCGCGATGGTATTGCGTATGGTGCGCTACAAGTGCGTGGCCCCTGGATCTGTGAACGGTATTTCAAGGCGGATGACACTGCGCTGACAGAGGACGGTTGGTTCGATACCGGAGATGTCGCCACGATTGACGCTGATGGGTATCTGGGTATCACCGATCGCACTAAGGATGTGATCAAGTCTGGTGGGGAGTGGATTTCCTCCATCGAATTGGAAAACCTCGCCGTGGCAATGGAGGGGGTTCAAGAGGCCGCCGTGATCGGTATTGCCCATGAAAAGTGGGATGAGCGTCCGCTGTTACTGGTGGTTCCCATTCCCGGAGTCCAATTGAATCCGCAGGAAGTGCTCGCAAAATTTCATGGCAAGGTCGCCAGATGGTGGATTCCGGATGGCTGCCTGATTGTCGATGAAATTCCTCATACGGCAACGGGGAAGATCAGCAAAAAGGATCTGAGAGCACAGCTGGCTGATTTTCACTGGCCACAGCTCGAACCCGCCTGACAACGAATTATGGAGGTGTCTGCGGTACTACCAGGATGGTGGAAGAATGATGAGTGTAAACGACTAATCTAACAAACAGGTGTCTTATGAAAAAAATAATAGCGACGCTGTTGTGTTGTTTTGCTGTACAACAGGCCACTGCTGAATCTCGCTGCACGATTACGCCGGGGAGCTGGTTCAAACAGGAACGAATTGACTGCACATACCGGGGAATACGTATCCCCTCCAGTGCCATTACCGATCGTGAAGTAATCTGGGAGCTTCCCCTCGGCACACCGCCGGCGGGTGGCTGGCCAGTGGCATTGATATATCAGGGCTCCTTCCTGCCTGTGGAGTTTTCCCGCAAGAAAAACGACCCTTTTGGCGGCTACTGGGAGGCGCGGACAATCAAAGCCCTGCTGGATGCGGGCTATGCTGTTATTGCTCCGCGCGCCCCGGCGGAGTTGGCATGGCATACCAATATGCTCTCGCCCGACGAAATTTACGAGCTCAGTACTGACTACAGCTTCCTGAACAATGTATTCGATGCAATCGATGCTGGTTTGTTTGGACCGTTAAATGGAGATAGGAAATACGCTACCGGAATTTCCAGTGGCGGTTACAACACCAGCCGTATGGCAGTCAGCTGGCCTGGCGAATTCAAAGCGCTGGTGGTTCACTCCGCCTCTTACGCTGTTTGTGCCGGTCCCGCTTGTGTCGTGCCTTTGAACCTGCCGGACGACCACCCGCCGACGCGGTTCGTTCACGGCTTTCTGGATACCATCGCTCCATGGTGGGCCATGGATCTCTACTACGATCGACTACTTTGGGAAGGGATAGAAACCGACCGGTTGACCGAGGTGATGGGCAGTCATGAATGGTTCCCCAGTTCCCCGAATGCGGTCGTGAGTTGGTTTAACGCGCACCAATAAAGGACACCCGACAACATGCCCCATCCTGCATATATTTACGATGCCATTCGCACTCCCCGAGGTAAGGGGAAAGTGGACGGTTCTCTGCATCAGGTGCAACCTGCGGTGCTTGGCGGCGGTCTCCTTGGCGCGCTGCAACGCCGTCACGATCTGGATACCAGCCAAGTCGATGATGTGATTATGGGGTGCGTGTCTCCGGTCGGAGAGCAGGGTGGGGATATTGCAAAATCCATCGTCCAGTACGCGGGATGGGCTGAATGTGTCCCTGGCGTACAGTTGGACCGGTTTTGCGCCTCCGGACTCGAAGCGGTCAATATGGCCGCGATGAAGGTGGCTTCCGGATGGGAACAACTGGTAGTGGCGGGTGGCGTAGAGTCCATGTCCCGCGTACCTATGGGTTCTTCCTGGAAGCATGACCCGAACTTGGCCCTTCGCTACAGCCTGGTGCCGCAGGGTGTCGCTGCCGATGCCATCGCGACCATGGGCGGCTGGACGCGGGAGGACGTCGATGCCTATGCCGTTGAATCACAGAGGCGAGCGTCTACGGCTCGCTCTCAGGGTTTCTTCGACAAATCCATCGCGCCGGTAGTGGATGCCGACGGAGCGATCCTGCTCGCCCAGGATGAAATCATTAAACCTGACACCACCCTGAACATACTTGGCAATCTGCGCCCCGCATTTGCCGATCTGGGTATATCCGCTTATGACGAAATACTGCTCGGCAAATACCCGGAACTCGATGAAATACAGCACGTGCACACCGCGGGTAACTCCTCTGGCATTGTGGATGGCGCAGCGGCTGTCCTGATTGGTAGCGAACAAGCAGGAAGGAAGCTGGGCCTTGCGCCCCGGGCGAGAATCGTTTCGACGGCGGTGCTGGCGAATGATCCGAGCCTGATGTTGATCGGAGCGGGTCCGGCGGCTCAGAAGGCGCTGCAAAGGGCGGGGCTGAGTGTCGAGGATATCGACCTGTTCGAAATGAACGAGGCCTTCTCCGCAGTCGTTTTGCGATTTATGCGGGATCTGGGTATTTCCCATGACGTCACCAACGTCAATGGCGGTGCGATCGCGATGGGGCATCCGTTGGGTGCCACCGGCGCCATGTTGGTAGGAACAATGACCGATGAGCTGGAACGTCGCCAATTGCGGCGTGGTTTGATCGCGCTGTGTGTGGGCGGCGGCCAGGGAATTGCCGCGATCATTGAGCGCGTTTAAGCGGTACTGAAGAGCTTGGAATTCGAGTATGAACATAAAAGATAAGGTGGCCATTGTTACCGGTGGCGCATCCGGGTTGGGGCGGGCTACGGTGGAGCGCTACCTGAAAGATGGTGCCAAGGTGGCGATATTCGATATGAATGCAGAGGCCGGTAGCCGGTTGGCGGCAGATCTTGGGGCCAACGTGGCGTTCTTTACCGTTGATGTTTCCGATGAAGATTCGGTGGCCGCTGGCATTAAACAGGTACTTCACACCTTCGGGGAAATTCACATTCTGAATAACTTTGCGGGTATAGCTCCGGCCTGTAAAACCCTGGGCAAGCGTGGCCCACATCCACTGCCTGACTATATGAAGGTCATTATGATCAATCAGGTTGGGAGTTTTAATATGGCCCGACTCTGTGCCGAGCAGATGGCAAAAAATAGCCCGGTTAACGAAGATGGTGAGCGAGGCGTAATCATCAATACCGCATCCGTTGCCGCGTATGAGGGGCAGATAGGGCAGGTAGCCTACAGTGCGAGTAAGGCGGCGGTGGTGGGTATGACCTTACCGATGGCTAGAGAGCTGGCCCCTTACGGTATCCGCGTTGTCACCATAGCGCCCGGCCTGGTGCACACACCTCTTTTTGATGCGGTCGATGAAACCTATTACAAATCGCTCGAAGCCTCCACAGTATTTCCCTCCCGCCTAGGACGGGTTAGCGAAATTGCAGATCTCTCCGCGCATCTGATTGAAAATTCCTACATCAATGGCGAGTGCATACGTATTGATGCTGGCATTCGCATGCAGCCAAAATAATTAGGGGTGATAAACCATTATGGATTTTGCACTCACTGAAGAGCAGATGATGGTGCAGGAGGCCGCGCGTGAGTTTGCGAGTCGAGAGCTAAAACCCATTGCTAAGGAATTGGATGAGACCGGTAATCGAGCGCTCTTTTTGGCAAAACTCAAGCAGTTGGCCGAACTCGGCTTTATGGGCATCAATATTGATCCAACGTTTGGTGGAACCGGTGCCGGCTCAATCGCATTCAGTCTTGCGATCACGGAGCTGGCCCGCGGCTGTGCCTCGACTGCTACCACCACGTCTGTCACCAATATGGTTGCGGAAGTCATCCAGACGGTTGGAAACAATGAGCAAAAGGCAGCGTATCTGCCGAAGCTCTGTAACGGAGAGTATTCGGCAGGGGCGTTTTGTCTGACAGAGCCAGGATCCGGATCTGATGCTGCCGCGATGCGCACCCGCGCGGTGAAGGACGGCGACAGCTATGTATTGAATGGCAACAAGCTTTTTATCAGTAGTGCGGAATATGCCGGCATTTTCATCGTATGGGCTGTTACCAACACAGAAGCCAGTAAAGGTAAGGGCATATCATGCTTTCTCGTGGAGGCTGGAACACCGGGGTTAGTGATTGGGCGGGCTGAAGACAAAATGGGGCAAAAGGCAACAGTGACGAACGAGGTGGCCTTTGATCACTGCCGAGTCCCTGCTTGTAACCTGCTTGGTGAGGTTGATCGCGGATTTCGCATTGCCGCCGCAGAGCTGGCAGGCGGGCGGATTGGTATTGGCTCCCTCGCCCTCGGCATCGGACTGGAAGCGCTGGATCGAGCTCGACTATATCTTCAGGAGCGGGAGCAGTTTGGTCGCAAACTCGCGGAGTTTCAGGGCTTGCAATGGCAGCTCGCCGACAAGTACACCGATTTGGAAGCTGCGCGACTTCTTCTCATGCAGGCGGCTTGGCAGAAGGATGCGGGCATGCATTTCGGCCCCGCCGCCTCCATGGCCAAGCTTTACGCCAGTGAGAAGGCGAACTCTGCCTGTTATATCGCGCAGCAGATGCATGGCGGTGCTGGTTACACAAAGGAATTGCCGCTTGAGCGAATGGTACGAGACATCCGTATTACCACAATATATGAAGGTACCAGCGAGATTCAGCGAATGATTATTGCCCGCGAACTCATGAACGCCGTGAGTTGAGCTGAGCAAAGCCGGGAAGAGAGGCCGGCTCAGTCAGGCCGCTGTTGGCTGCCATATTGTTCCTTGCCACTCTCTGATGGATAGCCAGCCTGGCCTGTTCGGGGTGTAGAATGCCTCCCTCGATCATCGTCGGAGAACACGCGAAATGAACACCACCCCCGTATTCTATCCAATCGGTACTCCCGGCACGCCCTGGGGCGATCTGGAGCGCGCCGAGTGGTTGTCACGACAGACTCGCCAGCGCAGCTACGCATCTGAAGTGGTGAGTAAGATCGAGGGCCTGCGTGATCGTTTTGACGTGGAAGAGTACGGCCGTCTGGAATATGGCGACGAGAGCTTTCCGCTGCTGGCAATCCGCAGCCATGACTGGAGTGAAGATCTGCCAGTGGTGCTGGTAACGGGCGGGGTACATGGATACGAGACCAGCGGTGTACACGGTGCGCTGGAGTTCGTGGATCAGCATGCCGCGGAATACGCCGGTCGCGTCAACCTGCTGGTTGCACCCTGCGTCAGCCCCTGGGCCTACGAGCGTATCCACCGCTGGAACCCGAACGCCATCGACCCGAACCGATCCTTCCGCGAGAACAGCCCGGCCGAAGAATCCGCGGCGCTGCTGCGTCTTGTGGAACCCATCCGCGACCGTGCACTGATGCATATTGACCTGCACGAAACCACTGATACCGATGAAACCGAATTCCGCCCGGCACTGGCCGCCCGTGATGGCAAGCCGTTCACGCCGGGTGGTATTCCCGATGGCTTTTATCTGGTGGACGACAGCGAGAACCCGCAGCCCGAATTCCAGCAGGCGGTGATCGCAGCGGTAGAGAAGGTCACCCATATCGCGCCGGCGGACGACAACAACGAGATCATCGGCTCACCGGTGGTCGCTCGCGGCGTGATCGAATACCCGCTCAGGCAGCTGGGTCTGTGTGCCAGTATCACCAACGCCCGCTACAAGACCACTACCGAGGTCTACCCCGACAGCCCCCGTGCCACGCCCGAGCAGTGCAACACCGCACAGGCGGTCGCGGTGTGTGCGGCGATCGATTACGCGCTTGCACAGCATTAACAAACGGAAACCGAAGGGGCCGATTAACGTTATGGCATTAATTTGATTGAGTTCATGTAATGCCAACATGTTGCACTACCACTAATTTTTTCCGTTGAAAAAGTTAGATTGCTCGAACTTGATCTAGCATTGGGAATTAGTGAATAACCCAACAGGTGCAACATGAGTAATGAGCAGACGTACGAAGGAAGCTGTTTTTGTGGTGCGGTCCAATTGACTGTCACGGGTGAGCCAGCTGCCATGGGCTATTGCCATTGCGAGTCCTGTCGACACTGGTCAGCGGGTCCGGTCAATGCATTCACCCTGTGGAAGCCGGAGGCGGTAAAAGTCACACAGGGTGTCGATAACATCGCTACTTTCAGTAAGACACCCAAGAGTTATCGCAAATGGTGTAAAACCTGCGGGGGACACGTTTTCGCCGAACATCCAACACTGGGCCTGACGGATGTGTTTGCCGCGGTGATCCCCACCTTTCCCTATAAACCCGGTGTGCATGTGAATTACCAGGAAGCCGTATTGCGTGTCCGCGACGGGTTACCCAAGTTGAAGGATTTCCCGGCAGAATTTGGTGGCTCAGGTGAAATTATCCCGGAGTAGTACTCGGTACCTCATTTCTTCAGGCGCTCAGGTTCACTGCTATTGATTGGAGTGGAAGTGCTGCGGTGGCTTTCAGCCCTATGCGGGTGGATCTGATCTTTCCCTTTGCGTAGGGCTCGAATTGCCGATCATGACGTAGATGTCATTCGTGTCAGTTTTTCTCAATCATTATGATTTGTTTCCCGTTATTTACGTGAGAGGGTTCACGAAATGTGACGTTTAGTATATTTTTCTCCAAAATAACTTAATTGGGGGATAACGTTCGTGGGATCTAAATGGAAGTTGGTTCTGGCTACACTGGCCGTGTCTTATGGTTCTGGTGCCTTTGCGATTAGCACAGGTGCAATGAGAGAACTGAAAAATGAAAGCCTGCTGAATGGCCTGTATTCAGATCGCAGAGAAGAAATCGGGTTATTGGAAATTCATCGTCTGGAAACGGATATTTACAAGCTGACAAAGCTCAGAGCCAGTGCGATTAAAGCGCAATACAATTTGCCTGCGGACGAGCGGGCTGAAGTTCTGGCTGAAATTGTTGGGATACTTGGTGAATTCTCCTTGATCGACGATGCCGATTACGCATCATTCCAAAAGGGACAATTCTCATTGTCAAAAGACGATGCCAAGGATATTGCAAAATTGGCCGATCAGATGATTGAGGACAAGTCCAACCAAATTGAGCAGCAGAAGCGACAGCATAAAGTTGAATTGAAACCCTTGGACTCACTGGCAGGCGTGTCATTTGGTACTGGTGACAATGCCATTTCCCCCAAGCTATCGTTCTATAAATGGGATTCAGGTGTGTTTAAGGAGCCTGAAACTCCGTTGAAGGATGTATGGCATTGGGGTTACGGGGTTAACTTGGACCTGGGGGCCGGAAATGTATCCAAGACGGCAGAAGAAGCCGCAGATGACTTGATGCTGGAAGGGGGCGATGGCCGAATTTCCATTGAGGGTGCGGTCGGGTATCAGTTCAATCAGAACCTGAATATTTCAATTGGGGCAACAGTCAATCAATCTTGGTTGAACGCCGACATTGAAGAAGACGGTCAAAAGTATGAGGTCGATGATAGTGCTCGCCAGGTGACCGCCAACATTATTCTGGAAACCCAATTCTTTTATCTGGGGCTTGAGCACGGCTGGAACAAATTTGTTGGCGATGGCCAGAACCGATTTGCCGAGGCGATCGATGGCAATGAGACGACAAGAGTTTCATTCCTTGTGTCTTTGCAGGATTACTATATCCGCTTCGACAGCATGAAGGGCGAGAGTGGTACGGTAAATAGCGTTTCTCTCAGCAAAGACCTCGATCTTTTCTGAGCTCGTTAATCTGACAACCCTGCAATGGAGGTCACGATACTGTGACCTCTGTTTGCAGTGTCACTGCTGCCGTGAGCGAGTTGGTAATCAGGCAGCTCTGCTCAGACTTCTCCAGTAACTTTTGCGCTTTATCAGTATCCGTACCCTGGGGTACATCGAGTTTCGCATTCACTTCAAACGCCGTGAAGCAGGTCTTGCGACCGTCCTTGTCCAGCGTGCCAGTGGCACTGCATTCCAGATTCGTCCACTCAAGCCCATTGAACTTGGCAATGGCGCGAAAGGTGAGAATAAAGCAGTCGGCCACCGCGGCTACCAACAATTCCTCTGGTGACCACTGGTCGCCCGGGCCATCGAACTGAACCGGCCCAGCTGAGGTAATTGGGGCTAGCTGTCCGGCTGTGAGAATGACGTTTCCTTCGTTCGCTGCGTTTGCGGCTACCTGATATTTGTGGGGAAGCGATTCCATGGCATTTCCTATCGACGTGTCTGTGGTCCGGAAGGGGCGCAAGCGCTGGGAATGTCTGGGCGCGGTTATCCGGCTAATGCGAGTTTGAAACTATCCCGGTATCTGCGGGAAAGGTTCAGCTGTTTACCACACTGTAGTTGAACCTCACCGTCGCCACTGGGTTCGAAACGGATGTGTTCGATGACATTGTGGTTTACCACCAGTCCGCGGTGAATGCGGCTGAACCCGGCTGGGGCGAGGCGTTCGCTGATGTCCTTCAGAGTGCTGCGCAGGGGGTAAATGCGCCCGCGGCTGTGCAGGTTTACATAATTGCCGGCGGACTCGATCCATTCGATATCGGACACCCGCACCAGAAATTCCTTGTCGAGCTTTTTCACCAGGAAGTGCTCCGGTGGCCGCTGCCCGGCGCTGTCAATCTGCGGGGCTTCATTTTCCGCGATCAGGCTGGCTTCACCTTTCAGGCGGCTGTAGGCCAGGCGGAACACGTAATACATGCAGAAGTAACTCGCGTATCCCATTACATCCTTGCGGTACTCATACCAGAGTTCCGGCAGCCAGCGGCCAAAGTCGTAACTGCTCCCCATCAGGGCATATAGCGCTTTACACATCAGTACCATCAATACCACATGGGCTACGGAAAACAGCACCGACGCCAATAGGTGCAGGCCGAGCTGCCGGCCTATCCGGGTCAGGCGCGGGGGGGGGGGGTAGCGGAAGGCGAAGAATGCCAAGGGAAACAGTATCAGCAGGCTGAGGGCACTGGTGTACTCCCAGGCGAAGGGTTCCCACTGCTGGATGGTCGCAGGGCCGTTGCGATTGTGGTCTGCCCACACGGAAAGTGCATTGACGGTATTGCTGGCGAAGATATAAACCGCGAGTATCAGGTAGATATACACGGTGCGATGGCGATCGAATCGGGCGATCCAGGGGGAGGGGCACACACCGGATGGTGACGATTCCCGTTCACTGTTTTCCATGGACATCCCACTTACCACCATTGCACACTGGTACAACCACGGGCGTTACCTGCTGGTGTTCGTTTTCGGCTACCTGTTCGCCCAGCAACCGCGCTGGTGGCGGTTTGTAATTGCCCGGCGCGCCGTATTCCTGAGCCTGGCCATTGGTTGCTATGCACTGATCGTCGCCGACCGCAACGGGGCTTTCGACGGGCTGGATGCCGGGGTCGCGGGCCACCCCGGCCATGCGCTTGCTGGTCGCCAGTGTGGTGGCACTTAACCTGTGGTCGTGGATATTTTCCGTGGTGGGTTTTGCCGGCTTCTACCTGAATCGTCCGAGCCCGTTGCTCCGCTATACCAACCCAGCGATTTTGCCCTGGTACATGCTGCACCAGACATTGATCATTGTGTTTGCCTGGAGCCTCAAGTCGTTGGCACTGCCGATGTGGTGGGAGGCTTTGGTTCTGTTGGCGTTGACGGTTGCCGGGTGCTTCATTGGCTATGAAGTCATCCGCCGTGTGAATACCCTGCGCTGGCTGTGCGGAATGGATGCGGCGGTAAGAGAAAAGAGCCAAAGCCTGCAAGAGGATGCCGCCACACCCGGTGCGATTTCGGCCCCCTGACGATCTGGCAGCCATAACGGAGTAGCGAGTACAACGTGTTTTCATGCTATTTGGTTATAGCATGACGGTCGACATCTATTGGTATTGTTGGATGATGGTTGTAATATAAATGCGGTTGGAGTTCAGATTCCGCACATTTCGTCGCCAGAGGAACACGACAATGCCGTCAATCGTTATCGCAGGTTACAAACGCTCGCCGTTTCACTTTGCCCGCAAGGGCGCGCTGGTGGATGTGCGGCCGGATGATCTCGCCGCCCAGGTACTGTGCGGCCTGGTGGAGTCTCTGGATCTGGACCCGGCGGAAATCGAGGATGTGATCATGGGCTGCGCCTATCCCGAGGCGGAGCAGGGCATGAATATCGCGCGCATCGCCAGCTTCCGCGCGGGCTTCCCGCAGCATCTGGGCGGTATGACGATCAACCGTTTCTGCGGCTCGTCCATGAGCGCGGTGCACTACGCCTATGGGCAGATCGCGGTGGGGGCGGGCGAGGCGTTTATCGCCGCTGGCGTGGAGTCCATGACGCGAGTGCCCATGGGTGGCTTCAACATATCGCCGAATCCGACGCTGCTGGAGACGTTCCCGCAGGTATACATGTCCATGGGTCACACCGCCGAAGAGGTGGCCAAGCGCTATGACATTAGCCGGGTGGAGCAGGAATCCTTTGCGGTGGAATCCCATGCGAAAGCGACTGTTGCGCAGCAGCGTGGCTTGCTGGCACCGGAAATTATCGCGGTGGAAACACCCAGTGGACTGGTGGCAGAGGACGGCTGTATCCGCCCCGGCACCAATACGGAAGCGCTGGCACAGCTAAAGCCGGCGTTTGAGGGTACCGTGACCGCAGGGACTGCCTCGCCACTCACCGATGGCGCTGCCGCGCTGCTGGTGTGTACCGAGTCCTTCGCGCGCAGTCACGGAATGGACATTCTCGCGCGGATCAAGGCGGTGGCAGTGGCTGGTTGCGCACCGGAAATCATGGGCATGGGACCGGTACACGCGGCCCGCAAGCTGCTGGGTCGCGCCGGTCTCAGCATTGCGGATATTGGTCTGGTAGAAATCAACGAAGCCTTTGCCAGTCAGTCCATTGCCTGTGTGCGTGAGCTCGGGCTGGAGATGGAACGGATCAACCTGCACGGTGGCGCCACCGCACTGGGGCACCCGCTGGGTGCAACCGGCGCGCGCATCACCGGCAAGGCGGCGGCGCTGCTGCGCGATAGCGATGAGCGCTATGCGGTGGCCACTCAGTGCATTGCCGGTGGCCAGGGTGTCGCGACTCTGCTGGAGCGTGTCGATTCCTGAATGTTGCGGGGAGTAGGTGTTGTGGAGTTTCGACGTTAATATGACGTTCGACATCTGATGTGAGGGCGCCATGCGCTATTCCAAAGAACACAAGGCTGAAACCCGCCTGCGGATTGTGGATGAGGCCTCGCGGCGTTTTCGCCGTGATGGCATCGGTGCCACCGGCTTGCAGGTGCTGATGAAAGCACTGGGGTTGACCCACGGTGGTTTTTACGCGCACTTCAAATCCAAGGACGACCTGGTGGAAACGGCGCTACAACGCGCGGTCGAAGAACGTGATGAGGTGGTGGATACGTACATGGAGGCGGATGCGCCGCTGCAGACGCTGATTGAGCAATACCTGTCGGCGGCCCATCGCAAGCACCCGGAGCAGGGCTGCCCGCTGCCTACCATGGCCGCAGAGCTGGGCCAGCGTGGCGCCCCCAGTGCCACCACGGATCAGCTGGTAAAGAAGCGCCTGGAACAGATCGCCACCGGACTTGGCGGTGATGAAGACGCCGATGAACGCAGCGTACTCATGCTGTCCGCCATGGTCGGTGCCCTGCAGCTGTCGCGCAGCGTGAAGAGCAAGCGCCTTTCCGACAGTATCCTGCAGACCACCGGGCGACTTCTAAAGGAAATGGCTGATTCGTAAAAACGGGTTCGACCTTGCAGCGCGCTTGTCTTCTATAGAGCGCTGTAAAGCCATCATCGGCTTATGCAAGGGGCTGTGGGCTAGAGGCGTCGCTGAAAGTGCATCAGCACAATATCACGCCCCTGTTTTTGGTAAGTATGAAAACGGTCGATAATGGCCGAAGGCAGCCCGATCTCGGACACTTCCGCATAACCCAGGGACTCGTAAAATGGTACGAGATGTTGGTAGGGGAAGGTAAAGGTGTGGTCGTCACAGGCTTCTGCCATATGTTCCAGCAACAGTCGTGCGACACCACGGCCGCGATGGTTCTCGGCGACTGCCACACCGGTCAGTAGTTGGCTGTCTGTCAGTTTGCGTAGCGAGCCGCAGGCAATAATCTGGTTTTTTCCGTCGCGGATGACCAAGCAGGGATCATGCCGCCGTGCTTTGCCGCGAAAATTATGGCTGCGGTAGAATTTGTTGGCTAACGGTATCTCCACGTCGGAAAGCCACTGAGCAGTCAGAGAATCAGTCGAAAAGTCCGGATCCATATCACTCCATGCCACGCGAAATCTGCTCAACCTGCCAGCGCCCCCTCAAGGTCTGCTATTGCAGTGCACTGGTCCATATCCCTAACCGGATAAAGGTTCTCATCATACAGCACCCCCTGGAACAGAAGCACCCGTTCAATACCGGACGGATGGCGCACCTCTGTCTCGACAACAGTGAGTTGATTGTGGCAGAGCAGCTGTCGGACGAAGAACTGGGGCAGTTGCTGAAACCCAGGTCTGCACTGCTCTATCCATCATTGAGCTGGTTGCCGGAAGCGGAGCAGCTGCAGTCCGGCACGCCACAGGCCGAGGCGCTGGAGCAGCTGGTAGTGATCGATGCAACCTGGCGGAAGTCGAAGAAGATGCTGCATTTGCATCCGATATTGCAGCAGCTGCCGAGAGTGAGTTTTGAGGGGGCGTTACAATCGGACTACCAGATTCGCCACTCATCGTTTGAGAACAGTCTGTCGACCATTGAAAGTATTGTTTTGGCAATGCAGGGCCTTGAGCCGGTTCGAAATTTTAAAGTCGTGCTACGCCCGTTCCAGAAAATGATTTCACTTCAAAAAGCATTGGGTACGCGGTGACAAGTTTTTTGATGGCTTTATAACTATATTTTTACGCAGAATTTTTACGCAGAGAAAAACCATCGTGACGACTGATGAGGTTGACTGCTATATCTATGGTAAAGCAATCAATCTCATTTTTAACATCTGGATCTCGGTTGAGTAGTACGGGTCTTTACTTTCAGATTTAAAGTAGACTTTTTGTATTAGTCCCCCTGGAGATGATGTTCGTTAAAGCCCTGACATAGAGAATGGTTGTGCTTGTGCTTCGAGCAACGTGTGATTTGTTGGATTTATGTCACAGGAAAAATGCACCCATTCTTTCTCGGAAAGAGAAATATAAGTTCTAAATTTGTTTTTTGATGGGGTGTAGTTCTGAGGGGGTGGAAATAGCCCCCAGGAGCTATTTTCATCTGCCGGGAAATATGATTCAGATGTATTGGGAGTATCGATGGGAAGTATCAATGGGACGTATCGATGGGGCTCAGATTGGCGAGCCCCGCACTGTACTGTGGGTATTTGAGTCTTTGTCAGAAGCGCAGGCGTATCCCCAGAGCCCCGTCAACCTCAAACCCTTCCTTGCCTTCATTATCACTGAATGCGTAGTTGGGCACCGCCTGAATATATGCCTGCAGGCTTGGGGCGACCCGGAAGGTTAGCCCTATCGGCAGGCGGACACCGGCTCTGTCGTTGTAGCTGTCGTGTCCACCATCCTCATAGAAGAGGCCCCCATCGATGTATGCGTGCAGGGTGCCGCGATCATTGCGCAGGTTCTGCAACCGAAAATCTGCCGCCAGCGCATCACTATTTGCAAAGAACGACGTATCGCGAAATTGTGCGGTCACACCCGCGCCAAGATCGTAGGCAACGCCGATGCCGAAACCAGAATTGCTATAAGCGAGCGAAGGGGCACTGACAAATGCCGCCAGTAGTGGCAGCGCAATACGGAGCAGTTTCATGGATACCTCGTGGTTGGATGGAAACCGGGCGGCGAGTATAGAGGAGCTGGGGCGTTATTTGTTGCGGAGTATCACAGAGTTCTGAGGCCGAATTGGCTGTTGCTTTCTGGGTCGTGTTTCCAGCCGCCTCCGGTGCAATAGACTTGTTGGCGATACCTGGCACTAACCCTGGCGATCTATGAACGATACCCATGATTCATGCACAGGAACTGAGCAAGTCTTACCGCAACGGCCGCAAGCGGATTCGTGTGTTGCGCGGTTTGTCGCTGGAGCTGCGGCGTGGGATGGCGGTGGCGGGTCCATGTATTTCAGTTGCCCGTTCCTGGCCATTGCAGGCGAGGTAGAAGTCGCCGGTGAGCTCTTTCGGGCAAGCGGGCAGGGCTGGTTCGACCGCGAATGGAGCAGTCAGTACCTGAACCCGGACCAGCTGGGCTGGGACTGGCTGGTCCTGCACCTGAGAGTGCCAGCGGCCGCACTTGATCTCCGGATCGAATCATGGCCCGGTTGACTTCTGGAACATCGAGGTGATGCGCTACTGGGAAGGGCCCGTCTGGGAAGGGCCCGTCACGGTCAGCGTCAGCCACCTGAGGCGGGGGTATCTGGAGATGACCGGATACGGTAATTGGGCCCGCGTGCGCACGCCAAATCCTGCTTTAAACATCGACTGGCCACGGGAATTCCCGGCGGCCCTTGCCGGTCACAAATATTTGAATTTGCGGGTATTTGAAGCTTGAAACTAACCGGCCTTCGGGCATACTGCGCGGGCGGCTCAGTCCGCTGTCGCAAACATCACGACACCTAAACTTGATGTCCGTTCTGGGCGCTGGGATCCCACAACGAGAGTGTTGCCAAGGCATCTTCTCGTACCCACCGCATCTGGTTCGAGTCCGAGAGATCCCTGGTATTTGTCCCTTTTTTATCTGTGCGTGATTTATTGATCACGGCCGGATTGGACACAGAAAACTCTCTGGAACCTCTCATGACTGATACCCGTTTTTTATCCGAATTCTCGAACACCTACGCCAATATTTTTTCCTTCTGCGGCTTGCCGTTGACCCGTGATCTCGACGGTGCGGACGCCGTGGTTATGGGCGTGCCATTTGATCTCGCTACCACCGGCCGTTCCGGTTCCCGCTTCGGGCCCTCTGGCGTGCGCCAGGCTTCCGCACAACTGCGCTGGGAGCACAAGCGCTGGCCCTGGACCTTTGCGCTGGGCGACAGACTCAAGGCCATCGACTACGGCGATATCGTATTCCGCGATGGCGACAGCGCGGCCATGGCGGCATTGGTGGAGCAGCATGCGGACCATATCGTCTCCGCCGGCAAGACCCTGCTGACCCTGGGCGGTGACCATTTCATCACACTGCCGCTGCTGCGGGCGCATGTGCGCAAGCACGGTCCGGTGGCACTGCTGCACTTTGATGCCCACACGGATACCGAGGCGACGGACTTCGTCTACAACCATGGAGCCATGTTTCACCACGCGGTACGGGAGGAGTTACTGGACTGTGAGCGCAGTATTCAGGTGGGTATTCGTACGGAGTACACGGCGGCGACCCATCCCTTTGAGGTGCTGGATGCGGCGTGGATGAACAACCACTCGCTGGAACAGAACCTCGAGCGCATTCGCGCACGGGTAGGGGACGCGCCGGTGTATCTGAGTTTCGATATCGACTGCCTGGACCCGGCATTCGCCCCCGGTACTGGTACGCCAGTGATGGGCGGTCTGACATCCGACCGCGCGCTGCAGATCATCCGCGGCCTCGGCGATCTGAACATTGTTGGTATGGACGTGATGGAAGTGGCGCCCTGTTACGACCACGCGGAAATCACCAGCCTCGCTGGCGCCACCCTGGCGCTGGAAATGTTGTATCTGCTGGCGGCACGGGCTGGGTGATGGATAGCGGCCCGGCTCAGGGGGAGCCGGGCACTGCGCCTCATTGTGGCTATAGGCGCGACGGCGTCATTCATGGATTGCTTCACCGCCTCCGGGTTACACGATGTTCTCGACCGGGCAAGCCTGGAGGGCTGTACCGGGAGATGATCAATCCCAATCTGCTTCATCCCAGTTGAACTCGTCCCAGTTGCTCACCGTGGGTTGCGGGGTGCTATTTGTTGGGGGGGAATGGGATCCGCCGTCGCTGGAACCCGACCCACAGCTCGCCAGGCTCGCCGCGCACAAGACGACCAGCAACCATCGTATCGGTGTGTTGAATGTGTTCATGTAGCCACCTCAGGACTGATAGCTGATCCGGCAACCGGAAATCATCAGGTTGGAGACCGCCTGAGTGCGCTGAATCCAGAAGCGGACGTAATACATGTATTTACTGTTATCGATGAGGGCGTTCTCTACGATACCGTCTTCGTCCACCAGTTTGCGCAGCCCGCTCACATTGCCTGCGGTGGTGAGGTCGATATCGACAAGGCTTTCGTAAACAGCAGGTGGCGCTCCCTCTTCGAGGGCGACGCGCATCAGCAGTATATTGCCGCCGCTGAAATTGGCGGTATCGCTATTGTCTCGTACCAGGCAGGTCATATCTTCCACGGTGGCGCCGTCGGGTAAAATGACGGGCGCCTGAACAATATCCGTGAGGTCGGTGATGTTGTACATTCCGGAACTGTTCATGCGCAGGTTCGGATAGCCCGCATTGTTTACCGCGGCCACATTGACCGGGTAAATATTGCTGCGCAAAGCCTTGATCTGCTGGATCGCTTCGCTGTTTGCCAAGATATCCGCAGCGTTATCGTCGATAGCATCGGCATTGGTATCGATCCGGCTGTTGTTGTCGTTTACTGCCGATTCCAGCGCGCTGAAATTTTCGTTGACTTCCCCGGCTCTGGCGGGTGCGCCTGCGCTGAACGTGTGGGGGAGGGCAGCTTCGCTGGCAACGGCGGGGTTGGCGATAATGCCACACAGAAAAAGCGTGGCGGGAAAAGTCCTGTACAGGTGCCTGGTATTCACGAGGATATCCTCTGGTTATTTGTTATTGACGGGGGAAAACCGGAGCGAGAATGCAGCAGTGATTATCTGGTGATCTGCGGCGCGAAGGTTGTGACCCGGTTCCGGTTATACCCAGCCCACAAATTTCCTAAACCGAATTTATGTGTCCTATGTGTCATTTATCGGTTGAGCGGATTGGAGGCGCTGTTCAATAGTCCAGTGCGACGAGCACGCTGTCCCCAATATGCATGGGGATGGCGCAGGACACCCAACCTGTCGTGCGCCAACTCGGCTCAGAGTTTGGTGGAGCATTCGTCGTGTTGGTGTGGTACCCCCTTGGAGATGGGAACACCCGCTCGTTGGTGTGCTGTACTGGAGAGAGCGGCGGGTCGCTCAACCGAGTTCTGCCAATTCAGCGAGACGGGGTCTGCCAAAATCTGGATAATGCCGCCGCTCGGCCTATGGCTCACCCAATTCTCCACGTCCGGTAGTTCCTATGGAAATCAACGTCAACTTCCTCGACAACCTCAGACTTGAAGCCAAGTTTGACGACTTCACGGTCATTACCGACCAGCCGATCCGCTACAAGGGCGATGGTTCGGCGCCGAGCCCGTTTGACTACTTCCTTGCGTCTTCCGCCCTGTGTGCGGCCTACTTCGTGCGGGTGTACTGCCTGTCGCGGGATATACCCACCCACAACATCCGTCTGTCCCAGAACAACATCGTCGACCCGGAAGACCGCTACAACCAGATCTTCAAGATTCAGGTGGAGCTGCCGGAGGATATTTCCGAGAAAGACCGCCAGGGAATTCTGCGTTCCATCGACCGCTGTACCGTCAAGAAGGTGATTCAGACCGGGCCGGAGTTCCAGATCGAGGAAGTAGAGAATCTGGCGGAAGACGCGCAGGCACTGCTGATGGTTCAGGCGGATGCGGACCACCAGACCTTTATCGAGGGCAAGGATCTGCCGCTTGAGCAGACCATTGCCAATATGACCAGAATCCTCGCGGATCTGGGGATGAAGATCGAGATCGCTTCCTGGCGCAACATCGTGCCCCATGTGTGGTCGCTGCACATCCGCGATGCGGCTTCGCCCATGTGTTTCACCAACGGGAAAGGCGCGACCAAGGAAAGCGCGCTGTGTTCGGCGCTGGGCGAATTTATCGAGCGTCTGAACTGCAATTTTTTCTACAACGACCAGTATTTTGGCGAGGAGATCGCCAATGCGGATTTCGTGCACTACCCGAATGAAAAGTGGTTTGAACTGCCCGAAGACGACGAATTGCCGGAAGGCATCCTGGACGATTACTGCCTGGCCATTTACAACCCGGAAGGGGAGCTGGCGGGCTCAAACCTGATCGACACCAATTCAGGGCGCATGGACCGCGGTATCTGCTCCCTGCCTTTCGAGCGTCGCTCCGACGGTGAGACGGTGTATTTTCCTTCCAACCTGATTGAAAACCTGTTTCTCAGCAATGGCATGAGTGCGGGCAATACCCTGGCGGAAGCGCAGGTTCAGTGCCTGTCGGAAATTTTCGAACGGGCGGTGAAAAAGGAAATTCTGGAGCGGGAAATTGCACTGCCCGATGTACCGCACGAGGTGTTGCAGAAGTACCCGGACATTCT
Source organism: Microbulbifer pacificus (assembly GCF_002959965.1). Lineage (NCBI taxonomy): Bacteria > Pseudomonadati > Pseudomonadota > Gammaproteobacteria > Cellvibrionales > Microbulbiferaceae > Microbulbifer > Microbulbifer pacificus. The sequence continues at coordinate 1,027,963 of NZ_PREV01000027.1, forward strand.
CGAGGGCATCGAGGAGCTGGAGAAGCAGGGCTTCCCGATCCTGGTGAAAGACGCTTCTCTCGGCGGCCAGTTTCCGGTGATGTGCGTGACCCTGATGAACCCGCGCACCGGCGGCGTGTTTGCCTCGTTTGGCGCGCACCCCAGTCTGCATGTGGCACTGGAGCGCAGTCTTACCGAATTGATGCAGGGGCGCAGTTTCGAGGGGCTGAACGATGTGCCGCCGCCCACCTTCAACAGTCTGGAAGTGACCGAGCCGCACAATTTTGTGGAGCACTTCATTGATTCCACCGGCGTGGTGTCCTGGCGTTTTTTCAGCGCGAGATCCGATTACGAATTTGTGGAATGGGACTTTTCCGGAAACCACCACGACAGCAACGACACCGAAGCCAACCGCCTGTTCGCCATCCTCGACGACATGGGCAAAGAGGTGTACATGGCGACCTACAGCGATCTCGGCGCGCCGGCGTGCCGGATTCTGGTACCCGGCTATTCCGAGGTGTATCCGGTGGAAGACCTGATCTGGGACAACACCAACAAGGCTCTGGACTATCGCGAGGACATCCTCAACCTGCACATTCTCGAAGACGAAGCCCTGGAAGATCTGGTGGAACGGCTGGAAGAAAGCCAGCTCGACAACTACGAGAAAATCTCCACCCTGATCGGGGTCGAGTTCGATGAAAATACCGTGTGGGGCCAGCTCACCATTCTCGAGCTGAAGTTGCTGGTATATCTGTCACTGCAACGCCATGAGGAGGCGCTGGAGCGGGTGGAGAGTTTTCTTCAGTACAACGACAACACGGTGGAACGCGGACTCTTTTACCGCGCGGTGCAGGCGGTACTGGAAATTGCACTGGACGAAGATCTGTCGCTGGACGATTACCTCGTCAATCTGCGCCGGATGTTTGGTGAGAGCACTATGGAGGCGGTTGTGGGTTCTGTAGACGGCAGTATGCGCTTTTACGGCCTCACCCCCACCAACATGCGCCTGGAAGGGCTGGACAAGCACCTGCGTTTGATCGAGAGCTACAAAAAGCTGCACGCGGCGCGCGCGGTGGTTAACGGTTTCTCCGAGGGAGATAAAACCGCGGTCAAATAAAACGAGAGCGGGAAAAGAAGATCGAATAAAAAAGGGAGCGTGGTATTCGCTCCCTTTTTCTTGATCGCTTGGCTGGGCGTCGATTAGAACTTGAATTCGGTGCCGATACCAACGTAGCTGCGCTCATAGTCGCCCGCGGCGGTTTCATCGGTGTAGAAGGTGAACACCTTGGCCGCTGACGAGAGTTTGTAGTCCAGTCCCAGGCTGAAGGTTTCGCCGTCGGTCTTGATGATGTCGGATTGGCCGTACTGGGCCTTCGCGGTCCAGTTGTTGATTTTGTAGGCCACGGATGTCATCCAGCCGTCCTGCTTGCTGCGGTCCGCTTTTTCCTGTTCCTCGTACAAGGCCCCCAATTGCAGGTTGCCCAAGCTGTATTGCGCGACCAGACGGTTGACGTTCCAGTCGTTGGCTTCCACGTCCTGGTCAAAGGCGTAAGCCAGGTATACGCCGTTGTTGTCGTAGGCGAGGGATACGGAAGTACCGTTGTCACGGGTGTCGATCAGATTGCCTTCGCCGTCGAAAATTTCGGCATCCTTGTTGCTGATATACGCAGCGGAAGCCTTGAAGCCTGCCAAAGACGGCGTGGTGTACTGCAGGTTGTTCGACTCGCGGTTGTCGCTTCTGGTAATCAGGCTTTTGATATCACCCTCCAGGTCGTTGAACAGGTCAACGCGGTTCTGGGCTTCTTTCAGGGGGGTATCAAATTTACCGCCGATCACCTGTCCGAAGCCGCCTTCAAGGCCTGCGTAGATGTTGCGCTGGCTGAAGGTTTCATCGGCCTCGCCGTCGATATCCACTTCGTATTCCATCTTGTAGATACCCTTGATACCGCTATCCAGCGGCAGCTCGCCTTTCACTCCCAGGCGGGAGGCGTTGCTTTTGATATCAGTTTGGGTGCCTTCGCCCTCGTCGTTGGACTGGAAGGAGGCATTGGCCTTGCCGTAGAAGGTGAACACGTCGGACTGGGCAAAGGACGGAATGGGAAGGGCAGCTGCCAGTGCCAGGGTGATCGCGGTCTTTTTCATGGTCGGTCTCGTAAAGTGGCTTAACGGGTGAGCCTTGGCTCGGATGCCGCGCAGTTTGCTGCTCTTTTGTTACAAATATGTGAAATGTGAAAGGTTTGTGTAAGTTATGTTGCGGATAGGGGGATTGAACTAAAGAAAATACAGGTTGGTCAGGTAGTGGCGCGGCATGGGGCGCTTGAACCTCGGGTGGGGCTTCGTTTTAATCCCGGTGCAATATCCCGGTGCAATGGTGAGAGCGGAGCGCTTGGTCGCGGGCGGAAAAAACGCCACCCAGCGCTTTTGCCACCTTCAAGGGGCAAGGACAGGCCAAAAAGAAAGGGAATTCAGGAGGCTCGGTGACACGAGTGAGTGGGGTAGTGGCCACATTGTGGGCGCTGTCTGTGGGGATTGGACAGGTGGCCTTTTGGCCGGCACTGCCGTGGGATGCAGATACTGCCGTGGCGCTGGCACTCGGCTGTATCCTCTTTGTCCTGCTGGCTGCCGCCAGTGGCTGGTTGTCCCGTTGTCCGTCTGCGCCGCGCTTCGTGTTGCTGCATCTGCTGCTGCCATTTGTGCTCGGAAGCTTCTGGGCGCTCAGCGCCCATCACCACTCCGTCGCGGAGCGTTTGCCACCTTCATTGCACGGAACCGACCACAGGGTTGTGCTTGAGATTGAAGGCCTCCCGGAAACCTCCTCGGCGGTCGCCAGTTTCCGTTCCCACACCGCCGTGCAAGGGTTTCTGGACAGCCGGTTTCGCGCGCGGGTGCTGACATCCGAGTATCGCGAACTTGTCGGTATGCGCCTGTTGCTGAGCTGGTACCGGGTGGAGCCGCGGCTCGCGTCGAAGATGACCTCGGGCAGCCGCTGGAGTATGACGCTGCGCCTGAAGCGACCGCGCGGCAGCGTCAATCCCCACACTTTTGACTACGAAGCCTGGTTGCTTGAGCAGGGCATCTACGCCACAGGGTATGTACGCGATAGCGGCGCGATGCCGGAACACCTGGCGGAGGGGGCTGGTGTGGCGGCGGCGATCGACCGGGTGCGTGAAGGACTTCGCTATCGCATGCGTGGCGTCGAAGGCGGTATTGATCTACTGCCACGGGAGGCCCTGATCCGCGCACTGTTGCTGGGGGACAAGGGCGGAATAGACCAGCAGACCCAGGATCTCCTGCGCAGGACCGGCACCGCGCACCTGCTGGCTATTTCAGGGTTGCACGTGGGCATTGTGGCGGGTTTCTTCCTGCTGCTCGGTGGATGGGTGAGCCGCGCTGCAGGTATTTTTCGCCCCCACAACCCGCCGTTCCTGGCTGGTGCCATCGGACTGTTGGCCGCACTGGGGTACACACTGATCAGCGGTGCGCCCCTGTCGGCTCAACGCGCATTGATCATGACCTCGATTGCCATCATCGCCCTGATGTTCCGTCGCAGTGTCAGCGCCGGATTGGCGTTTGCGGCGGCGCTCGCGGGTGTATTGCTTCTACAGCCTCTGGCGGTGATCAACGCCGGGTTCTGGCTGTCATTTGTGGCGGTGGGCGCCCTGTTATTGCGCTTTCGCGGACGCAGTGACAGCGGCGATGACGCGACGAGGGGGCGGGAGCCGGTCGGCCGCCGTCCGTTGCGAATATGGCATTCTCTACGCACTGCGCTGCAGAGCCAGTGGGCCATTCTTCTCGGCCTGTTGCTGCCGTCCGTCCTGATTTTTGCCGGAGTGAGCCTGAGCGGATTGCTGCTGAATCTGATCGCCATTCCCTGGGTAGGGATGGTCATTCTCCCGTTGATCTTTCTTGCCGCGCTGGTTCCCGCGCCACTCCAGCTGACACTGTGGCAGCTTGCTGATGTTCAGCTTGGCTGGCTGATGGATTTCCTTCGGCTGGCCGACCACATGTTGCCGGGGTGGCAGCCGATCCCCGCGCCCACGGCAACGGTGGGCGTGCTTGCGCTGATCAGCTGCGGGATGCTGCTGCTGCCGCGAGGCGTTCCAGGGCGGGCCCTCGGTTGGGGCCTTTTGCCTGTGCTGCTGGTGGGTTTGTCGCCGTGGCAGCGACCCGATCCCCCGCACCTCACACTGACCGCACTGGATGTGGGCCAGGGGCTAGCCGTGGTCGCTGCTACGGAGCGGGCAACGCTTGTGTACGACACCGGCGCCAGCACCGGCAGTGGGTGGAGTGCCGGCCGCAGTATTGTGGCCCCCTATATTCTCGCCACCGGATATCCGCAGCTGGGGGCACTGATGGTGAGCCATGGCGACCGCGATCACGCGGGCGGGGTGACGGGTTTGCTGTCGCAATTGCACGTCGACGCACTGATCGCCCCCGGGGATCTCGCTTCGCGGTTGTCCGGGGGTACCACGTCGAAATCGTGCGTCGCCGGTGAGCATGAAGTATGGGGTGGGCTGCGCATCGAGTGGTTGTGGCCGCGCACCCTGGAACTGACCGGGGAGGAGAATGATCACAGCTGCGTGGGACTTCTGACCTGGCGCGATGTACGTGTGCTATTGACCGGAGATATCACCGCCAGCGTGGAGGAGCGATTGCGGGCTCTCTACCCCGAATTTGCTCCTGTCGATCTGCTGGTTGCACCGCATCACGGCTCCCAAACTTCCTCTTCCGCCGCGCTGATCGCGTGGGCGCAGCCTGCGCGGGTCGTGTTCAGTGCCGGATTCCGTCACTACTTCGGGCATCCTCACCCGGAGGTAGTGGCGAGGTACACGCGCACAAGCGCGCAGCTGTTCAATACCGCCGAGAGCGGAGCCATTCGTTTCCGCTGGGATGACACCGGGCGTCTGGAGGTTCGCGAGGCCCGCGCCCAGAGCCGCTTTTGGTATGCCGATCACAGCAATAAAAAAGATAACAATCAGGCACTTAGCCACCGAAGTGAGCTGTGGTAGAGTGCTTGTTCTTCGAACCATAACAATTCCGTTCCGCAGTCGGGGCCTATAAAAGTGTTAGAGATCATCAAATCCGGCGGCTGGCTGATGCTGCCAATCCTGCTTTGTTCCGTGGCCGTTATCGCGATTTTTATCGAGCGTCTGTGGACGTTGAATGAACGCAAGATCGCCCCCCGTGGACTTCTCGGCGAAGTCTGGAGCAACCTCAAAAACAATCAGCTCACAACGGATAAGATCCGTGAGTTGCGCGATTCCAGCCCGCTCGGCCGGATTTTTGCCGCGGGACTGTCCAACTCCAAGCATGGCCGGGAGGTCATGAAAGACAGTATCGAAGAGGCGGCCAGTCAGGTGGTCCACGATCTCGAACGCTTTCTGAACGTGCTGGGCACGGTTGCTGCCGTGGCACCGCTGATTGGCCTGCTGGGAACCGTGGTGGGCATGATTCAGGTCTTTACCGCGATCATGCTGGAAGGCACCGGTAATGCCGGTGTGCTGGCGGGAGGTATCTCTCAGGCCCTCATCACCACCGCGGCGGGCCTCAGTGTGGCAATTCCCGCGCTGATGGCACACCGCTACTTCCAGCGCCGTGTCGATTCCATCGTGGTCACCATGGAACAGGAAGCGGTCAAACTGGTGGATGCCCTGCACAGCGACCGCCGCGTCGAAGCCGCCTGAAAATAACCTGGATTCAGGAGCCTACGATGCAATTCCGCCGCCAGAGCGTTGAGCAGGAGGGGGTCAACCTCACACCACTGATTGATGTGGTATTTCTGCTGCTGATTTTCTTTATGGTGTCCACCACCTTTACCAAAGAGAGCCACCTCCAGCTGAATCTACCGGAGGCTGCGGGGCCTCAGGCAGAGAGTCCGCCGTCTACCATTGAAATTCTGATCAGTGCGGATGGTTCCTATTCCGTGGATGGGCGCGCTCTGATCAACAAGAAACTGCCGACGCTGAAATCTGCACTGTCGGAAGTGTCTGGCGGCGAGTACAATCGCCCGCTGATCATTACCGCGGATGCCACCGCAGAACATCAGGCGGTGGTTCGTGCCATGGATGCCGCCGGCCAGCTGGGGTTTGTTCACCTCAGTATCACCACGCGGCAGCCGGACGAACAGTAATCTATACAGTGTTGAACGCCGGGTGCGCCTACTGCTGCGCCCAGTCCCGGCTGCGAGGTCTCAGACCTGGTAGCCGGTGATTCGCGGAGAACACGCTGCCAAGAGTTTTATGGAAAAATCCTCCAAGCCTCTGCCCAAGCCCCGGCAGGGTGCCCAGACCTACCGTCGCCTCCTTTCCTACGCCATCCCCCAGTGGCCGCTATTTGTGATAGCGGTGCTTGGTTTCATGCTGTTCTCCAGTATGGAAGTTCTGCTGATTGCCGTTACTGAGCTTCTGCTCGATGCTGTCGGCGTAGGGATAGAGCAGGGGCGGGGGTTCCTTTCGCAGTATGTGGCGAAGTTTTTCGCCGGTGGTGTCATGCCCCAGGAGACCGCCCGCTGGCTGGTGCCTGCAGCCATGCTGACGATCATTGGATTGCGGGCGGTGGGAAATTTTGTCGGCAGTTATGGCCTTGCCTATGTGGCGCGGGCGGTGATTCACCAGCTGCGCACCGAGCTGTTCGAGCATATTGGCCAGTTGCCGAGTGCCTATTTCGATCGCTATACCGGTGCTTACCTGATTTCCAAGGTGGCGTACAACGTCGAGCAGGTTACTAACTCCATCACAAAGTCCCTGAAGGTGATCATTCGTTCTTCGTTCACGGCTATTGGTCTGTTGACCTACCTGCTGATGGTGAACTGGAAGCTGACACTGACCTTTTTCCTGTTCGTGCCGATTATTGCCGCAGTCGTCAGTGTGGTGGGTAAGCGATTCCGCAAACTGAGCCATCGTATCCAGAACACCATGGGTGACGTTACCCACGTTACCCAGGAAGCGATCAACGGTTATGAAGTGGTGCGGATGTACGGCGGGCGCGATTATGAGAATGCCCGCTTTCAGGCGGCCAGCAATGCAAACCGCCAGCAGTTTATGAAGCTAGTGGTGGCGGACAACGCCAGCGTGTCGGTCATTCAGATTATGGTTGGCCTGGCAACGGCAGTGCTGGTGTGGTTTGCGCTGGCGCCGGGTATGGTGGAATCCATGACCCCGGGTGTATTTGCCTCCTATATCGGCGCCGCGGCGTCTCTGGCGAAACCCATCCGCAATCTCTCCGAGGTATATGCCGAAATCCAGAAAGGTATCGCTGCCGCGGAGAGTATTTTCGAAGTGTTCGATGCACCAAAAGAACCGCTCGGTGGCACTCTGCAGCTGCCGAGCCCGGTTACCGGCACGGTGACATTTGAGCACCTGGGGTTCCGTTACAGCGATGACACGCCGCCGGTGCTGAGCGATATCGACTTCCGTGTGCAGGCGGGGCAAACCGTTGCCCTAGTGGGCGCATCGGGCTCGGGCAAGAGTACTCTGGTCAGCCTGCTGTCCCGCTTCTATGAACCGACCTCTGGGCGGATTCTGTTGGACGGAGTCGACATAACCCAGGTGCCAGTGGTTGCCCTGCGCCAGCAGATCAGTCTGGTTTCCCAGAATATCGTGCTGTTCAATGACACCGTGTATCGCAACATCGCCTACGGTGAACTTGAGAACAAATCTGAGGCGGAAGTTCAGCGAGCGATCGACCTGGCACATGCACGGGGTTTTATCGAGGAGCTTCCGCAGGGGTTGCAGACGGTCCTTGGGGACAATGCGCAGATTCTTTCCGGTGGCCAGCGTCAGCGTCTTGCCATCGCTCGCGCACTATTGAAAGACTCCCCGCTATTAGTGCTCGATGAGGCCACCTCCGCGCTGGATAACGCCTCGGAACGTCATATCCAGGCCGCGCTGGCCGAGGTCATGAAGAACCGCACCACCTTTGTCATTGCGCATCGCCTCAGTACCATCGAGAACGCCGACAGTATCCTGGTGATGGATCAGGGGCGTATTGTCGAGCACGGCACACACAGTGAGCTGTTGGCACAAGGCGGGCGTTATGCGCGGCTGTTGCAACAGCAGGCGAGCGATCTCGGCTGATATTCGTTCGAGGTATGGACAGGATCGCGCTGGCGCGGCTCCGGGTGACTCCGGTTGCGCAAGTATGGATAAGAGAAAGGGAGAGCAGGGCGCAATGTCGCTGGAAGACTGGTTGAACAAACGTTGGTATCCCGCCTCCGCAGACGGTGCGGGCTCCGGGTCCCATCTGCCGCTGTTGGCGCCATTGGAGATGGCCTTTCGCCATGGCAGTCGCTGGCGCAAGCAGCGCAATCAGCCGGCACCGTTAACGGTGCCCGTGATTGTGGTGGGCAACGTGACCGTAGGCGGTGTCGGCAAGACGCCGCTGGTGGCGGAGCTCGGGCGCTGGCTGCAGGAGCGGGGGCACAAGCCGGGCATTATCAGCCGCGGTTATGGCGGTCGCGCCAGGCACTATCCCTACAACGTCACCGCTCAGTCTCATCCGCTGGAATCCGGGGATGAACCGCTGATGCTGCACCTGATGACCGGACTGCCGGTGATGGTATCTCCGAAGCGGGTTGAAGCCGCCGAGGCACTTGTTTCGGAACACGGCTGCGATGTGATTCTGTCGGATGACGGGTTGCAACATTACGGTTTGTGGCGAAGTCTGGAGATCTGTGTACTCGATGGCCAGCGTGGTCTCGGCAACGAACATCTGCTGCCGCGGGGCCCTCTGCGGGAATCCCCGGAGCGTCTGAACGATGTCGATATGGTGGTGGTGAATGGTGCGCCTTCCGAGCTTGTCCTCTCCCAGTGCGGCGAACATATCGATTTCACCATGGAGGTGGTTCCATCCCGCTGGCACCAGTTCAATCTCGACCAGACATCCACCCTGAAACTGGAATCCGGACCCGACATTGGCCCCTGCCACGGAGTCGCTGCCATCGGCAACCCACAGCGGTTTTTCAGCGCGCTGCGTAACCTCGGCTACACCGTGATGGAAATGGCATTTCCCGATCACCACCAGTTCAGTCAGCAGGAACTGCAACTGGATGGTATGACGCCAGTGATCATGACCATGAAAGACGCGGTGAAATGCCGTGACTTCTGGCAGGGCCACTGGTGGGCTCTGGAGGCGACCGCGCAGCTGCCCGACCTGTTTTACCAGCGTATCTACCAACATATTGAGAACTTCAAGCTCGCATGACAGCGCAGAATCTATCGTCCGCCTTTGACGTCATCATCCCGGCCCGTTTTGGCTCCAGCCGTTTGCCAGGCAAACCGCTGGCGGATATCGCCGGCAAATCCATGGTGCAGCGGGTCTACGAGCGCGCGCGCGCGAGTGCGGCTGAGCGCGTCATTGTCGCTACCGACGATGAGCGCGTTGCGGATGTGGTGCGGGGGTTTGGCGGCGAAGTGTGTATGACGAGTCCCGAACACGCTTCCGGTACCGACCGCCTGCAGGAGGTGGCCACCAGCTTGGGGGCGGCGGCGGACCGCATCCTGGTGAATGTGCAGGGAGATGAACCGCTGATTCCGCCGGCGGTCATCAATCAGGTGGCGCAAAATCTCGCGAATAACGATGCGGCGGGCGTGGCGACCCTGGCGGAACCGATCGTTTCCTGCGAAGACTTCCTCAACCCGAATATTGTCAAAGTGGTGGCGGAAGCCTCGGGATTGGCACGCTATTTTTCTCGTGCACCCATTCCCTGGCCGCGGGACGCATTCTCACGGGAGCGCAATGTGCTTCCGGAAGGCCTGAACCCACGGCGCCACATTGGCATCTATGCTTACCGTGCGGGCCTGTTGAATCAGTTTGTCAGCTGGCCCATGGCTCCCATAGAGCAGTTCGAGGCACTGGAGCAGCTCCGCTTCCTGTACCACGGCCACGCTATCCATGTCGCGGACGCCTGTGAAGAGGTCCCGGGTGGGGTGGATACCGAGCAGGATCTTGCGCGGATGCGCGCCCTGTTTGCCTGATTTTCAAGACTGGCCGGGGATGAGCGGTATACCTTCTGCAGTCTCCGGCCTGCGGTTACATCGGAATTCCATGATTCAGAAAGACGTCGATTTACAACCGTTCAACACCATGACCATTGCTGCCCGCGCGAAGTATTTCTGTGCGGCGACAACCCGGGAAGAGTTGCGCGAAGCCCTGGCGTTTGCGAGAGAGCAACAGCTACCGATCCTTCCTCTCGGCGGGGGTAGCAATATTGTTCTGACCGGTGACTTCCCTGGCCTGGCCCTGCATGTAGGCTTGCAGGGACTCGATTTCGAGCCTCAGTCAGATGGGGTACGGATGCGCGCTGCGGCCGGGGAAAACTGGCATCAGCTGGTCATGCGCAGCGTCGAGATGGGGCATGGCGGTCTTGAAAACCTGGCCCTGATACCGGGCAATATCGGCGCGGCCCCTATCCAGAACATCGGCGCCTACGGGGTAGAACTCAAAGACACCTTCGAGGAGCTGACCGCCATGGAGGTTGCCACCGGCAGGCTGGTTACCTTTACCGCGGAGGATTGCCGGTTCGCCTACCGCGACAGCGTGTTCAAGAACACTGAGAAAGACCGCTACATCATCTGTGAAGTTGTGCTCAAACTTTCCGCAAGCTGGCAACCGCAGGTGGCGTATCCAGCACTGCAGCAACATTTTGCACAAGCCTCTCAAGAGGTGGATGCGTTGACTCCCGCGGATGTGGCGCGGGCAGTCATCGGAATTCGCAACAGCAAACTCCCGAACCCGGTAGAGATTCCCAACGCTGGTAGCTTTTTCAAAAACCCCGTGGTGGACGCGTCGCTTTACAGCCGTCTGAAGGAGCAGAACCCGCAGCTGGTGGCCTTTGCGGCTGGCGAGCACTGGAAACTGGCGGCGGGCTGGTTGATAGACCAGGCCGGTTGGCGTGGATTCCAGAAAGACGGGGTAGGTGTTCACGACCGCCAGGCCCTGGTATTGGTCAATCCGGGGCACCGTTGCGGTAGCCAGGTGGTAGCGCTCGCGCAGGACATTGCCCTGGATATCCAGCAGAAGTTTGGCGTCACACTGGAGCCCGAACCCCGCTTCTATCCCTGATGCCGTCACCGGGCAGGAAACCTCGGGCAGTTCTGTTACCGCCGGGCGGTTGCTACTGGGGTGGAGGAACAAAGTTCCAACCAGTGCGGAGCCAGAATCGCCATGTTACCCGTCATAACATTGTGACCAATAGGACACCCCATGGCGGGGCTATTTGGTGCGGGTTTACAAAAGAGCATTCCTCGCTATTGCCCTTCCTCAAAGTGCAGCATGAAGTGATGTGCGGAGCAAAATTACCGCGATATTGCACTGAAAATTGAGAAGACACTCCCGGTTTTACCTTCCGCTGCCTGATACAGTGTTGCTTTGCACCAAGTCGTTTGTCTGGTATGTTCTCCGAGGGCTCTGTGGATGGATCTTTGCGGGAATAACCCGTTGAGCAATAACAAGAAACTCGGTTTTGCGCAAAGAGGTTGACGTAGGAAATTCTTGCGCAGGACCGTCCGAATATCCGTGGTTGGGGCTAATTTGATAAAAGTCTTAGTGGTAGACGATCACGACCTCGTGCGCATGGGCATATCGCGCATGCTCAGTGACGTTGAAGATATTGAAGTAGTAGGCGAGGCCAAGAGCGGCGAAGAGGCCATCGCTTTTGTTCGGGAGTCTGAGGTGGATGTCATCCTTATGGATGTGCGTATGCCCGGCATGGGAGGACTGGAAGCTACTCGCAAACTGATTCCGCGCTTTCCGCAGGCAAAAGTTGTTGCCGTGAGCGCACTGGATGACGACCTGTTTCCGAGCCGTCTGATTCAGGCTGGCGCCCGGGGTTATGTCACCAAGGGTGCGGATCTGGACGAAATGGTGCGGGCGATTCGTGCGGTGATGGCGGGAGAGACGTACATCAGCAGCTCCATGGCGACCCGTCTGGCGCTGCGTAATGTCTGTGGAGGCTCTTCCCCTTTTGAAGACCTTTCCGAGCGCGAACTGCAAACAGCGGTGATGATTGTTAACGGCAACAAGGTATCTGAAATCGCCGAAACACTTTCGGTAAGCCCTAAAACCGTGAACACCTACCGCTATCGGATTTTTGAAAAACTGGGTTTGCACTCCGACGTGGAACTGACCTTACTGGCGGTTAAACACAATATTCTTGATCCGGAAGAAGCGCTCTGAAGTGGGGTTACCAGAGCTGAATTGATCGTTCTTTGCGTTTTCTGAAACCAGAATCACAAAACAGGGGCCCAGTCAGGCCCCTGTTTTTTTATTGCTGAAAGTGATTGACACGGCCGATGTTCGACAGCAAACGTTTTCTCACCACCGTTACCCGTAAACCCGGTGTCTATCAGATGTTTGATGACCGCGGTAAGGTGCTTTATGTCGGTAAGGCGAAAAATCTGCGCAATCGCCTGGCCAGTTACTTCCGAGCGACCGGACTTACCGCCAAAACCATGGCGCTGGTAGAGAAAATCGCCGATATCGAAGTCACGGTAACCCGCAGTGAAATCGAAGCGTTGGTGCTGGAGCAAAGTCTCATCAAATCTCAGCGGCCACCGTACAACGTCATGCTGAAAGATGACAAAGGCTATCCTTACATTTTCCTTTCCAGTAAAGACGTCTTTCCGCGCATTGCCTTCCATCGCGGCTCAAAACGTAAAGCGGGGCAATATTACGGACCATTTCCCAATGCGTCTTCCGTGCGCGATAGCCTGAATTTTCTTCAGAAAACATTCAGAATCCGTTCCTGTGAAGACAGCGTTTTCGCCAACCGTTCGCGCCCCTGTTTGCAATATCAGATTGAGCGCTGTACTGCACCCTGTGTGAATTTTATTTCTCCGGAAGACTACCGGGCGGATGTTCGTCATGCGGAAATGTTCCTCGCGGGCAAGAGCGACAGCATTATTCGTGAGCTGGCGGAAGAAATGGAGAAGGCGTCGGTAGCGCTGGAGTTCGAGAGGGCGGCGCGGTTAAGGGACCAAATTGTGGCGCTGCGCCGCCTGCAGTCCGATCAGGTCGCGGAGAGCGGCGGCGGTGATGCGGATGTGCTGGGTGTAGCAATGGCGGGAGGGCTCTGCTGTGTGCATGTCCTGTTTATCCGCCAGGGCAGGATTCTTGGCAGTCGCAGTTATTATCCCAGTGAAAAGCTTGGGCTGGACGCGACCGACCTGTTGTCCGCATTTATTCCACAGTTCTATCTCGGCTCCAACCGGGAAATTCCGCGGCAGATTCTGCTTTCGGAATCCGTTGAAGACCTGGGTGTCATTTCTGCGGCACTCAGCGAGAAGGCCGGCAGGGAGGTTTTACTTGCCCACCGATTGCGCGGCAATCGTGCAACCTGGGTAGAAATGGCCCAGCAGGCGGCACAGCAGAACCTTCAAAGCCGTACCGCGTCGCAACAGAAGTTGCAGGATCGGTTTGAAAATCTCCAGCAGGTTTTGCGCTTGGGTGAACTGCCTGAGCGACTGGAATGTTTCGATATCAGTCACTCCAGTGGGGAAGCGACCGTTGCTTCCTGCGTGGTGTTCGACACCGGTGGCCCGGTGAAATCCGACTACCGGCGATTTAATATCGAAGGGATCCCCATGGGAGACGATTACGCGGCCATGGCGCAGGCTCTCAAGCGGCGCTATACCCGCCTTTCCAGTGGGGAGGGGCGCTTTCCCAACATTCTGCTGATCGACGGTGGCAAAGGGCAAGTGCGTCAAGCCGTGGACGCTCTGAATGAGCTTGGGGTAACCGGCGTTCAGATTATTGGCGTGGCCAAGGGCACAACGCGTAAGGCTGGCTTTGAAACCCTGCATGTCGTGGCGGACAAGCGTGAGCTGGTGCTGGAGTCCGACTCGCCCGCGCTTCACCTGATTCAGCAGGTTCGGGATGAGGCCCACCGTTTTGCCATTACCGGTCACCGTCAGCGACGGGACAAGAAGCGCCGGGAGTCCCCGCTGGAGGGTATTGCCGGTGTCGGACCCGCGCGGCGTCGGGCGCTGCTGCATCATTTTGGCGGTTTACAGGAAATTCTGCGGGCCTCCGTCAGTGAGTTAGCCAGTGTTGAGGGCGTGAGCCGGAAGCTGGCCCAGGATATATACTCGGCGCTGCACAACGAATGATCTCTCGCCAGCGGATATATCATTAGCGTTTATTTTTTTTCTGCGGATTGCTAAGTTACGCACTGCCGACGAAGTGTGTTCAGCGAATGTAAAAGGATCAGCATGACTCTCGCCAACCAATTGACTCTCCTGCGCGTGGCGCTGATCCCGGTTTTCGTGCTGGTCTTCTATCTCCCCTATAAATGGAGTTACATCGCCTCCGCAGTGATCTTCTCCCTTGCCGCCATCACCGACTGGCTCGATGGCTATATTGCCCGCAAGCTCAATCAGAGCACGCCATTTGGCGCATTTCTTGATCCCGTGGCGGATAAGCTCATGGTCGCCACCGCCTTGGTGCTACTGGTGGATCTTCACAATTACTTTTTCTTTACCATTGCCGCGGCCATCATCATTGGGCGGGAAATTGCGGTGTCCGCATTGCGTGAGTGGATGGCTGAGCTGGGGCTCCGGAGCAGTGTCGCGGTCAGCTATATCGGCAAGATCAAAACCACCGCACAGATGGCGGCAATCATTGTGTTGCTGGCGTTTGATGTGCGCGAGTTTCCGGTGATGGAAACCATCGGTTACATCCTTCTGTATGTCGCCGCGGCGCTCACCATCTGGACCATGTTTATCTACTTGCGCGCGGCATGGCCGGCGCTCACCGCGGATGAACCCGGTGAGGTCTGACCTGCTTCTCAAACTCTTCAGACAATGATTTTCGTGTCACCCGGTATGCTGTACGATCGTTCCATTCAAGCAATAACGCGACAATGGAGTGATCTGTGCAGAGGCCGGCAGTTTTAAGAGCCTTATTCCCCTTTCTTTTTCTGTTTTTCTCTTTCCCGTTGCTTCTTCTCGCTGCGGACACCGCCGTTGGGCAGCCCTACAAGCGCCATGAATGGCTGCCGCACTGGTCAGATTCTGACCGGGACTGTCAGGATACCCGCCACGAACTGCTGATCCGATACTCCCTGGCGCCGGTAATTTACACGGGAGAAGACCAGTGCAAAGTTGAGTCCGGCTTGTGGATGGACCCCTACACCGGTCACTTCTTTGAGCGTGCCTCGGATCTCGATGTCGAGCACATCGTTCCGCTCAAATGGGCCCACGATCACGGTGCGGCGGGTTGGAGTATTGAGAAGAAGCGACAGTTTGCTGAAGACCTGGACAACCTGTGGCTCGTCGATGACGGGCGCAACCAGAGCAAGGGGCATAAAGGACCGGACCAGTGGATGCCTCCGTACGGGCCAGTTCGCAGCCATTACCTCCGCCGATTTATGGCGGTAGTGGAAAAGTACGGCCTGCAGTCAACGCAGGGAGAATCCAGGATTTTCTTGGCGATGCTGGAAAGCCATCGCGGCTAATTGGCTGCTCAAGCTGAATGGTTCCCTTCAGCTGGAAGGCAACTGAGCCAGGATTTCTCCAAAGCGCTGTTCGATGGGGTAGGGGCGGGAGGACCACCCGAGCCGCACGATGACGGTGTTTTGCGAGGGTGCCAGCATTAGCTTCTGTTCGCGATTGCCCAGCATAAAGTAGCTGTCTGCGGGCAGTTCTGGAAACATCGGTGGCAAGGCGCCATCGGAATTCAGCCAGAACTGGAATCCATAACGTGGGTCATTGGCACTGGTGTTGGGTTCGGTGGCCCGTTTGATCCAGTCGCTACTGAGTATGCGCTTTGGGCCTGCGCGGCCATCATTTACCATCAGTGCGCCAAGTTTTCCCCAATCCTCGGCGCTGGCATAGGTGTAAGAGCTTCCTATAAACACACCTTCTGAATCCATTTCAAAAAATGTTCGTCGCAACCCCAGGGGCGCCAGAAATTCGCGGTTGAGAAATGTTGAGGCGCCGTGAGTGCCCCCGAGGCGCCGATGCATCCATCTCGCTAACAAGTTGGTGGTACCTGAGGAATAGGAGAAATGTGTGCCCGGGTTGTGGATGAGTCTGCGATTCAAGGCATAGCGGGAGGGGGCATAACGAAGCAGGTCATTGCAGGTAATGTCAAACAGCATGCGCGTTGCATCGCTACCTGGCCGATACGTTTCGTCGAATGCCAGCCCATCGCACATCTGCAGCAGGTGTTTCAGAGTGATCGCGCTGCGGTCATCCTCTTCCCACTCCGGAAAAAGCCGGCTCTGCTCGGTATCAGCAAGTCCGAGCGTCTCCATCCTTCCCCATAGAATGGCGAGAAGGCTTTTGCTCATGGACCATCCCAGCAGGCGCGTTTGAGGCGTGATACCGGCACCATAGGCGGCGGCTATCCGCTCGCCTTCGCGTATAACCAGCAGTGCGCGGGTGTCTAGCCCCAGGCGATTATCTTCTTCGAGCTGGGCGACTAGCAGTGCCTGTATCACCGGGTCTACATTGGCATTGTTCCGTGCGTGGCGGAATTTTTTTGAGTTTTCGCTGTTGATACCTGGGCTGGCCATTTCCAGCAATTCGCTATCCAGTTGCGCGCCCCGGGTGGGGCAGAAGCGGGCCTGCACCGTGGCGAAATTCAGCAGGCTGGCGGATGTGATGTTTCCTTTGTGGCGGACTCGAACCAGAAAAAACAATGGGGAGTAACTGAGGAGATCTTTATGGATACAGTCGTCGCTGAATTTCGAAATGTGCCGTGCGGAATTGGCGAGCTTCGCGCTCATGGAAAGCAGTGTTCGAATGGACTCATGTAGTGCGCGGGTTCCCCTCATTAATTGGTGTCGCCAGACCCATGCGAGTGCGGCAATCAGGATTGCAAACGGAGTTAGCGCGAAGAAAAAAATGTTGGCACTCATAACGGCGATGACGCAAGGCGGCAAATTGCCACGCGGTCGGGAGGAAACGACTTGTCGCTGGGAAGTTTAGGAGAAGAAGGAGGGTGGTGCCCAGAGCCGGACTTGAACCGGCACGACCAAAAGGTCGGGAGATTTTAAGTCTCCTGTGTCTACCAATTCCACCATCCGGGCAGATAGGGCGCTCAGTTGACGGAACGCTTCCGTTACTGAAAGACCAGCCTTGCGGGAAGACCGGGAGAAAATGGAGGCTAGGGTCGGAATCGAACCGGCGTACACGGAGTTGCAGTCCGCTGCATGACCACTCTGCCACCTAGCCTTTGTTGACTCTGTAGAGGTTCAGATCGCCGGTTCGAGTCTCACCGGCCCTCTTTATCCCGCCGCTGGCGCAGGAGTCGCATTCCTCGAAATACTACTCTGCCACCTAGCCTTAGGTGTTGAAAACGTCGCGGATTCTATCGGAAGTCAGATAAAAATCCTAGCATTTTCTGATACTTACGTGCCTCGCGGCGTGTAAGAGGGCGCTATTCTATGGTTTGCCGGAGATTAGTCAAGGGTAAGTCAGAGGTTATCTGACTTTAGTGATTAGTCGGTCAATTAGTGTTCTCGCCAACGGTGTAATAACCGTTTGAAATGGAATAGAGCTTTCTATTTCTAATTGTTCTAAGTTTTTTTCTTCGTGAACTGGCAATTGCCCGGGGGTGACCAATACTGGTTGTAGCTGGCTAGCACACATCTCCCCCCCAAGTCGTGTTTAGTAGTGCCGGCCGGGCGCCCTCCTCCAAATAGGCGCCCAGTGTGTTGTAAGGATGAAATCCTCCAAGTTTCACTCCTAATGGTCTTGGCCCTGACGCTCTCCCCCCCCCCGTCGTCAGGGCTTTTTTTTGCCCTCAAGAAAAGTGCGCTCAAGTTGCGGTAGCGGTACTCCGGCTTCTTTTTCCGCCAGGTGGCGGAATTTCTTCAGAGTGATTTCTCCGCGTTCGGTGGCCAGTATTTTTACAACGTCGTCCAGGCTGGACTTTCCGTCGCTTGATTTCTGGATGGTTTTGTCGACTTCATGGAGTACCACGGTCGCTCTCGCGGTAACCGGGCCGGCGGAGCGCTTTACCAGCAGATTGGGCGATTCAGAGCCCCAGTGAGCGAGATCCTCCAGCGCTTCGTGGTAACGTCGCTCACTGATGCCGCCCGACCGGCGAAGGGTTTCCAGAGAGTAATATTCGGCGATGCCTTCAACAATCCAATCGCTTTCTTTGTCGCCGCGGATACCCGTGGCCACATGCACCAACTCATGCAGCAGGCTGCTGGTGCGATTGCCCGAAATCAGCGGCCGATCCGCGTGCATGAAGAGTGAGCGTGTACCGGAAAGGCCGCCGCGCCACATAGGATCTCCGGCCATTACGATCAGCAGTTTTTGAGGAAACTCGGGAAATACTTTTTTTAGTTCTGGCAGGGTCCAGCTCAGGAAGGCGAGCGTATCCTGTCTGCGGATGTTCTCGCCGAGAGGGGCGGAGATGACCACGTCGGTGCCGTCAATGATGTCCTGCCGACTGCCAATGTGTCCTGCAATCACCCAGCCTTTGGGACGGATAAAGCGGCGTCCGGGGTCATTCAGTTGGAAAATCCCGCTGTCATCTTTGACGTAAGGCGTGAGAGCGTTCCATTTCTCTGGTGCTTCGATTTCCAGCGTAGCGCGCGACTGAAGACTTTTGGGTGCCCGTGCGGAGATTGGTGGGATCAGCTTGTCGCTCCGAAAGATGGCCCATTTATCGGTAATGCGGGAATCGTATCGGCCGCGGGATTTTTTTTCGTCAATGACGAAGTCGTATTGAAGCGTTGAGCGCCGGCCTTTGGGGCGCCAGACTACTTTCTCACCTTCAACCTCCAGCTCATCGCTTCCCTCGATATTGAGGTGTCGCTCCTTGTTGATGTGCAAAGTCAGTTCGCTGGGGAGCTCTCCGCCTTCAAGGTTAATAGATACATGGGCCGTACCTTCTTCCGGATTCAGGCGAGCCTTATAGCGGATATCGTAATACTCGGGATCGGCGGCTAATACTCCGGTAGACATAAGGAGTAAGGAAAGGGCCACAACAGCTCGAAAAAAGAAAAGCATCAGAAAAGCTCAGTTCTACCTGCATAAATTGATGAGCGCGCTGCATGTAAATCTGACGCTGCGCGCGGCAAATCATATGACAACAAGTGGGGAATTCGGTGCCCTAAGGGCAGCAGGAAAAGCAGGAAGTGAGAGAAAAAGCACGGGAAAATTGAGAAATGGTCGGTGAGAGAGGATTCGAACCTCCGACCCCTTCGTCCCGAACGAAGTGCGCTACCAGGCTGCGCTACTCACCGACGTCTGAGCTTTCGCTCAAGCTTCCTTGCGAAGCGGGCGGCATTATAGCAACCGCCGAGCTTCTGTAAACCACTGATTTCATTAAATTTAGCAGTTTTTTCAAAAAGGCCCGGGGTTGATCAACCTTTAATCTGCCGGATCAGCCCTTCCTGGGTGGTAGAGGCTACCAAACGGCCCTCACGGGTGAAAATCTGGCCGCGGCAGTAGCCGCGAGCACCGCTGGCAGAGGGGCTGTCGGTAACGTACAGCAGCCACTCATCGGCGCGGAACTCGCGATGGAACCACATGGCGTGGTCGAGGCTGGCCGGCATCAGGTGCGGATCAAACAGGCTGATCTTGTGTGGCTGCAGGCTGGTGCCCAGCAGGGCCATGTCGGAGGCGTAGCAGAGTGCACTGCGGTGCTCGATGGGGTCGTCAGACAGTTGACCATCTACCCGGAACCAGAACATGCAGCGGGGTTCGCGGACTTCCGCGTCGAAGTAGCTCATGGGATCTATGGGGCGGAAGTCCACCATATAGCGCCGTTGGTTGCTGGCGGCGCCATTCATCCCGGCTTCTTCCGCCAGTTGCTGGGTGTTCTTCAGTTTCTCCGGGGGGATGATGCCCTCGGTGGGCATCTCCGCCTGATGATCAAAGCCCGGTTCGGCTATCTGGAAGGAGCAGGACATATTAAAGATGGCCTTTCCGTTCTGGCGCGCCACGACCCTGCGGGTAGTAAAGCTGCCCCCATCGCGGATCGGGTCAACATCGTAGATGACCGGCATTTCGCTGGAGCCCGGCCGCAGAAAATAGGCGTGCAGGGAGTGGGGGAGGCGGCCTTCCACCGTGCGGGCGGCCGCCATCAGGGCCTGGCCGAGTACCTGGCCGCCGAACAGCACCTTGCGGTAGTTCTCCACATGCGCTCGGCTGCGGTAAAGGTTGCTGTCGAGTCTTTCTACATCCAGTAGCGTGCTGAGGGATTGCTGCATCAGGGGGCCATCATCCTGTGTTGATTCCAAGCGGAGCCGGTGACAGTTGGCGTTCGCGGTATGCCGAACAACGGGCAATGATAACAACTACAGTTTCTGTGGCTATTGCTGATTCTCTCAGAGGGGGTGGCAAATTAGCGGCTCAATGGCATATGAGTTGAGGGCAATTGTACTCTGGGATCGGATGGAGTACCGGCGCCGCACCTATTGGCGCTCAGTGTTGCGCAATCGGCGCCGGTTACCTTGAATTTCTTTTCCATCGTGGGGGAATTGCCTATCATTCATGAATGGATAGTCAATTTCAGTCTCCAATTGTACGGACAGCTAAGGTCGGAAGTATGGATAAGGCAAAAGAGAAGGTTCAGCGTTTTCGGGCGCGGGAGCAGCGTATCCTGGATGCGGCGCTGGAGCTGCTCCTGGAGCACGGTGAAGAAAAAGTAACCGTTGAGCAGATCGCCGAGCGAGTAGATATCGGCAAAGGCACAATCTACAAGCATTTCATTTCAAAAACAGAGATTTACATGCGTTTGCTGATGGACTATGAGAAGTCCCTCACCGAACGTATCAAGGTCGCTGTGGCTACCGCCGAGCAGGGAGACATCACTGCACCGGCGCGGGCCTACTTCGAATCCCGTATGGCGGACCCGGGGCGCGATCGTCTGTTCCAGAGGCTGGAAGAGAAGATCATCGCCCTGAATCTGGCACCAGAGATGATTGCCGAGCTGCATGCACTGCGCAACTCCAATGCCTCCGCCCTGAACCGGGTATTTGAGCGACGCATGGAGCAGGGGGTCCTCAAGAAGGTTCCCGCCTATTACTACTATTCCACCTACTGGGCACTGGTCCAGGGTGCGGTAGAGCTCTATCACTCCAAGTCGTTCGCGGATGTGATCGAGGACCGGGCCGGCTTGATGGAGTTCATTATGGATGTGGGTGTCCATATTGGCGACATGTCGGGTCGCCGCGGTGCCGGTCAGTCTCAGGGGCAGGAGTCGTCCAACCAGAGTTCCCACAACCCCACATCAACCCCGGGAAGCAGCTTTGGCTGAGCCACTCTTCCAGCAGCTGGAGAAGCTGCAGCAGGAATTCCGCGGCCACCCACCGGTGGCCAGCTGGAACCCTGACCTGTGCGGGGATATGGACTTGGTAATCCAGTCTGACGGGCACTGGATTCATGAGGGAAGCGAAATCCAGCGCCAGCCGCTGGTTAACCTGTTCGCCAGTATCCTCAAGCGGGAAGGACGCCACTATTACCTGGTAACGCCGGTAGAGAAGTGGCGTATCCGTGTCGAGGATGTTCCTTTTTTGATCACTCAGGCGGCCCGCGACGGTGACCAGATTCTGTTGACCACCAACACCGGTGATGTCGTTCCTCTCGACAAATCCCATCCTCTACTGCTCAAACCATTCGGCGATCCGCCACTGCCTATTCCGTATGTGGACGTTCGCTCTGGACTTCAGGGGCGTATGTCCCGCGATGTGTACTATCAGCTGATCGATTGGGCGGAACCTCGCCAGCCCCAAGAGCCACCGGCTCGCCTCTGCCAGATGTGGCTGAAGAGCAATGGGGAAGAATTCCTGCTGGGCGAATACTGAGCGCCACTGTCTGGGTTCATAGAAATTCGGATTGGCTACAATCTGATCGCCAGAGATCTCTCTGAAATGTTTCAGAAATGTATGTGTCATTACATGGAAATAAATATTTCACATTGAAATATTTTTGAATTATTTCTCCCATTTTTTTCTTCGCGTCTTTCATTCGTAACATTTCCGCAACACTCCCTTTCTAGACTCCCCTTCGTCCAAATTGCTTTGGCTTAAAAAAATAGTCACGGATTAACTCACTTCATCCTTGTTAGGGGGATTCATGAAACTTGTATCCAACAAGCTGCTGCTGGCAGCTGCGATTTCTGCTTTGCTGGCTGGTTGTGATAGCGGTGGTATCAACATTGCTCCAGTTAACGAAGATAACTCAGTAGATAATTCTACCGGCGGTGGCAATGATGGTGGTGGTCAGAGCAATCCGTGCGCTTCTTACGAGAAAGCCGGTCAGGTAAAGCAGGGCGCATTCAGCTCAGCTACCGGGAACTGCACTTACAATGCCAGCTTTGTTGATTCCGGTAATCCGCTGACCGTTGACCTGGTAATCCCAGCTCTGGATAACGGTGGTGCCCACATTTTTGAAGGCAGCTTGTTCGTAGGGAACAATTACGATGACGATACTACTATGGCGGCTGCCGGTATCGCTGAAGGTGGCGATGGCGCCACACTGACGGTGCAAGCAGGCGCAACCGTAGCCTTCCCGAACAGCACCAAATTTATGGTAATCAACCGTGGTTCTCAGTTGTTTGCCGTTGGTACTGCTCAAGATCCTATCACCTTCACTTCCCTGTCGGATGTTGAAGGTACTGTTGGTCCTGAAGACGTACAGCAGTGGGGCGGTATGGTTATCAACGGTTTCGGTATCACAAACAAGTGCTCCTACGATGCCGAAATGAAAACCTCCGAATGTCACGTACTGGCTGAGGGTTCCGCCGGTAAAGACCAATCCAACTATGGCGGTGACAACAACGACGACAGCTCCGGTCAGATGGAGTTCGTTCGCGTCAAGCACACCGGTGCAGAAGTTGCTAACGGTGACGAACTGAACGGTATCAGCTTTGGTGGTGTTGGTGCCGGTACTATCGTTAAAAACCTGCAGGTTTACTCCACCTACGATGACGGCATTGAAATGTTCGGTGGTGCAGTAAGTTTTGAAAACTATGTTGCCCTGTATGTTCGCGACGACTCCATCGACATCGATGAGGGCTGGAGTGGTTCCATCACCAACGCTCTCGTGATTCAGAGTGAAACCGATGGCAACCACTGTATCGAATCCGATGGTATCGGTTCTTACGATGCGGCCAACGACTATTCTGCGCTGATTGCTGCCGGCCTGAACAGCCGCCCAGTAATTGACGGTCTGACCTGTATCATCTCGGGCGCTGGTGCGGACACCGTCACTCACGATCCGAGTGCTGGCTGGCGCTTCCGTGAAGGCATCTACCCGATGATTACCAACTCCATGGTTATCGGCTCTTTCAAGGTGGATGCTACAGGTGCTGACGGCAGCAACTACTGTCTGCGTGTAGAGAGCGACGAAACTATTGCTGCTCTGGAAGCGGGCACTGATGCTGCAATCACTTCCAATATTTTCGCGTGCACTGACAAAGCCAAAGGTGGACCGATTGGCGCCGACAGTCTGCAAGCGTGGGCGGAAGCTAACGGCAACGTATTTGCCAATGTTCCGGTCGACGCAGCTCTGAACCCGACTGCCGCAGCAGACACAGGTTTTCAGGTGCTGGAGGGTACTCCGTCCGTTTACTCTATCGCCACCGGCAGCATGATGGTGAACGATGCGGCCATCGCTATTACTCCGGTTGAGCGTGCATTCTTCGGCGCTTTGAGCGCAGGTGGAAGCGACTGGACTCAAGGTTGGACTTACGGTCTGCATGATGGCAGCCGCGCACAAGCTCTGTGGTTTGAACAGCAGTAAGTGCTGAATGGGATCGGGGGGAGACTCCCGATCTTGAAGGGCGCCGCCCTCAACAACTGGGGACGGCGCCCTGTTTGATTCTGATGGTTGAAATTGGTTGATCTAATTTTTGTTCAGAACAAACGGGCAGAACAACAAGCAGGAACGGTAAGAGGCCTGGGAAATGATTAAGCAAGAAAAATTTCAACGAGCGCCGCTGGTACTGGCTATCGCCACGGCCTCCGTCATTGCTCCGAATGTCTATGCACAAGTGGAGATGGATAACGTCTCTGCACCGCAAGCACAGCAAATTGAAGAAGTTATGGTTCAGGGGCGTCTCAAGGATTCAGCTGAAACGCTGGTCATGGAGCGTCTGGATGATGAGGTGGTTACCGATATTCTCGGTTCCGAAATGATTGGCCGTGTGGGTGACTCTACCGTAGCTGCAGCATTGCGCCGGGTGTCAGGCCTATCCCTGGTTAATGACAAATTCGTGTATGTCCGCGGTCTTGGTGAGCGCTACTCCAGTACTACTCTTAACGGCGCGACAGTACCATCACCGGATTTGACCCGAAATGTAATCCCACTCGATATTTTCCCGACGTCAGTAGTTGACTCTCTGGCGGTACAAAAGTCCTATTCTGCCGATCAGGCTGCGACGTTTGGTGGTGGTAATGTCGATATTCGCACCAAGAGTATTCCGGATTCGCTGACTTATTCCATTGAGCTGGGTAGCGGTACAAATACCGAAACAGACGGCAAGGTACTCAGCTATAGTGGTGGTGATGACGATAGTTTTGGTTCAGACGATGGTACCCGCGCGATGTCGTCGGAACTAAAAACGGCACTGCAGCGTTTTAAAGGTCGCTTGGGTGTTCAAGATATCCGCAAGGTACTTGAAGCTGAAGGTAATACTTATAATTCAGCGAGTGAAGCAATAGCGGCAGCTCAGCAACTAAATCGTGAGCTTGCTCTGAATCTGAATCGCGATATCGCTATCGTTGAAGAGTCCAGCAAACCAGATTTGGATGTAAAGGCTAGCGTTGGCAATAGTTTTGTGTTGAGCGACGACTGGGAAGTGGGCTTTCTGGCTGGCGGCTCTTATAAGAATCGTTGGCGTGAAGAGGAAACCATTAAGCGTGCCTATGGTTTTCCGGACGAACGTATCGATACCGAGAACACTTCTACTTACTCCGTCGATTTGAGTGCGAATATAAACATAGGTGTTCGGTACGCCGATGAGCAGGAAGTAACCTACACCAGCCTGTATCTGCGCAATACAGATGACGATTCCTCTATTCGCGATTACTTCAACGAAAACCGTGAAGTTTCTGATGGCCGCGGGTTCCGTGAATACACGCTCAAGTATGAAGAGCGTGACCTGATGTTAAATCAGATAAAGGGAAGCCATCAGACGGGGCCGGCCAGTAAGGGATTGGTACCCGGTGGTCTTCTGAACTGGACTCCCGATGATCTAGTCGTTGATTGGTTCTATTCTGATGCAACCGCGCAGACTGATATTCCCAATGAGGTGAGCATTCTTGCGGATACCAAAACCAACGCCAAGGGCGAAGTGGTTTCATCGGCGGTGAGTGCTGGCGTAAACAGCTCTGCGTTCCGATTTACAGAGTTGGAAGACCAGGTTGTTCACTACGGCTGGAGCGCTACCCTTCCGCTGGAGTTTTCTAGCTCTTCCCTTGAGTTGAGTGGCGGCTACGCCAGGACGGAAAAGGGGCGTAGCTACAAGCAGACTGAGTTCCGCTTGGGTGCCCTGAGTGTGGGTGATTCTGGTTCCCTCAGCGGCGGCTTGGATGAAGTGTTTGGTGATGAGCAAATCACTAATGCTGACAACAATTATGTGTTTGATCGAGCTGGATCTGATAATCAGAGCTATATCGCCGCTACCTTGACCGATGCTGCCTTTGGTAAAGTCGATTGGACCCTGAATGAGACTTGGCGTATTTCTGCAGGTGCCCGTTGGGAAGAGTACAACCAGGTTGCTCTTGATTGGAATCCCTACGGTTACACTTTGGACGATCCGCAAATTCCTAATGACCCGGAAGAACTTCTTGAGGCCACTTATGTAGAAGATGCAGTCTATCCGTCGCTGTCTCTCACCTACATGGGATCTTTGTGGGCTGATACTTTCCAGCTACGTTTCGGCGCAAGTAAAACTTCCGTTCGTCCGGATTTGCGTGAAATTACTGATGCGATCTACATTGACCCGATCACCGATGAGCAGATCAAGGGCAACCCGAATGCGCGTCCTTCCGAGATTACGAACTTTGATGTCCGTGCCGAGTGGTTTTTCGATAACGGGGATAACCTGACGCTGTCTGCCTATTACAAGGATATTCTGGACCCGATTGAGTTCTTCGAGCTCGCATCCAGTGACACCAATGTGGCACGCGAGATCATCAATGCGGAGTCTGGAGATATTACCGGTATTGAAATCGAGGGTCTGAAGTCTCTCGGATTCATGGGTGAATTCATGGATAGCTTTTTCCTGCAAGGCAACCTGACCTTGCAGGAAACAGAGTTGGTGGCTGGTTCCGGGGCCGATGCACCGACCAATCCGGTTCGTGAAATGACTGGCGCTTCAGATTATGTAGTGAACATGCTGGTTGGCTTCGATTCGCCGGATGGCAACCATTCTGCGACCTTGGGCTATAACGTGTTTGGTGATCGTCTGTACCTGGCTGGCCGTAATGGCGCGCCTGATGCCTACGAGCAGCCATTCCACTCTCTGGATCTGACCTATTCCTGGTATCCCACTTCGGAAATCACCATCAAGGCCAAGATGCAGAACCTGCTGGATGAAGCTATTGAGATTGAGCGTGCGGATGTGGTCGTGTTTGAAGAGAAACCTGGTCAGTCGTTCTCGCTGAGTGCGCAATACCAGTTCTAAAAACTTAAGAACATTCCTGGAAGTCCAATACCAACAGGGATCGCTTGGTAAGCCGGGTGCCGGGAAGGGCACCTGGCTTTTTTCGTTTGGACTGTGGCCTGGTGACATGGACAGATATGAAAAAGGGCACCATCGGTGCCCTTTCAAGTCTCGAGTACTGAAAAAATTACATATTCGGGTAGTTGGGGCCGCCGCCACCTTCCGGTGCGATCCAGACAATGTTCTGGGTCGGGTCTTTAATGTCGCAGGTTTTGCAGTGTACACAGT
Source organism: Microbulbifer pacificus (assembly GCF_002959965.1). Classification (NCBI taxonomy): domain Bacteria; kingdom Pseudomonadati; phylum Pseudomonadota; class Gammaproteobacteria; order Cellvibrionales; family Microbulbiferaceae; genus Microbulbifer; species Microbulbifer pacificus. The sequence continues at coordinate 1,054,801 of NZ_PREV01000027.1, forward strand.
TCTGCGCATTGATCTGGAATCGCTTGCTGCCAGCTTCTTCGATTACCTCATATACGCCAGCCGGGCAGTAGCGCTGGGCGGGCTCGTCGTAGATGGGCAGGTTGTGATTCAGCGGAATGTCGCTGTCTTTCAATGTCAGGTGGCAGGGTTGGTCTTCCTCGTGGTTGGTGTTGGAAATAAACACCGAGGAGAGCTTGTCGAAGCTCAGCTTGCCATCCGGTTTGGGGTACTCGATTTTCTTGCAGTCGGCGGCGGGCTTCAGCTGCGCGTGGTCCGCCTTGCTGTCGCTCAGTGTCCAGGGCAGTTTGCCCTTGAACAGATTGATGTCGACGAAAGCGTAGGCGGAGCCGAGGATGTTGCCCCATTTGTGTTGCGCGGGCCCGAAGTTACGCTGCATGTGCAGTTCTTTCCAGGCCCAGCTGTTTTTGTAGCGTTCGCTGTAATCGGTAAGTTCGTCGCCAGCACGCTCTGCGGTCAGGGCTTCGGCTACGGATTCCGCGGCCAGCATGCCGGACTTCATCGCAGTGTGATTGCCCTTGATCTTGGCGAAGTTCAGGGTGCCGGCGTCGTCGCCGATCAGCAGGCCGCCGGGAAAGGTCATTTTGGGCTGGGATTGCAGGCCGCCTTTGACGATGGCGCGGGCACCGTAGGCTATGCGCTGGCCGCCCTCCAGGTACTGTTTGATCACCGGGTGGTGCTTGTAGCGCTGGAATTCATCAAACGGGCTGACATGCGGGTTGCTGTAGGAGAGGTCGGTGATCAGACCGACAACTACCTGATCGTCTTCCAGATGATAGAGGAAGCCACCACCGGCGGAGCCGGATTCATCCAGCGGCCAGCCGGCGGTGTGAACAACCAGACCCTGCTGGTGCCGAGAACTGTCGACTTTCCAGATTTCCTTGATGCCGATGCCGTAGTGCTGCGGGTCGCGGTTGGCGTCGAGGGAGAATTTGGCAATCAACTGTTTGCCCAGATGGCCGCGGCAGCCTTCGGCGAAGAGGGTGTATTTGGCGTGCAGTTCCATGCCGGGCATGTAGCTGTCTTTGTGTTCCCCATTCGCGCCGATACCCATGTCGCCGGTAGCGATGCCTTTGACCGAACCATCTTCGTTGTACAGCACCTCAGCGGCAGCGAAGCCTGGGAAAATTTCAACCCCGAGTGCTTCGGCCTGTTCCGCGAGCCAGCGGCACAGGTTGCCGAGGCTGATGATGTAGTTGCCTTCGTTGTGCATGGTGCTGGGCACCAGCATGCCAGGAACTTTGAGTGCTTTTTCGGGGCCGCGCAGAACGTAGATGTCGTCGCCGTTGACGGCGGTCTGCAGTGGTGCGCCGCGCTCTTTCCAATCCGGGAAGAGTTCATTGAGGGCCGTTGGTTCAAATACTGCGCCAGACAATATATGCGCACCAACTTCGGAGCCTTTTTCTACCACGCAGACAGAAATGTCTTCATTGATCTGGCGTAGCTTGCACGCAGCCGCAAGTCCGGCGGGGCCGGCACCTACGATCACTACGTCGTATTCCATTGACTCGCGTTCCACAGGTCACTCCTCAGCATATGTAGTTATTCAGCCGCCAAATTATGGCAGGCGATTTATAAGCTGGCGCATTATATCGGCGATTCAGTAACCCCACCAATTGCAGCATTTTTCAAATCCGCTGGCAAAATCAGCGCAAATTTGACGCCCTCATCCGGCGAAATACGCCCAAATTATGACCTGAAATTGATTCTGTGAATGGCTGCTAGGCTTAGTATTCCACTATTGATTTTGCCTGTTGAAAGGGCCAACATACACGCCGCTCAAACAACTGTTTGAACTTGCGGCTGGCTCGCAGGTGCCTGAAATTGCCCGCGTGGCGGGGATTTGGCAGAGCCGCCATCGTACTCGGCCGGGAGGCTGCCCGAGTTACCCATGTTGCGTCAGCGCTGTTTTGGCTGCCGGGTCGCAACTTCCAAGTAGACTACTGAGACGGGATTTTCATGAAAGTTCTTGTAGCTGTGAAACGCGTTGTGGATTACAACGTGAAAGTTCGCCCCAAGGCGGATGGTTCGGACGTGGACACCGCCAATGTGAAGATGTCCATCAACCCCTTTTGTGAAATCGCGGTTGAAGAAGCGGTTCGCCTCAAAGAAAAGGGTGTGGTCAGTGAAATCGTCGCTGTTTCCATGGGCCCCAAGCAGTGTCAGGAACAGATTCGCACGGCGCTGGCGCTGGGTGCTGACCGTGGCATTTTGGTTGAGACGGATGCCGAACTGCAGCCCCTGGCGGTGGCCAAGTGCCTGAAAGCGCTGGTGGAGAAGGAGGCCCCGCAACTGGTCATTCTGGGCAAGCAGTCCATCGACGGCGACAACAATCAGACCGGCCAGATGCTGGCTGCACTCACTGGTATGGGGCAGGGCACGTTTGCGTCCGAGGTCAATGTTGATGGCGGTTCGGTCAAGGTTACCCGTGAAATCGACGGCGGCCTGCAGACTGTTGAACTGAAACTGCCAGCGGTGGTTACCACCGACCTGCGCCTGAATGAGCCGCGCTACGCCTCCCTTCCGAACATCATGAAGGCCAAGAAAAAGCCCCTTGATACGACCACTCCGGATGAGCTGGGTGTGGATGTCGCCCCGCGCACCAAGACCCTGAAAGTCGAGCCGCCGGCGGAGCGCCAGGCAGGCATCAAGGTTGCGAACGTGGCAGAACTGGTGGAAAAACTGAAAAGTGAGGCGAAAGTAATCTGATGAGCATTCTTGTAATTGCAGAGCACGATAACGCCGAGCTGAAGGGCGCAACCCTTAACACCGTGGCTGCCGCCAAAGCTATCGGTGGTGATGTTGATGTATTGGTTGCCGGCAGTGGCTGTGGTGCGGTGGCCGAAGCCGCGGCCAAGGTCGAGGGTGTCAGCAAGGTTCTGGTGGCCGATAACGCCGCTTACGAGCACCAGCTGGCAGAAAATGTAGCCAAGCTGGTTGCCGATCTGGGTAAGAACTACAGCCATGTATTGGCTCCAGCCACTACCACGGGCAAAAACATGCTGCCGCGCGCCGCGGCGCTGCTTGATGTGCAGCCTCTGTCCGACATCATTGCGGTCGAGAGCCCGGATACCTTCAAGCGCCCGGTGTATGCCGGCAACGTGATTGCCACCGTGCAGAGCTCCGATGCTATTAAGGTCGCCTCTGTACGTACTACTGCGTTTGACCCGGTAGCGGCCGAGGGTGGCAGTGCTGCCGTTGAGTCTGTGGACATTGTCGACGACGCGGGCCTTTCCAAGTTTGTCGGTGAGGAGCTGGCAAAATCCGATCGTCCGGAACTCACCGCCGCGCGCGTGGTCATTTCTGGTGGTCGCGGCATGCAGAATGGCGATAACTTTGAACTTCTGTACAAGGTTGCCGACAAGCTGGGTGCGGCGGTTGGTGCATCCCGTGCTGCGGTGGACGCCGGCTTTGTGCCCAACGACATGCAGGTGGGGCAGACCGGTAAGATCGTCGCACCGGATCTGTACATTGCCGTCGGCATTTCCGGTGCTATTCAGCACCTGGCCGGTATGAAAGACTCCAAAGTGATTGTCGCCATCAACAAGGATGAAGAAGCGCCCATCTTCTCCGTGGCGGATTACGGTCTGGTGGCGGATCTGTTTGATGCGGTGCCGGAACTTGAAACAAAATTGTAACCGGTAGGCCATATACTGGGTTCAATGAAAGGGCGGCGTAAGCCGCCTTTTTTATTGGTGCGAATTGTGGGCGTGTGTCCGGCCAGAGTTGCCATTTGGTTGTTTTTTGTTCTTTCCTGGGCTGTAACATTGCCTTTCTCGGTTCAAGCCCCGAGAATAGGCGCCCGATAATGAAGAACGAACTGTCCGCACTACAGCAGATATCTATTAGAGACGGATTTGGTCATGTCTTTAGTGAAACGTACAATTACATCCGCCCTGCAGGGCCCCGCAAGTAGTGCCGCCAGTGCCGCTCGGCGCAGTTTGCTGGCAACGAGTGCAGTCGTCGGTGGTTGGCTCGCGATCAATCTGATGGCGTACGGTCATCTTGTGATGGCCGCTGATGCCGACAGTGGTTTACTGGCCGAACGCAGCACGCGTACCGTCGGGACCAATTCCGCTGTCTCTCTGCCGGCCACGGCGTTTTTCGGCGTCGCCCCGCTAAAAACCGAAGCTGCTCCGGAAATTGACCTCGCCAACATTCCCATCACCCAGTTGAATCTGGTACTTTCCGGCGTGCTCAGCAGCAGCGTCACCGATCGCGCCAGTGCGTTGGTGTCTGAACGCGGTAAGCCCGCCGAGCGGGTATATGTCGGGCACAAGCTTCCCGGTGGCGCAGAAGTCTATTCCGTGGAGGTCGATCATATTATCCTCCGTAGAAACGGACAGATGGAAAAGCTGACCTATCCGGATGCGGATGGCCGACCCACAGTTCCAAAACAGTATGCCAATTATGCGCGCCAGGCCGCCGAGGTCATCAGTGCCAATGCGGCGTCTGACCGGGCGGACAAGCAGCAGTCGATTCGCGAGCGTCTCGAGCAGCTGCGCGAAATGGCAAGAGAGCGGCAGGGGGCGCGGTCTGCGAACTGATTCCGCGTGAGCCCATGGGGGATTGGGCGCAATACTCAAGACCATCACTTAACTGAATAAATAAGAATTAGAGCCAGATTTATAATGATTCGCGTGTTTCACCGACGGCTGGTAGCAGTCGCCCTGGGTTGTGTTTTGTCGTTTTCGGTGCTGGCTCAGACGTCCGCGGAGAGGGTTCAACCAACTCCTGAGCGGGTTACGCTGTCGCTGGACAACGCCGACATTCGTGACCTCATAAACTGGGCAGCGGATTTCACCGGCAAGAACATCATTGTTCACCCGAACGTAAAAGGTAAGGTTACCGTGGTTGCCGGTGACCCCATGACCCATGAGCAGGCATTCGATGTGTTTATGTCGGTGCTCCAGGTCAACGGATTCAGCCTGGTGGAGCAGGGTGATGCCTGGAAAGTAGTGCCGGATGCGCTGGCCAAACAGCAGGCCATCCCGGTCGTCGATGACCTGACCCGGGCCCCCGGCGAGGCACTGGTTGTACGCACCGTTAAGGTCGAGAACATCTCCGCGGCGCAGTTGATCGCCATGCTGCGCCCGCTGATCCCCCAGACCGGCCACCTGGCCGCCTACGCCGATACCAACACCCTGATTGTTGCCGACCGCGCAGCCAACATCGAGCAGATCGTGCGTCTGATCAAGCAGCTGGACCGCGCCGGTGCTATCGACATTGAGCTGGTGCCGCTGGAGTTCGCTTCCGCAAAGGAGGTCAAGCAGGTCATCAATGAGCTGTTACAGGGCGGTGGCAAGCAGGCGGGCAGCGATGTCCAGCCACTGCGTATCGCCGTTGACGAGCGCTCCAACGCGATTCTCCTGACGGGCGATCCCGTTACTCGCCAACAACTCAAAAAAGTCATCGAGCGCCTGGACCAGCCGCTATCCGGTGAGGGCAATACCGCGGTGATTTACGTGCAGTACGCCAGCGCCGCGGACCTCAAGCCGATACTCGAAGGCATGAGCGGCAGTATTCAGAAGACAGAGAAAGATCAGCAGGTCGCGGATGTGGAAGTGAGCATCCAGGTGAACGAAGAGCTGAATGCGCTGGTGCTTACCGCACCTCCGTCTCTGTTGGAAACCATGAAAGGCGTGATTGCCAAACTGGACGTGCGCCGTGCGCAGGTGTTGATTGAGGCCATTATCGTCGAGGTGACTGAGGGCACCGGCAACCGCCTCGGGGTCAAATGGATTGCGGGCAACAACAACGATGTTTTCGCAGGCTTTGAAAATGATTTCGCGGAAACTCCGATCATTGACGATGACGGCAATGTACTCTCTGAATACAACCCGTTTTCCCTGTCGCCTCTGAATCTCGCGCGCCCTGGCCTTAACCTCGGTTTTCTCACCGGTACCGATGTGCGGGTAGCGATCAATGCCATGGCAAGCGAAAGCAATGCGAACATCCTGTCTACACCGACCATCATGGCGCTGGATAACGAAGAGGCGGAAATCCTCGTCGGCCAGAACGTGCCGTTTATTACCGGTGAGCAGCTGCTGTCAGGCAGCAACAATGATCCGTTTACCACCATTCAGCGTCAGGACGTGGGTACCACGCTGAAGGTGACGCCGCGAGTCAATAACAACAATTCCGTCACTCTGGAAATCGAACAGACGGTGGAAAATGTGCTGCCGTTTTCCGAAGGCGCTGCGGATATCGTTACCAGCAAACGCGAGATTCGTACCAAAGTGCTGATCGACGATGGCGCTATCCTGGTGCTGGGCGGTTTGATCGAAGACAAGGTCACGGAAATCAATGAGAAGGTGCCGCTGCTCGGCGATATTCCGGGCATCGGTCGTCTGTTCCGTAACTCGGATAAATCCGTCGACAAGACCAATCTGATGGTGTTCCTGCGTCCGCGCATTCTGAGCAACCAGGTTGCCGGTTATGAGGAAACCCGCCGTCGCTATCGCGACATGCAGGAGAAGCAGCTGCGACTGCGCGACACCACCAGCCGCGTATGGGACTGGAACCGCGGTGAGATTCTCCCGGATCTGCTCCCTCCCGCTGCCAGTATGGAGCAGCAGGAAGAAGTACCGCCCGTGGAGCCTGAGGACTTCAAATAATGGCGGTGCTCGCGGTGAAACGTCTGCCCTATGCCTTTGCCAAGCGTCATCAGGTGCTGTTGGCAGAGGTTGAGGGAACACCGGTGTTGCAGTATGTGGCACCTCTCAATCCCGGTGTGCTGGCGGAAGTGCAGCGGCTTTGCGAACTGCCGCTGGGGATTGCCGCGGTGGATCAGGAGAGTTTCCAGCAGTCTCTGCAGCGCCAGTATGAAAACCGCGAGGGTGGCAATCTTTCCGATGTGGAAAGCCTGGGCGACGATCTCGATCTCGCCGCCGTGGCGGACTCTCTGCCTGAAACCGAAGACCTTCTGGAGCAGGAAGACGACGCCCCCATCGTCAAGCTGATCAACGCCATTTTTGCCGAATCTCTGAAACAGGGGGCTTCGGATATCCATATCGAAACCTTTGAAAAGCGCCTTGTGGTGCGCTTCCGCGTTGACGGTGTTCTGCGCGAAGTCCTGCAGCCCCGCCGCGCCCTGGCACCGCTGCTGGTGTCCCGGATCAAGGTGATGGCGAAACTGGATATCGCGGAAAAGCGCGTACCCCAGGACGGACGGATTTCCCTGTTGATGGGGGGGCGTGAAGTGGATGTGCGGGTTTCCACCATGCCGTCTTCCGCCGGCGAGCGGGTGGTTATGCGTCTGCTGGACAAGCAGGCGGGCAAGATGGACATGCGCAATCTGGGTATGGCCGAGCGCGACCTCAAGGTGATGATGGATCTGCTGGGTCGCCCCCACGGTATTCTGCTGGTCACCGGTCCCACCGGCTCCGGTAAGACCACCACGCTTTACGCGGGCCTCGCCAGCATCAACAACCGCGAGAAGAATATCCTCACGGTGGAAGACCCGGTGGAGTACAACCTGGAAGGCGTCGGCCAGACTCAGGTGAACACCAAGGCGGATATGACCTTTGCCCGGGGGCTGCGTGCGATCCTGCGTCAGGACCCGGATGTGGTGATGGTGGGGGAAATCCGCGACCTCGAAACCATGCAAATCGCCATTCAGGCGAGTTTGACCGGTCACCTTGTGCTTTCCACCCTGCACACCAATACCGCACTGGGTGCAGTGACCCGTCTGGTGGATATGGGTATCGAACCCTTCCTGCTGTCGTCCAGTATCATCGGGGTGTTGGCGCAGCGACTGGTGCGGGTGCTCTGCCCGGATTGCCGCCAGCCCCACGCAGCGGATGCATTTGAGTGCCGTATGCTCGGGTTGGAAGAGGGGGCCGATGCCACCATCCACCGGCCCGGTGGCTGTGAGAAATGTAACCACACCGGATATCTTGGACGCGTCGGTATCTATGAGCTGGTGCCGGTGAATGAGAAGCTGCGCCAGATGATCCACGACCGCGCGTCGGAGAGCGCACTGGTTCAGGAGGCCCGCAAACTGGGGCCGAGTATTCGCGACGACGGTATGGCCAAAGTGTTGGCTGGAATCACTTCACTGGAAGAAGTACTACGGGTAACCCAGGAGTCCTGACATGGGTGCATTCGAGTACACCGCCCTCAACAGCGGCGGGCGCAAGAATCGCGGCACGCTGGAAGCGGACAGCGCCAAGGCTGCCCGTCAGCAGTTGCGGGCGAAAGGGCTGATTCCGCTGGAGGTCACCGCGGCCTCAGAGTCCTCTGGCGGTGCCGCCTCCGGCAGCCTGATCTCCGGCAGTCCCGGGTTGGGGATCAAGGCGCTCGCACTGCTGACGCGACAGATTGCCACGCTGCTGCGCGCCGGTATTCCCCTCGAAGAAACCCTCGGCGCAATCGCCAATCAGACCCGCAATCAGAAGGTGCGACGCATCGTACTTGCGGTGCGGGCCAAAGTGCTGGAGGGGCACAGTTTCGCACAGGCTCTGGGCAGCTTCCCTCGCGCATTTCCGAAACTTTACCGCGCTACCGTAGAAGCCGGAGAGCACTCCGGACACCTGGACGACGTGCTGGAGCGTCTCGGTGATTACACCGAAAACCAGCAGGTGTTCCGCCAGAAGGTACAGTTGGCGCTGATCTACCCTCTGGTGCTGGTGGTCATCTGTGTTCTGGTGGTTACCGGTTTGATGGTGTACGTGGTCCCGGATGTGATCGAGGCATTCACTGGTACCGGTCAGCAATTGCCGCTGGCCACCCGTATTCTCGTTGCCATCAGCGATTTCATTTCCGCCTGGGGTTGGATGATTCCGCCCGCAATTGTCCTGCTGGTGGTGTGCTGGATGCTGCTCTTGCGTCAGGATGGCTTCCGCTACCGCTTCCACCACCGGCTGCTGGACATGCCAGTGATCGGCTGGCTGGTGCGCGGTGGCCAGAGTGCGCGCTATGTGGGCACCCTGGCGATCCTGACCGGCAGCAGTGTGCCACTGGTGCAGGCCATGGGGATTGCCAGTGGTGTGATGAGCAACGATTACCTGAAGGAGCGCCTGCAGGTCGCGCAGAAGTTTGTGCGTGAGGGCGGTAGCCTGCGGCGGGCGTTGGAGGACGTGCAGTACTTCCCGCCGATGATGACCTACATGATCGCCAGCGGTGAGTCCTCCGGTACCCTCGACCAGATGCTCGTGCGGGCGGCGGAGAACCAGGAACGGGACCTGCAGGGGGCGGTGACGGCTTTTGTCAGCCTGTTCGAGCCCATCATGCTGCTGGTGATGGCGGGAATCGTACTGTTTATCGTGATGGCCATCATGATGCCGATCATGAGCATGAATCAGCTGGTGGTCTGACGGTCACCAGATCTGTTCAAAAGACGAACAATGCGGCAAAGTACACGGCCTGCTGGCCAATCTCTCTATACGAGGTGAATGATGAGAAACATGCGTAAAAATGGGGGCTTCACCCTGATCGAAATCATGGTGGTAATCGTGATTCTGGGTGTGCTGGGTGCACTGGTGGTGCCAAATATCATGGGGCGTACCGGTGAGGCTCGGGTCAAGGCGGCGACCGTGGACCTGCGGGCGATCTCCACTGCGCTCGATATGTACCGCATGGACAACTTTGTCTACCCGAGTTCTGACCAGGGCCTGGAAGCGCTGGTGACCAAGCCGTCCGGGTTCCCGGAGGCCAAGAACTGGAATGAGCCCTACCTGAAGAAGGCGCCGAAGGACCCCTGGGGTAACGAGTACCAGTACATCAGCCCCGGCAGCAGCGGTCCCTATGACCTGTTCAGCCTGGGCGCCGATGGCAAGCCGGGTGGCGAAGGCGAGGCCGCCGATCTCGTTGCGTCTGAACTCTGAGGCTGATCTGAGCCTTCCATGTGCGTTACAGCCCGCGACCAACAGGGTTTTACCCTGATCGAATTGCTGGTGGTGATTGTCATCATCGCCTCTCTCGCGGGTATGGCGACGCTCTCCCTGAACAATACCGATAGCCGACACTGGACCGGGGAGGTTCAGCGGCTGGGAAACCTCCTCAATCTGGTGGCAGACCGGGCGCTGATCGACAAGGCCCACTACGGCGTGGTGTTTGAAGAGCGCAGCTATCAGGTGGTGCGCTACGACTCCAGCACCATGAAATGGCAGGAGATCGACTTTTCGGCTACGCCAAATGCGGCCAATGCCCGCCGTTTTACCGCTCATGAGCTGCCGTCGAATATGCGCATAGAGGTGCTGTCGCAGACTGAGCTACCCGGTAATACCAGCAAGCAATCGAGTTTCGGCGGCAGCCGCCGTGGCAAGGGGGGCGGGCGCGATAAAGATGACAAAGAGGAGCTGCTGCCCCAGTTCGCGGCGCTTTCCAGTGGCGAAGTACTGCCAGTGGAAATCGGCTTCTTTCTGCTGAGAGATGGCGATATCGGTCGCGCTGCGATCATTTCCTACAGCACCCTTCACGGAATGGAGTTGGAGTGGCAGGCCGATGATTACTGACGTCCGTTTTCCCCGGTGCCAGCGCGGTTTCACTCTGGTTGAGGTTCTTGTCGCTCTGGTGATTTTCGGGGTGATTGCCGCGAGCGTTCTGAAGACCATGCAGGACAGTGTTCGGCAGCAGACGGCGCTGGAGGAACGTCTCGCCGCCAACTGGGTAGCGCAACAGGCCCTGGCGGAAATTCGCTTGCGCACTGACTGGCCACCGCTTGGGAAAAAGACGGAAAAAATGATCCTGTCCGAGCGAGAGTGGCAGGTCAGCGCCGAAGTGAAGAGCACCAGTGAACCGCGCATGCGTCATATTGTTGTGCAGGTCGGGTGGCCGGACAAACCGCCGATTCTCACTATCGACTCCTGGGTAGCGCAACCCGACCCCACGGCGATGGATTCATGAACGCGGCACTCCTCGGTCGCAACCGCGGCTTTACACTAATCGAAGTTATGGTGGTGCTGGTGATCGTATCGATCATTGGCATTGGCTCCTATTCGCTGCTTGAATCCTTCTTCACCACTGATCGGGTGCTGACCGCCCGCGCGGACGAAATGCGCCGTCTTTCCATGGCCATGTACCGGCTGGATGACGACCTGCGCCAATTAACCGTGCGTCCGATTAAAAACGCCTACAGCGGCTATGAACCCGCATTCCAGGGCGTCGCCAACGAATTCGAATTTACCCGCCTGGGGGCCGCCAATCTGACTGGTGAGCCCCGCGGCAACCTGTTGCGCCTGCATTACGGTATCGGTTACCCGGAAGAGGAGTCGGCGCGTAGTCGCGACCGCGACGAAGATGATGACTCTGCACTGCTCCTTCGTAGCCGCTGGCGCATTCTCGACCGCGGTCCGGACTCAGAGCCGGTCGCGGAGCCCATCCTGGACGGTATCCTCGATCTCAACGTGCGCTACTACGATCGCGATACCCAGGTCTGGCTGGCGCAGTGGCCGCCGGCGTCATCAAGCGCTACACCCGGTGAGGCGGACTTGCGGCTGCCCGAGGCCATCGAGATTACTCTGCTGACCCGCAAGGCGGGCGAGATGCACAGGGTATTTTCACTACCGGAATACACCATCGAGACGGGCGGCAGCTCAAGCTCGGGTGGCGATAATGGTGGTGATAGTGGTGAAAGCGATGGCGGCGGGGAGGGCGATGACGGCGGTGGTTCCAAAGACGACGGTGGCGGCTCAGGTGATCGCGGTGACTCTGAGAACGGCCGGAGTTCGGAGGACTCACCGTGATCCGCGTCGGTCTCAGACAGCAGCGCGGTGTGGCGTTGATCACGGTACTCCTGGTGATGGTTATCGCCATCGCCGCTGTTACCCACGCGGTCATGCGTAATCGCCTGGCTATTTCCCGTACCAGTGCGATTCTCGCGAATACCCAGCTGGCCGAATTCGTTCAGGGCGCCGAGGCTTGGGCCATCATCGCGCTGGAAAAGGACTTCGAAGAAGACCGAAACGCGGGTAATGCCAGTGACAACCTGCTGGAAGCCTGGGCTCAACGGCTGGCGGAATTTAATCCGAGCAACGGAAAAATACGCATACAAATCAAAGATTTGCAGTCTTGTTTTAATGTAAATAATTTAACGTTGAGTCGAGCCGGTGGCGGCGCGAATGAAAACAGCGAAATCCTCAAGCGGCTGGTGCGCAATCTCGGTGCCCGCCAGGAGAGTGCGCTCGCCATCGAGGATTGGGTCGATCCAGGGGATACCCCTCTGGCTTCGGATACCGAAGATACCGGTTATCTCGGTTTGGAGTTCGCCCATCGCACCCCCGATACCATGATTACCGACGTATCGGAACTGAGCGCCGTGCAGGGTATGGAGTCGGAGGAGTGGCGACTGATCGAACCGCAGTTGTGTGCGCTGCCGGAAGCGGGCACCAAGATCAACGTCAATACTGCCTCACAGGCATTACTGGAAGCCGTGTTCCCGAGCGGTAATATCGCCGGTTTGATCACGCAGCGGGAGAGCGGTACGCCTTTCATGCAGATGGCGGATCTGTCCGGTTTTGGGATTACCGGCGGCGGGGACGTGGATTTCAACAGCGCGTATTATGTCGCGCATATCGCTGTACAGCTGGGGCTGGAGCACCGCCAGTATTGGGAATCCATTCTGAAACTGGACACCAGAACCGGTCGAGTAAAAGTAATACAACGTCAGCGGCGGGAATTTTCCGGGCAGTTTTTGCAGGAATTACTGGGGGATTAATTGAGTCAGGAACTGAAATTATTGCGTCTGTGGGAGCCGGGGGCCGGTGCGCATTCCGGCGAGCAGATACTGCCGGCCGGTAGTGTGCTCCTGCAGCGTTGGCAGTCTGACGGTTGGCATACAGTCGCCATCGACGACGAATTCCAGAGGGCCTTCGCGGCGGATACCTCAGCGTCCGTGCCGGCGGGCGCCAACGATGCCGATGCCGCGGGAGCGGTGAGAGAGGCGGAGTTGCCGGATTCCAGCGCACTCGTTTTCGAGCCCGGTGAGCGGGCGGTGCTCATTCTGCCCGGGAGCTGGGTGTGGAGTGGTCTCGAAGTTGTGCCGCGTGCGGCGCGGCGCCAGAGCAGTGCCCTCGGCTATATGGTGGAAGACCAGCTGGCCGAAGACGTTGAAGATCTGCATTTTGTCTGCGAGCCGGTCGCGGGCGACCTCTGTAGCCTGATGGCGGCTTCCAACGACAAACTGGCCGCGCTCAAACAGCAGATCGAGCGCCTTGGGTGGCCGGTGGTTGCCGCTATCCCCGAATACCATTTGCTGGCTGCCGGTGCGGGTTCTGCCATCTGGCTGGAGCGCGACAAAGCGCATTTCTGGCAGGCGGAAGGACGTGGCCTGACCGTCAATCGTCCGCTTGCGGGCGTCATTGCGGAGAGCCTCTTTGCGGAGGAAGGTGAAAGCGAAACCACTGGTGCTGGGGATACCGGCGTCAAGCTGCGCCTGTGCGGGGATGTGAACGAGCTGGAACTCGCGACGTTTCAGCAGTTGGGTGAAGTTGCCGTGGCCGAGGGGGCGCCTGAGGAAGCCTGGTTGCAAGCGCAGGGAGCCAGTATTCCGGGTAATCTGCTGACTGGCGAATATCAGATTTCCCTCAAGACGGATGCCGGTCCATGGTGGAAAACACCCGCAATTGCGGTTGCGGCCTGTTTTGTGTTGCAGCTGCTGTTCTTTGTCGGTGCGGGTACCTTCTACAGAATTCAGGCGGACCGGGCGGACGACGCCGCGCGGACGCTGTTCAGTGAGATTTTCCCCGGCGATTCTCCCGGTGCGGATTTGCGCCGTCAGGTGACCGGTTACCTGAATCAGGCGGCCGGTGGCGGTGGCGAATTCGCCAGTCAGTTGCAGCAGTTGAGTGCCGTCTGGAGCACGGCCAATGCCGGGGACCTGAAGTTGCAGTCCCTGCGCTTTGACGGTAACCGCGGAGAGCTGGTGCTACAGCTGCGCGCGGCCAATCTCGGGCAGCTCGATGATGTGGTTGGCAAACTCAATGACGGAAGCCAGTTCAGGGCCGAGCTTCTTGCCGCGAATGAGCTGGAAAATGGTGTTTCCGGTCGGATTCGACTGCGCTGAGCCGCGCGCCTTTCGACCAGGCACAAGCGAATAAAACTATCAGTAAGATCATCGATCAGTATGAAACAGACCATTGAGCAGTGGCGTCGCAAATGGGTGGCCCTACCGGCCAACGACCAGCGCGCACTGGGATTGCTGGGGTTATTCCTCGGCGCATTATTTATTGTGTTTGGCCTGTTCAAGCCGGCGCAGTCGTATTTTGACAATGCCCGTACCGAGGCTGAGCAATCGCGGGAACTGCTGGCCTGGATAGAAAAGCAGCGCCCCCAACTGGAGCGTATCCAGCGCAGCAGTGGTGGGAATTCCCAAGCTCAGGGTACCCTGTTGCAGCGAGTGACGGCCGCGGCCAGCAACCACAAAGTCACCATCAAGCGGTTTGAGCCGGAAGGGGACGGCCGCATTCGTCTGTGGATTGACGAGGCCCGTTATCAGGATCTGCAGCCCTGGCTCAATACCCTGCTGCAACAGCGTTTCATTATCCGCTCGGTCAGCGTCGATGCGTTGGCGGAAGAGGGGATGGTGTCAGCCCGGTTGACTCTGGAGCGTTGACCCTTCAACCACATCGAGGGTGAATCCCCGGAGTTGTAGGGGCGCCGGCTTGAGGTGCGGCAATCCTGCATCGGGTCGAGAGTTCGCGACGGTGGTGACCCCTGGCGTATCTTTTGGAAGTCTGAGGGTGGGGTTTAATCGACAATTCTATTTTTTCGGTGAGTCTTTCGGGCTTTATTTATAATTCACCTGTTTTTGCGAAGGATAAACCTCTTTGCAGTGCTATCTATCCACCGCCCAAGGTGAAAATGTAGAACCAAATTCCACCGGAGATGGCGTGTAATTCTCCCTATACTCATGAGTATTGATGAGAAACAGGGGAAGAAGATGCTGTTAAGAGATTCCGGGACCAAACACCTTGTCGACGTTGCCGATATCGTTACCCTTGCCAATCCCTATGAGCTGACTGTCATCGGGCGCTACCTCTGGGGTGAAGAAGTGCAGGACCCTGAGGTGTTCGACAAGTCACAGCTTGAGTTCCTGTCCGGTGAGGCGCTGCCGCGCTGTTGGCACGACAGTCGCTACCGGGACCGGGAGGTTCGCCGCATCAAGTGCGGGACCCGCATCGACGACGGTGACTACTACCAGGGCGCGTAGACCTCCGGAAATCCCTTTCCCATCTGCCGCTAATTCGTGGTTTCGTACCAATACCTCCTATACAATACGCGCCAATTTTTCTCCGGTGCTGGACGTCGGGGTGTCGTTTCAAGCCTGGCCACCGAAGCGGAAAATTTGTGCCATGAATTTTGAGCTGTTTGAAGAGTATTCCCTGGTGTTGGGAATTGGTGGCCTGATCCTGTTCATGATGTTTATCGTGTGGAATCTGGCCAAGGAGTCCAAAGCAGGCCGCTTTGGTACCTTTATTCTGTTTACGGCCCTCGGCCTTGGTTTGCTGGGCTTTGTTGTGAAAACCGTATTGGTTGAAGTCATGGGATTGGGCCAGTAGGGCCTCAGTGACTCCAGGGCCGCTGCCAGCGCACGGCCGGATACAGGGAGCGTTCACCGGAATCGTCTTATGCCTTTATTTGATCACCCCGAACTGAAGGTCCAGAAGGACCGCCGTGTTTGCCGCAATACCGACACCCGTATTGCCAAATACAGCCGTCGTGGGCTTCTGTTCAGTCTGGCCGCGTTTGCCATCGCAATTGCTATTGGCGAACTGCGCAGCATAGCGCCGCGGCTGGTGCTGGTACTGGCCATTGTGCTGGTGCTGGTAACCCTGGTGCGGGGTTATTACGTTTTTCGTTTTGAACATATTTACGCTTCCGGCCCGAAACGCTGGCGGCACCGCTATTTCCTCGCCTCAACCCTGGGTGCCATCTGGTGGGGTGTGATTCTATTTTTCCATGTGTTTCTTCTGGGCTTCTCGCCCTCCACCCAGTTCCTGTGGCTGTATACCGTAGTTTTCTGTGCCAGTGTGGCGTCGGTATTCGCACCTTATTACCGGTTTCTCACCTGGTTTTTCGCGACATCCCTGGTGCCGGTGGCGCTTCAGGGGTTTATGACCGGAGAGATCCTCGGTGCTATCTATGGAGCGCTGACGCTCACTTTTGTGTGGCTGATGGCGCATCAGGCGCGGCGCGAGTCGGAGAATTACTGGGATCGCGTGGCCGCCATGCAGGAGTTGCAGCAGAAGGCCAGTAAATTGGCCGCGGCGCGTAAGAATTCGGATGCGGCGGTGGAAGTCACCAATGAGTTCCTGGCCAATGTGGGGCAGGAGTTCCGCAGTCAGCTGTCCGATTCGCTCGGTGCGCTTGCGCTGCTTGAAGGTGATCGCCTTTCCGAACGCCAGCGGGAATGGTTGCGACTGGCGAAATACGCTAACAACCAGCAACTCAAGCTGGTGGATAACGTCGGCATGTTTACCCGGGTGGCGCGCAAGGATATTCATCTGCGCCGGGCGCCTTTCAATTTGGTGCGAACGCTGGAGAAAGCATTCAAGGTGGCTGCCCGTGCGGCCCAGCGCCAGCGCCTCGAGTTCAACTTTCAGATCAGTGAAGATCTGCCGGTCATGGTGACCGGTGATAACCGCAAAACCGCGCAGCTGATCCGCAACCTGGTGGACTCCGCCACCGTCATTGCCCAGAGTGGCGAACTGTGGGGCGAGGTTGTATTCGAGCAGGTCGGCGGCGGGGAAGGGCAGCTGACCATCAAGTTGAGTGACAACGGCTGTGGTGAAATCCTTCCGGATGAGTCCGAATTGTTCGGTGCTTTTTCCCGCCGGGATACCACCCAGGTAACCACCGGGCTGAGTTTGAATATCGCCAAGGGGCTGGCGGAAGCCATGGGTGGCTTTCTCCAGCTGCACTCCTCAGACGATGGCAACCGCTATCTCGCGGTGATCAAGTTCGAAATCGAACCGAATCAGCGCATCTACTTGCAGCCGGACCGCCGTCTGCAGGACGTCGACGTTCTGCTGCTGCACCAGAAGGGCCTGTTTGTTACCGGTATTGCCCAGATGCTGCAATCTTTCGGGATGGAGGTGACGAGCAAACACTGGGCGGATGGCAGTACCGAGCCTACCGATGAGCTGTTGCAGGCGATCGCGCGAGGGCAGTTGGTCATTCTGGCGCCGGCCATGGGGGATTCCCGTCTACTGAGCGGTGTGACCCAGGTAATCAACTCTGCGTCGCGCAATAGTCCTGCGAAGTTTCCCCTGTTGTGCCTTGGCAGTCTCGGGCACAAAAAACATTTTGCCCCGCTGGCGGCCTCCGAGCCGGAAGCCCAGTATCTGCCGCGCCCGTTGACGCGCAAGGAATTTCATGACGCACTTGTTGTGCGCCTGTTTGGTGGCCTCAAGAAGTCCAGCCGCCGTGTGGTCTGCACCAGCGCTGAGGTTAACCGCAAACGCAAACTGTTGCTGATCGAGGAGTCGCGGCAACACCAGGGGGTTACCGAAGAAATGCTCCAGGCACTGGGTTATCAGCTGGAAGTGGTACCGTCCGTAGATGCCGCCCTGAGCCTGCTGCCCGACCACAGTTACGACCTGTTGCTGGTGGATTGCCAACAGAACACTACCCACAGTGCTGAAATCATTGAGCGGCTGCGCCATTGGGAGAACGAATTCTCACCCGATGACCGCTTGCCGATCATTGCCCTGACCAGTACCACGGAAGAACAATTTGAAGGGCGGTGCCTGGCGGCGGGAATGGATGATTTCCTTACCAAGCCGCTGAGCAAGGACAGCCTTGCGGAAACGTTGGAGCGCTGGGTTGGGGTGTAAAACGCAACTGCAAGCATAAAAATGGCCTGTCTAAGACAGGCCATTTTTGTTTGGGCGGGGCGCGCTTAGAACGCGTAACGCAGCCCCAGCTTCACCTGCCAGGTGGACTCGGCCGCCTGGAAACGACTGTAGTTTTTGTTTTTCACGCCATCAAACGGGGCATAGTAAACATACTGTCCCTGATCATTGATGTCGTAGTCGAACAGGATCTGCTGGGGGAACGACAGGTCGTACACCTTGCCCCAGTCGTCGTTCAGCAGGTTGGCGAAATTGTCGATAGTGAAATACACCATGCCGCGATGCTCCGGCATAAACCCGGGCACCTCCTGAGTAATGGCCAGATCCATGGTGGTTACCCAGGGCATGGTGTCGCTGTATTTGCCAGTATACCCTCCGGCGGCTCCCGCCACGCCGGCATCGCGCGCAATCGCCATGATTTCGTCGTAACCGAGGCCGGTGTTAAAATCCACGGTGGGGTCATCGGCTCCGGATGGAATATAGGCCAGGTAGACATCGGAGTCGTCGAAGTTGGTCTGATCACCAAGGCCCGCATCACGGAAGGCGCCGAGGGTCCAGGAGAACGGGCGCCCCGAACGGCGCTCAAGGAACAGGTTGAAGTTGGTGGCATATCCCTGGAAGAACTCGGTGCGGTAGCCGAGGTTCAGTACCACGCGGTGCTCAATTTCATAGTAAGCGGTGCCTTCAAGCGGCAGGTTGCGGCTCTCCACCACCTCGTATTGATAGTTGGACTCCGCCGTGGAACTGGTTCCGGGATTGACTTCAGTGATGTCCTGATGGGTGTAGGAGACGTTGAAAGACAGCCCGTTACTGAATGCCTTGTCCAATGCCGTTGACCACAAGATACTGCGACCACCGTCGTCGACGTTGGTGAGTTCCAGATCGTAGTTGTCTTCGAACTCGGTGCCCGCATAAACGTTGTCCCAGATAATCCGGTTACCCACGCGTTTGCCGTTGTCCACCCGCGACAGGTCACGCCAGTAAACGGCGTTTTCACGCTCAACATAGGTGAATTCGGTGGTCCAATTGAAATCGTCCCCCAGACCTAGAATCGCGAAAACGTAGTCCGCGGCCAACTGGTAGCGCCAGTCAGATGGCAGTTTGAAATCCGGGTCAATATTGTTGGTGCTACCGGCGCCGGGTGCCAGGCTGTTCAGGGCCTCGCCGGGGATGCGGGTGAAATCCACATCGTTTGCATCGAGGCTGGTGAGATAGACGGAATCCTTGGTGGTGCCATCGTTGGTATAGGCGTTGGAGACCCATACCAGCGGCATACCACCGCTGAATCGACCCACACCGCCGCGCAGGGTCAGGTCGTCGCGCAGGTCCCAGTTGAAGCCCAGCCGGGGCAGCCAGATGTCGCGTCCGTCCAGGTTTTCGGTATTGGAATAGCCGTAGGTCTGTTCAAAATTGCGGTTCGCATTCGGTGCGCTGTCAATGCTCAGTGTTTCATAGCGCAGACCGGCGACAAGCTCCAGACCCGCTGCAGGCTCCACAGTGGCATCCCCGTAGAGCGCGTAGGTTCTGCCGTTGACATCGTAGGCGATATCCTGGATGTCATTGGTGTAGGCGTTGCTGTACTGGAAGTTGTTGATTTCGCGGTTTTCGAAATCGTCAATACTGTCGAAGCTCCAGGTACCGGCGGCGTGGCGGCCGTAAAGGTTGTAATTCCAGGTGTCTTCGATTTCACCGCCAAAGCGATATTGCACGTTACCCGCGGTATAGAAGCCGTGGAGTCCCAGACTCCATACTTCGTTGGCGAGCACATTGGCGTGGCGGTTTTCATCGGCACCGGCAACGATGTAGCCACTGTCGGTGGTGATATTGATCTCGCCCCAATTGGCGCTGGTGAGAGAGGCCTGTTCGTAATCCTTGTAGGAAAGGCTTACCTCAGTGCTGAACACGTCGCTCCAGTCGGAGAACAGGTGGCTGCTGTAGTAGGTGGTGTCCTGGGCCATGGTCCAAAGGTTGGAGGCCAGGTTCAGGGTGCTTTCGCTGTCGGTGTAATTGTTTGCAGAGCGGGTTTCCTGGCTGGAATAGGTAAAGTCTGCACGGTGATTGTCGCCGATATTCCAGTCCAGTTTGATCAGGAATTTTTCATCGCTGTCGGGCTCTGGTGCAGCACCAATGGAATCCTCAAGGCCGTAGACATCGCGCATGATATCGAGCACACGATTCGCTTCCGCGGTACTGACCCGATGGTTGGACAGGGTGTTCAGATCGTAGTTGAACGCGATCTCTTCTTCCCATTTTTCATAGGATGAAAAGAAGAACAGCTTGTCCTGTAGCAGCGCGCCACTGAAGGTGGCACCGTAGGTCTGCTCCTCGTTTTCCACGTCAAACTCAGCCACACTACCATCTGTCGGCAATCGATCGTCTCGTGCGGTACCGGTCCAGGGTACGGATTCCATAAATGCACTGCCGTGAAACTCGTTGCTGCCTGACTTGGTCACGACATTGACATTGCCCCCGGTAAAACGTCCGATGCGCGCATCAAAAGGTGCGTATGCGATCGAAATCTGTTCCACTGCCTCCAGGGAAATTGGTGGCCGATTGGTTGGGTAGCCGTTGGATTGCAGACCAAAAGTATCATTGAGCCCCACGCCGTCCACGGTGAGTGCGTTGTACTTAGGGTTGCTTCCGGCGATGCTCAGTTCCGTACCGTCCGGGCTCACAACCGCCAGCGGGTTTGCACGGATGACATCCTTGATATCGCGATTGAAGGTGGCGGCAGTGGCAATCTGATCCTCGCCAAATACGCCACTGGAGCCGCGATTGCTGTAATTATTGGCTTCAGCGGTGACCACTACTTCTTCCACCGCGTTCACTTCGAGATTGTCGCGATCCAGCTCGATGGGCAGGTTCAAGGCATTGCCCAGACTGAGATAGACGCCTTCCAGGACCTCTTCGCCCGCGTCGGATTGCACGCGAATGGTATAGGGACCTCCCACACGCAGACCGGAAACATTGAAGCGGCCACTGTCGTTACTCTGAATGACACTGCGGCTTTTTGACGGCTGGTGCACGATAGTTACGGTGGCATTTTTCACCGGCTGGCCGGCCTCGCTGGTCACTAGACCGCGAATGGATGACGTGGTCTGCTGGGCAAACGCCGCGGGTGCCATACCCAGTGTGGCAATTACCGCGGCCGAAATAAGGGCGCGCGGAAAATGGCTGTGATTCATGAAACTCTCCTGATTTCGTATTTACCGCAGAGCAGTCGTCGCCGCACTGCAGTTCCCTACATTGGTATCTCTGATCGTTCTTTATGTGTTCACCGGAATTCCGGCGCGCCCATTCTGGTCAGAGAGTTTTTCAGGGGAGTTAAGGATCTGTGTCCGGATTGTCGCAAAATGGTTACCGTTGATACCGGCTTCTCGTCGATCCAGAAATTGTCACACTCATTCTCTAGGCTTTGCTCCGCTATCGTTGGTGTGTACGTTTTTTGGGGGAGCCATGAACGGAATTTTTAAAATCAGCAGTTTTCTTGTGGCAGCGCTACTGTGTTCGCCGGTGTTGGCGTGGGGCCCGGACGGGCACCGCGCCGCCGGTGAAATCGCGTGGCAACTGCTCGAAAAAGATGTGCGGGGTGAGGTAACACGTTTGCTACGGCTGAAGGGCGAAGGCAGCCTGGCAGAAGCGGGTACCTGGGCGGACCGTATTCGCGGCGATGAGCGCTATAACTGGGCCGCGCCGTTGCATTACATCAATCTGCCGGTGACCTGGCAGACCTACGAACCGTCGCGGGACTGCCCTTCACAGGGCTGTATTCTCAAGGCTATCGAGACCTATCGCTCACAGCTTGCCGATAAAACATTGAGCGACCGTGAGCGGGCAGAGGCGCTGCTCTTCCTCGTACACTTTGTCGAAGATATCCACCAGCCGATGCACACCGGACTGCGAGACGATCGCGGTGGCAATGATGTAAAGGTTTCTTTTTACGGATTTGAAACCAATCTTCACGCACTCTGGGACACGTATTTGCCAGCGGGTTTTGTCGAGGACTGGAAGGTATTCGCAACGGCGCAAGTAGATCGGATTAATGGTGGGGAGCTGGCGAAAGCAGAGCTAGAAATCCCGGAAGTCTGGGCGGAGGAATCACACCGGCTTGCGCACTCCAATGCCTATACCGGAAGCGCGAAGCTGGGTGATGACTACTATCGGAAAAACAAACCGGTTGTCGAGCTTCGGCTGCGTCAGAGTGGTGTTCGTCTGGCAGCGTTGCTGAACCAGACGTTGGGAGATTCCGAGCGCGACTGAACGGGAAAATAAAAAAGGCTATCGTATACGTCGCGACGGCCTTTTTGTCGTTATGTGGTTCGGCGATCAGAGTTTGAATTCTGCCCATACCGGCGCATGGTCCGATGGGCGCTCCATACCACGGATGTCGTAATCAATACCGGTCGCCACGCATTTGTCGGCGAGGCACTGACTGGCAAGGATCAGGTCGATACGCAGTCCGCGGCGGGGTTCGCGCTCGAAGCCGCGGCTGCGGTAATCGAACCAGCTGAACAGATCGTTGGTTTCCGGATTCTGTGCGCGGAAGGTGTCCACCAGCCCCCAGCCCTGCAGCTTCTCCAACCACTCTCGTTCTTCCGGGAGAAAGCTGCACTTGCCGTCTTTCAGCCAGCGCTTGCGATTGGGTTCACCAATGCCGATGTCCAGATCCGTTGGCGAAATGTTCATATCTCCCACCACCAGCACCGGAGCATCTTTTTCACAGGTGCTGTTCAGATAGATGTCCAGGTCGGCGTAGTATTTGCGCTTGGCAGGGAACTTGACCGGATGCTCACGGTTCTCGCCCTGAGGGAAGTAACCATTGATGACCGTCAGCGGCTTTTCCGCACCGATGTCAAACTGACCGGCTACGAGGCGACGCTGTGCGTCTTTCGCATCGGTAGGGAATCCATACTGCTTTTTCAGGAACGGGTAGCGGGAGAGCAGGGCGACACCGTAGTGGGTTTTCTGGCCGAAGTAGATGACCTCATACCCGAGATCCCGAATGACATCCACCGGGAACTCTTCGTCGGTAACCTTGGTTTCCTGCAGGCCGATGATGTCTGGAGCATGCGTTTGTACCAGTGCTTCCATCTGATGCAAGCGCGCCCGCAGGCTGTTGACGTTAAACGATATGACTTTCATATTTTTTCCCTCCCCTAAATTCTTATAAACCAAGGCCCGGGATTCGGGTTGCGAATGCCGGGCCAGGCTCTGACGCGGGCCGGGTTAACCCGGCCTGTTATGTGTAAAACTCAATCGAAATTGGCCACCTGCGGCGAGCTACTGCGCTTGGTGAGTCCGATAAAGTCGGCCATGATGAAGCCCGCCTCGTTCAGTACGGGGTCTTCCTCCAGGGATATCTCTACAGGGCCACCCACCGGTTCGGTGTCTTCGGATTCACTCTTCTCCAGTGCTTCGAAGCTCTCGTAAGGCTCCAGCCCTTTGGCCACACGGCGTTTGTTTTCCATGACCAGCATGTCCTGATTCATCTGTTCGCGCTCCTGTTTGCGCACAGACTCATTCAGAGAGACGGTTTTTTTGTTGGTCTGGTCAATCTGATACTTGAACTGTTCCCGCAGGAAGACGAAGTCCGGATCGGTTTCGGTGCGTTTCTCATGCTTGCGTGCAAGCTCCGGTACCATGTCTTTCAGATTGAAATATTTGGCGTGACGCACGGCGTGGATACGGTCCCAGGGCAGGGCGGTATCGTAGGCGCTTTCACCGACACTCTCACTGTCGATGAGTTGCGGCATGCTGATATCCGGCGATACACCCGCGTGTTGGGTGCTGTCGCCGGAAACCCGGTAGAACTTCGACTGGGTTATTTTCAGCTGGCCCTCCTTGAGCGGCGCCATGGTTTGCACGGTACCCTTGCCGAACGACTGGTTACCGACAACCAGGCCACGGTTGTAGTCCTGAATGGCACCGGCAAAGATTTCCGATGCGGACGCGGACAGGCGGTTGATCAGTACGACGAGAGGGCCGCGATACATGGCGCGGGAGCGCGAGCGGTTGTGGCGGGAAATCTGCTCGTTGGCGTGACGAATCTGCACCACCGGACCCTGGTCAATAAACAGGTCGGTGAGCATGGTGGCTTCCTGGAGGGAGCCGCCACCGTTGTTGCGCAGATCGAGAATGACGCCATCGACGCCTTCCTTCTGCAGCTCTTCCAGTAATTGCGCTACGTCGCGCGTGGTACTTTTGTAGTTGGGATCACGACGGCGGTAGGCCTCGAAATCAATATAGAAAGTGGGCAGGTTGATGACGCCAACCTTGTAAGTCTGGTCGCCCTCGGTGAATTCAAACACGGCTTTTTTGGCCGCCTGGTCTTCCAGTTTCACTTTGCTGCGCTGAATGGTGATGGTGCGGTGGGTGCCATCGCCGCCGGTGGGGATGGTTTCCAGGCGAACATAACTGCCCGCCGCACCGCGGATCAGGTCTACCACGTCATCGAGACGCCAGCCGACCACATCCACCATTTCACCATCTTTGTCCTGGCCCACGGCCACGATCTTGTCATTCGGTTTGATTTTGCCAGTGCGGTCGGCAGGGCCACCGGCAACCAGACGCGCGACCTTGGTGTATTCATCTTCCATCTGTAGTACGGCGCCGATACCTTCCAGCGACAGCGACATACTCATGTTGAAGTTTTCCAGCGAGCGCGGAGACAGGTAATTGCTGTGGGGGTCGTACAGGCGGGTGAGGGAGTTCATGTAGAGCTCAAACACATCGTCTGAATTTTGCTGGCCCAGGCGTTTGAGCTGGCCCTTATAGCGACGCTTCAGCAGGTCGGCGATTTCGTCATCACTTTTACCGGTGAGGCGCAGGCTCAGAACACTGCCTTTCATGCGCTTGCGCCAGAGGTCGTCAGCGGCGCTGATGGATGGGGGCCACTGACTGTCTTCCCGGTCCAGTTCCAGGTTCTCGTCGACATTGAAGTCGTACTTGGGCAGGCCGTTGTCGAGCTGGGAAATGATATTGTTGAGGCGGTCGGATACACGCAGGCGATAGCGGTTGTAGATTTCGAAACCGCGGTCGACATTACCCGCCTTCAGGTCATCATCCAGCTTGGTGCGCCACTGGCGGAACTCATTGATGTCGGAAGAGAGAAAGTAGCTCTTGCTCGGATCCAGGCTGTCGATGTACTCATCCCACAGGCCCGCAGACATCTCATCGCCCACCTTGAGCTTGTTGTAGTGCAGCATTTCGAGCTTGCTGACGATCTCGCGGGCGGTGCCGCCCTGGTCTTGATGAGGTTTGAGATCTTCGATTTCAGCCAGTGCGAATGGCGAGATGAGGACCAGGAGGGAAAAGGAAAGGCCGGAAATGAGAGCGGCAATTCGGTTGCTAAGCATAAGGAGTCTCTTTATACGTCCTACTTCAAGGCGCCCCACTGTCTATAAGGACCGGAAGAGGGCTTCCGGGCAGTGGCGACTTATAGCTTAGGACAAGTATAAAGGCTGAAAGCTCCGAAAGGCATGAAATGCTTCCATTACAAGGTGAAAGGTGTCCCGGTTGCGGCGATCGGTAAAACGTTTTTCCCGCCATCAGCGGGTATTTGATGGGAAGTTACTCGTTTTGAGTTCTCTTCTAGCGGCGGTTTCCGGTGGGCTTGCTGCCTGGTAGCACGAAATTCGACCAAATGAGTGTCTTCTGCGGCAGGTGGCGAGCAATCGTCCTGTTTGCCCCGCACAATGAACCCTTTCAGGATTCAGATAATACGGATTGAGCCTGTTCCGCCTGCTTGCGCAAATGCAGAGACGATTGCAGCATTTCAAGCATGGCCTCTACATGGCGTGCGCCGACGTCGGCGATATTGAAGGCATCGGGGTTCATTAACCATTCCTGTAGCAGGCCGATAATTCCGGCATGGAGTACCGGTACCGCGACCTGGATGTCCAGATCCGCCGGCAGCTGACCCACAGAAACGGCATTCTCAATCAGATTGCGAAGACGTTGGGTGCCCTCGGCGTGGCCCTGGGCACAGCGCTGGTTGATCTCACCGTTTTCCGGCACCCATTCGCAACGTAGCAGGATGATGGCAAAGATTCTCCGCCACTGCTCATTGGTCATGACCTCGCGGTAAAGGAACTGCCAACGTTTGCGCAGTTCCCCCAGGGGGTCACAGGAATGCTGGGGGGCCTGGCAGAGGGATTCATCCGGCAGTTGAATGCGGTCTGCCAGGGCACTGAATAGGTCTGCCTTGTTCTGAAAATGGCCGTACACCGCGCCGCGGGTGACGCCAGCCAACTCAGCGATTTCCGTCAGGGAGGGACGGGATACACCGCGATGGTCGAAGACTTCTATCGCCGCATCGAGAATCCGCTCACGGGTTTCCAGTGCATCTTCTTTCTTACGCTTCGCCATCTTCGCTACCTGACTTGTTCTGTGTGGGACTGACCACACAGCGGCATAGCCAGCTGCGTGGAGGCTCGATTCGGTCCCGGTTGGGCCGATCAGAGCGGCTTGATTTTACTTTACATTCATTCATGAATGAATAGTTGATATTCATTCATGAATGTATTTAAATCCCGGTCAAGTCGCCACATAGTCACATATGTCCGGTAGACATCTTTTCTCTATCGAAATGACTGGGCATTCAGTCAGCCCGTCACTGTCGCTTGAGTGTGCCGCTCTGGGCCGGATTCGCCAGACCAGAGCCGGCACACCTTTTATTACGAATTCAATTGTCAGAGGTGCTGATTCAGGCACCGGTATGGATGCAATCACGAGGTCGTCATGTTGCAAAAGAAGAAATCGTTGATCTCCGGCAGCTTGTTGCTCGCCGCAGCGCTGCTGTCAGCCTGCGGTGAAAAACAGCAGGCCATGCAAGGACACACACCACAGGTCACCGTCGTTACGCTGGCGAGCGAACCCGTCACCCTGACCCGTCAGCTGCCTGGCCGCACCAGCCCCTTTAAAGTGGCGGAAGTGCGTCCGCAGGTGGATGGCATCATCAAGGATCAGCTGTTCAATGAGGGCGGACTGGTAGAAGCCGGAGGGGCTTTGTACCAGTTGGACGACGCTCGTTACCGGGCGGACTATGACAGCGCACGGGCCTCGCTGGAGCGCGCCGAGGCCACGCTGAATGTGGCCAAGTTGCAGGCAGACCGCACCCAGG
The DNA here is from genome assembly GCF_002959965.1 of Microbulbifer pacificus. Classification (NCBI taxonomy): domain Bacteria; kingdom Pseudomonadati; phylum Pseudomonadota; class Gammaproteobacteria; order Cellvibrionales; family Microbulbiferaceae; genus Microbulbifer; species Microbulbifer pacificus. The sequence goes on from NZ_PREV01000027.1 coordinate 1,081,735, forward strand.
CGCTGGTAAAGAACGGCGCAGTGAGCAAGCAGGACAACGACAGCGCGATTGCCTCACTGCAGCAGGCGAAAGCCGATGTGGCCGCGGCGAAAGCGGCAGTGCAGCGCAGCAAGGTGATGCTGGAGTTCGCCCGAATCAGTGCCCCCATCAGCGGTCGTATCGGGATTTCCTCTGTGACCCAGGGCGCGCTGGTGACAAGCAATCAGGCCACGGCCCTGGCGACCATCCAGCAATTGGACCCGATTTATGTGGATCTAACCCAATCGGTGAGCGAGCTGCTGAGCCTGCGCAAAGCACTGGCGGCGGGAACCATGGAGAAGACCGACGATTTGCCGGTAACCATTCTGCTGGAAGACGGCAGCCCCTACCCCCACGCTGGCAAACTCGCATTCTCTGAAGTGAGCGTCGACCCGACTACCGGCAGTGTTCGCCTGCGGGTGGTGGTGCCGAACCCGGAGCACACACTGCTGCCGGGCATGTATGTACGGGCCTCGGTGGGCAGTGGTCAGCGTGAAAATGCCATCCTCGTACCCCAGCAGGGCATCGCGCGCGACCCGAAGGGCAACACCACCGCGATGGTAGTTGGTGAGGGCAATACGGTTGAGCAGCGTTCGGTGCAGGTTTCCCAGACCGTGGGCAGCTCCTGGCTGGTGGAAAGCGGACTGAAGGCAGGCGATCGCGTGATTGTTGAGGGATTGCAGAAGATTCGCCCCGGCGTGGTGGTCAATCCCGGTGAGGCCGCAGCGCCAGCACCGGTGGACCTGCCCGCGCCCGCCAGCGAGTCAGCAGAAAACGCACCGGCAAAAGCACAGAGCGACGCCAGCAAGGGGTAAGTAGTCATGGCAGGATTCTTTATTGATCGCCCCATTTTTGCGTGGGTGATCGCGATTGTCGTGATGCTGTTCGGCGGCCTCGCGATAACCAAATTGCCGGTTGAGCGCTACCCGGATATTGCCCCGCCGGTGGTTTCCATCAGCGGTGCCTATCCCGGCGCTTCGGCCAAGGTCATCGAAGACACGGTAACCCAGGTGATCGAGCAGAACATGAAAGGGCTCGACGGCCTGTTGTACATGTCTGCCACCAGTCAGTCTATCGGTACCACTGAAGTTACCCTGACGTTTGCCAACGGTACTGACCCGGACATCGCTCAGGTGCAGGTACAGAACAAGTTACAGCTGGCAATGCCGCTGCTGCCGGAAGCCGTTCAGCGCCAGGGCCTGACCGTGGGTAAAGGGCGCGCGGGATTCCTGCTGGTGGCGGGTTTCGTATCTACCGATGGCACTATGCAGAAAGAGGATATCGCGGATTACGTGGTATCCAATGTGGTCGATCCACTCAGCCGGGTACCGGGCGTGGGCAGTATCCAGGTATTCGGTTCCAAGTACGCCATGCGTATCTGGTTGGACCCGAACAAACTGGATGCCTACAAGGTAACGCCAACGGACATCATTTCCGCGGTCAACAACCAGAACCAGCAGGTCGCTATCGGCAGCCTCGGCGGTACGCCTGCGGTGGAGGGACAGCAGCTCAACGCGAGCATTACCGCGCAGAGTCGCATGCAGACCCCGGAAGAGTTCCGCAATGTGATTCTGCGGGCCAACCCCGATGGCTCCGTGCTGAAACTTGGGGATGTGGCACGGGTGGAAATGGGCACGGAGAGCTATGACTTCCTGACCCGCTATAACCGCGCCCCCGCGACCGGTATTGCAGTTTCCCTGGCCACTGGCGCCAACGCACTGGAGACCGCGGATGCGGTAAAAGCCAAACTGGCGGAAATGAACGCAAACTTCCCCGCGGGTCTGAAGACCGTGATTCCGTTCGATACCACTCCGTTTGTGGAAGTGTCTATCAAAGGCGTGATTCAGACGCTGGTGGAAGCGGTCATCCTGGTGTTCCTGGTCATGCTGCTGTTCCTGCAGAATATTCGCGCGACCATCATTCCCACCATCGCGGTGCCCGTGGTGTTGCTCGGTACCTTCGGGGTGCTGTCCGTACTCGGTTTCTCGGTGAATATGCTGACCATGTTCGCCATGGTGCTCGCCATCGGCCTGCTGGTGGACGATGCCATCGTGGTGGTGGAAAACGTCGAGCGGGTGATGCACGAGGAAAACCTGTCACCCAAGGACGCGACCAAGAAATCCATGAAGCAGATCACCGGCGCGCTGGTCGGTATCGGCGTGGTGCTGTCGGCGGTATTTGTGCCCATGGCGTTTATGGATGGCTCTACCGGCGTGATCTACCGCCAGTTCTCCGCCACCATCGTTGCGGCCATGGCCTTCTCCGTTCTCGTTGCCATCGTACTGACACCGGCACTGTGCGCCACCATGCTGAAGCCCGGTTCCCACGGCAGCCAGAAAGGGTTCTTTGGCTGGTTCAACCGCAAGTTTGATCGCAGCGCGGCAACCTACCAGCGCGGCGTGCGTGGCATTCTCGCCCGCAGCGGTCGCTTTATGTTGTTGTTTGGACTGCTGACCGCAGTGATGGTGTTCCTGTTCGTGCGTTCTCCCAGCTCCTTCCTGCCGGAGGAGGATCAGGGCGTACTCTTCTCCATGGTACAGACCCCGGTGGGTGCGACCCAGGAGCGCACGATGGAGTCGGTGGAGAAGCTGGAAGATCACTTCCTCAACAACGAAAGTGACCTGGTGGAATCTGTATTCTCGGTGCAGGGCTTCAGTTTTGCCGGTAGCGGTCAGAACAATGCCATGGCGTTTATCAAGCTGAAGGACTGGGACGAGCGCGAGGAAGAATCCGAGCAGGCCAAGTCTGTCGCCATGCGCGGTATGGGTGCCCTGAGTCAGATCAAGGACGCCATTGCCTACGCCTTCTCACCGCCGGCACTGCCGGAGCTGGGTACCTCCGCGGGCTTCGCCATGTACCTGAAGGACAATGCGAACCTCGGCCACGATGCCCTGACCAACGCGCGCAACCAGCTGCTGGGTATGGCTGCACAGAGCCCGCTGCTGACCGGCGTGCGCCCGAATGGCCAGGAGGATACGCCGCAGTTCAAACTGAAGGTGAACAATGCCAAGGCGTCTGCACTCGGCGTTTCCATCGGCAACATCAATAGCACCCTCGGCGTTGCCTGGGGTGGTCAGTACATTGACGACTTTATCGATCGCGGCCGTATCAAGCGTGTGTATATGCAGGCAGACGCGCCGTTTAGGATGAACCCGGAAGATTTCCGCCTGTGGTCCGTGCGTAACAGCAGCGGCGAGATGGTGCCGGTGTCTTCCTTCGCCACCTTTGAGTGGGAATACGGCTCACCGCGACTGGAACGCTACAACGGTGTGCCCGCGGTACAGATCCAGGGGCAGGGCGCCCCCGGTGTGAGTTCCGGCGATGCCATGGCTGAAATGGAGCGCCTGGTGAGCCAGTTGCCGGAAGGTTTTGGCCTGGAGTGGACTGCACTGTCTTATCAAGAGCAACAGGCCGGTTCCCAGACGACGCTGCTGTACGCACTGTCGATTCTGATCGTGTTTCTGTGCCTGGCGGCACTGTACGAAAGCTGGACCGTGCCCACCGCGGTACTGCTGGTCGCCCCGCTGGGTATTCTCGGCGCGGTACTGGCGAGTAATTTCCGCGGTTTCGACCGGGATATTTACTTCCAGGTGGCCATGCTCACCACCGTGGGCCTGACCAGCAAGAACGCGATTCTGATCGTGGAGTTTGCCAAGCAGAATCTGGAAGCGGGTATGGAACTGATTGAGGCCACCATGCACGCGGTGCGGGACCGACTGCGCCCCATCATCATGACCTCGCTGGCCTTCGGTCTCGGGGTACTGCCGCTGGCAATCGCCAGCGGCGCCGGCTCCGGTGCACAGCAGGCCATCGGTACTGGTGTACTGGGAGGCATGATTGTAGGTACGTTGCTGGGTATTTTCTTTATTCCGCTGTTCTTCGTTGTGGTGCAAAAACTGTTCGGTGGAAAACAATTTGCCTCGAGTGACGACGACTTCACGGGCAGATTGGAACTTGAAGGCAGATCCTCCGAGCGGCGGACCGAGCCCGCCTGAGCGGCATCAACCAGACTGTAAACCTTGGCCGGGTAATGCGTTTGCACCCCGGCCTTTTTTATTCACGGGATTTGTCAGCGCAAACCCTGCCTGTAGTAGAGCAGACCTGCGTCCGGCTGGCTGCTAGACTGCGGCAATGAAAACCAAATCAGAAATATCTCATCTACAGGGCAGCCTTGTCCTCGGCCGTGAAGGGAAAGCGTCTTTCGCGGCCCAACAGGCGCAATTGCTGCGGGCAATTGCCGAATGCGGTTCCATTTCCGCGGCGGCGAAGAGCGTGGGCATCAGCTATAAAACCGCCTGGGATCGCATTGATGCCATGAACAACCTCTCCACGGCGCCCCTGGTGGTTCGTAGCGCCGGAGGCTCCCAGGGTGGGGGTACCGCGCTTACGGCGCTGGGTGAAAAAGTGTTGAAAGGATTTACCGCACTGGAAAAAGAGCACGCGCTGTTTCTTGAGCGGGTGGGACGCAAGGTGCGGGCGTTTGAGGATATCGCGGAATTTGCGGGAGTGGGGCTTATGAAAACCAGTGCACGCAATCAGTTCCGAGGCAAAGTCACTGCGATCAAGCCCGGCGCGGTCAACGCGGAAGTGATGCTGGATATCGGCGCTGAACAGCCGCTGGTGGCGATGATAACCAACGACAGCGTGGAAACACTCGAGCTTGTCACGGGCGGCGCCGCGTTGGCGCTGGTCAAGGCCTCCTGGGTTATTCTCACCAGGGAAGTGGGGCTGAAAACCAGCGCGCGCAACCGGTTCCGGGGAAGGGTCAGCCGTATTGAAACCGGCGCGGTGAACAGTGATGTCTCCCTGGATCTCGGTAATGGTAAATCCATTGGTGCGGTCATCACCAACGAGAGTGTGAAAGAGCTGATGCTGGCGGTTGGGGATGAGGCCAGTGCGCTGTTCAAATCCTCCAGCGTGATCCTGATGGTGGAATGATCGCACCCATGCTTATCTGACGATCGCCACGGACTTGATCTGCGCCCACAGTTCGCTGCCAATTTTGATATCCAGATGCTGCAGAGAACGATGGGTGATGCGCGCAATCAGCTGGGTTTCGTCAGCTGACTCCAAGGGTGCGTTTTTCGGCTCGGGCTGTAAGCGGACCAACGCCATGGCCGGGTCGCGGTCCGCGCTAATTTCCTGCACACGTACGGGCAACCGGTTGAGAATGCTGCTGCGGGAATCTTCATCCAGAGACAGGCTGATGTCGCGTGCCAGAATACGCACTCGGATCGTTTCGCCTACCGCCTCGCCGCTGTCGCGCAGCCACAAATTGCCGCCGGTAAACTGCGCACGTGCCAGAAGCCATTCGCTGTTGCGTTCGGCAATGCGCGCTTCCACCAGTACGCCCAGATCGTCTCCCAGTTGAACCGGAAAATCCGCGCGGGACAGTATGGTTGTTGGCGCTCCCTCTCGGGTAATTTTTCCTTCCTCCATCAGTAGCAGGTGATCAGACAGTCGGGCAATCTCCTCCACCGAGTGGCTGACATACAGAATCGGGATATCCAGTGTGCGATGCAGCTTTTCAAGATAGGGAAGGATTTCCCGCTTGCGTATCTGGTCCAGGGAGGCAAGCGGCTCGTCCATCAACAGCAGGCGTGGTTTCACCAGCAATGCGCGGGCGATGGCCACCCGCTGCTGTTCCCCGCCGGAAAGCGCCGCCGGATTCTGCGCGAGCAGGTGTTCTATGCCCATCAGGTCAATGATCTGTTCGTACTCCGCCCCGGAGACCTTCTCCCAGGCGCGCTTGCGCGCAAACGCGAGATTACCCCCGGCGCTCAGATGCGGGAACAGACTCGGCTGCTGAAACACGAATCCCAGGGGCCGTCTGTGTACTGGCAGTGTGTTGCCTGAAATCTGCCACGATTCCCCATTTACATTGAGGCTGCCGTCTTTGCAGGGTTGCAGGCCGGCAATGCAGCGGAGCAGAGTGGTTTTTCCCGAGCCGGACGGACCGAAAATGCCGGTGACACCACGCCCCGGTAATGCCAGTTGCACATCCAGCGAGAATTGTCGGGCTGCCGTACTCGGTGACATCGACAACCTGAAATGTCCGGAAATACCGCATGATCCAGCGGCAGGTAATACGGAATCAAATCCCATAACGCATTCCCGATGCCGATTTTCGATGTTGCAGCCTGTACAGAAGCAGCAGAATGAAGAACGAGAAGCCGATCATCGCCGCCGACAGCCAGTGTGCCTGGGTGTATTCCAGCGCCTCCACGTGGTCGTAAATCTGCACGGAAACCACACGGGTTTCTCCGGGAATATTGCCGCCGATCATCAATACCACGCCGAATTCGCCGACCGTATGGGCAAATCCCAGCACGGATGCTGTGAGAATGCCCGGCCTGGCCAACGGCAGGGTCACATGCCAGAAACGATCCCACGGACCAGCGCGCAGTGTTGCCGCAACTTCCGCCGGCCGGGCTCCCTGTGCCTCAATGGCATTCTGGATTGGCTGTACTACAAAGGGCAGCGAATACAGTAACGATGCCACCACCAGTCCCCAGAAGGTAAAGGGCAGGGTGCCCATTCCAAGCATTTCGGTAAACCTTCCCAGGGGGCCGGATGGGCCCATGAAAATCAGCAGGTAAAAACCGAGCACCGTGGGTGGCAGCACCAGAGGCAATGCCACCAGCGCGCTTACCGGGCCTTTGAAGGGCGAGGAGGTTCTCGCCAGCCACAGGGCTAGCGGGGTGCCGAGCAGCAACAACAGAACCGTAACCGTGGTGGCCAGCCGCAATGTGAGCCAGATGGCCGTGAGATCGGCATCACTCAGCATGATTGTGTCCGGTGTTGTGGATGGGCGCTTCTCGACGGTTGTTACTGTTACTCGCGGCTGGTGCGGGCGTGTTGTAGCCATAGGCGCGGATGATTGCCCTCGCTTCCTCGCTCTGCACAAATGCCCAGAACTCCCGCAGCGCCGGCAGCTCCGTGCCCCGTTTCAGAATTACGGCGTCCTGCCGAATCGGGCGGTAAAGTTGTGTCGGTACAATCCAGGCAGAACCGCTCGTAACCTCGCCGTTTTTGAGTACCTGGGACAAGGCGACCAGTCCAAGATCCGCGTTGCCGCTCGCGACAAACTGGTAGGTTTGGGAAATATTTTCGCCCAGTATCCAGTGAGTGCGGGACTGCTCTTCAATCTGCAGATGCCGCAGCACTTCTAACGCCGCTGCACCGTAGGGTGCGAGTTTCGGATTGGCGATAGCCAGCTTGTTGTAGGCCCCCTGATTCAATACCGTGCCCTTGGCATCCACCACTCCCGGTTCGCTGGACCAGAGCACCAATTTGCCTTCCGCATAAGTAAAGCGACTGTCCTTGGTGGTCTGACCGAGTTTGTCCAGCCGTTGGGGCTTGTCCTGATCCGCGGAAAAGAACGCGTGATATGGGGCGCCGTGACTGATCTGTGCAAAAAACTTTCCGGAGGAGCCGAATGCCAGCCTCACCTTGTGCCCGCTGCGTTTCTCGAATTGCCTGGTGATCTCCTGCATCGGAGCAGTGAAGTTGGACGCAACCGCGATTGTCAGTTCGTCTGCGCGCACCGCGGCACTCAACATCGCCACGGCCAGCAACAGGCACCGCTGTATCCTTCGCCATGACTGGCATTTCACTTTAAACCTCCTTGACCACTTCATTGCGGCTGATTATTCTGGCAGCGCTATATAGTTGTGTATATAACGAAAATTTTCAAGCAGATAACCACTGGTCATCCGCCAGAAACCGGAGATGAAATGGAGAGGGGAAGAATGGATCTCAGGATAAGGACGGCAAAAGGGTTGCTGCTGCTTGTTGCCAGTACTCCGCTGTTGGCACAGGAACGCGAAGCGGAACCCGCTTCCGGTCACAATGATGGATCGCCCCGTATCCGGTTCGATGGCAGCTACCGTCTGCGTTACGAGAGTCTCAACAACAGCTTCCGTCACGGCAATGACGACCAGCTGGCGGTTTCCCGGTTGCTGGCGCACCTCCGTTACACGGGTGATCACTGGTTTGCGGGTGGTGAATTGCAGGATTCCCGCGCCTGGAAAGGCGATCGTGAGACGCCACTTGGCACGGACGACATCAACGTCCTGACACCGTTGCAGTACTATCTGGGCTGGCGGGGTACCTGGCGGAGCGGTGATCTCGAGGTCAAAGCCGGCCGGCTGACGGCGGATCTCGGCAGCCGCCGGTTGCTGGCACGCAACCGTTTCCGGAATACGCTCAACAATTTCGAGGGCGTCGGGATTCAGTGGCAACCCGCGCATGAGCACCCTGGTTACTGGCAGGCTTTCTGGTACAACCCCATCCAGAGGAACCCCGTCGACAGGCCCGCACTGGCGGAGAACGACTATGGGGTGGATCGGGCATTGCGCGGCACCCGCATCTGGGGACTGTATCGGGAAACCGAGGCGCTGGTTCTGTACGCATTGAGGCTCGACGAGTCCGACCAACCCAACGTTGCCACCCGCGACCGCGAACTCACTACGCTCGGATTCTTCTCCCGCAAAGCCGCGATCCCAGATACCTGGGGCTATGAGCTGGAAGCCGCCTGGCAGTTTGGCTACTCCAGAAGCGGAACGTCGCCGGATGCGTCGCGCCTCCTCCATCGGGCAGGCTTCGCCCATGGGGAGTGGCGCTACCAGTTCAATGACGCGCTGAGATCGCAACTCAGACTGCAGCTGGATTATGCCAGCGGTGATCGCTCCGAAGCGGACGATGAGAACAATCGTTTCGATACACTGTATGGCGCGCGTCGCTTCGATTTCGGGCCGACCGGCATCTGGGGTGCCTTTGCCCGAACCAATATTGTGTCGCCCGGTGTGCGCTGGCAATTCCAGTCCGGCCACTGGATTCCGGAGGCGACCGTACAGGGGCTGGTCGGCTATCGCGCGATATGGCGCGCAAGCACCGCCGATGGCCAGTCAACAGCGGGGATCAGTGCAGACAATGGCGCCCGCTTTGTCGGGCATCAGTGGGAGGTGCGCCTGCAGGCGCCGCTCACGGAGAGCGTCGAGTCGGAAATAGGTGGCGCATATCTGGCGAGGGGCGCCGCGCTCAAAGATGCCAGCGGCGAAACGGTACCGGCGACTTATCTTTATTGCCAGGTCACCCTGAAGTTCTGACGAACCTTCAAGCCACTGCCCGATTTCGGTTTACCCCACAGCTCACACGCCACCTGGGTCTTGGGTGGTGCTGCTTCAACGACATGGTGCCTGTACACCGGTAACAGTCCTATCGAGGCGCCGGCAGAGAATACTGCCAGCGCACACAGCAGCGGCGTGCTGCATGCGTCAACTTGGCTCTGTTTTCTACACGAGTTTTCGCGAAATTTCCTTCTTCAGCTATAACCGCGACTAAGCTGAATGCACAGTCTATTTCCAACGTCCGTAGCATTTTAGACGCCAGCCATTCCCGAACTCGTGGTTCGCCATAACACCGCTGACGTCCATATATCTTGTTATTTACGCTTGTGCTGATCAATTGGGGGCTAAATGCCGTTCAAACGTATTCTTGTGCCATTGGACAGCTCTTCACTTGCCGAAGAAGCCATCGCTCACGCCGTTGCCGTTGCCCGCGACACGGCGGCCGAGATTCATCTCCTTCACGTACAGAAATCTCCCTCCCGAACCGATGATCACTGCGCCGACCCGGTTGACTGGCGGCTGCGTCGCGCGGAATTGCGTAGTTACATGAACCGGCTGTCTCAAAACATCAGCAATACCGGTCACGGTGCGGATGGCAGAGAAATCACGATAACCCAGGCCATAGTGGAGGGCCGTCCGGCCGAGCAGATCGTCGAATACTGCGAGCACCATGATATCGACCTGATTGTTCTCACGGCCTACGGCAAGGGTGGTGTCAGTCGGTTTGATTTCGGCAGCACCGCGCACAAGGTACTCAGTGCTGCCGGTCGTTCCTGCCTGATTGTTCGCCCCGGGCAGGCGCCAGTCGGCGCGGATACGTCGTATCGAAAAGTTCTCGTCTCGATGGATGGTTCACCACGCTCCGAGTGGGTCGCCTGTCAGGTGGCATCGCTGATGCGCGGGCAGAAAGCGGAAATCCTGCTACTGCAGGTGATCGCGATTCCGGAAATGCCACGACGTATGCCGATTACCCGGGAAGAACACGCTACACGGGAGAAGTTTGTTGAATGCAACCGGCGGGCTGGCGAGGCGTATCTGGAGGAAATCGCCCGACAACTTCAAAACGGCATCAAGGTGCATTCCAGACTGCTGGTGGCCCAGAACGTAGCTGAGTGCGTTTACGCAACGGCTGCGGAAGAGGGGGCCGATCTGATTGCGATCAGCGCTCACGATTGGCAGACCGGCGGTCAGCAGGGTACCGGCGCTATCTGTCAGACGGTCCTGTGCCGCAGTGCGCGCCCGGTTCTGGTATTTCAGGATCTTCCGGAATCGCAATTACAGTCACTGCGGTCCGGCGCCGACGTTTTTAAAATCAAAAATTCCATTAATGACCACAACAGTACTGCTCACCAATGAAATTGCGTCGCGGAAAAACCGACCAACTCGGTCGTGCGCGCAGGTTTCTTGCGCGCAGAAAATGGCCCCGCATCGTGGCGGCCGCAAAAAATACTCCAGGTAATGTCGAACGGCCAGAGCAGCAAAGCGCGAACGACGAGCAACACCATCTCGAAGAAATCGAAGCCCTTGCCAAACGCCATCGGCATGTCGTTGACATCCATCGACACTTCCGCCTGCACACCTATCTGCGTCACCTCGAAAAGGATTTCCAGGAAATTTACCGACGGCTGGCGGCGCGGGTGGAGTCTGGTGAAAAAGGCACTCGCGGCGAGGAGTGGTTGCTGGATAATCGCCACATTGTGCAGGAGTCACTGGCGCTTGTGCGAGAGTCCCTGCCGCGTAAGTATCTCAGGCAGCTTCCCAAAGTCGCGCGTGCAGATGGCGGAACGGACCTGCGCGCCCGTGCACTGGCGGAGGCACTGGTGTCGGATGTGCGGCAACCGCTGGATATGGAGTCGGCCACCGGGTTGGTTGAACGTTATCAGGACACCACCATCCTCACTACGGGCGAACTCTGGGCACTACCGGCACTGTTGCGCCTGAGCCTGCTGCGAAATCTGGCGGAATTCGCCGAGGGGATATTGGGCGATATTGTCGATGGTGTTGAACCGGAAAGCCTCGGCATCGCCAGCACCATCATCAGCCTGCGGGAATTGCGCAATCACGACTGGCGGGAGTTTGTGGAATCCCTCAGCCGGGTGGAGCGAATTCTGTGTACAGATCCCGCCGGTGCCTATGACAAAATGGATTTCACCACCCGCGATCAGTATCGCGCGGTTATTCAGCAGCTTGCCCGCGGTAGTGACTCGGCGGAGCACCGCGTCGCCGCGCGGGTAATCGAGCTGTGTGATCAGGATGCCGACGAGATCCGCAAACGCCATATCGGTTACTACCTGGTGGGTGAAGGTCGCTCCAGCCTTGAGGCCGCTGTTGGTTATCGTGCGAATGTTCCGCAGCGGGTGCATGAACGTGTATTAAAACACCCCTCCCGCGTCTATTTCTCCGCCCTTGCTCTGCTGTCATCACCACCACTGCTGTTGCTGTCGGTCTATCTGTTGACCACTGGTGCTTCCGCGCTATTGACACTGTTTGTGGTGATGCTCGCCAGCGTGCCCTTGGTGGGCGTCGCCCTCGCACTTGTGAACGGTTTGATAACGCACAGTCTGCGTCCCCGCCAGCTTCCGAAAATGGATTTTGACCGCGGTATCCCCGGCGAGCTGCGCTCGGCAGTGATTACCCCGGTACTGTTTGCCGATGAGGAAGACATTGAGCGTATCCTGCAGTGCGTGGAGACCAACTATCTCAACAATGCAGATCCGAATCTGGTGTATGTGGTACTCAGTGATTTCGCCGATGCCGATAGCCAGCAGGTCTCGAGCGATGATGCGTTGCTGCAGGTGGCAAAAAAACGTATTGACGCACTCAATGCGTCATACGCAAGCGACGTGACGGAAAGTGACAGCGATGACAAAAAACGCCTGCCGTTTCTGTTTCTGCATCGTGAACGACGCTGGAACCCCGCGGAAAACTGTTGGATGGGGTGGGAGAGAAAACGCGGCAAGCTGATCGAATTCAACCGTTTGCTGAAGGGGCACGATGACCACAGCTTTACCGTCTGTTTCGGGGATCGGCAACAGCTGCAGCACATCCATTTCGTCGTCACACTGGATGCGGACAGCCAGATGCCGCCGGGAACCGCGGCACGCTTGATCGCCACCATGGCCCATCCTCTCAACCGTGCAGTGATTGACGATAACAGTCGCCGGGTCGTCGCCGGTTACGGTTTCCTGCAGCCGCGGCTTGAGACCGATCCCGCGGGATCGGATGAGACGCTGTTCAGCGAAATTTTCTCTGGAGACCGCAGTGTCGATCTCTACACCAACGCCGTGTCGGACGCGTATCAGGACCTGTTTGGCGAGGGCATTTTTGCCGGCAAAGGGATTTATGATCCACGGGTATTCACGCAGACCCTTGCGGGTCATCTCGCACCGAACAGTATTCTGAGTCACGATTTGCTTGAGGGAGCGATTGGCGGCGCGGCACTGATGTCCGATGCGGTGTTTTACGAGCAGTATCCGCCCAATGTATACGCGCTGTTACGGCGGGCACATCGCTGGATCAGAGGGGACTGGCAGCTGCTACCGTGGCTGCGCAAGTGGGTTCGCCTGGAAGGCGACGAACAGGTACTGAATCCATTACCGGCGATTCAGCGCTGGAAAATCATCGATAACCTGCGCCGCAGTATCGAAGCACCGAGCGCACTGGCCCTGTTCCTGCTGGCCTGGGGCGGTATGTTACCGGGCGGGGCATGGATGTGGACACTGGGGCTGCTCCTGATTACCGCCTCTCCGGTGTGGATCGAAATAATGTCGCTGGTGTGGCGCAGCGCGGCGGACCCGGTTCGTGCACATCGCCACCTGCGGGCGAGCCCGGCAAACCTGTATCAACGGACACTGCACTGGCTGCTTTCACTCGCCATCCTGCCCGCGCAAGCGGTGAACTCCGTGGATGCCATCATTCGCGTCCTGTATCGCCTGGGAATTTCACGTCGGAACCTGCTGCAGTGGACATCGGCGGCCCATGTGAATCGCGCAGTCGGGGCGGGCTCGCTTGTGAGCCGCGGTTTCCGCGAGCTGTGGGTTTGCCCGCTGACGGCGGTTCTGGTGACGCTGGGACTGGTGGTGGTATCTCCCCTTGGACTGCTGGCCGCGGCACCGCTGTTGCTGGCATGGTTGTCTGTACCGGTACTGGTTACACGTGTCAGTCGGCCGCGCAAAGTAGCATCGCGACCGTTGAGCGTAGAGGAAGAGCTGGAGTTGCGGCTGTTGAGCCGGCGCACCTGGTATTTCTTCCAGCACTTCATGGGGCCGGATGATCACTGGTTGCCACCGGACAATTACCAGGAAGAACCGGTGGCGGTACTCGCGCGGCGTACTTCGCCTACCAATATCGGTCTCGGCCTTCTCTCCATTCTCAGTGCGTACGATTTCGGTTATCTCGATCTGACCCAGCTGCTGGCACGACTCAGTAACAGTTTTGAGCGCATGCGCGGGCTGGAGCGATACCGTGGACATTTTCTCAACTGGTATGAAACCCGCGAATTGCATCCGCTGAATCCCCGGTATGTTTCCACCGTGGACAGTGGCAATCTCGCCGGTAGCTTCCTCACTCTTGCCGGCGGCCTGGAGGAGCTGCACACCCGTGCGATCTGTGGTCGCCAGCTGGTGCGGGGAATTGCGGATACGCTCGGAGTAGTTGCGGAAACACTGGAGTCGGCGGATAAGGATAAAATCCCCGCGGAGGTAGTGGCGCTCTGCACGCATATAGCGGAATTGCGTCGGCGACTGGATGAGGAGGAGGGTGGAGATCACTGGTGGCAAACCATCGATGCCATTAACGAGCGCGAAATACCGCTGTTACAGGATCGAATACTGGCATTGATCGAGGATGACGAAAACTTCAGCACAGAATCCCTTGGCCGCCTGCGTCGCTGGCTGGATGAATTGCAGCAGCAGGCGACTGCCGCGCGGCGCTATCAGGAGCACCTGGAGCCATGGGCGCGGTTGCTGCCGCAGTGTCCCGCTCTGTGTCGGCAGCAGGACACACCATGTGGCAATGATTTCCAGTCGCTTGTAACCATTCTGAAAAGCGAAATCAGTCTTGCATCGATGCCGCAGGCCTGCCAGGCAGCGGACATCGCGCTGGGCAGACTGGAGCGCTCTCTAACCAGCGCATTGGCGGACTCCGGAGCGGATGAAATCCTCTGGTGCAGAAATTTACGCAACGCGCTGGCTATGGCCCGTGAAAATGCAGAGCGGTTCCGCCGTGATCTGCAGCGCCTCGCCAATCGCGCCCGGCAGTGGGTGGCGGAAATGGATTTTGCCTTCCTGTACGACGCCGAGCGCCATCTTTTCCACATCGGCTACAACATCAACGATGCTGCGCTTGATGCAAACTACTACGATCTGTTGGCTTCGGAATCCCGTTTGACCGGATTCATTGCCATCGCCAAGGGCGATGTGCCCGCCCGCCACTGGCGTCATCTCGAGCGCCCGTTCCGCCATCTGCGACGCAAGGTCGTGCTCATGTCCTGGAGTGCGACCCTGTTTGAGTATCTGATGCCCAGCCTGTTGATGCGCACTCCGGAGCACAGCCTGATGGGGCGGGCCTGTCGAAACGCAATCGCTGTGCACCGGGAATTTGCCGAACGTTTCGGCCTTCCCTGGGGCATTGCCGAGTCCGGATTTTATGAGTTGGATGCCCAGCTTCACTATCAATATCGCGCCTTTGGCGTACCCGGGATCGGGTTTCGTCGCGATCTCGGTGAGCGCCTGGTTATCGCTCCCTACGCCTCTATGATGGCATTGCCATTCGGCGCCGAGCGGGTGATGGAAAATCTACGTCAGCTGCGTAATCACGGCGGTTATGGGCAATTCGGGCTGTATGAGGCCATCGACTTCGGTCGCACCTCCAAGCCGGCGCCGCGCCGGGCCCGGGTCGTGCGCTCTTACATGAGCCACCATCAGGGCATGATTTTTCTGGCGCTGAACAATTATCTGCATGGGAATGTCATGCTGAATCGCTTCCATAGCGATACTCGTATCAGTGGGCTCACGCCGCTGTTATACGAACGCCTGCCGGTATCTCCCCCCGCGTTAAAACCCTGGAAGCGGCCTGGTGTGATGCGGAGCTTTCAGGCCGATATGGTGCTCGACACCTGGACCGCCACACCGGCGCGAGCGCTTCCTCAATACAACCTGCTTTCCAACGGCCACTATTCCCTGATACTGGCGGCGGACGGCTCCAGCGGCAGTTACTGGAACAACATTGCCTTGACGCGCTGGCTGCCGGACCCCACCAGACATTCTTCAGGTCGGGTTTGCTATGTGCGGGATCTCGACAGCGGAGAATTGTTCTCCGTAGGACACTCGCCTTGTGGTGGCGATAGCAGCCGTTGCACCGGGATTTTTTCTCCTCAGAGTGTCGAGTTTCAACGCCGGGAAGTGGAGCTGTTTTGCCGTCTGCATATTGCGCTCAGTTCCCAGCACGACATTGAAGCGCGCCGCCTGATCATCAGAAACGAATCCGATCGTGAGCGGCACCTGTTGCTCGCGGATTACGCGGAAGTAGTCCTGGCGCCGGAGCGTGAGGACCAGAGGCACCAGGCGTTTGCCAAGCTGTTTGTCGAGAGCCAGTACCTGCCGGATGAGCAGGTGATGCTCTACCGTCGTCGCCCGCGGGGAGACCACGAGAAGCCGGTGTACCTGGCGGCGTGTGTACTGGTGCAATCCGATACGCCGTACAGGCTCGGGTGGGAAACCGATCGCACCAACTTCCTTGGCCGCGGCGGTTCCACCGCTCATCCCAAGGCCATGTGGGAAGGGCTGGCGGGCTTTACGGGCGCCACCGGAGCGGTTCTCGACCCGGTCATTGCCGCCGCCCAGCAAGTCACTATTCCGCCGCAGTCGGAAATTGAGGTGGTCTATCTGACCGGTGTCAGTAAATCCCGCACGGAACTGCTGTCCGCGCTTCGCGCCTACCGCTCCTGGTCCAAGGCCCGCTGGATATTCGACCTGGCGCGGATGCAGTCGGAACAGGAGCTTCGCAATCTGCATATTCCCGCGGGCAACTTGCGATGGATCGCGGACCTGCTGTCCGCTGTGCTGGCGCCCGTGGCGAGCCTGCGTGCACCGTCGCGAATTCTCGCGCGCAGCCGGCATATCCAGTCCGGGCTTTGGAGCCGTGGCATTTCCGGTGACAATCCAATCCTGCTGGTACATATCCGCAGCGAGCAGGAGGTGGAGTTCGCCGAGCCGATTCTGCAGGCGCATACCTACTGGTGCGGGCGCGGTCTCACTATTGATCTGGTGATCCTCGATGAGGACTCCGCGGGTTATGAGCAGGAAACCCGCGATCGTCTCAACGAAATGATCGTCGATATTCGCGGGCGCACGCTGCGTAAACTTTCCGGGGCCGTGGTGATGGTTCCCGGGCGGGAACTCCCCGGCGCCGAACGTATCACGTTAATGGCGGCGGCGCGGGTCATTCTCGATTCCGCGGCCGGCTCGATTCCCGCTCAGATCGACAGGGGCATTGCCGCGCTGCGCTCACAACAGCACCGGATGCCACCGTTCGTACCCGTGCCGCCCGCGGACAGCAGGGTACTGCCGACACCAGCGCTAGAGCGCCCACAGGATCTGTTGTTCGATAACGGTCTCGGTGGTTTCTCCGCGGATGGCCGCGAATATGTGATGCATCTTGAGGCGGGGCAGCGCCCGCCGGCGCCCTGGGTTAACGTTATCGCCAACCCGGATTTCGGCTGCCTGGTGTCGGAGGGGGGGTCCATTTGTACCTGGAGCGGAAACAGTGGCGAGCATCGTCTGACCGCATGGAACAACGATCCGGTGCGCGACCCCAGTGGCGAGGTGTTGTACCTGCGCGACGAAGAGACCGCGGAAGTGTGGACGCCGACACCGGCGCCGCGACCGGCACCCGGCCCGTATCAGGTCCATCACGGTGCGGGGTATACGGAGTTTTGCAATAACAGCCACGGGCTCCGACAGTCGCTGCGGGTTTATGTCGACCGCAGGGCACCGGTAAAAATATGCCGTCTGACCCTGAGCAACTGCTGGGACAGGCCGCGACGTCTTACCGCGACCTACTATGCAGAGTGGGTACAGGGGTTGGTACGGGCCAACAGCTGGCAGCATATCGTCAGCGAATTCGAGTCCGACAGCTGTGCGCTACTTGCACGCAATGCCTTCGTGCCGAATGCCAAACCGGGGGTGGCCTTCCTGACTGCCAGTAAATCCCCCCATGGATTGACTACGGATCGCCACGAATTTATCGGCTCTGGCACAGGCCTGGAAGCCCCCGAGGCTCTGTTCCGGATCGGTCTCTCCGGGCGCGTACAGTGCGGTGGTGACCCCTGTGCCGCCTATCAGGTGCACGTCGATCTCGCCGCGGGTGAAACCAAACAGGTGTATTTCGTTATGGGGGAGGGCTCGGACCGCGCCACGGCCCTTGCGCTGGCGAAGGAGTTCCGTCATCCGGAGCGTGCGGAAGCCTCGCGCAGGGAGAGCGAACAATTCTGGGAAGACTATCTCGGTGCCGTACAGGTAGAGGTCCCGGACAAGGCTACCGAGATTATGGTCAACCGTTGGCTGCCCTACCAGACACTGGCCTGCCGGCTTTGGGGGCGCAGCGGTTTTTACCAGTCCAGCGGCGCCTTCGGCTTCCGCGACCAGCTGCAGGATGTGCAGGCGCTGTTGTGGACGCACCCCGAATGGACCCGTGAACATATTCTGCGCTCGGCAACGCGCCAGTTTCAGGACGGTGACGTACTGCACTGGTGGCATGAAAACCCCCTGCGAGGTGTGCGCACCCGGTGCTCCGACGATCTGTTATGGCTGCCCTTCGTTACCGCCCAATATATTCGTACCACCGGTGACTACAGTATTCTCGACGAGACGGTTTCCTATCTGCACGGCGCACCACTGCAGAAAGACGAGCACGAGCGCTACGCGGAGTTTGAAACCAGCGAGGAATCCGGTTCGCTCTACGAACACTGCTGTCGGGCGATCGAGAGAGCAAGTGCCGTAGGCCCACACGGCTTACCGGTGATCGGCAACGGTGACTGGAACGACGGCTTTAACCGCATCAGTACCACTGGCCGCGGCGAAAGTGTTTGGATGGGCTGGTTTCTACTGCGGGTATGCCGTGAGATGGCGCCACTGTGCGAATACATCGGCGATACCGGACTTGCCGAACACTACCGAGCACTGGGTGAGAACTTTCGCCTTCAGGTGGAGGAAAGTGGCTGGGACGGCGCCTGGTATCGCCGCGCCTATTATGACGATGGCACACCTGTCGGATCGAAGGACAGCGACGAGTGCAACATTGACCTGATTGCGCAGACCTGGTCGGTGCTCTCCCAGGAGTCGCCGACGGAGCGGGCAAAACAGGCCATGCACTCGGCTTATGAACATCTGGTGCAGGAGGATGCCCGCCAGATTCTGCTGTTGAAACCCGCCTTTGATAAAACCAAGAAAGATCCCGGGTATATCAAAGGATATCCCCCCGGTATCCGGGAAAACGGAGGCCAGTACACCCACGCGGCAACCTGGTCGGTCTGGGCCAGTGCCGGCCTCAATCATTGCGAGCGCGCGCATCACCTGTTCAGCCTGATCAATCCGGTCACACATACCAGCAGCGCCGAGGGCGTTGCCCGCTATAAAACCGAACCCTATGTGCTGGCCGGTGATGTCTATGGTGTGGCACCCCATATAGGGCGGGGAGGCTGGACCTGGTATTCCGGAGCATCCGGCTGGCTATATCGCGGCGCGCTGGAGGCGCTGCTCGGGTTGAGAATTTATGGTGGCAACCGGCTGGAGATCAAACCCTGCCTGCCAGACGCCTGGGACGTATATCGGGTGTCGCTGCGCCACCGCAGTAGCCGCTATGAGATTGAAGTCAGGAACTGCGGTGGTCTCGACCGACATAGCGCGGAAATGCGCTTGAATGGTCGGGTCATTGAGGGTGATCAGATTCCGTTAACCGATGATGGCAACACGCACCGGGTCGTGGTTACCTATGCGCGCACACCGGTGGTCTCCACGGAGTAAGCCGATGGAGAACATTTGACACTGTCAGTTCGTCTGCGGTGATACCGGCACTGCGCCGGGTATCTGGCTGCCGGTATCGCCGTACCAGAAATGGTAGAAGTCCTCGGTTACCTTCTGCTCGATTTCCGTGGCGGCTTCGCGCGGGCAGAAGAGGGTGATGGTCAGTACGTCGTGGCCGATATCGCTGGTGCGGATCTCGATTTTCGGCTCCGTGCTGGCAAGTTCCACACCCATGCGGTTTTCAATCAGTTTGCAGTAGCGCTCCGCCACATCCTTGAAGGATTCGCAGTACTGCAGCACCCGGTCGGTAATAAACGCTTTGATGACAAACGGGTTCTGCCCCTTGCTCTCACGCACAATGGAAAACGTGTGCTCGATATAGCGGCGCATGAAATTGAGGTTTTTTACCGGCTGGGAGAAGAACACACTGTTCGGCACATACAGCGTGGTACCGGTGTAGCCGTTGCCGAGGCCGTGGGGGTCAATCTCCAGTAGCGTGGTGCTGAGCCAGTTGTTGTCGATCACTTCCCCGAACTGGTCGCCGATGCGCACCCAGTCACCAATGGTGAACGAGCGCATGCTTGCCTGATAGATGCCGCCCACCAGACACTGCACCACATCCCGCAACGCAATCACGATTGCCACGGAGAATGCCGCAATCGACAGGGCGAAATCCCGCAGTTCCGAAACCCAGATGGCAAATAACCCGACCACCATTACCAGGTTGCCGAAGTTATGCACCATATGAATACGGCGGCGGATATCCTGGCGCGCCCAACCGGAGTTCTTGAACATCTGCGAGAGCAGAAATCGCGCCAGCACCACGCCCACAACCAGTAATATGCTCCAGACCAGTTGGTTGTGCAGAAGTTGGCGTAATAAATCGCTGCTCATGAACGGCTCGGTAATACGGTAATCGGGAAGGGGCGTCGCCAATCGCATCATGTTCTCCGGGCACAAACGACATTCGCCGGGTTGAGAATCTGAGTATGGCGCGGTGACTGCTGGCGTGGGTTATTTCCGGCGGCAGTGTATCTGATCGGACAAAAACGGCGCAACCTCGGGGGGCGCCTGTAAGCGGAATACTATTGCTGGCGCGACTGATCTGCGCGCAGCGCACTGCCGAGGCGGAAAAAATAGTGCTCAAAGGCACTATTGATAGCCCGCCGATGCGCGCCTGTCGGGTACAAACCCATGCGCGCTTCCTCCGTGGCTTTGGTACCGGAAACCAGAAAGTTGTTGCTGATACTCGCGTCCTGCACGAAGGCCTCGAAGGCCCGTGCACAGATTTCCGCGGGGTCGCTGTAATACACACAACCATTGGCCTTGTCCGCGGCACAGGAGACTCGGAAGAGCGTGCTGGGGTGTTCGCCACTTTCATCGAGCATAATGGTGCGGAAGCAAGCGAACAGCAGATCATTGATGCCGTGGGGTACCGGTGTCGCGTCCTGTAACCAGGCTGCGGAGGCATAGGTATGCCGGGTCTCCTTGAGGCTGGCAACATCACTGAACGCCTTGTCAGCCAAGTAATGATCCAGGGCGTGAAACCATTCGTGGGCGATGGCGCCAGGGCCGGCATTTTTTGCCAGGGAAAACGTGCGAGTAGCTGGTTGATAGTGCGCCATGGTGCGTGGGCGCCCGCCGATACCATACTGGAACGCCAGTGTCTCGCGCAGGGAGATGAGCATTTCCGGTCCCCGCAGAATCGACATCAGATCCGCGAGCGCGTCGTAAAACAGCCCGGCAGCGCGGTCCCGCTCGGCGTCTGTTACCCAGCGGCCAATACTGATGGCGCGAAATCCGAATTTCCGCCGTACATCCACAAAGCTCACATTGGCATTGTCGCGCTGAACAGGACCGCTACGATAAAACTGCCGTTTTGAAACCATTGCTATTCACCTTCCGTTTCTGTACGCGGACAGGCGTCAAGTGTTGGGCAGGTGTCTGTACCCCAGAATGCTGTGAGCGCATCTGATAAGGCCTCACCACCGGCACAGCGCTGTAACCGCCACTGACGCGGAAACAGTGGCTGGTAAAACGGGTCAGCAAAGCGGGCATCTGCAAGAATCACCACACCGCGATCGGTCTCGCTTCGGATCACCCGGCCGGCCGCCTGCAATACCCGGGTAAGTCCGGGATAGCGGTAGGCGATATCAAAACCGTTGCCGCCGCCATTCACCGCGGCTTGTCGTATCAGTTCCTGTTCCTCGCTGATCTGGGGCAGTCCGACTCCGGCGAGAATACATCCCACCAGTTGCTCCCCAACATAATCGATGCCCTCGCCGAAAATTCCCCCCATGATGGCAAAGCCGAGACTACGGCGGTTTTCGCTGAAGTGCGCGAGGAAGGCTGCGCGTTCCTGCTCGCCGGCGCCAGCGCTCTGCTGGACCAGGTCAACGGCCGGATACCGCACGCGAAAATGTTCCGCCACCTGTTGTAGAAAGCGATAGGAGGGAAAGAACACCAGATAATTGCCGGGACGACTTTGATACACCCGGGCGATGACATCCACCAGCGCATCCGCTGCACGGTCTCGGGCGCGGTAGCGGGTATCTATATAAGAACAGAGAAACGTGCCCATCTGTTCACCTGCAAAGGGTGAGGGCAGTGACAGATATGGGGTCTCCGCGGTTACCCCCAACTGCGCAAGGACGTGCTCCGCCGGCCGCAACGTGGCGGAAAACAGGATCACCCCTTGAAACTGCTGGTAGCACTGCTGCAAATATTCCGCTGCGCTGACGCAGAACAACTTCAGTTTTTGCTCCTGCCAGGGGGCATCCCGGTCTTCCCGGCGTGTAAGGCCGTGGTGCCGCAGAACAGGCAGACCGGCAATGCTCAGGAAGCGATGCAGGTTATGCAGCCATTCACGGATTTCCTCCGGCGGCAACCGCGACTGCTCCCGCATCTGATTGACGATGGCAAAGATCTTGTGGGCGGCGGCCACCACCGCTTCGGGAGAGGGGGGTGGTTCAACATCCGCCCGGATATCTGCCGTGGAGAGCGGGGTCACCCAGGCCTCGGTGTTGTCGCTACCCGCCATCGCTGTCAAACGGTCATTGTCGGCTCGCTCGCCGACCCATTGATTCAGCGCGCGCACCAGTGTCTGAATGGACCGGCGCAGCGTCGGTGAACCGGTGCAACTCCTGGCGACCTGCCGACTCATTTTGCGCGTCAGTTCCGCGGTATACATGGCGCGCGCACGGTCACTCAGATTATGGGCTTCGTCCACCAGCAGTGCGCGACGGAGCTCGCCGGTCTGCAGGCTGTTCAGGCGTACGAGTGGATCGAACACATAGTTGAAATCACACACCACCAGATCCACCCAGGGCAACATCTGCAGTGACAACTCAAAAGGACACAACTGAAATTCGTCCGCCACCTCCGCGATGGTGTCCGGAGTGAGAAATGGCTTTCCCAACAACTGTTGGCGCGCTTCTGGCAAGCGATCAAAAAATCCGACGGTTCGCGGACAGATCCCATCGGCATCCGGAGTGCACAGCCCGAGCCTGCAGGCACAGGTTTTATCCTTGGCCTGAATTTCCAGCAGAGACAACGTCAGTCCGTGCACCTGCAGGCGTTCAACGGTTTCCCGCACCACCGCCCGCCCGGAATTCTTCGCCGTCAGGTACACCAGCTGATCCAGATGATTTTCACCCAGCGCCTTGATCGCGGGAAACAGGGTACTTGCGGTTTTACCGATCCCGGTTGGGGCCTCCACCACCAGCTGACCCCCGTCCCGCAGGCAGCGATAGGTCGCGATCGCGAGCTGGCGTTGGCCAGGTCGGTAGCCCGGAAACGGAAACGCCAGTGACTGCGCACTGCCGCGTACCGCCCGCCGGTGTTGCCGCCACGCCCGGTGCCAGTGGAGATAGGTGCGCAGCGCCTTGAGAGCGAAGGCTTCCAGTTCCGCCCAGCTGATCTCACGCAGCTCCGGGTGTACTTTTTTCTGTTTGAGGTTGTACCACAGCATCTGCAGCCGCAACTGACCCTGCGGGGACGGCGCCGCACCGGTTTCGATCTGACGCTGCAACAGATAGCAGAACCCGTATAGTTTCAACTGCGCCCAGTGTAAATCTCGCACCGCGTCCGGTAATTTTTCCGGGGCGCAGTAGGTGGTCTTGATTTCATCCAGCTGGGCGGGGCAGTGCAGGTCCGCCTGTGGGTGCAGGATATCCACGCGGCCGCGCAGTACGAGGGTTTCCCCTTCCAGCGGGTACCGAACGTTCACGCGGTATTCCGCCTCGCTGCCGGCGGGGCGCTTGTTCTGCAAACGCTGATGCGCGCGGATCCCTTCCTGTGCTGTCGGGCCCGCGGGGATGTCCGCGATCAGGTCGCCGCGACGGCAGGAAAATGCCACCAGTTCGCCAACCGATAACGGCAACTCCGGCCGCGTCTCCATCATGGTTGCCACTCCACATGCAGTACCCGATGAGGAATATGATGGCGGGCAAAGAAGACGAGCCAGCGTTGCTGGTTCTGCTGCAAACGGTCGCCGGGGCCTTTCACTTCCACCAGTTCGTAGCCGCCAGCGTCGGGAAAGACAATCAGATCCGGCAGGCCACTGCGGTGACTGGTGATGTCGCTCAGCAGGCGCCGGAACAGGGCGCGCCAGTGTGTTGTGGGAATGCGCTCAAGCGCGAGCTGGAGAAGCGGCTCGGGCAGCGCCTCCCAAGCGACGAGCGGGTTGGCGATGCCATACTTTTCATCGAAATTGCGCCAGACCCGCGCCGCAAAACGTTCATCGTCGAGTTCGCAGAGACGTTGCTCGAACATATGACGGCGCGCTGGATAGAAGTCCGGTGTGCGGAAATCGCTGGGCGCTATCTGAAATGGATTGAAAAAAGCACCGGGAACAGGCGCGAAGAGAATGTCCCATACCAGCAGACCGAGCACGCCATTGAACAGAGTGTTCTCCACATAATGGCAGTCGCCGTGTTGTTGCAGCCACGCTGCCGCCAGCAGCTCCACGCGTTCATCAGCCGCGGGCAGGGCGACCGTTTCTGTGGGCGGCTGGTAGCGTGCAGGTGGCTCCCATCCTCCCAGGCATTTGTGTTGCCTCGCGGTACGGTAGCCGAAATGTTCGGCAAAGATGAGTTCCGCTTCATCCCATGGTTCCGCGAGTATTTCCCGGCACAAATTCAGGCCGGCCCGCACATCGCCACGCTGCACCGCGATCCGCGCCCGTCGCTCTCGGGCCGGAGGACGGGCGCATTGCCGGTACAACCGATCGGCGGCTTCGCAATCGTCCAGTCGCTCCAGCTGGCGGGCCATGGTAAGGCGCAGGCGGTCGACGCGGCGGCGCAGGGTAACATCCCCTTCCGGGGCTAGCGGGAGCTCCGCCGCCAAAGCGATGATGGCTGACGCCTCGCCGCATTTTATCTCGTCGAACCGGCCCAGCGCGTCGTAGTAGCGGAGATGTTGCTCGATCTGTAATCGATACTGGAACGGCAGCTGTTCGCGATCAAGCGGGTAGTGCTCATACCGATAGAGGCCGAGATCGCGCAGCACCCAGTCTGTCAGATCCTGGTTCAGGTTGCCGAAAAAGCACAGTTTGAAGGTTTCAAAGTGCGCTGCCCCCTGCACCGCGAGAATCGGTTCTGCATCCGTTAGCGTCGCAGGTGTAATGTCCTGTTCCAGTAATCTCTGTTCGAGCGCCTGACGCTTCAGGGACCGGGGAAGAGTGACGTTGCTCAGTGGCAGCAGCTCGACCTTGCTGAATAGCGGCAGTATTTCGTCCGCCGTCAGCTCGGGATTACGCAGCAGCAACCCGGACTGCACCAGTTGATCCGCGGCGCCGGGAATGTCCGCAATCTCGCCGTAGGCCAGCTTCCGCAGGCGAAACAGCGCACCGACGGAAGACGGTACGCCTTTGCGCGAGAGCAACCGCACGTACAACCGCTGGCTGTCCAGGCTCAGCGCCCTGAAATTCACATAAAACTGGCGTTCATCTGCCGACAGCACATCCTCGTAACGGGAAATCACGAAGTCTATGAGGGCGAGGAAGTTCGCCAGGTAATAATCTGGTGCCAGTTCAACGGGAGCGGGCATGGCTTACTGCGAGTTGTTGAATATTGCCGGAGTGTAACTGGATGGTTATACAGCAGTTGGGCGTGCGGAACAAACAGGATCGCGACTGCGTATTCCCGTTCTGGTCAGAGGATTTTTTTTGGGCTAATTGACGCTCGGGTGTTTCTTTCACAGGACGATTCTCATATAAAGCGTTCCTTTGGTGATACAACCCACGGGATACCCGCGAGCTGATGCTCTCTCGGTCCGCGAAAGCGACTTCTGTGGCGCTGGCTATTCGCCTGCAATCCGGACTCGATTGTCTACGCATGAAAGGAAATCCCTGGTGAGTCAGCCTGCCACCGCGTCAAACTATCGTTCACTGCTGTTGGGCGCCCGTGAGTCAATCCCGCTGCTGGGTGGATATATCCCGGTGGCCATTTCATTCGGGCTGATTGCCGTTCAGTCCGGCTTCAGCAGTTGGGAGGCGGTGGCTATCTCGACACTGGTCTATGCCGGTGCATCGCAGTTTTTGTTTGTGGCCATGGTCGCCTCCGGCGCGCCCCTCTGGTTTGTGGTCGTGATGACGCTTCTGATCAATGCCCGCCATGTCGTTTACGGGCCAAACATTGCCCCGTGGCTGCCAGCCCATCGCTTGTGGCCGTGGCTGATGCACGGCCTCACTGACCAGATCTTTGCCCTGGCGCACACCCGTTTGCCGCAGCTTGCATCCGGTGATCGTCTCGGGTGGTATATCGGCGGCATGTGCGTGGCGTGGTTCAGCTGGATCGGGGGTACCGCGCTTGGCGCTATTGCCGGCAAGGAACTGACGCAGCAGTGGCCGCTATTGGCGGAGGTTATGCCGTTTGCCTTACCGGCACTCTTCCTGGTGCTGCTTGCGCCGCGGTTTACGTCATGGCTGTGGTCCTTGGCGCTGGGCTGTACGGTGCTTGTTGCGTTATCGCTGACCTTGTTGGGGATGACCAACGCGGCCATCCCTGTCGCAGCGATTGCCGGCGCCGTGGTTTTTTTCGGCTTGGGCGCATTCAGATAACTGAGGGGGGTGTATGAACGACGGAATGGACAGCGGTATCTGGGCCGCGTTGATCGCATGTGCGCTCGGAACATTCCTGCTGCGGGCGTTGCCTCTGGTGTGGATGCAGCGCCATCTTGTTCAGCGCAAAGCCAAAAACACACTGGATGCCATGCCCACCTGGCTCAGCGTGCTTGGACCGCTGATGATTGCGGCCATGTTCGGGGTGTCACTGGTGCCGGGCAAGCTCGACCTTGCCTCCGGTGTAGCGACGGTACTCGGGGTGATGGTGACACTGGTTGTCTGGCGATGGACCAAATCGCTGGGCTGGCCGGTGTTTGTGGGTGTCGCAATCTATGGGGTTGTGATTTTTCTGGCCAATACTGTTTTTTGAGTTTTCGGCTGGGCCTGTTCGCGAAATCCGGTGTTACTCGACCTGCTCCAGCGCGGCCAGCTTGTGCATGAGTACCGTGGCCGCGTTGTCCGTCAGACGCTGTCCTTCTTCAATGTATTCCCAGACGGTGGCGTCGCTCTTCCAGCCGCCCTGTTTCTTGATCAGCTCAAAATCCACCTTTTCTCGCGCCGCGGAAGTGGATAGGCCACGGCGAAAGCTGTGGCTGCTGAGGCTCTCGACAAAGTCAAACCCGCACTCGGTGCCCAGCTGTTTCAGCAACTGATTCACTGCACCGGGGTTGAGAGATTTCTGTTGGACCTGATCCCAGCGGTTAACGGCGCGAAACACCGGCCCTTCAACGATAGAGGCTGCGTTCAGCCAGTTTCTCAGCGCCGTGCCCGGACATACCCCAATGGGGCCTAAGGGTAGGGCGCGCATCGTGCCCTGACCGGTCTGGTCTGTTTTGGATCTCGGCAGGTGTACGATCAGTCCTTCCTCTTCCCAGATAAGGTCTTCAACCCTGATCGCCACCAGCTCGCTGCGTCGAAACGCGCCGAAGAAACCCATCAATACCAGCGCCAGATCGCGAAATTTCTTTTTGCTGTCCGCTTGCGAGTGAAGATGGCTCGTCAGCGAGGCGATATGTTCAAGCCGTAACGCTTTGGCCTTCTGCTTGGGTTTGGCGTGCATCCGTCGAATGCCGTTCATGGTCTTCTGAACCACGGGGTCCAGTACCGGGTTTGCCATGCCCTGATAGCGATGCCACTGACCGATGGCGGTGACGTGTAATTCCAGTGTGCGCGGGTTGAGCGTTTCCGCGCGGCGTAGCAGGTAGTGCACCAGAGTGTCGCTATCTGTTGGCAGTCGACCACCCCATTTTTCAAACTGACGGACAGCGGACCGGTATGCCTTGCGAGTGCTCTCTGATGTGGCTGCGTTCAGGTAGGTCTGCACCGTCTCCCTGGAGACAGGGGCTATGGTGCTTGCCTGGTCGGGGAAGGTGGGCGCTTCAATGAAAGAATTTGATACGGCTTTTTTCATACTGAGAGCCTGTAGCCTGTATAGACGCATTTTGTGTACCGGAGAAGCGAGCATTTTCCCACAATTCACATTTATAACCCACGATAAGTTTAATTATCGAAGGTTACAAATTGAGTGGTCTACCACAGGTTGGATCTCATGAATTATGTATTATTACGTACCATGTAATACGATACGCAATTCACAGTGCATCACTACGGTTTGCAAGTGCAGGGAGTCCAAATGGCACGTACAGGCGTCAACTACTTCGATATTGCCCGGGCGGCAGAATCCATCAGTCAGCGTGGGGAAGAGCCCACAGTAGACCGGGTGCGAGGGGAGCTGGGGACCGGCAGCAAAAGTACGATTGCACCGCTGCTGAAGCGCTGGAAAGCGGAGACCGGAAATGGTGAAGCTGATACCGGCGGTTTGCCGCGAGACCTGGTGGATGCGCTGAAGGCAGTGCACCAGCGTGTGCATGACGAAGCCGACCGCAAAGTGGATGCGGTGCGTGAAGAAATGGCGACAACCGTGGAGCAACTGCGGACGGAGCTTTCCCAGGTGCGGTCTTTGCTCGCTGAGCGCACCGCCAGCCTGCGGGATCTGGAGCAGAATCTGCAGGACTCGGAGGAACAGGGGCGGAATCTGCGGCACGCGCTGGAAGATACGCAAAAGACCCTGGCAAAAAGCGAGTTCCAGTGCGAGGAAAGCAATACTCGAGTCACCGAACTGCGAGCGCATCTCGAAGAGCTCAAACAGGAAAATCGCACCGTGCGTGAACACTTCGAGTTCTACCAGCGGCAGATTGCCGACGATCGCCAACAGGAGCGCGATCAGTTCCGCCACTCCAACAGGCAGCTGAGCAGCCAGATTTCGACTCTCAATGAACAGCTTGCGGCCGCCGTTCAGAAGCTTGCTGAACGCGAAAAACAGATTGAAGTGCAGGGCACTCGCAATACACAGCTCGCCTCGGAGCTGCAGCAGGCGCACCAAGCGCTCGCCGGAAATCGCGCAGAACTGGACGCGCTGCGGCAAAATTTTGCCCAGCAACAACGACAACTGCAGGTGCGAAGCGAAGAGATTGGCTCACTGCAGGAAAAGATCGCCACCCTTTCAAGCAGCAATGCCGCTTTTATCCGGGAGTCAGAATTACAGCGTGCGGTTTGCGGCAGGCTCGAAACCGAGATCCAGCATTCCCGGGAAGCATTTACGTCATTGAATACGGAGTACCAGAAGGTGCTGCAGCAGAAAGCAGAGCTGCAGGGGCGGTTGATGCAGGTACAACGCACCGCGCCAGCGGATGCGTGATGTTTCCCGCTTCAGTCCAGGGCATCGACATATGCCTGCAGGCGGGCGATATCGGGAATCGTCACCCGCCCGTAGGCGAACTCGATTAACCCCTGCGTCTCGATTTTTTTCAGTACCGCGTGTACCCCTTGGCGGGTCATTCCCATCATGTTGGCCAGCAGCTCCCTGGTCAGGCGGAAGCTCGCTCCGCCGTTTTCCTGGTTCGTGGAATTGTGCATCTGTGCGAGAAACAGGAGGCGTCGACCAATACGCACTTCGGTGCCTCCGAGAACATCGTCCTGAATGATTGACATCGCCGCCCACAAGCGGCGGCTCAGCAAGTCCAGGGCGACAGGGTAGGCTACTGGGTTGCGTGCCAGCACAGCGCGCAACTCGCTCCCCGGCACATCGACGATCAAGCAGTCATCGTGCGCAGTCGCGCCAAACACCCGCCGCATGCCGGGGGAAAATACGGTATCGCCGAACCAGGCACCGGTATCCAGAATTGCGAGGGTCGCTTCGCGGCCTTCGCTGTTGCTGGAACAGATACGCACACGCCCTTTGGCCACGATCGACAACTGACTTTGCATGGAGCCCGGCAGATAAATGACTTCATCCGCATCATAGGTGCGGATACGGGCGGAAGGCGCCAGTTCAGCAATCGCATGGTCTGGCAGGCCGCCGAGCAGGGGGCAGGCCTTGAATATGGGTATTGGGTTAATCATTGGCGGAGTTTAACCATAAAACGTCAATAAATTGACAGTGTTGAGAGGTATCCGGTTCTTAGAATGTCGGGAATCACAGCAACCGTTGAAAGGACCAAGCCAATGCAGACTCAGTCACCAGCGTTTTCATCTGTCCAGGGCAGGGTAAGCGCCACCGAATGGCAATTGCGGGTAGACCTGGCGGCGGCCTACCGTCTTATCGCCCATTATGGCTGGGATGATCTGATTTTTACGCACCTCTCCGTGCGCATTCCCGGCCCGGAGCACCACTTCCTGATCAACCCTTTCGGGACCTTGTTCGAGGAAATTACCGCATCCAGCCTGGTCAAAATTGATCTGAATGGTGAGAAGGTGGACGACAGTCCGTTCCCGGTGAACCCTGCCGGGTTCACTATTCACAGCGCGATTCACGAGGCGCGGGAAGATGCCCAGTGCGTGATGCATACCCATACCGTGGCGGGGGTTGCTGCTTCCGCCCACAGCGAGGGTCTGTTACCGATTTCCCAGCAATCGCTGTTCCCGTTGTCGGGACTCGCCTATCACGAATATGAGGGTATTGCCGTCCGTGAGGACGAGAAGGCGCGTATTGTGCGAGACCTGGGCACCGCTAACTACATGATCCTTCGCAACCACGGCCTGCTGACCTGCGCAGCCAATGTGGCCGACGCGTTTCTGGCCATGTACGTCTTCCAGCGTGCCTGTGAAATTCAGGTCGCGGCTCTGGCGGGGGATCGCCAGCTGACCCCGGTGCCGGGCCCGATGATCGAGAAGATTCAGAGTGAAGGTAACAAAGTCACCAGTAACCAGGGCGGATTACTCGCATGGCCAGGCCTGTTGCGCAAGCTCGACCGTATCAATCCCGGCTATCGAGACTGAGGAAAACCATGAAACACGTAGTGGAAAAGCAGGCGCAATTCCGGCATATGGAAGAGGGCACCAGTGAGGACTGGAAGATCATTGCTGAGGCGTTCGGTCCCTTCGCACGGGAATTGCCAGAACGTATTCTGGCGCACCTGGGTCTGTTGAAGGGCGATTGTGGTGGTTTCCCGGTTGACCGTCTGACCCACTGCCTGCAGACGGCGACCCTAGCTTATCGGGGTGGCAAGGACGAGGAGTATGTGGTGTGCGCACTGCTGCATGACATCGGCGACACTCTTGGCAGCTACAATCATGCCGATGTGGCGGCGGTGCTTCTGGAGCCGTTTGTCAGTGATGCAAACCATTGGATGATCAAGCATCACGCGATTTTCCAGGGATACTATTTTTTCCAGTATCTGGGAATGGAACGCAACCTGCGCGATCAATTCAGGGATCATCCATATTACGCTCGGACGCTGGAATTTGTGGAGAAGTACGATGCGCCGGCATTTGATCCGGAAGGGGAAACGCTGCCGCTTGAATTTTTTACACCCATGCTGCGCAGGGTTTTCGCACAGCCCAGGAAGTCCATCTATAAACTGGCGATGGAAGCGAACACTGAGGCCTGAATCCGAAGCGCAACCGTCACTGGCGGTTGCGTTTCAATTCTCCCACCATCTGAATAAGCTCGAGAATTTTCCGAGCCAGCTCCCGGGATAAATTGATCAGCAGTACACCGAAGTCCAGAGGCATTTCGCAATGTAGCTGGTAAAACAGGTCTGACGTAACCTCCAGCACCAGGCTATCGTCGTTGGCGAGCGTGGTTCCCGGCCATGGAGTCAGCGCAATCATACTGACAAAGCCGATGGCTTCGCCAAAGTGGAAGTCATAGATATGCTCGAGGTGGCCATTTTCCACGGTCTGGTGGTAACCGAGGGAACCGTTGAGAACGATAAAAAACGAGCCGGAAGGACTGCCAGACTCAATCAGGGTTTCGCCTTTGCGCAGTCGGTGAATCTTGCCTTTCGCCATGAGGTAAGCAATGGCCTGGTCAGACAGTGCGCCAAGTGCCGCGGCATTTTTCAGATGCTCAAGACCGAGATCTTCGAGTACACGATCCCCCTCAATCTGTCGCATAAAATTCTCTCCGGGCACGCTGCATGGATTACCTGGAAATAAGTATGGGTCAACACCTGCGATATCGGAGTAATGGGCGCTATGCTGACGGCCAAAAACACGCAGATGGCATCAGCGGACACCTATGGTCGCGTCCCACACGCACTGTGCTCCCGTGTTCGAGCTGTGCTTGAGATGAATTCGGACCATATTCTCCACAGGCCCGGCGATCTATGTGGCATTGCTTTTGCCTGCCCCTCTGAACGAGGGAAAATCCATCGCCGTAGTTGGCGCCATGAGGAGCAGCGAATTTATCCGACGATTGGCTGTTTCAACAGCCAGTCATCGGATACATCGTCTAACCCCGATTGACCGGAATCGAGAGCCAGCGACTTAGGGCGCCGTAGACTTGTTCGCGCTGGTCATCAGACAGTTGGCGGACTCGGGTTAAATGGTGGCCGCCTTTCTGCACCAGAGTAAACGCATTGGTCATTTCCCCGTGATCCACGGCGCCCGCGTACCAGGGGTCATTCTCCCCGTACAGATAGATAATGTTGTGACCGTTCTCCTGCAGCCACTGAATCAGGGAAGGGGTAAATGTCTCATCAAATTCCATGGCCACATTTCGCGGCGCGAATTCGAGATTGCTGGGCTGCGGTGCAACCTGCAACAGATCTTCGAGATCCTGAGTCATGAAACCGTAGTAACCCAACTGGGTGTGATGCTGATACATGGACGGCTCCAATGCCTCCACACCGTGGTCACTGTAGACCCAGAATCCACCGCCATTTTCTATATGCTCGATCATCCGTGCCGGTGCGGCTCCGGCGGGAGGAATCTGCTCGCAGGACTGGCCGCGCTGCCAGAAACTGAATGTGTATTCCAGAGCGGCGTATTCCAGCGCCTTGTCGGCGCCAATGGAAAAGGTAAGCGCATTTTCGGCGGCATGCTTCTGCAGTGCGGGAATAACTTCCGCACGGCGCTCAAGTAATTCCCGCTGAAAACGCACCAGTTCACTGCCGCACTGGCTGTTCTCGATTCGCTCGCGAATAAAACCATCGACTCGGGAATCTTCCAGGCCGAGAATCAGCGGTGCGTCATAGACAACCGTAGCCTGCACATCCTGCGGGTAGAAGCGACGATGTATCAGGGCCGATTCTCCGCCCTTGCTGAAACCGCTGCTGATCCAGGCGGCAGGATAGAGCGGTTTCAACAGTTCGATTATGCGGTGGTGATCTGCCGCAGCCTGCTGAACCGTCAGATACTGCCAGGGAATTTCCCCGGGATTGCGTGAGTCGCCGTAAAAGCGGTACTCCACGGCCACAAGGTTGGCCCGCAGAATATCGGGTAACTCTTTCTGGGGGAAATCGCGCACCCAGTAACCGTCAGTTTCGATTACCATCGGTTGCGCGTGGTCGAGATGGGACAGATAGACCCGTTGCTTGAACCGTCCAGCGTCGGGATTGTCATGATCCAGTGGTTGCTCTACACGCAGTTCATACCCCTGAGTGTATCCAGCGACGGATTTGACTCGCACCACTTCAACGCCCGGCAATTGATTGAGCTTCTGGTACAGACTGGCGCCTTCCCCAGCGGCGGGAACATAGTCGCATGCGCAGACCAGGAGTGCGCAACTCACAAGAAAAACTCTGGATAGATAGAGCATGATGATGCTTCTCCGTGTGATTTGTCGGCGGAAACAGGATTCGCCTTTACAGTTCAATAAGTTCGCGATTTGAGTGAGTGAGAAGGTCCGCACCGGTTTCCGTTACCCGCACATCATCCTCGATGCGCACGCCACCCCAGCCCGGAATATAAATACCGGGTTCGACCGTCAGCACGTAATTTTCCTGTAGAAGATCCATGCCACCGGCGGCCAGGTATGGCTGTTCGTGGGTGTCCAGGCCCAGGCAGTGACCCAGTCCCTCGCCCACATAGGCGGCGTATGGGCTGCGGGAAAGATATTCGGCAACCATTTGGTATGGCGCGCTGCATGGAATACCGGCACGCACCGATGCCACACCCAACGCTTGTGCCCCCTTCACCAGGTGGTAGACCTCACGCTGCTTTCTGTCCGCCGTTCCCAGCACAAATGAACGCGTCATATCGGATCGATAGCCATCGACCACCGCACCGAAGTCCACTGTTATCAAATCGCCCCGGGTCAACAGGCGGTCACTCGGCATACCGTGTGGCCGAGCGGTGCGTGGACCCGAGGTGAAAATAGTAGGGAAGGCGAGCGACTCCGCTCCGGCGCTCTTCAATGTATATTCCAGCTGCGCTGCTGCTGCCTTTTCGGTAATGCCCGGACGGATATAGCCCAGCAACTGTTCGAAGGCGTTGTCACCAATCGACGCCGCGCGCCGGATATTTGCCAGTTCACCCTCGTCCTTGATTCTCCGCAGCTGTTCCACCATTCCGTGCACGGGTGTGCATTGAACGCCGGCAAGTTCAGAGGAGAGATCCAGCCAGCGACCATGCAGAAAATGATCGCGCTCAAAGCCGAGGTTCGACAGGTCACAGTCAATGGCGAGCTGCCGCACCAGTTGACCCAGGGTCTGTCGGGTGCGATCACGCACGATTACCTCGGTATTCCGGCATTCCTCCCGCGCCTGTTCCGCAAAACGGTAATCGGTAAGCAGGAGCTGGCATGTATGACTGACAAAAAGCAGGGCGACATCCCATTCATCACTGGCGAAGCCGCTCAGATAGCGGATATTGCTCATGCTTGCCACCAGCAAACCGTCGATGCCCGCGGTGGTCATTGCATTGCGTAGTGTTTGAATGCGTTTCACGGTAATACCTCAGTTTCTATTTTCCATTTGTGTAGCCATGGTTTTGTGGAACCAAACCAGTCCCACGGCAGTAGTGCCAGCGAGGAAGGCAAACAGGCTCCACATAAGATCCGCTCTGCCCAGCTCCTGTGCCAGATAGCCATACCCCCATCCCGAGAGCGGGCCGGCCATCAGGAATCCCAGCGACATGGACAGGAAGTAGTAACCCATGAACATGGCGGCCTTGTCGTGTGGCGTGACACGGGCCACATACTCCTGACTTTTGGGTGAGGCGATCATTTCGCCCAGAGAAAAGATCAGCACCGCGACAACGATGCCGATACCGCCCAACACCGGCCCGAAGGCGGCCCACAAGTAACTGATGCCAAGCAACAGGCTGCCGCCCACCAGCAGCGGCACTGCGGGTAATGACTGCGCGCGATGGCTGACAACGATTTGCAGCAGCAGGATGCTGGCAAAGTTGAACGCAATGATGAACTCCGGATTAATCTGCCCGGCGGTATCACCCGATATGGCATCCGCAAGTGCCGGAGGCAGTGACCCGAGAAGCGGCCCGGTATCGACGAAGTCGCGGATATAGAGGGGAAGGGTGAGAAAGATCTGGTTGTAACAGGCCCAGAATCCGGACATCAGCAGCAGATAGATCACAAAGGGGCGGTTGCGCAGGACCAGTATGATTTCCTCAACGACCGCTCCCTGTTTTTTCCGGGGCTGATCATCAGTGCTTGGTTCCCGGTAGAAATACAGCAGCGTGAAGTTGATGCAGATCCAAAACGCCGCCATGGCAAAGACATGTTCCCAGCTCATCGCACGCAGCAGGCCGGCCACCAGAGGCCCCACGAATCCACCGATATTGACCATCGTATAGAAAATGCCAAATCCCAGACCTCGGTTGTGCTTATCGGTGGTGCGGCTCACGGTGGCCAGCACGAGAGGTTTGAAAATGGCGGCCCCCACCGCGACAGAGAGCAGCACGGCGAAGAAAAGCCAGAAGTTCTGTACCTGACCGAGTAGATAGTAACCGGGCGCCATTATCACAAAGGCCAGTAACAGCATCCTCCGGTAACCGTATTTATCGCCCAGCGCGCCGGTGAATACCGGTAGCAGGTAGAGCAGAAAGGGAATGACTCCCTGCAGGAAGCCCCGCTGGGAGTCGCTGAAGCCTAATCCTCCCGCTGCCAGCGGTGTACTCATATACAGGGATGAAAGGGTAAAAAAGCCGTACCAGGCAAGCCGTTCGAAAATCTCCATGGCGTTGGCCAGATAGAAGGAGCGACTGAAGCTCCAGTGGCCGGTGCCGGTCACTGGAGTGGCGCTCGCTATATTGGCCGTATTCACATGCGGCATGTCGATCCCTCTCGTTATGGTTATTTAATGTTGTCATTGTACACAAGGTATGATTTATTTGTCATTGCATGCGATAAATTTTGTGTGCCAGATAATAAATAACCAACTCTGACCAAGGGAAGTAAGACGATGCATATAAGAAGAAGTCTGCTGGCGTTGGCGATCAGTGCCAGCCTGAGTGGCCAAGTGGTATTGGCCGCGGATACTACGGGCGGTACGCTCAAAGGGCAGGTGATCAACCATGCCGGAGAGGCACTCGCCGGGGCGGAGATCACCGTAACCCACGCGGCGAAAGGGGTAACTCGCCGAGTAACGAGTGACGAAAAGGGACAATACAACCTCCGCAACCTGCCGGTGGGGGAATATATCGTCCGTTTTGAAAAGGATGGTTTCGGTACCGCGCAGGCCACAGAGGTACGGGTGAACGTGGGGGAGGCCGTTGTCTATGACGGTAGACTGGTACCGAATGGTGAAGTCCTTGAGGTGGTTGAGGTCACCGGCAGCCGACTGCGCCCGATCGATACCGGGTCGTCGACGGCCGGCGTCGTGATCACCCAGGACAGGCTGGAAGCATTGCCTGTGAATACCGGTTTTGAGGCTATGGCACAGCTGGCGCCGTCGGTGGTGGCACCGGGCGGTTCGAGCTTTAACGGTGCGTCCAGCTTTGGCGGCGCGTCATCGGCGGAAAACGGCTACTACCTGAACGGCCTGAATGTGGCCAATATTAAAACTGGCCTGGGTTCAATTTCCCTACCCTGGGAGGCCATTCGCCAAACACAAATAAAGACGGGCGGAATAGCACCAGAGTTTGGTGGCGCGCTGGGTGGTATCGTCAATGCGGCCTCCAAGTCTGGATCCAACGATTTCGAATTCGGGTCTCAGCTTCGCATGGATCCGGATTCTCTCAGAAAACAGCACGGTTCCATTCGCAATGCCGCTGGTGAGTATGCGGTCAATAGTGAGCAGAATGGGATGGACTTCCAGGAGGCACAATTCTGGGCCAGCGGTCCCATCGTAAAGGACAAAGCATTTTTTTACGCGTTGTTCAGCCCGCGCCAAACGGATGATACCTGGGCGACAGGATCTTCATATTACGATCGAACCAGCGAAGAGGATCGCTGGTTTGTGAATGTGGAGTGGTTCATCGATGAAAACCACGCGATCGACTTCACGTCGATCAATAACGAAAAAAATGGAAGTTACGGCAGCTACGCGTATTCCCCGGAAAACAACACGATAGGGGACTACAAGGGACAAACGAAGTTTCGCAGTGGGGGCAAGGTCAGTGGTGCTCACTATAACGGCCGCTTGACCGATGACTTGACACTGGACGTCACCGCCGGCCGCACGCAGGAAACGGTGTATAACTCGGCCCTGAATAGCCTGCCGTACGTGGAGGACTGCCGGGCCACCTGCGTCAGCTACAGCAATCACAGTGATTCCACCATCATCAATGAAGACTATATCCGCGATCAGTTGCGACTGGACCTGAGTTACGATCTTCTCGACCATCAGATCAAGTTGGGCATTGATTACACTCATCTGGATGTCTTCTACGAGTCAACCCCGAATGGCCCTGGCGATGCGCAGGGCTGGTGGAAGCAACGCATAGCCACCGCCAATGATCCCAGCAAACAGCCGGAAGGGACGGTTCTGGTGGAGCGCCGTATTCGCACACGCGGTACTGATTCCGATGTCAGCTCCACTGCCTTTTACATCCAGGATGCCTGGCAGGTAACAGACGAACTGGTTCTCAACCTGGGCGGCCGCTACGAGCAGTTTGAAAATACCGTCACCGGAGGCGACGCCTATGTGGACAATAACGGTTTTTCTCCGCGGATCTCCGCGGTATGGGACTTCAATGGCGACGGGGACAGCAAGCTCTTTGCCACCTATGGGCGTTATTACCAGCCGGTTTCGGCCAATATGAATATCACCCAGGGGTCCTTTTCCCGGGAAACCTTTGACTACTACACTCCGGGCGCGACTGACGCTAATGGGCGGGTAACCCTCAACGCGGATGGCTCACCGGATCGCGGCGATTTGCTGCATAGCTATGTGCGTCAGCAGGGCATTGTCGAACCCGCGCTGATCGCTACGGGCAACCTCGAAGGCATGTATGCCGATGAATTCACTCTGGGAATGGAGACCCTGGTATTCGACGACATGGTACTCGGCGTGCGCGGTGTGTATCGGGACCTCAAGCGTTCCATCGAAGACTCCGATGTGAGCCCGATTCTCAGCCACTACCTTGAAGCAAATGGCATCGAGGACAATGTGGGGCAGAGTAGCTACTATGTTGTGCTGAATCCGGGTGAAGATGTCAACATCAGCTATGACTTTGATGGTGACGGTGTGGTGGACAACATCAGTCTTTCTTCGGATGAGCTTGCCTTGCCCAAAGCCCGTCGTCGCTACCTCGCCCTGGAAACCAACTTGCGAGGTCAGGTGACAGATCAGTTGTTTGTCGACGCTTCTTATACCTGGTCTCACAACTACGGTAATACCGAGGGGCTGGTGCGTACCGATAACGATCAGGCGGATCCAGGCTGGACTACCTCCTATGATTACGCCGATCTGATGGACCACAGTTACGGCGACCTGCCCAATGATCACCGTCACGCATTCAAGTTGAACGGATTTTACGACCTCACCGATAACTTGACTCTGGGCCTTGTGGGCTCCCTGGTATCCGGACGTCCGAAAAACTATTTCAGCGTGCACCCGGTGGGTGAGGACAGCTGTGCGGAAGGTAGCCCCTGGAGTGACTGCATAAGCCAGTACTACGGTGAAGTCTCTTTTTACGACGAAAATGGAGAGCCGGCACCCCGGGGCAGCAAGGGAAATCTACCCTGGAGTAAACAATTGGATCTCTCACTGGCTTACACCATGCCGCTGTTTGAGGGAGACCTGTTGCTCAAGGGCACGGTGTATAACATCCTGAATGACGATTCAGCGATCGATATCAATGAAATTCGCACCATTCAACTTGAGGGCGGTGGCACCACGATCAATCCGGATTACGGTCTGACGGAAAGTCGCCCCACGGCGCGTTACTTCAGTTTGATTGCCCGTTACGACTTCTGATTCTACTGTTGAATCTTGTCTGTAAAAGAAATCCCGGGTTGCGCCGGGATTTCTTTTTCGGCGTCGCGGGCGCGACGCCCGATTTTCATCTCAACTTTACTTACAAGTATTTTTCACACAGTTCAATAAATGCCACAACCGCCGGAGAGCGTGAACGTTCGCTCAACTCCATTATGCTCAGTTTGGTCAGCAGGGCAGGGTGCGAAATATCCAGAGTAGATAGTTCCCCGGAACCTATTTCTGCTGAAAAAAAGAACTCCGATGCGATCAACCAGGAATGGGTTCTCAATAGAATGGCTTTAAGCGTTGGATAATCGCTGCACAAGACCGAGGGTACACTCCGCTTGGGATCCCCGGCGTTGAGTATGGCCGCATAAAGCGGATTTGCAGGACTCACCAGCGTCGATGAAATCAAAGGGTAGTGGGCCAGATCCTCAAACCGGATAGCGGTCTTGCTGCGCAATGGGTGTGTGGAACTTGTGATCACCGAGAGGGGTATATCCTTCAGGTGCTGATATCTGACGCCTTCAATACTCTGGTAGCTACCTGATCCGGCAATCAGCAAATCCAGTTCGCGCTGCTGAAGCTTGTACGCCAGTTCTTCTGGGGTGCCTTCACTGATACTGACAATAACGTTGGGATGGGCTTCGACAAACTCCGGCAGCGTGCTGCGCATGACCAGTTCTTTTACCGCCCGCCCAACGCCGATATGTAAGGTTCCCGACTGTACATTACGGTAGAGATCGGCCTCGCGCTGAATATCGTCGATATCCAGCAGGACCTGGTCACAGCGGCGGGCCAGCTGCAGGCAAAACGGGGTTGGGCTCATGCCGCTCTTGGACCGCTCGAATAGCTGTACACCGAGAATTTCTTCCAGGTTGTTCATACTGCGTGTCAGGGCTGGATGCGTCAGATGCAAGGCCTCGGCCGCTCGCAGAATGGTGCCGTGCCGAATGATCGCGCGCAGATGTCGGAGCTGTTTCAGGGTAAGCATGGGTGTGGGCAGGTCCCAAAATAACCGGAGTTAAAAAGTATCCTAAATGTAACTTAAATTTTATACATGGAAAATTTAAGTCACTATAAGTTACATAAGTGGCAGGCTAGTATCCGAACTCGGCTCCAAAACACAATAAATAACGGAGAGAAAACGGATGAACCATCAGTCACTAAAGCCCCTGGCCGCCGCGATTTCCCTTGGAATGATCGCAAGTATTCCCCCAGCTACGACCCTGGCGGCGCCCGTCGTGGAGGAAGTTACGGTTACCGCGACCAAAAGAGCGGAAAGTATTCAGGACGTACCCATTTCCGTATCCGCATTCAGCGGTGATTACCTGGAAAATTCCGGACTCAACGATCTGGAAGACCTGGGCAAGCTCGCGCCGAATTTGGGCGTCACAAAATCCAGCCAGGCGGTAAATCAACGCATCGCGATCCGCGGGGTCGGCACCGTCGGCAATAATGCGATGGATCCCAGCGTTGCGGTGTACATCGACGGCGCGTACGTCTCACGCCCCGGTGCGCTGCTCGGAAATCTGGAAGACATCGACGTGGCCGAGGTGTTGCGTGGCCCCCAGGGCACGCTATTTGGCCGCAATGCCGCCATGGGTGCGCTCAACCTTCGCACCCGGGCGCCGGTCATAGGTGAAGACTCGATCAGGGTCAAAGCCGGTGCCGGGGATTACGGGACGTTCAACTCCAGCGTAATTGCCAATAAAAGCCTGGGCGATAACACCTCCGCCCGGCTTGTGGCGAGTACTTCCGGCAGTGACGGTTATGGAGAAAACCGCTACGACAACAACGAGGGAGTGGGCGCGAATAATGCCAGGAGCCTGAAAACATCTCTGCTGTTCGAACCCGCGGATAACCTGAGCGTACTGCTGCGCGCGGACTACCAGGAACTGTCCGGCGAGGGGCCTGTTATTGAAGTGCTACCGGAGTCGGCGACGCCCGAGCGTCTGGCAACGTTGAATTACCTGGGTGCAGCGCCGGATGTATCGGGTCTGGATCACCGGATCAACCAGCGCCACCAGGACGACATGTCTGACCGGCAGTGGGGCCTGGTGCTGGATACCACTTGGGACGATGCGGTCGCAGGGCATACGCTGCGTTTTTTAACATCGTACCGGGAGTGGCAGAACCGGTCTCTGGAAGATTCGGTGTTCAGGTTGCCCCTAGAAGATCTCGGTCGCGAAACTGCATTTTACAGCGATACCTTTTCGCAGGAGATTCAGCTGATTTCTCCCACCGGGGAACGTTTCGATTATGTCGCTGGCCTGTACTATTTTCAGGAAGATTATGACATCGATCAGACTACCCATCTTGGCTCAGCATTCTGCCCCATGACCGGAGCCATTAATCCGGTGTATGCCGTTATGTGTGCGGCGGGTGCACAAGCTGACGCGACCCCGTCTGAGTTCACCCAGAGTGCGGAATCCCTCGCTGCGTTTGTTCAGGCTACGTATCACATTACCGATCAGCTCGACCTGACACTCGGTGTGCGTTATTCCGACGACGATAAAGAGGGCAGTTTCCTCGTTGACTCCAACAATGCGATCGCATCGGCACTGCTGGCAGCACCAGAAAACCATCAGCTCGCGTTCACGGACAACCAGACGACTTGGATGGCGAACGCGAAGTACTTTGTGACCGGCGACATTATGTCGTATCTCACGGTCTCTACCGGTTACAAATCCGGCGGCCTTAACTCTGTGATGACCACGGAAGCGCTAAATGCTGATCAGCGCCTGTTCGATTCAGAAGACGTGGTGAACTATGAGTTCGGACTGAAAAGCACGCTGCTGAACGGCAGTATGGTGGCCAATGCCAGTATTTACCGCACCGATATCGAAAACTTCCAGGATCGCTCTTTCGATGATCTGAGCTACGTCATTACCAATGCCGGCGAGCTACGTCAGCAGGGACTGGAGCTGGATGTGCAGTACTACCCTCTGGATGCACTTCAGATTCAGTTTGGTTATGCCTATCTGGATTCCGAGTTTCTGGCGTTCGATAACGGCAGCAACCTGCCGGGTGAAAGTGGCGTGCAGGATCTGGCCGGTACACCGAACCGCTACTCGCCGGAGCATCAGGCCAATCTCACTTCCCAGTGGACACAGCCGTTGGAAGAGAACGGCATGGAATGGTTTATTCGTGGAGAGCTCAGCTGGACCGATGATGCCAACGTGGGTGCCACCACCAATAACAATCCGCAGACCATACAGCAGGCCTATGCGTTGGGTAACTTGCGCATCGGTATCAATTCCGCTGGCGAAGACTGGTCGATCAGCGCTTATGTCAAGAACATCGCCGACGAAAAATACTGCGATGGCATGTTTGACCAGCCGAATGGCGGCATCTTCGGAACCATATCCAATAGCGGCACCCTGATTCGTTGTGTGCAGGGCGATCCGCGTACCGTTGGCGTGTCCGGTTCGTATCGCTTCCAGTAAGGGCATTTACGGCGTTGTAACCGCCCAACCTTGCGCGAGCCCGAGTCATTGGGCTCGCTTTTTTCGACGACCGGCATTCTTCTTGGTTAGAGGTCCCACTATGTTTCGCGATAGACCGAAAACGGCGCTTGCCCTGGCGGCGGGCCTAATGAGTACACTTGCGCTGTGCACAGCAGAAACAAACGCGCAAGCGGAGCAGGATAGGGCGTGGCGATTTCGCCAGGTGGCCGCCAACTTCAGCTTCCAGAATGAAGCGGCTCCCATACACTTTCGTCAACTGCAGAATCTGTATCCGAACAGAAAAATTGAAAGTGCGCACGGCGCTCCGTTACCACTATCGAAAGCGCCATTAGAGACAGATCTCATTACTTATCGATACAAGGATAAGGAAAGCACGTTACAGGAGTATCTTACCCGCCGTCGAACTACCGGATTCCTGGTACTTAAGGATGGAAAAATTGCACACGAAAGTTACTTTTACGGCAATTCCGAACGCGCAGCGTCCATCATTTTTTCCGCCTCAAAATCGGTCATCAGCTTGCTGGTCGGAATCGCCTTCGATCAGGGTTTACTGAAAAACGTCGACGATCCGATCACCGATTACCTACCGGAATTGAAAGGTAGTGCCTTTGACGGTGCTAGCATCAAAAATGTTCTGCAGATGACGACTTCCCTGTATATCGAGGGGGCAAATCATGGCGTAAATGAGCCGGGCCGTGATATCCGCAATGCCACGGCGATCAGCCTTGCCTACGGTCAAGGAGATCTGCGTACGCAACCGAAAACTGCCAAGAGAAAGCCTGGGAAAATGCATGGCCAAACCTGGGAATACCTCAACACGAACACTCAGGCACTCACCGTGCTGGTTGAACGGGTAAGCGGATTGACGGTATCCGAGTTCGCCGCCAAACATCTTTGGCGAAGAATTGGCACAGAGCAGCAGGCCTTCTGGCTGACGGATCGCACCGACGACGCACAGGCCATTGAGCACGGCTACATGGGATTTATTGCCAGTCTGCGGGATCTCGGACGCTTGGGAATGATGCTCGCCAACGAGGGGAGATGGGAGGGGCAGCAGGTAGTTTCTTCCCAGTGGCTGAAAGAATCCACGACCAACGACAACCCTGCAGTAACGAGCGTTTCCGGTCACACCATCATGGACTATGGGTACCAGTGGTGGTTACCCCGGGGGGATGCCGGCGAATTTATGGCGGTAGGTATCGGCGGGCAGTTTATATATGGGAACCCCTCACAACAGGTGGTGATTGTACAAACCAGTGCCGATCCTCAGTACAACAGCCTGTCCAAGGAGGAGAGCGTATACCTATATCGTGCCATCGTATCTGCATTGAGTTCGGATACCGCGAAGGGTTAACCCGGTAAAGGGTCGCTTTGCGGCGACGATCACATTCAATTGAACGAGTAGTACAGATGATAAGTTCCAAGCTTAACCGTCGCAGCCTTTTGAAACTGGGATTGGGTACCACCATTTTAGGCACCACTGCTTGCTCCGGTGATTATCAAGCCAATGACCGCTGGAACCGGGGCGATCTTCAGCACCTGATTCCGCTGGTGTCTCACGGGGCTTTCAATATCAAACTCTCTTTTTTCAATTCACGGGACAAGGCCCCGATTCTGAAA
Organism: Microbulbifer pacificus; assembly: GCF_002959965.1. Classification (NCBI taxonomy): domain Bacteria; kingdom Pseudomonadati; phylum Pseudomonadota; class Gammaproteobacteria; order Cellvibrionales; family Microbulbiferaceae; genus Microbulbifer; species Microbulbifer pacificus. The sequence goes on from NZ_PREV01000027.1 coordinate 1,125,664, forward strand.
GTCGGCAAGCGAACAATTACTGGTTGCCAGCAGGATTCCCTGGGACGTTTCTGGGCATTTCGGGTTGGAGATCTTACACCGAATACGGAATATCAATTGCAACTGGTAGATTCAACCGGAAACAGCCTGTGCGATGCCTGGCCGCTCAAGACGTTCCCAGCTCCGCAGCAAAAGCCGGAGCAGCTGCGAATCATCAGTTATACCTGTGCAGGTGGCCCTGATCTGCCGGTTCTTCCCGGTAATCGTCATGCCTTCAAACCTGTTGTCTACCGTCAGAAACTGTTCGACACCATTATCGAGCAGAAACCCGACATGGTCATTTCCAATGGAGATCACATCTACTGGGACTATCGATCCTGGGTTAAAAACCCGGACAGCGCTATGGCGCGGATGGCAATCGATCTTTTTCTTGGCACCTATGGTAGCTTTGATGAAACCCTGCCGGTTAAAGGAACCAAAAATGAAATCACCCTGCAGGCTATCGCCGATGAGCAAATTGGAAAAGCCTACGGGGTAAGATTCCGTTCCACGCCGGTGTATTTCGTGACGGACGACCACGACTATTTCGACAACGACGATGCCACACCGGAACTGGTGACCTTTCCCCCGAATAACTTTCATCAGGATCTGCGCGATACCCTTCAGGCGCAGTATTTTCCTGAATACATTGTGGAGGAGGAGCTACCTTCAGTATTCCCGGGTTACACCACAGAGAACAGCATCGCGCTATCTACCCACTTTGGTATGGCTCGATTCGGTGATCTCTTCTGCGGCGCACTGTATGACTGCGGTGGCAAACTCAATCTCAATGGTGTCGATGCGGGGCTGATACCACGGATAGTGGAAAACTGGCTGCTGGAAAAGACGTCTATGGAAGATACCCGCCACTTGATACATATTCCGTCTCACCCCATGGGGTGGACTGCAGGCAAATGGAGGGAATGGTATCCGGACCTGATCAAATCGGAAGGCACCCTGCTTGCAGAAGTAAAAGGTGATGGTCGAGGCAACAAGTTTATGTGGCAGCAGGGCTGGTGGTCCCAGCACCAGCGCCTGATCGAGGCGCTGTTTTTGCAGAACATACGCAAACCTCTGGTTGTCTCCGGTGATCTCCATCTGCTTGGGGCAGGGCAGATCAAACACAGCGGCGATCTGGATCTGACATCCAATCCCGTGACGTCTATCCTCAGTGGTCCGGTAGGAGTTGGCGGGCTCGGCTGGCTCAGTAAGGCCCGAGGACTCAGTGCCCAAACACCGCAATCCCTTGTGGTTGACGAGCTACTCGCGCCGCGGGAACGCAATGGATACACCCTGATCGATATGGATCGAAACCGCTGTCGCATCGAGCTGTACCAATGTCCGGAGGGATATGTAGTTCCAGAGGATTTACGGCCAGCGCTCGTCAACGCCTTCAGTGTGTGACGATGTCTAGACATACCGATTCAAAGATCTATAGCAGTTCCGATCAAGGTATTCAGATCCACCACGTGGCTAATTCGCCAGGTCGTGCTGTGAAGTAGTTCCAGGAGGTTTCTGGCCAACAGGCCGGAGGCCTTGCACAGTAAGGGGTCTATCTATATCCAATACCCTTTAGTATTCGACATAGTGTATTTTTGCCATTACAATGGATTCGCTACCGAAAATCCGGACTTCAAGGCGCTCCTATGTCTATCCCAGCACCCGTCCCTCTGTATCCAACCTACGTCGAGCTCAAGGGCTTCAAGCCAATCAATCCGGATCAGACCTTTTTCAATGACTACCCCGAGCTGAAGAAATTTCTGGAATCTGGTGAATCCTGGTGGATGCCACACTGGCTCTGGGGCCAGGAGTTTCTGAGCTATGTGGGCCGCAACAAATCTGAGCATACATTCACACGTTTCCGCAACGAGACGGAACGTTTCCTGTTATGGGTATTTCTGCTCAAGGCGACGCCTATGGATCGTCTGCGCAAGGCAGATATTCTCGAGTATGTGGACTTTTGCTGGCAGCCGCCGGTAAACTGGATTTGCCTGGCAAATCACGAAAAATTCCAGCTGAACAACGGCTGTTTTGTACAGAATCCTGCGTGGGCACCATTTCGGCTCAAACTGGCAAAAAACAGCCAGCCCTCGGATAACGAGGCGGACAAGAAGAAATACCGTCCATCGCAACAGACATTGACCGCGACATTTACCGGCATCATCGCGTTATACAAGTATCTGATGAACGAGGAATACCTATACGGTAACCCCGCGCAGATTGCCAAGACCGATTGTCGGCATTTCATCAAGGATGCTCAGGTCAAGGAGATTCGCCGCCTGACCGAGGCCCAGTGGCAGTATGTGTTCAACGTGGCGCTCAGTATGGCCGGTGAAGACCCCATCCACGAGCGCAGTTTGTTCGTTATTTGTGCACTGAAAACCCTGTTCTTGCGGATCTCGGAGCTGTCCGAGCGCCCAAACTGGACCCCGGTCATGAGCCATTTCTGGCAGGATTCCGACGGCAACTGGTGGCTCAAGGTGTTCGGAAAAGGGCGAAAACTGCGCGATATCACTGTACCCCCCAGCTTTATTCCCTACCTCAAGCGCTATCGCCACTATCGGGGATTGAGCGCCCTGCCCGCCATCGCCGAGAATCACCCTATCGTGGAGAAAATCCGCGGCCAGGGTGGAATGACAGCGCGGCAACTGACCCGGGTAGTGCAGCAGGTTTTCGACCGCGCGTACGACGAGATGCGCCAGGTTGAGGGCGAAGACAATGCGCGCAAGCTGCGCGAAGCCTCCACACACTGGTTGCGACATACCGGCGCCAGTATGGAAGTAGAGCGTGGCCGAGCACTCAAGGATCTTTCTGAAGATCTCGGTCACTCCAGTATGGCAACTACCGATACGGTATACGTGCAGACAGAAAACCGGATTCGTGCACAAAGCGGTAAAGGACGGGGGGTGGAGTAATCCGGGATGGCACTCTGTCCGGGTACAGAATTAATAAAAGGAATCGGTGCCAATTCGGTATTCATTGAAATTCTGTCACGAAAATCGTGAATCTGGCGGTGCGTTCTCTTTGGTGTAGTCAGACCATCGATTAGCATGCGCGGCTCATTTTTCGGGGGGAACCAGAAGATGTCTATCGGACAGAAAATTTACCAACTCATTGAACAGTTCGCGGTTGAGCCGACGTTCTGGAAGCAATTTACCAATGCGTTCCGGGAAGTGCTCGTGGACCAGGGTGCGGCGGATGACCTGGCTCACAAGATGGCGAGTATCGCCTTTGATGCTTTGCGGTTGCATTCCGGCAATGACTATCACCTTGGTATGGTTGAGGTCATCGCTATGCATCCGGAATTTGAGCAGACCATGTACCAGGATATTGCGGCGGCAAGCGCGATGCACAAATACATGACGTTTTGCATGGACCTCAACCACATGCAGTTGGCTGCTGGTTACGCCGAACACTGAATTGTCACCGGGCTGTAAGAGCAAATGCGCTAACGGTGATCCTGCAGATATTGCGGAATGACGGATTCCAGCCAGTAATGCGGCTTCCAAAGGGCGCCGCCGATGAATCCCACATGCCCTCCCCTCTGGCTGATGGCCAGCGTCACCTGCGGGCTTACATCGGATTCCGCGGGAACTGCGGTGGGACAGACAAAGGGATCATCTACGGCGTGTATCAGTAATGTGGGTTTGGCAATATTCCGCAGAAGTGGCCGGCTGGAGGCGCGGGTATAGTAATCGTCTACACCCGTAAAACCATGCAGTGGTGCAGTGAAGTGATCGTCAAAGTGCCGAAAGTTACTGAATATGCGCGGCGAATTCAGCGGCGGCATCTGCTTCGCCAGCACGGGATCGAGGGCCTTGCGGTTGAGGCTTTCCCGCAAGCTGTCCAGCAAATGTTTTTGGTAGACACGTGAAAAGCCTCGGTTCATCCGGCGGCTGGAGAGATGCAGGTCCAGCGGGGCGGATATTGAAACAGCCGCAGTCAACGGGCTGCCCTCCCCGTCTTCACCCAGCCATTTCAGCAGTACGTTGCCGCCGAGGGAATAACCTACGGCCATGAGCGGTGTAGACGGGAAGCGATCGCGCAGTTGCGTGGCGAGCCAGCGGGGATCTCCGCTGTCGCCACTGTGATAGGCGCGGGGCAACAGATTGGGGATGCCGCCACAACCGCGAAAATGCATCACGGCAACCTGAAAATCCTGCGCAAGTAGCGCCTGCATCAGCCCCTGCGCATAAGGCGACTCCACCGACCCCTCCAGGCCGTGCAGAATAAGTACCAATGGCCGGGTCGTATCGTCCACCAACTGCACGGGTGTATGTAGCGCAAGTCGATCGCCATCCGGGGTATCAAGCCACTGGCATTGGGTGTGAATCCAGGGTTCTGGGCGATGGAAACGGGAAAAGATGGTTTGGAGGTGGCAGTTGCCGAGGCCAATGGCCGGTGTGAATGGAGAAATCATGACTGCCGCCGGATAAAACATATCAGAAAAATCAGGCGGCTAGCCTAGCGTTCCGTGGCACTGGGTTCAATCACATATGCTGCTTATGACGCTTCCGGTGCGGTGACCTTTTCATAGAATCGATATTCGCCATTTTTCTGGATCTGGTACACCACATAGGGTTCGAATTCGCCACCGCGATACATACCCGGGCTGCCCTGAGGCATGCCTGGCACTGACAAGCCGATACTGTCTTTGGGCGGATTAGCCAAGAACTGGCGGATCAGGCGCGCGGGCACATGACCCTCAAATACGTACTGATTCCGCCATACACCCGTGTGACAACCCTGCATACTGGCCGGAATTCCCCAGCGCTGTTTAACAGCCGCGGTATCTAAGCCGTTTTCACTACCCACGGAAAAATTGTTCTGCTCCAGATGAGCTATCCACTCCTTGCAGCAAAGGCAGAAGGGTGACTTGTATACCACGATTTCCGCGCTGTGCCCTCCTCCGCTCACCGGCGACTCTACATGTGCGCCGGAGTGACTGCAGGCTGTAACAAGAACACCCAGAAAGAGTGGTGCGAGTGACAAAAAAAACCGTCTGAACATCGTCGCGAGATCAGAGTACTTGAGCGTAATAGATTGCATAGTGATGCTTTTGATCCGTCCAGTATTGTTCGGGAGAAAAGCCGGTATCCCGCAGCAGTGCCTGCAGTCCCGGCAATGTGTACTTATGGCTATTCTCGGTATGGATGGTCTCGCCCTCGGCGAAGCGGAATATTCGGCCAGACACCGAAACCTCCTGCTCTGCCAGGCTCACAAGATGCATTTCCACCCGTTGACGCAGGCTGTGATAAAAGGCCCTGTGGGCGAACGCCCGGGCATCGAAATTTCCCTGCAATTCGCTGTTGATACGGGTCAGCAGGTTTTTGTTGAAGGCTTCCGTAATGTGATTGCTGTCGTGATAGGCGCGCTCCAGAATCACGGAGTCCTTAACCAAGTCTGCGCCCAGCAGCAAACCGTCCCCAGTATTGAGATGTCTTGCAAAGGTGTTCAGCAGGCGGCGGGCCTGCTCCGGGGAAAAATTGCCAATGGTGGAACCGGGGAAAAAGATCACTCTGCGCGTGTCGGATTGCGGTAAGCGCTCCCAGATCTCAGGCTGGGTAAAATCGCCGACCATTGGCACAACGTTGAGATCTGGTAACCGCTGCTCTAAGCGCTGTTGCGCTTCCAGAAGAATTTCCGGGGAAATATCCAGCGGGTAATAGGCATCCGGATACGCCATGGCGGCGAGCAGTGGCTCCGCCTTTTCGCAGTTTCCGGCCCCGGGTTCGATCAAGGCAACATGGTTGCCCACTGCCTCCGCCATTTCCTCCAACGCATATGCAAAGATCGCCGCCTCAGTACGGGTCAGGTAGTAATCGTCAAGTTCGCAGATTGTCTCAAACAGTTTTGAACCGGTTTCGTCGTAAAGATATTTGCACGGAAGCGTCTTCTGTCGGGAAGAAAGTCCAGCGATCACATCGCGCTCGAACTGCCGACGTAAATACTCCTCGGGCGGGACTGCAGTACCGCCTGTATTGATGGCCATATTCACTGAATGTCTCCCGCCAGGCGAATGCCGCTGAACTGCCATGCCTGGTGTGGATAAAAGAAGTTTCGGTAGCCAATACGGATATGGCTGCGCGGTGTTACACAGGAGCCACCGCGCAGCACCATCTGATTACACATAAATTTGCCGTTGTATTCACCCACCGCATCGCGGCTGGCACGATACCCCGGATATGGTCCATAGGCGCTGGATGTCCACTGCCAGAGATTGCCAAGCAGCTGGATATGCCGATCGGGGGACGCATATTCGGCTATTGGCTGGAAATTCCGGTTTTCCAGCAGGTTGGCTTTATCCCGGGCATCCTTTTGGCAATATAGCCAGGCGGCAACTTCCCACTCAAATTCGGTCGGCAGACGCTGCCCGGCCCAGCTCGCATAGGCATCTGCCTCATAAAAACTGACATGGCAAACCGGCACGGTCAGGTCCAGTGGTTGCAGACCGCTCAGGGTAAACTGGAACCATTCGCCGTCGATTTCCCGCCAATACATCGGTGCTTGTGGATGCCCGGGTGTAGCGGCTTGCCGGATATGGTTCCAGCCATCAGACAGCCACAGACGCGGCTCGCGATAGCCACCATCCTGAAGAAACTCAAGGAATTCACCGTTAGTGACCAGGCGTGATGCCATACGAAATGCAGACTGGAATCGCTGGTGGGGCGGGCCTTCGTTATCGAAACTGAAATTGCCGACACTTCCCTCTCCGTCACTACCCAGGGTGTAGTGATCTTCCGGCACCTGTAGCCACTGTATTGGCGGGACATCATCCATATCGTCCGGAAACGGATCCAGATCCTCGCGGTAGGCAGGAAATGCCGGGTTCTGGAAGAATGCATGCTTGATGTCCATCAACAACAATTCTTGGTGTTGCTGCTCGTGGTGGATGCCCAGCGTAAACAAAGCTGCCTGGTCGGCTGTCACATCTTCTTCTATTAGCCACTGCTCGATATGCCGATCGATATGAGCACGGTAGGAAAATATCTGTTCGATGGAGGGGCGCGATAACAGACCGCGATCCGGGCGGGCAAAGGGCTGGCCGAGAGTGTTGTAATAGGAGTTGAAAATATGGTGAAAGCCGCGATTGAACACGGCATAACCGGGCAGCGCGTCGCGCAAGATAAAAGTTTCAAAGAACCAACTTGTATGTGCCAGGTGCCATTTCGTTGGACTGGCATCCGGCATGGATTGCAGCTGCATGTCTTCGGCAGTGAGAGGATCGGTGAGCGCTGCAGTCTCGCGGCGGACCTGTTGAAAATGATCGATCAGCGCGGCGCGCTCATTCAGGGAGAGGTCTCGATTCTCGTTGTCGAACAACTGCTCACTCGTCGCACGGGAGAGGCCCCCTGAACCTGCGTCAGAAATCAGACTCATCTTTTGGTCCGGTCAACTGCAAAATCTGTCTTTGATCATACAACCATTGTGGCGAATTCCTATCGGCACGCCCGCATTGGGGAGGCAATCAACGCCAGGAATTTTTTCTCCAACAGCAAAACAGAAAATTTTGGACAAAAAAAAGGCCGGCAGTGCCGACCTTTTCCTTCCTGTTCCGGTTGTTCCCAACCAGAGTCAGGATTAGAAGCGAACAGTAAAGTCCGCACCATACATGCGTGGCATGAAGCGCCAAGCGGGGCTGGCGCCGATGGCCGCGCCAGTACCACCGTAACCACCGGCGATTTCCTCGTCGGTCACGTTCTGCACCCACAGGGCTGCGGAATAGCGGTCAGAGGCGCTGTTCCAACCGGCGCGCAGGTTCATCAGCTGATAGTCCGGGATCACACGAGCCGGATCGCTGATGGAGCCAACGCGTTCGTCAGTCCAGTTGTAGTCACCGCGTACGGAAACGTCGCCACCAGCGGCCAGTTCCCAGGTGTACTCGGCCATGATGTTGAACTTGTTCTCCGGGGTGCCAACGCGAGGCTGACCTACGCGGGAATGTGTCTCTTCGGTTTCACCGATGGACTCGATGATCTGATAACGGGTGTATTCGGTATCCAGGAAGGAGTAGTTACCGGCAATAAACAGGTTATCAGTCGCCGCCCACTGTACTTCGAACTCCGCACCGCGACCTTCGGCGTCGGCGTTACGCAGATAGTAGTTGGGGATGGGATCGCCAACCAGGTCCAACTGCTGCAAGTTCTTGTAATCGTATGCAAATACGGACGCGTTGAACCGTACGGCATTGTCAAACAAGCTGCTCTTCACACCGATTTCCAGGTTGGTCACGCTCTCCTGGTCGAAAGAAGGATCAATGCCATCTGCTACTGTAAAGCTGTTGAAACCACCGGCTTTGAAACCGTCAGCCAGCGACACGAAGGTCATTACGTCATCGTTCCAGCGGTAGTCCAGCACGACACGGCCAGACAGGTCACTCCAGGAATCACTCAATTTTTCATTGAGATTTGGATTGCCGCTGTTATTGAAGGCAAGGCCAAAACCGAGCGGGGGTAACTGCGCCAGATTGATTGTCATTGGGCCACTTGGCAACATCACTGGGTTGCCATTGGCATCCATCACGTTGATGGCCAAATCGCCGACGGGCAACGCGTTCTGATAGCTGCTGACAATAGAGAAATCTTTTTCATCCGCGGTATAGCGCGCGCCTACGGTCAGATCCATCTTATCGGTCAGGCTCCATGTAGCGTCACCATAGATCGCGGCCGAACGGTAGTCGCCTTTGTTGAATACTGTTTCGTTCCAAGGCGTGTCAGCTGCGACAAATGGGGCAACGCCCATATAGAGAGCACCAAACAGTTGTTGACGCTGGAGTTGGTAATCCGTGGGAAGACCAATCTGGCTGAAGAGCTGATCTTCTACACCACCCGGCGCTACAAATAGGTCATACATGAACTGAGTAACAGCGCCACCCTCTTGGCCAGCCTGCATCATGCTCTGGCGTACCGCAACGGCCAACTCTTCCTGCTGGGTAGTAGGCATTGCGTCAAAGACATCCTGGGGAATACCGAGGATACCCATGGAATCTGATTGCAGACCTTTATAGACGGCAAAGGACTCCAGCGAACCGCCAGTGAAGTAGGCTTCGGTAGTATGCTCGAGCTGCTCGCGCGAATAAGAAGCACCAAGGGTCCACTTCAGCGTGTCAGTAGCGCCATTCAGACGGAATTCCTGAGAAAACTGAGTCTGCTCATCGAAGTTTGCGGAGCCGAACATGTAATCCGGGTTCGCCGTACCATCTTCGTCCTGTTGCAGGTGCGCGTCGAAACCGCGGTATGCAGTAATGGAGGTGAAGGTCACATTCTCGAAGTCGTGGGTAATGGACAGCGAGGTGCCCCAGGAGTCACGGTCCTCGATGGTCGGGGTATCCAGTGCATAATCACCGAATACGTCAGTACCGCCGTCACCCGCCTGCAGGGATGGCACGATGGAGCTACGCAGTGCACTGCCCTGATCCATGATGCCGTAATCCGCACGCCACAGAACTTCAGTGTCCGGAGTGGCTTCCCACAGCAGAGAGGCTCGGTAAGTCTGGGTGTCGATGTTCCCGGTTTCGAAATCGTTTGCCAGGTTGTCGGCGAAGGAGTCGCGACGGTTGGTGGACGCCGTGAAGCGGCCGTAAACCGTGTCGCTCAACTGGCGGTTCACCAACAGATCGGAAGACTGGCGACCGTAATTACCGGCCGTCAGATTCAGTTCGGTGGTGTCATCGGCTTGTGGCTTCTGAGAAATGATATGGATGGCACCGCCGGTGGCGTTGCGGCCAAACAAGGTGCCCTGCGGGCCTTTCAGCACTTCAACACGTTCAATATCCGCGAGCGGAATCTCGGCACCGGCGCCGCGACCGGTGTACACACCGTCAACGTATACCGCAACCGCAGGGTCGGAGCCCACGGTGAAGTCACCGGTTTCAATACCACGTACGCTGTAGGTAGGCTGCAGCGGGGTGTCGTTGTTCATTTCCACACCCGGGGTGAATTTACCCAGGTCTGTGAGGTTCTTTACACCCATCGCTTTCATACTGTCGCCAGTGAAAGCGGAAATGGCAATCGGAACGTCCTGCAGGTTTTCCGCGCGCTTCTGCGCGGTTACCACTACTTCTTCAATCTCAGCAGCGGATGCAGCGCCACTCAGCGCTGTAGTTACAGCGATCGCAGCAGAGAGAGTGGACAGAGTGAAAAACCGGTTTTTACCGGACTGATCGGCGTCGTACATCATCGCGTCCTCGCGTTCTAGTTATATGAAAAGCGTGATGGAAAATGGTCGTTATTGATAGTTATGTTGGGCCATCTTACGGGTAGAGCTGTTCCAAGGAAAGCTTGTTGTGACTTTTTTCTAGTGACTGGTCAGTTCTAAGGTCTATTGTAAATGATTTTTGCGTCAACGTGGCGTAAAACTGATTCTAAAGCCCGGTAATGTGACTAAAACAGGTCCGCTGGTAACCAGTCCACGACTGCCTTCGCTGCTAGACTGACAGACGCTTTTCAGTAGTGCCTCAGCTAAACAGCACCACATGGAACCATCGACAATAAACGGACTTAAGACCAATAACGTCCCAAAATAACGATTCTGGAACTTCCACTAGAGAACGCGCGATGTTGAAAAATATCCCTTGGGCCACCGTTATCAAACGGGGCCTGACAGCACTATTTGTCCTCTTATTCCTAGCCGCGGCATCTGCCTGGCTCTGGCTGCGTCAGAGTCTTCCGCTGCTCGACGGTGAGCTGGTTACCGGTTTGCTGGAGGAGCCGGTAACCATCACCCGTGATGCACAAGGTATTCCCTTTATTACCGCGGAAGATCGCAATGACAGCGCGTTTGCTCTGGGTTTCCTGCACGCCCAGGAGCGCTTCTTTCAGATGGACCTGCTGCGCCGCAATTCCGCTGGCGAGCTGTCCGAACTGGTAGGTGACGCCGCCCTCTCTCACGACAGGGAAATCCGGATTCATCAGTTTCGCGCCCGCGCCGAGCGAAATATCGCCACCATGCCGACAGAGCAACAAAAGGTGCTTGAGCACTATGCCGCTGGCGTCAACTACGGACTGGCGCAGCTGGGCGCTGCTCCCTGGGAGTACGCCCTGCTCCGCGCGGAGCCAAGCCCATGGGTTCCCGCGGACAGCCTGCTGACTATTTTCAGCATGTATCTGACCTTGCAAAGCAATACCGGAGACTTCGAACTGCGGGACAATGCCCTGGCGGACCTGCTCCCGGGCGACCTGTATACGTTCTTCGTACCCAAAGGAGGGATCTGGGACGCACCACTGATCGGTGATGCCCGAGGCCCGCTGTCACTGCCGGAGACCGATATCGCGGCTCTGGTTCAGAACGATGAGCCGATGGCACGGCAGAAGATGGAAAGCGAAGACATGATCTTCGGCAGCAATAACTGGGTCGTCGGTGGTGCGCTCACCGAGCACGGTGCGGCGATCGTGGCCGACGATATGCATCTTGCCATCACCGTGCCCAACATCTGGTTTCGTGCAGGCTGGAATGTGCCCGGCACGGATTTCGTCATGCGCGGGGCGACCTTACCTGGCGGCCCTATCATCGTTGCCGGCAGTAACACCAAAGTAGCTTGGGGTTTCACCAACACCACAGCGGACTGGGGTGACCTGATTCCGCTGGAGATGTCTGATGACGGCAAACAATATCGTACGCCCGACGGCTGGCAGGATTTTGACATTGCCGAAGAGGAAATCGCAGTTAAGGGCAAGGAGCCCGTCAGATTAGCGGTCCGCAAAACCATTTGGGGGCCCGTAGTGACTGAGAATCACGCGGGTACCCCCCTCGCCTATCGCTGGGTCGCCCACGATACTCGAGGTGCCAATATGAATATCCTTCGCCTGGAAACCGTGTCCAGCACACGCGAGGCCATGAATCTGGCTCCGGAGCTGGGTCTGCCGCATCAGAATTTTGTGATCGGTGATAGCGACGGGAATATTGGCTGGACTGTAGCGGGCCCCATTCCCCGTCGCGTGGGGCTCGACGGCAGCCGCTCCGTAAGCTGGGCGGACGGCACCGCCTATTGGGATGGTTATCTGCCTCTGGAAGAACAGCCACATGTCTACAATCCACCTTCCCACCGGATTTGGACCGCAAACTCCCGCACGATGGACGGCAAATATCTCAGTGTCATGGGTGACGGTGGCTACGCCCTCGGTGCGCGCCAGCAACAGATCCGCGATGACCTGTTCGCGCGCGAACACTTTAGCGAGCGCGACCTTCTGGATATCCAGCTGGACGATCGCGCGGTATTCCTTGAACGCTGGCAGGAGCAGTTGAGCACACTGCTTTCCACGGTTGATGGTTATGATGAGGTGCGTGCTCAGGTGGATAACTGGGGTGGCCGTGCCAGCGCGGACTCTGTCGGTTATCGCATCGTGCGCAACTTCCGCCTGCGCTTTATTGACCTCGCCACTGCACCGGTACTGACGTTCATGCAGCGCCACGATCCAGGCTTCGACTTCGGGCGGGTCAACCGCCAGGTAGAGTACCCGGCTTGGGAAATGCTCGCCAACGAGCCCGCCCACCTGTTGAACCCGGAATTCGAGTCGTGGACGGCACTGAAGCTGGCGGCTCTGGACGAGGTCTTGGCCGATATGGCAAAAGACGGACTCCCGTTTGCCCAACAGACCTGGGGGGTAGAGAATTCCGCGAAAATCCAGCATCCGCTCGGCCGTGTTGTGACGGCGGTTAACTGGCTAACGGCTATGCCGGCAGACCACCTTCCCGGTGACTCCCACATGCCTCGCTTCCAGTCTTCCACCAATGGTGCGTCGGAGCGTATGGTGGTTGCACCTGGTCACGAGGAACAAGGGATCTTCCATATGGCCACCGGCCAAAGCGCCCACCCGCTATCACCCTTTTTTGGCAATGGTCATGACGACTGGGTTCAGGGTGCACCTTCGCCGCTGAAGAAGCAGGAGACCCGCTATACGCTGATATTGCACTAATTCTGGGGTTCAAAATTAAAGAAAAAGGCGCATTGAGATGCGCCTTTTTTCTTTTTGCCATATTGCTTCCCGCCCCTCGCAGGCATGTACATTCGGGGTGCGGCACGCGATCTCGCCAGTGCCACTACTACCCGCCCGAATAGGATTGTCCGTCAAAAATAGAGAGTATAAACATATAACCTATCGATTAAATCGATATTTTTTAGCAAGTATTTGCGATTTTTAATCTAATCTATGGTTGGTTTAATGTCTCCATCGGGTAAACAACAACCCATTGGAGACACCGAAATGACTGTACAAACCAGAAAACTTCTCAAAATCCAGACCAGCCTGTTTCAGAACGACGGGCAGTCTTCGCAGCTGGCCAACGAGTTCGCTGACAACTGGCTCGCTGCAAATCCTGGTGGCGAAGTCGTGTCGCGCAATCTGGCAACCAACCCCGTACCACATCTCGATTTGTCGCGTTTCCAGGCTCTCAATAGTGACCCCGCGGAGCGCACACAGGAACAGCAGGCAGTGGTAGATTTTTCCGACGCACTGATTCAGGAAATCCGCGCCGCAGACACATTGGTTTTCGGCATCCCCATGTACAACTTCAGTGTGCCGTCCAGTCTGCATGCCTATTTTGATCATATTGCACGTGCTGGCGTGACGTTCCGCTATACGGAAAATGGCCCCGAAGGTCTGCTTACCGGTAAGCGCGCCTATGTAGTCATTACCCGCGGAGGTCTGTACGGAGAGGATCATGCGCAGACCAGCTTTATCCGCCAATTTCTGGGCTTCATCGGAATTACGGAAGTGGAGTTCGTTCATGCCGAAGGGTTGGCGCTGAGTGAAGAGTCCAGAAACACTGCGCTGGACACGGCCCGGGAACGCCTCGCGCAACTGGCCTGATTCAGGCCGCTGACATTTTCATACCACGTGCTTGGGGTGACTGCGGTCACCCTTTTTTGTGCCTGTTTCTTTCGATCCCGGTATCAGCCGATACCGTTGTCTTATAGAAGCTCACGCGGTTTCGTCGAGAATCGCGAACGAGAGAAAGGAGGTAAAAAGTCCTAGCCCGAGAACGAATGGCAGTAGTGGAAAGCAGATCATCAGCAAGGATGAGCCGATCCAGATGTTCTTCACCCAGTTGCGTTTGACCTTGTAGTTGCGGGAATAGCGGCGTAAATGGCTGTCGTCTTCATTGGGCAGCGCGATTTCGCTTTCTCTGGGCAGAAAGCTACGCACCAGAAGTGTGCAATAGAAACGAAGCAGCATCCAAAACATAGAACCACCACTGACAAACAACTCCTTCAGTATAGTTAGGGGTTCGCCAGTGGTCGGTCTGTTGCAGTCGAAAGATACTTCTTGCGTCTGATTGGAGAATGAATGGCGGGTTACTGATACCAGCCCAAACTCTCGCGTAAAGTGACGACGCCGCCAATGATGGTCAGCGCCGGCGCCTCCACCTTGTGGGTCTCGGCCAGTTCAGGCAGCGTACTGATGGTACCGACAATCACCCTCTGCTCCCGGGTGGTGCCCTTTTCTACCAGCGCCGCCGGCGTATCCGCATCCATGCCATGGGCGATCAGCTTTTCAGAAATGGTGGGCAGACCGGTGAGGCCCATATAGAACACCAGGGTCTGGTTCTTGGTGATCAGTTCATTCCACGGCAGCACCAGATCCCCCTCTTTCAGATGGCCGGTGATAAAACGCACGGATTGCGCATGATCCCGGTGGGTCAGAGGAATCCCTGAATAGGCAGAGCAGCCGATGGCAGCGGTGATACCCGGCACCACCTGGAATGGCACACCGGCTTCCGCCAGCTTGTCGATCTCCTCGCCGCCGCGCCCGAACACAAACGGATCGCCACCCTTCAGGCGCAATACTTTCTTGCCCTCCTTTGCGAGATCCACCAGTAACTGATTGATGTCATCCTGGGGCACCGAATGGAACTGCTTCATTTTGCCGACGTAGATACGCTCGGCATCGCGGCGTACCAGCTCCAGCACCTCCGTGGAAACCAGTCTGTCGTAGAGCACCACATCCGCCTGCTGCATCAGACGCAGGGCGCGGAACGTCAGCAGATCCGGATCGCCGGGACCTCCTCCCACCAGATAGACTTCGCCGCTCGGCGCAGGCTTATCCTGCCAGCGCTGCAATTCCTCGAGCACCGCCCGCTCCGCTTCCGCCTTGTGCCCCCGCTCCATTTGCCCCACCACCGGCCCGTTGAACACCCAGTGCCAGAAATCCTTGCGCTGGGCTTC
This sequence comes from Microbulbifer pacificus, assembly GCF_002959965.1. Lineage (NCBI taxonomy): Bacteria > Pseudomonadati > Pseudomonadota > Gammaproteobacteria > Cellvibrionales > Microbulbiferaceae > Microbulbifer > Microbulbifer pacificus. Next base: position 1,140,845 of record NZ_PREV01000027.1, read on the forward strand.
AGGTAATGCCGCTTTGACCTTGTCGCGCAGACGGCCAGACAGTTCGGCGATCAGGCCGAGACCGGGCGAGAGAAGTGTTTCAATCTGGGCCCGCAGCATACGGGTGAGTACGGGGGCGGAACCGCCGCTGGAAATGCCGATGGCCACCGGGCCGCGCTCGACAATGGAGGGAAAGGTAAAGGTGCAGAGATCCGGGGAGTCCACCACATTCACCGGCAGGCGCCGGTTGCGGGCATCGATGGAGACCTGTGCATTGACCTCGCTATCGGCAGTGGCGGCAACCACCATTTCAACACTGTCCAGAAGTTCACTGCGATAGCGGCCAACGATGTATTCACCACTGCTCGCCAGCACCAGCTGGCGCAGCTCGTCGGTAATTTCCGGAGCCACCACCAGCAGGCGGGCCTCCGCTTTGTTGAGCAAACGCGCTTTGCGCGTGGCGATGGAACCGCCCCCTACGATAAGACAGGGGCGGTTTTTCAAATCAAAAGCGAGAGGCAGGTAACGCAAGGTCTTGTTCCATACTGCTTAGCCGATCTTGGTTGCACCCCGCATATAGGGGCGCAGTACTTCCGGCACCTCGATACTACCATCGGCCTGTTGGTAGTTTTCCAGCACCGCGATCAGCGTACGGCCCACTGCCAGCCCGGATCCATTCAGGGTGTGCAGCAGTTCCGGCTTGCCCGTTTCCGGGTTGCGCCAGCGGGCCTTCATACGCCGGGCCTGGAAGTCGCCCATCAGCGAGCAGGAGGAAATTTCCCGGTACTTGTCCTGGGACGGAATCCATACTTCCAGGTCATAGGTTTTGGTTGCACCGAAACCCATATCGCCACCACACAGCACCACGGTGCGGTATGGCAGATTCAGTTTCTGCAGAACGTTTTCCGCGTGACTGGTGAGCTGTTCGAGCGCGTCCATGGAATGTTCCGGGTGGGCAAACCACACCAGCTCGACTTTTTCGAACTGGTGCTGGCGGATCATACCGCGGGTATCGCGCCCGTGTGAGCCGGCCTCGGAGCGAAAACAGTTGGTGTGGCTGACAAATTTCTGCGGCAGCGATGCAGCATCGATGATCTCGTCGCGGTACAGGTTTGTCAGGGGCACTTCTGCCGTGGGGATGAGGTAGAAACCACGCTCGTCCTCCAGTTTGAACAGATCCTCGGCGAACTTGGGCAGCTGCGAGGTACCGTACAGGGAATCGCTATTGACTATGACCGGCACATTGGCTTCTTGATAGCCGTGCTCTTCTACATGCAGATCTAGCATGAACTGTGCCAAGGCGCGGTGCAGCCTGGCCACCTGGCCGGTCATCACTGCGAAGCGTGAGCCGGTAATCTTGCTCGCTACTTCGAAATCCAGCCCCTTGAGGCGCGCACCGAGGTCGACATGGTCGCGCACTTCAAAATCAAAACTGCGCGGCGTGCCCCACTGGCGCACTTCCACGTTGTCATTCTCGTCCTTGCCTTCCGGCACGGATTCGTGCGGCAGATTGGGGATGGCGAGGAGCATATCGTCGAGTTGCTCCTGCAGGCTCGTCAGCGCGTCTTTGGCCTCGCTCAGCTGACCACCCAGGGACTCGACCTCTTTCAACAGTGGCGCAATGTCCTCACCACTGGCCTTGGCGCGGCCGATGTTCTTGGATTTGCTGTTGCGCTCGTTTTGCAGTGCTTCGGTGCGCACTTGCAGTTCCTTGCGCTGCTCCTCGAGCTGCTCCAGCTTTGCCTTGTCCAGTTGCACACCGCGCTTGGCCAGCGCCGCCGCGACGTCGTCGAGTTGGGTACGAATCAGTTTGGGATCGAGCATGGTGATTAGATTACCGCGTTACAGATATTTCATTCCCAGCGAGATGGTGGCTGCGGTGGCTGCCAGGCACGCCAGGAGGCTGACCGCAACATAGGCCAGCGCCGTTAAAGGCTGGCCATTGTGCCACAACAGCACGGTTTCCAGCGAGAAGGTAGAAAAGGTGGTGAGCGCGCCGAACAGGCCAGTCATGATCAGCAGGCGCCACTCGTGGCCGAGCATGCCGCGCTCGACGATGGCCACGTAGGCGATGCCGATCAGCAGTGAGCCAACCAGGTTGACGATAAACGTCCCGAGGGGAAGCCGGTTTTCAAACACAGGGAAGCTCCAGATAGCTACCAGGTGGCGAAGCAGCGCCCCGATGGCGCCCCCCAGCGCAATTGCGATCCACTGCATGGGATGCTCCTTTATTACTTTTCCCACTATTGTGTGTCCCGCGCACGGGCTTTCCCGGCGCCGGCGAGCGGTGATTCTAGCGTCTTTTATTTGGGTGACGATATTTTGCCCGCGAACGCCGGTTTACATCCTTAGCGCTTTTTCGGGTCCGCTGCGGGCGCTGCTGTATAGCGTTGAAAAGGGCTCGCCGCATTCAGCGCCCGCAGGCGCTGCAGTTTTTCCTCGATTTTGAGCTCCAGACCACGATTGACCGGATGGTAGTAACGGCGTCCGGCAATGGCCTCCGGGAAATAGTTTTCCCCCGCCGCAAACGCGTCGGGCTCGTCGTGGGCGTAACGGTATTCCGCACCGTGTGCCATCTCTTTCGCGAGCTTGGTGGGCGCGTTGCGCAGATGGATCGGCACTTCATAACTGGGCTCGCGGCGAATATCCGCAAGCACCCGTTTGTAGGCGCTGTACACCGCGTTACTTTTGGCCGCGATTGCGAGATAAACCACCGCCAGGGCGATCGCCAACTCCCCTTCCGGGCTGCCCAGGCGCTCCTGCACATCCCAGGCGTTCAGTGCAATTTCCAGCGCGCGAGGGTCTGCATTGCCAATGTCCTCGCTGGCCATACGCACCACACGGCGGGCCACATACAGCGGGTCGCAGCCACCATCGATCATACGCGCAAACCAGTAGAGCGCCGCATCCGGATCTGAACCGCGGACGGACTTGTGCAGCGCGGAAATCTGGTCGTAAAAGTAGTCGCCCCCTTTGTCGAAGCGCCGTACATCGGCGGCCAGTACTTCAGCGAGAACGTCGTCGTCGACAATCTGACGCCCACCCTCCTCCCGGGACAGATCGCAGGCGATCTCCAGGAGATTGAGCGCACTGCGGGCGTCGCCATCGGCACTCAGCGTGATGCGCTCAAGCACCTCTGGTGTCATCTGGATATTGCGTGCGCGCAGCTCTTCATCTTCCGTCAGCGCCCGCTGCAGAAGACCAGCCAGCTCTTCCTGTCCCAGACTGCGCAACAGGTAAACCCGGCAGCGGGACAGAAGGGCGTTATTCAGCTCGAATGAGGGGTTTTCCGTGGTGGCACCCACGAATGTCACCGTGCCCTCTTCCACGTAAGGCAGGAAGGCATCCTGCTGCGCCTTGTTAAAGCGGTGGACCTCGTCGACAAACAGGATGGTGCCGCGCCCAAATTGCGCCGCGTGCTGCTCCGCCTCAGCTACCGCCTGACGGATTTCCTTTACACCTGCCAGTACTGCAGAAAGCGTGGCAAAGCGAACGTCGCACTCCTGCGCGAGCAACCGTGCAAAGGTGGTTTTGCCTACGCCGGGTGGTCCCCACAACACCATGGAATGCAGCTGGCCGCGCTCCACCGCCTCGCGTAGCGGTTTACCGGGACCCAATAAATGCGTCTGGCCCACATAGTGGGCCAGAGAGTGCGGTCGCATACGCGCGGCCAGAGGCTGGTGCCTGGGTGGCGCCTGGAAAAGATCATTCATCGCGGATGATGTCGGTACCCTTGGGTGGTTTGAAATTGAACAGCGCGGAAGACAGCTTTGGATTGGCCTGCATACCATTGAATTGGATGTCGGTGGTCTGGCCCATGCCGTCACGTACGGTCATGGCCGACGGCAGCCCCCTGTTGTCAAAGCGGATCACCATAGACTTGAACGGCGCGGAGGCGTTCTTCGGCGTCAGGTAATAGGCCCCCTTCTTGTTCTCCACACTGAAGGATCCGCGGATGTCCTCCACCTTGCCTCCGAGCAGCAATGCCGGGGTGGCCTTCATGCGATTGTCCACCGGACGCACGGTGACCTGCTCGAGATCCGGGTCGTACAGCCACAGCTTCTCGTTGTTGGTCACCAGCAATTGGGAAAAGGGCTCGCCAGTCTGCCAGCGCAGCTTGCCGGGGCGCTGCACGGAGAAATTGCCACTGCTCTTCTGCAGGGTTTTGCCTTTCTGGTCCTTCAGGGTCTGGCGGAATCCGCCGGAGATGGAGCCCAGGGGCTGCAGCAGACGGCTCAGTTCCTCACTGGCGTCGGCGCTCGCACCAGCTGTGCCGAAGCTGAACCCCAGTGCGATAAGGAGAATGCAAAATGTGCGTTTCATAAGTGCCTTCCAGATTTGCTGATCCAGTCCCTAAAGCCTAGTCGGCGACAAGTGAACCCGGACTGAACCACGGAAAATCTACTGCGCGTGCGCCTGGCGCCACCATCAGCCACCCGCTACGATTTTCTTGAAAATCGAGTGGCGATCAGGGCGCCGGCACCAGTACTTCGCGGTTGCCGTTGGGTTGCTGGGCGGAGACCACTCCGGCCGCCTCCATCGCCTCAATCATGCGCGCGGCGCGATTGTAGCCGATGCGCAGCTGGCGCTGCACGGAAGAAATGGACGCCTTGCGGGATTTGGCCACAAACGCGACCGCCTCGTCATAAAGCGCATCCGCTTCCGGGTCATCCTCACCGCCTTCCGTTGCCATCCCCGGTACCGGAATACTGTTGTTGGAGTCATCCACGATACCGTCGATGTATTCCGGCGCGCTACGGCGGCACCAGTCCGCGACAACCTGGTGCACTTCATGGTCATCCACGAAGGCACCGTGCACCCTTATGGGGAGCGCCGTACCCGGCGGCAGATATAGCATGTCGCCGTGCCCGAGCAGCTGCTCGGCACCGCCCTGGTCCAGAATGGTGCGCGAATCAATTTTGGAGGAAACCTGGAACGCCATACGTGTGGGCACGTTGGCCTTGATCAGGCCGGTAATTACATCCACGGACGGGCGCTGGGTAGCCAATAGCAGGTGGATGCCCGCGGCACGCGCCTTCTGCGCGATACGGGCGATCAACTGCTCCACCTTCTTGCCGACAATCATCATCATGTCGGCAAATTCATCGATCACCACAACGATGGCAGGCAGAGGCTTCAGATGCGGCGCGGTCTGCTCCGCCTCCGGCACACTGGACATGGGGTCCGGCTGCCAGGTTGGGTCGACCAGTGGTTCGCCGGCGGCATTGGCTTCCTTAACCTTGCGGTTGAAGCCCGCCAGGTTGCGCACTCCCATCGCCGCCATCAACTTGTAGCGGCGCTCCATCTCCCCAACACACCAGCGCAGGCCATTGGCCGCATCGTTCATATCAGTGATGACCGGGGTGAGCAGATGGGGAATTCCCTCGTACACCGAGAGCTCGAGCATTTTCGGGTCCACCAGAATCAGACGGACCTCATCCGGGGTGGATTTGTACAGCAGGCTCAGCAGCATCACATTGATGCCTACGGATTTGCCGGAGCCGGTGGTACCGGCCACCAGCAGGTGGGGCATCTTGGCCAGATCCGCTACCACCGGCTGTCCGGCAATATCGTGCCCCAACGCCAGCGTCAGCGCGGAGCCGGCTTTTTCGTAGGCCTCTGAACCGAGGACTTCGGACAGGCGCACCATCTGCCGGTTTTCATTGGGGATCTCGATGCCCACCACCGATTTACCCGGAATCACCTCCACGACACGCACACTGATCACTGCCAGGGAGCGCGCCAGGTCTTTGGCAAGATTGGTGATGCGGCTGACCTTTACGCCTGCCGCTGGCTGGATCTCAAAGCGGGTTACCACCGGCCCCGGCAGCACGGAAACCACCTCCGCCACCACGCCGAAGTCTTTCAGCTTCAGCTCCAGTAAGCGCGAAAGCGCCTCCAGCGCCTCGCGGCTGAAGCCGGCCTTTTTATTCGTCTCGGGGGCATCTAGCAGGGACAGAGGCGGCAGCTCGCCGGTCACCGGTCCCTTGAACAGCTCCCCCTGCTTCTCCTTTACTGCCCGTGGGCTCTGTTTGGGCGGAGGCGCCACAGGTGCGATCTGGGGTGGTTGTCGCTTGGCGGTGCGTTGTTTCTCTTCCTCAAAAACCGCCTTGCGTACCAGCACGGCTTCTCGCGCTACCCGCTGCTCTTCGCGGTCTTTGCGCGCGCGCGCCATCCGCTGGCCGAGCCAGCTGAAAACAAACAGCACACTGCGACCAATGTCCTCGAACAGTTTCAGCCAGGACATCCCGGTGAACACCGTCACCCCGATGGCAAACATAGCCAGTAACAGAATGGTGGCCCCAACATAGCCAAGCCCGGTTTCCATAAAATCGGATATCGCGGCTCCAACAATCCCACCATTGGAAAACGGTAGTGGCTGATCGGACTGGGTAAAACAGAGAGTGGCTAGCGCAGCGCCGGCCACCAGTAGCAACAGCAAGCCGCCAACCCGCAACGCAAAAAGAGGGCCGTGGAAACGGGCGTTCTTATCCCGCAGGATCCGGTAGGCCCGCCATCCGATTAGAATCGGGAACAGATACGCCATCCACCCAAGCAGCGACAGGCATACATCTGCGAGCCAGGCGCCGGTTGGCCCGATGGCATTGTCGATATTTCCTCCATTGCCGGTGTGGGACCAGCCCGGATCCTGCGGGCTGTAACTCAGTAGGCTGATTCCCACAAGCAGCGCACCCGCGAGCAGTGTTATCAGCGCCCCCTCCCGCAGGATACGCGCTACCAGTGTTTCGGGAATGGCTGCACCGGATTCTGTTTCGCTTTCAGCCTTCAATGGCTTACCTCGACGTCTATTTTATGAGCGAGTGCCAAATGACCCGCCTTTATTCAGGGTAAAGCGGCGCGACTGGCGCCAGGTACCGGGAGTTTACTGCGGTCTCGCCACAAGTGCGTCGACACAGCAGCAGTTTTTTGGTTTCCAGCCGATGAGTTGGTCCCGGTTCGATTACCGCTCTGTGTACTACAGCCTCTGCCCGATTGCTACCGCATGCAAAGATGACAAGTTACTTTAGGTTATTAAATTTTTATATATATCAAATGGTTATGATTGTTTATTGATGTACTCTTAATGTTCTTTTGAGGATTCATGCGCCATGTCTTATCTATGTTCAGGTCTATGTTCAGACGGCACAGAAACGCCATCAGGCCATCAGGCCATCAGGCCATCAGGCCATCATTTGAACAGTCTATAAAGGTCCGCAATCATATAAATAAGGCCAAACTATTTGGTTCGCCGAGTCGCCTCACCTATCATTGCCGACAATTTTTGCCGGTCGCTGGTGATGCAGTAGCCTGTCGCGTGCGTATCTTGTTTTTATCAAGAATGGCTCGATATTGGTGAATGGGGCGAGGCCAACTTGGCAGGTCGAGTTGCTTCCATCACTGCCGATATCGCAACCCGCGATCGCGGGACGGGCGCTGGCACCAGTGACACCACGAATAAATTTCCAACCTTGAAGTATTGAGAGTTCCCTCATGAGCAATCATCACCGACTGATCATCCTGGGCTCCGGCCCCGCCGGCTACACTGCCGCCATTTACGCGGCCCGCGCCAACCTGAACCCGGTTGTCATTACCGGCATGCAGCAGGGTGGCCAGCTCACCACTACCACCGAAGTGGAAAACTGGCCGGGCGGCGTACACGACCTTCAGGGCCCGGATCTGATGGTGCAGATGCAGCAGCACGCAGAGCGTTTCGACACCAACATCATCTTCGATCATATCCACGAGGTGGATCTGAAGCAGCGCCCCTTTACTCTCAAGGGCAATGAGACCTACACCTGCGACGCACTGATTATTGCCACCGGTGCTTCTGCCCAGTATTTGGGTCTGCCTTCCGAGCAGACCTTCCAGGGCCGCGGCGTCAGCGCCTGCGCCACCTGCGACGGCTTCTTCTATCGCGACCAAAAGGTTGTCGTTGTAGGCGGTGGCAATACGGCGGTAGAAGAAGCGCTGTATCTGTCCAACATCGCTGCGGAAGTCACACTGGTGCACCGCCGCGACGAGCTGCGCTCGGAGAAAATCCTGCAGGACCGCCTGATGGAGAAGGCGAAGAATGGCAACATCAAACTGTGCTGGCACCATACCCTTGAGGAAGTTCTGGGTGATGACGCGGGTGTAACCGGAGTTCGCCTGAAAAACGTGCAGGATGGCTCCACCAAGGAGCTGGAAGTGTCCGGCGTATTCATCGCCATCGGGCACAAGCCAAACACCGATATCTTCGCAGGCCAGCTGGAAATGAATGGGGGATACATCGTGGTGGAAAGCGGCCTTAACGGCAACGCCACCCAGACCTCAGTTCCCGGGGTATTTGCCGCCGGTGACGTCTCCGACCATATTTATCGCCAGGCGGTCACCTCGGCCGGCACCGGCTGTATGGCCGCACTGGACGCCGAGCGCTACCTCGACGCGCAGTAAGAGGCGTAACGGGCTTCGGAGGGCGGCCTCAGGCCGCCCTTTTTGTCTATGGCGCCCCTTCTGGGGCATACCTTCTGGCGTATAGTTGCGAAGAGCCATTACACAGGGAGTCTCCGTGAGCCAGGCCGCCAACAGCATTACCCTGCTCGATCCGGATCTGATCGACTTTCCGGATACGGCCAACGCGCTCAAAGATCCCGACGGCCTTCTCGCGGTTGGTGGCGACCTGACTCCCGAGTGGCTGCTTGCCGCCTATCGCCGCGGTATTTTTCCCTGGTTCTCAGACGACCAGCCCATTCTCTGGTGGTCACCTTCTCCACGCTGTATCGTCCGCCCACAGGCACTGAGCTTGAGCCGTAGTCTGCGCAAGGTAATTCGCCAGGGACGCTACCAGGTAACGTTCGACCGCGCTTTCGAGGCAGTCATGGAAGGCTGCGCCGCGCCGCGCGCCAACCAGCCCGGTACCTGGATCACCGCTGACATGTGTGATGCCTACACGACCATGCATCGGCTTGGCCACGCGCACTCGGTGGAAACATGGCTCGACGGGAAGCTGGTAGGCGGGTTATACGGACTTGCCGTCGGTCGAATGTTTTATGGCGAATCCATGTTCCACCGGGCTACGGATGCCTCCAAAGTGGCCTTTGCGCACCTGGTGCGGCAACTGGCCGTTTGGGGCTGTGAACTGATCGACTGCCAGGTCAGTAACCCCCACTTGCTGAGTCTCGGCGCGGAAGAAATCTCCAGGACAGAGTTTGAAGAGGCTCTCAGGGTTGAAATCGAGAAACCCGGCTTCCCCGAACCCTGGCCGCCGACCCCCTCGCCAGGATTGTTTGACGGCACATGATCAAACGGTGATTACCTTTTCCCTGGCGGTTTGTGTTTTCTGTGACGGCAAATTACCCTCGGGTCTGAACAAGCTTTAGAAGCGGTAGGCCGGTGTGCACTGCTTCCAGGCTAATCCATACCCAGGTACACAAGGAGCGACCAGTGGGCTTTGTGCGCGGCCAGACCCGAATACAGGAACCCCGCAGGAAATGAGTCAGTATTCCCAGCTGGACTCTGTGCGCCTGCTCGCCACCCTCCCCCACCGCTGTGGCTACCTGGATGACCGTGAAGCCACGACGGTGTTTGTCGACCCACAGACACCCATAGATCAACGCCTTTACAGCCAGCTTTCCGAGTTGGGTTTTCGTCGTAGCGGCAACTATCTCTATCGTCCCCAGTGCACGAGCTGCCAGGCATGTATCCCCGCAAGGGTGCCGGTTGAGTTGTTTGTCCCCAACCGTACTCAGCGCCGTTGCTGGCGGCGCAATCGGGACCTGGATGTGTTCCACCGCCATGACATTGACACTGAGGAGCACTACACCCTGTATGCGCGGTACATCGAAGAGCGCCATGCCGACGGTGAAATGTATCCCCCTTCAAAAGATCAGTTTCGCAGCTTTCTCAACAACGCCTGGGGTACCACCCGCTACCTGGAATTCCGCGCGCGCGGGAAACTGCTGGCCACGGCAGTTACCGATGTGCTGGGCGGTGGGGTCTCCGCCATCTACACTTTTTACGATCCCGCTGAGGTTAAACGCGGCCTCGGCAGCTATTCAATTCTGTACCAGATTGAATGGGCTCGCCGCCTGGGCTTGCCCAGCCTCTATCTCGGCTATTGGATAGCCGAGTGCCAGAAAATGGCCTACAAAAGGCAATTCCAACCGCTGGAGATCCTCCAGGGGGGGCGCTGGACCTTGCAGTCAGGCGGTTCCGGCCCCTGAAACCCGATTTCTCCGCGTTCGTTTTCCCTTTTCCGTCGACCTCGTGGTTTCACTTGGCCTGCTGCCACTTTTCGTGCAAAATGCACGCCCGTCGTACCGCCGGGCTCCACTTTGCGAGCCATAATCAACAGGCGGAATAGCAAGTACACATTAATCAAAGGTTCCTGCCGTATGGCAAAAGACGATTACATTGAAATGGAAGGCGAGGTGATCGACACCCTTCCCAACACCACATTTCGAGTAAAACTGGAAAATGGACATGTGGTAATCGCACACATTTCCGGCAAGATGCGCAAAAACTACATCCGTATCCTGACTGGAGACAAGGTCAAGGTAGAGCTCACACCCTACGACCTGAGTAAAGGCCGCATCACCTATCGCGCCCGCTGAATACTGATCCGGTTTGCGCCGAAACTAGCGAAGCGCAGTTACCCGGACACTAAAAAAGCCACCTTGACGGTGGCTTTTTTAGTGGCGTCGAATCCGCTGTGGTCAATGCAGGGCCGGTACAGCCGTTGTGATCTTCAGCTGGTCGTCTTCCACGGTGACCTCTACCTTGCCGCCCTCCTCTGAGAGCTCACCGAATAGCACGGCCTCAGCCAGAGGTTTACGCAGTTTTTCGCGAATAAGGCGCGCCATCGGGCGAGCCCCCATTTTTTCGTCGTAACCATGAATGGCGAGCCACTCACGCGCTTCGTTATCGATTTCCAGAGTAACTCTGGATTCGTCCAGTTGCGCCTGCAGTTCCACCACAAATTTATCCACCACGGTTTTGACCACATCCATACTCAGTGCGCTGAACTGAATGATACTGTCCAAACGGTTCCGGAACTCTGGAGTGAACATTTTCTTGATCTCTTCCAGTCCATCCGTTGTGTGGTCCTGATTGGCAAATCCGATGGAGCGACGGCTCATCAATTCGGCGCCAGCGTTGGTGGTCATGATCAGAATGACATTGCGGAAATCGGCTTTGCGACCGTTGTTGTCGGTCAGCGTACCGTGGTCCATCACCTGTAATAACAGGTTAAAGACTTCCGGGTGCGCCTTCTCAATCTCATCAAGCAGTACCACACTGTGCGGGTGCTTGGTGACCGCATCTGTCAGCAGCCCGCCCTGGTCAAAACCGACATACCCGGGAGGGGCGCCGATCAGACGGGACACGGTATGCCGCTCCATATACTCAGACATATCGAACCGAATCAGCTCGATCCCCATCACCTTAGCCAGCTGGCGACACAGCTCTGTTTTACCCACTCCCGTCGGCCCGGCAAACAGGAAAGAGCCTATAGGTTTCTCTTCCGCACCGAGTCCGGCACGGGACAGCTTTATGGAAGTGCTGAGCGCCTCGATAGCGATGTCCTGGCCGAACACCACCATTTTGAGATTGTCGTCCAGCTTCGCCAGAGCAGCCTTGTCGGAGGCGGAGACGCTCTTTGCAGGAATTCGGGCCATTTTTGCCACCACCTGCTCAATCTCGGTCACGGTGATAACATCCGTGCGTTTCGCCGCAGGTAGAAGCGCTTGATAGGCACCGGCCTCATCAATCACATCAATGGCCTTGTCTGGCAGGAAGCGCTCGGTAATGTGCCGATTCGCCAGCTGCGCGGCGGCCTCCAGTGCCGAGTCGGTAAAGCGCACCTTGTGATGATCTTCGAAGCAGGATTTAAGCCCCTGCAGTATCTGTACGGTCTCCTCCACGGAGGGTTCGTGAACATCAATTTTCTGAAAGCGCCGGGACAGCGCGCGATCCTTTTCAAATATTCCGCGGTACTCGTTGAATGTCGTGGAGCCGATACAGCGCATCTGGCCACTGGAGAGCAGCGGCTTCAACAGATTCGAGGCATCCATAACACCACCGGATGCCGCACCGGCACCGATGATGGTGTGAATTTCGTCAATGAACAACACCGCATGTTCGCGTTTTTTCAGTTCCGCCAGCAGCGCTTTGAAACGTTTTTCAAAGTCGCCCCGATATTTTGTACCCGCTAACAGCGAACCGAGATCCAGCGAGTAAATGGTGCTGTTCTGGAGCGGCTCCGGCACTTCACCGTCGACGATACGGCGGGCGAGACCTTCGGCGATGGCGGTTTTACCAACGCCGGATTCCCCCACCAGCAGGGGGTTGTTTTTGCGGCGGCGCGCCAGTACCTGGGTGACACGCTCGACTTCCTGAGAGCGACCAACGAGGGGGTCGATCCGGCCGAGAATCGCTTCCTGATTGAGATTGGTGGCGTAGCTTTCCAATGGGTCGGAACCGCCGGATTCCGAGGTTGCCCCAAGATCTTCATCCACCTGCTCGGGCGACGGGTCCGGGCTGTGGTGTGTATTGTTGCTTCCGGACGAACTGACACGGGAAATACCATGAGTGATGTAGTTCACCACGTCGATCCGGGCCACACTCTGCTGCTTGAGGTAGTAAACCGCCTGACTTTCCTGCTCGCAGAAAATGGCCACCAGGACATTGGCTCCTGTCACCTCTTTTTTTCCGGATGATTGCACGTGAAAGACCGCGCGCTGCAATACACGCTGAAACCCGAGTGTCGGCTGGGTTTCACGTTCCGTGTCGTTCTCCGGGATCAGTGGCGTTGTTGAGTCGACAAACTCCAACAGTTCACGGCGCAGGGCACTGAGGTCCGCGCCACAGGCGTGGAGAACATCCGCCGCGGATTCATTGTCCAGCAGCGCCAGCAAAAGGTGCTCTACCGTCATGAACTCATGGCGTTTTGCCCGCGCACCCTTAAACGCTAGATTGAGCGTTACCTCTAAATCCTTGCTGAGCATCTGAACCTCAAACCTTACTGGCCAATGTCGTCCGGGTTGCTTGTCACACGCACACCCCCGGTATTCATGTTTGTCGCCGCTGTACCGGCCGGGAAAATTACGCCTTGTTGTGGAAAGGCGCCGGAACTGCTATCTCAACCCTCCTCACCGTTTTCATCGCCGTCATCAGCTTCGATTTCACACAGCAGTGGATGCTCGTGATCCCTTGCAAACTGATTTACCTGCGCGGCCTTTGTTTCCGCTATATCCCGAGTATAGACACCGCAGATCGCTTTTCCCTTAGTGTGCACCTGCAACATCAGTTGAGTGGCACGCTCCCGGTTCACGTAAAAGAAAAGCTCCAGCGCTTCAACGACGAATTCCATCGGGGTGTAGTCGTCATTGAGCATGACCACCTTGTACATTGGCGGTCTTTTCAGTCGAGGACGGGCCTCCGCCAGAGCAGTATCTCCACCGGGCTCGTGAAAATGATAGTCGTCGTCTCTCTCGCCTTCGTTCGAGTGTAGTTTAATGATTTGTGATTTTCCCATAGCGCAAGTCAATCAAGTTTCAGGAATCAGTTCGCAGTACTGACGCTCGGGCACTTGTAGCCCTGGCCAGGTCCGGATTAAACCGGGAACGTCTTGTCGAGATCGGTCACCGCGGCGAATTTGGTAAGCGGGCATTGTAACCTCAAATGCCACCCGACACAGTCGGGCAGCCTGATTTGCTTGACAACTAAAGGGGTCTTGGCTACAAGAGGTATTAACCGCGCCAAGCGGTGAAAGGGCACTAGCATTTATTCGTACAAATGACATTGTGCGAGCATGCAAGCGCATGAAGCGCGATAACAATAATGACATTTTTAGGCGGCCAGCAGTCGCCCCGGCAATTTAGAGGGATTTCGCCATGCCTACCGGTACCGTCAAATGGTTCAATAATGCCAAGGGTTACGGATTTATTCTCGCGGACGAAGGTGGAGAAGATTTATTCGCCCACTACTCGGCAATTCAGATGGAGGGTTACCGCACCCTGAAGGCGGGCCAGCAGGTCAACTTCGACATCATTGAAGGCGACAAAGGCTATCACGCAGCCAATATCAGCCTCGCTACCGCCAATGCCTCTCGGGCAGCCGCGCCCGCACCACAACAGGTGCACGCCGTGCGTGAGAAAGAGACCGAAGAAGCCCTCGACTGATTGGGCTGCAGGCCGTCAGGTCTCAAAAGGCTGACACCCCAGAATACGTGACCCGGTACTGGACCCCGGGGGTTTGCCCTGCTTGATCATAAAGGTCAACCGGAACAATGACTCACTTCGTGACAAGCCCAGGAGCTTCTGTGCATCCCGGGTGGCGAGGTGACTGCCAGCGCACCGGAGCAATGGAACGTTCGTACCACCATCAAGCCTGAAGCACCCTCGCTTTGACGCCGTTTGATCACACACCCGGTACACCGGGCTTGGCGGACGCAAGGACAGGACGGATATAAAAAAAGCCCCGCACCTTTCGGTGCGGGGCTTTTTATTGGACTCAAAATCAAGCCATGTGCTTGATGACTTCCTCGCCAAACTCGGAGCAGGATTTCAGCTCGGCGCCGTCCATCAGGCGCTCGAAGTCATAGGTTACGGTCTTGGCTTCGATGGCGCCTTCCATACCTTTGATGACCAGCTCAGCCGCTTCGTTCCAGCCCAGGTGACGCAGCATCATTTCCGCAGACAGGATCAGGGAGCCCGGGTTTACCTTGTCCTGGCCCGCATACTTCGGCGCGGTACCGTGGGTGGCTTCAAACAGGGCAACTTCGTCAGACAGGTTGGCGCCCGGCGCGATACCGATACCGCCTACCTGTGCAGCCAGTGCGTCGGACAGGTAGTCGCCGTTCAGGTTCAGGGTAGCGATTACGTCGTACTCGGCCGGACGCAGCAGAATCTGCTGCAGCATGGCATCGGCGATTACGTCCTTGACCACGATTTCCTTGCCGGTATTCGGGTTTTTGAAGCTGCACCAGGGGCCGCCATCGATCGGCTGAGCACCGAACTCTTCGCGGGCAATTTCATAACCCCAGTCGGCGAAGGCGCCTTCGGTGAACTTCATGATGTTGCCTTTGTGCACCAGGGTCAGGGAGTCGCGGTCCTGATCAATGGTGTACTGCAGGGCTTTGCGCACCAGGCGCTTGGTACCCTCTTCGGAAACCGGCTTCACGCCGATACCGCAGTTTTCCGGGAAGCGGATTTTCTTGACGCCCATCTCTTCCTGCAGGAACTTGATGACCTTGTTCGCTTCATCGGTGCCCGCTTTCCACTCGATACCGGCGTAGATGTCTTCGGAGTTCTCGCGGAAGATCACCATGTCTACCTTGTTAGGCTCTTTCACCGGAGAAGGTACACCGCTGAACCAGCGCACCGGGCGCTGACATACATACAGATCCAGCTCCTGACGCAGGGCAACGTTCAGGGAGCGGAAGCCGCCGCCTACCGGAGTGGTCAGCGGGCCTTTGATGCTGACAACGTAATCTTTGATCGCTTCCAGGGTCTCGGCCGGGAACCAGTCGCCGCTGTAGGTTTCCGCCGCTTTCTCGCCGCAGAAGATTTCCATCCAGGCAATAGACTTGTCGCCGCCGTAGGCTTTGCTGACTGCCGCATCGATCACTTTGATCATTACCGGGGTGATATCCACGCCGATGCCGTCACCCTCGATGAACGGAATGATCGGGCTGCTCGGTACGTTCAGAGAACCATCTGCGTTGACTGTAATTTTTTCGCCGTTGGCCGGCACTTGGATATGACCCATTAAGTTGACTCCCGTAACTCTTTGACTAAACGCCCGGCTTGATCAGGGGAAAACAGGCATAATGCGCCGAATCATCCACCGCCGGTCATGGTTGCCGCCCATTGTTTGCGTCGTTGCATACGCCGAGCCGGCTAAAAATCGGCGGGATTATACCAGTATCCGCCCGCTTTTGTAGTTTCATTACAACCAAGGCGGCCTTATCGGTCACAATCACCCCATGAGCCAACTTATCCTGTTCAACAAGCCCTATGGGGTACTCTGCCAGTTTACGGACACGGATGGCCGCCCTACCCTGGCGGATTACATCCGCGTGCCCAATGTCTACGCAGCCGGCCGTCTGGATTATGACTCCGAAGGGCTGGTGCTGCTCACGGACGACGGCCGCCTGCAACATCAGATCGCTCACCCCACGAGCAAACAGCCTAAGGTTTACTGGGCTCAGGTTGAGGGTGAGGTCACGGAAGAGGCACTGTACATGTTGCGCCACGGGGTGGACCTGAAAGATGGCCGCACCGCCCCTGCCAAGGCCCGGATTATCGCGGAACCCAGTATCTGGCCGCGCACACCGCCCATCCGAGAGCGCAAGTCCATCCCTACTACATGGGTCGAGCTAACCCTCAGCGAAGGCCGCAATCGTCAGGTGCGACGCATGACGGCCGCAGTCGGGCACCCCACCCTGCGACTGGTCCGCAGGTCTGTTGGCAAATGGTGCATCGACGGCCTGGAACCCGGCGAACAGCGCACAGAGACCACCGTCTTCTCACCCGACAAGTCACAGCCAAGAACCAGGTCCAAAACCGGATCCAGAGCCGCTCCGAGTGGTCGTAAGCCGGGGAGTACCCGCAGTGGTGCCCAGGGCAAGGGCCGCAATGGACAGAGCCGCAAACGCTGAACGGAATACGCAGGAGCCCCCTTTCGGCTAGGCTGAAAGAGAACTGGCGCGAGCTTCCCTCCCGATCCTGTTGCAGTGCACTCGGGGTCCGGGAGCGACATATTGGTCAGCAACCGGATTCACAGGTAAAATGCGCCCCCATTTTCCGGCCCACTGCAGGTTTCAGTCAGGTTTCGGAAACTCGCGTGGCATTCGGGGTTGAAAAGCCCCACACGCCCCTCACTGTAATGACCCGGTATTCCATGTCAGATTCGGATATCTCTGTGCCGTCCAGCTCCACTGCCCAATCAGTCACAACGCCGAGGCGAGTCATTGTCGGTATGTCCGGCGGTGTAGACTCCTCCGTGGCCGCCCTGCTCCTGATGCAACAGGGTTACGAGGTGGAAGGGCTGTTCATGAAGAACTGGGACGAGGACGACGGCACTGAGTACTGTACCGCGAAGCAGGATCTGGCAGACGCGGAAGCGGTCTGTGCCCGTCTTGGAATCAAGCTGCACACGGCCAACTTCGCCGCCGAGTACTGGGACAATGTATTCGAGTACTTTCTGGCGGAGTACAAAGCCGGGCGCACCCCAAACCCGGACATCCTCTGCAATCGGGAAATCAAGTTCAAGGTCTTCCTGGAATACGCCGAGGCGCTCGGCGCAGACGCCATCGCCACCGGCCACTACACCCGCCGTCGGGATGAAAACGGTCGTACCTATCTATTGAAGGGACTGGATAGCAACAAAGACCAGAGCTATTTCCTGCACGCGGTAGGAGAGGCGGAATTTGCCCGCTCGCTGTTCCCCATCGGCGAACTGGAAAAACCGGAAGTACGTCGCATCGCCGAAAAGCATGGGTTGGTCACCCACAGCAAGAAGGACAGCACCGGAATCTGCTTTATTGGTGAACGGCGCTTCAAAGACTTTCTGGAACAGTATTTGCCTGCGCAGCCCGGCGAGATGCAGACCCCGGAAGGGGAAGTGATGGGGCAGCACAGTGGCCTGATGTACCACACAATCGGCCAGCGCCAGGGCCTTGGCATCGGTGGTGTGAAAGGTGCCGGCGACCAGCCCTGGTACGTAGTGGGCAAGGATCTCGAGCGAAATGTGCTGATTGTGGCCCAGGGCAAGCATCACCCCCTGCTCTATTCCACCGGTCTCATCGCCACGCAGACCCACTGGATTAACGGAGCTCCGCCGGCTCGCGAATTCCGCGCTGCGGCCAAAACCCGCTACCGCCAGGAAGACCAGGACTGCCTCATTAGCGTCGGCGACAACGGCAACCTGGTGATCGCCTTCGACAAACCTCAGCGCGCAGTCACCCCCGGCCAGTCCGTGGTCATCTATCAGGGCGAAATCTGCTTGGGCGGTGCGGTGATCGAGCAGGCCACCGGCATCGGTGACGTCGACGTACCCCGGTACGGAAGCGAACAACAGGTCGAAAACACCCAACAGGCCGCAGGGAGCAACCATTGAGCAACTGGCGAGATCAGGCATTGGCGCTGGCCGGCGTTTTTCAGGCAGCGATTCTGGTGGAGCGCTTGGCCAAAACTGGCACCGCGCCAGCGGAGCAAATGGAAACCGCCGTATACAGCCTGTTTCAGCAGAACCCGGAAACAACCGAGGATGTGTTCGGGGGCGTTGAAAAAACGCTTGCCGGTCTGCGCGGTGCACGCCAACTGCTCGCCACCCGCAGCCATCCGGAATACACGGATTGCCTGCGCTATGTCCTGTCCATTCTTTATCTGCAACGCCAGTTGGCCAAAAAGCCCGGACTGCTTTCCATCATCGGCAGCAGGCTGGAAAAGGCCCGCACGCAAACGGAACACTTCGGCATCGGCCACGAAAATGTTTACGCCAACCTGGCCAGCATTTACAGCGATACCCTGAGCACGTTCCGGTTCCGCATCCAGGTACTGGGGGACTTCAATTACCTGCAACAGCAGCGCATCGCCAACCAGATCCGCACCATGCTGTTCGCCGGTGTGCGCTCTGCGATGCTCTGGCGCCAACTCGGTGGTCGCCGTCTGCACCTGCTGTTCCAGCGCAAGAAACTGATCGCTGCCATGGATGCGCTGGTGGCCAAGTACGAATCACTCGAGCATTAATTTTTTAGTTTTCTGCCGCCGGGACACTGCCCGCAGGCGGCCGATATTGATACCGGAGAGACGTAATGACTGTCGAACTATCCGCTCTTACCGCGGTTTCCCCCATTGATGGACGCTACGAGAGCAAAACCGCAGCACTGCGGGATATTTTCAGTGAGTACGGTCTGATCCGTGCGCGCGTGGAAGTGGAAGTGCGCTGGCTGCAACAGCTGGCCCGCCACGAAAAAATTGCAGAAGTTCAGGCATTCACCGGCGACAGTAATCAGATCCTCGACGATATCGTCAGCCAGTTTTCCCTTCAGGATGCCGAGCGCATCAAGGAAATTGAACGCACCACCAATCACGACGTGAAGGCGGTGGAGTACTTCCTCAAGGAAAAAGTCAAAGGTGATGAGCAACTGGCGGCAGTCAGTGAGTTCATTCACTTTGCCTGCACCTCGGAAGACATCAACAACCTGTCCCACGCACTGATGCTGCGCGCGGGTCGCGATCAGGTGCTGTTGCCGGCGATGAACCAGATCGTGAATGAAATTGCCACTTTGGCGAAAAATTTCGCCGATGTCCCGATGCTGTCCCGCACCCATGGCCAGACCGCCAGCCCCACCACCGTGGGCAAGGAAATGGCCAACGTGGTCGCGCGCCTGCGCCGCCAGGTCAAGCAGATCCGCGATGTGGAATTACTGGGCAAGATCAACGGCGCTGTGGGCAATTACAATGCCCACCTCTCCGCCTATCCGGATGTTGACTGGCAGGCAAACGCCGAGGAGTTTGTAACCTCCCTCGGCCTCAGCTGGAACCCCTACACCACGCAGATCGAACCCCACGACTATATTGCTGAACTGTTCGACGCCATCGCACGCTTCAACACCATTCTGATCGACTTTGATCGCGACGTGTGGGGCTACATTTCCCTCGGCTACTTCAAGCAGAAGGTCGTGGCCGGCGAAGTGGGTTCCTCCACCATGCCGCACAAGGTCAACCCCATCGACTTTGAGAACTCCGAAGGTAACCTGGGCATTGCCAACGCGGTATTCCAGCACCTGGCCGCCAAACTGCCGGTTTCCCGCTGGCAGCGCGACCTGACCGACTCCACCGTGCTGCGCAACATGGGCGTCGGTGCCGGTTACTCCGTCATTGCCTACGCGGCCACGCTGAAAGGCCTGAGCAAGCTGGAAATCAACCGTGCGCGCCTGGAAGAAGACCTGAACAACGCGTGGGAAGTGCTCGCAGAGCCGATTCAGACCGTCATGCGTCGCTACAACATCGAAGAGCCCTACGAAAAGCTCAAGGCACTTACTCGCGGCCAGGGCATTACCAAGGAAACACTCGCGGTATTTATTGACGGCCTGGACATGCCCGAGGACGCCAAACAGGCACTGCGTGAACTGACGCCGGCCACCTATATCGGTAACGCTATCGCGCAAGCGAACAATATCTGAGTAAACCTCTGAACCTGCATTTTCTTCGGGAGATCTTCCATGACGGCGTCGGTGAATCGCTCCGTTGGACCGCTGACACATCTGGGAGAGATCCCGGTGGAAATATTTTTGCGGGAATACTGGCAAAAAAAGCCACTGTTGATCCGCAACGCCTTTCCCGGCTTTGAGGCACCGATTTCCGGCGAAGAGCTCGCCGGTATGGCGCTGGAAGAGCGGATTGAATCCCGTATCGTCGAGGAGCATGGCATCGACGGACCGTGGCAGCTGCGCAACGGTCCGTTTACCGAAGAGGATTTCTTCGCCCTGCCAAAAACCCACTGGACCCTGCTGGTGCAAGCGGTAGACCAGTGGATTCCGGAAGTTGCGATGCTCAAAGACTATTTCCGGTTTCTCCCCGACTGGCGTCTCGACGACATCATGATCAGCTACGCCGCGGATCAGGGAAGTGTGGGCCCCCACTACGACTTCTACGACGTATTTTTGCTCCAGGCAGAAGGTACGCGCCGCTGGCATCTCGGCCCCAAAGCCGATGCCAACAGCCCGCGTGTGGAAGGTACACCGCTAAACATTCTGCGGGATTTCGAGTCCGAAACCAGCTGGCTGCTCGAACCCGGTGACATGCTCTACCTGCCGCCCCAGTACAGCCACTGGGGAATTGCCGAAGGTGGCTGCACCACGATCTCCATCGGTTTCCGGGCACCATCTGCGCGCACCATGCTGGAGGATTTGGCCGCAGAGCTAGGCGCCGGTCTACCGGAGCACTACCGTTACACGGATGTCGATCTGAGCCTGCCGGCAAATCCCGCGGAAATTGACGGGGCAGCGGTGGCGCGCGTACAACGCCAACTGGCGGAATGGCTGCAGCAACCACAGAACATCGCTCAGTGGTTTGGCGCCATCATGACGGAAGCCAAATACCCGGACACCATCGCCCTGGACGCCGGCGCCGCCGACGACTGGCGTGAGGAGCTCGCTGAAGGCGGCAGCCTTATCCTAAATCCAGGCTCCCGCTGTGCGTTCTGTCGCGATCCAGCAACCCTGTTCGTAGACGGAGAATCCTTCTCTGCCCCCCTGCTGTTTGCGGAAGGCTTTTGCGAGTCTCACGAAATCACTCAGAGCGATGTCGACGCCTATCCCGAGCTCGCCGCTAAAGACGCGCTGCTCGACGTACTGGTTTCGCAAGGCAGTCTCATTTACCCTGAACTCCTCGAGGATGACGACCTGGATGATGAAGAGGAGACTGATTGATGAGCCTGTTTGTACGTCTCGCCGACTGGCAGACAGATCGGGACACCATCCGCGGTATCCGTCAGAAAGTATTTGTGGAAGAACAACAGGTACCTGAGGAGCTGGAGTGGGATGATCTGGAAGAAAGTGCGCAGCACTTTCTCGTGTACCTGAGCAACAAAGCCGTCGGCACCGGGCGCCTGACCGGCGGCGGTAAAATCGGCCGCATGGCGATTCTCAAAGAGGCCCGCGGTCATGGTGCCGGTCTGGAATTGCTGAAACGCATCTGTAAATTCGCCCGTGTGTCGGGGCAAAAAAATGTATACCTGAACGCCCAGGTTCACGCCGTTCCCTTTTATGAAAAGGCCGGCTTTGCCGTCACCGGGGAAGAGTTCATGGAGGCGGATATCCCTCACGTACGCATGGACCTCACCCTGAATGAGAGTGAGCCCAGTGAAAATGCGGACGACTGGAACCGCTGACGAATCGCACTTCCTGCCGAATAGTTCAGACAATTGAAAAAGTCCCGGCTGCAATGGCAACCTGGGCTTTTTTATCGGGGGCGAACAATCTGATGGTTCAACAACCGCTCGACGCCCTCGCCTCCATTACCTCCCATATCGACACCACATTTCTCCGCTCAATCACCTGAGCAACCGACAAGGCACGAAGCCGAAAATTTTTAAAAAATACTGCTTTCATAACGCCGGACAGGATTGTGGCAAGACTGACCGCGGGACCGGCAAGCCGGATATTGTGACGGTTACACCGCGAGATTACCTACGCTCGCTTTCAACAACCTTTCAATCCGCCCTCTTTCTGCGTGCTTCGACAATCAGGTACAAACGCCTGGAATCGTGTAACCTTCCCCGCAGTGAAAGCGTTAACAGTTGGCGGAGCTCATGAACGTATTACTGGTAGAAGATGATCCCCTGATCGCCCAAGGGTTATTACAGGCACTCAAACAGAGCGCCTACACGGTGGTACATGCTCCCTATGGTGAACGCGCGGAGGGACTGCTTCTCGCCAACGATGTGGACCTGATTATTCTCGATCTGGGGCTACCGGATATGGACGGGCTCGAACTACTGCGGCGTTTACGCGCACGCCAAAACCGCGTGCCGGTACTGGTGCTGACCGCCCGTGACGGCGTCGAGCAACAGGTTGCCGCGCTCGACCAGGGCGCAGACGACTACATGGAAAAGCCCTTCGACCTGCGTGAACTGGAAGCGCGGCTGCGGGCACTGCTGCGTCGCAGTCACAGTCTCTCCACCGATGAGGTCAGCCTCGGCGCGTTACAACTGAGCCCCTTTCAGCGTACCGCCACACTCCACGGCGAGCGCCTTGAACTGCCCGCGCGCGAATATGAAATCCTGGAAATTCTTTCTCTCAACGCACAGCGGGTGGTCACCAAGGCGCGCCTCGCCCAACGCCTTAGCCGGGAAGGTGATGAGGTAGGTGACAACGCGGTGGAGGTTTATGTACACCGCCTGCGTCGCCGCTTGCAGGAATCCGGGCTTGTCATTCGCACCCAGCGTGGCGCAGGCTACGTGCTGGAGGAAGCGGATTGAACAGCAAGCTGGGATTGCGTTCACTGCTACTGCTGCTCGTCGGCGGGCCGTTGTTTCTTCTGCTGTTGATTGAAATGCTGGTTACATTTGGTATTGGCCTGCATGTAACCAATCAGGTGTTCGATCGCTGGCTGCTGGATTCCGCCTACTCTCTCGCGCAGGAAGTTCGCCAGGAAAACGGCCATTTGGTACTTCACGCCGATGAGGCCGCCATCGAAGTTTTCGAGTGGGACGAGCTGGACGAAGTCTACTTCCGGGTCTCCACTCTGGATGGCCGGGTACTGGGTGGGAAAAGCGAAGCCTGGGTCAACCCCGATATTTCTTCCCTCAAACAGGGGCCGGTTTTCACCAATGTAAAAATGGGTGGCGAGTGGGTGCGTAGCGTCACCGTACTGGCCAATCCGGACTCCCCAAACAACAGTGCGCTGGTGAGCGTTGCAGAAACCCTGCACAAGCGCATACCACTGTCGCGCACACTGATGTTTGAAGTGGTTCTGTCAAAGGCCGCCATGATTATTGCCGCCCTGCTGGTGGTGGCGTTCGCACTCAGCCGCGGTATCCGGCCCCTGCTCCGCCTCAGTCAGGAACTGGCCAACCGCTCGCCGCGGGATTTGACCCCGATCAAGACGATGTCGGCGCCAAAAGAGGTGCGTACCGTCATCGATAACACCAACCGCCTGCTGGAGCGGCTCGATAACGCATTCAGTGCACGCGAGCAGTTTATCGGCAATATTTCTCACCAGCTGAAAACACCGCTTGCCGGGATCAAGCTACAGGCGCAACTGGCACTTCGGGACAACAATCTCGACACCGCGCATCGGGCACTGGAGCGCATCTGCAAGACCACGGATGCCATGACACATCTGAATATCCAGCTGTTGAAGCTTGCACGCGCGGAAGCGGCGTCGGGCCGCGGCTTGCGCAGCGAGCCTGTGGCCCTGGACAATGTAGTGCGCGAAGCCGCGGAAAGCCTGCGTGAACTCGCGTGCGACCGCCGGGTGCAGATACACCAGAATTTCACCGGCGCCCCTCCGGATGGTTTCAAGGTCTCCGGCGACTATTTCCTACTGCGGGAACTGGTGTGGAATCTGGTAGAGAACGCCATTCTCTATGTACCGGAAGACGGCAACGTGTGGGTGGCGCTCACCCGCAATGGCAGCGAGATCAGACTGACGGTAAAGGATGACGGACAAGGCATTCCCCGCGAGCACTGGCCACAAATTTTCGAACGCTTTTTCCGTTCAAAAATTTCCGGCGAGGGCTGCGGCCTGGGCCTTGCCATCGTCAGAGAAATTGCTTTTGCCCATGGCGCCACGGTCGAACTTCAACAAGCCACGGATACCAGCGGCGCATGCTTCGTGTGCGTCTTTCCAGCCAAAAGCAATTCGGCTTAAATGATTCTTTCCGGGAGCGTGCTCGGTTCCAGACGAATGGCAATGTACTTGGACGTCGGCGTGAAGCTGCCAACGCCATAACTTTCCAGTGGCACCAGAGGGTTGGCCTCCGGGTAATATGCCGCCGCCTGCCCTTTGGGAATATCGAACGCAATCAGGGTAAACCCCCGTACCCGGCGCTCCACCTCATCGTTCCACAGGGAGATGATATCCACCGACTGACGGTCGGCAAATCCCAGACGGCGAATGTCTTCCCGGTTTACAAATAAAACCCGGCGATTACCGCTTACGCCGCGATAGCGGTCATTGAGTCCGTAAGTCGTTGTGTTGTATTGATCGTGAGAGCGCAGAGTCTGTAATACCAGATCCGCGCTGCCGGCACCCACTCTGCCGATTTTTTCCAGCACCTCCGGAGGTAACGGCGCGGGCAGCGGATGACTCACGAAGTTCGCCTTGCCGTTCTTGGTCTTCCATTGGCGTTGTCCTGCAGCATTCTGCAAGTAGAATCCACCCGGGGTTTCCAGCTTCCGGTTGAAGTCCTTAAACCCGGGAATCACATCGGCGATCAACTCTCGAATACGTGTGTAATCCTCCACCAGCTCAAGCCAGGGAATCGGAGTTTTCCCTAACGTGGCCTGCGCCATACCGGCAACGATCGCGGGTTCTGAACGCATTTCCGAAGACAGCGGCTTCAACTGCCCGGACGAAGCGTGCACCATGCTGAATGAGTCCTCTACTGTTACGGCTTGGGCACCGCCGACCTGCATATCGATATCGGTGCGCCCAAGGCAAGGCAGTATGAGAGCCCGCTTGCCGGTAACCAGATGGCTGCGGTTAAGCTTGGTGCTGATTTGTACCGTCAACTCACAGTTGCGCAGTGCGTGGTGGGTGCGCACGCTGTCGGGTGTGGCCCGGGCGAAGTTGCCACCAAGGCCAATAAATACTTTTATTTTGCCTGCGAGCATGGCCTCGATGGCTTTGACCACATTTACCCCCGCCTCTCTCGGCATGGGAATACCAAACCTCCCCTCCAGTGCATCGAGAAAAGGCGCTGAGGGGTTGTCGTCGATCCCCATAGTACGATCGCCCTGGACATTACTATGGCCACGCACCGGACACAGCCCGGCCCCAGGGCGACCAATCTGGCCGCGCAGTAATTGCAGATTGGTAATTTCCTGAATGGTTGCCACCGAATGGCGGTGCTGGGTAATGCCCATAGCCCAGCAGATGATGGTGGCATTGCTGCGACGGTAGATGTGCGCAGCGCGCTCCAGTTCATCCTCGCCGAGCCCGCTGTAAGCGACAATTTCGTCCCAGGTGGTACCATCCACCATCGCTCGATACTGCTCAAACCCTGCACTGTGCTCGCGGATAAAGTCCAGATCAAGGGGGCCCGCTTCGCCGTTTCTTTCCGCCTCATCCTGCCACTGGAACAGGAACTTGGCGATGCCGCGTATTACGGCCATATCACCACCGAGGGCGGGCCGGAAATATCCGGTATTCAGCGGTGCCTCACCGTCAGTCAGCATCTGCACCGGGTCCTGTGGTGCCTGGAAGCGTTCCAATCCGCGCTCTCGCAAAGGATTGAACACCAGCACCTGAGCACCCCGAGCCACCGCCTCACTCAGCGGTTCCAGCATACGCGGGTGGTTGGTTCCGGGATTTTGACCGATCACAAAGATGGCTTCCGCCCTGTCGAAATCACCATAGGTCACAGTGCCCTTACCGGTACCGATACTCGCCTTTAATGCCGCGCCGCTGGCCTCGTGGCACATGTTGGAACAGTCCGGCAGGTTGTTGGTGCCAAAACTGCGGGCAAACAATTGATAGAGAAAGGCGGCTTCGTTACTGGCACGGCCGGAGGTGTAGAACGCGGCCTGATCAGGAGACTCGAGTTTGTTGAGCTCCGCAGCGATCAGCGCAAACGCCTGCTCCCAGCGAATGGGTTTGTAGTGATGAACCTCGCCGTCGTAATACATCGGCTCGGTCAGACGACCCTGGTATTCGAGCCAGTAGTCATCCTGTGCCGCCAGCTCCTGCAGGCTGTTTTCTGCGAAAAAGGCCCGGTCCACGCCGCGACCGGATGCCTCCCAGTTCACCGCCTTGGCACCGTTTTCACAGAACCGGATACGGCCCTCTTCAGGTGCCTCACCCCAGGCACAGCCTGGGCAATCAAAGCCGCCGTTCTGGTTGGTCTGCAGCATGGCTCGCAGATTCTTGAACGGCTGGCGACTGTCGAGCCAGGCGTGGGCGACGCCGCGCAGCGCCCCCCACCCTGCGGCAGGGCGCAGGTAGGGGCGGAAGCGAAAACGGTCAATGGGAGTCTTCATCTGCAATCCCTTTAGCGGCCATTTAGCGGAGAGTCCGTACCGCTGTAGATACGCGGTGCATCGCCCGCCGGTTGGTGCAACAGGTTGAGTTGATGCCGCCTGGCCCATCGCACGCTGATATCCGAGGGTGACGACAGGCTCACCAGAGTACCGATTCCCACGCGCACGGCTTTCTGGATCAATTCGAGACTACAACGACTGGTGATAGCAACGAACCCGTGCTGCACATCCAATCCCTCCCCCAGACAGGCGCCAATCAGTTTATCCAGCGCATTGTGCCGGCCGATATCCTCCCGACACAGCCTGGTGTCTCCACTCTGATCTACATACAGGGCGCAGTGCATGGCGCCGCTTGTTTGCCGGTATTTCTGCGCAAATTCAAAACGCTCGCGCAGCCGCTCAAAATGGTGAACCGGGGGCAGTGGTGGAAAAAAGTCGCAGGAAAGCGTGTCACCCCCGTCACGATCCAGTGAAAGCGCCTGCGACAACGCTTCTACCCCGCAAAGTCCGCACCCGCTGCTGCCCGCCAGATGGCGACGCTGCTGTTTCAGGCGGGAAAACGCGCGCTGATTGAGACGGATGTCCAGCAGCACGCCCTCCTCCACTTCAGAAACTTCCACATCGAGCATCTGCTCGCGCTGTTCAATAACGCCACTGGTAAAACTGAAGCCGAGGGCAAAATCTTCCAGGTCATCCCGTGTCGCCATCATTACCGCGTAGTTGAGGCCGTTATAGCTGATACCCACAGCCGTTTCCCGCGCCAACAATTGGGATTCACCGGCACCGTTCCCGGCCATGCTGTAGCGATAGAAAGATTGTTCGCTGTACTTCATACATAAGGACTACATAAATTGAAAAACCGCAGGCACACGCACAGCGGTTCTTACTGGGTTGCTAACGGATCTTTACCGCGGTGCCGCTAACACTCACCATCATCATTCCACCTCTTTCGCCCACTACTTCGTAGTCCAGGTCGATTCCGACAATGGCGTTGGCGCCGAGGGCGCGGGCCTCTGCTTCTATTTCGGCAAAGGCGATCTTGCGCGCTTTGCCCATTTCACGCTCATACGCACCGGAGCGGCCGCCGATGATGTCGGTGATGGAACCGAACAGATCCTTGAAGATATTGGCACCGAGAATGGCCTCGCCGACGACAACACCGAGATATTGCTCGATCGGGCGGCCTTCGATAGAGGGGGTGGTGGTCTTGATCATTTGTCGCTCCTGTATGAGGGTGGTGAGGCACCCGATGAGCTTACACAAATAATCTCTCGAGCGTGTATTAATAACAGGCGCCAATAAAAAGCCCCGCACAAGGCGGGGCACTTTCATCCAATAAAACGGGCAGCCACGGTTAGCGCAGGCTGGCTTTGAACTCACGACGACGGCGATGGAGAACCGGCTCGGTATAACCGTTTGGCTGTGCACAACCATCAAATACCAGCTCACATGCGGCCTGGAAGGCGATACTGTGATCAAAGTCCGGCGACATATCACGGTAGGCCGGATCGCCGGCATTCTGGCGATCAACCACAGCAGCCATACGGCGCATTGTTTCTTCCACCTGGGCGTGCGTACAGATGCCCTGCTTCAGCCAGTTGGCGATATGCTGGGAGGAGATGCGCAACGTCGCGCGGTCTTCCATCAGGCCGACATCGTGAATATCCGGCACCTTGGAGCAGCCCACGCCCTGGTCGATCCAGCGCACCACGTAACCGAGGATACCCTGGGCATTGTTGTCGAGTTCGCGCTGGATTTCCTCCGCGCTCCACGCCGGGTTGTCGGACACCGGCACGGTGAGAATGTCATCGAGACTGGCACGCTTGTGCTGCGCCAGAGACTCCTGAACCTCGGCGACATCCACCTTGTGATAGTGCAGAGCGTGCAGGGTAGCCGCGGTGGGCGATGGTACCCAGGCGGTATTGGCACCCGCCTGTGGGTGGCCTATTTTGGCTTCCATCATCGCCGCCATCATGTCCGGCATGGCCCACATGCCTTTCCCGATCTGCGCGCGCCCCTTGAGGCCTGTAGCCAGGCCCACATCCACATTCCAGTCTTCGTAGGCAGCAATCCATTTTGACTGCTTCATGTCGCCCTTGCGGATCATTGGACCCGCGAGCATGGAAGTGTGAATTTCGTCGCCAGTGCGGTCGAGGAAACCGGTGTTGATGAACACCACACGCTCTTTCGCAGCGGCAATACAGGCCTTGAGGTTGACCGTAGTACGACGCTCTTCATCCATGATGCCCACTTTCAACGTGTTGCGGGCGAGACCCAGGGCGTCCTCGATGCGACTGAACAGCGTGTTGGTAAAAGCAACCTCTTCGGGGCCGTGCATTTTCGGTTTCACGATATACACGCTGCCCGCGCGGGAATTTTTGTGCGGGCCGGTGCCGCGCAGATCGTGCATGGCAATCAGGCTGGTCACCATACCGTCGAGGATACCTTCGGGTACCTCGTTGCCATCCTTGTCGAGCACCGCATCATTGGTCATCAGGTGACCGACATTGCGCACAAACATGAGGCTGCGACCCGGCAGACTCAGCTTGCCGCCTTCGGCATCGGTATATTCGCGGTCGGGATTCAGTGTGCGCACCACTTCCCGGCCGTTCTTGTTGAGCGTTTCCTGCAAATCGCCCCTCATCAGGCCAAGCCAGTTGCGGTACACCAGCACCTTGTCTTCGGCATCCACTGCAGCAACGGAGTCCTCGCAATCCATAATGGTCGTGAGCGCGGATTCCAGCAGAATGTCCTTGATACCGGCCTTGTCGGTCTTGCCAACAGGGCTTGTGCGATCAATCTGGATTTCGAAATGCAGGCCGTGGTGATTCAGCAGTATGGCTTCCGGTGCTTCCTGAGCGCCGCGGTAACCCGCAAACTGGCGACTGTTTTTCAACGCGGCCACTTTGCCGTTGGACAGTTCCGCTTCCAGCAGCGATCCATTGATACGGTAGGCTGTTACATCGCGGTGGCTCACCCCACTGAGCGGTGCGGCCTGATCCAGAAAATCCCGGGCGTAAGCAATAACCTTGTCACCGCGCACCGGGTTATAGGCGCCGGCCTTTTCCGCGCCATTGTCTTCGCTGATCACATCGGTGCCGTAAAGCGCATCATACAGGCTCCCCCAGCGGGCATTGGCCGCGTTCAGCGCGTAGCGGGCATTCATCACCGGCACCACCAGCTGGGGGCCGGCCATGGTGGCAATTTCCGCATCCACATTTTCCGTTCTCACGGCGAAGTCCGCAGGCTCATCCACCAGGT
This sequence comes from Microbulbifer pacificus, assembly GCF_002959965.1. Classification (NCBI taxonomy): domain Bacteria; kingdom Pseudomonadati; phylum Pseudomonadota; class Gammaproteobacteria; order Cellvibrionales; family Microbulbiferaceae; genus Microbulbifer; species Microbulbifer pacificus. Next base: position 1,170,777 of record NZ_PREV01000027.1, read on the forward strand.
AGCCGATTTCCTTCAGGAACGCTTTGTACGTATTGAGGTCCCGGTATCCCTGTGGGTTGTCGCTATACCACTGATCCAGACGGGCCTGGATATCATCACGCTTTTTCAGCAGCGCGCGGTTCACCGGCGCCAGGTCGTTCACGACACCCTCGAACTCCGCCCAGAACACGTCGGCACTGACTCCGGTGCCCGGGATAACTTCTTCCGCAATCAGTGCGTGCAGTTCTGTGGCGATCTGCAGACCGCCAATACGGATTCTTTCCGTCATGAGTGACCTCTTGTACTGGTGATGGGGACTCGTGAGTTTCGCGGCATTCTAAACAGGGGGATCCCCATGCCGCTAATTTATAGGTGCGATACTCGATATTTGTCAGATGAATTTCAATCCCGGCATGAGTCAAAGCTGGCGCCCCACATCCAGAATCAACCGGCGCATCCAGCGATGTGGCGCACTCTGTTGCAACAGAGGGCTCCAGGCCATTTTCAGCTCCAGCGGCGGAATTTTGAGCGGCGGGTCGCGCAATACCACCCGAGGATTGCTGGAAGCCAACTGCGCCAGCCGCGTGGGCACGGTGACAATGAGGTCGCTTTGCTCCGCCAGCAGCATCGCCACCTGGTAGTGGCGGGTGAACACGGAGATATCGCGCTTGCGCCCCTGGCGGCCAATTGCCTCGTCCACCCAGCCGAGGCGCTGCACATCTTCCGGATTCACCCCGACCCCTACCCCCATGCCGGTTTTACTCACCCAGATATGCTGCGCCCCCAGATAACTCTCCAGATTGTAGTCCTGCAGTATGGGGTTATCCGCGCGCATGACACAGGAGAAACTGTCGTTCCATATGGTGGCCTGGTGGAAGCTCTGGGGCATGGAGTCGAACCGGTTGATGACCATATCTACCTTGCCCTGCTCCACATCCACAAAGCTCACATCACTCGGCGTCATGATGTCTAGACTGATACCGGGAGCACTCACACGCAGCTGTTTCAACAGCGGTGGAATCAGTGTGGATTCAGCGTAATCGCTGGCCATGATACGGAAGGTGCGACGTGCCTCCGCGGGCGAGAAGTCCCGGTTGGGCTGGATGACCTGATCGATGGCGGCCAGGGCCTCGCGCACCATCGGTTGTAGTTCCATGGCCCGCTCTGTGGGCATCATGCCCTCGCGGGTACGCACCAACAACGGATCGTCAAACAGCTCGCGCAGGCGCTTGAGGCCGTTGCTCATGGCGGGCTGGGACAACCCCAGGTGGTTGGCGGCGCGGGTAACGTTGCGCTCGCGCAGCAGTACATCCAGGTAGACCAGCAGGTTCAGGTCGGCGCGTTCCAGATTCATTGACGGGGCTCCCGGCGGGCTTCATACGGCCGTTATCAGCCGGCCTTTACTGTGTGTCAGCACCGGGCTCGAGCCCAGGTTTCACAAGGGATTCAGTGATTTATTCACCGCTTGTATAGCGGGAATCATGACAATAAATTAGCCAAATTATGCCAGCACTCCTAGGATACGCACAACCTGATCGCAGTCACCTTTTTAAGGAAAGTTGAGGAAAGATGCCCATGTCCACCTACGCACAAGAAATCGAAAAAGCCGCACAGCTCTGCAAGGCCAATGGCCCCTCCTGGGATTCCATCAACCCGGAGTCCGTCGCCCGTATGCGCCTGCAGAACCGGTTCCAGAACGGCCTGGATATCGCCCGCTACACTGCCGACATCATGCGCAAGGACATGGCTGCGTATGACAAAGACAGCTCCAAGTACACCCAGTCCCTGGGTTGCTGGCACGGCTTCATCGGCCAGCAGAAGATGATTTCCATCAAGAAGCACTTTGAAGGCAAGACCGACCGCCGGTACCTGTATCTGTCTGGTTGGATGGTGGCGGCCCTGCGCAGTGAATTCGGACCGCTGCCGGATCAGTCCATGCATGAGAAAACCGCGGTGGCCAGCCTGATCGAAGAGCTCTACACCTTCCTGCGCCAGGCGGATGCCCGCGAACTGGGCGGCCTGTTCCGCGAGCTGGATGCAGCCCGTGAAGCCGGCGACCAGGTAAAGGAGAAGGCGATCCAGAACAAGATCGACAACCACGTCACCCATATCGTGCCGATCATCGCCGACATCGACGCCGGTTTCGGCAACGCCGAAGCTACCTACCTGTTGGCGAAGAAGATGATCGAGGCCGGCGCCTGCTGTATTCAGATTGAAAACCAGGTTTCCGATGAGAAGCAGTGCGGCCACCAGGACGGCAAAGTCACCGTTCCCCATGAGGACTTCCTGGCCAAGATTCGCGCCGTGCGTTACGCCTTCCTGGAACTGGGCGTGGACAACGGTGTGATTGTTGCGCGTACCGATTCCCTCGGCGCCGGTCTCACCAAGCAGATCGCCGTTACCCGTGAGCCCGGCGACCTGGGCGACCAGTACAACGCCTTTCTGGATTGCGAAGAAGTGGCGCCGGGCGACCTGGCCAACGGCGACGTGATCATCAACCGCGATGGCAAGCTGCTGCGTCCCAAACGCCTGCCCTCCAACCTGTTCCAGTTCAAGAAAGGTACTGGCGAAGCGCGCTGCGTACTCGACAGCGTCACCTCCCTGCAGAACGGCGCAGACCTGATCTGGATCGAAACCGAGAAACCGCATGTGCGTCAGATCGGTGCCATGATGGATGAAATCCGCAAGCAGGTACCGGATGCCAAGTTGGTGTACAACAACAGCCCGTCCTTCAACTGGACCCTGAACTTCCGCCAGCAGGTATTCGATGCCTGGCAGGAAGAAGGCAAAGACGTATCCGCCTACAAGCGCGACAACCTGATGAGCGCCGAGTACGACGACACCGAGCTGTCCAAGGCTGCGGACGAAAAAATTCGCACCTTCCAGGCCGACGCAGCGCGTGAGGCGGGTATTTTCCACCACCTCATCACCCTGCCCACCTACCACACCGCGGCCCTGTCTACCGACAACCTGGCCAAGGAGTACTTCGGTGAAAAAGGTATGCTGGGTTACGTGGAAGGTGTTCAGCGCAAGGAAATCCGCCAGGGCATCGCCTGCGTGAAGCACCAGAACATGGCCGGCTCCGACATGGGCGACGACCATAAAGAGTACTTCGCCGGCGAGGCTGCACTCAAAGCGGCCGGTAAAGACAACACCATGAACCAGTTTGGTTAAGCGTCGATCTCAACATATCCCTGAGAAACCGCTTCACTCACTTCGGGCTGCCAATTGGCAGCCCTTTTTTATTGTTCCATTTCACACACTAGTCTTTAAGGCAAGCCTGTAACCAAGCCGCGCTGCCTATGTCGAACTCCAGCCGTGTCCTCGTCCTGAACTGCGGCAGCTCATCGTTGAAATTCGCCGTGATCGATCCGCTCAGCGGTACATTGGAACTGACTGGAATTGGCGAAGCCCTGGAGCAAAATGAACCGACAGTCAGCTGGAAAATCGGCGGAGAGAAGAAGACGAGCCCGTTGCCAGCAAACAGCGGACACCGGGAAGTCATCCACTTTCTGGTAAACAATATCCTGCGTGAATGCCCTAACTTGCGGGATCACCTTGTCGCCATTGGCCATCGCGTGGTCCACGGCGGCGAGAAGTTTTCGCACTCGGTGCTGGTCGACGACGCGGTAATCCATACCATTCGTGAGTGCGTGGCACTGGCGCCACTACATAATCCCGCAGCCCTTCAAGGGATCGAGGCAGCACGCAGCGCATTTCCGTATTTACCTCAGGTAGCGGTGTTCGATACCGCGTTTCACCAGTCCATGCCCAGACACGCGTACATCTACGCCCTGCCTTACGAGCTGTATCGGGATCACGGTATCCGCCGTTATGGCATGCACGGTACCAGCCACCGTTTTGTCACCGAGCGTGCAGCGGAGCTACTCAATCTGCCGGTGAATGAGGTGAACATAATTTCCGCGCACCTCGGCAACGGTGCGTCGGTAACCGCGGTGCACAATGGCCACAGTGTCGATACCAGTATGGGACTGACGCCCCTGGAAGGTCTGGTGATGGGCACCCGCAGTGGCGATGTGGACCCTGGCCTGCTGATGCATCTGGGCGCCCGGCTGGATTACGGCCTGAAGGAAATCAACGACCTGTTGAACAAAAAAAGTGGGCTGCTGGGTATTTCAGAACTGAGCAACGACTGCCGCACGCTGGAGCAGGCCGCCGCCGAAGGCCACGACGGCGCACAACTGGCGCTGGATATTTTCTGCTACCGACTCGCCAAATACATCGCGTCCTATCACGGCGTACTGCCCCAGGTAGACGCGCTGGTGTTCACGGGCGGTATCGGAGAAAACTCCAGTCTGGTGCGGGGAAAAGTGCTCTCCCACCTGGGCGGGCTCGGTTATGTACTCGATGAGGCGAGAAACGGGCGCGCCCGGTTTGGCGAGGACGGCCCGATTTCCACCGAGCAGTCCGCAGTTACCTTGGTAATCCCCACCAACGAGGAATGGGTGATTGCCCGCGACGCCGCCGGACTGGTGCCTCCGACCAGTCCGAACGGTGACCCCAGTTCCAGGGAGTGAAACATGTCCCGTACCATCATGTTGGTTCCCATCAGCGCCAGTGTCGGCATTACTTCTGTTAGCCTCGGCGCGCTGAGAGCCCTTGAGCGCAACGGCGTCAGTGTCAGTTTTTACAAGCCTATCGCGGAGGCGGTGAAGCACGAGAAACACCGCGATCGCAGCAACGAGATACTGCGTCAGGCCTCAAACCTGAAAGTACCGGAATCGTTCTCCATGCACCACGCCGAATCCATGATCGGCCGCGGAGGTCTGTCCGATCTGCTGGAGGAAATCCTCGCGCGCTTCAACGAGAGTGCGAACCAGGCAGATGTGGCCATTATCGAAGGTCTGGTGCCAAATGCCGAAAACCAGTTTGCCAATCAGCTGAACCTGCAGATAGCCAAAACCCTGGATGCGGAAATTGTACTGGTGGTCTGCCCCAATCTGGATTCCCCCCAGCAGCTGAAAGACCGCCTCGAAGTGGCTATGGCCACTTTTGGTGGCAAACAGTCGGGACGCGTGGTGGGCTGCGTGGTTAACAAGGTGGGCGCACCGTCGCAGGTACCGGACGCCCCGGGAGCGGATATCACAGGGGTTTTTGAAGGGCCAAGGGTACAGCGCGGCAACCTGGAAATTCTCTCGCTGTTTGGCAAAAGCCCATTGCCCATTATTGGCTGTATCCCCTGGAATGCGGATCTCGTCGCGCCGCGGGCCAAGGATTTGGCGGATCACTTCCAGGCGGAAGTCATCAACTACGGCGAGCTGGATTCCCGTCGCTTGCACAGCGTCACTTTCTGTTCCCGCTCCCTCGGCAACATGATCTATCGCTTTGAACCGGGCTCCATGCTGGTCTCCTCCGGCGACCGCCCGGATGTAATCGTCGCCGCCTGTCTCGCCGCCATGAACGGGGTGAAAATCGGCTGCCTGTTATTAACCGGTGGCTATTACATCGAACCGATGGTGCGCAAACTCTGCGCACCGGCGATGGAAACTGGGCTACCGGTGATTCTCGTCAACACCAACACCTGGCAGACTGCGCTGCAGCTACAGTCCTTCAACATGGAAACTCCTACTGACGACCACGAGCGTATCGAACGAGTGCAGGATTTTATTGCCGGGCATCTGGATAACCACTGGGTGGAATCCCTGGGAAGCGAATCCAATCGCCCCAAACGACTGTCACCACCGGCCTTTCGCTTTCACCTCACCGAACTTGCCCGCCGCGCCAACAAGCGCATTGTGCTGCCGGAAGGCGACGAGCCACGCACGGTCAAGGCCGCCCTCACCTGCGCCGAGCGCGGCATCGCGCGACCGGTACTGTTGGGCGACCCGAAAGAAATCCACCGTGTCGCCGAACAGCAGGGTCTCACCTTGAGCGACAAGGTGGAAGTCATCGATCCGAAAACCGCACGCAACAAATACGTCGAGCCGATGGTAAAACTGCGCAAGGGTAAGGGATTGACGGATATCGTCGCCAAGGAACAACTGGAAGACAATGTGGTGCTCGGCACCATGATGCTGGCGGAAGGTGAAGTGGACGGGCTGGTCTCCGGCGCCGTGCACACTACCGCGAATACCATCCGCCCGGCGCTCCAGTTGATCAAAACCGCACCGGGCGCAAGCCTGGTGTCATCGGTGTTTTTCATGCTGCTGCCGGACCAGGTGCTGGTCTACGGGGATTGCGCCATCAACCCGGACCCGAACGCCCAGGAACTCGCCGACATCGCCATCCAGTCGGCGGATTCCGCCGCGGCCTTCGGCATTGAACCCAGAGTGGCGATGATCAGCTACTCCACCGGTACATCCGGAACGGGCACCGACGTAGATAAGGTGCGCGAGGCCACCAAACTTGCACAGGAAAAGCGCCCGGACCTGATCATTGACGGCCCGCTGCAATACGACGCCGCCATTATGGAAAATGTGGCCAAGAAAAAAGCCCCGGACAGCCCCGTCGCCGGGCGCGCGACGGTGTTCATCTTTCCCGATCTCAATACCGGTAACACCACCTACAAAGCCGTACAGCGCAGCGCCGAACTCATCAGCATCGGGCCGATGCTGCAGGGGATGCGCAAACCAGTGAATGATTTATCCCGCGGCGCACTGGTGGACGACATCATCTATACCATTGCGCTGACGGCAATTCAGGCCAGTCAGTTGAATTGATGAACGACATATCCGTGTCATTTTCCGTGCAGCAGTGAGGTTTGAGTGCCGGAAATTAACACAAAATAAATAGACGGAGGAGTAAAAATTTCCTCGTCAGGTCAGCTGATCCTGCCTCGCAGGCCAGTATTTCCAGGAGGAATAAGAACTTAATGGGGGTTGAATGCAGAGGCCGGGTCAAATACATCCCCGAGCGGTCGATCCTTATCGAAAAACAGCACCAGCGCTCCGGCAACGAGATACGCTTCCAGGCGATGTTCGAACGTATCACTGTATTCAAACGCCATGCGCTTGAGGCAATCATGTACAAATCGGTATTCCGGTGCACTGCTTTTGCAGGCCCGTCGCCCTTTGCGCAGAATCGGCCACAGATCCCAGATTTTACGCCCCTCTTCTTTCAGCGCCTTGAGCGCAACTGCGAGTTGTACCTCTTCACGAGTAAGGTCAGTGCCGAGGGGATAATAAGGAAGCAACTGCAGACGATGCCCCTGCGCAAATACCGAGTGGATACGCTCCGGCGTATTATTCGCGAACGCTTCAGGAATAGAAAATCCGGCGTCGATCTTGCCTGCCTCCCTGGCTTTTGCCAGGAGTTCCTGCTGGAAGCGTGAATCCGCAATGCAGAGCATGGCTTCAATCACATCACGGTCGGACTTGCCGCGCAGGTTGGCGACACCGTATTCGGTAACCACAATATCCCGCAGGTGGCGGGGGATGGTGCAGTGGGGATACTCCCACACGATATTGCTACAGATGCGTCCACTCATCTGACGGGTGCTGGGCAGCGCGATGATCGAGCGACCACCGGGTAGTTCGTGGGCCTGGGCCACAAAATTGTACTGACCGCCCACACCGCTGACCACCTGCCCGTTCTCCAGCCCATCGGAAATCACTGCGCCGTTCAGGGTAACCATCATGGCAGAATTGACGAAGCGCGCATGTTGACGCTGGGCGATTTTAAGGGCCCTGTTGTTTTGCAGTTCGTTGATGAAATCAATCGCGGTCATGTTGATGCCGGCCATCTCCTCTAGCGGCATTTCCCGCAGGTCCCGATACATGGCCGTAGAACCCAGATAGAAACCGCCGTGTAACCAGATACCACCGGGCAGCGGCTTACCCGCGCAATTACCCATCAATTTTTTGCGCCCGGCGCTGCTATGTAGATCGCACTCTTCGATTTCACCATGGGTATCAAGGAAGCGGTGTCCACGCCAACTGTAGCTGGGGTCAACGATGCCTGCATCCTGCAGGAACTGTGTATCCGCTTCTGTCAACGGGCATTGAATACGTCCGGAATCCCGCAGCGCGATCAACAGCTTTTCGTCGACGGTATCGGTCGCCGCACCTTCGTTTAATATTTTCTGCAGTACAGAATCGGCGTATACATGCCGCTTCAATACACCCGCGCGACGCAAATGTAAGAAGCCCTCCGGTACCATTTCACTGGCACCGTACAACCCCTTCTGGAAGTCGCCAAGCTCTGGAGGTTGTTTGAACAGTGTGCGGGCGGTGTCCGTGTCGAGTGATTGCAATATGTCCCGGTAATCGGCGTTATTGCAGTGTCTCAGGCGCAGTACATGGCAGATGGCGTCCCCCAGCGCACCAATGCCGACTTGCAGGGTTCCCCCATCGCGGATCAGACCGGCGATGTGAAAGGCGAGTGCGTAATCGGTCAGGCGCACGGGGGCGTTGGGGGCCGCAAACAGTTCTCGCCGAAACAGGTCGCCTTCGAGCAGAAAATCGAACGTATCCGCCGAGACCCGCGCGTCACCACCAACAAATGGCAGCTGCGCATTCACCTCGCCCACCAGAGTGATCGGGCCATAGCCACGCGCGCGCGCCAGCTCGAGTACTGGCAGGGTAAGGTCCGGGTTGCTACTTAAACTGAAATCACCGCTGTCGTCGCTCGCCGGCGAAATCATCTGTGCAATCACGTTGACGCCGCGATCCAGCAAATCCCTGGGTACGTGGGTGTAGTTCGCGCTGACGTAACTCTGCTGGACCGAATTCTTGTGCAGAAAACTGCCGGGCTGCAGGAAGAATTCGCACACTTCCACGTTGTCCGGTAACAAGCCCTTGCGGCGGGCCACGTTATAAGCGAGGTCCTGATAGTCCGCGTACAGCCGATCGAGCAGCGGCTGTATAAAGCGTCGCTGTAGTTCATTTCCTGCGGATGGGCGCTCCAGCGTCAGAGCGGTATAGATCGTGAGTTCAATTTCCGGATCATTTTCTGCACGCGCATAGAGCGCATTGGCAAACTGGTTTGCCTTACCGAGCCCGAGGGGCAAGCCCAGTACGATGCGTTTGCCAACCCGCGCCAGCACGGCGTCTACACAGGCCTCGACCGCACTGAATGATTCCGGTTGTGCCATGGCGTCCTCCCGCGCTTACTGCTGAGCCGGAGATGGTTTGCCCGGAGACAGGGATTCGTAGTAGTCCACCTGAATAGCCTTGTTGACCGCCACGGCGGTCTCGCGGATTTTTTCCGCCTCCTCCACGCTGATCAGCTTTTTCTCCAGCGCTTTGTCGATGGCATCGTCATTCAACGCGCGCAGCCCGCCCTTCTTCATCTTTTCGCGGATACTTTCCGTCTGGTGACTGCTCAGGAATGCCTGCTCCACAATATCGATACCATCGCCGGGATTGCCGGGAAACACACCTTCGGTGAGACGATCGCGGGTTTCACCTGGCTCCATGATCAGGTTGGCACAAGCCCGCGCCTGACGGTCCGAGGCCGCGCGAATACTGTGTCCCCAGGGCATGGTAAGGAATTGCATCAGCTGACCGATAAAGCGGATCGGGAAGTTGTGGAATACCTCGATCAGGCTGACTTCGATATTGTGGAAACCAGCGCGCATGGCAAATTCAAGCAACGGACGATCGGCCGCCGGACTGCCATCGTCGTTAAAGCGCTTGAGCGTGGCGCACATCAGATAGAGCTCGCTGAGAACATCGCCGAGCCGTGCGGAGATCAGTTCCTTGCGCTTCAGCTCACCACCCAGCGCCATCAGGGAAATTTCGGTAACCAGGGTGAGCACCGCGGAATAGCGATTCATCTGCCGATAGTATTTGGCGGCATCCCCTACCCGTTTCGGGCTGCTGGCAAACAGACCACCGGTCCAGCCGTGGAACACCGCGCGACAGAATGTTTTCAGCTGGAACAGCACATGCTTGGGAAGCAGCGCATCCAGTTGCCTCAGGCCCTCATTCTCATCCTCGTTGGTGGCCGCCTCCATTTCCTGCAGCAGGTAGGGATGACAACGAATGGCGCCCTGGCCGAAGATCATCAGGCTGCGAGTGAGGATATTGGCTCCTTCGACGGTGATTGCCACCGGCACCGCACGGTATACGTTACCCAGATAGTTGAGAGGGCCGTCCATAATGGCCTTTCCCGCGTGAATATCCATGGCGTCATTGATGGCCTGTCGCAACCCGTTGGTGGCGTGCGCCTTCATGATCGCGGAGACTACGGCCGGTTTACGGCCCTGATCCAATGCGCGGGTGGTGGTCTTGTGTGCGGAGTCCAGTACATAAGCGATCGAAGCGATTTCCGCCAAACGACGCTGAACGCCTTCGAACTTTCCTATGGAAATGCCGAACTGCTCTCGGATATGTGCGTAGGCACCAGTGGTGCGCGCCGCCAACTTGGCACCACCGGTGGAAAGTGACGGCAACGAGATACCACGCCCGGCAGCGAGTGCGCTCATCAGCATGTGCCAGCCGTGGCCGATGTTTTCCTGGCCGCCGATGATCCAGTCCATGGGGATGAACACGTCTTTCCCCCAATTGGGCCCATTCATGAATGCCTGCAATGCCGGCAGGTGGCGCTGACCAATGGTGACACCGGGAGTATTGGTGGGCACCAGTGCTACCGTAATGCCGAGATCCTCGTCCTCGCCAAGGATATGGTCCGGATCGTAAAGTTTGAACGCGAGCCCAAGGATCGTCGCTACCGGTCCCAGTGTAATGTAGCGTTTGTGCCAGTTGGCCCGGATACCCAGGGTTTTCTCGCCGTTGTACTCCTGGTAGCAGACCACCCCGTTGTCGACCATGGCGGCCGCGTCGGAACCCGCTTCCGGACTGGTGAGACCAAAGCAGGGAATCTCGCGACCGTCCGCCAGACGCGGCAGGAAATGGTTTTTCTGCTCTTCCGTACCATGGGCCATCAGCAGCTCGCCGGGGCCAAGAGAGTTAGGCACCATCACGGTGACACCGACACTGGTACTGCGGGTGGAAATCTTGGTCACGATCTGGGCGTGGGCGGTTGGTGAAAATCCAAGGCCGCCGAACTTCTCTGGGATGATGATTCCAAAGAAGCGGTGCTTCTTCAGAAAGTCCCAGATTTCCGGTGAGATGTCGTGATCTTCGTAAGAGATCTTCCAGTCGTCCACCATCCGACAGAGCTCTTCCACCGGACCGTCGATAAACGCTTGCTCTGCTTCCGTCAGCTCTGGCGGCCCCATATTCAAAAGCTGATCCCAGTCCGGCTTGCCGGAAAGCAACTGTGCATCCCACCATACCTCCCCCGCTTCCATCGCCTCGCGTTCGGTATCGGAAATCGGTGGGAGTACTTTCTTGATCCACTTCAACAGCGGTGCAGTGATCCACTTCTGGCGCAGGTTGCTCATTACTTATCCTTGTCAGCTGAATGCAATGACCGCCATGGATGTAAATCCATGGAGTCACTGGGAATTTGAAACAGAGACTTGCCTGCAACTATAGGCAATGCACGGCAAAGCAAAGGCGGTTCGTTGTGATCAGGCGAATGCCAGAGTGCCAACGCCACAGAAAATTATCAATGCTGCGAGTAACCGCTGGGTGGAAAAGCGTTCATTGAGCAGGAACACGGAAATGACAGAGGCAAACAGGATGCTGACTTCGCGGGTGGCGGCCACCGCGGCTACCGGCATCATCGATGTGGCCCAGAGCGCAATACCGAACCCCCCGGTGGCGAGTACGCCAGACAGGGAGCTGCGTATGAAATTAGCGCGGGCGAACGCCAATCCTTTCAGCGGACGGGTACACAACACAGCGAGTATCACGCCACCACCAGAGAGAATTTCGAGCCAGGCCACATAGCTCAACGGATTACTGACACTGCGTACACCCGCCGCTCCCAGGGTGGTGTACCCGGTGATGGCAATGCCTGTGCCAAGGGAATAAAAGATGCCTTTCCCGCTGACCTTCAACTCCTTCATGATCAGCGCAAAAATGCCGCAGGTAACCAACAGAATCCCGGTGATCTGCAACGGGGCGAGAGACTCGTCCAGAAACAGCAAAGCAGCCATGGCCACCATAAGTGGTGTAACACCCCGTGCCATGGGATAGGCGGTGCCGTAATCCAGCGCTTCATACGAGCGGGAAAGCAGGAAGAAGTAAAGATACTGGAAGAAGGCCCCGCCGATCAGAAAACCCAGTGCGTTTTCGCCGGGTAATGGCAGCTGTGTCGCCAGTGCCGCCCCTACCAGCAGGCCAACACTGCGAATCATCGCCAGCTGCAGGAAACCTTCACCACTGTGTTTGACCACCGCGTTCCATACGGCGTGCGCAAGGGCAGACAGCAGGACCAGCGCAAATAATACGGATTCAGATATTTCCAATTTAAATAAGAGGTCGGGGAGAAACTATCACGCCGTTATTATCAGCGTACAAATACTCTCCAGGTTTAAAGGTGACGCCGCCGAAAGTCACTGCGATATCGCGTTCACCGACCCCTTTTTTGTCGGTCTTCATGGGGTGGCTTCCCAGCGCCTGTACTCCTAACTTTAGTCCAGAAATCGCATCCACATCGCGAATACAGCCATACATCACTATCCCCTCCCATCCGTTCTGCACCGCTTTCTCCGCCAACAAATCCCCGAGGCAGGCTCTGCGCATGGAGCCACCGGCGTCCACCACCAGCACGTTTCCCGCGCCCTCTTCCGCAACCAGATCCCGCACCAGAGAGTTATCCTCGAAGCATTTGATGGTTACGATCTGCCCGCCAAACTGCTCTTTCCCCCCGAAGTTGATGAACATCGGTTCCACCACCTGCACCAGCTCCGGGAACTCATCGCACAGGTCGGGAGTGGAAATTGTCGTATGGGACATGAGTCAGGCTCCTGCTTATTGTTTGAACTCGAACGTTTTGACCAGATCATCTTAGCGGGTGGGCGATACGCCTGCAGTGCGCAAATAGAAATGCCGGGAATTACCCTGATGGATAATCCCCGGCATTGTTTTGCGACAGCTCACTATGAGAACAGGTGAGGCGTTCAAACCCGTTTTGGCAAATCAGTTTTGGCTTCGCCCGCTCACGTTCGCGCGATCAATAGCTCACCCGTACCGGCATCCCAACGCGGGCGTATTGATAGAATTTACTCGCCATATGCGGAGGCATACGCACGCAACCGTGGGAGGCCGGGTAGCGCGGTACATGACCAGAAGCATGCAGGCCGATGCCGCCATTAAAACGGATATAGTGGTTCATTTTCGCACCGCGGTAATGCGTGCCCGGCGGGCGGCGATGCTTGCGGGTATCCACGTCGGCTTTCACCACACGACCGGTGGAGTTATCAACATAACTACCGTAGATGCTGGAGCGGTGATTGGGGTTTTTGGCCAGCACACGGAAGTGGCCAGGCCGGGTGCTGAATCCCTTCTTACCGGAAGAGATCAGCGAGACCCCCACAAGGCGCGAGCCCTTATAGAAATAGGCTTTCTGTTCCGACAGGTTGATTCTTATCGATGGTGATCCGGAGGAATTCATCGCGGCTTCATCATCAAACCAGTTGGCTCCACTATTAGCACTCGCCAGATTCGGCCACAGGCTTCCAACCAATACCCCGAGCAGCAGCACCAACAAGGCCGCCATTCCACGCGCACCTGGCGCTGAAGTTGTATTTCCGCACTGGCGGAAGGCCATCAGACCGGGAGAGCACGCAACGGGAGTGTAATTTCGGCAGTACGTTTCCGACGCACGTTTCTCTGTTAGGTTTAAGGGACTGCTTTGCATGGTGGCACCTCAATCAGAAATCAACTCAATCAAAACTTCTATCGAAGGTTGTGACGGCGATCGCCGCAAAGTCATTGCCCGGTTAAAAGCCCCGCGCAAATTGCGGAACACTTTACCGGAACCATTTCGATTCTATTGACTGGGTGAGACACTCTTAGATTGATTTGCATGTGCGGAATGGCGTTTTATGGGAATTGGCAATGGGCTTAGCGTACCCCTGCCCGCCTCACAAGGTTATGAACCGATAGCCGGCTAAGACAGCTTTATTGCAAACCGGGAATCCATGGGAAATTGTTTCAGGCAGGGGCGAAAAAAAAGCGACCACGGGGGTCGCTTTTTTCAGAGTCAAGCCGATTGCGGCAGCAAATCGGCGACTGGAAGGACGTTGCCGCTGGTCAGGTACAGCGAATTTGATTGCTTAGCGCTTCTGACTGTTGGCCAGGTACAGCCAGGTATCCACTGCCGTATCCGGGTTGAGCGATACGCTGTCGATCCCTTCCTCCATCAGCCACTGTGCAAAGTCCTTGTGGTCGGAAGGGCCCTGACCGCAGATTCCAACGTACTTCCCTGCCTTCTTGCAGGCCTGTATTGCGCGGGACAACAGCATTTTAACCGCAGGATCGCGCTCGTCGAACAGCTCTGCCACCAACCCTGAATCCCGATCCAGACCAAGAGTAAGCTGTGTCAGGTCATTGGAACCGATGGAGAAGCCGTCAAAGTACTGCAGGAAGTCCTCTGCCAACAAAGCGTTGGACGGGAGTTCACACATCATGATGAGCTTGAGGCCATTCTCTCCACGTTTCAGACCATTTTCTTCCAGCAGCTCGACAACCTGGCGCGCCTCATCAGGAGTTCGCACGAAGGGCACCATGATCTCCACATTGGTGAGACCCATCTCGTCGCGTACTTTTTTCAAGGCACGGCATTCAAGGGCAAAGCACTCCCGGAAATCCTTGGAGCGGTAACGCGATGCACCGCGGAACCCAAGCATCGGGTTTTCCTCGCTCGGTTCGTACATCTGTCCGCCCACCAGATGCGCGTACTCATTGGACTTGAAATCTGACAGGCGCACGATGGCGCGATTGGGGGCAAACGCTGCGGCCAGAGTAGAAATACCTTCCACCAGTTTCTCGACAATAAAGTCTTCCGGCGAAGCATAGCCACCGATACGGTTGCGGATATTCTGCTGCAGGTCCGCAGGCAGACGATCCAACTCCAGCAGCGCCTTGGGGTGGATGCCGATCATACGGTTCAGGATGAATTCAAGCCGCGCGAGGCCAACACCTTGGTTTGGCAAATTGCTGAATGCAAATGCCCGATCCGGGTTGCCCACGTTGAGCATGATTTTGAACGGCAGCTCCGGCATATCACTTACTTCCGTGAGCGAGCGTTCGAAATCCAGCTGGCCTGACATCACAAAACCAGTATCGCCTTCCGCGCAGGTCACGGTAACGGGTGTGCCAGTGGTCAGTTTTTCCGTAGCATCGCCACAGCCCACTACCGCAGGGATGCCCAGTTCACGGGCGATGATCGCCGCGTGACAGGTCCGCCCACCGCGATTGGTAACGATGGCGCTTGCCTTCTTCAGAACCGGCTCCCAGTCGGGGTCGGTCATATCGGTAACCAGAACCTCGCCTTCCTGCATCTTCGCCATGTCGTCCACGGATTCGAGTACCCGAACCGCACCGGCGCCAATACGCTGACCAATCGCGCGACCTTCACAGAGGATCTCGCTGCGCTCCTGCAGTTTGTAGCGCTCGATACTGGTACCGGTATCGCGGGAGCGCACCGTCTCCGGTCGTGCCTGTACAATAAACAGCTTGCCACTGTCGCCGTCTTTGGCCCACTCGATGTCCATGGGGCGCTGGTAGTGGGCTTCGATTTTGCGCGCCTGATTGGCGAGATCGGTGAGTTCCGCATCCGTCAGGGCAAAGCGCAGGCGGTCCGCCTCGGGTACCGGTACAGTCTTGACAGAGCGACCACATTCGCCGCTTTGATCGTAAATCATCTTGATGGCTTTGCTGCCGCGGTTGCGGCGCAGAATAGCCGGTCGTCCAGCTTCCAGCGCGGGCTTGTACAGATAAAACTCGTCCGGGTTCACCGCGCCCTGTACGACAGTCTCTCCGAGACCATAGGCGGCGGTAATAAAAACCACGTCGCGGAAACCGCTCTCGGTGTCCAGCGTAAACATCACACCGGATGCGCCGGTTTCACTGCGCACCATGTGCTGAATACCGGCGGACAGCGCCACCCCGACATCCGCGTAGCCGGTGTGCACGCGGTAAGCAATGGCGCGATCGTTGTAGAGTGAAGCAAAGACTTCTTTTACGGCCTGCAGTACCGCGTCGATACCGCGAATATTCAGGAACGTTTCCTGCTGACCGGCGAAGGAGGCATCCGGCAGGTCTTCCGCGGTCGCCGAGGAGCGCACGGCAACGGCGGTCTCGCCGCCACCCAGGGCTTCGTAGCCGGCGCGGATCTCGGCCTCAAGCGGCGCCGGGAACGGCGCATCGAGCAGCCAGTTGCGGATTTCCTCCCCGGCGGCGGCCAGCGCGGTGACATCGGCTACATCCAGACCTTTCAGTCGCTCGGCTATCCGGGTATCAAGCTGCGCTGCGGCGAGGAACTCGCGAAAAGCATCGGCGGTAGTGGCAAAACCGCCCGGAACACTGACACCAGCACCGGAAAGAGAAGAAATCATTTCTCCCAGTGAAGCGTTTTTTCCGCCGACCTTGTCGACATCCGCCATGCCCAGCTTCGCGAATTCGAGAGTGTAAATGCTCAATGGATTGCCCTCAGCAACTGCGTGATCAGGCCGCCGATTATAAGGAAGGGTTTTGTAAATAATACCCCGCTGCCACCGCTAAAATCGGGCGTTTTCTGTTGTAATTTTTCTACAAGAATCGATAGAAACGGCACATTACAGGCCGACTGGCGGGATGAAAATCCGCGCACGAATTTATCGTCCTGCTGATATACCATTGTCGACAAATCAGTGGAGACCATCGACGATGAGCGACGAGCAGCACAGTGAGATCCAAGCGCATAACAATGAGTCCGCGAGAGGCGCAAGAAAGCGCACGGCATTTTTTATCTCCGATGGTACCGGTCTTACCGTAGAGGGTATCGGCCACAGTCTGTTGGCGCAGTTTCGCGATCAGCAGGTGGAGCAGGTCACCCTCCCCTATGTGGATTCGGAGAGCAGAGTCAACCAGGTACTGCAGCGTATCGAGCGCGCCGCCGAGGAATCGGGCCTGCAGCCGATCATCATCACCAGTATCGTGTCCGACCAGATCCGCAAGCAGCTGCATCAGAGCTCCGCGCTGATGCTGGATGTATTCGAAAGCTATCTTGCACCGCTGGCAGCCTTGTTTGGCACTGACCCGGCGCGAACCGTGGGCGTTTCCCATGGTATTGCCGACAACCGTCGCTACTCGGCGCGCATGGACGCGGTGCATTTTGCCATGGACAATGATGACGGCCGCCGAACCCGTGAGTTTGAAAGCGCCGACATTATTCTCGTCGGTGTCTCCCGTTCCGGTAAAACCCCTACCTGCCTCTATCTCGCGCTGCAGTTCGGCCTGCGCGCCGCCAATTACCCGATTACCGAAGAGGACATGGATTCCACATCACTGCCGAAAATCCTGCGTCCGTATCAGCACAAGCTGTTCGGTCTCACCATCGACCCTCGTCGCCTCGCAAGCATCCGCCAGGAGCGCCGGGCCAATAGCCGCTATGCCTCGCCGGAGCAGTGTGAGTTTGAGGTCCGTCAGGTAGAGCAGATGCTGCGCCGCGCTCAGGTGCCCTATCTTGATGCTACGGAACTGTCAGTAGAAGAACTCGCCACACGGCTGATGTCACAGGCCGGAATCGAGCGCAGAATCAGCTAGATTTTCTGTAGCGGGGGCATTTCTGAATTGGCGTCGAATTGGAGTGCCGAATTGGAGTAAAGTAGCGCGCCTGTGAGACCGGCCATACAGGCCTCAATACGAAATCCGTCAGTGCGGACAGTCCCGCCCGAATCTTTGGTTGATGTTTTGCAAATTGTTTCTCTGCCCTACTCGCTCAACACCGGGGCTGCGTTCGCGGCTCTTCAGGACCTGCCATACCCGGTTTGGCTGGATTCCGGTCAACCTTCTGCCCGCGGTGGCCGTTTTGACATAGTGAGCGCAGATCCGGTAGGCGGAGTGACACTGTCCGCCACCGACAAGACGCCATTTGACGATCTGGATGACCTGCTATGCGAGCTGGCGCCACAGGAAGTGGACCAACAGCTCCCCTTCTGTGGGGGAGCCATTGGCTACGCGGGATATGAGCTGGGGACGGCGGGCAATTTCCTGAGCGCGGATACCCGTGAAACACCGCTGCCGGCGGGCTATTTTGGTCTCTATACCTGGGCGCTGATCGTCGACCACCAGCTGCAGGCAAGCCATCTGGTGTTCCACCCGGCCTGTACCGACATTCAAAAGAAAGATCTGCGGGCACGCCTCAGCGCCATCGACTGGCATGCAGCTCCACGCACCGAAGCCTTTAAGCTCACATCGTCGTTCGCGCACGAATTCACCCCGGACGAGTACCAGGCGCGGATCGCACGAATTCTGGAGTACATCGGTGCGGGCGATATCTATCAGGCTAACTTCACCCAGCGCTTCCAGGCCGCGTATGAAGGCAGCCCACTGACAGCCTATCTGGCATTGCGGCAACGGGCTGCAGGGCCCTTCTCCGCGTTTATCTCCCTGCCGCAGGGGGACATCCTCAGTCTGTCTCCGGAGCGTTTCGTTCTTGCGGACGGCCGCTTCCTGCAGACGGAGCCCATCAAAGGCACCGCGCCACGTAGCGCCGATCCGTCGCAGGACCTGGAACTCGCCAGAGCACTCAGTGCAAGCCGCAAGGATCGCGCGGAAAACCTCATGATTGTGGACCTGTTGCGCAACGATTTCGGAAAAGTCTGTACCCGAGGAAGCGTGCGCGTGCCGGCACTGTTTGAATTACAGAGCTTCGCCAACGTACATCATCTGGTGAGCACCATTACCGGCCAGTTGCCCGAGCATCTGGAGTTCGCCCAGGTACTGAAAGCCGGGTTCCCGGGGGGCTCCATTACCGGTGCACCCAAACGGCGGGCAATGGAAGTCATTCGAGAGTTGGAACTGAGCCCGCGTGGAGTTTACTGTGGCAGTATCGGCTACATCAGCAGTTGTGGCCGCGCAGATACCAGTATTGCCATTCGCACCCTGACAGCGAGCAAAGGCAGGCTCGACTGTGCGGCGGGAGGCGGTATCGTCGCCGATTCCGAGCCCGCGGCAGAACACCGCGAGTGTATCGACAAAGTACGCCTGCTGATGGATACACTGGAAAACCGCTTTCTCTGAGCAGCGCGTGTCCAGCACGGCACCGCCTCGCCCGGTTATAACCCTATCGCCCATTGGTATTTCCAAGGCGTTTGTGACCCTGCTAGATTCCGCGCCAGTCTATCCTATCCGCCGCGCTGCGATATTGGCGCTGGAGGCCGATATACGACACCGATTCGCTCTATACAAGGTTGTGTCCGATGCGTATTACCCTGGTTAAAAAAATCCTCGCCGATGGCTCCCTCTGCCCCAAATGCAACGACGTGGAGCAGAAGCTGAAGGAGAACGATCAGGAAAAATTTCTCGATGAAATTTTGATTGCCGACGAGCGCGACCCGCAAAGTGCCGGTATGCAACTGGCACAGCGTCTGAACGTACAGCGCGCGCCATTCTTTGTGGTCGAGAAGGAAGGTGAAGAGCCCGAGGTGTACACGGTGTACTTCAAGTTCGTGAAAGAAGTGTTGAACCGTTGACCGCGACCGTTTGACTGAAACCAAAAAGCCCGGCTTCCACTGCCGGGCTTTTTGGTTTGAGCGCGGAGGCATTGTCCGCGCGGGTTCAATACACCGGCAATTCGATATGAGAGAACAACTCGTCCACTTCGGCCCGGGAAGAGGCCTGTGCGGCCTGCTCGACCAGTTCGCGGGTGAGGTGCGGCGCGAACTGCTGGATAAACTCGTACATAAAACCGCGCAGGAATATACCTTTGCGGAACCCGATTTTGGTCACACTGGACTCGAACAGTTCACTCGCATCCAGCGCCACCAGATCGCTGTCCTCGTCTTCCACCGCCGCCATATCCGCGACAATGCCAATACCGAGCCCCAGGCGTACATAGGTTTTGATTACGTCGGCGTCGGCCGCTGTAAACACAACCTTCGGCGACAGCCCTTTTTCCAGAAAGGCCTCATCGAGCTTTGAGCGCCCGGTAAATCCAAACACATAGGTAACGATCGGATATTTGGCGACGTCTTCCAGGGTCAGTTTCGAAAGCTGACACAGCTCGTGCCCCTTCGGCACCAGAATACAACGGTTCCAGCGGTAGACTGGCATCATCACCAGATCGCTGAAGAGTTCCAACGCTTCGGTCGCGATGGCGAAATCCGCGGTACCATCCGCGGCCATTTCTGAAATCTGCATCGGCGTGCCCTGGTGCATATGCAAAGACACCTCCGGATAGCGCGCGATAAATGCCTTGATCACCGGCGGTAGCGCATAGCGCGCCTGGGTGTGCGTCGTGGCGATAGCGAGGCTGCCCCGCTTGTCGTTACTGAACTCCTGCGCCACCTGCTTGATGTTCTCCACCTTGCGCATGATCTCCCCGGCGGTTTTGAGAATAGCCTCACCGGCCGGGGTCACCCGCGTAAGATGCTTGCCACTGCGGGCAAAAATTTCCACACCAAGCTCGTCTTCCAGCAAGCGGATCTGCTTGCTGATCCCCGGCTGCGAGGTAAACAGGCTCTGCGCGGTGGCAGAGACATTGAGATCGTGGTGTGCCACTTCCCAGATATAACGCAACTGCTGCAGCTTCATAGCCTCTCCCTGTCTACTACGGGCGCGAGTCTGCCAAAGGTCGGCAGCGCTCATTTTTACGCCAGCTATTGGTTATAAAAACTAAGTAAGTTTATGCGGGAAAAGCATAGCAGCGAATCTGGCGGCGAGCCAATAGCCCTTTATAGCCAGTGGGCCAAAAACGGGGGACAGGTTACTAAAAGTGACCAGCTTGGGAGAAAAACGTTTAAAGTATGGGAACTTGCATGGAAACGCCCGGCAACATCCACTCGCCTCCAGAGTCACTAGCTCTCCAGATTCGCGATGCCGTGCGGGACGTGACCGGTGGCCACATGCGCCGCAGCAGAGGCGCAGTGATTCGGTTGATCGTCAAAAAATACATCTGCACCGAAGGCTCGCAGGAATTCGCCTTTGGGGAGGCCACCGAGGAAAATGGATTCGTCGATTCGGATATTCCACGCTCGCAGAGTACGGATCACCCTCTCGTGCGCAGGTGCGGAGCGCGCTGTCACGAGGGCGGTGCGAATAGGACAGGACTCCGGACGGAACTCCGCCTGCAAGTGCTGCAACGCCTCGAGGAACCCTTTAAACGGCCCCCCTTGCAGCGGTTGTCGCGCGGATGCGCGCTCGGCGGAAGTAAACGCGGCAAGCCCCTCGCGCTTGAAGATCTGCTCCGCCTCATCGGAAAAAATCACTGCATCGCCGTCGAAAGCGAATCGCAGGATATCGTCCCCACGCTGGCGGGCGCCACCGGGTATCAGGGTCGCCGCGGCCACCCCCTGTTCCAGCGCCCGACGCACGTCGCCACCGTCTGTAGAGAGGAACAGGTGGCAGCCAAAGGGCGCGATGTAGCGGTAAGGGCTGCCGCCATTGCAGAAGGCGGCCCGGCTGATCTGCAACCCATAGTGCTCGATGGAGTTGAAAACCCGCAGGCCCGTATCGGCACTGTTGCGCGACAGAAGGATCACTTCTACCCGCGGCTCACCCTCGAGGCATTCGTTGATCTGGAGAAATTTCTCCACCAGGGAAAAGGCCTCTCCCTTAGGCAGCACATCGTTTTCCCGCTCGATCTGATAGGCCGAAAACGCATCGACTCCCTGTTCCTCGTAGATCTGGTGGCTTTCGCGCAGATCAAACAACGCCCGGGAAGAAATGGCGATGGTGAGCTTGTTGCCTCTCGGCGTCTGTTGCGCACTGCTCATGCTCTATTGCGCTCAGGGCGCCTCCACATCATCAAGCCCGGCGGGCTTCTGTTCGTCGCGGTGCGGCTCAAGCAGCACCATCAACATATTCAGCAGGTCTTCACGGGTACGCTGGGAGCGGACGCCCTGCTGATTGACGACCACCAGCAGCATGGCGTGGCAGGTTTCCAGTGTGGCGCGGGCGAGGCGATTCGTTTCGTTGGGCGGACAGCGAAAACCGAGGCGCCGGAACATACCCATCAGATGGTTGATGACCATTTCATCGTGTCGCTCATCCAGCTCATGCAGCTCCGGGATTCCCCACATGGCCTGTACCAGAGGCAGCAGACCGCGCTGCTCCCGGTAAACGGAAACCCAGCGATTGAGCAGGTCATCCAGAAATGCACGCAGACTCAGCGCTTCCAGCTCGCCAGCCGCCAAGTCGTCAAGGCGCTCGGTGAGACTGATCAGCCACTGCTCTCCCATGGCGTAGAGGATTGCGTGTTTGTTGGGAAAGTAGTGATACACGGATCCGACCGAGACACCCAACTCCTTGGCAATGAGGATGGTAGTCAGGTCATTCAACCCCACCTGCTCCAGCAGACGGCCAGTGGTATCCAGTATCTGGCGGGCGCGCTCCCGGGCGCGAGCCTGTACCGGCTCCCGTCGCGGCGACAACTGATTTCTACGGCGATTCTGTTCTGCGGTCGACACTTCGTGTTCCTTTCAACTGAAGTGCCTTTTTAACACAAATGAGGAACCTGATTAACAGAAAAGCCGGCAAATGGTTGCCGGCTTTTCTACTCATCCTGTGAGATGAAAGGAGAAAGGTGCGGAATAATCAGAAGCGATAATCGAGGCTGATACCGGCTACCCGACCGCGGGAAGGATCTGTCTGGGTGGCCGGCAAGTTGTAGTCTGCCGCCGCGTAGCCCCAGTGGTAATACTCCTCTCCGGTGAGATTTTCCACATACACACCGGCAGTCCAGTTTTCGCCGGGCGCGGTCAGTGACGCGCGCAGGTTAACCAGGCCACGGCTCGCCAGTTTCACTTCTTCCGTATTTTCGAGGTCCGCAAACTGCTCGCCGGTATAGGTGTACTCACCGGACAACGCCACGGTGCCAAACCCTACCTCGGTGGTGTAGGTCAGCACAGTTGCTGAGGAGAACTCCGGAGAAAACGCCATCTGATTACCGTCGCAATCCTCGCACAGTTCCTCCGGCGCACCAGTGAACTCGGTATTGAGCCATGCGAGCCCCATATACAGGTCGAGGTTGTCGGTAATCAGCCAGCGGGCATCCACTTCGAGCCCCTGCCCTTCACTCTCGCCCACATTGCGGGTAACCGCCGCGGCGCCGATAAAGAAGGCTTGCTGCAGGTCCTCGTAGGTGTACTGGAAGGCAGCGGCATTGATGTGCAGGCGGTTGTCCAGCAGTCGCGCTTTCACGCCCAGCTCATAGGACAACACCTGCTCCTCGTTGAAGTTGTTGGGCTCACCGGTACTGCTGTCGACAGTCCACTCATAGTCTTCGAGCCAGGTGTCGGAATCTTCCGCGAAGGCCGGATCGGTTACACGATAAGTCAGATAATCGAAACCACCAGACTTGTAACCGGTTGCCACACTGGCATAGGCGGTGACCGCGTCAGAAAAATCGTGATTTAGCGTGGCGCGACCAGAGACGTTGCTCCAGGTCTTGTCGCCAGTGATCGGGCCGTCCGTAAACATGGCCTGATAGTTCCAGCCAGCGGTCCAGGTATCCGGCCACGGGGAATCTACGGTGTATTTCTTCTGATCTTCCGTATAGCGCACGCCGAGCCCGAGACTGGTGGAATCGGTCAGATCAAAGGTGGTGTTGGCGAACACGCCCCAGCCACTGAATTCACCGCGGGTGTAGGATTCTTCCACGGACATACCGTCACCGATCTGGACGCCACCGGGTATCCCCATACCTGCGGTAGGCGCGTATTCCCAGGGATCCCCACCGGTTCCAAAAGCGTCATCCATATCATCGGGGAAGGCAAGTGCCAGCTGCTCACAGGTCATGCTGGAGTCGACATCGAGCTCGTAATCCACTTCCATCGCACCGGCGCAGATGAAATCTTCGGAGTCCACACCCGCGAAATACGCGTCCAGATCTTCCTGGTAATAGCTGGCTCCCAATACCCAGTTAAACGGGCCGGTATTGTTGGAAGTGAGACGGAATTCCTGGCTGAAGAACTCCCCGGACTGATCGCGCACGAAGGTATCGATGGACTGCGCAGTGCCGTCGAAATCCTCCACATACGTGTAGTTATGGGTTTTGTAACCGGTGATTGAGCTGAAGGTTACGTCGCCCATCTGGTGTTCGATGGTAAGGATCGCGTCAGCAATTTCCGCCTGGTCGATTCCCTGCTGATCGTTGTAAACCTCATCGTAATCCGCGTCGGTACCGAGAGCCCGGTAAATGGTGCCGTCGCTGGTACGGTCTTCATATTGGGCCAGCAGAGAGATGGTGGTGTCTTCGATGCCGTCATACACACCGGTAAAGCGCATCGCATCCGCCTCGCTGGCCCCCAGATTACGGCCACCGGCAAGGTTCTTGACGTGGCCGTCTTCCTCCTGGTGGATTCCGGAAATACGCACGGCAAAGTCTTCGCTCACGGGCACATCCACTGAACCTTCGAAGTTCAGGCGGCCGTACTGCCCGGCATTCACAGACATCTCGCCGCCAAACACATCTCCCGGCTTGCGGGAGGTCATGGAAATCGCGCCGGAGGCGGTGTTGCGGCCGAACAGGGTACCCTGCGGACCTTTTACGATTTCCACGCGATCCAGGTCGAACATGGTCGGCGTGGCACCGGTGCGGCTCTGGTAGACACCGTCGAGAAACACACCCAGTGCCGGGTCACTGCCGGTACCAAAGCTGTTGTTGTTGACACCGCGGACAGACACGGTGTCGAAGAAGGAATCTGTGGTATCACCGGAAATACCGGGAGTGATGGCGAACAGATCTTTGAAATCGCTGAGATTACTGTTTTTGATGGTCTCGCCCGAGAAGGCGCTGACAGACATGGGCACATCTTTGAGTGACTCCGCACGCATCTGTGCGGTGACAGTCACCTCTTCGATCTCCGGTGCTGCGCTGGCGCCACCAGAGATGGTAAAGACTACGGCACCAATGGTTGAAGCCAGCACGTGTTTTTTGGCGGAAAACCGCTGATCTGATTGCGTCATTGTTACTCCCCGTGGGTTATTTTTGTTCGGGTTTCTGCCCATTCATTACCACTCAGGACGGACCCGGAGATTGAACTGACCGGCCTGTTATCCCACAAACCGAAGAAACATTCAATTTTTTGACGCCACTAAAAACCTTCAAACGCGGACGCAGTCGATCCGTAGAGGTGCCACCAGTTTACTGGCCCAGCTTGTCCTTCAAGCTGTAATAGAGCATTCCCGCTACCAGCCCGGGCCAACGCAACAGGGTTCCACCGGGAAAACTGGGCGTTGGAATGCGCGACAATATATCAAACCTTTCCTCTGTACCGGCAAGTACTTCGGCGAGTATTTTGCCGGCGAACGTAGCCGTCGGGACACCGTGCCCGGAATAGCCCTGGCTGTAGTACACATTCGGTTCCAGGCGCCCAATACTGGGCATCCTGTTCAGGGTGATGGCGAGCGTCCCCCCCCAGCCGAAATCAATGCGGGTATCCGCCAGTTGCGGATAGATCTGCAACATATACTTGCGCACGAAAGCACGGATGTCCTGAGGGAAGCGGGAGGTGTAGTTCTCGCCACCGCCGAACACCAGCCGGTTGTCGCCGGAAAGTTTCCAGTAGTTGATAACAAACAGGGTGTCCTGCAGCGCGTAGTCGTTTGCGATCAGCTCCCGCGCCAGCGATGGCGGAAGCGGCTCGGTAGCCAGCACGAAGTTATTGATGGGCATGATGCGACCAGCCATTTTCGGTTCCAGGTCGCCGAGATAGCCGTTGCACGCCAGAACGACATTACCGGCGCGTACACTACCCCGCGCGGTATTCACCACACAGGGATTACCGCCCTGATAGCTGGTGACACGACTGTATTCGAAAAAACGTACGCCGGCCTTTTCTGCTGCCGCAGCCAGTCCCAGGGCGTAGTTGAGTGGGTGCAGATGGAGGGAACCGCTGTCCACTTGTCCGCCGTAGAAACGGTCGGATCCCACCAGCGAGCGCACTTCCTCACGATCGGCGTAGCGCATCTTGTCGTAACCGTAGCGCTGATTCAGGAGTGCCACCTCTTCTTTCAGCCAGCTGTCGTGACTGGGTTTGGCCGCCAGATGCATGATGCCGCGCTTGAGATCACACTGGATATTGTGTCTCTGGATAAGATCCTCCACCAGCTGCACGGCTTCAAGCCCCATATCCCAGAGGACCTTGGCGGTATCGAAACCGAGCATTTTCTCCAGGTCTTCCTGACCTTTGCGCTGCCCTACCCCAACGTGGCCACCGTTGCGCCCGGAGGCCCCCCAGGCAACCCGCTCCGCTTCGAGCACCACCACCTTGAACCCCCTTTCCGCCAGATGCAGCGCGGAAGAAAGTCCGGTGTAGCCCGCACCGATAATGCACACATCGGCATCTACTTGCCCTTCCAGGGGGGCGTATGCCGGTGCCTCATTGGCACTGGCGGCATAGTAGGAATCAGTGTGGCCGAGCAGCTTGGTTACAGTTCCACTGGCAGGCATGCATAAATCTCCAAAAACAGACTGGTGCGACACGGTTTATTTACCAGGTCATTCACCCAGCCCAAACAAAACCGAATCATTATTCAAAATTTATTGAATGATAATTCGGTTTTTTGCCATAATCAAAGCCCACATGGCGGAAAGACGATATACCTTCACGCGCTGTGGCCCCTCCTGGCACCTGTTTGGGTCGCCGAGGCGGGATATATACTAATGAACCCCATTTCGGGGAAAAGCCTTTCATCATCAAGGTGTACCATGGACAAGATTACCCAGTGGCTCGCAGAACACTCAATTTCCGAGGTCGAGTGCCTGGTACCGGACATGTCCGGAAACGCGCGGGGCAAATTTACCCCCACCTCCAAATTTCTCGCCCAGGACAGCCGTCTCCCGGAAAGTATCCTGGTGCAGACCGTGACCGGCGACTATGTCGACGAGCACAATGAGCTGGTTGATCCGGCAGATACCGACATGCTGCTGGAACCCGACCCCGGAACCATCCGGCTGAACCCCTGGGCCAACGAGCCTACTGCACAGATCATTCACGACTGTTACACACGCGACGGCAAGCTTCACCCTATCGCCACCCGCAACATCCTCAGATTCGTACTCGACAAATACGCTGAGCAGGGCTGGCAACCGGTGGTTGCCCCGGAAGTGGAATTTTACCTGGTCAAACGCAATCTCGACCCCGACGAAAAGCTTTCCGCCCCCGTCGGGCGCTCCGGGCGAACCGAGAAAACCCGACAGTCCTACAGCATTGATGCCGCCAACGAGTACGAGGCGATCATCGAGGACATGTATGATTTCTGCGAAGCCCAGGGACTGGACGTGGACACCCTGATTCACGAATCCGGTACCGCGCAGATGGAGATCAACTTTCTGCACGGCGACCCTCTGAATCTCGCCGACCAGGTGTTTACCTTCAAGCGCACCGTGCGTGAAACCGCCCTGCGCCACGGCATTTACGCCACCTTTATGGCCAAGCCGATGGAAGATGAACCCGGTAGCGCGCTCCACCTGCACCAAAGCGTTCTGGACATCAAAACCGGCAAGAATATCTTCGTCGATGATGAGGGCAATGAGACCGATCTGTTCAAGTACTTTATCGGTGGCACTCAGGAATTCACCCCGGGATTCATCACCTTTTTTGCTCCCAACGTGAACTCCTATCGCCGCTTTACCCCCGAGATGGCCGCGCCCACCAGTCTGCACTGGGGTTACGAAAATCGCACAACAGGTTTGCGTGTCCCCGACAGTCCTCCCCAGGCGAAACGCCTCGAAAACCGCTTCCCCGGAGCTGATTGCAATCCCTACCTGGCGATTGCGGCATCTCTTGCCTGCGGTTATCTGGGCATGATGAAGAAGGTTAAACCGAGCGATCCCTATGAGGGCAGCTGTGCCTCCGAGCCAATCACCCTGCCCCGCACGCAGGAACATGCCCTCAACCTTCTGGCGGAATGCCCGGAAGCCTCGGAAATGTTTGGTGAAAAATTTGTGCGTGCCTGGGCCGCCATCAAGCGCGATGAGTATGAAGAATTCAACCGCGTGATCAGTTCCTGGGAACGGGAATACCTGCTGCTCAACGTGTAAACATCCTCTCACCATAAAAAAACCCGGCTATGCCGGGTTTTTTTATGAAGCCAATCTGTCCGTCACTTGTGACTGGGATCTTTCCAGTAATCCTTCACGGTTTCCTTCATTTCCCGCGCCAGTACCGAAATACCAAACAGGTTGGGCAGTGTCATCAGTACGATCGCCACCGCCGACAGATTCCAGATAATCGTGGTGTCTTCAATGGCTGCCCAGAAGAATGCAACCACATAGACCAAGCGATACGGCATGACAGCTTTGGGACCGAACAGGTAGATCATCGAACGGTCACCGTAATATGACCAGGCGATCGCTGTCGAGAACGCGAACAGCAATATTCCCAGGGTGACAATGTAACTGCCGTACTCACCGAAGAAACCCTTCTGGAAAGCCCGATTGGTGAGCGCAACAGAGTGAAGCAGGGAGTTACCCCACACCTCGACATTCTGATTCACTAATTGACCACTGTTGACGTTCAACACACCAGAGAAATTATCATTGCCCACTCTGAACTCCACATCTTCCGCCACGGAACGGGAGTTGATAACGGTAAATTCACCATTGTTCAGCGGACGGCCATCGGCAACCACAATAGTACCGGTGTAGGGGCGAACCTCGCTATTGTGGCCACTCAGGAATCCAAACAGCTGCTGAACGTGCGCTTCTTCTTTATCTGAGTAAGTGCCGGCAACAACCATCATATCCGCACGTTCGAAACGGTTCATGAACTTTTCGGTCCAGACACCGGACGACAGAATGACAAGACCGGTAAGCGTACAGATGATCAGCGTATCAATGAACGGCTCCAGCAGAGAGACCATACCCTCGGACACCGGTTCGTCGGCTCGTGCCGCGGCGTGCGCAATAGGTGCTGAGCCCTGCCCCGCCTCATTGGAGAACAGGCCGCGGTTTACCCCCCGGTTAAACGCGTAAGCGAAACTGGCACCCAGGAATCCCCCCATCGCTGCGCTGCCATTAAATGCACCGGCAAACACCTCAACAAAGGAGGGGATGATGTTCTGGTAGTTATAGAGGATGACCGCCAGCGCACCGACAATGTACAGAACCGCCATCACCGGCACGATGGTGGAGGTTACTTTCGCAATTCGGGTGATTCCGCCGATGATCACCAGCCCGAGCAGAATAGCGAGCACACCACCGGTCAGCATTTTGCTAAGGCCAAAGGTGTCGTACATGGCCTGAGCGATGTTATTCACCTGGGGCAGACTGCCCGTAC